>NZ_JAAEAA010000009.1 GCF_010119545.1 Pontibacter fetidus | reverse complement strand
GCCTTGCGGGCGACGAAAATCAGGTACCTCACGCAGACAGGCTAGTAAACTTACTTCACTATTTTGCATCTGCTCCCCCTTTCCTAAACATATTAGTTTACGAAAAATAGAACTTAACGGCCCTGCCCTTTGAAGGGGGCAGGGGGATGACAATCAAACCATACAAACTATAAAGCGCAGTTACTATAGCTGCGCTTTCTTTTTTAACTTTGATACGGTGCGTACAGGCATCTAACTATAAATTGTATCGAAACTATAGTTGCTGCACGTATACCTGTAGCATAAAAGAGAAAAACTGACCCATGAGCGATAAGAACGAAGAAAGTACAGAACACACTGAACACAAATTATTACTGCGCCAGCTCGAGCTCAAAGACTATAATGAAGTAAAAGAGATCATGGATACGGTGTACCGTAACATTGATGGCGCCTGGACCAGAAAAGAATTCTCGAACCTGCTCAAGAAGTTTCCGGAAGGCCAGATCTGTATTGAAGATAAAGGAAAAGTAGTGGCCGGCGCCCTCAGCCTTATAGTAGACTACGCCCAGTACGGCGACAAGCACACCTACGAGCAGATTGTAGACCGTGGCACTTTTAAAACCCACGACCCCGAAGGTGACACCCTATACGGCATAGACGTGTTTGTGCACCCCGAGTACCGCAACCTGCGCCTGGGCCGCCGCCTGTACGATGCCCGTAAAGAGATGTGCGAGAACCTGAACCTGCGCGGTATAATTGCCGGCGGCCGCATACCGGGTTATAAGGATTACGCCAACAAGCTGACGCCTGCCAAGTACATCGAGATGGTGCGCAACAAAGAGCTTTCAGATCCGGTGCTATCGTTCCAGTTGAGCAACGAGTTCCATGTGCGCAAGATCATGAAAAACTACCTGCCCGACGATACCGACTCGCGTGCCTATGCCACATTGCTGGAGTGGGTGAACGTGTATTTTGAAGAGAAGGAAAAGCTGATAGGCGGTAAGAAAACGATCGTTCGGATTGGTATTGTGCAGTGGCAGATGCGTGCCGTAAAATCCTTGGAAGACATGATGCAGCAGATCGAGTTCTTTGTGGACACGGTAAGCTCGTACAAGTCTGATATTGTGGTATTTCCGGAGTTCTTTAACGCCCCGCTGATGGCCCTTACCAAGGAAGATTCTCCGTCGGAAGCGATCCGAAGCATGGCCGAATATACGGATGAGATTCGCGAACGCATGATACACCTGGCGCTGTCGTACAACATCAACATTATTGCCGGCAGCATGCCCGAGTACTACGACAACAAACTATACAACGTAAGCTACCTCTGCCGCCGCGATGGCACCTACGACAAGCAATATAAACTGCACGTTACGCCGGACGAATCGCACTACTGGGGGATGCGCGGTGGCCACAAGCTCAAGATATTTGACACGGATATTGGAAAGATCGGTATCCTGATCTGTTACGATGTAGAGTTCCCGGAACTGGCGCGTATGCTTTCGGATATGGACATGAAGATCCTGTTCGTACCGTTCTGGACCGACACCAAAAACGCTTACCTACGTGTTCGACTTTGCTCTCAGGCGCGCGCCATCGAGAACGAGTGTTATGTGGCGATTACCGGCAGCGTAGGTAACTTACCGAAAGTTGAGAACATGGACATCCAGTACTCGCAGTCAGCCGTCTTCTCTCCTTCCGACTTCGCGTTTCCGCATGATGCTGTAATTGCTGAAGCCACACCAAACACCGAGATGACCCTGATAGCCGACCTGGACCTGAACCTGCTGAAAGATCTGAATACCGCCGGCAGCGTGCGTAACCTGAAAGACCGCCGTAAGGACCTATACAACCTGAGCTGGGTAACCCGCAAGGAAGATTAACAACTATAGTTATACTTAAAGCAAAAGCGCTCCGGACCAAAACCCGGAGCGCTTTTGCTTTATACTTTAAAAGATGTTCAAATTACTTTTTGATCTGGTTTTCTTGTTATTGTTTGCTTAACAGGAAAAGTAAAGGCTGATGCAGGCGTCGAGCCCAGGCTGCTTCGGAGTGGCCTTCTCCTGTAAACTCTTTGGTAACCCAGTTCTTTCTTGTGTAACCCTTTTCCTTCATTAGTTTGTTTACCATGTTTTGGTAAGGTTTGTAAAAAGCATCCAAGGTGGCGGTACCGTAATCGAAGTATATTTTGTGGTTCTCAGGGGATGGTAGTTTCTTCTCCAGGTACGTAACTATAGCTTTGGGAATAGTAGCATTTTGTATGCGCAAACTGCCCGGCCAGTGCGTAGAAAGGCAGGCAGCCCCACCAAAAACTTCAGGATATTCGCAGATTGCATAAAGCGAAATAAGCCCACCCATGCTGGAACCCGCTATAAATGTATTCTCGCGGTCTGAGTAAGTAGAGAAAGTACTGTCTATGAAAGGCTTAAGTTCTTGTGTCAGGAAGAGCAGGTAATTGTCGGCTTGTGGTTTATCCATCAGCTCGTTATTCACCAGATTTTCGCGTAGCTTTTCAGGTAAATTATCCAGCGCTTTCTCCGGGAAGTATTCGGCAAACCTATACTTTGGTATGTTCCAGGTGGCCACTACAATGGTGTTCCTGATCTGCCCTTTCGTCTGCAAGGCCGTTAGCGTTTCATCTACTTTCCATTCCAGCCCGTTCCAGGTTTTGGTGCTATCGAAAAGCATTTGCCCGTCGTGCATGTAGAGTACCGCATATTGTTGGGTGGTGTCATAATTCTCTGGCAGCCAGACATCTACTGTTCTGGGGGTTATATACTTAGAGGCAAACTTATCATAACGCTTAATGGTGCCGCCAGCTACGTGGGGCAGTTGGGCAAAGCAGGATGTTGCAGTAAGTATAGCAACTATAAAAGCAAGTATGTTTTTAGACATTATCATCAGTTTGGGTAATTGAGCTGACCGCCTCCGGGTTCAGGTATAGTTATGTAACGTAAAAGCTTAAAATTACAGTTTATACTTCATAACAAAAGCGCCTCCCCCTGATCTGAGAGAAGCGCTTCGCTTACTTGTACTTTTGCTTGTGTAAAATCCTCTTAAAAGCTGTGTAAGCTATACACCCTCCACATACTTTTTAAAGTTATTAACTATAGCCTGCCAACCGGCACGTTGCATTTCATCAGAATGCGTGCTTTCTGCATCAAATGTTTCGGTCAGTTTGGTTGTGTTGTTACCCAGGTCTTCAAATAAAACCTCAACCTGCCTTCCGTCTTCCATTTTGTAAGCCAGCTTCTTCTCAGGTATAACTTCATCGTAAACACCTCCAAAATCGAAGCTCATTTTGCCATCCTTAGAGGCCATCGTTGATCTGAATTTGCCACCCGTTCTTACATCGTTCTCAGCAGAAGGGCAGTGCCAGTCGTCGGAGGCAAAGTTCCAGTTCACGATATGTTCTGGCGAGGTCCAGTAGGTCCACACTTTCTGGTTGCCAGCGTTTATAGTTGCTTCTACTGTGATTTTTTGTTTTTCCATAGTTGAGGTTATTGATGCACTGTTATCTTTTCTTACGAAAATGAGATGCCAAACCTTTCAGACAGCAGCTTTTCGAGTTGATCTAGTTCTGTCAGTAAATCCAGGTGGAGTTGGTTGAAGGATGAGGGCGACTTGTCCGTTCGAAGTAACTTTTTTAATTCGATCATTTTATAATAAAACGATTGAGATTGCAGTTCAAACTGAACAAAGGCCAGCTTCTTTTCTATAGCAACTTTCTTTTGTTTAACCACATCCACTGTTACAAGAGCCGTTTCAACATCTATTTCCTTTTGTTCCAGAGATGCCAAAAGCCCGCACTCGTATTTGGCACAATGTTTCGGTCTTTCAGGATATATGGTGCAGCCATCACAAAACTTTTTGCAGGGCTGCAGAAAAAAACCTTCCCCGTTCGCATTCTCCACATCCAGCAACTCTCTTAATACAGGCAATTCTTCATACCCAACCTGTACAAAGCCAATCAAGGTACCGTCGCAACATAACCCACACGCCAAACATACCTTTGTTGCATCATCCATACACTTCTGAATTAATTACTTCATAAATGTACGCTTTATTTGGTGTTTATCGGCTTGCGTTGCTTGAGCGTACAACGGAGCGAAGGTTATGGATTGGTTAGTGGCACTAATTCTACTTAA
Source organism: Pontibacter fetidus (assembly GCF_010119545.1). Lineage (GTDB taxonomy): Bacteria > Bacteroidota > Bacteroidia > Cytophagales > Hymenobacteraceae > Pontibacter > Pontibacter fetidus. Next base: position 148,339 of record NZ_JAAEAA010000009.1, on the reverse strand, counting down.
TGAATACTTCCTTGAATTCAATTCTTTCAGGTTTCTCATCTGGGAATTTGGGAACTGTCAAAACAGATACATTAACTCTCCACTTTCCATCTGATATTTTTACACCTTCAATTAAGCCACTCTCTATCTCATATATTCCTCTTGCCCAACCACCCACATCCTCAAAATAGCAATTTGTTAACTTCACTTCCTTATCTGTAAATCGAAATTGTACGGCTTCGGTGTTTACCTCAAAAGTGAATTTTCTAACCTTTTCATCATCATAAGCATTGTCACACTGAGCCTTAGCATTGGTGTACTCAAATACGGTGTTGTTACCATTCTCCACTTTATAAATGTTTGAGTTACTGGCGGCATTAAACACCGTCACGATTTCTCTGCCTTCGGTGAAGTTGGTGGTCACTGATTCGGGAGTGCAGTCATCATGGTCGTTACAGGCACCTAATGAGGTAACAACTAGTATCATTGCAAAGCCTAAGTTCTTCATAGCAATGAAGTCCCAGATAATCACGCGAGTTAGTATCTTCATCTAAAATTATTACGACCAACGTGCTCGTACAGGCTTTGGTGAGGCGTAGACGAGATTAAAGCCTGTGCCGTGTTATGTGTAGACATTCTTTCTTCATTTTCAATCCCCCCACCAATATCAATGGTATACCTATTATTATTCCGAACAACATGAAGCTCAGAAAGTATTGGTTTTTTTTCGTCAAATGCCCCTTCTGTTGAATAAACCAGCATTGGCAACATAAAGAGTGTAAAACCAATGGATGAAAAAATTTTCCAGATGGTTTTCTTGGAGTAATAGAAGCTAAACAAGGTAACTATGGCAAGAAGTCCATCTGTTACATAATGCACAGCCATAATATCTGTTCCAGCTATTATTGTTATTGGATACACAAGTGCAGAATTCAGGTAAATCAGTAAAATCTGAATTATAGGCACAAAAGATGACACCAGCAAAAAGGCTGTCAATATTAGTGGTATTGCGAGGTTTTCATTTTTCATGATTATACATAACTATAGTATATACGTTATTATGAGGTTTATCTACACTATGTGCGAAGGTGGTTTTTGTTTTATTTAAGGCTATAGTTTACCACTATTATGGCCTATAATCTTACAACAAGTTAAGTAAAGTATTCAAGTTTTACTATTCTTATGAATCTCCTTTCTTTTTCCTCCTCAAATTGGAGTTACATAATCATGATTTAATTCTCCCGAAAAGAAAACCGGGCTTTGCAAACTATAAAACTGCCACTAAAAGCTGATAGAGGTTTATGAATAGCCGCGTTATAACGCGAATGTAAGCGGGTAATAACACGGGTAACTTCGCTATAAACTATAAACTGCCACTTTCCCGTGTCTTTTATGGGCATAACTTAGTAACTTCGCCGGCAAAGTTTTTAGCATGAGCAAAGAGAAACCAAGTATACCGAAAGGAACCCGCGATTTTGGCCCGGCTGTGGTCGTTAAGCGTAACTATATTTTCAGCATTATCCGCCGTACTTTCGAGAAGTTCGGCTACCTGCCCCTCGAAACCCCGGCCATGGAACAACTGTCGGTGCTTACCGGCAAGTATGGCGACGAAGGCGACCAACTGATCTTCAAGATCCTGAACTCCGGCGATTACCTGGGCAAAACCACTCCTGCCGATATCGAGCAAGGCTCGAAACACCTGATCCGTAAGATTTCTGAAAAAGCACTACGTTACGACCTGACCGTGCCTTTTGCCCGTTTCGTGGTGATGAACCGTAACGAGATCACCTTCCCGTTCAAGCGTTACCAGATACAGCCGGTTTGGCGTGCCGATCGTCCGCAGAAAGGCCGTTACCGCGAGTTTTACCAGTGCGATGCCGATGTGGTAGGCACCAACTCGCTGCTTTGCGAAGCCGAAATTGTGCAGATGATCGACGAAGTGCTGACTACCCTTGGCCTGACGGATTTCACGATAAAGATAAACCACCGTGGCGTGCTGGCTGGCATTGCCGAAGCCATCGGCGAGAAAGGCCGTGAAGGCGACATTTGCGTGGCCATCGATAAGCTGGATAAAATAGGCAAGGAAGGCGTGCGCAAAGAGTTGTTGGAGCGTGGTATTTCGGAAGATGCTGTAAGCAAACTGGAGCCACTTTATACCCTGGAAGGTGACAACCAGGACCTGCTGCAGCAACTGCAAACAATACTGGGCAACACCGAAGAAGGGCAACGCGGCCTGAAAGACCTGAACGACGTTTGGACTTACCTCGATAACCTGGGCAGCAATGCGTTAACAGCCACAAACCCATCAGGTAACCCACGCCTGCAATTGGATGTAACCCTGGCCCGCGGCCTCTCCTACTACACCGGCTGCATTTTCGAAGTGAAGGTGAACAACGTGAACATGGGCAGCATCAGCGGCGGTGGCCGTTACGATAACCTGACAGGCATGTTCGGCTTGCCGGGCGTGTCGGGAGTGGGCTTCTCGTTTGGCGTAGACCGCATTTACGATGTGCTGGAAGAACTGGACCTGTTCCCGGTGAGCGCACAGCTGAGCACCAAGGTACTTATTGTTCAGTTCGATAAGGAGTCGGAACTATACGCGCTGCCGTTGCTGCAGAAACTACGCGATGCCGGCATCTCGTCGGAACTATACCCGGAAGCTGCCAAGCTGAAGAAACAGATGAGCTATGCCGATCAGAAAAACATCCCGTTCGTGCTGCTGGTTGGCTCCGAAGAAATGGCAAGCGGCAAGTTAAAGCTCCGCGACATGCAGACCGGCGAACAGGACGAACTATACATCGACGACATTATTGCCCAGCTGAAAGACATAGCCTAACATGAGCAACATACACCACATCTCCGGCGAGCACCTGAGCCTGGAGCGCATACAGGAGATCATTTCCGGTAACTATAGTTTGGCCCTTTCCGCCGATGCCGAGCAGCGCATCCAAAAATGCTACGACTACCTGCAGGATAAAATGAAGCAGAATGAGCGCAGCATTTACGGCATCAATACCGGTTTCGGCTCACTGTATAAAAATAAAATCTCGAACCACGACCTGGAGCAGTTGCAGCGTAACCTGATGATGTCTCATGCATGCGGCACGGGGCAGGAAGTACCGCAGGAAGTGGTGAAGCTGATGTTGCTGTTAAAGGTACAGTCGCTGGCGTATGGGCATAGTGGTGTGCAGTTGCAGACGGTAAAACGCCTGATCGATTTTTATAACCGTGATATTTACCCTATAGTTTACCAGCAGGGCTCGCTGGGTGCAAGCGGCGACCTTGCTCCTTTGGCGCATTTGTGTTTGCCATTGATCGGCTTAGGCGAAGTGCATTACCAGGGCTACAAACTCGAAAGCCGCCATGTGCTGGAGATGTTCAGTTGGGAACCAATCGCGCTAAAAGCAAAAGAAGGGCTGGCCCTGCTGAACGGTACGCAGTTTATGAGCGCTTATGGCGTTTACAACCTGCTGCAGGCCCGCCGTTTATCAGCCCAGGCTGACTTAATTGGTGCGCTTTCGCTGGATGGATTTGATGGCAGAATTGAGCCGTTCAATGAACTGATACACAAGGTTCGTCCGCATAAGGGTCAGTTGCAAACGGCTGAGACGTTCCGGAACCTACTAGAAGGTAGCGAGCTTATCGTTCAGGACAAGGTGCATGTACAGGACCCGTATTCGTTCCGTTGCATTCCGCAGGTGCATGGTGCCAGCAAAGACGCGCTGCGCTACGCCGAAGAAGTTTTCCTGACCGAGATAAATTCCGTAACCGACAACCCGAACATCTTCCCCGACGAAGACGAGATCATTTCAGGCGGTAACTTCCATGGGCAGCCACTGGCATTAGCGCTGGATTTTATGGCGATTGCCATGGCAGAACTGGGAAGTATTTCGGAGCGCCGCAGTTATTTATTGATATCGGGAACACGTGGATTACCTGACTTTTTAGTGGCCGAGCCTGGTCTGAATTCTGGTTTTATGATCACGCAGTACACAGCCGCTTCTATAGTTAGCCAGAACAAGCAATTTTGCACGCCAGCGTCTATCGACACCATTCCATCCTCAAACGGACAGGAAGACCATGTAAGCATGGGTGCCAACGCTGCTACCAAACTATACCAGGTGGTGCAGAACGTGGAGCGCGTGTTAGCTATAGAACTCATGCACGCCGCCCAGGCTATTGACTTCCGCAGACCATTAAAAACTTCATCAGTTTTGGAAGAGCTTTATAGGTCGTTCCGCGAAGCAGTGCCTTTTGTATCTACAGACCGCGTTTTGCACGATGATATTATGAAGAGTATTGATTTCCTGAGAAGCTTTAGTTTGTCTGAACCAGGATTTTCAGGATTAAAGGATTAGCAGGAATTCGTCTGAACCGCAGATTAATGTTGATTTGATGGATTTACCAGATTATACTTGAGATCTGGTAAATCATTAAAATCTGTTTTAATCTGTGGTTCAGACATTTTTAGGTAAATTCGTACTGCAACTTTTACACATTATCTGCCTTGAAAAAGCACCTCCTCCTGTTTCTGGTCTTACTGCTGACCGGCTTTGCTGCAAATGCCCAGAGCCGTTGCTTTAAAGCCTATGACAGACTGGGAAGGGAAGTTACAAAATTTTGTATTGGAGAGCGCATCACGTTCCGCGACTGTGCCGGTGTAGATGCCGACAAGGAATACTATGACTATGATAAGCGTGACGGTTTAGATTTTAATACACCGGAAGCAAAACAAAAATATCATACGTTTACCACTGCCGGCCCTGTAACTGTAACCCAACTTGGCAACCTGAACGGCCGAACAGAAGAATTTTCGCAGACCTTTGAAGTAGTAGATACTCCTTCCCCAACCTTTACAGTTACAGCCTGCGCCAACAAAACTTTCCGCTTTCAGATTACAGACGCACATTACGATTATTATACTATAAATTTCGGTGATGGCACGTCTAGTCCACCCATTACAAAACAGAATATTGGAAACCCGGTAACGCATAGATACACACAAGCTGGGCCCCACAACGTAAAAGTTACCGGCAAATATGTTGGCGGTTTTTGCAATTCTCCGGAAGCCACACAAACTATAAACGATCTGCCAGCTTATACTTCGCCGGTCATCAACACCCTGAAAGTACAAAAACAGGATGCTACCACTGGAACTATAGATTTTACTTTCAGTAACCTGTTGCAAGGCTATAGCTATACTTTAAAAAGTAAAACGGAAACAGAAACCAACTATAAGCCTGTTGCAACTATAGCAGCAAACCAAACAAGCTATACTTTAGCCAATACTAACACCGCATCAAAAACCGAATTTATACTGGAAGCCACCGATGCATGCAGTACTGTGTTACCAACCTCTAACAAAGCAACCATAATTACACTAACTACAACCGGAGGAAACGAACAGGTAACAATAAACTGGCAAACTATAGCTGGCTTTTTCAAGCAATACGACCTGTACCGTAATGGCATTTTACTCCAATCTGTTGCAGGAAATAGCTCATCTTATACCGATACAGATGTGAGTTGCGGACAAAACAATTGCTATGAAATAAAAGGCATAACTATGGATGGGAAGTCAACTACGGTTTCGGTGCAGAGCTGTATTGCTGTTACTTCTACATCTACCCCACCGGCTGCAACGTTGCTGACCAGTTTTAACCCGCAAAACGAAATAGAAATTACCCTGCAGTTACCCAACGGCCAAAGTATAAAATCGGCTACGTACCAGCGAAGTATAAACGGAGCAGCATTTAAAGATATAGCTAACACCCAGCAAACCACTATTTCAGATAAACTGAGTGCGATTTCCACTGTCTGCTACCGTGCTACCTACACAAACCCCTGCGATAAAACTGCTGCAGCCAGCGCACTAAGTTGTCCGGTTATACTTACTGCAAAACTAACCCCCGAAGAAACAGCGCAACTTACCTGGACCAACTATACCGGCTTTACAAACGGAGCAACCAGCTATACTTTAGAAGTGCTGGATGAAACTGGCGGTGTGGTCAGAAGTATAAAAGTTAGCGGCAACTCTTACTCAGACCAGCTAGCTGCCCAGCAGGAACAGGTTTTCCGTTATCGTATCAAAGCCACATCCGGTTCAGGTACCGTAACTTATTCCAACACCCAAACTATAAAACTGGAACTAGCCCTGTTTGTACCCAGCGCTTTTACCCCGAATAACGACGGCCTGAATGATGTGTTTGAAGTGAAAGGCAAGCGTTTCGAAAACTTCTCCATACGGATAATAAATAGCGCAGGCCAGGTTGTTTATACCTCTGATAACCGCGCAACCGGCTGGGATGGCAATGTTAACGGCAAACTGCAGCCAGCGGGCGTATATGCCTACGAGATAACAGTTAGCTTACAGGACGGCAGTACCAAACGCCGCACCGGAACTGTAACCTTACTGCGGTAAATAATCCTTTTTAAGTAGTACCGATTTTATACCCTGCCAAGTAATTCTGATACTATTTCTGCTTTCTGAGAATTTGCCTGTATATTTGGGAAGCGAATGCGTTATAGTTGAAAACTGCATTTATACTTCAAAAAAACACGCTTATGTTTGATATGATGGGCATGATGGGCAAAATGAAAGAAGTCCAGGCCAAACTAAAAGAAGCACAGGAAAACCTACAACATATAACCGTATCAGCCGAAGCCGGCGCCGGACTGGTAAAAGCAACCGTAAACGGCCAGCGCAAGCTTTTAAAGATAGAGATCGACGAATCGTTGCTGAACGTGAATGACCGCGAAATGGTGAACGACCTGGTAGTAGCTGCCGTGAACAACGCCATGCTAACCGCTGCTGAGCGTGCCCAGGAAGAAATGAAAAAGCACACTTCCGGACTTTTACCCAATATACCAGGTTTAGATTTAGGCAGCTTTGGCTTATAGTACCAGCCGCACGGCTATTGTAATACTTAACTGGAACGGGCAACGCTACCTGCAACAGTTTTTACCGTCGGTGCTGGTAAACAGCCCGGGCTGCGATGTTATAGTTGCAGACAATGCCTCTTCTGATGATTCTATCGTTTATTTAGAGCAGCATTTCCCGAAAGTCCGCATTATCAGGCACAGCCAGAACCATGGTTTTTGTGAAGGCTATAATTTAGCGTTGCAACAGGTAGAGGCCGATTATTATGTGCTGCTGAACTCAGATGTAGAAGTTACGCCGGGTTGGGTAGAACCTATAGTTGCCATGCTGGATGCTGACCATACGATTGCTGCTGTTCAGCCCAAAATAAATGCACAGCAGCATCCTGACTTTTTAGAGCACGCCGGAGCCGCCGGTGGAATGATCGATACGATGGGTTACCCGTTTTGCCGTGGCCGCTTGTTTGAGACCGTGGAAGAAGACCGTGGGCAGTATAACGATGTGCAGGAAATTTTCTGGGCGACCGGGGCCTGTATGTTTGTGCGTGCTAAATTATATCACGAGCTGGGCGGCCTGGAACCCGCTTTTTTTGCGCACATGGAGGAGATTGACCTTTGCTGGCGCGCTAAAAATGCAGGCTATAAAATTATGTATAACGGCCATAGCCAGGTGTACCATGTGGGGGGCGGCACGCTGCATAAATCAAACCCGCGCAAAACGTACCTGAACTTCAGAAACGGGTTGGCGCTGCTGTATAAAAACCTGCCAGGTTCAGAGCTGATACCAACTATAGTTTTGCGCATTTTACTGGACTGGCTGGCTGCTTTCAGGATGGTGCTGGCCGGTCAAACAAAAGATGCATTAGCTGTAATGGATGCACACGCCGATGTGTTACGTAACAGCAGCTATTGGCGCAAACGCCGGAAAGCACAGCAACCTAAAGGCAATTTCGCCCAAATGGCCGGCGTTTACAAAGGCAGTATTGTGTGGGAGTATTTTGTGCGCCAAAAGCGGACTGTATCAGAACTATAACTATAAGTCCCAGACAGTGCTACGCTCGCGGCGCAGGCTCTTTTGCACGTTCATCCAAAAGGCAAGCATCAGGTAAATGATTACCGGCGAGCCCATGGTCAGGAACGACACATAAATAAAGGACAGGCGAATGCTACTGCTGGCGATGCCGAGTTTTTCGCCCAGCATCGTACACACGCCAAAGGCCTGAGATTCGATAAAATACTGGATTCGTTTCATTAGCATTTCCATTAAGTCTATAAAATTAAGGTATTAACTTTTTTCATCAAAATCTGGTGCCGCTATAGTTTAAGCATAACGGTAAAATCGGGTCCTGATGTAGTTCTACGAACAAACTTTATAACCAGCTATGCCCTGTTACAAAAAAAAGTCTGTAAGCCTGTTCTTTTACATCGCCCTGATAGCTCTTGTTACCAGCAGCTGCACCCTGCAGAAAATGGTACGCCTGGCCAAAAAACAGGAGATAACCGTGCAACCAACCCCGCTTGTTGCCAATGGCCAGCTGGTAGAGTTTGAGCTGAAAGTAGCTATGCCACCTAACCTTATAAAAGATGGTTACCGCTATAAAATGGATGTGTACTACGAGTATGGCGAACAGCAACGCGAGCAGATTGGAGCTATAAACTTCGAGTTTGGTGAGTTTTTGTACGAGAACGGCTGGCCAACTATAGTGAAGCAATTCTCTTTCCCTTACACGCCTAAAAAGAACAAAGGCAAACTGTTTGTGCAGGGCATGGCCATCGAGAAAGAAACTGACGAAGTAAAGTATAGCCACCCGAAACAGATTGGAACCGGCCTTGTAACCACGCCCCTGCTGATGGTGCGCAACAACGAGATCCTGTTTATACCAGACAGCTACGCCAACGAAGCCGACAAACCTGCCCAGCTGACCTTTTATTTTGAAGAGGATAACGCGAAGCTCCGTAGTCACCTGGGTTCTAATCTGTCTGTGCTCGACCAATACATAATGGATAATGTTGCTACGCAGGCCGTAACTATAACCGCATCGCAGTCGCCGGACGAGACCAAAGAAATGGCGCAGAAACGCCTGGCTGCTATGGAAAACTATTACCGCTCTAAACTGGAAGCACTTAACTATAGTAACAAGAAAGTAACCATAAAAACACTGCCTGTTAAAAGCACCTGGGAGCAACTGGTAACTAAAATTAAAGCCTCGGCGCTACCAAAAGCTGTTATACAGGAAGTTACAACTATAGCTAACAGCAACTTATCTGATAAAGAAAAAGACGCTGCCCTGCAGAAGACCGAAGCCAACGAGTACCTGCAACTATATGTGTATCCGGCCCTGCGCTTTGCCGAAGTAACTATAAACTATAGCCGCGACAAAAAAGCCGATTACCAACTATACTTACTTGCCAAGCAAATTGCTGAAGAAAAAGCCCCTGCCGATGCCCTGACAGAACAGGAACTACAGCATGCTGCTACTCTTACCCCACTGCTGGCCGAGAAAAAGCAGATTTATGAAGCCGCAGTAAAAACTACCAACAAATGGCCTGCCTACCACAACCTGGGCAAAGTGTATGTGGAGATGGCCCGCAAAGAATACCGCACCAAAGCGAAGCAGGCGCTGCTGGCAAAAGCGATTCACAACTTAACCTACGCTGGTTTCCGGAACCCGACTGCCCCGGTATACTATAGTTTGGCAAGTGCCTACCATGTGCGCGGCGATAAACTGGAAGCCCTGCAGTACTATGATTATGCCATTAAATTAGGTGGAAACCCCGAAGAACTGAAGCGCATTTTTGCTGATAAAGCTGCACTGGAAATTGAAATAGGACAGTATGATGATGCCATCGAGAGTTTGAAATACGCTGGTAACAACTACCAGACACAGATGAACCTGGGGCTAAGCTACCTATTAAAAGAAAACTACGAAGGTGCCCAGGAATTCTATAACAAAGCACTGGAATTGCAGCCGAACGATGCCTTAGCCAACTATAGTTTAGCGGTAATTGCAGCGCGCACTAAAAACAAACCGATGCTTACCTCGCACCTGCGCCAAAGTATAAAAGCCGACAACAGCTACACTGTAAAGGCGATTGAAGACATGGAGTTTGATGCGTACCGCACGGAGCAGGCGTATAAAGATGCTTTCCGGCCATAACTAACTATAAATGCCTTGTAAATTGGCAGGTTTATCTTAATTTTACCCGCTGAACGAGAATATAACATCTGCTATGCGAAGTATACAGTTTAGAGAAGCCCTGCGCGAAGCTATGTCAGAAGAAATGCGCCGCGATAAGAGCGTGTTTTTGATGGGTGAAGAAGTAGCACAATACAACGGGGCCTATAAAGTTAGCCAGGGAATGCTGGACGAGTTTGGTCCGGAACGAGTAATAGATACACCAATTGCCGAGCTTGGTTTTGCAGGTATCGGGGTAGGTGCTTCCATGAACGGCCTGCGCCCAATCGTGGAGTTCATGACCTTCAACTTCTCGCTGGTTGCCATTGACCAGGTAATTAACTCTGCGGCTAAAATGATGTCGATGTCAGGTGGCCAGTATTCGTGCCCGATGGTTTTCCGTGGCCCGACTGGTAGCGCTGGTATGTTGTCGTCACAACACTCGCAGAACTTCGAGAACTGGTATGCCAACACGCCTGGTTTAAAGGTAGTTGTACCATCAAACCCTTACGATGCAAAAGGCCTGATGAAATCTGCCATCCGCGATAACGACCCTGTTATTTTTATGGAGTCGGAGCAGATGTATGGCGACAAAGGCGAAGTGCCGGAAGAAGAATACCTGATCCCGATCGGTGTGGCTGATATCAAGCGTGAAGGTACTGACGTAACGATCGTTTCGTTTGGTAAGATGATGAAAGTGGCTTTAGCAGCAGCCGAAGAACTGGCCAAAGGTGGCGTAAACGCTGAAGTAATTGACCTGCGCACGGTTCGCCCTATTGACTATAAAACCCTGGTAGAGTCTGTTAAAAAGACCAACCGCATGGTGGTTGTTGAAGAAGCATGGCCGCTGGCATCTATCTCTTCGGAGCTGGCTTACCACATCCAGAGCAACGCCTTTGATTACATGGATGCTCCGGTTAAGCGTGTTACCTGCCGCGACGTTCCGCTTCCGTATGCACCAACGCTTATCGAGGCGTCGTTGCCAAACGTACAGCGCACCATTGATGCCGTTAAACAAGTGATGTACAAAAAAGCTTAAGCAGCTTTAAACCCTGATAAGAAAGGCGACTTACAACGAGTCGCCTTTTTCTTTGCTCTTTACTTCTACTTTGCCGGTATCGGTGTCAATCTCCATTTCTTTTTTTTTCACTTTTACGGCGGTGTCCTCGGGTTCAATGTGTTTTTCATGTGCTTTAGAATAAACCTGCGTAAACTCGGCCCCGAACAAAAAGATAACCGAAGTATAAAACACCCACACCAGTATCAGTACCAACGAGCCGGCAGCGCCATAGGTATCGGCCAGCGGGTCGTGCTGAAAATAGATATTGAGCACATATTTACCCAGCACAAAAAGAATAGAAGTAACAAAAGCACCTACCCACACATTTTTCCAACGGATCTTGGCATCGGGCAAGACGCGGTAAATGGCCGCAAAAATAATGGTACTGATGACAAGCGACACCAGGATATTGCCTATCGTTATAAAGTAGATAGCGACCCCGGAAAACTGCTGCCGCAGAAAATCATACACAATGCCCAGGGCTACATCTATAGCCAGCGAAACCAGCAGCAAAAACCCCATACTTATTACCATCGCCAGCGAAAGCACACGGCCAATCAACAGTTTCAGCCAGCCTTTTTCTATTTTGGCTTTTACCTCCCACATTGCATTCAGTGAGTCCTGCAGCGCTACAAATACGGTGGTGGCCGAAAAGATCATGGTAGCCACTCCAACTATAGTTCCGATAGTAGAGGCATCTGAAATAGCGGCATTCTCGATGATATTCTGAAACTGTGTAGCACTGTTCCTGCCAACGATGCCGCCTAACTGGTTTACGACCTGACCTTTTACCGCTTCCTGCCCAAACACAGCTCCTGCAATACGGATGGTAATGATCAGCACTGCCGGCAGCGAGAAAATGGTATAAAAACCTATAATAGCCGCATAATCAAGCGGGTTATCGTCTACAAATTCTTTAAAAGTCTGCTTGGTGATCTCCCAGGTGGAGGCAACACGTTTGTTCATGTGCTTATAACTATAATTGTAACGACGGTATTTGGCCGAAATCAGCTATAGGTACGGAGATTTATAGTTTGTTGATGTGTTGGGATGTGGGAATAGACTACAGCTGCCCTCTCGCGTCCCGCGAGTGTACGCTACAGGCGGTGTCTCGCCACGAAGTAACAATTTGTAGTTAACTAAGATTTAAACTATAGTTTGAGGCGGCCAGAGGCCGTGGGTAAATCACACTCGCGGGACGCGAGCGAGGGCAAGAGTTCAATCAATTGCTAATATTATATAGTTCTCCAAATTCATATCCTTGCTCGTTTAACCTTTGTCTTTCTCCCTCACTCATTTGTGCAAAGATGTAGTTCTCGTGGGTTATTGTTGCCAAAATTTCAATACCATCCTTTATCAGAGAAAGATCTTCAAACTGATAATTATTCCAGTCTTTAAAGGGCTTAGAAAGTATAAATTTCTAAGCCCTGTCATTTAGTCTATACCTTCGGCTAGTTCCGCTAGAATATATTTTATCCTTCCTTTCTAACTCTCCAACTAAATAAGGCTCAAGGGTATCCAATTCAGAATTTAGCTTTGTAGAATCATAGAGGACATTAAATTCTACAAATTCAGCTTTCTCTAAATAAGTATTAAGAAGATTAAACCAACTTCGATCGTTATTTATACTCTCTGTAAGAGCGTATAAAATCTCTTTTTTCATTTCATTATCCTGATAGCCCCAAAGTATAAATCAAATTATACCCCCCTACCACTGCAACACCAGCTTTGCCAGGAAATTACCATTCTCGCCTTCATACAGCACTTCCATCGTGAAACCGTGTTCTTCGGCGTATTGCTCCAGCAGGCCGGCATCTATAAACAGCCATTTAAAAGTGTCGCTTTCGTGGGTTTTATATTTCATTTTATACTCCACTTCGCCATAGTAGCCGGCATTCAAATCAAGTAGCACAGAGCCATCTTCCTGCTCGTACATGTACAGTATATCCGACGACTCCAGCAGTATCTGCCCGCCCGGGTTAAGTATAGTTTTGGCATGCACCAGAAACTTGTACAACCCGAACAGGTCGCCAACTATACCAATGCCGTTCATCAGCATTAGCAGGGTATCGTATTTCTGATCATTCAATTCTTTTACATCGCCGAGCAGCACATTTTCTATTCCACGCCCGCGCATGGCCTCTACGGCACCTTCCGAAATATCTATAGCTGTTACCTGTAAGCCACGCTCCTGTAGCAACAAACTATGGCAACCAGCCCCGGCACCCACATCCAGCACATGGCCATGGCAGGCTTCTAAAGCTATAGTTTCCAGTTCGGGCATTTCTTCCTGCTGCCTGAACAGGTAATCCACAGGTATAATATCGTCTTCGGTCAGGTTACAGGATACTGTTATACTTCCCTTCTTTTTACCTTGCAGGTAATCTTTTATAGCCGTTCCGATCGGGTCGTTCTTGATCATAATGTAAAGTTACGAAAAGTATAGTTTGGCAGATTATTGGTATTAGAAAATAGTTTATTGCACAATCCTAATTATATAGAATTGCTAATACTACACCACTCACTTATGTATCAACCGGTTACACAAAATACCGAACACCACAAGCTTGCATTTAATAAAAAAATATGTAGTTTTAGCTCCATTATAATTCCTTTTAGCCCTATGAGTTCAGCAGTTTTTAGCCCCGTTCTGTTTATGAATCCGAAACTGGAATCGAAATACCTTTTCCTGGAGAAGTCTCGCAGCAAGTTACTGAATAGTTTAAGAGACCTGGATGAAACCCTTTTAAACACCTGCCCTGCAGACGGGAAATGGTCTATTGGCCAGATTGCCGCCCACCTGGTACAGGTAGAACAGCTGACTATTGGGTATATACAAAAGAAGCTTTCTGAGGAAAAAGAACTCCAGCATTCGACTTTAAAGCATATGGTAAGTTCTGTTATATTGAAGCTTGCCCTTAGCTCAGGTATGAAGTTTAAAGCGCCCGCTATAGTTGCCAACGTACCCGACACCGTAACCCTGAATACCCTGCACGCCCAGTGGGACGAAACCCGCTACAAACTGGAAGACCTGCTGACCGAACTACCTCCACACATGCTGGATAAGTGCTTGTTCCGACACCCGTATGCCGGCATGCTTAGCATCTCGCAGACCTTAACTTTTATACAGGACCATTTTAACCACCACCTGGCACAAATAAACCACCTGAAACAGCAACTCACCAAGTAAGGCAACCTGCACTTACCTATTACCAGCTAACTACGTAAGTAGCTATACTTACAGGTTACAGGTATGGCTACAGAAAATAAATTCACTTTTATGGGCGTGGACTATGGCGCTAAATTAGCCGGCACCACAGCCGCCGCCATGGTAGAGAACAACAGCTTGCAACTATGGCACAGCATCCGCGGCCAGGATGCTGATGAATTTCTGCTGAAACTAATACTGGAGAAAAGGCCCTCCACTGTATTTATTGATGCCCCGCTAACCTTACCCAAAGTATACTCGCAATCGGCTTACACCTCTGGTTCAGACTTCTTTTACCGCGCCTGCGACCGCGAGGTACAGGCCATGTCGCCGATGTTTATTGGGGGGTTAACGGCACGGGCCATAAAGCTGCGCACTATACTTGCCGAACAAGGGATTGCTGTGCTGGAGACTTACCCCTCGCAGCTGGCGCATGTATTGCTGCCTGATGAGAAAGGGTATAAAAAAGATCTTGCAACGTTGCCTATAATAGCACAACTGCTGCAAGATCTTTTGGTTTATAAATTTGCACAACCTCCGCAGGACTGGCATCAGTTTGATGCGCTGCTGGCCTGGTTCAGCGGTTACCGCCACCTAAACGGCGAGGCTATACTTTACGGCGAAGCCCACGAGGGCCGGATTATAGTTTAGTTGTTACCGCCCAGGTCGCCGCCGGTTTCCAGGGTTTTAAACTCCATCTGCAATGCTTTAATCTTTACTTCATCATCGGTTGGCAGGTCTTCATCCACTTCATCTTTACGGTCGTTCAGGGTTTGCATTACCATTTTAGCCATTTCCCAGTCCTGGTCCGTCCAGTTGCTGCGTTGGCTGCGTACGTTTTCCATAAAAGTAATGTAAACCTGGCGCACGTTTTCGCGGGTTATAGTTGATTTATCGGCGTAAGAGCCCAGTAGCTTTTGCTCCCACTCGGTTAGGCGGGCAGCGCGACGGCTTTCTTCATACTGTTTGTCTGCGTCATTAAACTGCTGTTTCAGGTTCTGGTAATCCTGCTTCAGTTCGTCCGAGAAGTTTTCCTGTTTCACGTCCAGTTCCTGGGTTCGGGTAGCGAAATCGCTTTTAGCTTTTTTCCAGTCCTCTTCTGTTCTGTCTGAGATGTTAGATGTTGTCTGGCTGATCCAGTTTCTGAAGTCGCCAAGTTCGTCTTCTACTTTGGTTTCTTTAGAGGCAGAGCAGCTGCTAAGCAAGGCTATAACACAAAAGCACCATCCTAATAAATATAATGTTACGTTTTTCATAGTTGTTGATTGTTAGTTTGATGCTCCTATTACGCAAAATCAGGTACTAAGATGTGTACAGAATCTTTACACAAAATTTGTAAATATTTAATAATCAACACTTTTAAAAAACTCGTTTTACATAAGTCCGTACATAATTACAGTTACTTTTTCCTAGTTAAGCAGCAGGAAAACATGTAACCCAGATGTTGAACCACATTTTATTAGTAGACAATACCACTAGCCGGGTGGCAGAAGACCGTAATAGCCTATACTTCGAGTATGCGCGTTTTTAATGCACAAGTGAAGTATAGGTTATGTCTTTTTAAGCCAACTATAAACACAAAGCGGCGGCCCCTGTTGTGCAGGAGCCGCCGCTTTGTATTAAGGCACGGTTTAGTTTACAGCTTGTTAATTTTTACCAGCAGCTCTTCGGTGCCTTGCACATCGTCGCCGTTCTTCTTGCCTGCTGCTATGGCTTTTTCAGCGGCTGCTTTCGCTTTGTCTTTCTGGCCTAATTTATAAAGCAGCGATGCATGTGTATCTAAGTTGGCATAACCCGGCGCTATAGTTACCGACTTACGGGCCCATTCTTCGGCTTTCTGCAGCATGGCTTTATCATCAATGTTTTCATAGTATTTCCAGGCAATGCTGTTCAGGCGGTTAGCATCGGTGGTGTAATAAGTATCAAACAGTTTGGTATTGGCAGCATGGTATTTTGGCAGATCCTGCTTGCGCTCATAGTATACCGCATCGGCAGCCAATAACAACCTTTCAGCATCTTTCAGGTTTAATTTGGCAAGGTCGGTTTTCAGCTTTGCAAATTCTGCATCTTTCCCCTCATAAGCGGCGCGGTTCAGGGCCGAGCCATATACGCTCATTATTTTCTGGTTTACAGAGTCGGGTGTATACTTTTTGGCAAAGGCTTCGCGGTTTTTAACCAGGTGCGTAAACGTTGGCGATTCTACGGTGCTTACGTTGGTATAGATCAGTTTCCAGTTGCCCGGCTCCAGTAGCTGTTCCGATTTCTGGGTAGCAAAATAAGCTTCGGCCACTTTTCCGGCATCCAGGGCAGCTTCGTTCAGCACTTTCAGGTAGCCCATCATAAAACCAGCAGAGCGGTCGCCGGCCGTAAATTTCTTTTGATACGATGCAAAATTCTTAGCAGGGTCTTTGGCTATAGTTGCTACATCTAAAAACATTTCGGCTGGGCGGGCGCCAACAGTGCGGTGCATTACGCTGCCATCTGCCGCCAGAAAAAGGAAGCTCGGGTACGCCTGCACTTCATATTTTTTGGCCATATCTATCCCTTCACCTTTTTCCATGTCCAGTTTATAGTTCACGAAGTTCTGGTTAAAGTAATCGGCAACGGCATCGTTCACAAACACATTCTTATCCATCCACTTACAAGGTCCGCACCAGGTGGTGTAAGCATCAATAAACACTGGCTTGTTCTCTGTTTTAGCCTGTGCCAAAATTTCGGCAACGGTGCCTTTCCTGAAATTGATCTCTTTTGTTTGTGCCCAGGCCGAACTGCTAACCAGCAAAACCAACAGCCATAGTATTGTTTTTTTCATTTGTATCAGATGTTTTAAAAAGTAGACGTATGTGTTATAAAAGAAAGTTTTATACTATAAAGCAACTATATAGGGGTAACGTAACCTATAGTTAAAATTATACTTTTTTACGGATAAATTAACAGCCATCCTTTCTTTTTTATCCTGACAGAATGGTTGTGGCGACAAAGGTGATACATACACAGACAAACAACAAAATAAACTATAGTAAAGCATGGATCAACGCGAAGAATTTATGAAGGAAGCCATTAAGCTTTCGATAGAAAAGATGGAAGCAGGTTTTGGCGGCCCTTTTGGGGCAGTTGTAGTGTGCGACGGAAAGATAATTGCACGCGGCTACAACAACGTGCTCGCCACCAACGACCCTACCGCCCACGCCGAAGTGGATGCCATCCGTAAAGCCTGCCAGGCCTTGGGCACCTTTCAGTTAGAGAACTGCGAACTATATACCAGCTGCGAGCCCTGCCCCATGTGTTTAGGCGCCATCTATTGGGCCCGCCCCAAAAAAGTATACTATGGCAACACAAAAACTGATGCCGCCCGCATTGGCTTCGACGACCAGTTTATTTACGACGAAATAGATAAGCCCTTAACTGCCCGCTCCATCCCTATGGAGCAACTTTTACCGGATGCCGCCAAAGAGGCCTTTAACCGCTGGGAAGCGAAATTGGAGAAGACAAATTATTGATTGTTTGAACCGCGGAATAATGGGGGTTTGATGGATTAAATTGGAATTGTTGAGACACAATATTTTGCTTCTTCTTTGTCTGAATCAGGATTTACCGAATTAAAAAGTATGAACCGGATAAATAGCGGAAGCGTAACTTGTACAGCACTATAGCGCCAGTTTGTAACTGGCTTTGCTTTGGGAAAGCAAATATAACTATGGCCGTAACCATAACACTATAGTTTGTTATTAAGAGACAAGCGCTCTCGCCCGCCTCTGGCGAGTGTGAATTACTAGCGGACTCTGGCCGCTTTAAGCTATAGTCTATAGTCTAGTTTTATACTTAAACTATAGTTGTGCATTTACGTGGCGGGACGCCACCGGTAGCTCACACTCGCCAGAGACGAGCGAGGGCAAGTTTAAACTATAGTTCGGCTATAGTTTCAAAACAAAGACAAAAGCAAACCCTAAAAAATACCTATAGTTTAATAGAAAAAAGGCGCAAGATTTTGCGTGTCTACAAATCCTTCAAATCCAAATTACCCCGCAGTTCAGACAAACAAAAAGGCTGAGCAAATGCCCAGCCTTTCTTAACTATAGTTTGTAGTTCCGATTAGCGGCGACCCATCATTTTAGCAAGGTTACCTAAACCGCCACGTGTTCCGGCCATCTTGTTCATCGACTTCATCATTTTGCGCATGTCGTTGAACTGCTTCATCAGGTTGTTTACCTGCGTAATATCGGTACCAGAACCTTTCGCGATACGGGCACGACGCGGGCCGTTGATCATATCCGGGTTCTCGCGCTCCGCTGGTGTCATCGATCGGATAATGGCTTCGATTGGCTTAAACGCGTTGTCATCGATCTCTACATCTTTCAGGGCTTTGCCAACACCTGGTATCATGCCAACCAGGTCTTTGATATCACCCATCTTTTTGATCTGCTCCAGCTGTGTCAGGAAGTCGTCGAAGTTGAACTGGTTCTTACGGATCTTCTTGTTGATACGCTTCGCCTCGTCCTCGTCGAATGCCTGCTGCGCACGCTCAACAAGGGAGATAACGTCACCCATGCCCAGGATACGCTGTGCCATACGATCCGGGTAGAACAGATCAAGCGCTTCCATTTTCTCACCCGTAGAGATGAACTTGATTGGCTTCTCAACAACAGCACGGATAGAAAGGGCCGCACCACCACGAGAGTCACCATCTAACTTGGTAAGCACTACCCCATCGAAGTTGATGCGGTCGTTGAAAGTCTTGGCTGTGTTCACCGCATCCTGACCTGTCATCGAGTCAACTACAAACAGGGTTTCAGTTGGCTTAACAGCAGCTTTGATCTCGGCTATCTCTTTCATCATCGCTTCATCCACGGCCAAACGACCGGCGGTATCAATGATGACTACTTTCTTGTTTGTTTTTTTGGCATGCTCTATGGCATTAAGCGCAATCTGAACAGGGTTTTTATTTTCCAGTTCGGTATACGCCTCTACGCCAACCTGCTCGGCCAGAACCTGTAGCTGGTTAATCGCAGCTGGGCGGTACACGTCGCAGGCAGCTACCATTACAGATTTGCCTTGCTTTTTCAGGTAGTTGGCCAGTTTACCGGTAAAGGTTGTTTTACCAGAACCCTGCAGACCCGCGATCAGGATAATAGCCGGATTACCGCTGATGTTGATGTCCTGCTTTTCGCCGCCCATCAGTTCGGTCAGCTCTTCGTACACGATTTTCACCATTAACTGGCCCGGAGAAACTGCGATTAATACATCGCGGCCCATGGCTTCGTCTTTGATCTTATCGGTTACAGTTTTGGCAACTTTATAGTTTACGTCGGCATCAACCAGGGCGCGGCGCACCTCTTTTATAGTTGCAGCAACGTTAATCTCGGTAATGCTACCCTGGCCTTTAAGCGTTTTAAAAGCGCGGTCTAGTTTGTTACTTAAATTATCAAACATCTCTTTCTTCTGGATTTACCTACAAAAATAAACAATTTTTACTTGTCAGGGACAGTCATTAAAATGATTTGTGCGATTTATATGATTTTGTGCATTGTGGCAAACTATAAAACTATAGTTCATCAAATCAACCTGTATAGCACCTGACCAACCTTACTAAACTAACCAATCCTTTTAATCGCTGGTTCAGACAATCCGTAAAGGCATAATTAGTATATATATTTCTTATATTTGAAACGACAGCTAAGCAATTCATCGCTTTGGAAAAGACCGACTCAACAAACTTACTATACATCTCTTATTACTGGCCCCCGTCTGGTGGTCCGGGCGTGCAGCGTGGCTTAAAGTTCTGCAAATACCTGCCGCAATCTGGCGTTACCACCGGTGTACTTACCGTTGATGAAAAACAGGCCTCTTACGCCCTTCTGGACCCAACTTTTGAAAAGGAAATTCCAGAAGGGTTAGAAGTATACAAAACTGCTACATCAGAGCCGTTTGAATACTATAAAAAGCTATCCGGCAAAAAGGAAATACCTTACAGCGGCTTTGCCAACCAGAAAACCAAAGACACTTTTGTAGACAAGGTTTTTAAGTTTGTGCGTGGCAATTTATTTATACCTGATGCCCGTGTTGGCTGGAACAAGCATGCCCTTAAAAAAGCCGAAGAACTTATAGTTGCCGGAAAGTATAACGCTATACTTACCACCAGTCCGCCGCATTCTACGCAGCTCATCGGGCTTAAGTTAAAGCAGAAATACAAACTGCCCTGGGTAGCCGACCTGCGCGACCCATGGACTAACATACACTATTACGACCAGCTGTTACACACGCCTATTGCCAAACGCCTGGATGAAAAGTATGAACGCCAGGTACTAGAGCAAGCTGATGCTATTATAGTTACCAGCGAAGACACCAAACGCCTGTTCCTGAACAAGCCGGCCAACATACACGAGGATAAAATTCACGTTATCCCGAACGGCTACGACGAAGACGATTTCGTTTTCCAGAGCAACCCACCTGAGGACACGTTTCTGATAACTTACACCGGCACCATTACTGAGCAGTATAACATTGATGTTTTCCTGAAGGTGATTGCCAATTTACTTTCAACGCACAGCGAAATAAACTATAAACTGCGGTTTGTTGGCAAGGTATCAGAAGGTGTGAAGCAGCGCATTACCAAAGCTGGCCTGGAAGGGATAACCGAGTACATCAGCTACGTACCGCACCAGGAAGCCATCAAACATATGATGGAAAGCACCATGCTGTTACTTTCGATTGCTGAAGTAGATAGTGTGTACGCCAACGTACCTGGTAAATTGTTTGAGTATCTGGCATCCAACAAACCTATAGTTGCGCTTGGTCCCGTACACTCTGCCATGGACCAGATCATAGACGAATGTGGCGCCGGCCGCTTGTTCCACTACACCGCCTACGACCTGATGCTGGACCACATGACCCTGATGAGCAAAGCATGGAAGATAAATCCGAATTTAGACCTGCCTTTTATCAATCATACCCGTTTCTCGAGAAGAGCGCTTACAGAGGAGTTAGCGAATGTGGTGAAGGAGTTGGTTAGGAAGTAGACTTTATTAGTTGTCTGAATCAGGATTTACAGGATTAGATTGGATTTTCGGGATTTAGGTGGTTGCTATAGTTTTATAGTTGCCGATTGTCATCCCCCTGCCCCCTTCAAAGGGGGACTTTCTGCTTCTACTATAGTTGTAAGTATAGTTCTATAGTTGCAGTCCACGATCGGACAGGTCGCGACCTGTCCCTACGAAACTATAGCCACGATCAATTTCGGAGCTTACCGTTTCAAACTATAGTTAAGCGGTATATAGTAGAAAGATCGCAGTCTTTGGGTTGAGCGCCTTTGACTTGTTGCGGTGCCGCCAGGCAATCCGACGAAGGAGGATAGCAAGAAGGCAGCAGCGCGATGCCCGAAGACGGGGCCTCCCGGCCGTGAGGGAGCCAAAGCTCACTTGAAACGATGAGTAACTAAAGCTCCCAGGAATAAAGAATTTTTGAAACTAAGGCTTGGTTAAGATAAGAGTGAATTAAACTAAAGGACATATAAGATCCTTCGACTTCGCTCAGGATGACAAATGTGAAACTATAAAATCAGACGCTGGCAGGAGCTGCGCACGTTGCTAGGTCTAAATTCCTGTTAATCAAGCAAGTCAACATTAATCTGTGGCTCAAATTTCTCACTATGTTCGAAATGACAATAGTGCCCTATAAAATAGTTAAAACATTCTCTGGCGGACGGCCAATAACAGCTTTGTCACCTCTTACAACTATAGGTCTTTCAATCAAAACCGGGTTAGCAACCATAGCCTGTATCCATTCCTCATCTGATAAACTCTTGCCTGCAAACTGCTCTTTATAAACAGCTTCGCCTTTACGCACAAGTTCTTCAGGTTTCATTCCCAACTTCTGCAGCAGTTCTTTCAACTCATCTACGGAGGGTGTTTGCTTCAGGTATTCTACTACTTCTACTTCCTGGTTATGTTCCTTCAGCAGGTCGAGGGTGCAGCGGCTTTTGCTGCAACGTGTATTATGGTAAATTTTGATCATAGGGCATCTGTATAAGTGCATATAAAAGTATAAATTTCCTGTATCTTACACCTAACAACGCAACTGAAACCTGTTACATTTATTTCTGTAAGAATAACAAAACCCTACCCAATGATGCACGCAGGAACTGATATAGTTGTAAATACCTGGCTTGAGTTACAGGCTGCCCTCTTCGACCATAGTTGGGATCCAAACCTGGGGCGCTTCAGATCTAGTTATGTGTACCGGGGCAGCTGGAACAAATCATATGACCTGAGCACGAGCATTACACGCATCGGCCCACAATACGAACGGTTAGAGCCACATATTCTGCGCAATTTCAGGAAATACGCCCACGGTACCGCCCCCCAGGACGACACCATCTGGAACTGGCTGGCCATGGCCCAGCATCACGGTCTGCCCACCCGCCTTTTAGACTGGAGTTATTCGCCTTATGTAGCGCTGCATTTTGTAACCGACCTGCTCGATAAGTATGAAGAGGATGGTGCAGTTTGGTGCGTAGACTATGTAAAATCAAAGCAATGCCTGCCGCCCCAACTGCGCAAAGCCGTAGACGAAGAAGGTGCCAGCGTATTTACCCCCGAGATACTGGCTCCTGTTTGTCCGTCGTTTAAAACATTGGGCAATTTGCAGGAACAGGAGTTTGTACTGTTTCTGGAGCCACCTTCGCTGGATGCCCGCATTGTACAGCAATTTGCGTTGTTCTCTATGATGTCGGATGTAAAAGCCGAACTGAGCCAGTGGCTGCTGCAACACCCGGAACTATACTTCAGAGTAATTATACCTGCTAAACTTAAATGGGAAATTCGCGACAAACTGGACCAGGCCAATATTACTGAGCGAGTACTTTTTCCGGGACTTGCCGGTTTAAGCCAGTGGCTGAAAAGGCACTATACCCATACAAAACAGCCAGCTGTCGATTAACTAAAAATATAACTATAGGTGTAGGCAGGTAAATATTAATTTACTAATTTAAGCATCGATTACACCCTTATACTTTTTTTATGCTTTCCCGCTTACTTCCGACCTTTGCCCAAGCCAATATCCGGCTGCCTTTTATACTTTGTGCCACCACTATACTTGCCAGCAGTTGCATGCAGGAGCGCGAAGCACAACAGACCGTACAAGCCGCAGTACCCGCCCAGCAGGCCACACCACCTGCACCCGATACCTTAGCTAAAGCCAAAACAAAACAAGACACGGCAACTATAGCTATCACACCTGCCACAGATACATCGTGGGTTTACCCGGGCCCAAAACCATTGCCGGGCGCTATACTTCCTGGCAAACGCATTCTTGCATTTTACGGCAATCCGTTGTCTAAACGCATGGGTATTTTGGGCGAGTTACCAGAAGATAAAATGCTTCAGAAACTGGACGAAGAAGTTGCCCACTGGCAAGCTGCCGACCCAACTATACCGGTGCAGCCTGCTTTGCATGCTATAGTTGTTACAGCGCAGGGTAAGCCGGGCCGCGGCAACAAATACAGGCTCCGGATGACGAACAGAATGATAGACGAAGTGCTGGAGATGGCAAAAAAACGCGATGCCATTGTTTTCCTGGATGTGCAGGTAGGCCAGAGTACGTTGCAGGAAGAGTTGCCGGAATTAGTTAAATACCTGCAACTGCCCAATGTGCATTTAGGCATCGATGCCGAATTTTCGATGAAGAACGGTGGAGTGCCGGGCCGCAGAATAGGTACTTTTGATGCCGAAGATATTAATTACGCGACAGGTTTACTGGCCAACCTGGTTACAGAACATAAACTGCCACCTAAACTTTTAATTGTACACCGCTTTACGCAAGGCATGATCCGGAACACACAGAACATTAAGCTCGACCCACGCTACCAGGTAGTAATGCACATGGATGGCTGGGGCGGACCTGCTCTGAAGAAAGATACTTACCGAAGATACATCAAAAATGAGCCGGTGCAGTTTACAGGCTTTAAGCTGTTCTATAAAAACGATACTAAAAACGGTCACCGCCTGATGACGCCTGAAGAAGTGCTCGCCCTTACACCAAAGCCACTTTACATCCAGTATCAGTAAGAGTATTGGTTGATCTGTATTTTTGTTAAGTTGGCTATAGTTTGTAAAACGTATTCTACAAATTTCTTTCTTAGGCTTAGTACAACAATTCAGTAAAAAATAAAAATAGTAACTATAAAGGCAGCCTGAGAGATGGGGCTGCCTTTATAGTTTAAATTACCCACGTTTACTCCCCTCCCAGAATAAAGATTTTCATCACTTTGTCCAAAAATTCTTTTTATAGTTAAAAATATTTTCTAACTTAAAAACAGGATAGGTGCACGATAATTTTATAAAAAAGTTTGCACCTGCCGGGAGCAAAAAGGCCCGGATTTTGCGTTAGGAGAATACAGACATGCTGGTGAAGAGGCATAGCTTCTAAAAGACAGCGTTTTAGCGAGAGGGGAAAATTTATGGCGCAGTTATTACAAGCCTCGTCGGCGTTAAAATTTGCCGTACGGTTTATTCAGATCATCATCGTGTTCCCGATGGCGGTGTTACTCAGCTTTTATGTACCACCTTATAAGTCGATGGATTATGAGCTGCACTTTTTACTGTGGCTTATGGTTTCTGCAGCGGTGTCAGTTATCGTTACCCGCATCAGCCCAAAACTTATCGTATTCACGTTCTTCACAATTATGGGCGTGTTCCTGTACAACAGCAGTTTTCCGGGCATAACTTTCGGCGATATTTATTCTGAATATAATGCTGCTCTGGTAAACATGACCAGCAATCCGCATAAGGTATCATACTTTAAGCCGGTAAAGGGTACCTACTTTCAGGAGGAGCGCGTGAAAAATACCATGCAACCTACCCACCCGAAGCTGCGCAACTTTGCTGTAGAAAACTCGACACGCTACTTTAACGATGAGTATTACCGCAAATATGGCAAGCTAACCCGGTACTTTTCGCTGTTCAAACATATCCGCCTGAATTGGAAATACGTGAACGACCCTATTAACATGGATTATTACTCGCCTCCGGTTGAAAGTATGGAACTGCTGGCCGGCGACTGTGATGATTATGCGATTCTGATGGCCTCGTCGGTGATGGCTATTGGTGGCGAAGCCCGCGTAGTAATCTCAGAAAGCCATATGTATACCGAAGTAAAAGTTGGTAAGTCAGACGACATAGATGCAGTGAGCCATGTGGTGCGCACCTTGTTCCCGGATGAAGTAAACAGCGGCAAGATCCATTTCCATGAGACCAACGATGAGCTCTGGATAAACTTTGATTATACTGCCCGCC
This sequence comes from Pontibacter fetidus, assembly GCF_010119545.1. Lineage (GTDB taxonomy): Bacteria > Bacteroidota > Bacteroidia > Cytophagales > Hymenobacteraceae > Pontibacter > Pontibacter fetidus. The sequence continues at coordinate 122,749 of NZ_JAAEAA010000009.1, read as the reverse complement.
ACCCGGGGGGTTATTTCCTAGAGCCTGAACTTTATAGTGTTATCACATTTACTAAATAAGCCCATACTATAAGTATAGCTAAATCAGTTTTATACACGTACAAGTGCAGCAGCCACCTTGCCGGTGGCTGTTTTATTTTTTAATTTAGCCTGATAACCTAAACTGAATCTACCTATGCCCAAAATTCTGATTATAGATGATGAGCGGGCCATCCGTAGTACCCTGAAGGAAATTCTGGAGTTTGAGAATTATGCCGTTGACGAAGCCGAAGACGGTGAAAAGGGACTACAGCTCCTGAGCAAAAGCAAGTACGATGTAGTGCTTTGCGACATAAAAATGCCGGGCATGGACGGCCTGGAAGTACTGGAAAAAGCCATGGAGCTTACCCCGGACACCCCGTTCATCATGATCTCTGCACACGGAACGATAGACACTGCTGTGGAAGCCACCAAAAAAGGCGCCTACGACTTTCTACAGAAACCACCCGACCTTAACCGTTTGCTGGTAACTGTTCGCAATGCCCTGGATAAAGCCACCCTGGTAACCGAAACCAAGATCCTGAAAAAGAAGATATCTAAAACCTATGAAATGGTAGGTACTTCGGGGGCACTTGGTCGTGTAAAACAGGCTATTGAAAAAGTAGCCCCTACCGATGCCCGCGTACTGATAACCGGACCAAATGGATCGGGGAAAGAGCTGGTAGCACGCTCTATACATGAACACAGCAACCGTAGCCATGGCCCTCTGATAGAAGTAAACTGCGCCGCCATCCCAAGTGAGCTGATCGAGAGTGAACTGTTCGGCCACGAAAAGGGCTCGTTTACCTCAGCCGTTAAGCAGCGCATCGGTAAGTTTGAGCAGGCGAATGGTGGTACTTTGTTTCTGGATGAGGTGGGCGATATGAGCCTTTCGGCCCAGGCCAAAGTGCTGCGTGCGTTACAGGAGCATAAAATTACCCGCGTAGGTGGCGATAAAGACATTCAGGTGGACGTGCGTGTGATTGCGGCAACCAACAAGAACCTGCTGGAAGAGATCGAAGCCAAAAATTTCCGTGAAGACTTGTACCACCGCCTGGGCGTTATCCTGATACATGTGCCACCACTGAACGAGCGCCGCGAAGACATACCGGACCTGGTTAGCAAGTTCCTGAACGACATTGCCAATGACTATGGCAACAAACCTAAAACTATAGCTTCCGATGCTATGCAGTATTTGCAAGGCCTGGACTGGCGAGGGAATGTGCGCGAGCTACGTAACGTGGTAGAGCGACTGGTAATCATGAGCGGCAATGAAATTACGCTGGAAGATGCCAAAGCCTATGCCCGACCGGTAGTAGCGTAAACTATAGTTTCCAGTTAAATAAAAGACAAAGGATATTTAGACAAAGGACAAAAGATCTTTGATTGTGCCTTCATTCAGCCCTCCCTACGAGGGGTTAGGACATTTCAATGTAGCAAATTCTCCCCTTGAGGGGAGCGCAGAGGGGTGTTTTCATTTACGGGTATGCTGCAAGGAAAATAATAATTGCTTTTTACCTGCTGTATTAACACCCCTATAATCCCCTCAAGGGGATAGTCTGTTTTGCATAGTTATAGTTGCAACTATAAATGGCTGGCCCGAAGTTTAAAAGCTTCGGGCCAGCCATTTATTTTTAAGCAGCCTGTTTCTTCAGCAAGCAACAGTTTTTATACTTCTCGCCGCTGCCACAAGGGCAAAGCTCGTTTCGGCCCAATCGTTTGCCATACGGGTTTAGTAATTCCCTGAAATTGATACGGAACCTGCGTTTCGGGTTTTGCTGGAATATTTTGGTCAGCAAGGCGTAAAGTCTTGGGTGATTCTCAGCTAATTTATCCGGTTTCTCAAAGAAGTATTCGGTAACTACCGCAAAAAATTCGGCTTCGCTTGTGGCGCCATAATCATCGATATCTGATTCGCCCCGCTTTATACTTTTGATCTTCCGATACATCAGTTCCCGCCATGGCTCCACCCATTCATCCGGCAAATAAGCTTCGGGTACGCCATCAATCTCACCATCGGCCTGGTCGAGCATATGGGCAAATTCGTGGATGCCTACATTTTTGCGGTCAGCCATGTCGTTAAAGCCACGCTCCAGCGCCGGTTTTGATAAGGTAACATAATGATCGTTCTGGAAAGGATTTACACGGCCCAACACTTCTGTTACCGCCTCGCTTTTCTGGTCTTTATACTTTTTTATACTTCCCGGAAACACCAGCACCTCACCTAAATTCTGATACTCCCAATCGCGGAAGCCGAAAATAGGGATAATGGCGCTGCTTGCTACCAGCACTTTGGTCAGGTCGTCTATCTTTACATCTATGCCGGTGATGCGCTTTTCGGACAGGAACAGTTGGATAAGCTTTTCGAAGCGTTGTTTCTCTTCGTCGGTCTTCAGGGTGTGATAAAAACCTACCCGATCATTTAATATCTTACGCCACTCCCCCGGAAACTCGGAGGCAAGTACCGCTTTCCTGCGCCGTGATTTGCGTGTAGCCCATCTGTAAAACACAAAGACTAAAACCGCTGAAAAAAGTATCAATACAAAATATCCCATGGCAGGCTTAAACGCAGGTAGGGGCAGAAAGATGTTAGGCAATAAGTAAATTACAGCCCCGGATATCCGAATTATCAAAGCGGCCCAGCACTTCAAAGGTGCCATCTTCCTTAAATCTACCGATGTCCTTGGTCTCGATAAAAGCGCAGGAATCTATGTTGGCCAGGTCTATAACATTAATGCCGCCGCTGCGGTGGTGGCTACCAATATCAAAGGGGTCGTTTAGGTCGCGAAGCAGGATTTGCATGGTTTGGCCGGGGTAAAAAATGCCCTCGCCTTTGGAGTAGCCCTGCGATAGTAACTCGGTCATGCCATATTCTGAATGGATGGCATCTACGCCAAAACCTTGTTTCAGGTAACTATGCAGCTCCTCGCGCACCATTTCGCGGTGACGCCCTTTCATGCCGCCAGTTTCCATGATAGTTACGCCTTCAAAACTATAGTTTCCATTCAGTTCTTCGGCCCAGTCCAGCAACGCATAGCTCACCCCTATCAGCAACACTCTTTTACCACGTGCTTTAGCCGAAGCTATACTTTGCAGCAACTGGCTATGGTTATGTAAATAAAAGCCTTCTTCCGTCTGGCCTGTCTGTTTAATGAAAAAATCAACCATCGCTACCAAGCTGGAGCCTCCCTGCTCCAGGTAAGATGGCAAAAGCGCCAGCACCACATATTGCTCCAGCGGTCCGTAAAAATGCTCGAAAATATACCTTGTAACCTGGTTGTACCACTGCAGGTCGGCAACGTAATGTTTGCTGCGTGTTTGTTGGGTGGTACCGCTGCTTAAAAAAGTAACTTCGGGCTCAAAAGTACCAGTTGCAACCTTTTGCTGCTTAAAGAACTCTATAGGTAAGAAAGGGATCTGTGCTAACGAATTTATTTGATCTGGCTCAACGTTAAGGTTATTTACGTACTCTTTGTAAACAACATTGTGTTCGGCCTGGTACCTGAACAGCTTAAGTGCCATCTGGGTAAAATCAGTAGGTTGCCCGAGTAACTGTTGTTTAAACTGCGCCTTGAAATCCATCAAATAAACTTATAACAAATCCTATATCTAATCGTTTGATTTAGTAAATTTAGCTTCATTTTTCTGATTTTGCTGTATGAACTATATGCTAAAGTATAGCCTCTCCTGCCTGCTACTGGTACTTACACTAGCCTCGTGCCGCAAAGAGCCCAACTACCCCGATGAGCCCCAGATATCTTTTAAACGAGTAGAACAGTATGACCATGATGCATTGGGAGTACAAAAAGATAGCCTCTTTTTAGTTATCGGTTTTCAGGATGGCGATGGAAATCTGGGCTTATCTTCAGATGATAAGTCGGAAGACTATAATTTCCCATTTCAAAAGGGCTCTCCCTACGAGAAGAATTTTATTATTAAAGTGCTTAGAGCCAGACCAGATCCTAACAATCCGGGTGATCCTGTTTTCGAAGAGTTAATATTTCCGACAGGAACAGATTTAAGTGGTCGTTTCCCGAGAATAAGTAATGACGATAGGAAAGAACCGCTGGAGGGTGAAATAAAACTAGCCCTGGAAATCACGAATGAAAATGAGCAATATTATGCTGTTGGTGATGTGGTTAAATTTGAAGTGTTTATTTATGATCGAACCACTCCTGTACCAAATAAAAGTAATGTGGTAACTTCAGAGCCGATTACATTATTCACGAATTAGCTACTAAAACTATAGCAACTATAAAAAAGGCCCTGCAACTATAGCTGCAGGGCCTTTTTGTTGGTTTAAACTTAGTATTTAGTAAATCGTCGGGAAATTTTCCGGATCAGCTTCGTGCATGATGTCGTACACCGCCTCGAATACGTCTTCGGTATTTGGTTTTGAGAAGTAATCGCCATCAGAACCATACGGCGGACGGTGCGCTTGTGCAGCTAAACACTGCGGCTTCGAGTCCAGCCATCTCCAGGCGCCTTGCTCATCCACCACCTGCTGCATCATAAACGCTGTTGCTCCACCCGGTACGTCTTCATCGGTAAACAGCACACGGTTTGTTTTCTTGATAGAGTCGGTAATCACATGCTCTATATCGAACGGTAACAACGTCTGCACATCTATCACTTCTGCTGATATACCGAATTCTTCCAGCTGGCGGGCAGCTTCCATTACAATGCGGCACATCGAGCCATAGGTAACAATCGTTACATCCGAGCCTTCTTTCAGGATCTCAGGCTTGCCCAGTGGCACCGTAAACTCCCCAATATTATTCGGAATGCGCTCTTTTAATCTATAACCATTCAGGCACTCGATTACCAGTGCAGGCTCATCAGACTTAAGTAGTGTATTATAAAAGCCAGCAGCCTGCGTCATGTCGCGCGGAACCAGCACGTGCATGCCCCGGATGCTGTTCAGGATCATACCTATTGGAGAACCAGAGTGCCAGATACCTTCCAGGCGGTGACCGCGTGTACGAACTATAAGCGGTGCTTTCTGGCCACCTTTTGTACGGTACTGCAAACAGGCCACATCATCGCTCAGGATCTGTATGGCATATAAAAGGTAATCCAGGTACTGAATTTCGGTGATAGGGCGAAGTCCACGTAAGGCAGCACCAATACCCTGACCAATGATCGTACACTCCCGGATACCGGTATCCGTAACGCGCAGTTCGCCATACTTTTCCTGTAAGCCGGCAAAAGCCTGGTTTACGTCGCCTATTTTACCAACGTCTTCGCCAATGGCAAACACACGCGGGTCGCGGGCAAGTATGGCATCAAAAGCTGCCTGTAACACTTCGCGGCCGTCTACTACCGGAGAATTTTCATCAAACTCAGGTTTTACTTCTTCTACCAATAACGCCGATTCTTCAGACTGACTATACAGGTATGAATTGAAACGGTCTGCGTTTTCACCTATCGTTTGCTCTAACCAACCTACCAGTTCGCGCTTGGCGGCGTTTCGTTCATCGCGTACATAACGTAAGGCTTTACGCACGGCCCTAACTGCATCGCTGCGGATAGGTACGGTTACTTTGCGAAGCTCTTCGGTTATAGTTGCTATTTCGGTAATGTGTTCGCTGGCAGCTGCCAGGTTATCTAATAACTGTAATGCTACCGCGTGATCTTCTTTTATACCCGTATCAAAAGCGGTCCAGGCATTGGTGCGCGCAACTCGTACAGCCTCTTTCGCTTCGTTTTCGATCTGGTCAAGCTGCTCTGTAGTGGAAATACCGTTGGCCAGTATCCACTCACGCATCTTCTTTAAACAGTCAAACTCAGCTTCCCACTCCAGTCTTTCTTTAGATTTGTAACGCTCATGCGAGCCTGATGTAGAGTGGCCCTGAGGTTGGGTTACTTCTTCTACGTGTACCAGTACCGGCACATGCTGCTCGCGGCAAACACGCACGGCTGCTTCGTACGTTTCGCAAAGGGCGGCATAATCCCAGCCTTTTACTTTAAATATCTCGTAACCCTGCTCCCCTTCTGCATTGCGCTGGAAACCGGCTAAAATTTCAGATATACTTCCTTTGGTAGTCTGGTACTCAGCTGGCACCGAAATCCCATAGCCATCGTCCCAGACCGAAACCAGCATTGGCACCTGCAACACACCACCGGCGTTTATGGCTTCGAAGAACATGCCTTCAGAAGTAGAGGCGTTACCTATAGTTCCGAAAGCTACCTCGTTACCGTTTACCGAAAACTGCTGTAACTGCTGCAATTCCGGGTTCTGGCGGTATAGTTTAGATGCATAAGCCAAACCAACAAGGCGTGGCATCTGGGCGGCTGTAGGCGAAATATCAGAGCTGGAGTTTTTCTGCTCCATTAAATTTTTCCAGTTCCCCTCATCGTCCAGCGAACGTGTGCCGAAGTGGCCGTTCATGGCGCGGCCAGCTGTAGAGGGCTCTGCCTCTACATCGGTGTGGGCGTATAATTGTGCAAAGTATTGCTGTAGTGTCAGTTCGCCAATGGCAAACATAAATGTCTGGTCGCGGTAATAGCCCGAACGGAAGTCACCGTTCTGAAAGAACCTGGCCATTGCCAGCTGTGCTACCTCTTTACCATCTCCGAAGATACCAAACTTGGCTTTGCCCATGAACACCTCCTTGCGGCCTGCAAGGCTTGCCTGGCGGCTCTCCCAACCTGTGCGATAATCCTGAAGTATTTCTTCAGCTGTTAATTTTTGAGTTATAGATACTTCAGCAGTTTGCATGTTATATCAGGTATATACTTGTGGTATAATTTCATTCAAAAGTACAGAACATTAGCCTAAACTTCAAACTAAGCCCTTCCTTCACTAAATTTGGCACGCTATTGGAACCCGTTTTGTAAAAGATTTGCTATCTTTGTTTTGCTCTGAAAAATAATCAGACACTATTTACGTTAATTTGCTTCTCAATTTTTTTGAAATGAGAAAAAACATATACATTATTGCGTTGCTAACCTTATTGCTGGTTAGTTTCGGAGCCAATGCCCAGGGAGAGCTTACCTTTGAAAAGGTAACACATGATTTTGGTACGATAGCTGAGGGAACGCAGGCAACTTTTGAATTTAAGGTTAAGAACGTGGGAGATCAGCCGGTGGTTATTGCTAATGTGCAGCCATCTTGTGGGTGTACCTCCCCTGACTGGACCAAAACGCCGATATTGCCCGGAAAAACAGGTGTTATAAAAGCCGTTTATAACAGTGCTGGCCGACCAGGACCGTTCCATAAGTCTATTTCGGTTACATCAAATGCGAAAACGCCAAACACGATTATCTACATAAAAGGTAATGTTGGCCCAAAAGATTTGAAAACCAGTTATACGCAGGAACAAAAATTAATGTCGCCGCGTTTGGCAGTTGGGAGCACAAACTACAACTTTGGAAAACTTGAAAAAGGACAAAAAGCGGTAGCCAAATTCATAATAAAAAACACAGGTCAGCAGGACCTGGTAGTGCAGGGAGTACAAAGCAAATGCAACTGCGTGAGCTACAGAGTATCGAAGCCTGCGATAAAAGCGGGAGAGCAAGCAGTTTTGGAACTTAGATACATTCCTGTTGTGTTACAGGAGCAAATCGAGCAAGTAACCGTTTTATCAAACGATATAGTAATGCCAAACCTCAGGCTAACATTAAAAGCAAATGTAGTAGAGGGCCTGGCTAATAGAAATATGTAAGGGAAGGCGAACAGCCGGAACTTTCAGATAGTTTTTTTCATAGTTTTATTTTGTACTAACGGCAGTGATTTTATCGCTGCCTTTTTTCATTTTATACCTTTCTGTTTTCGTTTCGGCTATAGTTGCCGGTGCAATTTTCCGGCTTTCTACGGCGGTGTCTTTCTATGTGTAATTGTTGTTTTTATTACCTGAAGTTAATGGTATATTTGCGCAGCTAAAAACAGCATACTAAAGCTTATCAAAAACTTAACATAGACCGACATGATTATTGGTGTTCCAAAGGAGATCAAGAATAATGAAAACCGCGTAGGTGCAACGCCTGCAGGTGTTAACGAACTGGTACGTAACGGCCACACCGTATACGTACAGGCTACTGCCGGCGAAGGCAGCGGTTTTGCTGACGAAGATTATACAAAAGCTGGCGCAACTATACTTCCAACTATAGAAGAAGTATATGCTATTGCTGAGATGATCATCAAAGTAAAAGAGCCTATCGAGTCTGAATACAACCTGATCAAAGAAGATCAGTTGCTGTTCACGTACTTCCACTTTGCATCTTACGAGCCGCTTACACACGCTATGATCGCGCGTAAGGCTGTTTGCCTTGCTTACGAAACAGTAGAACGCCCTGACAGAAGCCTGCCTCTATTGGTGCCAATGTCAGAAGTTGCCGGCCGTATGTCGATACAGGAAGGTGCTAAATACCTGGAGAAACCATTGAAAGGCCGTGGTATACTATTAGGAGGCGTACCAGGTGTGCGTCCTGCTAAAGTGTTGATACTTGGTGGTGGTGTGGTTGGTACGAACGCTGCTAAAATGGCTGCCGGTATGGGTGCTGATGTAACTATACTTGATACTAACCTTGCACGTCTGCGTTACCTGGACGATGTTCTTCCTGCCAACGTTAAAACGCAGATGTCAAATGAATACACGATCCGTGAGCTTGTGCAGACACATGACCTGATCATTGGTGCGGTATTGATACCTGGTGCTAAGGCTCCAAACCTGATCACGCGCGACATGCTGAAAACTATGAAGCCAGGCACTGTATTGGTTGATGTTGCAGTTGACCAGGGCGGTTGCATCGAGACTTGTAAGCCAACGACACACGAGAACCCTACTTTTATTATTGATGATGTGGTTCATTATTGCGTGGCTAACATGCCAGGTGCTGTTCCGTTCACGTCTACACAGGCGCTTACAAACGCTACCCTACCTTACGCTGTACAACTTGCTAACAAAGGCTGGAAGCAGGCTTGCGCTGATAACACTGAGCTGAAGAAAGGTCTGAATGTAGTAAATGGTAAGGTTGTGTACCCAGGTGTTGCTGAAGCTTTCGGCTTAGAGTATACTGAAGTAGCTGCTGTACTATAAGTATAACAGAACTATAGTTAAAGGCCTTCCGGAATAAATCTGGAAGGCCTTTTTGTTTATCTGAATCAGGATCTGCAGGATTAATTTGGATAAACAGGATTTTTAAAGAAAACCCGTGCCCTCACGACCTTAAAGTGTGCGCAGCTTCTGTTAGCGTCCAGGCTATAGTTTACGGTTAACCCACCCCTACCCCTCCCGAGAGGGGAATTTTCTGTCTTGGCTATAGTTGGGTTTATAGTTTCATAGGTGCTAATTTACCTCACCCCGGCCCTCTCCTAACAGGAGAGGGAGTGTCTGCTTTAGCTATAGTTGAAAGTATAATTCTATAGTTGCTGTCCAAGAGGCGGACAGGTCGCGACCTGTCCCTACGAAACTATAGCCATGATAAAAGTCGAAGCTTAGAAGTACAAATATAGATAGAGGTCAATAGTAGAAAGATCGCAGTCTTTGGGTTGAGCGCCTCGAGAGGTTCCGGTGCCGCCAGGCATTGCGAGGTACGAGCAATGGAAGCGAAAGCAGCGCGATGCCCAAAGACGGGGCCTCCCGGCCGTGAGGGAACCAAAGCTAACTATAGAACTATAGGCAAGTAGAGCTCCCAGGATTGGTTGTAACTATAGAAGGATAGCTTGGTGCCGGTCGCTACTAGAGTTAACTATAGGACATATAAGATTACTCGGCTATGCTCGGAATGACAAAGTAAGAACTATAACCTCTATCTATAGGAAAATTAAGATTTCTCGACTTTGTTCGAAATGACAAAGACCAACTATAACTGATTATAAACTGGAATTTCCTGCAACGGCTGAAACTGTCTTGTTTCAAAATCTACCTGCCAGCAGTAATGGTCTAAACCATTTGTAATAACTATAAACTTAGCCTTTATAGTTTGATTATAGACCGATACCTGTTTTACCACATCCTGCGTAACAGGCACATAAGCAGCTTTACATTCAACCAACAAAAGAGGGTTGCCGCTATTATCATACACACACAGGTCGGTGCGTTTCTGGAGTTTGTTATAGTTGGTGCCGCGTTCTATACTGATGAGGCTTTTAGGATAACCCAGCTCGTTTATAAGGTAATGCAGGAAATGTTGCCGTACCCATTCTTCAGGGGTTAGAACTATATTCTTCCGGCGGAGTATATCAAAAATAAGATAATTATCCCCGGATTTAGTAATTTTGTGTTCGAATGGTGGCAGATTAAGAGCATCCATGCTGCAAGTTAGCCATTTTCTGACGCTCCGCCCCCGTAGCACCAGCTGCCAAGGCGGATTTTTTATATCTAATTGAGTATATTTAAATTATGAAGACGAAAGAAGAGATCGTAAACGACTGGCTTCCCCGCTACACCGGAGTGCCGTTAAATGAGTTTGGGGAATATATCCTGCTTACAAATTTTATAAACTATGTACGCATGTTTGCTGACCGCTTTGAAGTGGAAATAAACGGCCTGGACAAGCCGATGCAAACTGCTACAGCCAATAACATCACCATTATAAACTTTGGTATGGGTAGTGCTATGGCAGCCACTGTCATGGACCTGTTATCAGCTATCAAACCTAAAGCGGCGCTGTTTTTAGGCAAGTGCGGTGGCCTGAAAAGAAAAACCCAACTCGGAGACCTTATACTTCCGATTGCAGCCATCCGCGGCGAAGGTACCTCAGACGACTATTTACCACCTGAAATTCCGGCACTTCCTTCGTTCCGATTGCAGCGTGCCGTATCTTCTATGATCAAAAAGCATGAACTGGATTACTGGACTGGTACTGTTTATACAACTAACCGCCGCGTTTGGGAGCACGACGAAGATTTTAAAGATTACCTGCGCCAGATACGCGCCATGGGCATCGATATGGAAACGGCTACCATTTTTACAGTTGGTTTCGTTAACGAGATTCCGCACGGAGCCTTGCTACTGGTTTCTGATAACCCGATGACACCGGATGGTGTGAAAACATCTGCCAGCGATAAACTGGTAACCTCTTCTTATGTCGAAAAACACCTGAGTATAGGTATAGATTCTCTGATAGAGTTACAAAATTCCGGGGAGTCTGTTAAACACATGCGTTTCGAGTAAACTATAGTTGATGAAAAACACACTACGCTCATTTGCTGCAGCTATTCTGCTAGGCTCCACCCTGCTTGGCAGCTGCACCAATACCAAAACCCAATCTGAAACAGCCGACCTAATTGTTTATAATGGTACGGTTTATACAGTAAACGATACGTTTGACAAAGCGGAAGCTTTTGCTGTAAAAGATGGAAAAATACTGGCCGTAGGAACATCAGAGGAAATCAGGAGCAAGTATAAAGCCACTGAAGAATTGGATGCGCAGGGTAAAGCTATTTACCCGGGCTTTAACGATGCCCACTCCCACTTCTATCGTTATGGCTTATCGCTACAGTCAGCTGACCTGGTAGGTACGGAGTCGTTTAAGGAAGTGGTGCAGAAGGTAACTGAACAGCGCGAAAAGTACCCGGACACTGAATGGATAACCGGCCGCGGCTGGGACCAGAACGACTGGGCAGTTAAGGAATTCCCGACGAAGGATACCCTGGACGTCCTTTTCCCGAACACGCCTATTATACTTACCCGTGTAGATGGCCACGCAGCTATCGTTAACCAAAAAGCGCTGGATTTGGCAGGTATAAAACCAACTACTAAAATGGTAGGCGGCCTGGTAGAGGTAAAAAACGGCAAGATGACCGGCATCCTGGTTGATAATGCCATAGACCTGGTATCGGCTAAAATTCCGGAAGCGACTGAAGAAGAACAACGCCAGGCACTGAAAAATGCGCAGGAAAATTGCTTTGCAGTTGGCTTAACGTCGTTGGCTGATGCGGGCTTGGACAAAAGCACTGCCGACCTGATGGACGCCATGCACAAAAGTGGCGACCTACAGATGCGCGTGTACGTGATGCTGAACCCAACCAAACCAAACCTGGATTACTACCTGAAAAACGGTATCTATAAAACTGACAGACTAAATGTCCGCTCGTTTAAGATCTATGGCGATGGTGCCCTGGGCTCTCGTGGAGCTGCCCTGATCAAACCTTATCACGACAAAGCTGGCCATTATGGTTTCCTGTTATCTACTGAGGCGGAATTCAGAAACATAGCTGCAACGTTAGCGAAGTCTGATTTCCAGATGAACACGCATGCCATCGGCGACTCTACGAACCGTTTATTACTGGATATTTATGGCGAAGTGTTGGGTGGCAAAAATGACAAACGCTGGCGAATAGAACACTCCCAGATTGTGAACCCGGAAGACATGGCAAAGTATGGCAAGTATAGCATTGTACCATCGGTGCAGCCAACGCATGCTACGTCGGATATGTACTGGGCCGGCGACAGATTGGGCAAAGAGCGTTTAAAACATGCTTATCCTTTTAAGGAACTATTGCAACAAAACGGCTGGATACCGCTGGGCAGTGACTTCCCGGTAGAGCATATTAACCCGCTTTATACGTTCCATGCGGCAGTTGCCCGCCAGGATGCGAAAAATTACCCAAGCGGCGGTTTCCAGATGGAGAACGCACTTACCCGTGAAGAAGCGCTCCGTGGCATGACGATCTGGGCAGCTAAGGCAGCTTTTGAAGAGAACGAAAAAGGAAGTATAGAAACCGGAAAGTTCGCTGATTTTGTGATACTGGAAGATGATCTGATGACAGTTGCCCCGGAAAAAATGCGTAACCTGCAGGTACTTTACACCTATGTTGATGGCAAGCAGGTTTACAAAAAATAAGCATTAACTATCAACTATAAAAAGCCGCTGCAGAATTTGCAGCGGCTTTCTTTTTTAGAGACTATAAATAAGCTATAGTTTCTTTCGATCTCTCCCGCGTCCCGCAAGTGTGAGTCACCCGTGGCGCCACGCCACACGCCACATTGCGCAGCTATAGTTGAGCAGTATAAAGTAAAATTATAAACTATATTTAACGCGACCACCGTACGCTGGTATCACACACTCGCGTGAGATGAGCTAGGGCAAGCGTTGATATCTCCGAACAATAGTTTACTAGACTGCATTAGCTTTTAACTCCTGTTGCGCAGCTATAGCCCGCTTCCATCGCACCATCGATAACAAAATCAAACCAAGAGCAAAAAAGATGATCAGTGCCAGAATACTGTTGCGCATGGATCCGGTAAGTTGTGCCACCAACCCATAAGCCAGCGTTCCTAAAACTATAGATACTTTCTCAGTAACGTCATAAAAACTGAAAAACGAAGCGTGATCTATAGTTGTAGCCGGAATTAATTTAGAATAAGTTGATCGGGAAAGGGACTGTACGCCGCCCATCACGGTACCCACTACAGTTGCCAGCACATAAAAGTCCAGCTCGCCCCGGATAAAGTATGCCCCCACACAAATGCCTATCCAGATAACAACGGCCACTATAAGCGCCCGGATGTTGCCAAACCTACCTGACAGAAATGCAAATGCGTAAGCCCCCGCTATGGCTACCAACTGTATGATAAGTATAGTTAAAATAAGTGCGCTGTCCTCCAGGTGCAGTTCCTCTATCCCGAAAATGGTAGCCACATACATAACCGTCTGCACACCCATGTTGTAAAAAAAGAAAGCCAGCAGAAAACGTTTCAGCATGGGTAGTTGCTTTACCTGGTTTAGCACCTTCTGCAGTTCTTTAAAGCCATTCAGTATCCAGCTGCCTTGTGGTTTTCGGTTATACACGTTGCCTGGCAAATGGTAGAACGAGTATTGTGCAAAGCCAAACCACCACAGGCCGGTTGTAAGGAAGGCGATACGCGGTGGCAGACTTTTGTTTTCGGCAGCAATACCGAACCACTCCGGCTTCAGAATCATGGCCAGGTTAAAGATCAGCAGCAGCACACTGCCTATGTACCCCATCGAAAAACCACGGGCACTTAACTTGTCAAACTGGTCTTCTGTCGCAATCTCTGGCAAATAAGCATTATAGAAAACAATACTACCGCTAAACCCAATGGAGGCCAGCACAAACAAGATGACCGAAAACGTAAAGGTATCGCGGGTAAAAAAGTATAGCCCCACACACGATAGCGAACCCAGGTAGCAGAACAACTGCATAAACAGCTTTTTACGGCCACTATAGTCTGCAATGGAGGTTAGGAACGGGCTTAAGATGGCTATGATCAAAAAAGCCCCTGAAACGGCATACGAGAACAACACCGAGCTTTCCAGGTTAAAACCCAGAAAGTTAACTATCGTTGATTTGGTTTCGGGGTTAGTAGCAACAGCGCTATAGTATATAGGGAATATAGTGGAGGTAATAACCAGCGAGTAAACCGAATTTGCCCAGTCGTAAAAGCACCAGGCGTTGGTTATTGTAGGGTTGTTCTTTTGCATGCATCAAGGTATTAAAAATATACTATATGTTACTTGTTTGTAACTATAAAGTATAGTTTTGCTACTTTTGGCTTTACATTTTTGTAAGTATAAGCTCCCATAAATGCTCGTAAGGTACGATCTCGGTTTCGGCGTAAGCAATGCCGGGAACTGGTGTTTTCTGCAGCTTATTGAACAGGTAGGCACCTTTTCGCCTGCAAACTTTAGCATCCGAATACTCTCTGCCTGCTACCTGCAGCAACTTCAGGAACAGCTTGGTACGGGCATCTTCTTTATCCACCAGGTAACTGGGTATAAACTTGCGCAAACGGTCAATTTCACGTTCAATCAGGTCAGCCTGCTTTTTATCTAAAGCCAGCACACAGTCAAGTATAAGTGCCCATACATTATATCCTTTCTTGTCCTGGGGTATGTATTTTAATTTTTTATTATTCTTTATTTTAACTGTGCCTCCCGTTAAATAATTAAAAAACCCGGAGTATAGTATCCAACGCTCTTGGGCAACATGCTTTAGCTCAGCAAAATATTTGTTTGTTACTACCTCTGTAAGAATGCTATTTGCTTCATGATAATTTTTAGAATGTACTGCCAAATAGAAATAGTTTTCCATGTGCATAAACCAATTATTCGTGCCATTCTCTATTCTGTATTTTAACTCTTCAGCTTCCTTCAGTCCCTCTATATAATTCTGAGTTCTGAGATAAGCGAAGACTAGTACATACTTATTAAAATTTTCTGAAAAGTATAAATGATGTATTTTACCGGAGTTATAAAGTAAAAATGTATTTTTTAAGTAAATAATATATGAATCAAAGTCCCCTTCCATTTCATAATAAAACATTTTTAGCTGGTGATATCTTCTAAAGACCATATTAGAATTAGTGGCTTCCCAATAGTTTTGAAGCTCGTTCACATAGCCTAACAATTTTTGCTTTAACTTATAGTTTGTCTCTACTCCAAACTTTATATTAAACCGGAAGTCGTAATATATCTTATCTGAGGCCCTTTCTATTTCCTGTATTTGATAAAGCTTATCTAGCCTAGCTGTACATTTATCAAACTCTTTTCTTTTGAATTTTTTCTCTGCTAATAAGATTCTTAACTGCTCTAAACCATCAATCTCGTGTTCTACAAGCTGGGCATCCTGTGCAATTGTTAACGCTTTTTTGAGCTGCTGCTCTGACAATACAGATTCATCGAGCCGTCTAAGGCTGTCTGCCTGATATAAAATTTTCCGGCATTTAAGTTTAATGCTTCCAATTAAGTCTACAAGTTTTGGGTTATCTGTATCTAAGAAAAGTAATTGGTTATACAGTTTCCTCTTAACCCTCGATTTGAGCATCTTATATGCCCCGGCTTTATCCGGCGTACTATATAACTGCTCAACAAAAAATGACTCTTCTTTTAGTTCATCATCCTTAGCTAACTGATATAACTGTGTCTCAAGGTTTGTATGGTCAGCGTAATTAAGTATAGCTGAGGCAGAACCTTTCCCCTTACGCTCCAATATATCAATAAGCCTTTTTAACTCATCCATAAATAGGCTTATTTAGGCATTGTTTCCAGTATCAGTTCCCATAAGTGCTCATATGGCACAATCTCAATCTCGGCATAGGCATCACCTGGGGTTGGGGTTTCAATCAGTTTTTGATAGTATTTGGCCCCTTTAACACGGCAGGACTGTGCATCATAATCTTCTGTTACAGTTAACATTAATAATTTAAGGAACAGCTTACTCCTTAAACTAAAGGTATCTTTCAGGTGGGTAAGTATGTATTTTTTTAGACTTTCAATTTTATACAGTAACCCCTCAGTGTCGCCCTTCTTTAAATAGTACATAAACTGAAGTATAAGTATAGCGACATTAAAGCCCTGCTTATCTTTGCTATACTCTGTTACTGATGTAATAAATTTCTGATAATTAAATCCTTCCAGTACGGGAGAAGAAGGTGCTATAAAGAATAGATACGCCGTAAACAACTGCCATCTTTCTTTAGCATTATTTTTAATAATCCCATAACTTGTGTTACTCCTTACGCGATGTAAAAGGACTGAGGCCAACTCATACTGCTTGGCGTGCACGGCTAAAAGGAAGTAGTTCTCCATATATGCAAACCAGTTCCTTGTTGTTGGCTTAAATAAATTATAAAAGTCGTTTGCAAATACGAGACCTTTTGCATATTCCTTTGTTCGTAAGTGAGCATAAATTAATATATAAGCATTGTACTTAATATCAAACCTAGCTGCATTGGTTTTACCCTTATTTAAATTATTAACTGCATCTTCTGTAATTTTAATTATTTCACTAAAATTCCCGATCAATTCATAATAGAGAATTGATGTAACATATAAGGATAAAAACGTTTCAAATGTATTTGCTTCTGTTACTATTTGCTTTAGCCGGTTAATTATAGCGGGCAATTCTTTTACTAACGTTTTTCTTACTTTAACTGTACCCCTAAGATGTGCTTTTGCAAGCTGGTGCAATCCATTTGCCTCTTTCTCAAGATTTACAACAATTAATTTCTCTAAGTATTGTTTTCTTTTTTCTGTAAACACCTTTAGAGAAGTTTGGTTAGTAAGCGCCGCTATTTCTATTTCGTATGCACTTAGCAGGTGTTCATTGAACTCATATTCCTTAGCAATACTGATGACTTTAGAACAAAGCCCAATAGCAAGCTGATGTTCTGCCTGCCTTAGTAATATTCGGGCAATATTCAATAGACGGGTACATTCGACTTCCTTTTGAAATGCCAGATCATTATTGTTTATTTCTATAGTTAAAAGCGAGTTATATAATTTTTTCTTAACTCTATATTTTAACATTTTATAGCGTACATCGCTTTGGTCTGTACCGTATAACTTTAGCGCAGCTTCTCCATCACTGTTAAATTCATTATGGATAATTCCCCCTATAAAATTACTCTCGAGACTTTTACCCTTCAGTAAATAGTTACTCAAATAACCTTTTGAAGAAGACGTTACAATAACTTTTAAGATCTGTTGGATTTCCTGCATATGCAGCAACTTGTTTTGTTAATAAAAAATAGCTATTGTTATGATAATGTATAAAACTGGAAAATACTATCAGACTTATTAAAGAATTATTTTATTTAAATCAATACTAGCCTAAAAACTAATGTTACTTTCTCTTTATAAAAGAGAGATTTTCATTTAAGTAAATCAGAACGCATTCACCCGGAACAACATTTTGTTAGCAACTTACATATTTTTTTATAAAAATATCCTAGTTACTATCAATAAAAAATATTCCTTGGCTTTTAGCAATCATTAATAAATATTTGAAAAACGAAAACTATAAAATAACATAAAATCATGGTAGAAATAATAATAGCTGTAATACTGCAAGTAGCAACTATAATTGGTGGCGTTAGCACGGAAAAAGAACTGGCTGATCAGAAGGCAAAAGACGAGAAAGCCAAGAAGGAAATGATGATTAAAACTGATGGTGGCACTGGAAATTGGGAAACTAATTCTAAATAGTATTCTTTCCTTTTCCTTATCTTGCTCATCAATACTTTTAGCCAAAGTTAATTTCAGATGCGCAAGGTTCACCGTTTACTTTATAGTTTAGCAATTTTCTTATCGTTTTGCTCACAACCCCAGCGACAGCCGGATGAGGTAAGGGTACGACTGAGTTCAGATCCGCAAACGCTAAGCCCGGTAAACTATAGCGACTCTAACGGGTTACAGGTTATTAACCTTCTATTTCATAGCCTGCTGGGCGCTGACCTGGAAGACGATCAACTGAAACCTGTATTGGCTAAAAGCCTGCCTTTAATTGAGCAAAAAGATTCCGTAACTCTTATAACCTATGAGTTGCGGGAAGAAGCTGAATGGACAAACGGATCGCCCGTAACATCAGATGACATTGCCTTTACGCTGAAGGTGTTGAAAGCACCGCTGGTACAAAATGAAATGATGAAACCACAGGTTGCGTTTATCCGTGACTTGATACAGGACAAAGAAAATAAACGGAGGTTTACGCTGGTTTGCGACGGGTTTACACCTGAAATGGAACTGCTTTCCGGGGATTTCTTTATTTTGCCTGCTTACTTATTTGACCCGGAGAACCTATTAAAATCAATTCCGGTAGCCGCATTTACGGACAGCCTTTCCAAGCTAGAAAACAATAAAAACGTGAAGGCTTTTGCGGCTTGGTTTAATACACCGGCATTTAATAACAACGGACAAACACTACAAGGCAGCGCCGGTTACCTGTTAGAGAAATGGGTACCCGGCCAAACCCTTACACTTAAACAAAAGAAGAACTGGTGGGGCAAAGAAGCTAAGGCATCAAACCTGACAGCAAACCCTAAGCGCATTACGCTGCAAGTAATACCCGACAACACAACAGCCCTGCTCGCTACTAAAAACGGGCAACTGGATGTGCTAAGCGATATTGCCGCCCTTGAATTTGACAAGCTAAAAAGCAACAAAGACTTTTTAAAGAATTACGAGCTGCACACGCCTCAGTCCTATAGTTCAGTTTATGTGGGTATAAACAGCAGGCTCCCAAAGTTTTCAGACAAGCAAACAAGACAGGCCATTGCTTATTTACTGGATGTTGCCAACTTTATAAAAGTAACGCAGCAGCAGTATGCCACGCCTACTGTCGGCATCATCCCTCCTAACGTTACAGCCTACTATAACACAAACCTGAAACCCTATGCATTTAATGTTACCAAGGCAAAACAATTGTTGCAGGCAGCTGGCTGGCAGGAACGTAATAATGGCTGGTTCAGGACTATAAACGGCAAAGAGCAACCATTAACTATCGCTATCAGTTACAAAGCCGGCAATACGGTACTGGAGTCTTCGGCCCTTATTTTTCAGCAAAGTGCCGCTAAGCTAAATATACCCGTTCAGGTTGAAGCACAGGAAGGCAACCTGTTTAACCAAAACCTGAAAGCACATAATTTCGAAGTATTTCTCAGGACATTAACCGGTAACCCGTTTGCTTTTAACTTTACTGCCTTGTTGCATACTTCCTTCGCTGAAAAAGGCGGCACCAACTATACCGGTTTCGGCAATGCTGAAAGTGATGCCTTGCTACAGGCTATAAACACAGCTCCTAACCCGGAACAAAAAGCGCTGCACCTGAAAAAGCTACAGCAAGTGATGCAGGAAGAGGCCACCTTTATACCATTATATTATCAGAAAGAGCGCATAGCTATACACAAGCGCTTTGGCAATGCTAAAATATCTGGCCTCAAGCCGAATTACGACGTAAGCGCTTTCGAGCTTAAACAATAGTAGCCATACTTATGCTGCGCTACCTGTTCCGGCGACTGCTGTATACTATACCCACGCTATGGGTTATGGTAACGCTTATCTTTTTACTAAGCAGAGTATTGCCCGGCACGTTTGGACAGGAGCAGATTTCGCAAGCCGGAGAAGGATTTTACAGTAAAGGATCGCAGCAGCAAAGAAACGCCGCGCACGAGCAGTTATTAGCCCGAACCAATCAACACCTGCCCCTGTTTTATGTTACTTTTGCCCCTCTGGCAACTAGCCAGGCAACATCCAACTATAGTTACCTCCTCCCCGACCTGACCTGGAACGGCACTAAAAACCAGTACCACATTTGGGCGGCTGCATTATTTACCGGAAGTTTAGGTGAATCTTTTGCAAGTTCGCGTCCTGTATTGGAGATCCTTTGGGAGGCAGCGGGAAACACCATTTGGCTATTGCTTATAAGTATGGCGTTAACTATAGTTCTGGCATTACTCATTAGTGTAAGCATTGTTCAGGATAGGGCCGTTAAACGGCGGCGCGTGTTGCTGAGCTTCTTAATTTTGCTGGATAGCTTTCCGGTATTTTTAACTGGCTTGCTTTTACTGCTGTTGCTTGCCAACCCGGACGCGCTGCAACTTTTCCCCGTTTTTGGTTTGGGTTATCATCATGCTGGCGAACAATCAGGTTTTATGTCGTTTATAGTTAATTTACCTCACCTGGTACTGCCTATCATATGCCTGGTGCTGGCGGAACTGCCTTACTTAACCAATCACCTGTACACTTCTTTAAAAGGGACACTGCAGGCTGATTATATCCGGACTGCGCGGGCAAAGGGGTTACCACAAAACCAGGTCATCGTTAAACATGCCCTCCGGAATGCCCTACTGCCTGTTATCACGGTACTTTCTGATATGCTGCCTGCCTTGGTTGCCGGTACAGTTGTTATCGAAACTATATTTGCTATTCCGGGTGTCGGCAGGCTGCTAGTTACCAGTGTTTTAGCCCGCGATTTCCCGGTTATAGTTGGTATTGTAGTAATTATTGCCATCGCTAAAATGCTTTCTCATATAGTTGCCGACATCCTGTATGCGCTGGCTGACCCCAGAATACGTCATAATCAGAAATGAAAGCATTGCTGCAGGACATAGCACATCTTTGGCAAACCAAATGGAGTTTCAGGTTGGCCTTGCTGTACCTGGCTGGGTTAGGTATAACTATAGCTTTGCTGCCATTTATTCCGCTACCTTTTACTCCCGACCAACTGGACCTTGAAAATGTATTTCTGGCACCTTTTAATAATAAATACCATGTGCTGGGCACCGACCAATTGGGCAGAGATGTGCTTGTAAATACACTATATGGTGCCCGGAACGGTTTGCTACTGGCCTTGCCTGTTATGGCTATTGCGTCGTTGGTAGGTGTCAGTGTGGGCGTGCTGGCAGGGTATTTTGGCAACAACAAACAATACTTAAAACGCGGGTCCTTACTGGTACTCCTGTGCTGCCTGTCACTATTGCTATACTACAACATTATAGTGCCGCTGCAATTGTTCTCAAACGGGTTACCAAGCAAACTGAGCTATACATCTATGTTGGTAGGCGTGGGTTTAAGCGGCATTGCCTGGTTTGGGATAAAGCCAGTAATAACTCGTTTTTCTTTTTGCAGCAGACAAGTTGCGTTTCCGCTGGATAGCCTTACACTCCGAACTATAGAACTTATCTCCAGCCTGCCCAGGTTACTTATACTTATTAGTGTTGCCGCCTTCATGCCTCCGTCGGTTATGTTACTTTCGGTAATTTTTATCTGTACCTACTGGACGGGGACTGCCCGTCTTGCCCGTGCCGAAATGTTGCGCATAGCACAATTGCCCTTTATAGAAGCTGCCACAACTGTAGGTATGACGCATAGGCAGATCATTTTTAAAGAAGCCGTTCCTAACCTTTTAAGCCCGGTAGTGGTGGCTTTTGTGTTTGGCGTTGGGAGCTTACTGGCCATAGAGTCTACCTTATCGTTTTTAGGAATAGGGCTACCAGCTGACTTGCCGAGCTGGGGCAGAACAATAGCTGGCATACGGTCTAACCTGGGTGCGTGGTGGCTGGTAGCTTTTCCGGGAGGCTTTTTGGCGCTAACCGTACTGGCCTTGCAGGTTTGCAGCTACCATTTAGTGCATATAACACAGGGGAGAGCAAGGCAGTAAATGTTACTTTTGCGCTTTATTTTAACCAGCTATATTGCACTACACTTTCTGATACGCCCCTACTTCGCGTTTTAAATCCTTTTAAACCTGGCGCTAATAGCTGGTTTCAACTTACCCCAGAAAAAATACATACAGTAGTTTCTTGGTTTTACACAAGTTATAATCTTGCATTAGATTTCCTGTTGTCAAGTATAGTTGTTTCGTAATATTGTTTCAATCAAACTAAAAGACACGCTGTATGAACTCAACTTATAGCATCCTGAAAGAATCTGATTGCCTTGGACAGCCAAACGTACCTGTAGCAGGTTTAAACATTTCGCTGCAACCCGATGACCTGATGGAATTTGCAACGATAGATGGCGGCGTGATTGATTATTATGCGTGTGAGGAAGCTGTAAATACCGGGGCAGGCATTTTTATAGGAGGGTATTTTGTGGGGGTTTCCGATTTTTCGCAGTGCTATCCGCAGCAAACGTTTATGCGCTCTTAGCAAACAGAACTTATGGCTTACAGGTAAGCCCGATTATAATAGTAAATTAGTTGTTGGTTGTTTGTGTTAAACAATTAGCCCTGTAGTAGCCGCTGCAGGGCTTTTGTTTTACAAGGCATTAAGGTTAGCAGTAAAACCAGTCCAAAGCAGCTTCGCGGTCCGGGAATGATTTCATGATGCAGCCAAAGATTGCTTCGCACTGTACATAACTCAGAAAACTGTCGATAATGGCTTCGCTGAAAACATCCGGCTCTGTAATGCGGCCAAACTTAACTATAGATGAATTGCTTAATTCCGGCAAAAAAGAGTTCTTGATCCAGGTCTGATCTTCTACTCCAAGTCCATTTAAAAGGCGGGTATCGGCAAGCAAAAAACGGGGTTGTTTTTCTTCTATCACCTTAAGCAAATGCGTGATCGTTGCCTGTAAACCTTTTGAAGTGATTAACCCATTCCAGTTAACTTCAACTAAGCTGAGAGGTTCGCTATAACGGATGGTATAGAGGGTATGATCGTTGGTGACCGTTTCGGAAATTAAAGCGCGTTGCAGAATCATAGAACACTAATACGCAGCAGTTACGCAAAATACTTGAACTATAACCCGAAAATATATTCTTACGTAAAGTATTTTTCTGAATTGGCAGCTTTTCCCGGGATTTATACCCTGTGTTAGCCGCCAATACCTGCGCCCGGAAAATAAAAACAAAAGCCCCGTTTACTTTTCATAAACGAGGCTTTTTACGCTTCGGCAGAGAGCAAGGGATTCGAACCCTTGATACCCTTTTGGGGTATACACACTTTCCAGGCGTGCTCCTTCGACCACTCGGACAGCTCTCTAATTGCGTGCAAAGATACACTTTTAAATTCTATAGTTGCAAACTATAGCTGGGTTATACTTTCGCTGTTTTACAGGGTTATTTCGCCGCGCAAATTCTCTGAAAGCAATGCTATAGTTTCCTCTTTCGGTAGCTCCATACCCAGCACAAACATCATTTTGGTAATAGCCGCTTCGGTAGTAATATCGGCCCCGCCAATTACGCCCATATTTAACAGGTACTTGCTGGTTTCGTAGCGGCCCTGGTCTACGCGGCCTTCGTCGCACTGGCTCACGTTCAGGATGTACACGCCTCGCTCTATCGTTTCTTGCAGCAGTTTCAGAAACCACTCTGATGTTGGCGCATTACCTGAGCCAAAGGTTTCTATCACTACGCCTTTTAACCCCGGCGTATGCAAAATGCTTTTAATTACCTGCTCTGTTATACCTGGGAAGAGTTTTAATATAACCACATTCGGGTTTAAGGCATGATGCACTTTAAGCGGCTGCAAAGGGCAAGGCAAAATGTGCTCATCGTAAAAATCGATGCTGATACCGGCTTCGGCAAGCGGTGGGTAGTTTTCGGATTTAAACGCATCGAAGTGGCTGCTTTCTACTTTTTTGGCGCGGTTGCCACGCAGCAGCAGGTTATGGAAAAAAATACTCACTTCCGGCACCCGGCACTTAACATGGGCTTTGGTTCCAGCTATCTGTAAGGCTGTGATCAGGTTCTCTCGGGCATCGGTTCGTATCAAGCCAATGGGCACTTGGGCTCCGGTAAAGATCACCGGCTTCTGCAGGTTCTCCAGCAAATAACTCAGCGCCGATGCACTATAGCCCATCGTATCGGTGCCATGCAGCACCACAAACCCGTCGTAATCGTTATAGTTCTCTTCTATCAGCTTTGCCAGCATCAGCCAGTCATCTATGGTTATGTTCGACGAATCGATGACGGGTTCGATGCTAATAACCGTGAGCAGGTAATTGAACTGCTTCAGCTCAGGCACTTTCTCCAGTACCTGGTTAAAATTGAATGGTACCAGGTGCTGTGCTTTCTCATCATACACCATTCCTATAGTTCCGCCGGTATAAATGATCAGGATAGATGCTTCCGGGTCGTCGGGTGCGGCAGTATCGATGTGGACTTTTACCGTTTGCATAACTATAGTTTAAACAGGTTCAGGGCGTTTATAGTAGTGATTTCTGCCACTTCTTCTTCAGTTTTCTGCATTAATTCGGCTACACGTTTTAACACCAGCGGAATATAAGCCGGCTCGTTGCGTTTGCCACGGTGAGGCACCGGAGCTAAATATGGGCAGTCGGTTTCCAGTACCAGATCATTCAGCGACACGTGCGGTAACACCTTATCAAGTCCGCCATTTTTAAAGGTTGCCACACCGCCAATACCCATCAAAAAGTTTAGCTCTTTTACTTTAGCAGCTTGCTCCGGCGTACCCGAAAAGCAATGGAAAATTCCGCGCAATGTTCCGTCCTGGGCAGCAGCAACCAGTTCATACGTTTCATCAAAAGAGTCGCGGGTGTGTAATACGATGGGTAGCTTATGCTTTTTTGCCAGTTCCAGCTGTACTTTCAGGGCTTCCTGTTGCTGCGGCAAAAATGTTTTATCCCAGTACAGGTCTATACCGCACTCCCCTACTGCCGCAAATTCGCGCTTGTTAAGCCACTCTTCCACCAGGTATAGTTCACGCTCAAAATCCTTTTTTACATAGGTCGGGTGCAGGCCCATCATCGGTATGCAGGTCCCCGGAAAAGCGGCTTCGGTTTCCAGCATCGCATCTATACTGGTGTGGTCGATGTTGGGCATGTAGATCTTCTCTACGCCTGCTTCACGGGCTTTAGCAACAGCGGCTGGCTGGTCATCCTTAAACTCTTCGGAATAAATATGTGCGTGCGAATCAACTAACTTCATTCTCAACTATAGATTATCATCAGCTTAAAGCCGATGGGTAACACAAATTAAAGCTGCAAGTTAGCTTTAATTGCTGATTGTCTGAATCAGGATTTTCAGGATTTGGAAGGATGAACTGGATTACAATTGAATTACTCACAAACTCTTTAACTCACTAACTTTTAACTTCTAATATTTTCTTCCTTTCCAGACGGTCCTGAAAGGCATAAAGAAGTAGATGATCAGCATAACGGATGATACAACCAGGTATAGTTCGAAAAGGATGTAGTAATGCCACGGTACAGCCAGGTTAAGCCGGTGCAGGCAAATATGCACGAATACACTCTGGAAGATAAGTTTAAGCAAAAAGATGCCACCCATTACCGCCACCGAAGTATAGGCAAAAAACGGGATAAGCACCGGGTAATAAGCCGCATGTAGTACAAAGATAACGGCCATGTAAAGCGGCAGGTGCATAGAGCCACTCATCCAGCGTTTGCGTTGGTTTATGTACTGCACAAAGTTGGCCGCCGGCAACGAGAGTGCCAGCGCATTTCGGGTATAAATGTTCCGGAAGTTCCAGCCTTTGTGCAGTATCTCGTTAAAAATGGCAATGTCTTCGGTTATCGAGAATCTTATAGTTTCGAAGCCACCCACCTGTTCGTAAGCTTCGCGGCGCAGCAGCATGTTGTTACCCATTGTCGTAACCGGCAACCCTATATCTGCCACCACCTGCACCAACCCCAGCGAGTATACCCAATCCAGGGCCTGCATTTTATGGAAAAAGTGGTTGCCGGTTATAGTTGTAACGCCGGTTACCACCCCTATATCTTCCTTCAGTTCGGCCAGCATAGCTTGTATCCAGTTTTTGGGTACGGCAATGTCGGCATCGGTATAAAAGAAATAATCGGTA
The DNA here is from genome assembly GCF_010119545.1 of Pontibacter fetidus. Taxonomy (GTDB): domain Bacteria; phylum Bacteroidota; class Bacteroidia; order Cytophagales; family Hymenobacteraceae; genus Pontibacter; species Pontibacter fetidus. Next base: position 96,759 of record NZ_JAAEAA010000009.1, on the reverse strand, counting down.
GTGGCCAGTTTGGTAAGTTGGGCTAATACATTGGCTTTTCCGCGGGCATTACCTATAGTTTTGGTAATAGTTATGCATCTATAGTTTGGTTTGTCTTTTATAAAATCGTCAACTATAGCGCGGGTATTGTCTGTAGAGGCATCATCGCCGATGAGCACTTCAATTTTAGTATGAGGGTAGTTTAACGCTTCGATAGCAGTAAGGCAGCGCAGGATGCTGTGCTCTTCGTTGCGGGCAGCAATTAATATGCTGATACGAGGTTGCACTACAGGTTGTAAACTATAGCTTTTCCGGTTGTAGACCCACAAGTACAGCAGTGCCAGGAAAATAGAGAAGTAAACTATAAAATAGATGACCGATAAGATCATAACGTCTCGAAAGTATAGCCAAGCCCGGCAAAATGCTCCAGAAAACGTGGCAGGGCATAGCGCATGTTTCGTTCTGCTTTCAGGCTGTCGTGGAATACGATAATGCTGCCAGGTTGGGTTTTAGCTATACTTTGTTTCAGGCACTGGTCGGGTTGTAAGGTAGCGTCGTAATCGTTGGTGAGCACATCCCACATAATCAGCTCGTAAGTTGTACGCAAAGCGGTTGCCTGTTTACCTGTTATTCTGCCGTATGGCGGACGGAACAGGTGCTTCTCCTGTGGTGCGGCCGGAACTATAGTTTGCAGGATGTACTGGCATTGCTGCACGTTTTGCAGGTATTGCTCTAAAGATGTTTGCCAGCCTTTTAAGTGGTTATAGGTATGGTTAGCTAGTTTATGGCCGCCAGCTAAAATCTGAAGCGCTATTTCAGGATGCTTTTCCAGGTTTTCGCCCACACAAAAAAAGGTAGCTTTAGCCTTATATTGTGCCAGTTGCTCCAGCACAAAAGGTGTTACTTCCGGAATTGGTCCGTCATCAAACGTGAGGTATAAATTTTTGCCTGTCGCCTCCCGGTGCCAGGTGTAGCCGGGCAATAGTTTTTTCATCAGGTAAGGCGTTTTGAAAAGGCGAAACACGTTGATTGTCGGTTGTTGACTGTTAAATGTCTGATGGTCTGATATCCTGAAGTAAAAAGCGCTAAATATTGCGTCTCTGCAAACTATAACTTTCTAACTTTATTAACTCTTAAACGCTCTTAAACTCTTTAACTATTTAAACCTGCACGATAGCAGTGTAATGTCGTCGTTGAGGGTGGCGTCTTCGTTATAAAGGTTTATTTCGCGCAGCAGTTGCAGGTGCAGCATTTTAGAACTCAGGAAACGGTGTGTCTGCAGAAACTCTATTGTGCGTTCAATACCAAACTCCGAATCGTCCTCGTCAAATACTTCTGTCAGGCCATCGGTATAGCACAGCAACATCGAGTTTTCGGGTACCTGTATGCTTGTAACCGACATAAACGGCAGCACATCAAAGGCGCCCAGCATGGTACAGCCTTCGTTCAGGAGTTGGTGCGTATTATTCTCAAACAGAAGTATAGGCGAGTTATGGCCGGCATTTACGTAGCTCAGCTCACGGGTTTTACGGTTATAAAGGGCCAGAAAAGTGGTAATAAATTTCTCAGCGATCGCGTTCCGGTAAATCAGGTTATTAAGCTCAGATACAACAGTATTCAGGTCTGAGGTCTGGCGAAGTATCGTCCGGAGGCCAGCCTGGAAGTTTGACATCAGCAACGAAGCCGGAACACCTTTACCCGACACATCGGCCACGCAGAACAAGGACTGGTCCTGGTCTATTTCGATGTAATCGTAGTAGTCGCCGCCGATAGAAGAATGCGGAATGTAGCTGGCATGTATGGCAATGTCCTTGTCGTTAGGCAATGCTTTCGGGAACAGCATGTTCTGCACTTCACGGGCAATTTCAATTTCGCGACGGATAGATTCCTGAGCCAGTCGTTGGCGGGCCATTTTGTGGTTCTCGATGGCAACCAGCATAATATTACTCACCGTCTGCACAAAATTAAGGGCTTCCAGGTTAGTATAGAATGGCTGCATTTTACCAATCATTACAAAGGCAAGCACTTTACCGTTGTGCAGTACCGGAATCACGATCTCGAAGGCACGCCACTTTTTATCTACCTGTAGTTTAGAGGTATAAGTGATCTCTTTCAGCGAAGTGATGGCTTCCGGTAGGTCTTGCTTTTTAAAATCCTGCTGCGTTCCGAAATCGGCTTTGCATTCCCACGCTTCGTCGTGTACGTACAGCACCAGCCGGCTTATCTGCAACTGGGCAAGCAGAGTAAAACGGTAAATTTTGTACAAAGCAGCTTCGGGCAGGTTTTCGTTAATAGCCTGCGTTATCTCGAGCAGTGCCGAAAGCTCCAGTTTTTTCAGGTTCAGCTCCTGCTGTATATTAGGTGTGCTACTTTCAGCCATTTGTTAACGGTATTTTCGGGTCGTATGCATCGCGGAGGCCATTGCCTAACAGGTTAAAGGCCAACACCAGCACGCTGATGCATAAACTTGGTAATAAAACTAAGTATAAACCGGCCTTCGCGCCTATCAGCTGAAAACCTTCGTTTACCATCATGCCCCAACTTGGTGCCGGCGGTTGTACGCCCAGCCCCAGAAAGCTAAGGCCAGCTTCTATCAGAATCGCCGATGCAAAGTTGGCTGTGGCAATAACGATTAAGGGCCCGATCATGTTTGGCAGCAGATGCCTTAATATAATCAATCTTTCCGGAACTCCCAGAACCTGAGCAGCTTCGATGTAGGTCTTTTCTTTTAAACCGAGTATCTGGCCACGTACCACACGGGCAACTTCTACCCACATAGTTAAACCAACGGCCACAAAAGCCACCCAAACGCCTTTGCTATCCAGGGCCAGGCTAATGGCAATTACCAGCATAATACTCGGCACCGACCACACCACCGTCATCAGGAATGTCATCAGCTTATCAACCCAACCTCCAAAGTAGCCACCTGCGGCCCCAACTGCAATACCCACAAATACGGATATAAGTACAGCCACAAAGCCTATACCCAGCGAAATACGCGTTCCCAGTATTAGCCTGCTCAGTACATCGCGCCCGGCCTTATCGGTACCCAGCCAGTAAGTTTTGGTTCGGATATGATCGTTTTCTATAGTTTCCTTAAGTTCAGCTGAGCTATAGTTTGTGCGGTTGCCTACAATTTCGTTAAGGCCGTAGGTGCGTGGCTGATCAGCCATGGCGTTATTGCTGCGCAGCGGCTGTACCTGCAGGCTGTCGCCTTTAAAACTATAGCTTTCTATCGGGATTTCGGAGTAATCTTCGGGTGCGCCGGAAAGGATAAAATTCAGCGGGTTAACATCTGCTGCCGGATTTGATTTGGCCATGCGCAGCACCTGTGTCGAAAAGCCGGGGCTCTTTTTCTGGATCTGCACCAAACCGTTGTTTGCATTTGGTGTGCTGTCGGGCATAATGGCGTAGCCTAGGATCGCTACAACTATAGCCAGCACAATAATACCCAGCCCCACCATAGCAGGTTTGTTTTGCAAAAGGCGTTGCCTGATGTAATAAGAAGGCGGCCGGCTGGCTGCTTTATTTTGTTGTAGTACAGCCATTTAAATTGAGTTATGCACTACAAGTCCGGCCTTTGTAGCCAGGTAAAAATACTCGTGGCAGTGTTTGCTGAAAGTTTGCGGATCATAAGCATGCTCGGTATCCTGGTCAGGATACATGATGCGGATGTAGCCCTTCTGAAGCAACAACTGTAACCCGGCACACAGCTCCTCATCGGTGAGCGAGAGCGTGCTGCGCAGGTCCGGGTAAGAGGCTACAAAGTATAGTTCGTCGAGTATATCGAATTCGTTTTCTGTCATCGGTTTTGTATGGTTCTGCCTTTCCAGCGGTAGCGCCCTGTAAGGCCCAAAACTGCTGTTGTTACCACATAAGGGATGTACACCAGTTGCAGCGGCAGCATATACCAAATGTAGCGCCTGCGACCTAAAAAACTGAGAATACGAGTTAAAAATAAGAAATCTATAGCGAACTTGGCAATTATAGCCCCAATAAATACAGAAGCAGGCATTTTGCCGAACAGTGCCATTAATAACACCACAAAAAGTAACAGATTAACCATAAAAACGACTAGCGCCAACAGTTTTACATGCCACTCCTGATAGGCCCGCCACTTGCTGGCCCACCTGATCCGTTGCCCTAGGAAACTACTGATGGATTTACAGGCTTCGGTATAAACTATAGCTCCTTTATTCTTTACAAAGAAAATTTTTCCGGGGTATAGTTTATGGATCTTGTGCAGCAGAAATTCGTCGTCGCCGCTGGCTATAGTTTCGTTTCCGGTAAAACCTTTCACTTCCTCAAACACTTGCCTAGTATAGGCCAGGTTAGCGCCATTGCACATGTTTGGTTTGCCTAGCCCTATTGACGCTGCACCAATACCGATCAGGCTGGCGAACTCCACAAGCTGCATGCGCTCCAGCAAACTATGGGTGTTCTGGAAACTAACCGGTCCGCTAATGAATAACGGCCGATACGTCTGATAACTATAGGCAAACAAGGTAAGCCACTCGGGTTGCACCCGACAATCGCCATCGGTAAAAACCAACAACTCCCCTTCTGCCAACTCCACTCCTTTTTGTACAGCAGCTTTTTTACCACTATACTTAACATAAGTATTTAACTCAATAATTTTTATTCGTAGTGCCGATGCCTTAGAAAATTGCTGAACTATAGCTTGGGTTTCGTCTTCGGAATGATCATCTACCACGATCACTTCAAAGAGCGTTTTTGGATAAGTCTGCTTTTCGAGATCGAGGAGCAAATGCAGAATATTCACTGCTTCGTTTCGGACAGGGATGATAACCGAGAGTTTTGTAGTTGGCTGCCAGTTGGCTGGCATGTTTGTTTCCGGAAGTTTGGCCCAGGCTACCCACCTGCGAAGTATAATCCAGCTATAGCTTACCAACGAAACGAAAAGCAGTAACTCAACTATCCAGGTCATGCCCCCGCTCCTTTCCTGAAAAACCGCAACTGCAGCACAAAGTATAAACCCACCACGCTGGGCACGGCAATATTGAGTAACCACAAGCTCAGGCTGGCGCTTAGCACCTGTAAACGCTCCTGCCCCAGTAACCCAAACAGATACATCGCCGACAACTCCCGCACGCCTAAATCTGAAAGCAAACTTACCGACGGAACTATAGATTTGATAAAGAACGTACCTGCTACACCGCATACATATTGCAGCGCAGTCAGTTGCACATCGAAAAGGATAAGTAATAGTATAAACTGCAACAAAAACACGGCATAGCGGCAAAGCGAAAGCAACAGCAGTTTTGAGATTTCGGCAGAACTATAGTTGCCCATGATGGCTACATAGCCAACTAATTTTCGCAATGGTTTTATAGCCGAAACTACCGCCACTATGGCCTGTGCATTATACAAAAGCAACAACGTAGCCGCAGAAACTGACATCAATAGAAAAATCAGGCTTAAAGAAACTCCCGGATTAGCTGCCCAGAAGAACGTAACTATAAAATACAGCAACCCCACCGAACCAACTATAACCGTAGCTACCAATTGGCAAAACCTGCCGATAAAAATAGCTCCAATAGCTTCCAGGCGTTGTTTGCTTTTAAGCTCCAGCACACGGCCGGCGTAATCACCAAGCCGGTTTGGTGTGATAAAGCCCAGGGTCAGGCCAACCATTACAGCCCGGTATGCCCGCCAGAACGATATCGGTTCCAGTTTACGGCCAAGTAGTTGCCACTTTTTCGCTTCGAAGCCCCAGTTTACAGGTATAAGTATAGCTGTAACTATAAATAGCCACCTAAAAGGACTATTTATGGTGTTGCGGACTATCGTTTTCCAACTCAGAAATGTATCAGGAACGGTAGAAATGGCCTGCCACAAAAGATAAAGCGTAAGAACCACCACCAGCAATTTGCCGGCGGGTAAAAGGAACCTTCTGTTTGAGGCAATGTTCAAGATATTGTCTTATTTTTGTAGACTTATGGTTTACTCTTCTGCGCTTCCGCCCAACAAACTTATTCTTGGTATTGACCCCGGCACCCAGGTTATGGGCTACGGCCTTATTGAAGTTACCGGTTCTAAAGTAAAGGTAGTGCAGTATGGCGTTATTCACCTGAAAAGTTACAGCAACCACGCCATCAAGTTAAAGAAAATTTTCGACCGCATGATACAGCTCATCGACGAATACCTGCCGGATGAGCTGGCTATCGAATCTCCTTTCTTTGGGGTTAACGTCCAAAGTATGCTGAAACTAGGTCGTGCCCAGGGTGTTGCCATTGCTGCGGCCCTCTCCCGCGACATCCCTTATGTGGAGTATGCACCCAAAAAAGTAAAGCAATCGGTTACCGGAAATGGTAATGCTTCTAAAGAGCAGGTTGCCAGTATGCTGGTACAGATCCTGAAAATTCAGCCGGACCCGAAAATGTTTGATGCCACCGATGCCTTGTCTGTCGCGCTGTGCCACCATTACCAGAAAGGTAACAATGCAAAATCTGGCGCCAAGTCCTGGAAAGGTTTCCTGACAGATAACCCGGATCGGGTTGCTTCGAAGTAAAGTTTTCTTTTATAGATTCTCTCTTTTGTCATCCCGAGCGAAGTCGAGGGATCTTATGTGTCCTATAGTTGCAGTCTATACTTACTCATACCAAGCCTTTTCTTTCATAGCTACTTCCGATCCTGGGAGCTCTACTTGCCTATAGTTTCATTCTATACTTTGGTGCCCTCACGGCCGGGAGCCCCGTCTTCGGGCATCGCGCGGTGTACATTTCTTTTTCTCGTACCTCGAAATGCCTGCGGCACCAGAAATCTACAAGGCGCTCAACCCAAAGACTGTGATCTTTCTCATGGCTATAGTTTAACTATACTTTGAAATGACAAGCTTCGAAATTTATCGTGGCTATAGTTTCGTAGGGACAGGCCGCGACCTGTCCACTCTTGGTCTGTAACACTATTACTATACTTGTAGCTATAGTAATAGCCGAAATTCCCTCTTGAGAGGGGCAGGGGTGTGTTATAGCTAAGGCTAAGGCTTATGCTCATTTCACACAAGATCCTTTCAGGATGACAGAAGAAGTAACAGTTTAAAACTCCCTCTCCTGTTTTTAGGAGAGGGTTGGGGTGAGGTAAATTTTAAACTATAAAACTATAGCTCCAACTATAGCAAAGGCCTAAAAACTCCCCGCCTTAGACTACCGAGAAGCGATTTCGAAGGTAGCGAGCGTAGCTCTGAGGGGTTGGGGGTGGTTGGACCACGGTAACTATAAAACAAAAGATCTCCCAACATCGAACCCTGCAAAACAAACGCAACTTTAACCAGTTGTACCTCATCAACTCTAAACTTTACTTTATCCGGAATACACTATATAAACGGCATTACGTTAGGCATACAAAAGCATTTGAATTACATTTGCGTTTTATAACCCTGAATGTCGGGCTGGCCGTAAGATGAGTTACTTGTTTTACAGTTCCAGAATCGTAATTTTTAGTAAACTTGAGCAAAAATCGGCACCAGCAAACAGCCAATGGATTATAGTAACAGAGAAAAAGACACAACACGCCGACGTAAATACTTTTTAACCAGAAGGTTGGACCGCCTGTTTCTGGAACTATACCAGATTTATGCTTTCGTATCCCGTTTTTTCCGCGAAGTCTTTTTCCCACCCTACGAATGGAGAGAGATCATAAAGCAATGTTATGAGGTTGGTGTAAAATCACTTCCCCTTATTTCTATTACCTCCTTTATTATCGGTATTGTATTCACAAACCAGTCGCGCCCTTCGCTTGCCGATTTTGGTGCAGCCTCTTTGTTGCCTGCCCTTATTTCGGTAGCTATAGTGCGTGCCATGGGGCCATTGGTTACAGCCATTATCGCTTCAGGTAAGGTGGGGTCAAGTATAGGTGCCGAGCTGGGCTCTATGCGCGTTACCGAACAGATAGATGCCATGGAAGTATCGGCTACAAACCCGTATAAATTCCTGGTAGTGAGCCGCGTACTGGCTACCACGCTTATGATTCCGGCCTTAACCATGTATACCACTTTGGTTGCCTTGCTGGGTGGCTATTTAAATGTGCATCAGAATGAACTTACAACTATAACTACCTTCTTTACACAGGTTTTTGAGGCCATCACGTTCCTGGATATAGTTGCCAATACAGTTAAATCAGTATTGTTTGGTTTTACGATTGGTATGGTAGGTTGCTATAAAGGATATCATTCGTCTAAAGGCACGGAAGGAGTAGGCAAAGCGGCCAACTCATCGGTAGTTACGGCCATGTTTCTCATCTTTATTGAAGAGCTGCTTACCATGCAGATCATCAATGCTTTACGTGTTATATAACCGCCTGACCTGATGAAGAAACCAAACTCGAAGATAGACCTTACGCAAAAAGTGATCACCATTAAAGGCCTTACCAAAGCCTTTGATGACTATGAAGTGTTAAAAGGCGTAGACCTGGACCTGTACAAAGGCGAAAACCTGGTAGTGCTTGGCCGCTCCGGTACCGGTAAATCGGTGTTGATAAAGATAATTTCGGGGCTATTGCGCCCCGACAGCGGTCTGGTAAATGTGTTGGGCCAGGATGTAGATAAACTAACGCCAAAGCAACTGGATGCCCTTCGCCTGAAGATCGGCTTTTCGTTCCAGAACAGTGCCCTTTACGATAGTATGACGGTGAAGGAAAACCTGGAGTTCCCGCTTATCCGCCACTCTAAAGAGATGTCGGCTCGCGACCGTGACCGTATCATAGATATTGTATTGGAAGCGGTAGGTCTTTCTCAAACTGTAAACCAGATGCCATCTGAACTGTCGGGTGGGCAGCGCAAACGTATAGGTATAGCCCGCACCCTTATTTTAAGGCCCGAAATTATGCTATACGATGAGCCAACCGCCGGCCTTGACCCTATTACGAGCCAGGATATCAATAACTTAATAAATGAAGTGCAGCGCCGCTTTAATACTTCTTCTATCATCATTACCCACGACCTTACCTGCGCAAAAGCTGTCGGCGACCGCGTAGTAATGCTGCTCGACGGGCAGTTTCAGCGGCAGGGTACGTTTGAGGAAGTGTTTGATACAGAAGATGAACGCGTGAAAGCTTTTTATAACTACAACTTTACTGAATAATGAATACGGCAGATAATAAACGATCTATTATAGTTGGCATTTTTGTGCTGCTTGCCCTGGTAATACTTATTGCCGGTATTTTTACGCTGGGCGGCCAACAGAAACGCTTTATTGCAACCTTTACAGTAAAGGCCGTTTTTGATGATGTGGCCGGTCTTAAAACAGGTAACAACGTGTGGTTTTCCGGTGTAAAGATCGGAACTATAAAGTCTATCCAGCTTTATGGCGATTCGCAGGTAGAGGTTATCATGAACATCGAGGAAAGCGCACAGCAGTACATTCGTAAAGATGCTGTAGCCCGCATCAGTTCTGAAAGCTTTATTGGTAACAAAAACATTATTATCGAAAGTGGAAGTCCGCAGGCTACACCTGTGCAGGACGGCGACCGTATTACAGCTGTAAACCCGCTGAACACCGACGACTTAATGGAAACGCTGCAGCAGAACAATAAGAACCTGGTAGCTATTACAGGCGATTTTAAGCAGCTGTCTTCTAAACTTGTAAATGGCGAAGGCACCGTAGGCGCAATTCTAACTGATACGGCCATGGCAGATAACTTCAGGGCGATGGTGGCAAACCTGCAGCGCGTATCACAAAATACCATGCGTGCCTCAAACGACCTGAACCGTTTTACCGCACAATTAAATACCAAAGGCAGCCTGGCCAGCGAATTACTGACCGATACTACCGTATTTAACCAGTTGCAGGCATCTATGGCGCAACTTAAGCAAGCTACTACCTCGGCGGCTAACCTAACCCAGAACCTGAAACAGGCAAGCACCAACCTGAACGACAAGAACAACGCCATGGGCGTATTGCTGACAGATAAGGAATTTGCCCGCAACCTGCAAAACACCATGCAAAACCTGGAAACAAGCACCCAGAAATTTGACCAGAACATGGAAGCCCTGCAAAGTAATTTCCTGCTGCGTGGGTACTTTAAAAAACAGGCGAAGGAACAAAAGCAAAATGGCCAGCAACCGGTGCAGCCGGATACAACTAAACTATAGTTAGAATTAATTTTATAGAAGCGCAGTAGGTTTATACTTACTGCGCTTTTTTATTTTCATATTATTGATGCGATTTTACTCTCTTCTGTCATTTCGAACAACGTGAGAAATCTATCTCAACTTATAGTTACGTCTATACTTCTTTTCCATAAGTTATCCATTCATAGCCACTTCCAATCCTGGGAGTTTAACAACCCTATAGTTCTATAGTTAGCTTTGGTGCCCTCACGGCGGGGGTAGGGGCCCTCTTCAAGGGAAGCCTCATCCCGAATCAAGTCTGGGATCTGGAATCTTTCGATAGCTTCTGCTATAGTTAGAATGAGAAGCTATAGTTGTGTAGCTTAAGCGTGGTTGTATTTTCGTAGGGACAGGTCGCGACCTGTCCGATCGTGGTCTGTAACTATAGAACTATAGCTGTTTGATTGGCGATAACAGAACTGTCTGTCCCCTTGAGGGGACTACAGGGGTGTAGGAACGGAAACTATAAAGCCAAAAGCTAGCAGGAGCTGCGCACGCTGCCAGGTCTAAAATCCTGCAAATCCTTTAAAATCCTATAAATCCTGATTCAGACAAAACAAAAATCGCCGAAACAAAGCATCATACTTTCTTCCGGCGATTCTTAAATCTATAGTTACTCTTTACTCTTGGTAGGCAGCTTTTATTTTTTCCAGTGTTTCTTCAAACTCCTGCTGGCTGAACTGCTTTTTGTTAGCAAAGTTCATGTCCTGCATGCTGTTTAAAGGAATAAGGTGTACGTGCGCATGTGGTACCTCCAGGCCAACCACGGCGATGCCAATACGTTTGCAGGGCACTGCCTTTTCAATAGCAGCCGCTACTTTTTTAGCGAAAGCCATCAGGCCCATATAGAGCTCGTCGTCCAGGTCAAAGATGTAATCAATTTGTTGCTTCGGTATTACCAGGGTATGACCTTTAGTCGTCGGGAAAACATCCAGAAAGGCAAGGAAACGGTCATCTTCTGCTATTTTGTAAGCAGGTATCTCACCATTCACGATCTTAGTAAATACAGAAGCTTCCATAGTTTATCGGCTTATTTCCAATACCTCGAACTGTAGCTTTCCGGCTGGCACTGTAATTTCGGCCACCTCCCCAACCGACTTGCCCAGCAGGCCTTTACCGATCGGTGACTTAACAGAAATTTTACCTGTTGCCAGGTCTGCCTCTTCCTCCGCTACCAAAGTATAATCTACTACCATATTGTTCTTCAGGTTTTTGATTTTTACTTTAGACAGGATCAGGGCTTTGCTGGTATCTAACCCGGATTCATCTATCAGGCGGGCGTTGCCTACTACTTCTTCCAGCTTCGCAATTTTCAGTTCCAGGTGACCCTGGGCATCTTTAGCAGCATCATATTCGGCATTCTCGCTCAAATCGCCTTTATCACGGGCTTCAGCAAGCTGACGTGCAACCTCCGAACGGCCTTTGGTTTTAAGCTCCTGTAACTCTTCTTTCAGTTTTTGTAAACCCTCTGCAGTGTAATAAGATAATTTGCTCATACTAAATTCTTGTTGTTTAAGACACAAAAGCAAAGAGAACGGTTATGGCATGCATAACCGTTCTCTTTGCAAACTATGTAAATTATATCAGTTCTATTCTAAAAGCAACGCCACCTGTAGCGGTATTGCTAGCATTATACCATATGCTGGTATTTAAGTAAAAAATAGGCAGGACCTTATGGCACCTGCAACGTACTAAGGCAAATATAAGAAATTTTTATTAACAAGCTGATTCTACCTGTTTTTAAATTTTAACAGGCATTTATACCGTTTATAGTTGCAAATAATGGCTTACAAGCATTACAGGCAGATTTATAGTTGCAGCAATGCTCTTATTTTCTGTACCAGCACTTCGTTTATCTTGATATACGATTCGTGAGTCCAGCCGCCGATGTGCGGGGTAAGCACTACGTTTTGGGCCTGCGCCAGGTAGTTATAGTTAGCTTGTTGCTCCTGGGTAAGCGTGTGCAGCTTTTCGTTTTCCAATACATCTAGGGCGGCGCCTTTTATAGTTCCTTTTTTAAGATGTTCTACTAAAGAGGTCTGGTCTACCACTTCGCCGCGAGATGTGTTCAGGAACCAGATCGGCTTTTTGAAGCCGTTAAAGAAGGCATCATCGGCAAAATTATAGTTCTCCGGGATATACGGAATATGAAAACTCACGATGTCAGCCTCAGCCTGTATAACCTCCATCGGAACCTGCTCTGCCGGCACCGATACTTTCTCGGGGGCAAACTTATCGTAAGCAAGTATACGGCAGCCAAAGCACTGCAGCAGTCGGGCAAAACTCTGCCCCATGTTTCCGTAGCCAAAAATGCCGATTGTTTTACCACTTATTTCTTCGCCACGGTTTTCTTCGCGCAGCCATACTTTGGTGCGCACTTCGCGGTCGCCGCGGGCAATGTTGCGGGTTAGCGAGAGCAACAAACCAAGCGTAAACTCCCCTACTGCCTGCCGGTTGCCTTCGTTAGCTGAAAGTAATTTTATACCTCTTGCTTCCAGGGCTTCGGCATCAATATTATCTACACCAGCACCAGCACGGGCAACAAACTTCAGCTTATCAGCATACTTTATAGTTTCTGCGGTAACACGCATCTTGCTCCGAACTATAAGCCCGTCGAACCCAACTAACGCTTCGCAAACTTCTGTCGGTTTTATAGTTGGCCGGTAATCTGCCTCCACGCCTATACTTTCCAGCATCGGAAAAATACCTGGGTGCACTTCGTCGATGATCAGGACACGCATTGCAGTTAGAGAGTTTAGGAGTTAAAGAGTTAGTGAGATACGAGATATTGGAGTTAGAAAGTTTGGAAAGTATAAGTTAGAAAGTTATTCTGGATTCAGCTTTCTATACTTTCTGCTAACTATAGTTCAGGATTTAGTAGACCGTTTACAGATTATAGAGCAAGTGCGCAACCCCAAAATAGATTGCCAAACCTAACAGGTCGTTTGCTGTAGTTATAAATGGACCAGCAGCTACGGCAGGGTTTATGCCAAATTTGTCTAGCACCATCGGCGTTATAGTTCCCATCATCGAAGCCAGCATTACCACCGAAAACAAAGCCAAAGAAACCACCATCGCTAGTGTTAAATCGGAACGCAAAAGATAGGTAAACGAAAATACCAGTGCCGAAATGATGAGTGCATTAAGTAAGGCGACCATAATCAATTTAAAAATACGCTGGGCAAAGTTCTCGAACATCACCGCATTAGAGGAAAGTGTCTGGATGATGATAGAAGAAGACTGAATGCCTACGTTACCGCCCGTTGCCGTAATTAGCGGCACAAAAAGCGCCAGGGCCGGAAGTATAGCAATGTCTTTCTCAAACATTCCCATGAATTGGGCAGCCAGTAGCCCGCCAACCATACCAATGATCAGCCACGGAATGCGCGAGCGCGAAATACGGAACACGCTGTCATCTTCTTCCACGTTCTCCGAAATACCAGTCATGAGCTGACGACTTAACTCAGCCTGTTCCTGCATCACGTCTACTACGTCATCAATCGTAATACGGCCCAGCAAACGCCCTTGTATGTTTACCACAGGTATCGCTTCCAGGTCATACTTCTGCATCACGCTTACTACCTCGTTCTCATCTCTGAATGACTCGATTGAGATAACATCGGTACTATAGATATCTTTTACCAATTTATCGTCCCGGGAAAGCAAAAGCGCCTTCACACTCACACGGCCAACCAGTATATCCTTATTATCAACCACATATACCGTATAGATGCGTTCTACATCTTCGGCCTGCCTGCGAATCTCTTCGATACACTGCCTTACACGCCAGTTCAGGTTTACTTTTATAAGCTCTTTCGCCATCAGACCACCGGCACAATCTTCTTCGTAGTGCAGCAGGTCCAGTATGTCTTCCGATTTCTCCTCGTTCTCCAGTAAGGCCAGCACTTCTTCGCGCGTCTGCACCGATTGCTCGTTGAGAATATCTACGGCATCATCGGAGTGCATCAGGTTAATGTAGCGGGCAATCTCGGCAGATGTAAAGTAATGCAGAAAATCGGTACGAATGTCGTAGTCCAGATCGCTCAGTATCTCAGCTCCCACCTCGGGCGGCAGCAAATCCATCACGTATTTGGATTCGTTGGCATCCAGTTCGTAGAGCACGGTGGTAATATCGGCCGGGTACATGTCGGCCATCGTACTCAGTATAAATTCTGAGTCCTTGCGTTCAATGGCTTCCTCTACCTGGTCAATATACTCTCTTGTGATCTCTACCTGCATACGCTATTTATTCTGCTCTACCAGCTGGGTTAATGCTATAAAATCCTGCACCGAAAGTTGCTCGGCACGCTTATCAAAAACGGGTTGCGCCTGTATTTCGGGCGGCAAGTTATAACTTTTGAGACAGTTACGCAGTGTTTTGCGTCGTGTTCCGAAACTCAGTTTAACAACTTCAAAAAACAGCTTCTCATTACAAGGCAATTCCTTCACCTCGTTCCGGATTAGACTGATAACCCCGGACTTTACTTTTGGCGGCGGATGGAACACATGTTCGTGCACCGTGAAGTTATACTCTATCTTATAGAATGCCTGCAACAACACACTCAGTATACCATAAGTTTTAGAGCCCGGAGGCGCTGCAATACGCTCAGCTACTTCCTTTTGTATCATACACACTACTTCCGGCACTACATCGCGGTGCTTTAAAACAGCAAAGAAAATCTGGCTCGATATGTTGTAAGGGAAGTTACCGATAATGGCAAACTTGCCCGGGAATAGCTTGCTCAGATCTGTCTTCAGAAAGTCGGCTGAAATGATGCGGTCTTCTAGTTGCGGAAAATGCTCTTTTAAGTAAGCGATGGATTCACGGTCGATATCGATTACTGTGGTTCTATATTCTTTGTGCTGCAATAAATACTGCGTGAGCACACCCATACCCGGGCCAATTTCCAAAACATCCTGCACGCCTTCGGGCATGGTCAGTTGCTCCACTATCTTCTGGGCTATGTTCTGGTCGACCAGGAAGTGCTGGCCTAAATGTTTTTTCGGACTTACTTTGCTCACTGTCTATACTTTATAGTTTGCGGCGATTGTTATACTTTTTGCCGGAAACCCGTTATACCTTTATTGTGCGCTAAACGGCTACGGCTGCTTGTTTTCGCATTACGTTTTATAGTTACTATATTGCAGCCATCAAAGATACGAACGACAAATGCCAACACAACTTAAATACGACACAAGCTTAGCTAAAAATACTGATCTGGCCCTGATTATTGCCGCCAACAAGGGAACTGAGTTGCAGGAACTGCAGCCGGAAGAGCAAAACTATGTGCAGCAGCAACTACAGCAGGAGGCTAAGTTCATTTACCTGAACCGCTATTCGCACCGCGTATATATTGTTGTAAGTCCGGATGCCAAAACCGAAGACCTGAAAAACGAAGGGCTTCGCCAGGCCGGCTATAGTTTGTTAAAGCAGCTTAAAACGGATAAATCTGAAAGTATAACTATAGTTGACAAGACCGGCAGCAATGCCAGCTTATACTTAGCCGAAGGTTTATACTTAAGTAACTACCAGTACTTTAAGCACAAAACCAAAGATACCAAGGAAACTACGCTTAAAACCATAACTATAGCCGACGAAACTATAGATGCAGCGCAGGTGCAGGAACTGGCCAACGTACTGGAAGCAGTTTACAAAGTTCGCGACTTAATAAACGAACCACACAGCCATCAGTCCGCAGAGCAACTAAGCGAGCAACTGGAAGTGCTGGCATCTGAAGCAGGTTTTAAGCTGGATGTGCTGGACGAGATCAAAATCCAAAGCTTGAAAATGGGCGGTTTACTGGCTGTAAACCAGGGAAGCGACGATCCAGCTACGTTTAACATATTAGAGTGGAAACCAGAAAACGCTAAAAACAGCAAACCATATGTATTGGTAGGTAAAGGCGTAGTGTACGATACGGGCGGGTTAAGTATAAAGCCAACCCCAATGTCGATGGACTATATGAAGTCTGATATGGCTGGAGCCGCAGCTGTTACAGGCGTACTGTATGCTGCAGCTAAAAACAACCTGTCACTTCATATCATTGGTCTGATACCGGCTACAGATAACCGCCCGGGTGGTAAAGCAGTTGCCCCTGGCGATGTAATTACAATGCACAGCGGTTTAACAGTAGAAGTACTGAACACCGATGCTGAAGGCCGCCTTATATTGGCTGACGCCCTGAGCTTCGCGAAAAAGTATAACCCTGAACTGGTAATTGACTTAGCAACTTTAACGGGTTCTGCGATGCGCGCCCTAGGCAAAGAAGCCTTAGCTGCCATGGGTACTGCCGGTGATGATGTAATGGCTGATATCAAAAAAGTGGGCAACAAAGTACACGAGCGCGTAGTGGATTTTCCGCTATACGACGAGTATAAAAAGCAGCTTGACTCTGAAATTGCAGACCTGAAAAACATTGGCGGTGCCGATGCTGGCCATATTACAGCAGGCAAGTTTCTGGAGGCATTTACCGATTACCCTTGGGTGCATTTTGACATTGCCGGAACAGCTTATTTACACGCCGAAGATTCTTACCGCGGCAAACTGGCAACTGGTACAGGCGTTCGTCTTGTTTACAATTACCTTAGCTCAAAAGCTAACTAACCAACAATGGACAACAGATTTAAAGCCAGACTGGGCTTAACTATAGGCGACACCAATGGCATTGGCCCGGAAGTGATCATCAGAACATTATCAGACCAGCGTATACTTAACTTTTGTACGCCGGTTATTTATGCGTCTGCCAACGTGCTTAATAAAGTACGTAAGGCGCTTAGTGCCGAGCATTTCCATTACCAGCAAGTGCAATCAGTGCAGTCTATAGTTCCTAAAAAAGTTAACCTGATCACTTGCCTGGACGAGAACCTGGAAGTACACCTTGGTAATCCGACACCGGAATCTGGTAAAGCTTCGCTGGACTCTTTAATGGCCGCCTGTAAAGACCTTAAAGCTGGCTTGCTGGATGGCATTGTTACAGCACCTATTGATAAGGAAAATATCCAGACGGATGAATTTAAATTCCCGGGCCATACCGAGTTCCTGACTTCTTATTTTGATGCGCCGGAAAGTTTAATGCTGCTCGTAAGCGGCGATTTGCGCGTGGCAACTATAACCGGCCACATGGCTGTAAAAGATGTGTCTGATAGAATCACGTTCGACCTGATCATCCGGAAGATAACCATACTTTTAGAATCGCTGAAGAAGGATTTCGGGATACTGAAGCCGCGTATTGCCGTGATGGGCCTAAATCCGCATGCCGGCGAAAATGGTTTGTTAGGTACCGAAGAACTGGAAATAATTCGCCCGGCAGTAATGCACCTGAAAGAAAAAGGCCACTTAGTGTTCGGGCCCTACCCTGCCGATGGCTTCTTCGGGATGCAGCAGTATAAGCAGTTTGATGCTGTTGTTTCGATGTACCACGACCAGGGACTTATTCCTTTTAAAACCCTGGCCTTTGAGAGCGGGGTTAATTTTACGGCCGGTTTGCCTATAGTTCGTACCTCGCCAGATCACGGCACTGCCTATAGTATAGCCGATAAACACGTAGCCAGCGAAACCTCTTTCAGGGAAGCTTTGTTTCTGGCCTGCGATGTAATAAAAAAGAGAACTGCAGAACAAATGCCGGTTGTTTAATAAACAGGTATTTTATTTGTCAGAATAATGTTCTAATTTTGCAACTTGCAATAAAAAAAGGTAGTGAAGAAGTTAAAAGAATACGAGATCAACATTGCCAAACTCAGCAATAAAATGCACCAGTACGAGTTTGAGATGGATGATTCATTTTTTAACCTTTTTAGCGACGAAATTATACATGGTGGCAAACTGCGCGCTGATGTAGAGCTTGAAAAGAGTGAAACGCTGCTAACACTGCATTTTGATATTAAAGGAACCGTGCGCTTAACCTGCGACAGAAGCCTGGAGGAATTTGATCAGCCAGTTGATGTTCAGGAAGATATGATCATGAAGTTTGGTCCGGAAAACAAAGAATTGGACGAAAACCTATGGCAGATTGAAAGCGATACGCAGCAGATTAACGTGGCACAGCACCTGTACGATTATATTGTATTGTCGCTGCCGATGAAAAAACTGCACCCACGGTACCTGGAAGAAATGGATGAAGACAGTGATAACGATATCCTGGTTTACTCGTCCAGACAAAGCGGTGACGCAGATAACGACAACGACGAGGATGATGACGACGACGACATTGACCCACGCTGGAACGCTCTGAAGAACCTGAATTAGTAATAGCTTAACGAATTATAAACACAGTAAATAAATTATTTAACTAAAAAATGGCACATCCTAAACGTAAGATTTCGAAGACCAGAAGAGATAAGAGAAGAACTCATTATAAACTTTCTGAGAAAGCCATTGCGATCTGCCCTACTACGGATACTCCGCACCTATACCACCACGCTTATGTTGTAGAAGGTGACCTGTTCCACAAAGGCAAACTGGCAATCAAAAATTATACAACTAACGCCCAGTAAGCATTAGCTGCTCATAGTTTTAGTTCTGTATAGTTTAACATCAACCACTACATGAGGATCGCCTTAGACGCAATGGGTGGCGATTATGCACCGGAGGCAATAGTTAAAGGTGCTATACTTGCCGAGAAACAGCTTCCTGAACAATACGAGATCTTGCTGATAGGCAAAGAAGATATTGTAAAGGCGTTGTTACAAGAATATGGGTATACCGGGACTAGCATTAAAGTGGTTAATGCTACCCAGGTTATTGAAATGGGGGAACACCCTACCAAAGCCCTCACCCAAAAACCAGACTCCAGCATTGCTGTTGGTTACGGACTACTGAAAGCCGGGAAAGCAGATGCTTTCTGCAGTGCTGGTAATACCGGAGCCATGCTTGTTGGGGCTATGTTTAGCGTTAAAGCTATAGAAGGTATTTTAAGACCATCTATAGCCGGGCTTGTTCCGAAAGTGAATGGTGGTTATGGTATAATGCTGGATGTTGGTGCAAACGCAGATTGCAAACCGGAAGTACTGGAGCAATTTGCTGAGCTTGGCTCTATTTACGCCAAGTATGTACTCGACATCGAGAACCCTAAAGTTGGTTTGATGAACCTGGGCGAAGAGGAGGGCAAAGGCACTGTAAATACACAGGCTGCGCATCAGCGTCTTAAGGTAAACCAAACTATAAACTTTATCGGCAACATAGAAGGCCGCGACGTTTTCAATGATAAAGCAGACGTTATAGTTTGCGACGGTTATACCGGTAATATCATCCTGAAAATGGCGGAGTCTATCTATGACATATTAAACGAGAAGAAGATGCACGATCCGTTCTTCGACAAGTTTAACTATGAAGCCGAGGGGGGCAGCCCTATTCTGGGTATAAATGGCAATGCAGTAATTGGCCACGGGGTATCTACTCCTACAGCTATTTGCAACATGGTATTGCAGGCTCAGAAAATGGTAGCATCTAATTTATCAGAGCGCTTCAGAAAGAACTATAGCGAATAACATCAGTGGCCTTGCGGCCATAATTTGAACTTGGCATAAGCTGTTTCGGTTAACTTTTTATAGAACCGAGCGCTTGTGCCAAGTTTTTTTGTATCTTGCCCGCCTTAAACTAACAACCTAATACCTTTTAAAGATGAGTAAAATTACTGCCGCGATAACAGGTGTAGCGGGTTATGTACCCGACTACGTGCTGACGAACAAGGAGCTTGAAACAATGGTGGAAACCAATGACGAATGGATCACCTCAAGGACCGGCATTAAAGAAAGGCGCATATTAAAAGGTGAAGGAAAAGGTACATCGCATATAGCAGTACCGGCAGTTTTAGAATTACTTAAAAAGACCAATACAAAACCGGAGGAAGTAGACCTGCTTATCTGTGCTACTACTACCCCAGACATGGTTTTCCCGGCAACAGCTAACCTGATTACCGCTGAAGTTGGTGCAGTTAACGCCTTTGGGTACGACCTGCAGGCGGCCTGTTCAGGTTTTCTTTATGCATTGGTAACAGGCTCTAAGTTCGTAGAGTCTGGTCAGTACAAAAAAGTTATAGTTGTAGGAGCCGATAAAATGTCCTCTATCATAGACTATACCGACAGAGCTACCTGCATTATTTTTGGTGATGGTGGTGGCGCAGTTATGCTGGAGCCAAACACGGAAGGCTTGGGTATCATTGATTCGGTGCTTAAGTCGGATGGTACGGGTGCACAGTTCCTGCACATGAAAGCGGGCGGTAGCCGCAAACCGGCAAGTATAGAAACAGTACAAGCCAGAGAGCATTACGCGTACCAGGAAGGCCAGCAGGTATTTAAATTTGCAGTAAAGGGTATGGCAGATGTATCGGCGGAAGTAATGGAACGCAATCACCTTACCGGCGACGATGTGGCCTGGCTGGTACCGCACCAAGCTAATAAACGCATTATAGAGGCAACGGCAAACCGCATGGGCCTGAGCAACGAGAAAGTGATGTTGAACATCCACAAGTATGGTAACACTACCAGTGGCACCATTCCGCTTTGCTTATGGGAGTATGAAAACCAGCTAAAAAAAGGCGATAACCTTATACTGGCTGCATTTGGCGGTGGCTTTACCTGGGGTGCTATTTACATTAAGTGGGCTTACGATCCGAAATAGTATAACTTAACTATAACAGAAAAGCGGCTTTAACGGCCGCTTTTTTTTAATTCTGTCTGCTCCTACCCTACAACTGCAACTTACCTATAGTTTACCCAAGCATTTGTTCGGTTTTATAGTTTGTTCGGGAGCCAACGCCGCCTTCGGGGTGATGGGCTTCAGATAACTGTGCTAAGCAGAAAGCGCCAACTGCCATAACCAGGTCACGCACGGCAATATCGAAATACTCCCCGGTCGTGATCAGGTTTAAGGCGATACCTACCAGCCAGGCCGCCACTACATACCCTCCAAGGCGTGGCCGCAGCAAAACCAGTATACCGGCAATTATCTCTATCACGCCAACTATAAGCATAAACGTATGCGGGCTAAATGGTATGATGTCGGCAACCATAGGGCTCAGGTATTTGTCCCAGTCGGTAAGCAAGTGCGTAAATTTATCGATACCAGCCACAATGGGCACTATGGCATAGGTATACTTTAGTGTCGCCCAAACGGTGTGCAGGCGGTCAGTGGAAATACTTGATGCGGTGTTCATGATGTTTATCCTCCATTTTTAAGTTATAGTTTTAGGAATTAGATATCTTCAGGTAAAATCCGTTACAAAAAATGTAACCCTCTGACTGTTTGCACATCCAACTATAAAAAACGATGCAGGCAATAAACTATACCTTAAAAGAGGCCGGAACAATGCCGGATACGGAGGTGGTGACCCGTGTGCTGGCCGGAGAAAAAGAAATGTACGAGCTGCTGATGCGCCGCCACAACCAGAAACTATACCGCGTTATCAGGAGCTACCTGAAAAGCGAGAGCGAAGTAGAAGACGCCATGCAGGACACCTACCTGAAGGCCTACGAAAAACTTTACCAGTTCCGGCACGATGCCCAGTTCTCTACCTGGCTCATCCGGATAGGTATAAATACGGCTTTGGCCAGCTGGCGAAAAAACAAAAAACTGGCCGAAGCCCCTACCGACCTGATCGACTATGACGCACTGCCGCTTTCTCACATAACGCCTATGGACCCCGAAAAAATTATTATCAGTAGCGAAGCCAGGCATTTACTGGAGAAGGCCATTGATGCTATACCTGAGAAGTATAAAATAGTGTACACCCTACGTGAGTTGGAAGAAATGAGTGTGCAGGAAGTAATGGATTGCCTGGACCTATCAGAAAGCAATGTGAAGATAAGACTGCACCGCGCCAAAGCACTCTTAAAAGATAACCTGTACAAACTAGCCAACGACAGCAGCGTGTTTGAGTTTGGCAACGAGCGCTGCAACAAGATGGTGCAAATGGTGATGCGCCGCCTGGCATAAAACCTGCCTGCATGGTATAAATTGCCTTTAAAGTCGCTTTCTGAGGCGTTAAACTATAGTTTGCGGCTGAGAAAGGGGCCACAGCAATATGTTGCGCATGCATAACATATCAAAAAATCAGCTAACAAACAAGTTAAAATCCTACCTTTTTTCAGAACAAATCACACAGATTGACTAACTTTGCTTGCTAAACATAGTTTTGCGCTATACTTTTATCGTTTCATTTAAGTACAACACGATTCAGAATACTATATGGCAACCACAGCTGATATTAAAAATGGCGTTGTGATCGAATACAACAACGACCTGTACCAGGTAATAGATTTCCAGCACGTAAAGCCAGGCAAAGGCCCTGCCTTTGTAAGAACCAAACTAAGAAATATCAGAAGTGGTAAAGTATTAGACAACACGTTTTCGGCAGGCCATAAAATTACAACTGCCCGTGTAGAGCAGCGTCCGCATCAGTTTATATACAAAGATGACATGGGCTATAACTTTATGGACATGAGCACTTTTGAGCAGGTAACGTTGCCGGAAGAAATGGTGCCATTTGCTGACCTGATGAAAGAAGGCCAGGAAGTAACCATCCTTTTCCATGCTGAAACCGAAAGCCCGCTAACCTGCGAGATCCCTCCTTTTGTAGAGTTAACCATAACTTACACAGAGCCGGGCCTTAAAGGCGATACCGCAACAAACGCATCAAAACCAGCCATAGTAGAGACAGGCGCAACTATACAGGTGCCGCTTTTCATTGGCCAGGACGAAAAAATAAAAGTAGACACTCGTACTTATTCTTACGCAGAAAGAGTAAAATAACACATGAAAGCTAAAGAAATCCAGGACCTTATCGACTTCATCGCCAAATCCGGCCTGAACAAAGTCAACATCGAAACAGAAGAATTTAAGATATCGGTACAGCGTGATGCTGCTCAGAAGGTAAAGTATGTAAGTGAGCCATCTCACCATGCTGCACCTGCTGCTCCAGCTCCGGTAGCTGCTGCACCTCAGGCTGCTCCGGCAGCTGCACCAGCTGCTCCTGCGGCCGCTCCGGCATCCGACGACAGCAAGTATGTTGCCATTAAGGCGCCAATGATCGGTACGTTCTACCGCGCTGCCAGCCCAGAGTCTCCTATCTTCGTGAATGTGGGTGATGAGGTGAAAAAAGGCCAGGTGATCTGTATCATCGAAGCCATGAAGCTGTTCAACGAGATCGAGTCTGAAGTATCAGGTAAGATCGTGAAAGTGTTGGTAGATAACGCCACACCAGTTGAGTACGATCAGCCTCTGTTCCTGGTAGATCCAAGCTAATATCCTAATTTGAAAATTTGGAAATGAGAAAATTTGGAGATGGAGATGGTCTTATAAACCTCTCCATTTTCATTGTTCATAATTTTCAAATCTACAAATCTCCTAATCTGACATTATGTTTAAGAAAATATTAATTGCCAACCGGGGCGAGATTGCGCTGCGCATTATTCGTACGTGCAAAGAGATGGGTATAAAAACAGTAGCTGTTTATTCTACTGCCGACAAAGAGAGCTTACACGTGCGCTTTGCGGATGAGGCTGTTTGTATCGGTCCAGCGCCAAGTTCTCAGTCTTACCTTAACATTCCGCACATTATTGCTGCTGCCGAAATCACTAACGCAGACGCTATTCACCCGGGTTATGGTTTCTTGTCTGAGAACGCTGAGTTTTCGCGCATTTGTGCTGAGAACAATATTAAGTTTATAGGTGCCTCTCCTGAGATGATCAACCAGATGGGTGATAAAGCTTCAGCGAAAGATACCATGAAAGCTGCTGGCGTACCAACTATACCAGGTTCTGATGGTTTGCTAAAGAACTTTGAAGAAGGTATAAAGCTGGCTAAGAAGATCAAATATCCGGTTATCATTAAAGCTACTGCCGGTGGTGGTGGCCGTGGTATGCGTATCATTAAAGAGGAATCTGAGTTCGAGAAAATGTGGAACGATGCCCGTACAGAAGCTGCTGCAGCGTTCGGTAACGATGGCATTTATTTGGAGAAATTCATTGAAGAGCCGCGCCACATCGAGATTCAGCTGATCGGTGACCAGCACGGCAACGTAGCTCACCTTTCTGAGCGTGATTGCTCTATCCAGCGTCGCCATCAGAAACTGGTTGAAGAAACACCATCTCCGTTTATTACCGATGATCTTCGTGAGCGCATGGGCCAGGCTGCTATTGCAGGAGCCAAAGCCATTAACTACGAAGGTGTTGGAACAATAGAGTTCTTGGTAGACAAAAACCGTGATTTCTACTTTATGGAGATGAACACGCGTATCCAGGTAGAGCACCCGATTACCGAAGAAGTAATTGACTACGACCTGATTAAGGAGCAGATTAAGGTAGCTGCCGGTGAGCGCATTACTGGTAAAAACTACTATCCTAAAATGCACGCCATCGAGTGCCGTATCAATGCCGAAGATCCTAAGAACGGTTTCCGCCCTAGCCCAGGTAAAATTACCAACCTGCACGTACCAGGCGGCCACGGTGTTCGTGTAGACTCGCACGTATATTCTGGCTATTCTATTCCGGCCAACTACGACTCAATGATCGCTAAACTGATTGTGAGTGCACAGACCCGTGAAGAAGCTCTTGTAAAGATGAAGCGTGCCCTGAGCGAGTTCGTAATTGAAGGTATTAAAACAACAGTACCTTTCCACTTGAAACTGATGGATGACCCAGGCTTTAAAGAAGGCAACTTTACAACTGCTTACCTCGAGAATTTCGATTTTAAAGCGCTTGACTAAGCAGCTTAAACTATAGCATGAAAAGCCGGTGCATTCGTACCGGCTTTTTTATTGACTAATCTTTACTTAACATAACTTTACAACTTGATACTTTAATGAACGATTATGAAAGTATAGCGATATAACTATATTTATTTTATATTTGAAGTATACTACTTATACCAAAACAAAACTTAATGAAACACATTTTACTCCGTAGCATACTTGCTCTCTTTGTACTTGTAAGTATAACTTCTTGCAGTAAAGATGAACCGACACCTGATTATGAGAAGTTACTGACAGCCCATACTTGGGTTAAGGGAAATATTAGAGCGGAAAGTGACAACAAGGAGGCGTTAGAACTGTTTCAGGGATACTTAATGCTTTACGATGATTATAAAATTACTTTTAATGCAGATAGTACCTATACAATAAATGGAGGCACAGGTACCTGGGAATTATCTGCTGATAAGAAGAAAATAATGTTTAATCAGGCTTCTTGGAATAAAACTAACTGGCCAATACACGAATTAAAAGCTAATTCTTTAAAGGTAAGCTGGAAGTCCCGTTTTATGACTGCAGAAAATGTTGTTTACGAAGCCACGATTTATCTAGATCTAATACCTCAGCATTAACATAGTATTGATAAGAAAGCATAAAAAAGGGAGACAAGTATAAACTTGCCTCCCTTTTAAATTTTAAACCTGCTATAGTTTATGCTTTCGCTTCTTCAGCTTCCATCAGCTGCGTCAGTTCATTATACCAGCCTTCACCATACTTGCGGATAAGTGGCTCTTTAAGGAACTGGTAAACTCTTACACCAAGCTCTTCGCCAAAATTACAGGCAGCCGCGCAAATACTCCAGCGGTCATAGTTCAGGGCTTCAAAGTCATCATACTTGGTTATACGGATAGGGTATAAATGGCAGGAGATCGGTTTTTTCCAGCTGATTTTGCCATCGTAATAGGCTTGTTCAATCGCACATTTCAGGATACCTTTCTCGTCGTACAGTGCATAGGCGCACTCCCGGTTTTCTATAGTTGGCGTGGAGTAATCACCTTCAAAATCGGTAATGTATAAGCCTTGTTCTTCTACAGCCAGCTTGCCGGCACCGGTCATGTATGGTTTAATATGCTCGTAACTGTCGGCAAGTATAGCCAGCTCGTCTTCTGCCAGAGGAGCGCCCAAATCACCTTCCACGCAGCAGGCACCTTTGCATTTCTCGAGGTTACAAACAAAAAATTTATCGCGGATGTCGTCGCTGATTACGGTATTCTGAAGGACTATCATGATTCTGTTAAAATAGTGCTTTATGTGCACTTAAGAGAGACAAAGGTAACGAGAAAATAGTTTATTGTTATAACTAGCCTTATAGGTGAATTTGTAGTTTCCCAAAGACCTGGAAGCGTGCGTAGCTCCTGCTAGCGTCTATTGTTCTATAGTTTCTTTATTGTCATTTCGAGTTTAGCGAGAAATCTATTACAGCTTTTAGTTTAAGTCCTTATTTGCTTGCACCAAGCTATCCTTTCAATTTACTTCCAATCTTGGGAGCTTTACTCACCTATCGTTTCAATCCAGCTTTGGTGCCCTCACGGCGGGGGTAGGGGCCCTCTTCAAGGGAGGCCCCGTCTTTGGGCATCGCGCTGCTGCCTTCTTGCTATCCTCGTGCCTCGGATTGGCTCACGCCACCGCAACAAATCAAAGGCGCTCAACCCAAAGACTGAGATCAATTCGATAGCTAAGCTTTAGTTGATATTGATACTTTATAGTTGCATAGCTTGATCGTGGTCGTAGGTCCGTAGGGCCAGGTCGCGACCTGTCCGATCTTGGTCTGTAACTATAAATACAAAAATGCTAACTATAGCAAAGGAAAGAGCTCCTTCCCCTGTTTCTAGGGGAAAGTTGGGATGGGGTAAAAACTCCCCGCCTTAGACTATCGAGAACTAGAGTTAGAAGGTAGCGAGCGTAGCGCTGAGGGTCAGGGGTGGTTGGATAACACGAACTATAGAACGTTAAGCGCAACTATAGCAGGACCGGTTAATTCCTCGGAGCCTTTGGAAAACCTTCGAGCATTTAAAACAAAAAAGGTGAATGCGTTTTACACAATCACCTTTTTAAAATCTCATCATCTATACTTACTCTAAAAGCTTAATTCTTCTTTTGCGGCGATCCGGCAGCCATCAGGATATTGGTTACGTTTTCCTGTTTGGTATAGTCTATAGCTGCTTTACCAGCCTGATCGAGCAATTTAGGATCTGCACCGGCTTGCACGAGGGCAAGTATAATTTCGAAATCAGAGTTTAGTTCGCATGCCAGCATTAAAGGTGTTTTGCCATCGTTGTTCTGGATATTGGGGTTCGCACCTGAAGCAAGCAGTTTTTCCAGCTCCATAATGCCAATGTGCTGCCCGTTTGTTGATTGTAGTGCCGCAGTAAGGGCTGTGTTACCTTCGTTGTCTTTTATGTTCAGGTCAGCTTTATACTTTAGCAGCGTGTCCAGCAGTTGCACCTGCTCCTGCTCAAACAACTGCGAATTAGCTATACGGGCTCCGATTACAGTATAATGCAAAGCAGTTTTTCCTTTTTCGTCTTTTGCATTAACATCAGCACCATTTCTCAGCAACATGCCAACCATAGCCGGGCGAACTTCAGGCTCATATACTACACCGAAATCTTCCAGCAAAAGGGGCAGGTACACAGTGTGCATTAAAGGGGTACGCTTACTCAGTTCCTCAGCATCATAATCATCAGGCACGGCTAAGGTGTTTACATTGGCCTTATTTTTAAGCGCACGCGCCAGCATATCAGGGTTTCGCATAATAGATGCAATTACTAGCTTCTGATCGGCTGTCTGGTTCATATAACGGAGCTGCTCGTAAGCACTTACACTACCCTTCGAAATGGCCTGGCGGTATAGTTTGCGGGCTTCTTCCAGGTTTGGCTCGCCTATAGTTCCTTCTTCGTAAAGCAGGCCCAACGTGTAAAGCGCTTCGCGGTCGCCGGCCTCTGCCCCTTTTTTAAGCCAGAAAAGCGCTTTCTCTTTGCTTGGCTCCACTCCTTCCCCATCCAGGTATAAATTTGCCAGAAAAGTATAAGCTACCACATCTCCTTTGTTAGCAGCACGGTTCAGGTAGTTATAGGCGTACCCTAAATCTTTCATTTCGCCATAGCCGGTGTAGTACATACTACCTAGCATACGGTTGCTAAATGCATCGCCTTCCACAGCTTTCTCCCGGATAACTATAGCGGCTGTGCGCATCTTCTGCAAAAAATTCTCTTTATCTTCTTCCGTACGCAGGACCATCATTTCTGCCATACCCAGTTGCCCCAACGGACTGTTCTCTTCTAAGGCACGTTCAAAATAATACTTTGCCGAATCGGCGTTAGCTGAAAAGAATTTAGTCCGGTTCTGAAGCTCAGTTAAAGTATCGATCTGTACATTATCATATTTCAGCTCGCGGTACTGGTGCATGCGGCCTAAAAAGTATAAAGCTTCCGGTTCGCCCTGTGTTGCAGCTTCTCTGAACTTAACTTCGGCTTGCTTATAGTTTTGTGACGTGTAAAGTGCCATTGCTTCCTGCATGGCTGGTGTTTTCCAGATAAGTTTTTCGGGAGCTTTTGCTACCGGCTTAGCTGCTATAGTTGCGGTATTTGCTTTTTGGGCTGAAGTTGCCTTTTGCGTGGTAGCAGTTTTCTTTTCAGGAGCTTTGCCGGTTTTTTGTGTCGGTTTACTTTGTGCCGGGCTTAACTGCGCGCTAAAAACGAACAGGGCAAGCAGCAATAGTTTTTTCATGGCAGGTATAGTAGAGCAGTATTTTTGATAGATCATCTGTATAAATTCTTCTTATTCAGAAGCATGTTATAAAGCAAAAGTAGCCATAACCTGCTTCTAATTCAAATGGGCAAGTATAGCCATCATTCTGCTTACAATATTCGGGCCTGTTTAGTTAGCCTGTTTTAAAACGCTTTTAAGGTTAGTATTGTTCATGAGTAGGCAGTGGCAAGCATAGCCGCTGTTACACATATCAATTTACAGCATCGGTTCTGAAAACGGATTAGTATTCGTAAATTGCATCACAATAAAAAGACGCACGCGGAAGAGAAGAAATGGATTATATCAGTTTATTGAACGAGTCGCAACGCAAGGCGGTATTGCACACCGATGGCCCGGCCATGATCATAGCGGGTGCCGGCTCAGGCAAAACAAGAGTGCTTACTTACCGGATCGCCCACCTTATCAGCATTGGGGTCGATCCGTTTAACATACTGGCCCTGACCTTTACCAACAAGGCGGCCAAAGAAATGCGCCATCGTATCGAGAAAGTGATCGGTAATGAGGCCAAAAACATCTGGATGGGTACGTTCCACTCGGTTTTCTCGCGCATCCTTCGCGCCGAAGCCGACAAAATTGGCTACCCGAAAAGCTTTACTATTTACGACACTGACGACTCCAAAACACTCATTCGCAATATTGTGAAGGAGATGAACCTGGACGACAAACTATACAAGCCAAACGTGGTGCTGGGCCGCATTTCGTCAGCTAAAAACAAACTGATCTCGCATAAGCAATACCTAAACGACCCGGTAATACAAGCCGACGACGAAGCTGCCATGCGCCCCAAAATAGGTAAGATCTACGAGCAGTACCAGAACCGCTGCTTTAAGGCTGGCGCGATGGATTTCGATGACCTGTTGTTCCAGACCAACGTGCTTTTCCGCGACCACCCCGATGCTCTGAACAAGTACCAGAACATCTTTAAGTTTGTGATGGTGGATGAGTACCAGGATACAAACTACTCGCAGTACCTGATCACACGTAAGCTGGCTGCCCAGAACCGTAATATTGTGGTGGTAGGTGATGATGCGCAGTCTATCTATGCATTCCGTGGTGCCGATATCCAGAACATCCTGAACTTTGAACGCGACTACCCCGAGCTGGAAGTATTTAAGCTGGAGCAGAACTATAGATCAACCAAAAACATTGTGCATGCGGCTAACTCAGTTATAAAAAATAACTCCGCGCAGCTGAAGAAAGATGTTTATACCGACAATGAACAGGGTCCGCTGATTGAAGTTATAAAAGCGAACTCAGATAACGAAGAAGGCAAACTGGTGGCAACAACCATCTTTGAAGAAAAGATGAACAACCACCTCTCCTACGACGATTTTGCTATACTTTACCGCACCAACGCGCAGTCCAGGGCCATGGAAGAAGCCCTGCGCCGCATGAACATCAAGTACAAAATTGTAGGTGGCCTGTCGTTCTATCAGCGAAAAGAAATTAAAGACCTTATTGCGTACCTGCGCCTGACCGTTAACCATAACGATGAGCAGGCGCTACGCCGCGTTATAAACTACCCGAAACGCGGCATTGGCGAAACTACAGAGTCGAAGCTTTTTGTAACAGCTGATGAAATTAACCACAGTGTTTGGGAAGTAGTACAGAACGCCACCGAGTTTTTAGGCAACCGCGTGGGCACGGCTATCGAAAACTTCTCGATGATGATCCGGGAATTCGCGATTATGGCTGAACAGAACGATGCCTTTGAAGTTGCCAAGCATGTAGCCAAGCGCTCAGGTATAGTAGATGACCTGTACCAGGATAAAACCGTAGAAGGACTTGCCCGCTACGAGAACATCCAGGAATTGCTGAACGGTATAAAAGAGTATGTAGACGACCCGGAGAAGGAAGACAAAAGCCTTTCTGCGTTCCTGCAGGACATTGCCCTTATTACCGACGCTGATACCAAAGCAGATGAACAAGGCGAGCACGTAACACTTATGACCATCCACTCGGCTAAGGGTTTGGAGTTTAAGAATGTGTTTATAGTTGGAATGGAAGAGAACCTTTTCCCGAGCCAGATGATGCTGAACTCCCGCGCTGATCTGGAAGAAGAACGCCGCCTGTTTTACGTGGCCATTACCCGTGCCGAAAAGAAACTATACTTAACTTATGCTACCAGCCGCTACCAGTGGGGCAACCTGCGTGCCTGCGAAAAGAGCCGCTTCCTGGATGAAATCGATCCGAAGTACCTGAACTTTAAGTATGGCGACTCTGGGAATACGGCAATCAATAGTGTGTTTGAGCGCGTACTACAGCGCAAGAGCAGCATCAGCAGTCTGGTGCAGCCACCGGCACGCAAACAAGCCGCTACAGCCTACACCGCTCCTGCCGACTTTACCCCTAGCGATACCAGTAACCTTGCTGCCGGCATGAAGGTAGAACACCCTAAATTCGGTTTCGGCGTAGTAACGCTGGTAGACACCCAGGGCAACAGTGTAAAAGCAACTATAAACTTTGATGAGGTAGGCGAAAAGACCCTGCTCCTGAGCTTTGCCAAGCTGCGTATACATGCGTAATTAGAAATTGTGAATTAAAAATTGGAAATTAGGGCTTTAGCGAATGTATACCTGACTGTACTTTTCCGGTACTGCTCATAACTTCTTGTTCAAAATCCGTAATTCTATAGTTGCACTACGTGTAATATTTATCATTTCTAATTTCTAATTCATACTTTTGAATTTATATAAAATCTAATGGAAGCAAGTACCTCCTTTAAACAAGACCTGTTGCTGCGCGAATACGGCCGTAACGTACAGGACCTTGTTAACTATATATTAACTGTACAAGACAGGGCTGAGCGTACGCGCTTATCACAGTTACTGATTAACCTGATGGCCAAGCTAAACCCGCAGCTGCGCGACACACAGGACTACCAGCAGAAACTATGGAACCACCTGTATGTGATGTCAGGCTCGCAGCTCGATGTGGACGCTCCTTACCCGCTTAGCGCCATGGAGTACCTGAACGATAAACCGCAGCGCATGCGCTACCCGCTTGAGGTACCAAAGTATAAGCACTATGGCCAGAACGTAGAATTGCTGATACAGCGTGCCACCGAACTGGAGGACGAGAAAGAGCGCGAAGCAGCCATTATCTCTATCGGTAAACTGATGAAAACGCTGTACCGCTCTTATAACAAAGACAGCATTACCGACGATGTGATCCTGACGGATATCCGCCAGTTATCGAAAGGCAAACTGAACATGGATTTGGCTTACATTGAGAGCAATAACCTGTTTGAGTCTAATGTGGGAGGTGGCAGCAACCGCCAGGATAACCAGCAGCGCAACCAGCAGCAAAACCGCGGCGGCGACAACCGCAACCGCAACAAGAATACACGATCTTCCAATCAAAGAAATAAATAGTAAATGGCTTCATTCGAAGTAATTGGTGGTAACAAATTAAAAGGCGAGATAATACCGCAGGGAGCAAAAAACGAGGCATTGCAGATACTTTGTGCTGTGTTGCTGACCTCCGAAACTGTTACCATTTCTAATATCCCCGACATCCGGGACGTAAATAAGCTTATCGAATTACTTCAGGGTTTAGGAGTAGCTGTAGATAGAATTTCTGCTGATACCTACACTTTCCGTGCTGATAACGTGGACTTGGATTACCTGGACACCGATGCGTTTGTGGCACAGGGCCGTGCTATCCGTGGTTCGGTTATGATCGTGGGTCCGATGCTGGCCCGATTTGGTAAGTCTAAAATGCCAAAACCGGGTGGCGATAAAATTGGCCGCAGAAGACTGGACACGCACTTTGAAGGCTTTGAAAAATTAGGTGCTAAGTTTACTTACAATGCTGCTGATAACTTCTTTATAGCTACTGCGGATAAGTTAAAAGGCGCTTATATGCTGCTGGATGAAGCTTCGGTAACAGGTACGGCTAACATACTGATGGCTGCTGTGCTGGCCGAAGGTACAACCACTATCTACAACGCCGCCTGCGAGCCTTATGTGCAGCAGCTTTGCCGCATGCTAAACCGCATGGGTGCTAAAATAAGCGGCATCGGTTCTAACTTGCTTGTAATTGAAGGCGTGGAAAAACTGGGCGGCACGGAGCACCGCATGCTGCCGGATATGATCGAGATCGGTTCGTTTATTGGCCTTGCTGCCATGACCGGCTCTGAGATAACTATAAAAGACTGCCAGATACCGGAGCTTGGTTTGATACCGGACACGTTCAGAAGACTGGGTATTAAAATGGAGTTCCGTGGTGATGATATTCATATTCCGGCGCAGGACCATTACGAGATCGATACTTATATTGATGGTAGCATCCTGAACATATCGGACCATACCTGGCCGGGCTTAACTCCTGACCTGCTTAGCGTAGCGCTGGTGGTAGCTACCCAGGCAAAAGGTACAGCGCTTATCCACCAGAAAATGTTTGAGAGCCGCCTGTTCTTTGTTGATAAACTGATCGACATGGGTGCCCAGATCATTCTTTGCGACCCACACCGCGCTACGGTTATCGGCCATAACAACAACATTCCGTTACGCGGCATCCGTATGACGTCGCCGGATATTCGTGCCGGTGTAGCCCTGTTGATTGCAGCACTTTCCGCAGAAGGTACCAGCATTATCGATAACGTAGAACAAATCGACCGCGGTTACCAGAACATTGATGGCAGACTAAACGCGATTGGCGCACAGATCAGAAGAATATAACAACTATAAACTATATTTTAAGATTAGGAGAGCACTCAGTAATGGGTGCTCTTTTTGTTGCCTGAAACGGAACGCCTAAACTATAGCTTAACCACTCATTCAAGAGAGAGTTACTGAAAAAATTGTATTGTATTGTATTGTATTGTATTGTATTGTATTGTATTGTATTGTATTGTATTGTATTGTATTGTAATTATCTTCGGGAAATTTTTCACACTTTTAGCCAAATACATTTTATGAACAAACTTTTACTCTTAGCCACATTCCTTTTTTGTTCCCTTTCTGCTTTTGCCCAGATACAGTCTGAGCAGGGTAAAGTAGTGCTTACTGACGGGCGAACTATAGAAGGTAAAATTGCTTACTATTACGACAACCCGCTTACACTTAATGTGTATGATGCCAACAATAACAAGCAAACATTTGCCCCTAAAAATATACAGGAAATAACACTTAACAACGGTGAGCGCTATGTAGCAAAGCCTTACACCTCACCTTTCGAAACCAGTACCTTAATTTTCCAGGTGGTTGTATCATCTGATAAAATAAGCCTGTATAAACGTGAAGCAGCCAACCTGGAGTTTTATGCTTACAAAGATGATGTGGCGCACAAACTTGAGAATAATGAAATAACAGTAACCGAAGCTAGTGGCAAGCGCTACAAAAAATTCGACTATAAATATGTAGGCACACTTACCACGTTAATGCAGGATAGAGCCGACCTGATAGAAAAGATACAGAAAACCGACTTTACTGAAAAAGGATTAGCGTCTGCCATTACAGCTTATAACAACGGAAACATAACGTATTATTTTGCGTCTGAAGTTGCTGTAGAGAAAAAACCATACTGGGTAGCTTATGCCCATTTCACGAACCATGCTACTTTTTTAGAAGATGAAACGACAGGACCATCCAGAGGATACCAGGTAGGCGCGCAATATTACTTCTCAGCTAAAAGCCGTAACTCTTTCCGTATTGGAATTGATGTGTCCAACTACGAGTTTGAGAGAACAGTTTACAAAAATTATACTACAGATAAAATAAAATGGACGGATAAGCGTAAGTCGTTGTCGTTTAAATACCAGTATGATTTTGTGAAACAGGAGAAAATGAAAGTATACCTGCTGGCCCATTTGTTTGAGGTAGGAACTGTACAGGAAACTTCGGAAGAAATTGGTTATGAAGGAGAAGTAGAGACTACATTATGGTTGCGTATGAGCCCCGGTGCAGGTTTAGAATATAATGTAACTGATAAGATGTCTGCCTTTGCCGAAGCCAACAACATGCTGCGTTTCAAGCAAGTTCCTAAGAACTTTAGCATAGGAGTTAAGTATTCCTTCCTGAAGTAAGAAGCTGTTTTTGTTTTAAGCCCGGTTATCGAAAGTATAAAACTGTACTTTCAGTAACCGGGCTTTTGCTTTACAAACTAAACTATAGTTTACCTAAGTTGTAAAAGAACAGTGCAACAACTATAAACTTAAAACCGCAACATGACCTACAACTATAACCTGAACCGATTTGTAGAAGCCCAGCAGTCAACCTACCAAACTGCTTTATCTGAGATCAGAAACGGCCGGAAGCGGAGCCATTGGATGTGGTTTATTTTTCCGCAGGTAGCTGGTTTGGGGTTTAGCGAGACATCTCAGTTTTACGCCATCAAAACTATAGACGAAGCTAAGGCATACCTGCATCACCCTATTTTAGGAAAGCGTTTGGCAGAGATCTCAGAAGCATTGCTAACTATAGCTGGCAAAACGGCCAACCAGGTTTTCGGCAGCCCCGATGATTTGAAACTAAAATCCAGCATGACCTTATTTGCGGCTGTTAGTGATGAAAATCCGGTATTCCGGAAAATACTGGAAAAATATTTTGATGGACAGCAAGATGCTAAAACGTTGCAGCTTTTGGAAAACAATTAACTCCAAAAGATAGAATTACTATGGCGCGAGCGTCCTCGCTCGTGTCTAACTATAGTTGGGCCTCTGGCCCGCATGAATTCTAAATCAGCATAAACTATAACTATAAAGTGGCCAGAGGCCACCCTATACCTGTCACGAGCGAGGACGCTCGCGCCATGTTGTTATAAGCTATCTAAAACCATTTGAGCTAAACTATAGAATACCTTACCTTTGAGGCAAATAATTGAGATATGAGCAAAGCAAATTGGAAAACCGTTAAGGAATACGAAGATATAACTTATAAAAAAGCTGACGGCGTGGCCCGTATCGCTTTTAACAGACCAAATGTGCGCAATGCGTTCCGCCCTAAAACAGTGTTTGAGCTGTTCGATGCGTTTCTGGATGCCCGCGAAGATACAAGTATAGGTGTAGTGTTGCTTTCTGCGGAGGGCCCTTCTACAAAAGATGGCGTTTATAGTTTCTGCAGCGGCGGCGACCAGAATGCACGTGGTTTTCAAGGGTATGTAGATGAAGGTGGAATTCCGCGTCTGAACATACTGGAAGTGCAGCGCCTGATCCGTTTTATGCCCAAAGTGGTGATTGCTGTAGTTCCGGGCTGGGCAGTTGGGGGCGGCCATAGTTTGCACGTTGTCTGCGACCTGACACTGGCCAGCCAAGAGCACGCAATTTTTAAACAGACCGATGCCGATGTAACCAGCTTTGATGGTGGTTATGGTTCAGCTTACCTGGCTAAAATGGTAGGTCAGAAACGTGCCCGCGAGATCTTCTTTTTAGGCCGCAACTACTCTGCCCAGGAAGCTTACGATATGGGCATGGTAAACGCTGTTATCCCGCACGACGAGTTGGAAGACACTGCTTACGACTGGGCTCAGGAAATACTGGCAAAATCACCAACCTCAATCAAAATGCTGAAGTTTGCCTTTAACGCGACCGACGATGGCATGGTAGGCCAGCAGGTATTTGCCGGCGAAGCCACCCGTTTAGCGTACATGACCGAAGAAGCGAAAGAAGGCCGTAATGCGTTTTTAGAAAAACGTAAACCGAACTTCAAAAACATTCCGTGGATATCGTAACTTACCTCTGAGCGTAAGGTCGTTTCATTCTCTTTTTTGTCATCCTGGAAGAATCTTGTAGGTTAATAGCATTGGCTTAACCAACCTATCACCAAGTTTCCCAGATAAAACTCAGGATCGTTGACTTAACAGAATGATCTTATAGCTTTATTTACCAGAATGAAACGCCTTGCTCCGAGGAAGTGAATTACACTAACACAAAGACCCGTTACTCTCCTGTAGCGGGTCTTTGCTTTATATAGTTTGTTAGCAACTAACTTGCGCTTTAGTAACGGGTTACCTAACTATAGTTTATTGCATAAACAGTTAACTAACCCCTAACCAACATGCGCTCGTACCTATACTTTGTTTTCGCCCTTTTGCTGCTTGGCACCATGAGTTGTAATTCCGGTACTGAAACAGAACAAGTCTCGCCGGCAGTTGCCAGTTTAGACCTTGCTCCTCCACAAAGCCTCCCAGACCGCAAACTAAAAAAAGAAGCAACCATCCGTTTTCAGGTGCAGGACCTGCGCGAAAGCAGCACTAAAATTGAAGCACTTGCAGCTACGTATGGCGCTACCATTACCAACAGCCAGACCTATAGCCAGGAAGAATTGATTGAAAGCAACTTTACTATAAAAGTTACCCCCGAAAAACTAAACACCTTGCTTACCGCTATACAAGGCGAGAGTATTTACCTGGATAATAAAAGCATTTCGGCGGAGGATGTAACCTTGCAGTATGTAGATGTGGAAGCCCGCATAAAAGCCAAACAAGCTGTAAAACAAAAGTACCTGGAGCTGCTAAACAAGACCACCAACGTACAGGAAATACTGGCAATTGAAGTTGAATTACAGAAAGTACAGGAAGAATTAGAAGTGGTGCAGGCACAAATGAAGGCGCTGCAGCAGCAGGTAAACTATAGCACTATAAATTTAACCATGTACCAGTTGGTGCCAGCATCATATTCCGACAGAACCAGCTTCTCTACCCGTACCATTTCTGCTCTCTCAGGTGGCTGGCGATTGTTTAAAGATTTACTGATCGGTCTGGTTTATATCTGGCCTTTACTTATAGTTGCAGTGGCGGCTATAGTTGGCGTGCGATGGTATAAGGGTAAACGCCGTGTGACTATATAGAGTAAGTTGTGAGATTTAAACTTATTAAAGTTTAATGCGCGAAAAGTATGATGGCGCGAGCGTCCTCGCTCGTGACTTACTATAGTTGGGCGTCCCGCCCACTTTAATTAAATATAGTATGGCTCTACATTGACCCTCGCTCGCGTCCCGCATGTGTGGGCTACATACGGCCTCTGGCCGCTTTAAACTATAGTATTACTACATACTGTAAATGTTCAATCATCGACATTGCAACTCAAAATATAAAGGGGCCAGAGGCCCCGCTATAATACGTCACGAGTGAGGACGCTCGCGCCATGTATCATGCCTTTTTATTTATGTTTTAGAAACTATTAACCATAGTTAATCTTTCTGCTCTTCTCCCCTTTTGCTACCGCCGTATAGTTCATATTTCAGCAGGCGGCAATCTATGGCACCATTGTAAAGTGGGGTGCGTCGAGAGGCGCGCAGGCCTATACTTTTGGCTGCATCCAGGTTACCGGTAAATACAAAGGCATCAAAACCCTGGTAGTTGTTCTTCAGGGTGTCGCCTATGTTCTTGTAAAGCAGGTTGATGTCGTCGGAAAGAATACGTTCGTTGTAAGGCGGGTTCATCACTAAAACACCGTGTTCGGTTGGGGCATTGGTTTTGAAGAAGTCTGCTTCCTCCACTTTAATCACGTGCTCCAGGCCGGCGTTGGCAATGTTGGTGCGGGCTGCCTCTACGTAATCCGGGTCTATATCATAGCCAATTATTTCGGCCTGTGGTTCGCGTTTTTCCTTGGCTTCGGCAGTGCGCCACACCATCTCAAATAGCTCTTTGTTGTAGTCTTTCCAGTTTTCAAACCCAAAAGGGTCGCGGCGGAACAAGCCCGGGGCAATGTTCTGTGCCATCATAGCAGCCTCGATCAGGAAAGTACCGGAACCGGCCATCGGGTCTATAAACGTTGACTTTTTATCCCAGCCTGAAAGCGAAATGATACCGGCTGCCAGCACTTCGTTTAGCGGCGCTACGTTAGTCTGCAAACGATACCCGCGGCGGTGCAGCGAATCTCCCGACGAATCTAGCGACAGCGTTACCATGTTTTCGTGCATGTGCAGGTTCAGGCGCACATCCGGTCTGATGCGGTCAACAGACGGGCGCTCGCCGGTCTTTTTACGGAACTGGTCAACTATAGCATCTTTGGTAAGCTGGGCCACAAACAGCGAGTGCTCAAACGTAGAATGGCTTACCACAGCATCTATAGCAAAGGTCTGGTCCAGGTCAAAATACTCACTCCAATTGGTTTTCTGTACTTGTTCATACAGGTCGTCTTCGTTGCGGGCCTTAAAATTACGGATCGGCTTTAGAATACGGATGGCGGTACGGCACCACAGGTTGGCTTCGTATAACTGGCGCAGGTTACCCGAACAAGAAACCACACGGTTGCCCACTTTAACATACTCCATATCGAGGGCGCGCAGCTCATCGGCCAGCACTTCTTCCAGGCCGGCAAGCGTGGTAGCTATAATGTTAAAATTCTCGGTTTGTTTCTGCTTCTGCTTCGGTTTAAAATTCGGTTTCGCCATATCTGTCGTTTGTAATGCCGCAAAGATAGCTGGAAGAGTTAAGAGTTGAGAGTTAAAAGTTAAGAGTGCTTATTATAAACCGAATCATTAAACGGGCACTAACATGCTTTTCGATGCTGAAACTATAGTTCAGGGTACGGTTATAGTTCGGTTATATTTTATTTGTATTAGTAGTAATGTATACCGATAAAAATTCGATCCCAGCTTAAGCTACCCTCTAACTCTTAACTCATAACTTTTAACTCTTAACTCCTAAAGCTATCTTTACGGCAAATTATCCGCCTATGAAACTGCAGTCTGATTTTTCGCTTAAGCCTTTTAATACATTTGGGATCGATGTAAAAGCCAAGCTTTTTGCCCGATTCGATAGTGTGCAGGAACTTCAGGAACTGTTACAGCTCTCTGAACTGAAGCAGGAACCAAAACTGATACTTGGCGGCGGTAGCAACCTGCTTTTTACAAAAGATTTTGAGGGCGTGGTACTGCAAAATGGCATAAAGGGCATTGAGATTATCCGCGAAGACGAAAACTATAGTTACATAAAGGCCGGTGGTGGCGAAGTATGGCACGAGTTTGTACTGTATACATTAGAACATAACCTGGGCGGCGTCGAGAACCTGTCGCTGATACCGGGCACGGTTGGCGCAGCTCCCCTGCAGAACATTGGCGCCTATGGCGTAGAGTTGAAAGATGTGTTTTATGAGCTGGAAGCCGTAAACCAGGAAACTGGCCAGACACAGGTATTTACCAACCAGGATTGCCGCTTTGGCTACCGCGAAAGTGTATTTAAAAATGACCTGAAAGGCCAGTTTATCGTTACCTCGGTTACGTTCAGGCTACACAAAAATCACCAGCTAAACACCAGCTACGGCGCTATCAAAACCACCCTGCAGGAGATGCAGATCACACAGCCAACCATACAGGATGTAAGCGCAGCCGTGTGCCATATTCGCCAGAGCAAACTGCCCGACCCGAAACAGCTAGGCAATGCCGGCAGCTTCTTCAAAAACCCTGAGATACCGATCATCCTATACGACATCCTGAAAGAACAATACCCTGACATGCCGGCTTACCCGGTATCAGAAATGACCGTGAAAGTACCGGCCGGCTGGCTGATTGAGCAATGTGGCTGGAAAGGAAAAGTAATAGAAAACTATGGCGTGCACAAAAACCAGGCGCTGGTGCTGGTAAACTATGGCGGGGCCTCCGGCGAAAAAGTACGCCAGCTGGCATACGACATCATTCACTCTGTAGAAGAAAAATTTGGCATAAGCCTGCACCCCGAAGTAAACATCATGTAAACTATAGTTACCACAGGTTTTACTGATAAGCTCACAAAACTATAGTTACCGTAATAAATGCTACCCCACACCCGGGTAGCATTTATTTTTTCTGAACATTTCGTTTTGGTAATCCGTACTTGCCAATTCAAGAGAAACACAACTATACTAACCAGAAGCCTGCTCCCGTTTAAGCATTATGCTACCCGCAACCAATGCAGGCCGGTTACTAAACAAATCATTATCACCTATTATTTATCTTAAATTAAGACCATGAAAAAACTACAGTTTCTGAGCTACCTTTTTGCAGCCTTGTTGATGTTTACAACTGTTAGCTGCGACGACGACGATGATAACGACAATGTGAATCCTGATAAAGAAGCGCTGCTGCTAGCAGATGTTTGGACAGGTAGCAAAATATACCTTGGCGGCCAGGACGTAACCGAAGATTACAAAGACATTTTTGATGTAACTACTGTATCGGTTAAATTTTACGAAGACGGCACCTATACTTTCGACATGGATGGCACTGCCGAAGATGGCACCTGGGAATTTGCAAACAACCAGACACAGGTACTGTTAGATAAGGGCACTGAC
Organism: Pontibacter fetidus; assembly: GCF_010119545.1. Taxonomy (GTDB): domain Bacteria; phylum Bacteroidota; class Bacteroidia; order Cytophagales; family Hymenobacteraceae; genus Pontibacter; species Pontibacter fetidus. Next base: position 55,922 of record NZ_JAAEAA010000009.1, on the reverse strand, counting down.
GACGAGGAACTGGTAGACATAAACAAACTGACTGCCACAGAACTTTGGGCCGAAGGCGACCTGACGGGCATGGGCCAGGATGTAGAGATCAGGTTTGTTCACTAAGCCGGCACCATTTTAAAACTGAAAGGCTTCTCTGTAACGGGGAAGCCTTTTTTGGTACCATCCGGTATAAATCTGCTTTAAAACACATCGAAATTCAGCTTTTTAAGTACACTTACTTTACCAGTCTTTCCCCTGATTTAAAAGTTAAACCTAAACGCATATTTTATGACCAGACACCAATTACGCTACTTTTTATGCGCCATACTTTTTACGTTTATGCTGGCAGGTTGCGGCAAAGACGACGATGACGACAACGCTACACCAAACCTGAAATACCTGACAGACGGCGACTGGACAGGCGATGCCATTTATTTAGATGGTGTTGATGTAACCGACGAGATACTGGATGAACAGGGCTTTGATATTACGGAATACCTGCTGGTGTTTGAAAGAGATGGCTCGTACCTGGAGCGCTACAACGGGCAGATACAGGCGGAAGGTAAATGGGAATTTGATAACAGCGAAAGAATAATAGTGTACGACAGGGGCACCGATGACGAATACTCTATCGTTATCTCTAAATTGGATCAGGATGAATTCTCGTTTGTGCAAAGCGGATATGAATTCAGGTTCAGGCGGTAAAGCTACTGTTCTGTAAAAACGCAAAAAGCTCCTGGTTAAGGAGCTTTTTTTTGTTAAAAAAAATCTTGATTAGTTAAATTTTAGTATTGTATATGCAGCTTGTGTTATATATATTTGTCTAAATATTAAATTTTTCAATTTTTAGCTAACCCTTATTTATACAGACTACGTTTACTTTCTATCCTGTTTGTTGCCTTAGTAATGACTGCCCTTACAAGTTGCAGCAAAGACGACGACGCAGCTCCATCGTCACAAGCTTTATTAACAGCTAAAGAGTGGCAGGGAAACAAATACCTAATAGACGGACAGGATATGTCGAGCTTTCTTGACATTGACCAGATGTACTGGAAGTTTAACACAAACGGTACGTATACCATGAGAGCTGATGGTGATTCAGAAAACGGAACCTGGGAGCTTACTTCTAACAACCAGAAATTGTTATTGGATGGTGAATTTACCCTGGACATTGTAAAGCTAACCAACACTGCCCTTAACGTGAAATACGAAGATGAGGACATAGAATCAGGTGAATCATATACAGTTGAAATACGCTTTATCCGCGACTAGTTTTAACTATAGCACATAAAAAAGGCTCCCATAACCGGGAGCCTTTTTTATGTGCTATAGTTTATAGTTGCTACTTTAAAACGGCCAAAGTCGCACCATCGCCACCACGCTCTTCGGCTTCGCTGCCCAGGCTGGCTACTTCCGGCACCGAGTACAGGTAATCGCGCACCACTTGGCGCAATATACCATTGCCACGGCCATGAATGATCTTGATCTCCGGGATACCCAGCATAATGGCTTCGTCGGTAAAGTTCATCACTTTGTTCAGCGCGTCTTCAGCGTACTCCCCTCGTATATCTATGGTATTTCCGAAATCGGCCATGCGTTGCGTAATGTTCATACCGCGTGTATAGCCTTCTTCAGCTTTGACTGCTGCTTTTTTCTGCTTGGCCACCTGTGCTTCCACACGTTCCAGGTTTTCAACTTTAACTATAGTTTTAAGGCCACCAAACATAACCTCCGCCGTCTTGCCTTTTATACTTACAATCTTGCCCACCGAGTCCTGACCAATAAGGCCTACATTGTCGCCTTCTTTTAAAGGGCCACTGGCGGTTATGCGTTTATGAGCAGGTCGTGGTTCTTCTTTACGCACCTGTTCGTTGGCAAATGTTTCAAGGTCGCGGCGTGCTTCTTTGGTCTTTTCTTTTTCGGCCTGGCTTTGCTTTATCTGCTGTATAGTTGCTTCAATTTTCTGGTTGGCATCTTTTAGTAGCAGTTTGGCTTTGCCTTTGGCTTCGCGCATTACGTCCTGCTTGCTCTCCTCCAGGAAATTTTTCAGGTCGTTGTATTCTTTTACATTGCGCTTCAGCTTCTGCTCTAGTTTAGTAGCTTCGTGCAGTTTCTTTTCCAGTTCCTGCTTTTCAGTTTCAAGTTCTTCCAGTAAGCGGTCGTAGCGTATTTTGTCTTTCCCTACCAGGCTACTGGCTTTATCAACTATAGCTTTCGGCAACCCAATCTTACGGGCAATCTCAATGGCAAACGACGAACCCGGTTTTCCTATCTCCAGTTGGTAAAGCGGCGCTAGGTTTTTATGGTCGTAGCGCATAGCGCCGTTTACAATGCCCGGTGTTTTCTCGGCAAAGTTTTTCAGGTTGGTATAGTGCGTTGTTATCACACCGTAAACTTTACTGTTATTAAGCGTCTGCAACACGGCTTCGGCAATCGCACCACCTAGCACTGGTTCTGTACCTGTACCAAATTCATCTATCAGCACCAGGCTTTTACTGTCCGCCACCGTCACAAATTTCTTCATGTTGGTCAGGTGCGAACTATAAGTACTCAGGTCGTTCTCAATAGACTGCTCATCCCCGATATCAATGAAAATATCATGGAAAATACCTGCTTCAGAACCATCGGCAACCGGAATCAGCATACCTGTTTGCAGCATGTACTGCACAAGGCCTACCGTTTTTAAGCTCACCGATTTACCACCTGCGTTTGGGCCTGAGATCAGAAGTATGCGCTGGTCGCGGGTCAGTTCCAGGTCCATGGGCACGGTCGGTTTACCCAACTGGCGATGCGACAAGTATAAAAGCGGGTGAATGGCTTGTTTCCAGGCGATGTGCGGAAATTTATGCAGCGTTGGCATCGTAGCTTCCACGCGACGCGCAAAAGCAGCCTTGGCTCTTATAAAGTCCAGCAAACCCAAATACTGGTAAGCCTTGCGCAGTTCCGGAATGTGGTGGCGTAGCGTATTGGTAAGGCCCGTTAAAATACGGATCAGCTCGCGGTGATACGCATTCTCAAGGTCTTTAATATCGTTGTTCAGCCCAAAAATTGACTCCGGCTCGATGTAAACCGTTTGCCCGGTGTTCGACTCATCGTGGATCAGGCCTTTTACCCGGCGCTTGTGCTCGGCAATAACAGGTATCACCAAACGACCGCCGCGTATCGTTGGCTCGGCATCATCGGGTGTCCAGCCTTCGTTTTTGGCGTGACGGATGATGGAACTGATTGTTTTACGAAGCGCAGCCTGCTGTGAAATCAGGTCGCGTTTTAAGCGTTGTAGTTCGGGGGTGGCATCGTCGCGCACGGTACCGGCATCGTCTACCACTTTATCCAGGGCAGCAATCAGCGAACGCTCTACGGTCACGTCGGCGCCCAGTGCTTTCAGGGCTTCAAACTTTCCTTCTTCGGTGCCCGAAATAAAGCGCTGCGAATCCCGGATGGTACGCAACGACATCTTGATCTCAAAGAACTGAATTACATCCAGGAAAGTACCCGGAATAGCGGCTCTGTCGAGGTAAGCGTTTACATCGAAATAATGACTCAGCGGAATCTCGGCATCAGACTCGAGCAGTTGTTTAAATTCGTTGGTTTGTTGTAACAGTCGCTGCACCAGGTCGTGGCGGTTCAGGAACTGCATGCGGTTTACGAACTGGCGGCCCAGCGGACTTAAGCAAAGCTCAGACAGCATTTCACGCACTTGCGCAAACCCGATCTTTATTTCAAAATTTTCTGGATAGATCAATGGATATCTCTTAATTTAAGGCAAATTTAGCATTTTATAACAAGTATAAACGGGTGTTTCGTTCGATTTGATAGGATAAGAGTTTCATACTTTTACAACTGTTTATACTCACTTTCTAACTCTCTAACTTTTTAACTTTCTAACTTTCTAACTTAAAATGGTTCTCGATAAACTTGCCAATGCCGACCGTTATGTTTGCATGCATCCGCTTTTTGCACAGGCTTTTAAATTTTTACAGGAAACCGATCTGGCAACTATAGAAACCGGTGTTTTGGAGATTGAAGGCAAAAAACTGTTTGCTATAGTTTCAGAAGCTGCCGGCGTTACCAAAGACAACTATAAGCTGGAAGTACACCGCAAGTACATCGACATACAGTACGTTATCTCCGGCACCGACCACATGGGCCGGAAAGACCTGGCCCTCTGCGCTGAACCCAACGACCCTTACAACGAAGAACGCGAAGCTGCTTTTTTCCCCGACAAAACAGACAACTGGTTTGATGTGCCGGCTGGCTCTTTCACTGTGTTCTACCCGGATGATGCCCATGCAGCTATGGTTACAGGTGAGCGTGTGGTGAGGAAAGTTGTGCTGAAAATTGCTGTGGAAGGATAAATTTTGTATACCTAGTGAAAGTATTTAACAACATTCTTTTAGCTGGAGCTATACTTTGCTGTACAGCTTGTATCTCAACTAAAAGAGATGTAATAGCAAAAGAGCAGCCGGGTGAACCGGGCAAAACGGAACCGCTTGTTGCAGTCAAAATATACTCCCCTGACGAGCCCAATGCGCCGATACCAGATGAAGCTCCGTCTATTCCTCTGCCTTCTGTAGCACAGCAACGCGCAGAAGCCATGACCGACACTACTATTTTTACGCGCCTGGAAACTGAGCCTACCTTTAATTACAAGGGGAAAAACGCAACAACTTACATCAGCGAGGAAATAGCAAGAATAAAAGAAGCGTATACTATAACACAAAAAGGCATTGTAAATCTAAAACTTGTGGTGGAACGGGATGGTTCTTTAACCAACCCGGTTGTTTTACAAACCAATTCAGAAATCCTGACAAAGAGCTCGCTAGCTATACTTAGCCACATGCCCTATTGGCGGGCGGGGTCCTTAAACGGTTTCCCCAGACGCGCTTATGTAACTTTGGAATTTAATTGGTAACGAAAGTATAAACCAAAACCTGTTATGAAGCCACTTATTACACCAAAGCAATTAGCTGACCTGTTACCTGAAAAGAACCTGGTTTTAATTGATGCCCGAACAGGCCCTAAGGCAAAGGAAAACTATAGTTCAGAGCATTTGCAAGGCGCACTTTTCGTGGATCTGGAAACAGATATGGCGCACAAAACGGCAGACCCAGCAGAAGGTGGGCGGCACCCATTACCGGATATACAAACTTTTGCTGAATTGTTAGGCAAACTTGGTATTAGCCCCGAGAGCCATGTAGTGGTTTATGATGATAAGAATGGGGCTAATGCGGCTGCGCGGTTCTGGTGGATGTTACGTGCCATCGGGCATACAAAAGTGCAGGTGCTGGATGGCGGTTATGCAGCTGCACAAGCAGCCGGCGTGCCCGTAAATTCCGGTCAGGAAACAACTATAAAACAGCCTCCTTACCCGCATACCACCTGGCAATTACCAACAGCTACTATAGCCGATGTAGAACAGGCATCTCGAGACCAAAATGCGTTGGTAATAGATGTGCGTGAAGCAGCCCGCTACCGTGGCGAAACCGAACCGATCGATCTTGTTGCCGGTCATATTCCGGGTGCAGTTAACATTCCGTTTGCAGGTAATCTTGCTACTGATGGTACTTTTTTACCTGCTGAAATCCTGCAACACAACTATAAAAAGGCACTTGGCACCCGCACTTCCGCAGATGTGATCGTGCATTGCGGCTCCGGTGTTACAGCCTGCCATACCATACTGGCCATGGAGCAGGCCGGCCTGGGCATTCCAAAACTATACGTAGGCTCCTGGAGCGAATGGTCCAGAATGGGCAGGCCAATAGCTACCGAACTATAGTTTCAATGAATATAGAATTAAAAGAGCTTACAAAGTTATTCCTGAAACTGGGCTTTATAGCCTTTGGCGGACCGGCAGCCCACATCGCCATGATGCAGGACGAAGTGGTCGTGAAAAGGAAATGGATGAGCGAACAGCACTTCCTGGACCTGATCGGGGCTACCAACCTGATACCCGGCCCTAACAGCACCGAACTGGCCATCCACATTGGTTACGACCGTGCCGGCTGGCGGGGCTTGCTGGTAGCAGGGCTTTGCTTTATACTTCCGGCTGTGTTTATTACAGGCTGCTTTGCCTGGCTTTACAAAACGTACGGGCAGTTGCCACAACTACAGCCTTACCTCTATGGCATTAAACCCGCTATTATCGCCATTATACTTGCTGCTGTATTTCCGCTGGCCAAAAAATCACTAAAGTCGGTTACGTTGTATGTGATTGGTTCTCTGGCTTTAGGACTGGCTATAGTTGGCGTGGGCGAGATCTATGTGCTGTTCGGGGCTGGATTTGTAGCACTGCTGCTCGCCCTGCTCCGTCAGAAACACATTCCTACAAGGCTGCAGAGCATAGCTATCGTTCCGCTCTGGCAGGTGGCCCTCACAGCCAGCAATACCAAACTGTTCTTTATTTTTCTTAAGATCGGAGCAATATTGTACGGCAGCGGTTATGTGCTTTTTGCCTTCCTGGATACGGAACTAGTTTTAACCGGGCTTTTAACCAGGCAGCAACTGATTGATGCCATTGCCGTGGGGCAGTTTACGCCGGGACCGGTTTTCTCGTCGGTTACCTTTATCGGCTATCAGCTAAATGGCTGGAGTGGTGCTGCAGTAGCAACTATAGGTATTTTTCTACCCTCTTTTGTATTTGTAGCCCTGCTTAAACCTATTGTAAAGTACATGCGCAACTCGCCTTTAATGGCTGCTTTCCTGGATGCTGTAAATGTGGCGTCGGTAGCGGTTATAGTTGCCGTTTGCTTAGAAATGGGCAAAGACACCATTACCGACTGGCGAACTATTGTTATTGCCCTGGTAAGTATAGCCATTACCTTCGGCTTCCGGAAAGTGAACAGTGCGCTTGTGGTTATTGGCGGCGCGTTGCTGGGGTATCTTTTAACCTTGCTTTAAACTATAGTTTGTCTGCCTGTAAGGTGGCTATAGTTTCATCCAGCAATGCAGTAGCCTGCTCAAACTTCCCTTGCGGAAAAAACTCAGCACTGATTTTAAGAATAGCGAACAGGTGGTTCCTGAGTTTTGCTTCGTTTATAGTCTCCCCTTTCAGGGCATCCTGGGTTAAGTGCAGGGCAAGGTCGGCCAGTAATAACCTCCGTTTTTCCAGCCACTCGGGAGTACCTTTATGAATAGCTGTTTCGGGATAAAAGGATTCTACTTTAGCATGAGCGGCATCAACAAGCTCTAACACTTTATTTCTGTTTTCAGAATTCATCTTTTCTTTAGGTCAGCTTAGTTTCAGGTAAATCGGTAGCTATAGTTTGCTGAGGTTCCGGAGCTGCAACATGCCTGTTTCGAAGGAGCAGGTACACCAAGGGCAGTAACAGGGCAGTTATCGTTAAACCTACATATTCATACATGGTGCCGTCCGTAAAATTCTCCATTTTAAAGATTCCCTGGCCATCAAAACCGGCCATTACCCTGTACAACATGTTGCTGCCAAAGTGTATACCTATGGCCATCCAGATGGCGTTGGTTTTCAGAACTGTATAAGCAAGTGCAAGACCAAGCAGAGCCGAGAAAACAATATTCTGCCAGCCAAAGCCCTCATTCCAGAAATCGTCTGCCACATAAAGCACTGTAGTTACCAGCATAAACCATTTCAGCAGGTTCTCTTTTTTAAGGTAGGCAAACCAATAACCCCGGATCATGATATCGTTTATAGCTGAAACCAGCAACATTCCCAGCAGCGCCTGCGCCAGCATTCCAACTATAAACCCGGTATCCATCAGACCTGTTACCTCAAATTTACCCAGACTATAGTATACCAGGTATTTAAGTCCCCAGACAGCCGCACCAACTATAAAACCAAGTCCTAAATCACTCATCCAGCCTTTCTGCATGGGCAGGCCAAAGCTATTTATACCTTTTAGTCCAAGCAGGTAGCGGGCAACTATAAAAGCAAGTAAAAAGAAACCGCCGGCATACATCAGCCACGGTAACACATCGAGCTGAACCAGTTTGGGGATGCCGTTGAAATAGAGGTTCAGCAGTATAAACCCGATTATCCAGAGTGGTAAGGAAATCTTATTTTTCATAGTTGAGGGGATTGAAGGCGAGCAATTTAAACAAAAAGTCCTTCCCTGTATATAGCAGGAAAGGACTTTCTTATTTTGAGGTAAACTATAGTTTATTCTACAGAGCTCACTTCAGCATTACGGTCGATTTTCTTAACCAAACCCTGCAGCACTTTACCTGGTCCGCATTCCACAAAATGCGTGGCGCCATCAGCTATCATCTGCTGTACAGACTGCGTCCAGCGAACCGGAGCCGTTAACTGTTTGATCAGGTTTTCTTTAATCTCGGCTGGGTCGGTGTGCGGCATGGCATCCACGTTCTGGTAAACCGGGCAGATACCCTGGCTGAACGTTGTTTCGTTGATCGCTTTTGCCAGTTCTTCTTCGGCTGGTTTCATCAGCGGCGAGTGAAATGCTCCTCCTACAGGTAACGGCAGGGCACGCTTCGCTCCTGCCTCTTTCATTTTCTCACAGGCAATCTCGATGCCTTTATTTGAGCCTGAAATTACCAGCTGACCTGGGCAGTTATAGTTTGCTGCTACCACTACTTCATCAATCGACACGCAAACTTCTTCTACTTTCTCATCTTCCAGGCCAAGTATAGCAGCCATAGTTGACGGGTTTGCTTCGCAGGCTGCCTGCATGGCCAACGCTCTTTTAGATACCAGTCTCAGGCCATCTTCAAAGCTCAGCACTTTGCTTGCTACCAACGCCGAAAATTCGCCCAGCGAGTGACCTGCTACCATGTCCGGAGCAAAATCTTTTGCAACTATAGCCTGTGCTACCGAGTGCAGGAAAATAGCTGGTTGTGTTACTTTGGTCTGCTTCAGCTCCTCGTCGGTACCGTTAAACATGATCTCGGTGATGTTGAAACCCAGGATCTCATTTGCTTTATCAAACAATTGTTTTGCTTCGTCGTGCTGCTCGTACAGGTCTTTGCCCATACCCACAAACTGAGAACCCTGTCCCGGGAAAACGTATGCTTTCTTCATTCTTATTTTAATTGATAATTGCTGATTGTTTTAGGTTAAATGGTTAAAGGTTGAATGGTTAAATTGGTCCTCAAACTATAATTGTATAGTTACTGAGATCAACAATTTAACAATCCAACAATTTAGCCATCTAATTTATAAACCTGGCGCGCTGTGCGGGTTCCGGAAGCATACAGGCTTCGCGGCGGCCGGCAATTTTGTAGCGGTGCCTGGCTATAAAACTATAGATTTTATCGCGGAAAGATACTGGAATAAACCTGAAATAGGAAAACAGACGCAACGGAAAATTAAGATGGCGGGCAATGTGCAAAGCAGCATCGGAGGCAAAGTATAGGGTACCTCGCTCATAAAAAAGAACAGCATCGGGCAAGGGATCAGGCACTTGCGCTGCGGGCAGCAGTTGTTGCAACACGCCGCTTTGCAGGGCAGCAAAGTATAGATTGTGTTTGCGGTTATACTTTAAAACCACTTGCACGCTGCCCTGGCAAAAGCCGCAGGAGCCATCATAAAACACGATCGCCTTATCCTGCAGCTTTTCCCGGTCAGTTTGCATTAACGTACTATTTCTACCCAGCCTTTATACTTTTTAGACGTGTTAGCCGGATCGATCGAGAAGAATTCTACCTGTGCTTCGTAATAGTATACGCCATCATTCAGGCGGTTTCCGTTCGAGTCTGTGCCAGGCCAGTTTATGTTTTTGTCGTTGCCTTCGTATACTTTTACGCCCCAGCGGTTAAACACAGTAAACTTAATAGACTTGATAAAGCGGGCTTTTTCATCCGGCCTGAACACTTCATTCTTACCATCGCCGTTCGGGGTAATAATGTTTGGCAGCATAAAGAAGAAGCAGTTATCCTTACACTCTTCGTTACTGAATTCGCTTTCATTGCCATTCACATCGGTGGCCGTAACCACATAGCAACCCGCAAACGACTCCAGCCCGGTGTGGGTATAGGTAGTAACATTGCCCGGCACTTGTGCCAGTTCGGTATACTCTGCCTGCCCCGGACCTTTAAAGTAGATCGTATAGTTCTTGATGTCAGCTGTACAATCGCCGGTTATCTGTGGCACCCAGGTCAGTACGTTCTGGTAAGGTGGCTCGGTCGGGCTTGCCAGAAACGCATCGCAATCCAGCTCATCCACACTCAGGATTGGGGCACAAACCAGTTTCGGCAATTCGGCACAAACCTGCTGGCTGTTGTTTTGCAATGGTTCTTTTATTTCTGATAGCTGGTACGTTCCATTTGCCTGCACATAGTAACAGTAGGTTTTACCACGCTCCAGCGGGGCAGCTTCAGTACCTGCATCTGTAAATGTTCCGCTGGATGTTCCGGCTTTTACTTCGGCAATTTTTACAAAAGCACCGCTTGTACCCTCGCGCCTGTAAATAGTATGTGGCAGCACATCGTTTCGCCAAGGCACATTATAGGTCCAGTTTAAAACTATATTTTTAGTTGTGGTATCAGATGGCGTAACCGTCAGGAACACACTAGATGCTGAAGTAGTATCGCGCAACACTGTTCCTGATTGGTAAAACTCCAGCTTATACCTGTATGATTTTTCAACTGTATTTAAGCCGGTATCCCTGAATGTAGTATCAGCCAGCCCCTTGTTTCTTACAGATACAATTTCAACATAACCGGTTGTTGCATCCGCCTGCCCTTCTTTGCGGTACAAGCGATACTGGAACGGAGGAGTCAGTTTGTCGAGTTTGCGTGGCTGGGTCCATTTTACATCTATAACACCGGCAGTAGTGCTGGTTGTAAATACACTTACGTTTGTTAAGTAAGGTATATCCTGATCAACCATAATGCACACTTCGCGGCTGGCTATACTTTTACCACGCCCCGGCGACGGGAATTCGGCATAAATGGTATAGCAATACTGCACCCCTGCCTTTAGGTTGTTAGCATCTGTATACGTGGTGGCCCAGCTGCCATTGGCGGCCTTACGCACTTCGCCTATGCGTACATACCCTGTGCTGGACGGCACACCGGTTTCGCAGTTATCAGGCACAAAGTTAGATGGACCTTCGCGGCGGTAAATGTACATTACTTCCGCATTCTGGCACACATAACTATCCCAGTTCAGGGTTACAGTCCTGTCTCCGCCTGTGGCACGCAGGTTTTGAGGCGGCGGCCCCACCACCCGTATGTTCCAGGGTTGTAAGTCGGCCAGTTTGGTGCCGGTTGGCGGTTGGTCTTCTGCCCTGAAAATTACCTGGTATGGGCGCTCACGCACATCCAGGCATTCCGTTGACCAGGTAAAGCGGCCGGTTGCCAGGCCTGGCGTGTTTGATGTTTGTGTAAATGAGGCACGTGGCGCACTTCCGCCCGGCCCCGGAAGCAGTATACCACCAGAGGCAGTAAGTGTTATCAGGTGCTTATCTACGTCGGTAGCCCGAATTGTGCCCGTAAAGGTAGTGCCTGCAACAACGCAGGTATCCAGTGGCTCCAGCACCGGCGGATTATTTGGGTCATCCACTACCAGTATCTGCATGTCGCGTACTACTTCGCCCAGCTTTATTTTGCCGCCTGTTGCCGTTACCCTCCATTCTTCTACCACAAAGGCTACGTTATATTCTCCTTTCCGGCATGGGGCATCCCAAACCAACTGGCCATCTACCATATTTAAGGTAAAAGTAGCCGCAGCAGTATTCGTAGCGTTTCGGCATCCGAAGGTGCGGTCGGGTAAGGTATAGCCGGGCACTGCAACTATGTTTCCGGAAGCATCTTTGCGTAAAGGTACCCGCAGTTTAAACGATAGGCTGTCCCCTTCCCGGTCATAAGCACCGGGGTTGTGTACCCATTTTTTCCCGACAGAGGCTTTATCGATAGGTGCTACCGTAAGTATAGGCGTACTGTTAAAGCCACGCAGCGCACTTATGTTTATAGTTGTCGAGATATAAAACGAAAGCTGGTCGGATGGTGGGGTGATGTTCAGGATATTGGGATTACGGTTAATACCGTTCCACGAAATGGTGTACGTACCATCGGCACCGTATGTGTATTCCCATCTAAATACTTCCTTATCTATCTGGTCAGCGGGGTCGCCCACCGGGGTTACTGAATTACGCTGTACCTGTATTGTATTTCCGTCTCCCAACGATATATCTACGAACGGGTCATCGGCCTGCGACTGCCGGTCCGTATACATGATCATGGTAAAGAAAAAACGGCGGGGATTAGGGTTAGGAGTAGTATCACGTTTTGCGGTGATATCTCCAGCCCGGATATGCGTAGCCTGTGCCTCAGTAAGTGAACCCAACAGCAGTATCAACACCCACAACAAACTACCAGGCAACAGGTACCTTAAGCGTAAACTTTTTGGCATATAGGTAGGGTTAGGCGGTAAACAAAGGTATAACTTTAACTTAAAATTTCACTTTTTATTGTCAACAAAAGGTGAAACTGCGGGTTAATAAGGTAAGATAATCTGTCCTACGCATTGCTATTTAGATTTGTTCAAAATACGATATTTAGATTGTTTTATATAAGGTGCGCATGTACCTTTGAGAATTAAAAAGCTTATTAACTTAACCTTTAACAAATACAGATGAATTGGTTTACTAAAACGTTTTCCAGTACAATCGGACGCAAGATCATCATGTCGATCACGGGTCTTTTCCTCTGCTCCTTCCTGGTGGTCCACCTGGTAGGTAACCTGACCTTATTCAGACAGGATGGCGGCGAGGCTTTTAACATCTATTCGCATTTCATGGCAAACAACCCGATTATCCGTACCATGGAGTTCGTATTAGTGGCAGGCTTCCTGTTCCATATTTATGATGCCATCGTGCTTACGCGCCGCAACAAAGCCGCTCGCCCTGTGGGTTACGCTAACAGCCATCCTGAGCAGAACAGTACCTGGTCATCTAGAAACATGGGTTTACTGGGCACCATTATCCTTGTGTTCCTGCTGGTACACCTCTGGAATTTCTTCGTTCCAGCCCGTTTCGGCGGATTAGAAGGTGTTCCGAACGCAGAGTACCTGAACCTGTACAGCGAAGTAGTTCTTGCCTTCAAAAACCCGATCTATGTAGGTCTATATGTTATCTCCATGATTGCTCTAGCCTATCACCTGATCCACGGTTTCCAAAGCGCGTTCCAGTCGCTGGGCCTGACGCACAAAAAGTACACACCATTTATCCAGAAGTTCGGCTACGCATTTTCAGTTTTGATCTGCCTTGGCTTTGCAGCTATCCCGCTTTACTTCTTTTTCTTCGTGTAACATCCAGATTCTATAGTTGATATGATATTAGATTCTAAAATCCCTGAAGGGCCATTGGCTGAGAAATGGGACAAGCATAAATTTAATGTGAAGCTGGTTAACCCGGCTAACAAGCGTAAATACGATGTAATTGTAGTAGGTACTGGCCTTGCCGGTGCATCTGCTGCTGCAACTCTGGGCGAGCTTGGCTATAACGTAAAGGCTTTCTGCTTCCAGGATTCTCCACGCCGTGCACACTCTATTGCAGCACAGGGTGGTATAAATGCCGCTAAAAACTACCAGAACGACGGTGACTCTGTTTTCCGTTTGTTCTACGATACCATTAAAGGTGGTGACTACCGCGCACGTGAAGCTAACGTATACCGTCTGGCTCAGGTATCAGTTAACATTATCGACCAGTGCGTGGCGCAGGGTGTTCCGTTTGCCCGTGAATATGGTGGCTTGCTGGCTAACCGTTCGTTTGGTGGTGCGCAGGTATCACGTACGTTCTACGCCCGTGGCCAGACCGGACAGCAGCTGTTGTTAGGTGCTTACTCAGCCCTTAACCGCCAGATTGCTTATGGTAAAGTAAAAATGTACCCACGTACTGAAATGCTGGACCTGGTAATGGTGGATGGCAAAGCACGTGGTATAGTTGTTCGTAACCTGGTTACAGGTAAGATCGAATCGCATAGTGCGCACGCAGTAGTATTGGCAACAGGTGGTTACGGTAACGTATTCTTCCTTTCTACTAACGCGATGGGCTCTAACGCAACGGCAGCCTGGAGAGCACACAAGAAAGGTGCTTTGTTCGCGAACCCTTGCTTTACCCAGATCCACCCTACCTGTATCCCAGTATCAGGCGATTACCAGTCTAAGCTGACGCTGATGTCTGAGTCGCTTCGTAACGATGGCCGCGTTTGGGTACCTAAGACTGTTGAGATTGCTCAGCGCCTGCGTAAAGGTGAGATCAGAGTTCAGGATATTAAAGAAGAAGACAGAGATTACTACCTGGAGCGTAAATACCCAGCATTTGGTAACCTGGTTCCGCGCGACGTGGCTTCCCGTAACGCCAAACTGATGTGCGACGAAGGACGTGGTGTTGGTGCATCCGGCCTGGCTGTATTCCTTGACTTTGCAGATGCGATCAAGCGTGAAGGCCAGCCTGCTATTGCAGCTAAGTATGGCAACCTGTTTGATATGTATGCGAAGATTACAGACGAGAATCCGTACGAAAACCCGATGCGTATTTACCCGGCTGTACACTATACCATGGGTGGCCTTTGGGTAGACTATAACCTGATGACTAACATCCCTGGTTTATATGCTACAGGTGAGTGTAACTTCTCTGACCACGGTGCAAACCGCTTAGGTGCTTCTGCCCTGATGCAAGGTCTGGCTGATGGTTATTTCGTTATACCTTACACTATAGGCGATTACCTGGCACAGAACCCAACTACGAAAGTAACTACGGACCACCCTGCCTTTAAAGAAGCGGAGCAGGCTGTTATCGCTAAAAACAACCAGCTGCTTTCAATAAACGGTACCCGTACAGTGGATGATTTCCATAAGGCGCTTGGTTTGCTGATGTGGGATTACTGCGGTATGGCCCGTAACGCTGAAGGTCTGAAGTTTGCAAAACAGGAGATCCGTAAGCTGCGCGATGAGTTCTGGAGAGATGTGAAAGTTGTTGGTGTGAACGAAGAACTCAACATCACGCTAGAGAAGGCAAACCGTGTTGCTGACTTCCTGGAGCTTGGTGAACTGATGGTAGATGATGCCCTGAACAGAAATGAGTCATGTGGTGGTCACTTCCGTGAGGAATACCAGACGCCTGAGAACGAAGCCCTGCGCGACGATGAGAACTACGCATATGTAGCTGCCTGGGAGTTTACAGGTGTAGGCAACGATGCCATTCTTCATAAAGAAGATCTGAAGTTCGAGAACGTGAAGCTAACACAGCGTAGCTACAAATAATGAATAATTAATAATTAAGAATGAGGAATGAGTCTATTAGCTGACGAATCATAATTCTTAATTTATAATTCTTAATTCGTAATTAATAAAAAGATGGCTGGAAGTAATCCAAATGCTAAACCAATGGACCTGACACTAAAGGTTTGGCGCCAAAAAAATAGAGAAACCGCAGGTGCTATGGTAACATACCCTGTAAAAGGCATTTCCCCGGACATGTCGTTCCTGGAAATGCTGGATGTACTGAACGAAGACCTGCTGCGTAGCGGCCAGGACCCGATCGCTTTCGACCACGATTGCCGTGAAGGTATCTGCGGTATGTGCAGCTTGTACATAAACGGTCGTCCGCATGGGCCAGAGCGTGGTACAACTACATGCCAGTTACACATGCGCCACTTTAACGACGGCGATACGATAACTATAGAGCCCTGGAGAGCAGCTGCTTTCCCGGTGCATAAAGACCTTGTGGTGGATCGTTCGGCATTCGACCGTATTCAGCAGGCAGGTGGTTATGTGTCTATCAACACAGGTGGCGTACCAGATGCGAACGCTATCCCGATCGGAAAGTCTATAGCTGATAAAGCGTTTGATGCAGCAACCTGTATTGGTTGTGGTGCCTGCGTGGCAGCTTGTAAAAATGCGTCTGCTATGCTGTTTGTATCTGCTAAGGTATCCCAGCTGGCTATGTTGCCACAAGGTAAAGTAGAGGCTAAAACACGCGTAGAAAACATGGTTGCACAAATGGATATAGAAGGCTTTGGTGCCTGCTCTAATACCGGTGCCTGTGCAGCCGAGTGCCCGGTTGGTATTTCTCTGGAAAACATTGCTATCATGAACAGAGAGTACCTTTCAGCAAAAGCCACTTCCGAACATGTAGCTTAACTGCTTAAACACAATAAAAGGGCGGGGCAGCAATGTTCCGCCCTTTTTGTTTTAAGGCACTTTGTACTTTATATTGCTGACTATTATCTAAATTATAACTTTACTTCCGCTACCCTGTTAAAGAAGTAACTAATGCCTTTTATATGATCACACTAATTTCAGGTACTAACAGGCCTGAATCGAATAGTATAGCTATAGTTAACCTGTATGCTGCGCTTTTACAGCAACACGGCGTACCTTACCAGATACTTGACCTGGCCAAGCTTCCTGCTGATTTCACGGTTTCTGCCCTTTACGACAATACCGGAAAAAATGCGGAATTCAATAAGCTGGCAGGTATGATCGCTACTTCCGATAAGTTTGTGTTTGTCGTTCCGGAGTATAATTCGTCTTTCCCGGGTGTACTAAAGGCGTTTATTGATGGGCTGGAGTATCCGAACACGTTCAGGAATAAAAAGGGCGCTTTGATCGGCTTATCGTCGGGCATGCAGGGCAGTGGACCGGCACTTAGCCATCTCTCTGATGTATTGAATTACCTGGGCATGCATGTGATGGCTATGCGCCTTAAACTGGCCCACATCGAAAAGAACTTTGATGGCACCCAACTAACTAATAAACTATACCAGGAGCTACTAGAACTGCACGTAACGCAATTTCTCAGCTTCTAATACACAGGCTGGCATCAACTATAGCATGTACTTTACTCGGACTGCTGCGCACTTTAAACTATAGTTTTTGTCGTTTGCTCAACATTTCTCGGAGTTTTAGAACTACCAGAAACAAACTATAAAACAGAAAGGGCTTCCGAAATCGGAAGCCCTTTCTGTTTTATAGTTGAAAATGCTTAGTCAACGTTATCGTGCAGGAAACGATTGTCGCCTAATATCTCATTGTCATCATTTAAGTTGAAACGGGAAATATTACGCTCAGAAGAATGTGCCACAGACTCCAGGGCTACATTACGACGAAGATATGCAGGTACTTCCAGTTTCTCTTTTATAGCTTCTGAAGTGATCTCTGAGCTCAGTCTGCGAAGGCGCTCACGACGCTCTTCCTGTCTGCGCTTCATCAGTTCACGTTCTTCCAGCTCACGTGCAGCACGGGCATCTGCCTGCGGTGCGTAAAAGCTCTCGTTTGCTGTAGTCTCAACCGATCCCAGATCAAATACGATACGGTTTGGCTGAGGCTGCTCAATTGGTTTGCGTACTGCCTCGTAGTGCGGGGCCGGCGCAGGAATGTGAACAGGAGCCGGTATTGGAGCTGGCGCCGGTGCCTGTGCCACAGGAACTGGTGCCGGAGCTACCACCTGCTTAGGTACAAATGTAGTTACTTCTACTACCTCTGGCTTAACTGGCTCTACTTCAATTTTTTTTTGGCTGTTCAGGTCAAATACCGTCTTTTTTGGTTCCATCAGGTTATCTGTGTTGCCGGCAAAACCTGTTGCAATAACTGTAACCCTGATGCTCTGACCCAGTGAAGAATCGATACCATGACCGAAGATAACTTCAGCGTCTTGGCCGGCTTTTTCCTGTATGTATTCTGTAATCTCAGTCAGTTCATCCATTTCAAGTTCTGCCTGCTCACCAGACATAATTGAAAGAAGGATCTTTTGAGCACCATGAATGTCAGTGTTGTTCAATAGCGGAGATGAAAGAGATTCTTCAGCAGCACGCAGCGCACGGCCTTCGCCTTCTGTTATCGCAGAACCCATCACTGCGGCACCAGAGTCTTTCATTACCGTCTTAACGTCTTCAAAGTCAACGTTTACTTCCGCTGTAACTGTAATAATCTCAGCTATAGATTTAGCAGCTGTGGTTAATACGTTATCTGCTTTTGCAAAGGCTTCACGAATGGTCAGGTTACCGAACATCTCACGAAGCTTGTCATTCAGGATCACCAGGATCGTGTCGCAGTTTTCGCTTAGTTCTCTAACGCCATCTTCGGCAGCTTGCTTTTTCTTACGGCCTTCGAAACCGAAAGGCGCTGTAACGATGCCTACTGTAAGGATGCCAAGCTCTTTTGCCACTTTAGCAATTACAGGAGCTGCACCAGTACCGGTACCACCGCCCATACCAGCTGTAATAAATACCATTTTGGTATCGTTACTTAGCATTTCGCGGATTTCTTCTTTGCTTTCAAGAGCGGCCTGTTTGCCTTTTTCAGGGTTCGCACCGGCTCCAAGACCTTCTGTCAGGTTTTGACCAAGGGCAAGTCTTGTAGGAACGCTGCTGCTTTTAAGGGCTTGCGCATCGGTATTACATATGATAAACTCAACATCTTTAATGCCCTGGTTATACATATGGTTCACAGCGTTGCTTCCACCGCCCCCGACACCAATCACCTTAATGATAGACTTACTGCTTGACGGTAAGTCGAAAGTGTACATGCTCATGCTAATTTCTCCTGCTCTGTTATGGGTTAATAACTTTGTTTGTTGTTGTCTATGTCGTCAGATAAGAAGCCTTTGATCATATTAATGATACCGCCGCCTTCTTTGCCAGCAGATTTCTGTGCTGGTTTCTGGTATTCTTTTCTTTCCGGAACTTCGGTTACAATTTCGTTGCCACGCTGGTTAAGCGACTGGTAACCGGCAAGCACTAAACCAACACTGGTCGCGTACATCGGGCTCTTAACCGCTTCGATCTTGGATTTACCTAAATGCTCGTTCGGGTAACCGATGCGGGTATCCATGCCCGAAATATACTCTACCAGCTGCACCAGATTCTGTAACTGTGCGCCGCCGCCGGTAATAACTATACCAGCTGCCAGGTTATTGGCATAGCCCGAACGAACGATCTCGGCATATACCAACTCTACTATTTCTTCCATTCTTGCTTCTATAATATAAGCAAGATTTTTCAAAGATATCTCTTTTGGTGTGCGGTCTCTAAGGCCAGGTATTGAAACTATCTCATTTTCAGATGCTTCGTCTGCAATAGCTTTACCAAATTTAACCTTCAGTTGCTCGGCCTGGTTCTGCATTACCATACAGCCTTGCTTTATATCGGAAGTAACGATGTTACCACCAAACGGTAGAACTGCCGTATGGCGGATAATATTGTCTTTAAAGATAGCGATATCTGTTGTGCCGCCACCAATATCAACCAGCGCTACACCTGCTTCTTTTTCTTCGTCGCTCAATACAGACATGCACGAGGCCAGTGGCTCCAGTATAAGCTGGTCCATTACAAGGCCGGCACGGGAAATGCACTTGCTGATGTTGCTGATCGCGTTTGACTGTGCCGTGATGATATGGAAATTTCCCTCCAGGCGCACACCCGACATACCAACCGGATCAACGATACCTTCTTCGTAGTCTACTTTATATTCCTGCGGCATTACATGGATGATCTCGCTGCCCGGAGGCGTAACCAGACGGTACATGTCGTTGGTCAGGCGGTTCACATCTTCTACCGTAATCTCGTTATCTGTAACGGCACGTGTAATGCTGCCATTGTGTTGTAAGCTTTTAATATGCTGACCGGCAATACCAACGTTCACAACACCAATGTTAATGTCAGCCTGTGCTTCTGCCTGTTGTACTGCTTTTTTAATAGCCTCTACCGTTTTATCGATATTGCTAACCATGCCACGTACCACACCCTCAGAAGCGGCTTTCCCCATTCCCAGGATCTCCAGCTTACCGTACTCGTTTCTCCGACCTACAAGTGCGCAAACTTTGGTTGTTCCAATGTCCAAGCCTACTACTATTTTGTCGTTCTGCATATCTGTATATCTTATTCGCAAATTATCTGATCTTCAAACTCTACATTCACTCTTTTATATTTGTCCCAACCCATTACAGGCAGCACTTCTTTATAAAAGATCATCAGCTTCTTAAACTTCTGCTCCGGGTTTGCCGGCTTGCCAAACTCTATGGTATGGTCGCCAACCTGCGGCAGAAACGAAACTTTACCCTTGCCATCTATATGCATCTGGGCTAACTGGGCCTTCCAAAACTCGTCGTTCTCGATGAACTGAAGTAAGGAAAGGTAGGCCTGGCCGGTCGAGTCCTGGAAAAACTCCTGGTTAAGGGGTTTTAAAAGAGCTGACTTAGTGATAGGAATTACACGGGCTGTATATCTTTCTGAAAGGGGCAGAATATGCCCTTCTACATCTACATACACATCTTGATTTGCTTGTATAATTCTAGCTATAGGCCGGTTTTGTTTTACCTGTACTTTGATATTACCATCCAATCCTCGGTACACTTCAGCATCTTCCACAAATTTATTAGCTTCAATGCGTTTTTCAAGGTTTTTCAGGTCAATGTTTTTATTAGGAATGCCTTCTAATTTGCGCTCGCCATCGCGGGTAAGCAGGTCAACTATTTCTTTGTCCCCAATAAAGTAATTATTGTACTCATTATCAATATTTATTGAAACTTTTTCACAAGTTTTTTCATTTTGCCTTGATGAAGCAAAACCTGCGAGCGAGCCGATTGTAATGATACTACAACCTGCAAAAATTAAAGATTTTATTTTACTATTCAAGCCCATACTACACTTTTTCTAAAATATTTTTGATAGGCTGTACTAATGTATCTATATCACCGGCTCCTATAGTTGCTAAAACCTCAAAATCATTGTTTAGAGCTAAATTATCCACAATTTCAGCTTTACTTATCAACGATTTTTTAGGGCAGGTAATGCGCTCTAACAGCATGTTTGATGTTACACCCGGTATTGGTTTTTCACGAGCCGGGTAAATGTCCAGCAACACCACTTCATCGGCCTTACTTAGGCTCTCTGCAAACTCATTTGCGAAGTCGCGGGTACGCGTAAAGAGGTGTGGCTGAAATATCACTTTAAGTTGCTTGTCCGGATACAAGGCGCGCACGGATGACATAAACGCATCAATCTCTTTTGGGTGGTGCGCATAGTCATCGATATATACTTTGCCTTTGCCTTCATACACAAATTCGAAGCGACGCTTTACACCACTATAGGTCTCTACGCCACTACGTATCTGGGCTTCAGGCACCTGCAAAATCTGGGTGGTAAGTATTGCTGCCAGCACGTTTTCGGCGTTATGAAAACCAGGCACACCTAAGCTAAGCGAACCTATGTTATGGAACGGACTCTGCACATCAAATCTGAACCAACGACCCTCAATGCTAAGGTTCTGAATATGAGCATCTCCAGAGTTTAAACTATAGAAAATAACGTGCACTCCAGGCTGAATCTGAGCTGTTAATCGTGGATCTGTATTTTTGTTCAGTAACAAGTAGCCCCCTGGTTTTATCTGACTAATGAACCTCTTAAATGTACGTATCAGTTCCTCGCCATCACCATAAATATCCAAATGGTCTGGGTCTGCGGAAGTTACGATTGCAATATCCGGAAACAGGGTCAGGAAAGAACGGTCATATTCATCAGCTTCCACCACTACCAGCTCCTGCTCACGCTCGCCTTTGCTGATAAGGAGGTTAGAATTTATGTTTGTGGCAATACCTCCCAGGAAGGCCGAAGCATCAACCCCGGCATGGTGCAGCAGGTGCGTAACCATAGATGAAGTAGTGGTTTTACCGTGCGTGCCGGCTACAGCTATGGTAAATGCATTCGCTGTAATAATGCCCAGCACTTCAGATCGTTTTTTTATAGTATAATCCTGCGCTTTCAGGTAATTCCATTCCGTGTGCTCGGCAGGTATAGCAGGAGTAAGTATAACTAACGTGTTTTCCTTATCCTGCAGAATTTCCTGTGGCAGGTTTGCTACATCATCTTCATAATGAACTGAAATACCTTCCTGCTCCAAAGCCTCGGTAAGAGGGGTTCTGGTTTTATCGTAGCCCCATACCTGAAACCCTTTGGCATGGAACCATCGGGCAATCGCGCTCATACCTATGCCGCCAATGCCTAAAAAGTAGATATACCTGTAGTCTTCCAGTCTCACTTTATCAGTTTTACAAGTTCGTTCACGATGTCGGCAGCCGCGTTAGGGCGGGCCATTTTCTTAATATTCTCTGAAAGGCGTTGCTGTTCCTTTTCGTCCTGGGCCAGTTGTAAAGCCGCCGGAATCAGTTTTTGAGATGCTTCTGCATCGCGTACAAGTATAGCTGCATGCTGCTGCACCAGAGCCATTGCATTTTTAGTTTGATGATCTTCAGCCACGTTTGGCGACGGCACCAGTATACATGGTTTGGCTGCCAGGCAAAGTTCAGAAATAGACAGCGCGCCAGCTCTTGAAACAACTATATCGGCGGCTGCATAAGCCAGATCCATCCGTTTGATGAAATCAAAAACGCGGACGCCTTTGTCGCTATAGTTCTGCTCTAGTTCTTTAGCTTCGGCGTAATATCCTTTTCCTGTTTGCCATATCAGCTGATAGCCAGCTATAGTTAGCTGTTCCAGTCCGCCAGCTATACTTTGGTTAATGGTTCTGGCACCCAGGCTACCACCTATCACCAGTATCGTTTTCTTTTCAGAGTTCAGGCCAAAGTGTAGTAGCGCTTCTCTCCTTTTTTCGGTTATGTCCAGAATATCCTGGCGCACTGGGTTGCCGGTGAGTACAAGCTTATCCGCCGGGAAGAACTTATCCATGTTCTCGTAAGCCACACAAACTTTACCTACGCGCTTGGCCAGTAGCTTATTGGTAATTCCGGCATAAGAATTCTGTTCCTGGATAAGTGACGGTATTCCTTTGGCAGTTGCCGCATACAGCAACGGACCACTGGCATAACCCCCAACCCCAACCACTGCATCCGGCTTAAAATCGTTGATGATCTTATGCGACGCGCGCACACTGGAAAGCACTTTTAGCGGAAAGGACAGGTTATCTATAGTTAATCTGCGCTGCAGGCCGCTTATCCATAGGCCTACAATCTTATAGCCTGCTTCCGGCACACGGGTCATTTCCATGCGGCCTTTGGCCCCCACAAACAGTATTTCAGATTCCGGGCTAATCGCCTTGATCTGATTTGCAATGGCAACAGCCGGGTAAATATGCCCGCCGGTACCGCCACCGCTGATAATGATGCGATATGGTCTGTTGGTATTACGCATGTGCCGGAACTCTTGCATTTATACCTGCTGACGCACCAACCGCAGCATTTTTCACTTCGTTATCGGTACGGCTCACGCTAAGAATAATCCCCAGCGAAATGCCTGTAAAGATCAATGATGTACCACCCATACTAAGGAGCGGCAAAGGCAAACCTGTGATCGGGCCCAAACCAACGGCTACGCCCATGTTGATCATCCCCTGAATGACAAGGCTGAAACTTAAGCCCGCAGAAAGCAAGCCACCAAAAGCGCCGGTACTGTTAACTACTGTAACCATGCCCCGGTAGAGCAAGGCCAGGTATAAGAACAGCACGACAGCCCCGCCCCACAAACCATACTCTTCTATGATGATCGCAAAAATAAAATCTGAATAAGGGTGAGGAAGCAGGTTGCGCTGGTAACTGTTACCGGGACCTTTACCAACCACACCACCAGTGGCAATCGCTATGTAAGATTGCTCTAACTGGAAAGGCGTTTCGGATTTGTCCATGAATGCCTCTACACGGCTGACCGCTGTCTCTAAACGCTGACCAGCCCAAAGTGCAAGTCCCCCAACTATAATCACGATCACGAATACCGTCATCAGGTATTTGAATGGCACACGCCCGATGAACATTAACAGCATACAGGTAGCAAAAAGCAACACTGCTGTAGAGGTATTGGTAAGCGCGATCAGACCGCAGATGGCTACCGTCCAGAGCAGCATGGGCACCAGTGTTTTGCGCCAGTCTTTAACCTGCAACTGTACTTTAGCCAGCATACTTGCCAAGTAAGAGATCAGGGCCAGTTTGGCTAAGTCGGATGGCTGAAAGGTTTGGTTGATAACCGGAATGGTAATCCAACGCGAAGCATCGTTGATGTTGGAACCCCAGAAAAAAGCGAACAGTAGCAACGGTACCGACAGCACTAAGGCTACCAACGATAACCTGGAATAATACCTATAGTTGATCTTGTGGGCTGCCCACATAAAAGCCAGGCCTACAAAAATGAGCGATGAGTGCTTTAGCAGGAAATACTCTGTATTACCCTCATATGATTTATAGGCAAGCGTACCTGTGGCAGAATACACTACGGCCACGCTTATCAGCGAGAACATCAGGACGATGCCCCACAACACGGGGTCTCCTTGCAGGTTTTTCTGTAACCACTGCTTTACCATAACCTTTGGCTAAAAATTGTTATGCTTACTTCTTTAAAACTATCTTCTCAACTGCTTCCTTAAAGCGCTGCCCACGGTGCTCATAGTTATCGAACAAATCGAAGCTGGCACAGGCTGGCGACAATAGAACAACATCACCAGGCACAGCCAGTAGTTTTGCCATGCGCACGGCATATTCTATTGAGTCTGTTTCGGCGATGATCGGCACCACTTTGTTAAAAGAGCGCTCCAGCTTTTTATTATCCTTACCCAGGCAGATCAGCACTTTCACTTTTTCGCGGGCCAGCGGCTCCAGCGTACTATAGTCATTGCCTTTGTCCACGCCTCCTGCAACCCAGATGATCGGTTGTTTTATACCTTCCAGCGCATACCAAACAGCTTCCACGTTAGTTGCTTTTGAGTCGTTTATATAGCTCACATCTTTTGCTACACCTACCAATTGCAATCTGTGGTCGGCATTCTGGAACGTCTCCAGCGACAGGGCTATACTTTCGTCAGATACATTTAACAGCTTTGCTACCGCAACAGCTGCCATGGTATTGTACTGGTTATGTTTCCCGATCAGGCTGGATTTTGAGGCATCTATAGTTGCTTCGGTAGTCCCCAACGACAAAGCTATAGTTGAGTTCTTAAAAGTTACTTTTGTACCCTCAGCGTCTTCTAATGAAAATGGTATAGCTGTACCGCCGAATGCTACCGTGTCAAAAGCCTTTTTAATATTCTGATCATCTGCATTATAGATAAAATAGTCGCTGCTGGTCATGTTCTGAGCTACGCGCAGTTTAGAGGCTGCATATTTCTCCATACTATAGCCGTAGCGGTCCAGGTGATCCGGGGTAATGTTCAGCAGCACAGCAATATCCGCTTTAAACTGGTACATGTTATCCAGCTGAAAACTGCTTAGCTCCAGCACATAGTAATCGTGCTTATTCTCGATCACTTTTTCTGCCAAGCTCTCCCCTATGTTACCAGCCAGGCCAACATTTAGCCCGGCGCTTTTCAGCAGGTGGTAAGTTAGCAGCGTAGTAGTCGTTTTACCGTTGGTACCTGTTATGCAGATGAATTTGGCATCAGTATAGCGGCCGGCAAACTCTATCTCAGATATGACCGGTATCTGTCTTTTGGCTGCTTCTTGTATAATTGCAGCTTTATCAGGAATGCCAGGACTTTTAATGATTTCGTTAGCATCTAGGATTCTATCAAGGGTGTGTGTTCCTTCTTCAAATGGGATAGCAGCTGTTGCCAACTTTGCTTTATACTGGTCTTTGATCTGCCCCATATCTGACACAAACACATCAAGCCCTTTGGCCTGTGCCAGTAATGCGGCTCCAACACCACTTTCTCCCGCTCCTAGTATTGCTATCTTCATAGTTTGTTTTTTGTTCGGTTAGCGAAGTTTCAATGTAGCCAGCGTTAAAATAGCCAGCATAATACCCACGATCCAGAAACGGCCTACGATCTTAGACTCGTGGTAACCCAGCTTCTGGTAATGGTGGTGCAGTGGCGACATTTTGAAAATGCGACGCCCTTCGCCATACTTCTTTTTAGTATACTTAAAGTAACTTACCTGCAGCATTACCGATAAATTCTCGATCAGGAAAATGCCGCATAGGATAGGTATAAGCAGCTCTTTACGAACTATAAGCGACAGTACCGCAATGATACCACCGATAGCCAGGCTGCCTGTATCGCCCATAAAGACCTGCGCCGGATAGGTATTATACCACAGGAAACCAACGCACGCTCCCACAAAAGCCAGACAGAAAATAGTCAGCTCACCCGAATTCGGGATAAACATAATATCCAGGTAATCGGCGAAAATGGTGTTACCGGAAACCCATGCAAAAATTGCCAGTGTTAAACCGATAATTGCAGAGGTACCTGCTGCCAGGCCATCGATACCGTCTGTAATGTTAGCTCCGTTTGATACAGCCGTAATCACCAGGATCACAAATGGTATATACAGGTAGCACGACCAACCCTGGAACAAAGGACCAGCAAAGGAAAATAGGTTACAGTAATCTAATTCGTTGTTTTTGCGGAACGGTATAGTTGTGATCATACTGTGCACGTCCACATACTTTTTTGAAGCATTAACAGCCGAAACACCACCATCCGAGAAAATATACTGACGAACAGTAACGTCGTCGTTAAAGTATAGCGTAAGACCAACTATAAGTCCAAGGCCAATTTGGCCCATAATTTTAAAGCGTCCAGCCAGGCCTTCTTTGTTCTTTCTGAAAACCTTGATATAGTCGTCCAGGAAGCCAATAGCCCCTAACCAAACCGTAGAGACCAGCATCAGGATAATGTAAATATTATCTAATCTGGCAAAAAGCAGCGTAGGCACAAGTATAGCCAGCAGGATGATCAGACCACCCATCGTAGGGGTTCCTTTCTTTTCCATCTGTCCTTCCAGGCCCAGGTCGCGGATGCTTTCGCCGACTTGTTTGCGCTGCAACATTTTGATCAGTTTACCACCAAAAATCATGGCGATAAGCAGCGATACCAGTACGGCCATACCAGCACGGAAGGAAATGTATTGAAACACACCGGCTCCAAACAGATCATATTCCCGATCGAGGTATGTAAATAAGTAGTATAGCATTTAAGTTTATTCGTTACTCCTGGCTAAAAGATGTAATTAGTTTATTTTCCGAGTTGCTGAAACGTTTCCTGCAACACTTGTTTATCGTCAAAAGGGTACTTCACGCCCTGTATTTCCTGGTAAGTTTCGTGCCCTTTACCGGCTACCAGTATTATGTCATTGGGTTCTGCCAGCATTATAGCAGTGTTTATTGCTTCCTTTCTGTCCAGCACCGAAAGCGTTTTTTTGTAATCCAGTGGCTTTACGCCCTTTTGCATATCGGCAAGTATAGTTTGCGGCTCCTCAAAGCGTGGATTATCTGAAGTAAGTATAACTTTATCGCTCAGGCGGCAGGCAATGTCGGCCATCACCGGGCGCTTGGCCGCATCGCGGTTACCACCGCAACCAACTATAGTTATCACTTTTTGCAATGGTGTCCGTATCTGCTGAATTGTATTCAAAACATTTTCCAATGCATCCGGCGTGTGGGCATAATCAATAATACCAGTGATCTGCGAATCAGAAACAATATAATCAAAGCGACCAGCTGCTGAATCGAGGGCAGAAAGTACAGTCAGTGTTTCCGTAGGGTCCTCGCCTAATAACACAGCCACGCCATAAGCGCCCAGCAAGTTGTAAGCATTAAAAGCGCCGATCAGCTTGCACCAGATCTCGTTTCCGTCAATCTCCAGGTGTAAGCCCTGAATGGTATTATCGATAATGCGCGCTTTAAACTCGGTTGCTTTGCGTAGCGAGAACTCGTGTATACTTGCCCTAGTGTTTTGTACCATTACCAAACCACGCTTATCATCAGCGTTCACCAGAGCAAATGCACCTTTCGGCAGCATATCAAAAAACGATTTCTTGGCTTTGATATAGGCGTCGAAGGTTTCGTGGTAGTCTAAATGGTCGTGGGTGATATTGGTAAAAACGCCACCAGCAAAAGTTAAGCCGACTACCCGGTGCTGTACCATGGCATGCGAGCTCACTTCCATAAAGCAATGCGTGCAACCTGCTTTCACCATTTTCGCCAGCAACTCGTTCAGGGTTACCGCGTCCGGCGTGGTATGTGTGGAAGGGATTATCTCCTCGTTTATCTGGTTTTGTACTGTAGAAAGCAACCCCACATGGTAGCCCAGCTCGCGGAAAAGTTTGTGTAGTAAGGTTACAGAAGTCGTTTTCCCATTAGTGCCCGTAACACCTACCAATTTTAGCTTTGCAGATGGATTGTCGTAGAAATTAGAAGCCATCTGGCCCAGCGCCTCAGCTGAATCCTTTACCTGTATGTAAGTTACAGCACTGTTCTTTTCTACCGGCAATTCCTCGCAAACTATAGCTACGGCATTGGCCTCTGCCGCTTTGGTTATAAAAGCATGTCCGTCAGCCTGCACACCACGCACCGCCACAAACAGCACACCTGCCTGCACTTTACGCGAGTCAAAAGCTATACTTTCAACGGGCACATCAAGCGAGCCAATGGTGTTAAGTACCTGAACTTTGTGTAGTAATGTTTGCAGCGACTGCATTAGCTTAAAACTATAGTTATCTGTTTTACTTTATTTATGGGCGTACCTGCCTCCAACGACTGTTTCTGTACGCGTTTACCTGCTCCCTGCACATTTACGCGCAGACGTTGGTTACCAAGTATAAACAAGGCATCGCGTAAGGTTAACCCCACTACATCCGGTACTTTACCTTCCAGTACAGGGTTTGGCTCAAAGTCAAGTGAGCGCATTCCAGGCTTCACTTTTACCCATTCCTCATCTGCGGTTTTCGGATGATTGCTAATGCCCAGGCGGTTACAAATAGTAGAAAGGTCATCGAGGCTACCGGCAGCTACCTGTGGCAAACTATCTTTATTTGGCGTAACGCGGGCACGCAGTGGTTTATGCATTTCCAGGTCGCGGGCGTAGGCTTTATCAGCCAGTTCCTTAAACACTGGTGCCGCTACATCCGAGCCATACACGTTCACCCCTTTCGGGCTGTCTATGATCACGATGCAGCTATACTTTGGATTATCAGCGGGGAAGTAACCGGCAAACGAAGTAGAGTATTCCTTCACATACTTACCATCCTTTACCTTACGGGCAGTACCAGTTTTACCAGCTATCTTATAGTCAGCACTTTTAATGTTCTTGGCTGTTCCGTTCTCCACTACCCCTTCCAGCATGGCATGTACTTTTTTCAGGGTAGCATCAGAGCAGATCTTATCAACCAGCACACGGGTCTTAAAGGTCTGTACCACTTTATCCGACTTGCGGATTTCCTTTACGATGATTGGCTGTATTTTAGTACCGTTATTGGCAACAGCATTGTACAAAGCCAGTGTTTGCAATGGCGATAGCTTCATTTCGTAGCCAATGGCCATGGAGGTAAGCGTTGTACCGTACCAGGTTCTGTCCTGCGGGTGCTTTATGTAAGGCCGTGCTTCGCCATCCATCTGGAAGCCAAGCGTGTTGCCTAAACCAAATTTATCCAGGTAATCTACATAAGCCTGTTGGTTGCTGCTGAAGTGTTTCTCCATCAGTTTGGCCACGCCAATGTTTGAGGATTTTTCAAACACCTGCTGCACCGACAGCTTACCATAGCCACCCGTTTTAGCATCGGTCATGATGGTATTCTTGATCTTATACCTTCCGTCGCCGGCATCAATTGTATCGGTTAGTTTTACCTCCGGAGCGTATTCAAAAAGGGCCAGCATCGTTGCCAGCTTAAAGGTAGAACCAGGCTCTGTACGACCCTGAGAACCAACGGCATAGTTATAGTCTTCTATATATCCTCCCGTAGTTTTACCCAGGTTTGCAATTGCCTTCACTTCCCCTGTCTTCACTTCCATCATGATCACCGTACCATACTCAGCATCCGTTTTTTCCAGTGCTTTATAAAGGGCATTTTCGGCAACGTCCTGCAGGTTAATATCTATAGTTGTCTTGATGTCGTAGCCATGCTGTGGTTTTACTTCGGTACCATCATAAATTGGTTTGCTGCCACCTGCAATGCGCTCAAACAGTGCTTCGCCATCTGTTCCGGCCAGGTCGCCGTTAAAGCTGAACTCCAGGCCGGCACCGTTCTTATCTTCGTTTATAAAACCAATGGTACGCTCAGCCAGCATGCCGAACGGTTTAAAGCGCTTTTCAACTTTCTCGAAAATAACACCGCCTTTGTTTTTACCACCTCTGAAGATAGGCCACTTGGCCATCATCTTTTTATCCTGGTAGTTTATCTGGCGGCTGTTCAGGCGAATGTATTGTCTGCCGGAAAGGCGGGCATTTTTGATCTTACGACGGTAATAATCTTCTGAGCGGTCGCCATAAAAACGCGAAAGCAACATAGCAAGCGAATCTATACCTGCATTAAAGGCCCTGGCATCAGAAATAGTAGGATCGAACGCGACACGGTAAAATGGCAGCGAAGTGGCCATAATACTTTCGTTATCGGAGTAGATATTACCGCGTGTGGCAAATACCGGCTGATAATGAATGCGGCGCTCTTTGGAAATTTCTTTCCACTTATCACCATCCGAAAACTGAATGACGGTGATTTTGTAAACTATAGCACACGCAAAAATGCAGATAGCCAGAAAGGCTAACCGCACCCTGATTACGATGGATTTCTTAATATTCATCTGCCGGAACTATAACTTGATATGGTGGAGATGAACTTTCTTCGAGGCCCAGCGGCGCCACGTTACGGGCAACTTCCGATTGCTTGCTGGCTTCCATGTAATCCGACTTCAGCGTCGTATAATCTGCGCGAAGATCTTCTGTTTCTACTTTAACTTTATCGATACGACGCAGCGTTTTCTCAGCGTAATGGGTATTGCCGATATAGAAAAGGGTAAGTGCCGTCAGGAATAAAATGCGGGGCAGGTATTTAAGGGGAACACCTTCTTCAAACAAGGCATCAACGCTGGCATACTTTTCAAGTAACCCAAAGATACTGAATCCTTTACGTTTTTTTGGCTTTGGAGCTTCTTCTGCTGGCTTCGGACGCACCGTGTTTGCTCTGGGTGCGCTTGCTTTCTTAGTCATAACGTTAGAAGCCATAGTTACTCATTTAAAATTCGGCTTGTCAGGCCAGGTGTTTAATCATCTAATTCTCTTTTCTGTGCTATTCTCAGCTTTGCGCTCCTCGAGCGGCTATTTATCAGTAATTCTTCTTCTGTAGGCACTATCGGTTTCCGACTTACAGCATCCAGCGGCCTTATTTCGTTCCCGAACAGGTCCTTTTCAACCTCCCCGAAAAATTTACCTTTTGCTATAAAGTTCTTCACCAAACGGTCTTCCAAAGAATGGTAAGAGATAACCGCCAATCTTCCGCCGGGCTTCAGCACTTCGGCTGCCTGCACCAGCATCTCTTCCAGCGCTTTCATTTCGTCGTTCACTTCGATGCGGAGCGCCTGAAAGACCTGTGCCAGGTATTTATTCTCTTTGCCTTTCGGTGTACAGGACCGTATCGCCTGCTTAAAATCTTCAATCGTTTCAATCGGCTTGCGGGCGCGTTGCTCAACTATAGTTCTGGCTAAAGTCTTTGCATTCTTTACTTCGCCGTAGATGCCAAAAATGCGGTGCAACTGCTCTTCACTATAGTTTTCAACCACATCTTTCGCCGAGTCGCCCTGGTCGTAGTCCATGCGCATATCCAACGGTCCATCAAAACGGGTTGAAAAACCACGGCTGCCTTCGTTAAACTGATGCGATGAAACACCAAGGTCAGCCAGGATGCCATCAACTTCTTTTACACGGTACAGGCGCAAATACTTTTTCAAATCACGGAAGTTGGCTCGCACAAACTGGAAGTTCTCTCCTTCCAGCTTCTTGCTTTGCTCTTCTGCATCGCGGTCCTGATCGAAACTATATAGCTTACCGGTTGTAAGCTTGCTAACTATAAGTGCTGAATGTCCGCCGCCGCCAAAGGTTACATCCACATATACACCGTCCGGTTTTATAGCCAAAGCATCAACCGACTCTTCCAACATAACAGGGCGATGGTATTCCATTACAGCAACGGTTCTTTTTCTTCTTTATCTCCCAGGAACTTCTGCGCCAGCTGCGAGAAATTCTGCTGATCTTTGATCAGGAACTCTTCATACTTATCCGGGTTCCAGATCTCGACGCGGTTACCCAACCCAACTATAATTACTTCTTTATCCAGCTCGGCGAAGCGGGCCATGGTTTTAGGCAGTATAAAACGGCCTGTTCCATCCAACTCTATCTCTGTATTCCCTCTAAAGAAGTTACGCTGAAAGTGGCGGTACTCTTCGTTAAACTCGTTCAGGCCGGCCACCTTGTCATAGATCACTTTCCATTCTGCCTTCGGATATAACACCAGGCAAGGCTCAAAACCACGCATCAGCACCACATGATTGCCAGACGCCTCCGGCAGGTTGGCTTTTATCTTTGCAGGTAAAACCAACCTTCCCTTAGGGTCTATCTTGCATTCAAATTCGCCTGACAGGAAGTTCATGTTTTTCTTTAGGTTCGTCCGCGTGGTTTTCGGAGTATACAAATGTAACGATTCAACAAAAGACCACAACCACAATCTCCCACTTTTTACCACTTTGTGGATAAATTATGGTAATCCACACCACTTATCCACATTATCCACATACGTATCAACCCACTTTGGGTATAACTATATTTGAATATTTGAATGTAAACCACTATCATACGAGGCAATACAAACACAAATATCTAATAATCAATTAATTACAAAACAACCCCTGTTTTCACCATCAGGTGGGGAGGATTTCCAGCGTAAAAGTGGGACAAAGTGGAAGATGCGGGGAAAAGTGGAGAAGATTGGTATAAGTCAGAACCAGAACCGGGAAGGTATAAAATGAAAAAAGGGAGCTGTCGGGCTCCCTTTTCTTTATCGTTATTTGATCGCTAAAACTTAAAGCCGACGTGCATACCAATGGCAAAGACTGGCGTACCGGAAGAATATGAGAAGTATTCTATACGGGCACCGGCAACGCCACTTCTCAGGAAGTTAAAATCATTTTCCAGGAAACCGTTAAAACCTACATCGGAAGTTTTAATATGCGCTACCGAACCATCTACAGTACCTTCTTCGGCATCTGAATTTATTTCGGAACGGTGTCTTGCTGCTGCGCCGGCACCTAAACGAAGGCTTATCGTTTCTTTCTGAATAAGGTCGAAGCTGGCTTCCAGCCCACCCATGTAAAATGTATTCTTAATGGAATAAATCTGCTTTCCTTCGTCGTACCGGGATGCGCTGAGTAAACTCACGTTAAGGCCTAAGGCAGCACGTTCGCCCAGGTAATGGCTATACCGGTTACTGAACATAAGCCCCTGGCTATCAAATTCAGAAAGCCACACAAAGCTAATCCCAGATTTAAAAGTATTTGGGTCTTTGCTGGTAGCACGCTTAAATGTATCGGCATAGCCATTAAAACCGGCTAAAAAGAAAACACTAAGCAATAAAAAATAAACACGAACGGATGGGCGCATATAGATGCTTGTAAGGAAAATAGTTGCGTGAAGTTGATTAAGGATAAAGTTGCTTCTCTTACGCAGGGCCCACAGCTACTGTTACATTAAAAACATAAACACATCTAAATATTACGATGCTTATACTTTTGCTTTGTATAGTTGCCACCATGGCAAATAGGGCTTGTCGTGATGTTCGTAATGATAGCCAAAGAAATAGCAGCTCAGAAATGCCCACAGGTGGTTCTTTTGCTGTGTTCCGGATTTATGAGGATTTTCGGGAGCATGCTCGCCGCGGTGTGGCA
Organism: Pontibacter fetidus; assembly: GCF_010119545.1. Lineage (GTDB taxonomy): Bacteria > Bacteroidota > Bacteroidia > Cytophagales > Hymenobacteraceae > Pontibacter > Pontibacter fetidus. Next base: position 22,358 of record NZ_JAAEAA010000009.1, on the reverse strand, counting down.
GGTAGGTCCCAAAATAAAACAGCTGGAACGTAGCCAAAACAGCCGGCAGCATCCAGAACATGATCACATTCTCTACCGGGTAGAAGTACTTGAGTACATTAAAGCTTACTGCCATTAGCAATAGCTGCCACCAGGTTATGTATTGTTTCAGAAAACTATAGTACCAAGGCCAAAACGACCCATGGTGATAATCCGGATCTTGTTCGGTTGCGACATGCTTATGATGTTGGTGATGGCGTGGCAGCAAGCGCGGGTACCAGTTATAGGCAAACAGGAAAGCGGTTATAGTTCCTATAGTTCGGTTTAGTTTCGGCCGGCCAGGAGCAGCTACGCCGTGCATGGCATCGTGAGACGTAATAAAAAGGCCAGTGTACAAATGCATCTGTACCAGCATTAACAGGTATGGCACCGGCGATGCAAAGTCGACCGTATAGTTAGTCAACAGGTACGCAAGCAACCCAACCCAACAACAAACTATAGTTGCGGCGATTACTATTCCACGGGTGTCTTTTTTTAATGTTGGCATGTATGGTTTGTACAGACCTATTTTACTTCAAGCTTAAGCAAGCTATCTCTTACCTGCTCCATAAGCCACATGGGCGTAGATGTTGCCCCGCAAATACCAACTGTATCACCAGCCTGAAACCATGCAGGTTGTAATTCTTCAGCTTTTGATATAAAGTAGGCATTTGGATTTGTGTTTTTGCAAACCTGGTACAACACCTTTCCATTCGATGACTTTGTACCGGAAACAAAAACGACCTTATCGAATTGAGAGGCAAATTTCCGGAGCTCTCTATCGCGGTTTGATACCTGCCGGCAAATGGTATCGTTCGCTTCTACTTCGTAACCTTTGGTTTCGAGCTGGTTCTTTATACTATAGAAGTTATCGGTACTCTTGGTAGTCTGGCTGTAGAGTGTAATTTTTGATGGCAATTCGTGCTGTAGCAGTTCATCTATATTTTCGAAAACAACGGCGTTGTTATTTGTTTGCCCTAACAGGCCCAGCACTTCGGCGTGACCGTGCTTGCCATAAATATAAATGCGGTCATCTTTGTCGTAAGAGCTTTTGATGCGGTTTTGTAGTTTTAGCACCACCGGGCAGGAGGCATCTATCAACGTAAGATTATTGGAAAGCGCAGTCTGGTAGGTTTCAGGTGGTTCGCCGTGAGCCCGTATCAAAACAGCCTCATTTTGCAGTTCCCTGAGTTGCTGATGATCTATTATCCGCAGGCCACGTTGCTGCAGGCGCTGCACTTCTTCATCGTTATGTACAATATCACCCAAACAATACAGATACCCCTGCTCATCCAGTATGTCCTCTGCCATTTGTATGGCATAGACTACTCCAAAGCAGAATCCGGAGTTGGCATCGATAGTTACATTTAGGTGCTGCATATACAGGTTATACAACTGAGGTCTGATAATGTTTTATACTGAACTTTTCCCGCAAACCTTCATAAACAGAGATGGTTAGCAACAGCATCAGCATCGAGTACATGGTATCTTCTACAGGTATAGAAACGATGCGCAAACCCAGGTTATAGTTATCGTTATACCAGACTACAGGTAAGTAGGTAAGCACACCGTTTACCAGCAGAAAAGGAACCAAGTGCACCAGGTAAGCCAGGTAGAAACGCCCCAGAAATTTTGTACCGAAATACTTTAAATGCACCAGGTGCAAAATTGCCAGCAACATAAACGTAACAGAAGTATACCAGCGCTCCATATTAAACACAGCTATAGTTGGCAGAACTATAATCAACCCCAGGGCTATCGTTTTAACATAGGATTGCAGTAGATCTTTAGTAATATACGCATTCAGTACATCGTAAATAAATACACAGGCATAAGGCACAGTTATGAAGAAAAGGATCTCTTCCAGGGGCAGATTAAAGAAGTAAATTCCTGTCAGGTATTCTTCGTTAAAACCCCAGATACCGTGCTTTGTAAACTGTACATCCCAAACTATAAACACCAGGGCATTTACCAGTATAGCAGGAAATAACGCCGGCCAGTTCCTGTAAAAAGCCACCTTTTTGTCGAACGACAAAAGCAGCGGAAACAGGATGGTGAATATGTTTAAGTATAGGTAGATGTACACGGGTTTTTAATTAATAATTGTTAATGATTAATGACTGATCAGATTTTTAATGACGAATTCAATTAATCGTTCTGCATTAGTAGTTATTTAGATTTTCAGGCTCTTGAGCAACTGCTTTTCTTCGGGGGTGCAACGTTCCTTTTCCAGCAGCACATCCCGCATTGTCTGAGCCAGGGCTTTGTTTATTCCTGATTTCGGATGCTCTACCAACCCTTCAATAACTATAGCTTTATCTTCGGCCATGTGCTGGCTCATGTTCAGGTAATCCGGTATATGATACTCTACTATAAACCGCAAAAACCTGATTTCAGGATTATCCCTGTTCAGCGCAACTGCTTCTTCAAACAGCCCCAAGGCCGTGTTCAGGTGCTTCATTTTAAAATAAGGATTCCATACATACTTGGCCATTACAGCTTCAGAAGCAGCTTTGTAACCAATTACTACCGGATCTTTTCCTGTGTACTTTTCCATTTTAGCATAGAAGTCCTCTGCAGCATCTTCGTTTTTACTGGCAGCCAGATACTCTACGCGTAGTTCGGATAATTTATAAGTAGTAGCATTTGCAGCTTTAGCCACAGATATGCCTGCCACCAAAAGGATGAAAAGTATAAATCTGCTCATTAGATCGCGTTAAGTTGATACCTGAGATAAGAACTGACCAGTAATGCCAGTTTTGTGTTATCAGGTACTCTTACGCGTTCGGTCAGAATGTGGGTTGCCGGCAGGTTCTGTATTTTACGGAAAAGCTTTATATAGTATTTATAAGCTAGGTATACACCCAGGCGCGCCGTACGGGGCAATTCCATAATGCCTTTGTAAGCATCTTCAAAATCCAGGCAAATGTCTGCTTCTATTTCAGCTTTGCTCAGGTTATCGAATTGCTTGAACTCTACCTTTGGGAAGTATACGCGGCCACGGTCTAGGTAATCGCTTTGCATGTCGCGCAGGAAATTTACTTTCTGGAAAGCTGACCCTAAACTGCAGGCTGGTTTTTTAAGCCGCTCAAACATTTCATCGTCACCTTCACAAAACACTTTCAGGCACATCAGCCCTACTACTTCGGCAGAGCCATAAATATAGTTGTCGTATAGTTGGTGGTCGTATTGCTGCTCTTCCAGGTCCATTTCCATACTTCTCAGAAAGGCCTCAATGTATTCGTGGTCAATCTTATACTCGTTTACCACACACTGAAAAGCATGCAACACCGGGTTCAGACTAATGCCTGTAGCTATGGCTTTATAAGTTTGTTCTTTAAACTCCTGCAATAATTCCTTTTTGTTATGCTCATGAAACGTGTCTACAATCTCATCGGCGCAGCGCACAAAACCATAAATGGCATAAATCGGGAAATGGAATTTCTGATGCAGCGTTTTGATGCCCAGCGTAAACGAGGTGCTGTAGGCTTCGGTAATCACTTTGCTGCATTTCAGGCAGGTTTGTTTAAATAAATCCATAGTTTCATGTTTAGGTGCTGATCATATTACTACAGGAGCCTTAAATTCCTTCGCCACTTCCTGCGCTACCACCTGCCCCGATATAAGGCTTGGCGGCACTCCTGGCCCGGGCACGGTGAGCTGCCCGGTATAATATAGGTTCTTTACTTTTTTGCTTTTAAGGCTGGGTTTAAGCAGTGCGGTTTGCAACAGGGTGTTTGCTAACCCGTAGGCGTTGCCCTTAAAAGCATTGTAGTCGTGTATAAAATCGTTGTGTGCGTAGCTGCGTTTGTATAGTACGCTTCCACGTATTTCCTGGTTTGTCAGCTGCTCCAGTCTGTCCATCACCAGGTTATAGTATTTCTCTCTAACTTCTTCGGTATCCTGCAGGCCTGGTGCTACCGGTATAAGTATAAACAGGTTCTCGCAGCCGGCTGGGGCAACACTATCATCCGTTACAGATGGTGCCGATACATAAAACAAGGGTTTGGTTGGCCACTTCGGATTGGTATAGATCTCGTTCGCATGCGGCCCAAAATCCTCATCGAAAAACAGGCTATGGTGGCGCAGGTTTTTAAGGCGTTTGTTTACCCCTAAGTAGAATATTAAAGATGACGGTGCCATTACACGGGTATCCCAGTATTCCGAACTATAGCTCTGGAATTGCGCCGGCAGCAGGTTCTTTTCTACGTGGTGGTAATCGGCGCTGGCAACTATAACATCGGTTTCAAAAACATCAGTTGTAGTAACTATGCGTGTGGCTATATTTTGGTTAACCTGAATTTCCTGCACATCCTGGTTATACTTGAACACGACCCCTTTCTCTTCTGCCAACTGCACCATGCCTTCAATAATTTTATACATGCCGCCCATCGGGTACCAGGTACCTAGACTGATGTCGGCATAATTCATTAAACTATAAAGGGCGGGTGTATTCTCAGGCAAAGCTCCCAGAAACAATATCGGGAACTCCATGAGCTTGATGATTTTGGGGTGCGAAAAGTAGCGGCGAATATGCTTATGAAATGACTGGAAAACATCCATGCGCAGCACATCCAGCAGCAACCGCAGGTTCATAAATTCGGTAACCGAGCGGCCCGGTTTATATACCAACTGGTTTATGCCTACTTCATACTTATAAGCGGCTTGTTCCAGAAACCTATGGAGTTGGTGCGCACTACCCGGCTCCCATCTTTCAAACAGGGCTTTCAGTTCATCCAGTGAGGCAGGTACATCTACAAAATCATCTTCCCCAAAAACCACCGTGTACGACGGATCGAGCCTGACCAGGTTATAGTAGTCTGCGGTGCTTTTACCAAACTTTTGGAAGTAGGATTCAAATACATCGGGCATCCAGTACCAGCTGGGACCCATGTCAAATGTAAAGCCTTGGGTATTAAAGCTGCGGGCGCGACCTCCGGGGGTACTATTTTTTTCCAGCACGGTTACCTGATAACCCTGGTCGGCCAAACTTGTTGCCGCCGATATGCCAGAAAATCCGGCCCCAATAACAATTACATTTTTTTCGCTCATAAAGTAAGGGTTAAAAAGGCCGCGCCACGCAGGTTAACTTATGCGTCCTGCTTATATACTTTCAGGGTTTGCTTCAGTTCTTTTCGTGCTATGTGTATCCTGTTCTTCACTGTCCCGATCGGAATCTGCAGTTTTTCAGCTATTTCGGTATACTTAAACCCGATGTAATACATCATAAATGGCGTGCGGTGTTCTTCGCTCAGGCCGGCAATGGCTTTGTTAATATCGTTCATGACGAAAGTTGCCGTTCCTTTGTTTTGCGTGATATAGTTTTCGTCGGTATTCAGGTACTGCAGGTATTCTGAACTGTCGATATTGCTGCTGCGCTTGGTGATTTTGTTATAGTTGTTAATGAACGTGTTACGCATGATGGTATAAAGCCAGGCCTTCAGGTTGGTTCCTGTCTTAAACTTCTCACGATTCATCAAGGCTTTCAATACGGTTTCCTGCACCAGGTCTTTTGCATCGTCAGTATCGCGGGTGAGGTTAAAAGCCACAGGCCGCAAAGACTGAGCAACACGTTGTATTACGTTGCTAAATTCTATTGCTGTCATACTTTTTGTTTATACTTTTATCTAAAACTATAAACAAATATACGTAGCTTTCTGAAAAATAAAAGTTTTTTGTTTAATTTTTTTATCAAAAACATTAAACAAAGGTTTAAACACCGAATTTTATTTAGTAATTCTATAAAAATGAGGGGGTTAACGACTAAAAAAATTAAAGCCTGCTTCTGTACTAAACGGTACAAAAGCAGGCTTTATGATAATATAAGGTTAAATCTTATTTAAAAAGGTCAGTAAAATCTCGCATGCAGGCCAGTCGTTTTACATTTTCCGGAAACACCAGTTGGTCGTTTTGCACCAGCACGCCATATAAGTAAATGGTTGCCTCCGGGAAGCTTTCGGACAATTTGTAGAGATAACTCTGTACCTGGTCGCGGTCCGGAGATGCCGTAAGTACAGAGCAGATATATTTCGGATTAGTAAGGGCGTAAGTTAATTCGAGATCGCTGAAGGGCAGGTTTTGCCCCATGTAAATGACATGGTTGTTATGCGATCTGACCACATAGTTCATGTATAGTAATGCCAACTCATGCAACTCCCCTTCTGGTAAGTATAAAAGATAAGTAGGTGTATCCGGTTTACGGCGAACTACCTGCCCATCAATAGCAACTATAAGTTTCTGCCGGATGAGGTTACTCACAAAATGCTCGTGAGCTGGGGTAATGTTACCGGTTTGCCAGAGTATCCCAATCTTGTGCAGGAACGGGTAAACAAGTCGGTTCATTGCTTCGGCAAAGCCTACCTGTAGGGTTACAGTAGAGATAGCCTTATCAAATGCTTCTTCATCCAGGTCCAGCATGGCTGCCATCATGCTGTTAATGTGCTGCGAGCACTCACCGGGCACTTCGCATAGTTGCTGCACCTTCTGCACTACCTGGTCTGGCTGCATCTGGGCAATTTTGGATATCTTATACCCTTTCTCGTTCAGCAACGACACGTTGAGCAAGGTTTTCAGGTCCTTGTCGTCGTAATACCGAATGTTTGTTTCCGTGCGCTTGGGGCAAAGGATGTTATACCGCTGCTCCCAAATCCGGATGGTATGGGCTTTGATGCCCGAAAGATGTTCCAGTTCTTTAATGGTGTACTGCGCCACGTCTATCCTTTTTATTAACTACTTCACTTGCTGCCTTAAAATACCTCGGCGACACCCACAACATCCCAAACGACTCTGACCCATCTTTGGCGGTTACTTTATGATGTACTTTGTGCGCCATGTTTAACGCTTTAAGATAAACATTAGACGTACGGCCAACCGCTTTTATGCGTCTGTGTATGAATACATCATGAATCAGAAAGTAAGCAACCCCATATAAGGTAATGCCTGCTCCTATCCAGAACCTGTAGTCTATCGGCTCGCTGCCGAAAACAAAGAACAGCATGGCCAATGTGCCATACCATGCAAAAAACAGGTCGTTCAGTTCGAATGTGTGCTGGTGCCGGGTGTGGTGCGACTTATGCAGGAACCATAAAAAACCATGTAGCACGTACTTGTGCATGGCCCAGGCCACGACTTCCATTACTACAAAGGTTAAGAGCATGATTCCGATTCCTGTCAGCATACCCAAGAAACAGCAAGTTTAAGAAATAGTTTTAAAAGTTAAACAGAAATTACCAGTTTATAGGTTCTTTATTTAAGAACGAGGCTATACCACGCTGGCAATCTTCGGAGCTGCGCGCTACGGCATTCATTTCAGCTGCATACTGTAATCCGCCTTCCAGTGTCATTTCCTGCACGCGGGCAATCATCTCCTTGGTTACTTCCATACTTTGTCTGGAGTTCTCTACGCATAGTTTCTGCGCAAAGGCATATACGCGCTGTTCCAGTTCTTCAGCAGGCACTACATAATTTACCAGGCCATAGTTTTCCGCTTCAGTTGCAGAAATAAGGTCTCCGGTTAGTAGCAACTGCTTGGCTCTGGACTCCCCTATTTTGCGGAGCAGGAATACTTTAACTATAGCAGGTATAAATCCGATTTTCACTTCAGTGTAACCAAACTTAGCGTCAGGTACTGTAAATCCGAAATCACAAATAGCAGCCAGCCCGCAACCACCCGCAATAGCATGCCCGTGTATCTGGGCGATCACGACTTTCTTTAGCGTATAGATCAGCCGGAAAAGCTCCATTAAATGTGTAGAGTCAGCCAGGTTTTCGTGGTAGTCGTTGCCCTGTAGTTTCTGGATGTATTCCAGGTCAGCGCCGGCACAAAATACTTTTCCTTCGGCGCGTAACACCAATACTTTGCATGCCTCATCTTCTTCAGCTGCAATAAAAGCACGCTTTAATTCAGAGACAACTTCATAGTTAAGGGCGTTTCTTTTCTCTGCTCTGGCCAGGGTAATGTAGCCAACACGGTCCTGCACAACATAATGTACAAAGTCCATTTTCAGTTTTCCAGCAGGTGTTGCTGTATCGTTCATATCAGTATAGTTTATAGTTTGAAGGTATTAAAGGTTGGATTTCAAATATACGTAAGAGTTACAGCAATGCTCGGTAAGAGATGGAAAAAGTAGTTTTATGAAGGAAGCTGCTGATAATTATTTGTCATTCCGACGTCAGGAGAAATCTGGATATTATAGTTGGTGAAGACCTATCAGCGTGCGCAGCTCCTGCTAGCGTCTGGATTCTATAGTTGAATTACCCCTTCCCAGCCTTCCCCTAAAAACAGGGGAAGGAGTTTTGGTATAGTTCTATAGTTTCCTCTTTCTGTCATTTCGAACAACGAGAGAAATCTATCTCAGCCTATAGTTATAGTCTTTACTATCCGAACCAAGCCTTTTCTTTCACATTACTTTTAATCCTGGGAGCTTCAGTCACCTATCGTTTCAAATCAACTTTGGTGCCCCCACGGCCGGGAGGCCCCGTCTTCGGGCATCGCGCTGCTGCCTTCTTGCTATCCTCATTCCTCGGATTGGCTCACGCCACCGCAACAAGTCAAAGGCGCTCAGCCCAAAGACTGATGTCTTTCTACTATTCACCACCAACTATAGTTTGAATAGCTAAGCTTCGACTTTTATCATGGCTATAGTTTCGTAGGGACAGGTCGCGACCTGTCCGAACTTGGTTTGTAACTATAGAACTATGCAATCAACTATAGCAAAGGCCTAAAAGCTCCCCACCTTAGATAAGGAGGGGTTGGGGGTGGTTGGACTACGGAAACTATTGTACTATACCCAAACTCAACCATAGCCAAAACTCCCTCTCCTGTTTTTAGGAGAGGGCTGGGGTGAGGTGAAAACGGCAGCTATAAAACTAAACCTCAAACTTTGGCAACAGCCTAATCCTGTATATTCTTCCGAATCCTGAAAATCCTGGTTCATACAATAACCCGCAACTATAAATCTGCGTTTAAAATTTGCTAACGAACGTTAGGTTGCCTACATTTGTTAGCTATACATGGAGGTAATTTTGAGCAGAAAAGAACAAATAGAACAAACCGCTACAGCACTCTTTAAAAACAGGGGCTTTTCGGCTACGTCTATGCGCGACCTAGCCAACCAGTTGGGTATCGAAGCTGCCAGTATTTACTCTCATATAAAGTCTAAAGAAGAGATTCTGCAACGCGTTTGCTTTAGAATGGCAAATGAGTTTTTCGAAGCGATAGACCAGGCTGATGTTCACACTGCTTCTGCATCCGAAAGACTACAGGCTGCTATTACCGCACACGTACAGGTGCTGACTAAAAACACCGAAGCATCGGCAGTATTTCTGCATGAATGGCGCCATTTAAGCGAACCGCACCATGCTGAGTTTTTAGCATTGCGAAATCGCTACGAAGAGCATTTTAGAGAAATTATCCGGGAAGGAATTAAAGCCGGCGAGTTTAAAGTGCCTGACGAGAAATTTGCTGTTTTAACGATACTTTCGGCGTTGAACTGGATACATACCTGGTACAAACCTGAAGGCAAAATGAACGCTGAAGAAATTGCCGCTAACCTGGCAACTATGCTACTAAACGGACTGAAACAAACTTAATACGCACCCTACAAACTAACTAATCGCCGGACTGGTAACGCAGTCCGGCACCTTAACTGAACCTTTAAACTATAAATAATATGTACGGAGGAGGAAACGTTTTTGAAGCGACTAAATTCGATGATGTGCAGACCGAAGATCCTGCAAAATTAGCCGAATTTGAAGCCCGCATTGCCCGTGGCGAAAAGATCGAACCAACCGATTGGATGCCCGAACTATACCGCAAGCAGCTGATCCGCATGATTGAACAGCACGCGCATTCAGAAATTATTGGCGCCTTACCGGAAGGAACCTGGATCACCCGTGCTCCTGGCTTCCGCCGCAAAATGGCGCAGATGGCGAAGGTGCAGGACGAAGTAGGCCACGCACAGCTGCTTTACTCTGCTGCCGAAACGCTGGGCAAGTCGCGCGAGCAAATGCTGACTGACCTGATCAGCGGTAAATCAAAATACTCAAACGTATTCAACTACCCTGCCTTTACTTGGGCAGATTCTAATATTATTTCCTGGCTAATTGATGCGGGTGCTATCGTTAACCAGATGGCAAATGCCAAAGGTAGCTATGGTCCTTATTCGAGAGCCTTGGAGCGTATCTGCGCTGAGGAGGCTTTCCACCTGAAGTACGGCCACGATGCCGTAGTTCACATGGCAACAGGTACACCAAAGCAGCGCGAAATGATTCAGGCTGCGCTTAACCGCTGGTGGCCACCTATTATGACGTTCTTCGGACCGTCTGATAAAATGAGTACGCACACCGAAACGCTGATGCGCTGGAAAGTAAAGATGGCTTCGAACGACGAGTGCCGTCAGCAGTTCCTGGATATGTATGTGCCTAAGATCTGGGAGCTCGGTCTCACTGTTCCGGATCCTAAACTGAAAAAGAACATGGAAACCGGCCAGTGGGAATTTACCGAGCCGGATTGGGATGAGTTTAAGCGCGTGATCAATGGCGATGGCCCTTGTAACGCTGAGCGCCTTGCCGTACGCCGTACCGCAGAAGAGCGTGGTGCCTGGGTACGCAGAGCCCTGCTTAACCCGAAAGCGAAATATGTAAGGCCATTGGCGTAGCCAATAGCAAATTAGAAATTCAAAATTATGAATTAGAAATTGATTTGGAGTGCCAAGCTATAGTTTGAAACACCCATTTCTAATTTCTAATTTTTAATTCATAATTAAAGGATATGAGCTTAAAGTCATTAGACCCTAGAGTAACGAGACTGAATCTGCCGGAAGGTGAAGTTCCTGCAATGGAGCCAAAGCCGGAGCTGGATCAGTTTGAAACATACGAAGCCTTCCACCAGAAGAAAGAAGGTACTGCTTATACTTATGTTGGTCCGGTTCACGCGCCTAACGAAGACGTAGCTTTCCTGTTTGCAAAAGAGCAGTATAGCCGCCGTTTTGCCTGTACTGGAATGTGGATAGCGCGCACCGAAAACATCCAGCTAACGCCTTATGGCAACGACAACGACAATGTGTACGACACCATTCAATTTGACGAGCCAACACAGCGCAGCGAACAGCCGGAACCTTACGAGATCTTCCACCTGAAGAAGCGCGGTAAAGCGCATGCACACGCTGGCCGTGTGATGGCAACATCATACCAGGAAGCTTTACAGGAAGCTAAACAGCAATTCGGTGAAAAAGGCCCTATCGTGAATGTGTGGGTTGTTAAGTCGAAAGATGTGCTGCAGTCTGCGGAAGAAGACAAGGACATGTGGACTACAATACCGGAGAAAAAGTACCGCGAAGCCATTGCCTACAAGGTAATGGACAAGATCACGAAGTATAAAGAAGAGAATAAACCTACAACTGCCCAATAATGAACGAGCAAGCGATAAAAGACCTGTTATACAAACTGGCTGACGACCAACTTATACTTGGCCACCGCAACTCTGAGTGGACCGGTTTCGGCCCGATACTGGAAGAGGACATTGCTTTCTCGTCGATGGCGCAGGATAAGATAGGCCATAGTTTAGCATTTTATACCTTGCTGCAGGAACTTGGCGAAGCTGAACCAGATACTGTTGCGTTTACCCGCAATGCCAACCAGTTTCACAACAGCCAGTTGGTAGAGCTGCCAAACGGCGAATACGATTTCAGCCTGATTCGCCACTTTTTGTACGACAACGCTGAGATCATCCGTTTTGAAATGCTAAGCCAGTCGAGCTACGAGCCAATTGCCAAAGTTGCTACCAAACTGAAAGGTGAAGTGAAATACCATGTGTTGCACGCTAACACCTGGATCAAAAACCTGGGCTCATCTATAGAAGAAGCTATACTTCGTTTGCAGACTTCTTTGAATGAAGCGATGCCTTATGCGCTGGCTATGTTCGAGAAATCGAAGTATGAGCAGGAACTGATCGATACTAGCGTTTATGCCGGAGAAGAAGCAGTAAAAGCAGAGTGGCTGAAGCGTATAACAGCAGTGATCGAAAAGACTGACCTGAAACTACCTGACCTGGCAATTATAGAGCCTAAGTTTGGCGGACGTTACGGCGAGCATACAGAGCACCTGCAACCACTACTGGACGAGATGGCTGAAGTATTTAAAATAGACCCAACTGCTGAGTGGTAGTTTTTTTATGACGAAAGATTTTTTGACAAAAGACAAATGACTCTATTTATAAAAAATGTATCTCTTTTGTCCTTCGTCAATTAGTCTTATGTCCTAATTAAAACCATGAAACTAATTAAGGAAGACATATTAACCCTGCTGGAGGAGGTAAAAGACCCTGAGATACCGGTATTATCGCTGGTAGATCTGGGAGTGATTACGGGTGTGGAGATATCAGATGATGACCACGTAACCGTGAACATGACGCCTACTTTTGCCGGTTGCCCTGCCATGGACTACATGAAGAAAGATGTAGAACGCACGCTGGAGAAGCACGGCATCAGCAACTATACGGTTAACATGACCTTTGATAAGCCTTGGGACAGCAATAAGCTAAGCGAGAAAGGTCGTCAGCACCTGAAAGAGTTTGGTTTGGCACCACCGCCAAAGTACGACCTGATCCTGGACCTGGACATACTGGAGCATGTAAAGTGCCCCTACTGCGACAGCGATAACACGGATATGAGAACCCCTTTTGGTCCGACACTTTGCCGTTCTATGCACTACTGCAATAATTGTAAGCAGATGTTTGAGCAGTTTAAACCGCTTTAAGCAAACCAACATAAAACAGGAAGGCCAGCTATAGTTTAGCTGGCCTTCCTGTTTTATAGTTATAGTTTATTTCTCATCACTCTTATCGCTTAGAAACATTCCGCAACCGTTGAATTCTATTCCTTTTGCCTTCACCCGAACAGTATGAGTAGATATTTTTCCCGACATGGTGTCTTCGCATGGTTGGGCAGTTAATTCAACTATAAGGTCACCGGTTTCGGAAGTGGCTTTGTAAGTGATTATTTTTCCATTATTTGCAACTTCTGGCATTGCAGTTTGCAAAGCTATAGTTTCAGATGGAAGCGTTTTGAAGTACATGCCTTTCTCCTGGTCAATTTCCAAAGCCCAACCTGGTTCGTTACCAGTTGCAATAAAATCAACGCCTAGTCTGCGTTTCTCATTCCATAGTTCAGGGTTGTCTTCCGTTAAGTCAGTATCTTTTCTTAGCTTATACTTATCAGCCAGGTTTGAATTTATTCTCTTGCCTTCCTGATCCAGCATATGCAATTCCCCGCCTATCGACATATCAAACTGGGTTGAAGTAGAGTCATTACCGTGAAGTTGAAGAATGCCATTCGCTATTTGCCAGGTTCCGGTGCGTGTATAAGGATCTACGTCACGCTCCTGGTAGATCATGATTTCTTCAAAAGTATTGTCATCGTTCAGGCCCAGGCTATAGTTTATGCCCGGGCAGTCGGCACATGGTATTACGCCACGCCATACTCCCACCACACTGCCTGGTAACCTGCTTTCTCCAGCTGCTACATCCACAGGCTCCGTCGAAAGCTCACTTGTTGTACAACCTGAAACTATAGCTACTAACACCAGAAACGCCCAAAACCTACTTCTCATACTTTTACTTTACGACCTAAAATTTATGCCGATCTTATACTTAAACTAAAAAGCCCTGCTATTATTAGCAGGGCTCAAAATTAGGCAAATTTTATAGTTTATAGTTGCTCCATTTCGTGCTGTACAAAATCAACCAGGCTCTTGATATACGCAGTGCTGAAATCGAATTTGATGCCAGCTGCTTCGTATACTTCACCGATTGAAACGGTATAACCCAGGCTTAGCGCACGTTTGTAAGCAGCCAATCCTTCGGCAGGGTTCTCCTTATAGTTCTTCCAGACAGCGATAGCGCCCAACTGCGCCATAGCATACTCCACGTAATAGAAAGGCACTTCGAAAATATGAAGCTGCTTTTGCCACATGTAAGGTTTGTATTGCTCTATCCCGGTCCAGTCTACTAACTGGTGGTTAAACTGGTCGAAGATAGTAACCCATTCCTGTTTACGCTCTTCAGTAGTCTGCTCTGGATGCTCGTAAATCCAGTGCTGGAATTTATCGACTGTAGCCACCCACGGGAAAGTCTCCAATACGCTCTCCAGATGAGTTTTCTTGGCACGGCGCAATTCGTCTTCGTCATCAAAAAAAGTATCCCAGTAATCCATCGAGATCAGCTCCATCGACATCGAAGCCAGCTCTGCTACTTCTGAAGGTGGATGCTTGAAGGAGTTAAGTGTCAGTTCGCGGGTCAGGAAAGAATGTACAGCGTGGCCGCCTTCGTGCAGCATCGTGATTACATCGCGTAAGCTGGAAGTGGCGTTCATAAAGATGAATGGAACACCAATTTCATCCAACGGATAGTTATAACCGCCCGGTGCTTTTCCTTTTCTTGATTCAAGGTCCAGGTGGCCCATGGCACGCATGGTGGCAAGGCAGTCGCCTAAATAAGTGTCCAGTTTATAGAAAACCTGAACCGTTTTCTCCAGCAGTTCTTCGCCGGATGTAAAAGGCTCCAGCGGTTTTCTGCCAGACGGGTCCACGTCCAGGTCCCAGGGCTTTAATTCTTCTACACCCAGTTTCTGCTTGCGCTCCTGGTCTATAGTTGTAAGCAGCGGAACTATAGTTTCTTTTATCGAAGTATGGAAATCGAAGCAATCCTGCGGGGTATAATCGAAGCGGCCAAGTGCAGCAAACATATAATCCCGGAAGTTCTCGAAATCAGCGTTTTTAGCAACCTTTGTGCGTAGTTTCAGCAGTTCGTTGAACAGTTCATCCAGCTTGTCCTTGTCCTGAACGCGGCGTTCCTGTATGGTTCTCCAGGCAGTTTCGCGCACCGTTCTATCGTTTTGCTTCATGCGGTCGGCAGCGCGTTGCAGGGTCATTTCTTCGCCATCCAGCTTTACTGTCATGGTACCGGTTATGGCTGCGTATTGCTGCTGCTTCGTACTGATCTCGGTATTAAGCGGAATGTTCTCTTCCCTGAAAATCTCCAAAGCACGCTCTACGCCACGCAGGTAAATTCTATACTTGTCTTTATCCAGTGCATTCACGTACGGCGAGTGCATCAGCTTTTTATTCAGCTCGTGATCGTAAGGCGCAATCTTAGGATCAATCTCAGAAACAAAATACTGGAAAGCTTTCGTACTTTCTGCGTTTTGCGTGTCGCAGGTCATGCGGATGTAGCGCCAGCCCATGTCTTCGGAGAGCATACTTTCCAACTCGCTGCGGTCGGCCATCCATTTTTCCAGGTCCTGCACATTGTCGATGTGCCTGCTTTTGAGTTCTTCAAAGTATGGCTGCAGGGCTTCCCAGGTTTCTACTTTAAAGTCTTCGGGCAGGTAAGTACGTTGCTTGCGCTTGGGTATAATTAAGTTTGCTGATAGGTTGGTCATAATGCTAACATATATCCTAAAAGTGTAATATAAGTACTTCCGTTGAAAGTACAAAAAAAGCCATATCTACAAAAGATATGGCTCTTATTTTATACGTGAAATAGAATTATCCGATCTCAATAACTACATCACTGGTAAGCGGGTGGCCCACACAGTTCAGCACATAACCTTCGTCCAGCTCGGCATCTGACAGGCCTTCACGCTCATCCAGGTGCACTTTTCCGCTCAGGCATTTGCCACGGCAGGCGGTACATAAACCCGCCTGGCAAGAGTATGGCAGGTCCACATCCTGATCTAAGGCAGCTTCCAATATAGTTTGGTCCGGGTTGACGGTTACACTGTACTCCGAGCCTTCATAAATTATTGTTACTGTTTGTGTTACGATTTCATCCTGGTCAGTAGCACTTACATCACCGTGTCCGTCGCTATCGGGTTCACCGGCAAGTTTGGTACTCACAAAGCTCTCCCTGAAAACACGCTCTGCCGGAACATGCAACACATGGAGGGCTTTCTTCACTTCATCCATCATGCCTTCAGGTCCGCACATAAAGTATAAACCGTTGCTGATCTTAGATAGCTGTAGTCGCTCCAGAATTTTAATGATCAGGCTCTGGTTCATGCGGCCACGGTACTCGCAATCCTGCTTTGGCTGACTATAAATATAAGCTATCTGTAAACGGTCAGGGTTATTAGCACGCAGTTGCTCCAGCTGGTCTTTAAAGATCACAGAGTTCTCGTCGCGGTTACCGTACAGCAGCGTTACTTTACTGTTCGGCTCTTCGCGCAGCACTCCTTTAAGTATAGACATAAGCGGCGTAATGCCACTGCCGGCGCCAAGCAAAATTACGTTGCGGGTTTCGGCGGCATCGCAGGTAATACAGAAATTACCAAGCGGCTCCATCACTTCAATTTCCTGCCCTACTGTTGCATTATCCAGTAAATAATTAGACACTTTACCACCCGGCACACGCTTTATAGTTACTGATAAATTGTTCTCGTGTGGGGTGCTGCTAAGCGAGTAAGAGCGGCGTTCTTTTTTACCTTCAAAAGGAATGATAAGGGTAAGAAACTGACCGGGCTTATAGTTTATAGTTTGATTCTGTGGTTGTTCAAAATGAAGGGTAACAGCATCTGAAGTTTCGCGGGTGATGTCCGCAATTTTCAGGGTGTGGTAAGAGTTACTCATTTTAGTTTATAGTTTATAATGATGATTTATGCTTCAGAGCCTGTTTAGAACCGGAAAGTTACAATAAACTTAGTTGTTGTCAGAAAGTTTTTATTAAAACACAACGCTTTTATATAAAGTATACGTACAAGACCAAAACTGAAAACAAGCTGTATAAAGATTGGAAAAAAAACTGCAACTTTGTGCTGTTGAGCTGTTTCAGAAACAAAATGGGTAATAGACCCCAGCTCAATTACCGTTCTAACACCTTACTACAATAAAACTGTGATGCTTTATAAACTCACGCTCAAAAACTGTGAAAAAACCGTAGTGGTAGATGACCACACTTACGAGTACATTCAGAAAAATGCATATCTGCAGCAGATCGAATTCTTAAAGCACCTGCGCATCCACTCCAACGGCTATGCCTTCTTCCAGAAGAACTGGCCTTTAAAGAATGGCAAGTACCGCAACGAGACGATTTACCTGCATAAACTTATTGGCGAACAGCTCCTGGAAAAGCAGGAAAGCAACATAAAGCTGTACGTGCACTTCAAAAACGGCAACAAACTAGACTGCCGCCGCGAGAACCTGGAGTGGGCACCGCTTTGCAAAATTGTGCGCAACACTACCAAAACCGAGAACAAACTTGGTGTGCGTGGCGTGCATAAAGAAGCCCAGAAGTACAGAGCCATAATCCATCATAACAAGCAGCGTATCAACCTTGGTACTTTCGAGACCCTGCAGGAAGCAGCCATGGCTTACAGCAGAAAATCGGAAGAGCTGTTTGGTAAAACTAAAAGTTTAAAAACACTCTCTAAGTTTGTGGAAGAAGTAAATTAACTTCTTATACTTGCGCCTGCAGCCAAAACCGCTGCACTACAGAGTGAATGAAAACAACAACAGAACTTAGCGAACTGCTGAGACGGCACACTACTGCCTTTGCCCCGGTTATCGATGCCGACCTGCAAAGCAACGTAGTGTGCCGTCTTGATTTTACGGCTGCCAACACCTTGCTGCAGCAAACCGATTTAGTTGATACTGCGACTTTTAATGAAGCTGTAAACCAGATGCTGGCCCAGCAAAAAGCTATAGTTGGCGTGGGCGGTTATTTTGAAGACAGGTTTATTTATCGTCGCAGCGAGCACTTTGATGTTGCCGCCGAAAGCCGCAACCTGCACTTAGGTATCGATATCTGGATGGAAGCCGAAACACCGGTTTATACGCCGTTGGACGCTATAGTTCATAGTTTCCAGGACAACAATAATTTTGGAGATTACGGCCCAACTATAATTCTACAGCACGAACTGGAAGGCGTTACTTTTTATACTTTGTATGGCCACCTGAGCCGCAAATCCTTGGAAGGTCTAGAAGTTGGAAAGGCATTTAAGAAAGGCGACAGAATTGCCTGGCTCGGCAACTACCCGGAGAATGGCGACTGGCCACCACATCTGCACTTTCAAATAATGGCATCTATGGAAGGCCGATCAGGTGATTTCCCGGGTGTAGCTGCAGCATCAGACAGAGCTCATTTTGAACAAATCTGCCCTAACCCGAATCTTATACTTCAATGTCCGTTGCTCCCGATGTAAAATTACAGACGCTAGCAGGAGCTGCGCACACTGCTAGGTCTTAAAAATAGAAAAGCCATACTTGCGGGTATGGCTTTTCTATTTATACTTTAATCAAACTTAATAGCTTTTACCGGCTTAATGCGGGCCACCATGGCGGCAGGAATAAGTATAGCCAGCATAGTCATACCTAGGGTAATGATGTTCAGCACAACTATAATTCCGAAGTTCCAGCTGATCGGCACTGTGTCCATATAATAATTTTCCGGGTCTAATGGAATAAACTTGAAGTAGTATTGCAAAGCACAGAAGCCTAGTCCAACTACATTCCCCCAAAGCATTCCTTTAAGTGTAAGATTTAGTCCCCGGAAATAAAATACCTTCCGAATTTGCGCATCTGTAGCCCCCACCGCTTTCAGCACACCTATCATGTTTATTCGTTCGATGATCATGATAAATACCGTTGAGACCATGTTGAAAGTAGCCACAAAGATGATAAGCACCAGGAAGATGATAACGTTCTTGCGCAGCAGTTTCAGCCAGTCGAAAAGCTGTGCGTGGCGGTCGGTTATTTTTTCGAGTTGCAGGTCATAGTTCATTTTCTCGAACACGCGGTCAGCCACCTGGTCTATCTGGTCGAAGTTTGTGATCATGATCTCCATCCCACCCGAAATAGAATCAGGCCAGTTGTTCAGTTCACGGATCAGCTTTATATCCCCGATCACAAACACTTCGTCAAACTCTTCCAGGCCAGTATTAAAAATGCCGGACACTTTCAGTTTTCGGGCGCGTGGCGGGTTTTGTATAAAGTAGAAAATAGCGTCGTCGCCCACTTTTAACCGCAGTTTTTCAGCTACCCTGCGGCTCAACATTACTTCTTTCGATGAGGCCGTATCGTTGTAGGCAAGCAGTTTACCATCATCCAGGTTCTTCTGCATCGAGCTCAGGTCGTAGTCTTTGCCCACACCTTTCAGCACAACACCCAGCACTTCTTCTTCTGATTTTACGATGGCAGTTTTGCGCGCAAACGCCTGTATCTGTTTTACACCGGGTATCGAATCCGCTTCCGAAAGTCCAATGGCATTGCTGATCGGGGCACCTTCGTAAGAGTTGTTGGTATCGTATTTATTAACTTGCAGGTGCGCCCCGAAGCTAAATATCTTGTCACGGATCTCATTACGGAAGCCCTCCAAAATCGCAAACGACACAATCATGATAGCAATGCCGGCAGCTATACTTATAATTGCTATTTTTGTAACCGACGCCGTAAACGAACCGGATTTAACTCCTGATATTTTTTCGGATATGTACTTGGATATGTTCACGCGTTAAAACAGGATAAACTGCCTTAAAGATAGGTATGAAATTTGACTTCTTCCCAATTATGATACAGCCACTGTTTATACTTTATACTTCGTTGCTGCTGGCCATAGGCAGTTGTACGCCCAAACAAACGGCAACCCGGCAACCGGAGCAGCAAAAACCAGCTATAGTTGAAACTACTCCCGAAATAGCAAAACCGCTACAGACCGGTGCCGAACAACTGGAACTATACTTACCCAAACTACACGGCAAGCGTGTTGGTATGGTCGTTAACCAGACATCTATAGTTGGCAAATCACACTTGGTAGATACTTTATTAAACCGTGGTGTTAAGATCACAACCATTTTTGCACCTGAGCACGGTTTTCGGGGAGAAGCTGATGCTGGTGCTCACGTAAAAGATGCCAAAGACACGAAAACAGGTCTGCCTATAGTTTCGCTGTATGGTAAGAACAAAAAACCATCTGTGGAGCAACTACAAGGTATAGATGTATTGATTTTCGATATCCAGGATGTAGGCGCCCGCTTTTATACCTACATCAGTACGATGCATTATGTAATGGAAGCGGCCGCAGAAAATGGCAAAGAAGTACTTATACTTGACAGGCCAAACCCAAATGGTAATTATGTGGATGGCCCTGTGCTGGAGCCGGAACATAAGTCTTTTGTAGGAATGCACCCGATTCCTATCATTCACGGACTTACAGTTGGCGAACTTGCGAACATGATAAACGGCGAAAAGTGGCTGGAAGGACAGCGCCAGGCAAAGATCACGGTTATACCTGTTGCCAATTATAACCATAGTTTGCCTTATAGTTTGTCAGTAAAACCATCCCCTAACTTACCAAATCAGCAGGCTATTTTACTTTACCCGTCTCTTTGTTTATTTGAAGGTACCAATGTAAGTGTAGGCCGTGGTACACCTACGCCGTTTCAGGTTATTGGCAGCCCGTATTATAAGTTCAAGGATTTTTCGTTTACGCCAGTTAGTACGCCGGGCGCTACCGAGCCACCTTACAAAAACCAGATTTGTTATGGTAAAAACTTAACAGACCCAACTATAGCACAGCCTTTCACGCTAGCCTACCTGATCGATTTTTACAAGAACTCTACCCAGCAGGATAAATTCTTCATCCCATTTTTCGAGAAACTGGCCGGAACATCTGAGCTAAGAAAACAGATCATAGCTGGAAAAACGGAAGCTGAGATTCGTGCCAGCTGGGAACCTGCTTTAGCCAACTATAAAACGATACGCAAAAAATACCTGCTTTACCCTGACGCAGAATAACGCTATGCCACAAAACCTACGCATCATTTTCATGGGTACCCCCGATTTCGCGGTGCCCACTTTACAAATATTGGTTGAACACAACTATAACGTTGTTGCTGTAATAACTGCCCCCGATAAACCAGCCGGCCGGGGACAGAAAACCCAGCAATCGCCGGTGAAGGAGTACGCAGTTTCACAGAACATACCGGTGCTACAACCAACTAATTTAAAGTCTGAGGTTTTCTTAGAAGAACTGCGCAGTTACAAAGCCGATCTGCAGATTATAGTCGCCTTTAGGATGTTGCCAGAAGTTGTCTGGGATATGCCACCGCTGGGTTCATTCAACATTCATGGCTCCTTATTACCACAATATCGTGGTGCTGCGCCCATTAACTGGGCTATCATTAATGGCGAAAAAGAAACCGGCGTTACATCCTTCTTTCTGAAACATGAAATTGATACCGGTGATATGTTGCTGCAAACACGGGTTCCGATAGTAGATGGAGATGACTTTGGCTCGGTGTATGAAAAGCTAAAATTTGAAGGCGCTAAGCTGGCATTGCAAACCGTACAGGCTATAGAGCAGGATAACGTAAGACCAATGCCGCAGCCGGAAACGGGAGAATTGAAACATGCCCCTAAAATTTTTAAAGAGACCTGTGAGATAAACTGGAACCAACCAGCAGAGCAGGTTCGTAATTTTGTGCGCGGCCTCTCTCCTTACCCAACTGCCTGGACACGTCTGGGGGACAAAACCTTTAAGATATTTAAGGTAGAAGTCCTGGAAAATGCAGGGTATGATGGTGTACCTGGAACGGTATATACCGACAACAAAACCTTTGTACATGTAAAAACTTCAGACAGTGCTGTAACTATAGTTGACCTGCAGATGGAAGGCAAAAAGCGTATGCCGCTGGCTGATTTATTAAGAGGTTATAGTTTTAACTTATAAAGATATGATTGCTATAGTTGTGGCCGTCGCCGAAAATAACGTAATCGGTAAAGATAACCAGTTGATCTGGCATCTGCCCGCCGACCTGCGTTTCTTTAAAAACCTGACCATGGGCCATCCGATCATTATGGGCCGCAAAACCTATGAATCAATTGGTAAACCGCTGCCTGGTCGTACCACTGTTATCATCACGCGCCAGCAGGATTTTGAAGCCCCCGGTTGTATCGTTGTAAACTCAATTGACGAAGCCATCACAGAAGCACAAACTATAGATCAGGATGTATATATCATCGGTGGAGCTGAGATTTACAAACAAGCTTTAGCTAGAACGGACACCATCTATCTAACCCGTGTGCACTATAGGTTTGAGGGCGATACGTTCTTTCCTGAAATTAAGGAAAACGACTGGGAAGTTATTTATGAAGAAAAACACGAACCGGATGAAAAAAACAAGTATAGCTATAGTTTTATAACCCTGAAGCGGAAGTCATAAACAACATGAGTCATCCCGAATTTTAGGTTAGGGATTTCTAAAAAGTAAAAGCCTTCTTTTCGTAAGTGACAGTAGTATCAGGTCACTTTAGAAAAGGAGGCTTTATGCATTTATTATCAAATACGCAGC
>NZ_JAAEAA010000008.1 GCF_010119545.1 Pontibacter fetidus | reverse complement strand
GGAAAACCGCCTCAAGCTGATGCTGATCCTCTCGGTGGTGTATGCCTTCCTGTTGAGCCTCTTGCAGGCAGAAGAACTCAACCAGCTGCTCCGGCAGGGATGCCATAGAACAGGAAAGCGGTACCAGCAAGCCCTGATACCGCTTTATCGTGTCCGAACTGCACTCATGCACATCTGGACTCAAGCACAATCCCTAAATTCGGGATGACTCATGTTTTATAAACTATAGTTTTCTTAATTATTATACTGTTCCTGGGTTCTGGAGCTTTCCTGGCGGATGGCAGGATTGCTTTGTGCTTCTTTTGGAACACCCATTTTTTCTTCGCGGCGTTGCTGGTACTGGGCAAACTGCATCGGGGTCAGGATATCTTTTATGAGCGATAACCGTGTTTGGCTGATAATGTCCATTTCGGTAGCTAACTTTTTAGGATTGCTTTTATACTTTGCCAAAACCTTGTCGGCCTGCTTCATGCTGGACAGGTTTACTTCGTTTACTTTTTTAAACTGCTCCGGGGTAAGGCGCAGGTTGGTAGCCATACTTTGGGTGATAGCTGTTGCCCGCTGTTCTACAGACTTTGCTGGCGCCTGGCTTTTTGTGCCCTGGGCAAAGGTGGTGAGTGTTGCAAAAACAAATACGGCTGCTAAAAATGCTTTTCTCATATAAATGGTTATTATCTGTGCGGTTCAGGGTGTAAAGCAAGAACCATTCCGGTTATACTTTGCTGCAGGCTATTAAACAAGTGCTGCTAAACTATAGTTTCTCAGGCGCTTACGTTTCGCTGTAAAAGTATACTTTGTAAAAGTGCATGCCACGCTCCTCGTCAAAGCCACGCTCTACGTATTGCTCGCTTTGTTCGGGGTTATACCCGCTAAACTTGATCTCAATCTGCGTATCCAGTTTAATGAAATTGCGGAACTTGCGCTTCATATTACGTACCGTGCTCTTATTTATTGTAAAGCCCTGAATATCCTCCAGGTTTCGTTCCTCGGCAAAGTTCTGGCTATAGTTTTTAAACCGCTCTGCCGACTCGGGTTCGTCAATTACACTGCTGGTAAACTCTTCCAAGTCAAAAGTCTCGTTCTTAGAGAAATAATCAACGGAACGACTGATGAAATCTACCTGTGCTTTTTTACTTTCTGTTGTAGCAAATACCTCCTCCGAAAAATCCTTGCACATGTTCAGTACTGTCCTCGTCGAAAAGTTCGTGTCTTTTAGTTCGTCTACATGCAGAAAATCATCTTTCCAGAACTGGGCATCGGTACTGTTGGCGTCTACCATTTTCACGCGGTAACCATCTTCGGCTTCTGTGTTATAGATCATGCAGCCTTTGTCTACGCCTTTCAGGTTTACGCCGGCATGGTAATCTATGCTCAGGTCGTTGTGGCTGTCCTGGAAAGTAAGAAAGGTGTCTTTGTTCTCTGATTTAAAGATACCGATGGCATCTACTTCCTCGTCGTTTATAATGCAGCCTTTAAAATGCGCCACGTATAGTTCTCCGCTCTTTACTTTCGGGTGATCGGACTGCTCGTACAAATGGTTGAGGATGTGTACCGAATATTCATGAAACTTAGCCGGCTGGTTAAAGATAAGCGTAGCATAAGCAAACATTTCGTTGAGGGCCAGGTCCGAAGTATGGGTAAATCTGAAAAACTCTTCCTGCTTGAACGGGGAAATAAAATAGCGTAACAACAGATCATTCAGCTGCGCATCACGCAGGTCAACCAGATCCTGCGAGGCTACCACACCTTCTTCCTTCGACTTATTTCCAACTCTGTGCACAGCCAAACGCTGTAGGGTTACCTGTATCTTATCGCTCATTTCATGCTTCGTTTTTCCGGACCGCAAAGGTAAGGCTTATAGTTTATAGTTTCAGAGCCCGGGTTAAAGTATAGTTCATTCAGCTGTGTTTTTATGCTTTTCACCAAGTATAATTGCCATTTTGTAAAATATATATTATTGATAGTTAATATTTTAACTTAAAACGAGTTCTGTGTCTTATAATCAGCCAAAGGTTTTGGCACGGTTTTTACATCCTGCATTATCAAGCCGCGCAGCTTACCATATTCACACAAAAATTAAGGGGATCATGAAAAAAGTATTTTTACTAATAGCCGTGGTGTTGGGCTTGGTGGCTACAAAAGTAAACGCGCAACAACAACCTATCCGTTTTGGTGTACGGGTGGGTGCAAACTTATCTAACTGGGAAGGCGAAACTGTAAACAGTGCCCAAAACCTGATTGATTTATCAGACGGAAACGTGAACCGTAAGATGCGCGAAGGGGTGCATGGCGGTGTATATATGAGCATACCGGTTGGGCCAGGTTTCGAGATAGAGCCGGGCCTGCAATATTCGCAAAAAGGTACGCGCCTGACTGGTAAATTACCGTGGGTAGAGACTGAGTTCCTGAATACGCAGATGACCATCACCAACAAATCGGAATACATTGAGTTGCCGGTAATGGCGAAACTATACGTTGGCGAAGGGTTTCATATTTACGGCGGTCCGCAGGTGGCTTACCTGTTATCAAACAAAGTACAGGCGCAGGCCAGCGTACTTGGGTTTAATGCCCTTAACCGCGAGTGGGATATGAAAAATGGCTTCCGTGAAATGGACTTTAGTGTGGTTGGTGGTATTGGCTACCGCTTTGCTAACGGCCTTAACCTTACTGCCGGCTACGACCACGGCCTGAATACGATAGATGAAAACGGAAATTTTGAAACCTATAACCGAACAATTAAGGCATCTGTAGGTTTTACATTTTAAGAATAGAGCGATTGTATAGTGTTTTGGTGAGTGCATAAGGCTGCTGATTTTGGCAGCCTTTTGTCTTTTATACTTCCGGTACCATAGTACTGCTACTTATAGTTACAACTATAGTTGTAGTGGCCTTACCGTTATACTATAGCAATGCCATTAGTTTACGCTGCTGGCTTTGTTATTTGTGTTAATGGTGATGATGGTGGTCGTGGTCGTTAGGGTTGCGCCTGAAGTTAGCGATAGTGCCCAGCGTAAAAAAAACAGCCCAGCAAATGTACAGCGCCGAAAAGTTGTTTACGCTTTTACCAATCAGGGCAAGTATCAGGTGTGCCAGCAGCGTCATTACCAGGCCTGTGGTGGCAACAAACTGGTACGAATTCATTTCGCGCGGGTCGTATATTTTCGATAGCTTCATCCAATTTAAATATTATTCTTTTCTGTAACGCGATAACTATACGTAAGGTGCCGCACCAGCCATTTATAATACAAAGATAGCAATTACCAGCAGCACACCGGGCTATAGTTTACAAGCAATAAACTATAACCTGGGTAAAGTGTTTGGTTGGAAAGTTATGTTAAGTAAGGATGCCCTGCCCCGAACCACCACACCTGCAGAGCGTATACAAGGCTACACCAATTAAACTCAAACTATGGCAACCCACAACGAAAACGAACATAAACCTGATAATGTAAAGAATATAAATAACGATTTCAGCAAGCGAGTGTCGATGGATAACCGCCCTGACCCATCGGCCAAGCGTAATGTAGGGCCGGGAGGGACCCTGGAACGGGCGGGCCAGAAAGACAAACTGGAAAACATGCACATACAGGGCAACGAAACAACCGGCTATGGTGCTACCGGCAAAAGCAGTACCAACGATTACCTGGCACAGGGGCCTGGCTTTGAGGCCGAAGGCAGCGACACGGCCATGGATAACAACCATAACGGCATCCGGAACAAGGAACAACCCTTCGGAGAAAATAATACCGAGCCTGATGGCACCGACCATAGCCGCACCTAATACAACTTTTAGCACAAGTGGGAATCTGAAACAGGTTCCCTCTTTTGCTTTAAGGCATTACCACTGCAACTATAGCCAAAATTTTATAAGTTTGCCTGTCCTTAGTTTGTTGTAACACCCATCCGCATGACGCACCAAAACCAACCGACTCCCCCTTACACCTTACACATCCGGAACATGGTATGCGACCGCTGCATTAAAGTGGTAACCGATGAACTTGAAAAACTGGAGTTGCCTTTGCAGGACGTTAAACTGGGAGAGGCGACCCTTGCCCGCGAACCGCACCCCGAAGAGCTGCGCCAGGTTAGAGAGATGCTTACTGCCAACGGCTTTAAATTGCTGGAAGACCCAAAAACCGAACTGACCGAAAAAATAAAGATCGCTGTAATTGAGCTGCTCAGAAGCGGCAAAGTAGAGGATTTGCAGGTAAACCTTTCGGACTACCTGGCTGACCTGCTTGGTAAAGACTACAATACCCTGAGTGCCCTGTTTTCGGCATCGGAAGGTATAACTATAGCCCGGTATATGGTGTTACAGAAAGTAGAAATGGCCAAGGAATTACTGGAATACAATGAGCTTACCTTAAGCCAGATCGCTGATAAACTGGGCTATAGTAGTGTAGCACACCTTTCAAATCAGTTTAAGCAGGTTACCGGCCTTTCGCCATCCGAGTATAAAAAGGGAAATTCGGTTACCCGCAAGCCTTTAGACCAGTTGCAGTAAGCATGTAGTTGCAGGAGGGGTAAACTATAGTTTAAAACTAAGTGCAGGCAAACAAAAAACCACAGCGCTTAAACTGTGGTTTAGGAGTTATTCGCAGATAAACTCTTCTCTTATAAAGCTCAGTATCTCAGGCGAGAGTGGCTTCGAGAAAAAATCTTTTACCTCTTTGTGGCTCTTGGCACTAATAATATCTTTCCTGTCAACGGCTGAGGATAGCATAAACAGGCAGCAGTCTTTGGTTACATCCTCGGGTAGTAGTCTGTACTCATCTATAAAGCTCCAGCCATCCATGCCTGGCATGTTAATATCCAGGAAAATAAGGTTCGGGAATGCGTCTGGCTGCTGTTCAGCAACCCGCTTTAAATAATCAAGTGCATTTTCAGCCCACTCAAAACTTTGTACTTCTTCAGCAAACTGTTCGTTTTTGATGATACTCTCGCAAACAAAGTTGTTTACCTGATCATCATCAATCAATACTACTCTTTTTATTAAGCTCATCTACTACACTATTCTTTAAAAAGTAAACACTAAAAGTTGTGCCTACTCCAACGCTACTATCCACCGCAACTTTTCCTCCAAGCAGCTCTGCCTGTGTCTTGACCAAATGCAGGCCAAGCCCTTTGCCAGCAACATGCGCATGGAACCTTTTATACAGACCAAAAACCTTGCCTTTTTCTTTCTGAAGGTCGATACCCAGGCCATTATCGCTGACTTGCAGGCAAATATAGCCATCAACTTCAAAAGTTTGAAGCTTTATATTCAAAATTTTGGCCTCATCGCGGTATTTCAGGGCATTCGAGATCAGGTTGTGTAGTATACTTTTCAGGTAGCTTTTAATGGTAACTATAGCCGGGGCCATTTCAAAATCGCATGTAAGCACGGCGCCGGCTGCAGCAATTTCATTGGTCAGGCTGGCATTAACCTGTTTCAGCACGTCCTCAAAAAATACTTTTTCCTGCGCATCATCCAGCTCGCTCCGCATCGACAGCAGCTCGTTCAAATCGCGGATGGTGTTATCGAGCAGCTTCGCCGATTTATACATGTTCTCAATTACGCGCTGGTTAATAGGTGCCTGTGGGTTTGCGCTATCATAAATAGAGGAGAGGCCCAGAATGTTGGCGATAGGTGCACGCAGGTTATGAGACACTATGTAGGCAAACTGTTGCAGGTTCTGGTTCTGGATCTGTAGCTTTTCGGCTAGCTGCGTCTTTTTTTCTTCGGCCAGCTTGCTTTCGGTAATATCGGCTACAGAGCTGTCCAGGCGTATAACTTTGCCTTCGGCATTCAGCTTCGGAGACATCCGGAGCATTACCCAGCGTGTTTCACCTGATTTGGTAATAATCCGGCATTCATGTTTCAGCCTGTAACCGGCTAAACCTTCGTTCAATAGCCTGCTTTCCAACAATTCCAGGTCGTCTTTATGAATTATTTCCGGCCATAGGTTAGACGCTAGAAATTCATCTTCGGTATAACCGGTAAGTTCGTAGCACTGCGGGCTGATGTAAAATATGCGGATATTGGTATCGGCAGAAAGTATGATTTCCGGGATATTCTCTATCGTGGACTGGAAGCGGTTCTTGGTTTCGGTTATTTCGAGCTCACGGTCTTTCTGCTCAGTTATGTCCTGGGTGGTGCCTACTACTTTTATTACTTTGCCTTCCATGTCTGTAACAGGCTCCATAATATGGTACAGGTATTTTAAAGTGCCGTTTGGCAGCAGTACACGGTGCTCCAGGTCTGTGGTGGTCTTGGTCTCTATTACGCGGTAATATGCTTCTAAACTGATGTCTTTGTCCTCAGGGTGAAACAGGTCCAGGATATTGTTGAAAGTAGGTCTGAATTCTTCCGGAAGCTCATATATCCTGTACATGTTCTGCGAAAACTTCATCACATTGCGGTCAATCTCGTACTCCCAGCTTCCTGCCTTAGCAAGTTCCTGCGACCGTAGCAGCTGCGATTCGTTCTCTTTTATAGCTTTTACAATGTTGCGCTGTTCTGATATATCGTGTATGCTGAGCGCTACAGCTATCGTATCTTTTGATTGGGTGAAAACTGGCCTGTACGATACCTCGAACCAATGGCTGCCACACCCGGTGTCGTAAGTTACAGTATTGCCCTGCAGAGCCTGCTGGTGGTCTTTTATAAGCGAGTCCAGTTGTTCGGTAGCGGCATAGTTGAGCATGCTTTGCCCGGTTTGCAATTGCTTTATCTGCAGCCTGCTAACCTCTTCGGCAGCTACTTTGTTAAACGATATTACCTTCAGGTCTTTGTCTAACAGGTAAATAGCCTGCGGCGAGCTGTCTAACAAGGCAGTAAGGTTGGCCTCACTTTCCAGTAGTTGATGCTGTGCTTCTTTTTGGGTGGTAATATCAATAAGTGTTCCGTTATATAGTATCGACCCATCATCCTTCGGGGTTGGCAAACTATGGCCCCGTATCCAAATCCATTTATTATCGCCAGGGCTCCACATCCGCAACTCCTTCATCCACGGCGAAAGTGTGCGGGCTGATTCGTAAATACTTTCCCAGATGGCTTCCAGCTCGTCTGGGTGAGCAGCCTTAAACAGCAGGTTCGGGTCCTGGTAAATGTCGTTGGGGGTAACACCGTACATGTTAAGCAGGCTGCCGCTTATAAACGGGAAGCTGAAGTCCATGTCCTTGTCGAGCTGGAACTGGTAAACCGCCCCCGGTATACTGGAACTTACCCCAAGCAGCTGCCGTTCGCGCCGTTCCAGTTTCTGTATCGCCTTTACCTGTTCATCTATGTTGATGGCTACCACTACCCGGGGTTTTATGTTGCCCTGGGGCGGCAAACTATGCGATTTTATATCTACATAAAAAGCACTGCCATCCTTTCTAACGTGTAGCCAGTTCTCATTAAAACTAAAACTATAGTTGTCATTTATCAGCGGAATCAGTTCCTTAAGTTTAGCTACCTGTTCGGCGGGCTGCAGCTGGGCTATGGTCAGGTTCAGGAATTCCTGGCGCGAGTAACCGTACTCCTGCATGGCAGCTTTGTTCACCTCCAGTATTTTTAACGTATTTACATCAAACACCCAGATAGGAATGGCAATGTTGCGGAACAGGGAAGTGTAGATCAGCTGGCTTTCGGTTAAGGCATGTTCTAACTGTTGGCGCTCTCTTTTCTCTGATTTCAGCAGCACATCATTGAAGCTCATTTGCTTTAATACCTCCCTGATAAGGTACGCAGCCACGCCGGTCATTAACAGCGCTATTAAAAGCAATACATTATAGTTGCGTATCGTATTATGGATGGTGGTAAGAGCAATGGTACTTCGCTTTCTGGTATTAATACTGATAGTATCCCCGAGTCTGTTTAAGTATAGCTGGTGCTGTTTGTAAGCAAGCAGCAGCTTTTGGTCTGCTATATTGTTTGCTGCGCCGCTTTGCTGCTGCTGGCCCGCCGAAAGCACCTCCTGTAGCATGCTGGCATATGGTTGCCGGTTTGTCTGGTAGGTGTGTAGCAGTTGTCGCCTTGAAGGTATATAAAGCAGTTTCTCAAGTTCTTTCAGGTCAGTCTGGATGATGTTGTTTAATTGCCTGATCTGCTGTTTTGCTTCCTCCATTTCGTGTTTATCGGAGGTTTTCATGTACTTTATAACCAAACTATAGACCAGATCTTCGTTACGATGCAGTTTCGTGATCAGTTCCAGCCTGTGCAGCGATTCGGAAACCATTTTGTTATAATCTTCCTGTACTTTTTGGGCAGCCAGGTACGAGTAAGCGCTGATAATAAGCAGTGTAATAGCCAGCACAGCAAAAACAAACGCTGCCAAGCGCGTAGTTTTAGAATGATTAAGCAAGATCTGCCTGGTTTGCTGCCTGTATTTCATGTAACGGTATTACGTAGCTTTTACCCTGAAAAATGTAACTGGTAAACTATAGTTGTTTACTGCCGGTACCAGCAGGAACTTCTTAAAACTGATCAACCGGTTTAAAGGTATGGATCAGGTATATACTTGTAAAAATCCATTCTGGTTAGTGACAAAAGTAGTTCAGGTATCTTTTTTAATCCTATAATTCAACTTTTGCATGCCTTACAATCCGGATAATTTAAATATAAGCACAACTCTTAAATTTACTAGCTTCCTGTATTCAATTTTGCTGCATAGCACACTGGCCAGGCATCCTTCTGAAAATCTGTAAATCATTAACTCAAATCTGTAACAGCCCGGGGACTTTGCAGGTGTATCTTTGTCATATTCTAAAAGAGCACAAACTATGGCAACATTAACCCATACTACCGCTGAAAAAGCTACCTACCCGGTAGAAGGCATGACTTGTGCCTCCTGCGCATCGAGTATAGAAAGTATGCTGCGTGCCCGCGAAGGCGTAACAGATGCAAATGTAAACTTTGCAGGTAAAACGGTGCAGGTAATCTACGAGCCAACTATAGTTAACCCCACCCAGCTGCGCGATACGGTAAAAGAAATAGGCTTTGATATACTGATTGAAACACAGACGCAGGAACAGCTGGAAGAACGCGAAGCACAAGCCATAAAAACACTGAAGCAGAAAACTATAGTTGCCGGCGTGCTGGCGCTTCCTGTTTTTATATTGGGCATGTTCCTGCATGGGCATTTTGCGTGGGGTAACTGGGCAATGTTGTTGCTTACTACACCCATCCTTTTGTGGGCCGGACAGCGCTTTTTTACAGGCGCATGGGCACAGGCAAAACACGGCCGCGCCAATATGGATACGCTGGTGGCGCTCAGTACGGGTATCGCTTTTATTTTCAGTGTTTTTAACACCGTTTACCCCGAATTTTTTCTGAGCCGTGGCCTGGAACCACATGTGTATTTTGAAGCGGTAGCCGTTATCATTGCTTTTATACTGTTGGGCAAGTACCTGGAAGAAGGAGCAAAAAACCGGAGCTCGGCGGCTATAAAAAAACTGATGGGCATGCAGCCAAATACAGTGCGTATAGTTCGGGATGGTGGTGAGCTGGAAATTAAGATTGAGGAAGTGCAGGTAGGCGACAGGGTTATACTTTTGCCCGGCGATCGTGTGCCTGTGGATGGAGAAGTTGCATCCGGAACCACGTACCTCGACGAAAGTATGCTGAGCGGCGAACCGCTGCCCGTTCAGAAACAGCCCGGAGACAAGGTATTTGCAGGAACTATAAACCAGAAAGGCAGTGTGCAACTTATAGCGCAGAAAACAGGCGGCGAAACCATGCTGGCGCACATCATTAAAATGGTGCAGGAAGCGCAGGGAAGCAAAGCACCTGTACAAAAGCTGGTAGATAAAATTGCCGGCATATTCGTACCTGTTGTGCTGGGTATTGCTATAGTTACACTTCTGGCCTGGATCATACTTGGTGGCGAAGCTTACTTAACAGAAGGTTTCCTGTCGATGATTTCGGTGCTGGTAATTGCCTGCCCTTGTGCACTTGGTTTAGCAACACCAACGGCAATAATGGTGGGTGTTGGCCGTGGCGCTGAAAACGGTATCCTGATAAAAGACGCCGAAAGCCTGGAACGCGCCCACGAAGTAAACGCCGTGATACTGGACAAAACCGGAACGATAACTCAGGGCAAACCAACCGTAACCGATGTAGTGTGGGCAAGTGATGTACAGCATGAAAAACAGCTGGAGGCATACTTTTACTCCATGGAGGCCCAGTCGGAACACCCGATAGCGCAGGCGGTGTATGCCTACTATAAAGAACTTGGCGCGCAGGTGCAGCAACCCGACCATTTCAACAGCCTGACAGGTTTAGGTATTGAAGCTGATTTTGAAGGCAAAAAATACTATGCCGGTAACTATAAACTGCTGCAGCAACACGGTGTAACCATACCAGAAGAACTCGCCCAGCAAACTATAAAACTACAGGAAGATGCCAAGACCGTTGTATATTTTGCAGATGAAAAACAGGCGCTAGGCGTTTTTGCGGTATCAGACCCGATAAAGGAGACTGCAGCGCAAGGTATAAAAGCCATGCACGATGCCGGACTTGAAATATACATGCTGACCGGCGACAATAACCAGACCGCCGCAGCCGTGGCGCGCCAGGTAGGCATTACTAACTATAAAGCCGAGCTTATGCCGCAGGACAAAGCAGAATTTGTAAAGCAACTGCAGGGAAGCGGCAAACACGTAGCTATGGTAGGAGATGGTATAAACGACGCGCAGGCACTTGCCACCGCCGACATAAGTATAGCCATGGGGCAGGGTACTGACATTGCCATGGATGTAGCCGGTATAACCCTGATGCGCTCGGAATTAACACAGGTGGCAGCAGCTATAAAGTTATCACGGGCAACAGTTAATACCATTCGCCAGAACCTGTTTTGGGCCTTTTTCTATAACGTGATCTGTATTCCTATTGCCGCCGGTTTGCTGTTTCCGTTTACAGGTTTCCTGCTTAGCCCGATGATTGCGGGTGCAGCCATGGCTTTTAGTTCGGTTTCGGTGGTGGCAAACAGTTTGCGTTTAAGATCAGTAAAATTAAAATAAGTGTATAGTTAATTAATTATGTTAAATATGAAGACCTATAAATTTAAAACCAACATAAACTGCGGCAGCTGCATTAAAGCAGTAACCCCGCACCTTAACAAACTGGAAGGTATAACCTGGGAAGTGGATACAAATAACCCGGAAAAGATACTGGAAGTGAAATCTGAAACTATAGAAGCGGATCAGATAAAGAGCACGGTTGAGAAAGCCGGCTTTAAAGCAGAAGAAGTGTAAACTATAGTATGTATAAACGCAAAAAGGCTGATCCACCGATCAGCCTTTTTGCGTTAGGGGAGTAGTATCTGTTACTTGCCGGCGGGGCACTACAGCATAGATAAACAACACCGCAGCTACCAGTAATAAACCCAAAGCTTCGCGGGCTTCTTCTATGTTTTTAATATCGCCACCACCCACTTCTAGGCCTTCGTATTTTTCAGGCCACATATAAATTGCTCCAACTACAAAGGCAGCGCAGGCTAAACCCAAAAGTATAAACGGGACCCTACGGTAAGCAGCAAATACACAAAGGGCAGCAGCCACCAGGTAAATGGCTACCCAAATACCCGTATCCGGGTCGTTGTACTGCAGGGCGGCGAAGCTGGTAAAAAGCAGGGCAAGTATAATTCCGATAATTTTTCGAAGCATAGTCAGGCCGGTTTTTAAACAATATAGCTATACTTGAATTTAAGGGAAAGGTTATAGGTAAAGGCAAACAAAAAAGGATGGCAACTACCATCCTTTCTACTCATGCTATAGTTACAACTTTACCAGGCCCACTCCGGACATAACACTTTGCGTGTATTGCGTAGCTTAAAACCCAGCACTACTTCGTGGCTGCCTGCATTTGCCTGGCCCAACGGCGATGTGCTTGCATCATACGAGTATGCCAGGTCAAACAGGTGGTTAATGTTCATGCCGGCCATAGCTGCCACCGACTCTTTATGACGATACGTAGCCCCCGCCCAGATCCTGTTGGCATACATTACTTTAGCTGATACATCAAACGAAACAGGGCTCGGTTGTGCCATTTTTACCATCACCGACGGTATTATGGATAAGTCGGGCGTCATATCCAGACGGTAAGCAGCTGTTGCGAAATAGTGCTGTTGTAACCTGCCATCGTTATCTGTTGGGGTGCCGTCGTTTATATACTTGCGCTTGCTTGGTACCAGCTGCGCACCCGAAACACCCAGGTAATAATTGTATGAGTACAGCCAGATACCCATGTTCAGATCAAATTTTATTTCGTTTACGCGGCCATCATACACGGCAGGGTCGTTACCTTGCGCTGTAGTTACGGTGCCGGGGTCCAGGCTGTATTGTATCATACCCGGTGCCACGCCTGCTGCCACCCGCAACGACCTGGTAAGCGGCTGGTGATAAGCATAGCTCATGTTAAAGCTGCCACGTTTTAGCGGACCGGTTTTGGTACTGCTGGCCATAGCCCCAATGCCGTGGTGCGGACGGATACGCTTATACCTGTTCGGTTTTTTGGTGGTTTCTTCTTTTGCCTTCGTACCAACCCGGCTACCCCTATACGAGGAGCTCATGTCCTTATTGATCGGCATATGAAAGGTAGCATAATACGTCTGCGGCGCGCCTTCCAGCCCGGACCATTGCTGGCGGGTTCCCAGTTTCAGGTCGCCGTAATCTTCTATTCCCGAAATGGCAGGGTTTAAAAGATAGTTATTGGTACTGTACTGCGTGTACTGTGGTTTTTGCTGCGCCATTGCCTGCCCAGCTAATAGTAACACAAATCCTAAGGCTAAAAGTCTTTGCATATATTATTTAACTATAGTTATACTTCCTGATAATGGTTTTTCGGATGGCTCCAGCTGAATGATGTAATAATAGGTAGCCAGCGGTAATTCCTGCCCGTTATACCGCCCGTCCCAAGGCACTTGGTACCCGTTCGACTGGAACACCATAGTACCCCATTGGTTAAATACCTGCACTTTGCAGTTCGGGTACTTCTTCAGGTTGGCAATTTCCCAGGTATCGTTAATGCCGTCGCGGTTTGGCGTAAAGGTGTTCGGTATTTCCACAAATGGCAGCACGGTTATAGTTACCTCATCTGTGAAAGTACAGCCACCAGCCGTTGTTATAGTTACCTTGTAAGTAGTAGTAACTTCGGGGGTTGCTACCGGGTTTGCTATGTTCGGGTTACTCAGCCCGATGGCCGGAGACCAACTATAGGTATCACCGCCGGTTGCTTCCAATGGCGTGCTTCTGCCTTTGATGATCATCCTGTCCGGGCCGGCGTCTGCTGTTGGCTCCATCACGGTTACCGTAACAGCAGTTCGTTCGCTGGCGCACGAAAGGGTAACCTCCTGCACATAATAAGTAGTAGTGTGCGTTAAGGCTGGCGTCGTAAATGTAGGTCCCACAGCTAACAGATCGCCTGCGCTTGCCGAGGCATACCATTCCAGTCGGCCTTCTTTGCCGGTTGCCTTTAGGGTAGTGCTGCCTCCTGCGCATATAGTTACCTGCTGGGCAACCGGTGCTAGTGGCTGGGCATTTATACTTACCACCACCGCATTGCTTATCAGTCTGTCGCACGACTCCGAAGTTACGATTCTGCGGAACCAGGTTTTCTGGGTGAGGGGCATCGGGGTGTAGCTTTGGCCGTTGTTTGCGCCCGGTGCAGTCGTAAATCCTTTGTCCGGACCATCTGTGCTGTATTCCCACAGGTAGCTATAGTTTCCGCTTCCGCCAGCTGGCATAGAGCCCGTCAGGGTTGATGGCGCCGTCGCATAACAGATCGTCTGGTTGGTGCTGATCCTGTTGTTGCTCATGGCCGGCTTCACGGTAATCATTACTTCCTGGCTGTTATCAGAGCGCTGCCCCGAGATCACGATTCTGCGGAACCAGGTATCTTCGGTAAGTGCTGGCGGTGCGTAATCTATAGTTGTGCTGTTACCTTTGGCCGTTACCCAGGTAGCGCCTGCTTCGCCGGTCTTGTACTGCCACTGGTACAGGTAATTGCCTTCGCCACCTTCCGGTGTAGACCCTTTTAGTGGCTGCGGTGTGTTGCCATAACAGATAACCTGGCTTGCCTGGATGTTGTTGTTCGAGATACCCAGCGTGATCGTAATCTTCACCGGATTTGAGATGCTTTCGCAACCTCCGGAATATACGCGTCGGCGGTACCAGGTATCGGTTTGCAGCACACCCGGGCTATAGTTTCTGCCATCGTTCAGGCCAGTAGCGGTGCTATAGTTGGTGCCATCGGTGCTAACCTCCCACAGGTATGTATAGGTGTTGTCGCCGCCGGCGGGTAAAGAGCCGGTTAACGGTGCCGGACGCTGCCCCGCATAAATTGTCTGGTCTAATGTAATGGTGTTTTTCGTTATCTGTGGTGATACCGTTACTTTTACCACATTCGATACCAGCGTGCAGGCACCAGACATTACCACTCTTCTGAAATAAGTAGTAGTGTATAATGTGCCTGGCTGATAATCTGGGGTAGTACCGTTACCTGCAACCGGGTTAAAGGCTGATGGTGTGTTAGTTGTAGCATATTGCCACTGATAGGTGTAAGTGCCGTTGCCACCGGTAGGAGCAGCGCCTTGCAGTAGCGCTGGGGCAGCGCCTACGCAAACAGCCTGTTCGTCCGTTATGGTGTTGTTAGCAATTACCGGGTTTACCTCAATTTTAACAGCAGCTGAATAATCGTAGCATTTACCGGAAGTTACCTTGCGGCGGAACCAGGTCGGCTCTGTTAATACACCTGGCTGGTAAGCCTGGTTGCTGTTCACACCTGCAGCAGCTGTATAGTTTACACCATCGGTACTGGTCTCCCATAAGTAAGTATAAACGCTGATGCCTCCTGCATGCTTGGAACCATTGATAATGCCAGGTTTTTCGTTGGCACAGATCACCGCATCGGTTAAGGTAACAGTATTGGCAATTATAGCCGGATGCACTACTACCTGCACTGCAGCACTTTCAGTC
Source organism: Pontibacter fetidus (assembly GCF_010119545.1). GTDB lineage: Bacteria > Bacteroidota > Bacteroidia > Cytophagales > Hymenobacteraceae > Pontibacter > Pontibacter fetidus. The sequence goes on along the minus strand of NZ_JAAEAA010000008.1, from coordinate 154,962 downwards.
TGCGCACATGGGCCAGATGTAACCGTGCGCTTAAACCATGTAGTTTTGGTTAATTTGCCTGGCTGGTAATCTTTTAAGTTGCTGTTAGCTATAGTTGTAAAGCTTGTTCCGTTTTCGCTGAAAGACCAGCTGTAGGTATACATGCCATCACCGCCGGTTGGCGTTGAGCCCGTTAATAAGGCTGGCGTTTCGCCTTCACAGATGGCTTCAGCTATAGTTATCGTGTTATTATCCAGCGCCGGTAATACCTCCACTTTCACTGCTTCGCTCACATATTCAGAACAAGGGCCTGAGATAGCTATACGTCGGAACCAGGTAGTTTTATCGAGCGCAGTTGGCTGGTAAGTAGCAGAAGTAGCATTGGCTATCGTTTTAAAGGTAGCGTCTATGCCTTCGGTTTTCTTTTCCCAGCGGTAGGTAATGCCCAGTATATTGCCGCCTTCCGGTGTGGTGCCTGTAAGTATATCCGGAACCTGTCCGGCGCAGATAGCTTTGGTTGGGGCTATTAAGCTGTTGTTTGTAATGTTTTTGTTAACGGTAACTATAACGGCTGTGCGCTCCGAGCTTCCGCAACCATTGGCATTCACGGTCTCTACATAATAGGTAGTAGTTGCGTCAAGTGCAGGTGTTTCGAAACTGCGGCCACTGAACACCGGGGTTGTCGCATCAACTGAAGTGTACCAGTTATAGTTGCCGGCTGCTGCTACGGTAAGCGTCGCCTTGGTATTCTCGCAGATAGTAACAGGAGCTATAGTTGGCGCTACCGGTAACGGCACAACCGTTATTTCAATGGCTGGGGAAATATCCACGCAGGTACCCGATACCACTTCACGCTTGTACCAGGTTGTTTCCTGTACCGCGCCTGGTGTATAGTTGGCCTCGTTGTTTACGCCTGCTGCCGGAGTATATGCGCCGTTGGCCCCGGTTGTGCTCACCATCCAACGGAAAGTATAAGTAGCATCGCCACCGGTAGGTTGTGTGCCGTTAAGCGTAGCCGCTTCCGTTCCGAAACAGATTACCTGGTCTTTAGAAATGCTATTGTTGGCGATAACCGGGTTAACCTGTATTTTGATGCTGTTGCTGGTGCTGACGCCGCACGGCCCACCTGTTACTTCGCGTTTAAACCAGGTAGTTCCGGTAAGGGCACCTACTTTGTAGTTTATACCATTGTTCTGGCCTGTAGCAAGTGTAAAGTGTTCGCCATCGTTGCTCATGTACCAGCGGTAGCTATAGTTGCCATCTCCTTTTTCTGGTTGGCTGCCTTCCAGTACCTGCGGAATAGCGTTGGCACAAACTGTTTGCTCCCCGGTAATCGTGTTGTTCGTGATTGGTTCGTAGATCGTGATCTTAACAGGCTGGCTAATATTAACCTGGCAGGTGCCCGACATAACTTTTCTGCGGAACCAGGTAGTTTCTTCTACTGCTGATGGGCTATAGTGCTGTGCTGCGTTGTTTCCTGTTGCCGATATATAAATTCCGTTCTCGCCCGTGGTGCTCATTTCCCAGAGGTAAGTATAGGTTTCGTTCCCACCGCTTGGCTGGCTGCCGTTTAGTTGGACAATCTCGCTCCCGATACAATAAGTAGCATCTTCGGTAACGGTATTGTTAGCGATAACAGGTGTTACACTTACTTTCACCGGTTCAGAAATATGCGAACATACCCCTGATGATACCACCCTCCGGTACCAGGTTGTAGTTGTAAGTGCTCCCGGCTGCAGGTCTTTAGTAGTTGCGCCTTCCACTTTACTAAAACCGTCGGTAGCTGATTTGGTGCTGCTTTCCCAGTAGTAACTATAGTTGTTGTCGCCGCCTGCAGGAGTTGAGCCAGTTAGCAGATCAGGTGTCTGGCCGGCGCATATTTCAGCAACAGGTGTAATGGTATTGTTGCTGATAACATCCAGCACAGTTATAGTTGCCGCCGTTCTCGGGCTGATACACCCTTCGATAACTGCCTGCACATAGTATGTTCTGCTTTCGTTAACAGATGCAATCCCAAATGAACGGCCTTCGAAAAGCATGGTACCGCCAGTTGCTGCATCAAACCACTGGTAAACGGTGGCATTGCCTTGTGCTACCAATGTAGCGCTGCTGCCCGGGCCGCAAAGGATAACAGGTGCTACAGTAGGAGCCGGCGTGGCCGGACGAACCGTAACTTTTACAGGCGTGCGCACGCTGGTACAGCCACCTTCTATCGTGGTTTCAACATAATAGGTAGTAGTGGTTTGCAGGGCAGGAGTTTCAAAAGTTGGGCCATCGCCTAACTGTTTCCCGCCAGTTGCAGCATTGTACCAGGCCAGTTTACCAACCGGGTTCTGTACCTGCAGGGTAGTGCTAAAGCCAGGGCAAAGTGTTTCTGCAGCAGCTACTTTCGGGGCAGTAGGCAATTCGTTAACGGTAACTATAACTTGGTCCGAAGTGGCGCAGCTGCCTTCTCCGTAACTATAGGTTAAGGTAAAGGTGCCTGCCGCAGCCGGTGTAAAGGTACCTTGTGTCGTAACATGCTGCGAACCACTCCAGGTGCCACCCGCAGGGCTTGCTTTCAGGGCGAAGCTGCCGCTATTCAAACAAACTGTAATATCCTGTCCGGCATCAGCGATTGGAGCTTCGTTAACAGTAACCTGCATGGTGCTATAGTTGCTGCAGCCATTCGGGTCGGTGTAAGTATAGGTTAAGGTGTAATTGCCGGTTGCAGTTGGCGGAGTAAATGTGCCATCTGTTGTTACATGCTGGCCGCTCCAGGTTCCGCCTGCCGGGCTGCCCTGCAGTTTGGTGGCTACCGGTTTGTTGCAAACTATAAGATCCGGGCCTGCGCTAACAACAGGTAGCGGGTTAACTTTTATAGTTAGTTGCTGTGTTGTGCTGCAGCCGGTTTTATCATCGTAACCAATTACGGTATAAGTTGTAGTTTGGGCTGGCGTGGCTGTAACCTGCTCACCGGTAGTTGCACTTAAACCTGCAACCGGAGACCACTCATACCGATCAGCACCTGTAGCAGAAAGTATAGCCTGGCCCTGACCCACACAGATCTCCTTAACACTAGCTTTTACTTCTACTTTCGGAGGCTCGTTAACAATAACTGTAACGGTAGTGGTGTTTGTACAGCCGGTGGTAGTGTTTTTACCGGTAACTGTATAAGTAGTGGTTTTAGTTGGTGTAACAGTAACGATGCTTCCGGTAGTTGCGCTCAGTCCTTCAGCTGATGACCAGGTGTAAGTATCGGCGCCCGAAGCAGTTATAGTTGTGCTGGCTCCCAGGCAAAGTTCTGCTGTTGCGGCTATCGCTTTTACTTCCGGCAAAGCATCTATTTTAATCTGCTGCATAGCCGGTTCAGACTCGCCGCACTCATTTATAGCTACTACGCTAATAGTATATAAGCCTGCTTCGGTAAATTTTATAGTTGGGTTAGCACTGGCTGCATCGCCAGCTTCAAAGGCAACGGCACCGCCAGTTACGGTCCATTTGTAGCCGGTTATAGTTCCGGATTGCGCGTCGTAAGTTGGTGTATGTGCGGCATTGGCTGCGGTAAATGCTATAGTTTGCGGACCGCAATACACGGCATTGGCGGGCAGCGTAACAACAGGTTTACTGCGTATCGTTACTTTTTCTTCTTTTGTACTGGCAGGCGCGCATTCGTTAGTTGCTACAAGTTTTATAGTATAGTCGCCGGCTTTTGTAAAGTTAAATTCAGCATTCTCCGAGGTGGCATTGGTACCGTTGGTAAAACCCCAGCCTTCAGCCGGAAGTACCTGCCAGGTATACCTTACGCCATCACCTACAGATGTATTCTGGGTTTTATATGTTGTTGGCGTGCAGTTATCCGAAGAGGAGGGAAGTAACGTGAAATCCGCTTTAGGAGGCTCATTAACAGTTATCTCCATTTCCTTGGAGCTTACCGCACAGGTGGTATTAGGGTCAAGTGGTTTTACAACTAGTACCAGTTTATACTTACCAGGCTTTGTAAAAACAACTTTTGGGCTTTTAGAGGTAGCCGTACCCGATACAAATTTCCAGCCTTCAGCAGGCTCTATGGTCCATTCGCTCAGGTAGTTTTCAGTATTGTTGGTCGCATCGTAACCGCTTTTGGTAAGGTTTTGTAAGGCAATAGGCTGGTTAACACACAACGACTCAGAGCCAAGTGCAAAATCCGCTTCCGGGCCTTTGGAAATACGGATGCCAGAGAACGTAGCCCGCGACGAACTACATGGGTTTTTAGCATAACCGGTTAAGGTAAAACCAAATTCCGTGTCTTTAGATGATTCGTTGAAAGTATGCTCTATGTAGCGGTCGGCTGGCAGCTCGCTGTGCTTGTAAGTAATGGCTGGGGTGCCATCATCAAACTGGAATGTATAAACGGTTTCCGGTGAGTTTCCTTCTACGCCGGTTATCTTAAATCTGTATGTAGCAGGTGCACATTGCGTGTTGTTACCATCGCTGGAAATACCCAAACCAGGGTTACTGCCCACAAACATGCGCTTGGTTGTGGTAGTAGTGCAGCCATTTTCGCCTACAACAGTTAGTACAATATCGTAACCGCCGCCGGCAGTATAGGTGTGGGTAGCCTTCTCGAAGTTTTTGCCATAGGTGCTCGTTTTGCCATCACCCCAGCTAACGTGGTATTCTTTGTTGGTTTCCTTGGTAGTAGAGGTGTTCTCGATGTTCAGGGTAAACTTAAACCCTGATGAGCTACTGGAGTAGCTGCAATACGTAAAATTAAGCTCCGGATATTCGGGGTCGATGATGCTGGCATCGGGGGCACCGGCTATAGTTATTGTTTCAGAAGTGCCTTCGCAGCCATCTTCATTTGTTGTTTTAACCCAGTAAGTGCCCGGTTTGGTAACGGTAATGCTGGCTGAAGTTTGGCCCGTAGACCAGGTATAGCTTTTTGCCGATGAAGATTGCAAAACAACAGCAGAGCCTGTACAAAGTGAGGTTCCTTGCGGGGTAGTGATAACAGGCTGACAAACCTGGGCAAAGGCGCTGCTACACCACATCCCGAAAAACAGGAGGAGCAAAGGCAAACGTTTGCCTAAATGTATTGGCTGCATTGGCTAAAAGTTGTAAAGTTTATTGCAGAAGCAGATTATTTATTGCATTAAAAATTAAGGAGACAAAGTAGGGCAAGGCTGCCTGATTTGTGCTTGTAGTAGTAATAGCCGGTATAGTTTGTCGCTTTTTACAGCCATAAAGTCAATCCCGGTACTATAGTGTCACCCGAAACTATAGCTGACACGTGTATTCGGTTGCAGGAAAAAGTATAATTAATTCCTGTATTTAAAACATCTCTCAAATTGTAATATAACTAAGTTGTAGCTATAGTTGCTATTTGTGATGTCTGACTAACCAAATTAAAAAATAATAAGTTTAATATCATACTTAAAATTTAATACACTCGTGAAAATTAAGTATTTGTAGCCTTGTTGCAATCCGATTTTGATTTTAAGGCGACTATAGTTTTGTTAGCTTATAGATAGGATTGTAGCGCTGTTGATGAGTGTGAACTATAGTTGTGTGATTGTATTATTGCAGTAAAACTTTCAGGTAAGCGTAATAGCGCACCTTGCGGAAATAATAAAAATAAAGTCCGTTCAAATCGAGTCTGCCTTCCCCTGCACATCTTCTTCCTTTCTATCCCGGTCTCATCCTTAATTGGACGCTTGCTTTTGAGTAAAAGTAAGTGCTACTGGCAGCAACATTGAATATAGTTTGATAGCTAAAGTGACCATTTATTTGCTATGTGCATTGAAAAATACAATTGGTTGATATAGCTTGAAAACAGCGTCACGCCTTGTGTTATGCTATAATTTATAGCTTAAAATGCCTTAATTGATTAATATAGGTATGTTTAGATATATGAAGTTTCATTTATTTATCAATTTCAATTTTTTAATAAATATAAATAAAACACTAAACCATTCGGAAACGACACCCGTAATTTAGACTGCTTGGAGAAAGGTATACTTGCTTAACTGGCAACAGCACATATCTCCCCAGGTAATTTCTATAGTTCACAAATTAACTGTTTTACCGAGTAAACCTAAACCTTCCGGAGATGCCGGATTTGAAGTTGGAACGCATGCAGCCAGTAACAGCATGCAGCAAAGTAGTCGGTGAAAAGACCAAAGTGTTTATGGTTAAAATTTTACAGCGTTTCAAAAATGAATAAATATCAGCATTACCACAGTTTCAACAGGATTATTCTGTTGATTTTAGACGTAGCCCTTATCGCCCTTTCATTTAACTTATCAAATCTTTTCAGGTATGGTACTATAGAACTGGACCACCAGTACAGCATTTTCTTTGTGTTGTTTGCCCTGGTTTGGTGGATCGTTTCCGGCTTTTCCAATTTCGTTTTCCGGATAGATGGTTTTCTGCCAATCGGTAAAAAGCTTGCTAACCTGATCAACGCCTTCGTACTGCATGCCTTTATACTTGCCAGCTGCATCGTAATCTTCAACCTCGAGGAAATCTCACGTTTGCTGCTGCTTTATACTTACCTGTCTACAGCCATGCTGATCGGGTTTAGCCGATTGCTGTTTATGCAACTGAGCCGTTATTTTACCAAGTCAGATATGGCGTACTCGCGGTTTGTAGTAGTGGGTAGCGGCCAGGCAGCCATTAACCTGTACAACACCTTCGGCAACGACGAAAACCCTGGTGCCAAGTTTATGGGCTTTTTCGACGACGAAGCCGATGTGAACAGTCCATACTATAGTTTGGTAAAAGGTTCGGAAGCTGATCTACAGGAATATTGCCTGCAGCACAGCATCGACGAGATCTACTACACCAAGCCCCTGAACAATAAAGAGCAGGTAGATGAACTGACTGCTTTCTGCGACGATAACTTCTTATACTTCCGTATCGTGCCGGACTTCAGTGCTATAGTTCAGAAAGACCTTAACCTGTACTTCTACCACAACATCCCGATGCTGAGCGTGCGCAAAGAGCCGCTGGAGCAGGTTACCAACAGGGCAGTTAAGCGTGTGTTTGATATCGCTTTCTCTATGGCTGTTATCCTGCTTATTTTCCCGGTTGTGCTGCCAATCATTGCACTTCTGATCAGGCTGGAATCTAAAGGGCCGATCTTCTTTAAGCAACTGCGTCCAGGTAAAAAGAACAGATTGTTTGTGTGCTACAAGTTCAGGACCATGTTTGTAAATAACCAGACTGAGTTACAGGCAACTAAAAACGATCCGCGCATTACCAGAATAGGTCGTTTCCTGCGCAAAACTAATTTAGACGAACTACCACAGTTCTTTAACGTACTGTTGGGCGATATGTCAGTGGTTGGGCCTCGTCCGAACCTGGTTTCGCAGCTCGATCATTATTCAAAAGTTATATCAAAATACAACATGCGTCACTTTGTAACACCGGGCATTACCGGATACGCACAGGTTAGCGGCTACCGCGGCGAGACCAAGGAAGTACACCTGATGGAAAAACGCGTAGAGTACGATGTGAAATATATGGAGAACTGGAGTTTTATGATGGACATGAAAATTATTTTCCTGACCGTTTGGAATATGATAAAAGGCGAAAAAAATGCTTACTAATGATACCTATACTACGCCTGCCACAACACCACCCTTACAATTAAAACGCAGGTTACTTACCGCTGATATTACGGCGGGTTCTTTTAAAAATTTTGTTGAGCAGGTGTTCTGGCTGAGTGAACACAAAAAGTCGAGTTACGTGTGTTTTGCCAACGTGCACATGCTGGTAGAAGCCTACAAAGACAAAGACTTTAATACGATACTGAACAATGCGGATGTGGCCAGCCCGGACGGAGGCCCCCTTTCCAAGCTAATGAAACTTTTATACGGGCAGCAGCAGGACCGTGTAGCAGGCATGGACCTGTTGCCGGCACTCTTGCAACAGGCAGCTGCCCGGGGTAAATCGGTATACTTTTATGGCTCTACCGACGAGGTACTGGAAGCCGTAGTAACAACTGCCACGGCAAAACACCCGGAGCTAAAAATTGCCGGTTATTATTCGCCGCCCTTCCGGAAACTGACAACCGCCGAAGATGCCGCTATAGTTGATAAAATAAATGAAGCCAACCCCGACCTGGTTTTTGTAGCCCTGGGCTGCCCGAAACAGGAACGCTGGATGGCCGAACATAAAGGTAGAGTTAATGCCTGTATGCTGGGTGTAGGCCAGGCGTACATGACCTTTGCCGGCCTTGAAAAGCGCCTGCCAAAATGGGCACGGGACCTGAGCCTGGAATGGGTATACAGGTTAGTACAGGAGCCAAAACGACTCTGGAAACGCTATTTAGTAACCAACAGCGTGTTTGTGGCATTGGCTTTAAAGCTTATAGTGCAGCGCATGGCTGGCAAAAACCCCGGGCAGGAGTCTGTGAGCGGGTAAAATGTAATACCTTAACGTGTAAGATGAAGTATGGCACTTACATAGAACACTATTATCGTTATAAATGCAATTATAGCCACTACCGGACGCACGTTTTCCGGTATTATACCAAGCTGTGCCACTCCCGCCGAAATAACAGTGCCATTCTTTATCCCAAACAAACCTGTGTGGTTACCTCCATGCAATTCTATGCCTCTAAAAAATATGCATCTGAGCATGTAGAAGCAGTTATTTCAGCTGCATGAAAAAAAGAGCTGTAAAAAAAGTAAAATTTAATACATCAAAATATAGCTATTGCCGTATCAATTACCGACCGCAACAAAAGCTGCATGAACAGATAACATAAGGCAGCAGTGGTCATCTGAATCTCAACCTAATAAAACCCTTACTTTTATGAAAGCAGTTATACTTGCTGGTGGTTACGGAACCCGAATTAGCGAAGAAAGTGGCGTAAGACCTAAGCCTATGGTCGAAATTGGTGGTAAGCCGATCCTTTGGCACATCATGAAAATATATTCTTACTATGGCATAAATGAGTTCGTAATCTGCTGCGGCTATAAAGGCCATATGATCAAAGAATACTTCGCCAACTATTGCCTTTACAATTCTGATGTAACATTTGACATGCGCAAAAACAGCATGGAAGTACACCGTAACAACACAGAGTCGTGGAAAGTAACGCTGGTAGATACCGGCGAAGGTACTATGACTGGTGGCCGCCTGAAGCGCGTGAAAGACTACATTGGTAACGAAACCTTCTGCCTTACTTATGGCGATGGTGTGAGTGATGTAGATATTGCAGAAGCCATAAAATACCATAAAGAGCAGGGAACACTGGCTACACTTACTGCCGTGCAGCAGCCAGGCCGTTTCGGAGCTTTCAACCTTGCTTCAGATGCAACCAAGATCAACCAGTTCCAGGAGAAACCGACAGGTGGAGAAATGCCATGGATTAACGGTGGATTTTTCGTGCTGGAGCCAGAGGTGCTTAACTATATTGAAGACGATAGCACAACCTGGGAGCGTGAGCCAATGGAACAGTTAGCCAAAGAAGGCGAGCTATCTGCTTATCGCCACACCGGTTTCTGGCAGCCAATGGATACCCTGCGCGACAAGCATGTGCTGGAAGAACTATGGCAGAAAAACCAGGCGCCATGGAATGTATGGCAAAAGATGCTTTCTAAAGCTGTAAACTAAGAAATCCTTCCTCAACTATACTTTTAAATCCCTTTACAGATGAAGATATTAATAACCGGAAATATGGGTTATGTAGGCCCTGGCGTAGTTAGCCAGCTGCGCGCTACTTACCCGGATGCTATACTTGTGGGCTATGACATGGCCTATTTTGCCACCAGCCTTACGAATGCACCTTACTTACCAGAGAGCAAACTGGATCAGCAATTGTTTGGCGACGTGCGCACCATGCCTGCCGATGTGCTGGAAGGCGTAGATGCTGTAGTGCATTTAGCGGCTATCTCCAACGACCCAATGGGTAACAAGTTTGAAGAAGTAACACTGGATGTAAACTATAGATCAAGCATCAGAATTGCTGAAATGGCGAAAGCTGCCGGCGTTAAGAACTATGTATTTGCGTCGAGCTGCAGCATGTATGGCGCGGCATCGGAACAGGCTAAAACTGAAGAATCTGAGCTTAATCCGCTAACAGCTTATGCCCGCTCTAAAGTAGCTTCTGAAAAAGAACTGGCTCCACTTGCCGGCGATGGCTTTACCGTAACCTGCCTGCGTTTTGCAACAGCCTGTGGCATGAGCGACAGATTACGCCTGGACTTAGTTCTGAACGACTTCGTGGCTGGTGCGATCTCTACGGGCAAGATAACTATACTTAGCGATGGCAGCCCTTGGAGACCATTGATCCACGTAAAAGATATGGCACGCGCAATTGAGTGGGCTATAACCAGAACACCAGATAACGGCGGTGAATTTTTAGCGGTAAACGCCGGTAGTAACGAGTGGAATTACCAGGTAAAAGAGCTGGCACAGGCTGTTGCCGAAGTTATTCCGGGCACCGAAGTTTCTGTAAACCTGGAAGCTGCGCCGGACAAACGCTCGTACCGCGTAAACTTCGACAAGTTCAAGGCACTGGCACCAAACCACCAGCCACAGGTATCGCTAAAGCAGGCTATTCAGGAGCTACGAGATGGCTTAACTGAAATGCGCTTTAAGGATGGAAACTTCCGCGATTCGCTGTTAATGCGCCTGAAAGTGCTGAACCAATTGCAGGAAACAAATGCCATTAACGAGCAGCTACAGTGGAACCGCAGCACTGCCAAAGTAGCCAAAGAAACCGAATTAGAGATCGCTTAATACTTTACTGATGATATTTACTGAAACTAAGCTGAAAGGCGCCTATATAATTGATGTTAAAAGACTGGAAGATGAGCGTGGCTTTTTTGGTCGTTCGTTTTGCCAGAAAGAATTCGAAGAGTTCGGCTTAACAAATGACATCCGCCAGGCGAACGTATCTTATAACAAAAAGAAAGGTACACTGCGCGGTATGCACATGCAACTTGCCCCGAACGAAGAAACCAAACTGGTACGCTGCACACGCGGTGCTATCTACGATGTGATTATCGACATGCGCCCGGATTCTGAAACTTATAAGCAATGGATTGGCGTGGAGCTGACAGCCGACAACTATAGAATGCTGTTTGTGCCGGAAGGTTTTGCCCACGGCTTCATTACACTGGAAGATAACACTGATGTAACGTACAATGTAACCGAGTTCTATACGCCGGGCGCTGAGCGTGGCTACCGTTGGAACGATCCTGCTTTTAACATTGAATGGCCGATTGAGCCGGTTGTTATTTCTGAAAAAGACCAGGCCGCCCCTGATTTTGAAGAAGTAACTAAAGAAACTGAAGGAAAGCTGCTGGTATAATACCGGCGGCTTTCCGTCTTATAACCCTTAATTAAAGTATAAAATGATTATAGTTGATAGTGCGCTGGCAAAGCGTCACGCAGAAAATAACCCTGTCAGAGTTGCCATGGTTGGTGCCGGCTTTATGGGCCGCGGCATCGCGCTACAGATCTGCAAATATGTGCAGGGCATGGAGCTGGTAGCCATTGCAAACCGCGACCTCTCTAAAGCAAAAAGAGCTTATTCCGAAGCCGAAATAGAAACCGGTGTAGAAGAAGTAGCCTCTGTTGAGAAACTGGAAGAGAACATCCGTAACGGCAAGCATAGCATTACCGACGATGCGATGCTGCTTTGCAAAGCCGAAGGCATTGATGCCATTATTGAAGTAACCGGAGCCGTTGAGTTCGGTACAAACGTAGCCATGCGCGCCATCGAAAACGGAAAGCACATCATTATGATGAATGCGGAAGTGGATGGTACTGTTGGCCCGATCCTGAAAGTATATGCTGATAAAGCAGGTGTAGTATTCACCAACGCCGATGGCGATCAGCCGGGTGTGATCATGAACCTGTACCGCTTTGTGAAAGGCCTTGGTGTGAAGCCGGTGCTTTGTGGTAACATTAAAGGCTTGCACGACCCGTACCGAAACCCAACTACACAGAAAGGTTTTGCCGAGAAATGGAGGCAGCAGCCATCTATGGTTACCTCGTTTGCCGATGGTAGCAAGATATCATTTGAGCAGGCTATAGTTGCCAACGGAACTGGTATGCGCGTAGCCAAGCGTGGTATGCATGGCCCGACTGTGCCAAGCGGCACATCTCTGAAAGACTGTTTTAAAGATCTGTATCCGCTGGAAGATCTGACAAACGGCCCGGGTATAGTAGATTATGTAGTAGGAGCGGAGCCAGGACCGGGCGTATTTGTACTGGGCACGCACGATAACCCGATTCAGCAGCATTACCTGAACCTTTATAAACTGGGTGAAGGTCCGTTATATTTATTCTACACGCCATACCACCTGTGCCACTTTGAAGTGCCAAGTACTGTAGCGCGTGCTGTATTGTTTAACGATGCTGCACTTGCTCCGATTGGCGCACCAACCGTAGAGGTTGTAACAGCTGCCAAAATAGACCTGAAAGCCGGACAAGTTGTAGACGGTATCGGCCACTACATGACCTATGGTTTATGCGAGAACGCAGACACAACTATAGCTGAAAACCTGCTGCCAATTGGCGTAGCCGAAGGCTGTGTACTGAAGCGTGACATACCAAAAGACCAGGTGTTGACGTACGATGATGTAGTGTTACCGGAAGGCCGTTTGGTTGATAAGTTGGTAGCTCTTCAGCGCCGTTACTTTAACGCAACAGATAATGCCGAAAAAGAGCAGATCCTGAAAAGCGTTTACGGTAAAAGTGAATCATTGACAGAGGTATAAGCACACAAACTATAAACTGAAGCATCCCGGCAAGTATAAACTCGTCGGGATGTTTTGTTTGAAGCTTAGGTGGTATACCATGGCGCGAACGTCCTCGCTCGTGACGAACTATAGTTTGGGCCTCTGGCCCAGTGGATCATAGATCCACTATTATAGTAAGTCACGGATCACAGATCCGTGCCAGCAAATAGAGTGTGAAATTCCATTCCTTGGAGGGGCAGGTTAATACATTACTAGAAAAAGCTAAACTATAAACCATGAAGCAAACTATAGTTGGTATTATTCCGGCGGCGGGCCTGGGTTCCAGGTTAGGGCAGATGCCTTTCAGTAAGGAGCTTTACCCGCTTGGTTGCAAAACTGATGGAACACCTAAAGTGGTGTCCGAGTATTTGCTGGAACTGATGCGGGAGGCAGGAGCGGAGCAGGTCTATTTTATAGTACGCAATGGCAAATGGGATATACCGGGGTATTTTAGCGATGGCAGTAACTATAGCATGGCTTTCGCTTATCTGCTGATGAACCGACCGTATGGCACACCTTTCTCTGTAGACCAAAGTTATAGTTTTGTAAAGGATAAAACTATAGCTTTTGGCTTCCCGGATATCATAGTTGAGCCGAAGAGTGTATTTGTAAAGCTGCTTAATAAACGACAGGAAACCGATGCAGCTATAGTTTTAGGTTTGTTTAAAGTAGAGCATCCGCATAAATGGGACATGGTAGAAACTGACGAAGACGGTAACGTAAAAGCTATACTTCCCAAACCTGAAAAATCTGAATTGACACAAGCCTGGTGCATTGCTGTCTGGTCACCAGCCTTTACCGAATTTATGCACCAATACCTTAAGGCTGCAGAGCCGAGATTTAAACTTGGCGAGCTTAAAGAAATTCCGATGGGAACCGTGGTTCAAGCAGCTATAGTTGCAGGCTTAAAAGTGCAGTCGGATTATTTCTCAGAAGGCAGCTGTTTGGATATGGGTACGCCCGAAGATCTGAAAGTAGCGATCGCAAAGTATAGCAAGTAGCGAAAGACCTCACAGCGTTTTAAAACCTGTGAGCGTCTATTTAGCTACGTAGCGAGCCACCGACAGGTGTGAAAGACACTATGAAGTCTACTTTTAATTTATAGAAGCCAGGGCCTTATCTACAGCTTGCAGGTAACGCTTTTTAGAGAACCTGTCCAATAGTTTTTCTCTTGATTCAGAAATCTCTTCTGGTGTCAAACTCAGCACATTATCCAGCGCTTTGTTAAACGAGTCGAACGAACTTAAGCTGAACTCACCGGCTTTAGTGTCTTTTTCCATGATTTCGGCTACAGAAGTTCCCTCTACAAAAACAACAGGTGTGTTCAGGTAATATGCTTCTATGGCAGGCAAGCCAAAGCCTTCAGACTCGGACGGGAACAACAGCGCGCGGGCTTTGCGTATTTCATCCACAAACACATCTTCCGGCAAATGAGATTTCTGCACGATACCTTTCATGCTGGCTACGAGCTTTTTACTTTCCGGGCAAATCTTTCCGATCAGATGCAGGTCGGGCAGGTCTTTGCGTGTTTCGGAGAGTTGCTTCCAGAATTTAAGCAATGGCAAGGTACACTTGTGTGGCTGCTCAGATGCCAGGTGAATAACGTAGTTGCCTTTATCTTTAAAGTTACTTGGCTCTAAAGTCTCAAAATCAGAAGCTTCGTAGGTTACATGTATAATCGGGCGCGGAATGTTATACCTGTCGCACACATCCGTTATCTGCTTCTTAGCGTTTTCGGTTACAGTCAGCACATAATCGCACTTCTTCATGCTTGTTTTCAGGATGTTGATCCAGTATGCCATATCTGCCTTCGACCGAAACTGCGGGTATTTATCAGCATAATGTTGCAGCAGCGTGTCGTGCATTAAACCAACCGTTATGCCTTTGGGCTTTGTTAAATAGGGCAGGTAGCCTTTGGGGTAAAACCAGATATCGGCAGGTATTTTTTGCAGATATAATGGGTGCAGGTTATCAGTTAACAGGCGTTGTATCTTGCTGTTATCGGTACGCCAGGGTAATGTATGCTTTTGTATACGGGCATCATCATAGGTAAACGACGACTGCGAAACGATTTGCGAAAGGATATAGTTTGGCAACTCTGCCAGGCCACCAATTAGAGTTTTGGTAATGCTAGTAATACCGAGGCTCCTGTCGCGGTGCGGGTTCTGGTCGGCCAGGTAAAAAGCAATAGATTTCGACATGTGTTACTAAGGGTAAACCAGCAGCGGATTTAATTGCTGTAGCTATAGTTTATAGTTGGGTTTCAGTAAAACAGCTGCCCAAAAAGCAGCTGTTCAGGTAAAATTTCAGATTCGGTCAGGTAAAATTACGCTGTCTGGTAAACGTATTTAACGGCCTTCATCTTCTTTACGGTCTGCATTATTTGTTCTACGTCTACTTTAAAGTGGCGGGTCTGGCCCTGGGCCATGTTGGTTACTTTGCCATTGCCTTTACAGATCACGTAATCGTAATCCAGGTCTGCTTTGCCGGCAATATCGAAGAACGGTTCTACTACAAAGCCTTCGTTAAACACCTCGATGATGCGTGTACCCGGTTTGCAGAAAAGCATGCTGATAAGACCGGCGCCGGTAGCCGAAACCACTACGCGTGCCTGCGAGAAAAGGCTTATCTTTTCGAGTATACTTAGTTTGCTGGAAATCACGTTTTCAAAGCCTTCCATGCGTAAGGCACTAACAAGCTCATTCTCGTTTAGGATGTTACGTACTTTAGAGTCGCTGCGGCTGATGTAGATAAGTGGTGTTTCAGGGGCCATTATTACAGGTGCCTTTGCTTTGGCAGCAGGTACAAAAGAGTTTCGGATAAAGTCGCAAAGCCATTTTGGTACCAACGTATGGTTTCCGCGCGGGGCAGTAGAGGCTACAATGC
Source organism: Pontibacter fetidus (assembly GCF_010119545.1). Taxonomy (GTDB): domain Bacteria; phylum Bacteroidota; class Bacteroidia; order Cytophagales; family Hymenobacteraceae; genus Pontibacter; species Pontibacter fetidus. The sequence goes on along the minus strand of NZ_JAAEAA010000008.1, from coordinate 139,375 downwards.
AATCAGCGGCTATATGGTTAAACTTGTCTCCGGCAATCAGTTTTTCTTTCGGCATGCCCAGCAACTCTAATGTTTCCAACTGGTAGTCATACTTCAGGCTTGGCACCAGAAACCAGTCAATCTTATCATATAATCCACTTTCGCGCAATAAATGCAGTCGGGGCAACACATCTAAAAACCAGTGGCTGATGTTGTTTATACCTGCTCCACCCGTCAGCAGCGAAAACACCGTACCATTAAACTTAACCGGGGTAGAGAAGAAGCGCTGCTCAAAAATATTGTTAAGGTTTGGCTCCGTTACTTTACCCTGCGTCAGGCTCAGAGATACATTTTCGACTACTCTGTTATACTGTGTAATCACCGACACGCTCGACTCATTATCGGTATGGATGCGGCCATTGGGGACTTCTACAACCAAGTAGGTGGTAGTTACACTTTTTTCGGGTTTCCAGTAGGCGTTGCAGGCTGCGTATAGTTCGTCCGAAATATCGAGGGTGGTAACAGCATCTTTATAGATGGTGTGTACTTTCACTTCGCTCGGCTTCATGGTGGCCATGTTCTCGGGCGTAAGGCGGCATACGCCGGCAGGTTTGTAGCGGGTGTTATAAGGCACAAAGCGGCCTAATATTTTGCCAGCTTTCCTGGTGCTTTTTGTATAGAGGGTTTTAATGTTCATCGGTTCAGTTTGTTAAAGCTGCGTCTCAGTTCTGGTTACGTATACTACTGATTAGTTGCAGCCTGGGGTGTATAATTAACAAGGTATTTGGGGTCTTTTTTATCTATAGGTGTTTGTACATCATCTATATGTTTCAATACTTTTTCAGATGCTACCTTTACAGCTATTTCGTTCCAGTGCGCGTCATCCACCGGAAACAGCGGCACATTTTTCTGCTGGTATAGTTGCTCAAAGGCGTCCTGAATATTTATTACCTCTACGTTGCGTTTATGCAGTTCTGCAAACAGCCTTGGTAAAAAGTCGGGCTTTTTCTGGGAGGGCAACAGTTTATAGTATATGTTTTCTTTGTTAGGTATCGGCATAAACATAAACCGGATGCCCCGTTCTTCTACAGCATTTTTGTAGCCTTCCAGCACATCGGCCATCTGCTGTACTTCTGCTTCGCTAAAGTCGCGGTTTGCTATCTCGCCTTCTATGAAAAATTCGTTATTATAGGCTACATAATCTTTTTTGCCAAACTGCCTGTTTAGGTTTGCCAGCGTGCGGTGGTATAAACCAAGTTTAGAGATACGATCGGCAGTAATGGCGGCATAAGTAAGCACAGGCGATGAGTTGATCAGGTTACCGGTATAGTTGCGGATTTTGGAGTCGAAGCCATTGGCGCCTACGGCCGGCAGTTCAGGTATGCGGCGTTCTATACTCGATACGATCACTACTTCTGGGGCATCTTTTATAAAGCGGTCTGTAGCCAGAAAACGGTTCATGGTTGCCGGCGCAAAGGCATATACGTCTTTATCCAACTGGCGTTCCAGTACCTCGGCCAATGTTTCTTCCTGCGATAGTTTGGAGCCGGTAATGTTTGAATCTCCTATAAGTAACACATCGCATTTCGAGTCGCGGTTGCGGTAGCCATACTCATCTGTAAACCATTCAACTTTGCGTTTGGTGGCAAACGGGGTGTGTGGTGCCAGTTCTCCTTCTTCTTCCATTACCATGTGCTGGTTAGGGTAAAATGGCCCCGACATAATGCGCACTTTATTTACACAAATAGCCTCCCAAATGCGGAAAGTAAAAGTATCGATAGGCAATATGGTTGCCTCCAGCAAAGGCCAGACGATGAATGGAAGCCCTAACAAGGTTAGTTTTGCCAGCAGCCTTTTTACGCCATTGTTCTGCATAACCTTATCGTTTTAAAATTGGAAATAGATAAATTCCTGATTGCCGAACTGCCCGAAAAGTAACACCGCGATCAGGGCAATGTAATACACGCTCCAGCGAACTATAGCCGGACGGTTCAGGATAAGCTGCGATACACTGCCGTTGCGCTGTATCAGGTGCACGGTTTCCATAATAAGTACAGCCACTACCGATACCACAAAGGTTTTAGCGCCCTGGTCCATAAACAGCAGGTGCTCCAGGTTTATGCCGGCAAATACCTGGCTTATATTGCCCAAGCCTACCACACTATACTTAATGATGTAAAGGGCATCGGAGATTGTATTGGCCCGGAAAAAGATCCAGGAAAAACATACCAGGGCAAATACGGTCAGTACCTGTACCCATTTATATAACACCGGGCGGCTGGTAAGCCCTATAGCACTGGCCAGTGCATTACGCTGTTTGGCGGTAACTATAGCAAATATCAGGTAGAAGCCGTGCAGTGCGCCCCAAACTATAAAAGTCCAGTTGGCGCCGTGCCAGAGGCCGCTCACCAGAAACGTGATAAACAGGTTATAGTACCAGCGCCATTTTACCACGCGGTTACCACCCAGCGGTATGTACAGATAATCGCGGAACCAGCTGGAAAGTGAAATGTGCCAGCGGCTCCAGAATTCAGAGATCGATTTCGAGAAGTATGGCCTGCGGAAGTTTTCCATCAGGTTGTAGCCCATTACCTGTGCCGCGCCAATGGCAATATCCGAATAGCCTGAAAAGTCGCAGTAGATCTGGAAGGCAAAGAAAACAGTGGCCAGTATAAGCGTAAAGCCTTCGTAATCGGTGGGGTTGTTGTAAACCTGGTTTACCAGTAGGGCAAGGTTATCAGCGATCACTATCTTTTTAAAGAAGCCCCAGGCCATGCGTCGTAAACCCGAAACTACCCGTGCGTAATCAAAATCATAAGAGGTGCGCAGCTGGCCCAGCAGGTTTTCGGCACGCTCGATAGGACCGGCCACCAGTTGCGGGAAGAAAGTGATGAATAGCGCAAAAATGCCCAGATGTTTTTCAGCTTTAATGCGGCCATGGTACACATCTATACTATAGCTCATCGTCTGGAAGGTATAAAAAGAGATACCCATGGGCAGCAATAGCTCGAAAGCAGGCATTGCATAATTCATACCCAGGCCCTGGGCCAGGTCGCGGGCGCTTTCGTTAAAAAAGTTGTAGTATTTAAAGAGCGCCAATATAGATAAGTTGGCAACCAGCGACAGGTACAGAAAAGGTTTGCGCTTGTGTTTTTCGGCATCAGAATACCTGCCCATTGCCCTGCCGGTAAGGTAATCGAGTACCGTTGAAATGATCAAAATGATGGAATAAGCCGGCTTCCAGGACATGTAAAAGTAATAGCTAGCCAACAGCAGTATGATCCACCTTCTGTTATAAGGGGTCAGGAAATAGAGGGTAACTACTACCGGGAAGAAAATAAAAAATTCAGTAGAGTTAAATAACATAATACTGGCTTAAAGAGTGTTCTGGAAACTTTCTGAAATCACATCTGAAGACATTGTGCTGGTTGTCGGTAATGAAAAACAGGTTTGTGATGCCTGCTTTTTTATACTCCTATTATATAGATATCAGTAAAAAAGGTTAGGCTAAAACCGAAATATTTTTTTAGTGCAATATAGGTACACTCAAATAAAAGCTTGTACGTATAATATCTGTATCAGAATATGATATTGTTTTAATAAAATTGCACTATGATAATATAATAGGATTAAAAAAGTATAACCTTCGCAGAATATAGTCGTTAAAGACCTCATTAATTTTGCACATAACTTACAGAGCGTATGCCTCACTCTTACTCTTCAGGGCGCCATCGCCTATTATTTTATATATGCCTTTTCTTCGCTTTTATACTACCTGAAACCAGTTTTGCCAACACCACTACTGCCCCGGCTACTGTTGTAATTGCAGCGCCGCAGGTATATGCTTCACCTTCTGTTGCCGGCACCATTTCTATTACCTGGAACAGCGTTGCCAATGCTTCTCAGTACACCGTGGAGTATTCTAAAATTTCCGGATCGGGGTTTACGGTGTTGCAAACGGTTGGCGCCAGTGTTACCAGCTACCGGCATACCAATTTAGGAAACGCTGAAACGCTGTATTACCGCGTGAAGGTGACAGGCGGCGGGGAAAGTGCTTATAGTAATGTAGTAACAGCAACTACCCGGGCAGCCAATTATGTTTACCGTGTTATGCCGCTCGGCGACTCCAATACCGACGGGGGCAGCGCTGACCTGGCCCGCGAAGACCGTGTTGCCTACCGTAACGAGCTGTTTCAGTTGCTGACCAACGCAAAGTATAAAGTTGATTTTGTCGGAAGTGAAGTTTCGGGTACTAACACGAGTACGGCTTTTCAGCAGAAGTATGGCTTTGCCCCGGACCTGAATCATGCAGGGTTTGGAGGCTATAAAAACTATAATATCCGGGACTTGCTGAAGAATGGAAACGATGGCAGCGGCCCTTACCTGGATAAATATAAGCCGGATATTATTTTACTGCACATTGGCACAAACAGCCTCGGTTACCCGACCAACATTACCGAACTGGACGAGATACTGAATGAAGTGGATGCCTACGAAACCCGCTCGAAACAGGAAGTAACCGTTGTGTTAGCCCAAATTATAAAACAATGTACCGATTGTGGTGCAAATGAAGAAGATGCTTACTGGGGTGCTTACTACACTGCCAAGTATAATGAAGATCTGGTAAAACTGGCGAACAGCCGCATTGCCAACGGCGACAGAATAGTGCTGGTTGACATGGCAGATGATGCAGGTATTGTGTACAATCAAAACGCAGACATGTACGATTTTCTGCACCCTAACCTGAACGGATACAATAAGATGGCCCGCGTATGGTTTGGCCCCGTTAAAACGCTGCTGACAACAACAGATACACAAGCTCCTGAAACACAGATTACTGCTGCGCCACCAGCTACTACTACCAGTAAAACAGCTACCTTCTCGTTTGCGAGCAATGAAAGTGGCGTAACTTACCAGGCCAGCCTGGATGGGGCTGCTTTTGCAACTATAGCTAACCCGGCAACTTTAAGTAATGTAGCCGACGGAACCCATACCCTAAAAGTAAGAGCTGTAGATGCCTCCGGAAATGCCGATACCACCCCAGCCACACATACCTGGACCGTAGATGCCACGCCGCCAGCAGCACCAGCTATAGTTGCTATTACAGAAGACCGCGGTCCGGTTACCAACGACAGAATAACATCTGACAACACCCTGAAACTAAACGGAACCGCTGAAGCCAATGCTACAGTAACCTTAAACTTAAGCGGAAAAGGAACTATAGGAACCGTAAAAGCAAGCACCACCGGCACCTGGGAGTATAGCTACGAAGCAACTGCGCTAACCAACGGTACATATACGTTTACAGCCACCGCCACCGATGCTATGGGCAATACCAGTGCTGCCAGCGCAAACTTTGTTGTAACTATAGACCAGGCTGCACCAACTGTAGCCATTACAACTACAACTGCCAGCCCGGTAAACACTGCGTTTGATGTTACCATTACGTTTAGCGAGGGTGTTTATTACCTGGCCACCACGGATTTTATAGTGACCAATGCAGCTATAAGCAATCTGAAAAGTACAGGTACTGCAACCTACACCGCAACTATAACACCAACCACCGACGGTAAAATAACCGTGCAACTGCCCGCCGCCAAAGTAACCGACCTTGCTGGCAACAGCAACACGGCTTCCGGCATGCTGGAAATGGAAAGCGATATTTCCAAACCGACTGTGGTACTTGCTACTAATGCACCGGAAATTACAAATCAGGCGTTCGAGGTAACTATAACTTTCAGTGAGAATATCACAGGGTTTGAGGTTAGCGATATTACTGTCGCCAACGGAACTGCGTCAGCTTTTAAGAAGGTAACTGATAAGACATTTATAATCCTGGTAACACCCAGCGCGCAGGGGGAGGTTGCAGTAAGTATAGCTGCAGGAAAAGCACAGGATGCCGCCCGTAACGGAAACGAAGCCTCCAACATCATTAAACGCCAATACGATGCTGTAGCCCCAGCCGGGTATGCTGTAAAGTTTGCGGTGGCGCAGGTTAACGTTTCTAATGAAAAAAGCATTGATCTGAACATAACAGGTGCCGAAGTAGGCGCCAGCTATACTTATTCCATCAGCAGCAGCAACGGTGGGGAGCCTGTAAACGGTTCGGGTACTGTATCTGCAGCCGCCTTTACCATTGCCGGCCTTAACCTTTCGGGGCTGAAAGATGGTATGCTGACCGTAACCTTATACCTGACAGACAGGGCAACTAACAAAGGAGAAGCTGCCACGGCGCAGGTCGCAAAAGTATCGAAAGACATTGCTTCAGTTACGCCATCAGAAGCCGTAAAAGTGCCTTTTAACACTGCGTTCAGTAAGGTAAATCTTCCACAAAAAGTTAAGGTTACCTACAATACCGGCGAAGAAGATTACCTGGATGTAACCTGGCAGCAAGGCAACTACAACCCTAAAGTAGCTGGCAAATACACCTTAACCGGCACCCTGAAACTGGCCGAAAGCACCACAAACTTTAGTAACAGAACAGGCAGTATTATAGTTGAAGTAGAGCCTAACCAGCCACCAACCAACCTGACCCTGAGCGCCACCAGTTTTACGCCAAACGCACAGCCAACCGATGTTATCGGCACTTTTACAACCCAGGACCCGGAGGACGATAACTTTACCTATAGTTTGGTAGCCGGTGAAGGCGATGCGCAGAACGCGTATTTTCACATCGTTAACAATGAGCTGCACTTAACTTCTAACAGCGGGTTGTCAGGTATCACTGCTTTTAACATCAGGGTGCAGAGCGTGGACCCATATAACAACACTATACAACGAACATTTAAACTCACCAAGGCCCCTTACGAACCGGCGCAGATCAAGCTGGTAAATGCATTCTCGCCAGACGGGGATGGCATTAACGATACCTGGACAGTGCCGGAACTGCGCTTTTACAACACCGTGGAAATTACCGTAATGGACAGAGCCGGAATTACGCTCTTCCATAGCACTGACCCTGAAAAAGGCTGGGACGGAAAAGGTAAGAACGGGCAGGTAAAACAGGGTGCCTATTTTTATATCATCCAGATAAAAGATACCGGCCTGGTGCAAAAAGGGGTAGTATCGGTTTTATAACAGAACAAAATGAAAAGATATATTTTACTGATTTTCCTGGCATTTTATAGTTTACTGGCAACTGCCCAGACGCGGAAATATGTCGGCAATTTTTCGCAGCTCAGGACTTTCTATAACCCATCGCTGACCGCGCAGGAGGGGAGCAGGTTTACAACACTTTACCGTAACCAGTGGACCGGCTTCGAGGATGCCCCTAAAACCATTTTTGCCACAGCAGAACTTAACCTCAGCGACCTGAAAAAAAGCAAAGGCTACCAGTTAGAGAACCAGAGTGAGCAAACTACCGCATTGCAACATGGGCTTGGCCTTTTATTGTATCGAGACTCGTTTGGGCCGTACAGCGAAACCCAGGTAAACCTGAGCTATGGTTCGGGCATAAATTTATCGGAGAATGTGATGTTGCGCTGGGGCTCGGCTGTTACCTATACCCTGTTGTCGCTTGACGGAAACAAACTGACCGTAGACCAGGAAAACGACCCGAAGTATAGCCGCCTGCTGGGCCAGAACAACCGCTCCGGCAAAATGGATCTGAACCTGGGCCTGACACTGGCTGGCCGCAACTTTTATGTTGGGTATGCGATGCAGGATATTACACAAAGTAAGCTTATGAAATCAGGAGATGCTTTTATGGAGGATTTGTACGCGCGTAAACATATCGGTTTAGCTGGCATCCGGACAAATATAACAGATGCTATGGGGCTTGTGCTGAATGGCCTGTACCAGTACGATAAGCAGGAAGAAGCAACTATAGAAGGCCAGGTGAAGGCAGTTTACCAGAACATATTCTGGGCCGGCGCCGGGTACCGCCACAACCAGGCTTATTCCGCTACGGCAGGTTTCAGGCTAAACAAACTACAGATAAGCTACCTCTACGAGTCGCCTATAGCTGATGCCGCAACTATAGATAAACCATCCAACGAAATAACTTTAGCTTACCAACTGCGTGCCATTAAATCATTGCCGCACCGCAAACAGCTACAAGTCTGGTAATAGCAGCGGCAAGCTATAGATGCCAGCATTTTAACAAACTATAAACAAGAGTGCTGTTGTAAGTTATTGATAATGAATTACTGGTAGTTTGGAGTGCGCTGTGCTACAACTATAGCCTATCTTACAACTTACCTAAACCTACAAAACCAAACCGCGTAATATAAGCAGTTTCCAATAAATGGGATTTTGAATACTTGGCTGCTAATGCTGGCTATAGTTCATTTTCCCGGTTCATGCAGCTGGCTCTGATCATAACCCGGAGCACTTTTTTACTGAAGTAGCCTTATACTTCCCGTAATCGACTTTACCCTTTACAAAGAGCGATCTCACTTATGATACATCATTACTGGTACGCTTGCATAAGTAACCTGACCTTACTCCGAAATTCCATAGCCCTGCCGGGTGTTGTGTGGCTGCCCAAGCAGTTGGCAACTATAGTTACCATGTTGCTGCTATTGGCAGCAGTTCAGGTAAAAGCCCAGTGCCCGCCCAACATGGCGCATTACTTCCCTTTAGACGAAAAAACAGCCGGTACTTATAAAGATAAAATGGGTGGCCCTGATGCTACGTGTACCAACTGCCCGGCTCCGGCTACCGGTTTGTTTGCCGGAGCGCAGCGCTTTGATGGGAGCAACGATGGCATTGTATTGCAGGATAAAACAGTATTTGAGTGGGGTTCTAATGCCAGTTTTACAATCGAGTTCTGGGTCCAGACAACAGCATCATCTGGTAGCAACCAGGTAATTATGGGCCGCACCGCCACCGATACCGACATGACCTGGTGGATAGGGCTGGACAAATCAGGAAGTGCTGTTTTCAGTTTTTTCGATAATCAGAATAAGGGCACTGTAATAGGTAACGGCGAAAGCAAACTGAACGACGGCAAATGGCACCACATCGTAGTGGTAAGAGATGGCATAAATGAACGCAACAAGATCTATGTAGACGGCTACACCACAGCCAACTTCAAGCAGGTATACACAGGTACCTTCGAAAGTATATCGCAGGTAACACTGGGCTACCTTGATAAGCATGCAGGCACCAACTATAACGGCCTCCTGGACGAGGTGATGGTGTATCAGCGTAACTTATCAGAAGTAGAAGTTAGAGCACGCTATAACAACGGGGCCGGCAGTTATTGCGGTACCGAGCAGGTAGCGCCTACTCTTATGTCTGAGCCGGTAACGTATGGGGTAGTGGGGCAACAGTACCTGTACCAGGTGCAGGCAACCGGTAATCCAAGGCCAGCTTTTACATTGGTAAGTCCGCCGGCAGGTATGTCTATAAACGCATCAACCGGCGAAATAAAATGGGTGCCAGCGGCCACTGGTAAATTTCCGGTAAAAGTGCAGGCAAAAAACAGCGCAGGCCAGGCAGAGCAAAACTATACGATAACTGTAAAAGACAGCATAGGCGAAAAGTTTGGAATGGTGCATCACTGGATGCTGAACGAAGTGAGTGGTCTCACTTTCAAAGACTTTTACACGCCTGCTGATGCTACGGCCGAAGCTGAAGCAAAGCCTACGCCAACGACTGGCGTTGTAGGCGGAGGGCAGCATTTTAACGGGCAAAGCAGCGGCCTGGATGTGATTAAAAGCAGTAACTTTAACTGGGACCCTAACGAAAACTTTACCATAGAGCTTTGGATGCGCAGCTCGGCAAGCACTGCCGGCGGCCGCGTGTTTATTGGCCGCAGCGCCTCCGATTCGCCAACGCACTGGTGGCTGGGAGCTAATGGTAACGGTAATGCCGCTTTTCAACTACTGGATATAGAGTACCAGGGACACCTGATCGGGAATACCGGCCCTAAATTGAACGACGGCATCTGGCACCAGGTAGTTGTAGTACGCGAAGGTAGCGCCGGGGCTACCCGGCTGTATGTAGATGGCGAACAGATAGCGACAGGCAACTATAGTTTCCAGCACAATTTTGCGAGTAAAACCCCGGTAAACATCGGCTACCTGAAAAGCGGAAACGGTTACCGTTACGAAGGTGACCTGGATGAAGTAAAGTTATTCCACCGCGCCCTTAGCCCACAGGAAATTAAAGAACGCTATACTGATACATTCGATGCCATTACCGATCTCCTTCTTTTCGAGGGGGAGTTTATTAACAACACCGTGGTGCTTAAATGGGAAACTATAAACGAGACCAACCTGAAAACCTTTGAAATTGAACGGTCAGCAAACGGAACAGAATTTACAAAAATAGGAGAGGTAGCAGGTTCGGGCACTTCATCAGAGAGGCTCGCTTACACTTATACCGACGAAAAACCACTGGATGGCAGAGCGTACTACAGGCTCAGGATTGTGAAGGAAAGCGGGGCGCATACATACTCCAACACAATCATTATCGATAACCGTTCTATTACAGCATCCGAATTCAGGGTTTACCCTAACCCAACCAACGGGCAGGATGTAACAGTAGAAGTAAACAGACTGGTGCCCGACGAGCCAATAGAGCTTATAGTTTCGGATATGACTGGCCGCAAACTGATGCAACAATCGCTTAACGCTGATGCGGAAGGCTACCTGATACTCAACATCCAAACCCTGGATAAACTAACCCAGGGCATGTACAACATAACAATTGCAACCAACAAAAAAGTAATCAGCCGCAAACTGGTGGTTGCCAGATAAAGACCGAAAACCGGAAACTATAAAGAGAGCACCTTACACAGTGCTCTTTTTTATGAATATCGCTTGTTAAATATAAAATTGCACTTAACAAATATTAATTAATATATATTATATAAATATAGCTAATTAATTGATTTATAAAACTATAGCTGACGGTAAGCGTAATTTTCCAAAGTTATAAGGTTAGTTATATCCTATTTTATAAGAGTACAAACCTGTAAATGCGCATGCGAACAGCTCAGAACCAGGAGTTTGCCCTGTAAAAATTCAAATTCTGATTAAGTAACTATAGATGTAAAACGATTACCCTTAACGTATGAAAAAAAACTATACCCAACGCGGAGGAGGCTTCTCTCTGCTACTTCGTAACGGCACAAAACAAAAGCAAAAATCAGCCTGGATCTATACTTTACTTTTTTCCTGTTTTTTATTTTTAGTTGGTTCAACTATAAGCAATACAGCCACGGCGCAGCCTTCCGGCTTTGTTGTTGAAGATATTGGCGGCGCCTGGAACGCCGCTGTCGGGCTTACCTTCTCTAAAGATGGCAAGCGTATGTATGTTTGGGAAAAAGGTGGCAAAGTATGGATCGTGGAGAATGGTGAAAAACTGCCAACTCCGCTGGTAGACATAACCGAGGAGGTTGCAGACTGGGGCGACCATGGGTTGCTTGGTTTTGCCATCGACCCCAATTTCGACTCCAACGGCTACATTTACCTATACTATGCTGTAGACAGGCACCACCTGATGAACTTTGGTACCGCCAACTATAGCTCCACCAAAAACGAATACTATAATGCCTCTATTGGCCGCATTACGCGCTACACGGCACGTACATCAGATGGCCGCAAAACCGTAGACCCTGCCAGCCGCAAAATACTGGTAGGCGAAACCAAATCTTCAGGCGTGCCCATTTTGTATGAGTCACATGGGGTAGGCTCGCTATACTTCGGCGAAGATGGTTCGTTGTTGTTCTCGGCAGGCGATGGTGCTACCGGCGGCTGGAAAGATTACGGCTATTACGAAGACGACCCCAACAAACCTGCCGATACATTTATACCACAAGCCCTTGCTGATGGCATTATTGTGCCTGAGCAGAACGTAGGTGCTTTCAGGGCACAGCAAACAACTTCTATTAACGGCAAAATACTGCGCATAAATCCAGCAACCGGAGACGGCTATGCAAATAACCCATTTTATGACGGCTCCAAACCACGGTCTGCTGCGTCACGGGTATGGGCTATGGGTTTCCGGAATCCGTTTCGTTTTACCATTAAGGCAGGTACAGGCAGCGCTACCAACCCCGGCGTAATTTACCTGGGCGATGTGGGCTGGCAAACCTGGGAAGAGCTGAACGTGGTAACCAAAGGTGGCCAGAATTTTGGCTGGCCGGTATACGAAGGCTTACTGGAGCAGGAATATTACTACCATCATCAGGTGGCGAAGCCAGGCGCTACAAACCCGTTGCATGGCCAGGGTACCTGCAACCAGCCGCTGTTTTATTTCCAGGATCTGATTTATCAGCCAAAGCAAACCGGCGATGTATATTTCGGAAATCCGTGCCAGTGGGAAACACCAATACCAAGCAGCATTCAGACATTTGTGCACACACGCCCTGCCATTGACTGGGGTAACCGCGAAGGTGGTTCCCGCACAGGTATTTTCAAAGACGGTAAAGCAGATGTGATCAATATCGGGGCAGCAGGCTCGCCGGTTTCAGGTCCGCAGTTTAGCGGTAGTTCTGCTACAGGCGGTGTATGGTACACGGGCACACAGTTTCCGGCCGAGTATCGCAATGTATACTTCTTCGGAGATTATGGTGCCGGCTGGATAAAGGTAGCTACGTTCGATGCCAACCATAATCCGAAATCAGTGCGTAATTTTATTGATAAAGATGTAAACGTAGTTGATTTTGCCGTTAACCCGGTAACAAACGAGCTATACTTTATAAATTATGCCACGCAGGTTAAAAAAGTAAATTACTACGGCGACAACATCCCTCCGAAAGCTGTAGCCAAAGCCGATAAACTGTTTGGCTCCAGCCCGCTGACTGTTAAATTCAATGGCAGCGAATCGACAGACCCGGAAGGCAAACCGCTGACCTATGAATGGAATTTTGGAGACGGATCGGCAAAAGCAACTACAGCTAACCCGGAACATACCTTTACCGGCACAGGCATGAAATCATTTGAAGTGGTGCTGAAAGTTACGGATGCCGGCGGCTCTACTGCTACTTCCAAACTTACCATCATCCTGAACAATACTCCGCCTAAGGTAGAGATAACAAGCCCGGCCGAAGGTACCAAATATCCGCTTACCCAACGCTCGGTATATAACCTGCGAGCCACTGTTACGGATACCGAACACAGCGAGAACCAGCTAACATACGCCTGGCAAACCACGCTGCACCATAACGAGCACGAGCATCCCGAGCCTATCGATAACAAGAAAGAAACGACGGCTACCATTATCCCGATCGGGTGTGATAACCATACGTATTTCTACCGCATAAGCCTGACTGTAACCGACGCCGGTGGACTGGCCACTACCGATTATGTGGATGTTTACCCGGATTGCAGCGGCGGAACTATAGAAACTGTAAGCCTGACATCGCCTGCCAACAATGCCAGCTATGAAGTAGGCGCGCCTATAAACCTGTCTGTTAAGTTTGCAGATACCAACCGTAACTGGAGCAAAGTAATCTACTACGCAGGTACTAATCAGATTGCAGAATCGTCTACGGCGCCGTTTACGGCAGTATGGAACGGCGCTACAGCCGGCACGCACAACATTACCGCACAGGCCACCGACGATGGCGTGCATTACCATGCTACTGGGGCGGCAAACATAGCCGTTGGCGGCAGTACCCAGATCAGTTTACCAAACTGCTTGCCGGGCGTTACGCACTACTTCGGTATGGATGAACTGACCAGCGAAAAAACTTACAAGGATTTTGCATCTGCCTCGCTGGCCAACTGCACCGATTGCCCTACACCAAGTTCTGGTAAGTTTTATGGTGGTGCTACTTTTGGAAATACCTCGGCTGTAAACCTGACGGATGGCTCTAAATTTAACTGGGGCAAAAACACCCCGTTCGCTATTGATTTCTGGATGCGCACTACCTCTAAAGTAGATCGTAACTCCGTGATTATCGGACGTAATGCTACTTCCTCGCAAATGCACTGGTGGATTGGCATGGACCCGAATGGCTATGGAATATTTATGCTGAAAGATGCCCAGCACCACGGCTTGTACATCGGCGAAAAAGGACCGAAGCTGAACGACGGAGTCTGGCACCATGTAACGGCTGTGCGCGATGCTGCTACCAACAAAAACATTTTATACATAGATGGTATAAAAGTAGATGAAGCCGAAATTGCCTACGATAATGGGTTTGAAGGCACCGAGCCAATAAATATCGGTTACCTGGAAGTAGGGGATGGCTACCATTTTAACGGCGAGCTGGACGAGTTTAAACTATACGACCGCGCCCTGACCGCAACCGAAGTTGCAAGCGAATACAACGGAGGGCAGGGAGCTTATTGCGGTACAAATCCGCTGGGCTCGGGCAAAGAGCATGCATTGGATAAGTTCTTTGAAGTGTACCCTAACCCGGCTAAAAACGGCAACGTGAACCTGTGGATGACCGAACTGACACCTAACCAGGAAGTAACCGTGCAACTAAGTGACCTGACCGGCAAAAAGATCATCCGGAAAACACTGAAAGCCAACGCCGAGGGCCAGTTACGCGGAACCCTGCAGCCCAAAAAGCTAAGCACCGGCTTATACAACCTGACACTAACCCTGCAGGACGGAACCATAAACCGTAAGATTGTGGTGCTGGAATAACTAGAAGTAACTATAACTATAGCAAAGGCCGGTAACTATACCGGCCTTTGTTTTAATATTAGGCATAAAAAAGCCGCTGTTGCAGAAATGTAACAGCGGCTTTTTTATAAACCATAGTTTGAGTTTAGGGCAGTAGTTGCGTGAGTTTTATCCGCAGTTCTTCAGGGGAAATGTAGATGTCTTCAGCGGTGTTGCTCCAGTGGTTTTCCTTGTTGGCGGTTCTGTCTACCAGGCAGTTATAAGGCATATGCAGGACGTGGCACAGGTAAAAGTAGTAGTTTGGCCGGTATCCCTGGTTAAATAGTTCAAGCACTTTTGTGCCCGGGTCGCACCACAACAGGTTGGTTAAGGCCGCGCCGTGCGGACTAACGATAGCTTCTGCTCCCCTAAACAATTTTATCTGCTCATCTACGCTTCGGGCTCTGTCCTCAATAAACTCAAAACCAAATGCTTTAAGTACAGGCAATAATTCTGCCTCGTTGGTTACTTTGCGGCGGCCTGCTCGGGCAATGTATAACCTGCGTTTTTTAATAGGTTTTTCAAGGTCCGGTAAAAAGCGTTTCCGTAGCAGGGCAATGTCGGCAGCAGTTGGGATGTATTCTACCTGGTTGTTGCCTGCAATTACACGATCAGCCTGTATTTCCTGTTTCCAGTTGGTTCGGGTGTCCAGCACAGTTTCTTCCGGGATGTTCAGTTTTCGGAGGAATTCTTTTTCGTAAGCAGTCTGAAAGAGCGGGTAACACACTTTTGCTTTTTGCCAGATCTCGGGTCCGTACACTTGCTCGATGCGGCAAAGCTTGGCTACTACGTACATAATGTAATCGTAATAAGCTCCCCAGAAATGCGACCAAGGAGCCACTACTAACGGGTACGTTACACTTTCGGTTTTGATCGGAGAATCCAGAAGGCCGGCAGAGCAACCGTAATCCAGGTTCAGGAGCTGCCTGTTGTTGAGTAGCACTACCCCCGAACGGCTAACTTTTATAGTTTGTACAGCTGTGTTGCGATCTATAGCCCAAACCGTGTCGGGTTCAAATTCAAAGTCGGCCTCTTCCTGCAGCATTTCGCCTGTAACAGCGTCGTTTAGTTCGGGTATGTGTACCGGCGGCGATTGGTGCTGGTAAACTATAGCGTGTTTTAAAAGGGCTATCGTTTCTTCGCGGGTAAGCGGGTTTCGCCATACTTTGCCCGATACCGAAAGCATGGTGGTTTTGAACTGGTTACGGGCATTGCCCGCTATTTCTTTTAAATTGAATTTCATAGGGTGTAAACTGCTATCTGAACTATAGTTCCTGATAAAAAGCAGTGCGTTTGTGTTACCTGGCTTTGGGTTTATATGGCCGAAAACGTGAACTGAACTATAGTTTTGCCGACCCCACATTTATACTTGATCTGTATAGTTTAGTTGCTATGTTTTTCCTGTGTTTTAAAATTCCGGAAACATAAAAAGGCGGTACTAGCCTAAAGCAAAAAAGGTGCATCCGTTACAGATGCACCTTTCTATAGTTGTTTGTTGTTAATTACTCTTTGATAACTTTAAGCGATTTGCTGTTACCGTTGCTGTCTGTGTATTTCAGAAGATAAATTCCGCGTTTCAGACGAGCGCCAGTCAGGTCCATCTCCAGTTTGTTGTTAACCAGCTGCAGGTTGTCTTCTTTGTATTTAACCTTGCCATCCTGCGTCATGATCACAACTGACTGTAGTTTCACATTCTGAGAACCCATATCCAGGGTAAGTACAGTCTTAAACGGATTAGGATAAGCTGTTACATCCGTGAACGAGATATCTGTGTCTGCTGTCTCGGTTGTTGTGCTTGCAGAAGCCAAGGTAATAGAACCTGCATCTGTTGTGCTTCCGATCGGAGACAGTCTGTTACCGGCAATCGGTCTTTCCTGTGTTCCGTTCGGTAACTGCCAGCCTACTGAAAGGTGGTCGCCACCATACACATCCATCATCACGGCCTCAATGTAGTAGCGCTTGCCAGCTTCCAGGGCTATCGTTGCCGATTTCTGCGATGCAAATTTCGTGTACTCCCGTGAGTTGGTCCAGCCGGTTACCGAAGCAATCTTCACTTTCTTAGCCGGGTCTTCCGACGTGCTCAGGTATAGTTCAGAATAATCATCCGAAGCGATCCAGAACGTATAGTTACCAGAAGACGGAGCTGTTACATAACCTTTGATACGCTGACCATAGTCATCACCTACGTTTTGTGGCGCTTCGAACAATGTCAGTTCAGAAGTGCTTGTAGGGTTTGAAGTTGGCACTGCTGCTACGCTTGTTCCTGTAACATTAGACCAGAACTGACGCGTAATTTTACCAGTTACCGTAGTTGTTGTACCAGGCACAGTAGCTACAGGCTCTGTGGTTGGTGTTGTAGTAGTAGTAGCAACGCTTCCCATCGGCGACAGTCTGTTACCGGCAATTGGTCTTTCCTGCGTACCGTTTGGCAGCTGCCAGCCTACAGATAAGTGGTCACCACCGTCAATATCCACCATGGCAGCCTCAATGTAGTAACGCTTACCTGCTTCCAGGGCGATCGTTGCCGATTTCTGTGATGCAAACTTGGTGTACTCACGAGAGTTAGTCCAGCCCGTGATCGAAGCGATCTTCACTTTCTTGGCAGGATCCTCAGACGTGCTCAGGTATAGTTCCGAGTTGTCATCAGATGAGATCCAGAACGTATAGTTACCAGTAGCCGGTGCTGTTACATAGCCTTTCACACGCTGGCCATAATCGTGGCCTACGTTCTGAGGAGCTTCAAATAAGGTCAGCTCAGACTTAGACGTCGGGTTTGTAGTCGGGATAGAGGCTACCGAACCAGTTGTAATATTTGACCAGAACTCACGCGTGATCTTACCTGTACCGGTTGTAGAACCTGTTGTAGTACCTGTAGATGGTGCTGTGCTGGTTAAAGCTGTTACAGTTATAGTAGCTGCTGTCGATGTTTTAGTAGCACCTGAATTGTCAGTAGCCTTCGCTGTAATAGAGTAGCTGCCTGCCGCTGCATTTGCCCAGTTATAGTTGTATGGGCTCACAGTAGATTCACCGATCTTGGTTGAACCCTGGAAGAACTCTACTTTAGCAATTTTACCGTCGGCATCGGTTGCTGTTGCTGACAGGGTAATAGCTGTACCTGCTGTATACGAGGTACCTGTTTTAGGCGATGTTAGCGTAATAGCCGGTGCCTGGTTAACTGTTGGCGTAGGCGAAGTAGTGGTAGGAGCAGTGCTACCCATTGGCGACAGTCTGTTACCGGCAATTGGTCTTTCCTGCGTACCGTTTGGCAACTGCCAGCCTACTGAAAGGTGGTCACCACCATCAATATCCACCATAGCTGCTTCAATGTAGTAACGCTTGCCTGCTTCCAGGGCGATCGTTGCCGATTTCTGTGAAGCAAACTTGGTGTACTCACGAGAGTTGGTCCAGCCATTGATTGAAGCAATTTTTACTTTCTTAGACGGATCTTCAGACGTGCTCAGGTATAGTTCCGAGTTGTCATCAGATGAGATCCAGAACGTATAGTTACCTGTTGTTGGTGCTGTTACATAACCTTTCACACGCTGGCCATAATCGTGGCCTACGTTCTGAGGCGCTTCAAATAAGGTCAGCTCAGACTTAGACGTCGGGTTTGTAGTCGGGATAGAGGCTACTGAACCAGTTGTAATGTTTGACCAGAACTCGCGGGTAATTTTACCACCAGAAGTTGTTGTACCTGTTGATGTTTCTGTAGGTGGAGCTGGAGCTGGTGCTGGAGCCGGAGCAGTTGCTATCGGGCTGGTTGATGCACCAGAGCCGTTAGGGCCTAGTACTATACCGTTTTTAGCAAGCTTCTGCTGCCAAAGCTCAAATTCAGCGGCTTCAGTCTGCAGTGTTATAGTACCTGATAGGTTAGTGTTGTTGCTGTAAGAAGCATACTGGTTAACTGTAAAGTCGTTACGGTTGTTATCCCAGCCCCATGCTGTAATACCTACTACGTTGTTGTCGATAGAGTTAGAGAAGGTTGTTCCCATTTTGTAATAGTCAGCACTCCAAAGTCCTGAAGTATACATGTTAAAGCGGGTACCATCCTTAAACGTAGCAGAGTTGATAGCGCGGTTGTGGTGATAACGGATGTTGTTACCGCCGGCAATACCCATGCTATAGTTACCCAGGTTTACCAGGTGGTTGTCGTGTGCTTCTACGTAACGGGTAGCCTGGTCTAAACCGGCGTTTGTGTCAGATATGATACCACCACCTGAGTATTCGTTACCAGTTGCAGGGTTAGGGTATGCACCCTCGATGTAGTTGTTGTGGATACGGATAGGAGAATCGGAAGTACCGCGTGAGTTAAACAGGTTAATGTTATCCTCTACAGCAGACTTGCCTGGCTCATTGATTACCTGGTTCCAGCCAATTTCAGCGCCGCGCACATCGCCACGGAAGTTGAACTGTACAAACTGCACCAGGTCAGTATCGCCCTGCACACGGCCATCTATGTTTTTGGCTTTGTTGTAGCGTATCTTGATAGACTCGGAAGTAGTTCCGTTACCAACATACTGCTCGCCAACAAAAATACCGGCAGTGCCTTCCATGTAGCAGTTCTCTACAACTACATTACGGAAAACGTCTATTGATAAAAAACGGCGTGACTTCGGATAGTCTCTCCAGGCAGTTGGAGTTAAACCATAACCATTCGTGTGGCGAACTGTAATGTTAACGCCATGGCCCCAGCTTTTGATAAGGTAACCGGCACCACGAATATTGGAATTTACGATAACTACAGGTTCAGATGTTCTTACGTCTACGGCAGGAATTTCTGAATCGCGGGACTCCCAGTTACCAGTGTAAGTACCACCCTTTGTGATCACCAGCGGTCCGCTGTATGTCTGGGCTTGTACAAGGTTGGGGATAAACACACTCACTAATACGGTGAGTAATACGGCAAGCAATAGCTGAGCCTTCTTATTTACATAAGAGGTTTGTGTATTCATCTTTTTTGGCTAAAAGTTGAAAATATTTATTTTTCCTTAATCACCCTTTTCTGGTATCTGTTAGTGTATAGCACTTTACCTGAAAAGAGCAGAGCAAGTAAGCAAGAATCTGAAACTATAGATGCAAACTTAAATTGCTCATATATAAGTTGTTGCAAATATAAGGGGGAAAATTTTATAAAAACTACACCTATTTTCGATTTTCTGAATAAAATTATAAAAGCTTTATAAAATTACATCTTTATGTAATTGCAAAAAGCCTAAATAAAGCAAATAAAGCATGTTTTTGTAAAAGTTTCAGGGCGGCTAAATATTTAATTCTATAAAAAATTATAATTTAATTGTATTGATATTATGTTTATAAATAGGATTAAAACTATAAGTTCAAATTTATTGTGTGCTAGCCCAGAAATTTTAAACAAAAATTGAAGAAAATTTAGATAAGTATATTTTAATTTAAACATATAGATATAACTATACTTATAAACCTAAAGCGACTTTTGTGTGGAATTGTACTGTTTGATGAGAAGCAAATTCAATTTTAATAGTCTTTTTAGTGACGGCAGTTGGTAATCAAATGGTTAGAAGTGAAGTGAGGATATGAAATAGCACCGAAATTAACTGCCACTAATTGATCTATACAATGTATGTGTTTAGGCTAGCTTGTAAGCTTGAGGCCTCAAACCAGCCTTAAATTCCGTAAGAGAGGTGAACAGTATACCACTAAACTATAGCTGGAGCGTCCTGACTGGTAACGAACTATAGCTTGGCCTATGGCCCACTCACATCTCAGACTCGCTCTTAAAGTTCATCATGAAATTCAAAACGCGCCAGTAAACTAAGTATAGAGTAACCCACGCTTGCCAGACAGCTTCAAAAGCTGAACCCTTAATATGATGCGCTATCTATAGTTACGTTAATGCTACAAACTATGAATAAGGGAATTGGATGTTTACTGATTTTGTGGACCCAGCTTAATGCCGGCTAATTTTAACTTCTGTTGCCAAAGCGTAAACTCCCGGGCTTCCAGGTTTATAGTTACTTTGTCAGGTAAATGTTCGTTGTCGTAAACCGAGGCTACAAACTGGGTGCTATCGCCCACATCGTTTCGCCAAGTTCGGTCGCGGCCAAGTACGGCCAGCTGGTTGTGGTGTATGCTATTGCCATAGGTTAGTTTGCCTTTGTAGTAATCCCGTGCCCAGATGCCGCTGGTCCAGAAAGGGAAGGGAGTGCTGTCCTGGAACGAGGCAGCCACTACCGCCCGGTTGTTGCAGACTTCTATGTTATTGCCTCCTGCTATACCTATACAATGGTTTCCGAGGCCAACCAACTGGTTATCATGTATCATAACAAATGCTGTAACCCTGGCAGAATCTGTTCCCGGGGAATCGGTAAGAATGCCGCCCCCTGAGTAAGAATTGCTGTTGGCAGGGTAGGGGTAAGCGCCTTGTATATAGTTGTTATGGATGCGCATCGGGGAGTCGGGAGTGCCGCGCGAATTAAAGATATTGATGTTATCCTCTACAGCTGACTTATCGGGTTCGTTGATCACCTGGTTCCAGGCAATTTCTACAGCAGGTACCTCACCTTTATAATTAAACTGCACAAACTGTACAATGTCTATTCCATTATAAGTGCGCCCGTCAATGTTATAGGCTTTGTTATAGCGTATTTTAATAGAGTTAGCAGGCGTACCGTTGCCGGTATAGTTCTCGCCAATATAAATGCCGGCCGTATTATTCAGATTGCAGTTTTCAACCACCACATTCCGGAAATGATCTATCGTCAGAAATCTTCTGGATTTGATGTAGCCGCTCCAGGGGGTAGGTGTTAGCCCATAGCCACTGGTGTGCTTTATAGTTATGTTGGCATCATGCCCCCAGCTTTTTATAAGGTAGCCCGCCCCGCGTATTGTAGAATTTATAATGGTAACAGGCTCAGACGTACGCACCTCTACAGCCGGTATCTCAGAGTCCCGGGATTCCCAGTTGCCGGTATAGGTGCCGCCCTTTGTTATAACTATAGGCTTATCAAATTCCTTTGCTTGTAATACCCCTACCGATGGGGTACTGTTTTTCTGGTTGTTAATAGTTACAACTATAGCCGCTAACAAAACTATAAAAGCAGAAAGCCATAAAAATACTTTATGGCTCCGTTGCTTATTATAGTATAGTGTTGCTGCCTGCATTACTTAACAAGATAGCCTAACAGCCGGCGGGTATAGCCATTGGCAAGGTAAAAGGGTATATAAGGTTTTGGGCAGTTTTTAAAAGTAAACCGGGTAAAGTCGCGCAGGTTACCACCACCTTTAATATCGAATAAGTGTTTGTAGTAGTTTTTCAGGCTCTTGTTTCGGCGGTTCTCACGGTCGCCGCTGGCCTCAGGGTATGTTAAGATTTTAGCATCGTAATTTACATATAGCTCAAAACCTGCACGGCGGGCAGTGTGCGTATAGTCAAAGTCAGCGATATAATGCGGAAAACGGTCTTCATCAAATAAACCGATTTTCTCAAAAACTGCTCTAGGTATAAACAGGCCACGACCCGGTAAGTGCGTTACTGCGTGCAGGCCTCGGCGTTCCGGTTCCGGTATAATTTCCAGTATCTGCTGCGTGCTGCCAGATATCCAGTTTAATCTTTCGCCACCGAATATCGGTTTGCCGTTCTCTGCATCTAGCTCTAGAGCCCCGATCAGGGCTTCCGGCTTTTTAGCATGCCATTTATACATCTGCTCTATCATGCGCTCATCCACTACCACATCGTTATTCATGGTCATGATCTTATCTGCGCCTTGTTTCAAAGCATGGCGGATGCCCAGGTTCACGCCAGCTGTCCAGAACAGATTGCCATCGCCGCGCAACACATCCACCTCAGGGTATTCTATGCGCAGCATTTCATCCGTACCGTCCGTAGAGCCGTCGTCAACTATAATTACTTTAAAATCCTGGTTGGTTTGCCTGTTAAGGGAGTCAAGGCAGGCGCGGGTAAATTCTTTTCTGTTAAATACAGGTATAACTATATGTATCATTGGGTCGGGTTGTTTATAGTAAAACTTCTTGCTGCGCAGGTGCATACGCATTATAGTACGCAGCCATGTGTTCTATTTTCTTGTTAAATGTGTGTTCCCGCGCTACTTCAAAGGCTCTTTTGCCATAGTGTAGCAGCTGCTCGGGGTTATCGTACAGGTTTGTTACGGCATCAGCCAAATCCTGACAGGTTTGTTCTGCTGTAGTTGGTGTTATTTTAATAGCCGCATCATCCGGTACAAACGCTTTTACGCCATATAGGTTTAGTGTTATGAGCGGTAATCCGTAGGCCATGGCTTCTAAATACTGCGAGGCAAACGAATCGCGGAGACTGCAGAAGAAGAACAGGTTATGCGTAGTATAGGCTTGCTGTACTTCCTGCCACGTTACCTGCCCTCTTACGTTTACTTTTCCATGAAGTTTATAGGTATCCAGCCACTCCGGGATCATGTAAGCTGCCGGGCCATCGCCGATTATAGTTAGCTCATACCGAACATCACTCCGTACTTTTGATAAGGCTTCCAGAACTAATGGCAGCCCTTTACGCGGGTAAACCCGTCCAACCCATAGTATCTTTAGTGTACCGTTAAACTCCCTTTCAGGCATTTGTTCCGGGTAAAAACTTTCAGCAAGGCTGGTGTCCAAGAACATTTCCGGGTTTTTAGCGCCATTTGCTACTGCCAGGTTATATGTGTCTTCGTTGGTAACAAAAACCTTATCGGCGTGCTGCATGGTCTGGCGCACGTTGGGGTTAAATTTTACCAGCAGGTTGCTTACAAAATCACGGACAAGCTCCATGCGCCACCAATGGTAAAAGTATTTCTTAAACGCTACCGGGGCTTTTTGTCCGCCACCCACTGGTCCGAACAGCAGCGGCTTTTTCAACTTCCAGAGGGCCGAGCTCATTTGCAGGCTACCCAAGGTAATATGGTGCACTACATCAAAAGCTATAGTTGCCGATAACTCCTTCGCTTTTTTATAAGCTTGTTCTTGCCATACTATATAATGTAAGTATACGCCGGGCTGGTAACGGAATGCATAGTTCACCCAGTCGGGCACGGTAACATAAATGATATGCAGGTTAGGTTCCTGTACGCGTTCCAGCTCCGCTTCTATTTCATCTTTGCCCTCAGGGGTTGTCAGGCAGTATACTTCGTAGCCCAGCCGTGCCGTTTCCAGTGCCCAGTTCCAGCCGTTTCCGAGCTCGGAGCCACTGTTGGGTTGGCAGGCGTAGGCGGAAAGCAGAATCTTCATGGTCAGGCGGTGTTATAAACTGAAATTGAACAGGCTTTTGATTTTGGCACTTACTTTATCGCGGATGATGTAGTTGAAGTACCGCTTATCAGATTCCTTGTCCTGGATCACAAAACGCGGATGGCGCAACGGAAAAGAAATTTCCTGTTCTTCCACTTTGGCTTTATCCTCATGCTGGTTAAAGGTATGGGTAGCATCTTCGCCGAAGCCAATGTTACGTACCAGGTTCACTTCCGGCACTATGCATAGTCCTGAGTTGCTATAGACTGTAAAATCCCACTGGTAATCCCACACGTCGCCTTTTTCTATATTCAGGTAAGTATCATCAACTTTGCTCAGGCGGTACGCTTTTTCAAACTTGTTGAGGAAAATATCGTCCAGGTACCCTTTTCGTTTCAGCTCAGGGTAAGTGGTAATGTTGAAGTCGTATAGTTGCCAGGCACGGCGCCAGGTAGCCCAACCCCAGCTACTGACTTTGTTAGAGAAATAATACGAGTAATCTGAATCACGGCGCCAGCCGTTCAGGTAGTTGTTGCCGCTGATGTGCATTACGCGGGTATCGTTTTTATACTTCTGCAGCAGTTCCTGGCAAAACCAGAAAAAGCTTTTTGAAGGCACACAGTCGTCTTCCAGAATAATTCCTGCTTCCTCGTTCTCAAAAAACCAGGTTATAGCCTGAGCCGGAGCAACACCACAACGCAGGTTCTCTTCCCTGAAAAGTGTTTTTACTTCGCAATCCCAGTCTACCTGCTCCACTATACGGCGGGTCTCAGCGCATTTTTCTATATCTGAGGGTACATGAGGGCGCGGGCCATCGGCAGCAACATATAGTTTGGTCGGCTTCACCTGGCGGATGCGGTCGAATACTTTCTGGGTCGTGTGTGCTCTGTTAAATATGATCAGCAGCACAGGCGTGTGCAACGGATTATGTTCAGTAGAAATACTCATGTTGTAAGGGTTTAATATAGCATACTGCTATTTTTTGCAGAGGTTGTGTTTAAAAGTACACTGCCGGCCTGCCTTGCTGGCGTCGTGCCATCATGCGGCTGGCAAAGTCTTGCAGGTAGGTTTGGCGTGGTACGCTTTCTTTCTCCATAGCAACTATACAAAGGCCTAAAACGCCATAGTAAAATGGAGGCAGCACGTACGAAATGCCAAATATGAAACCACTGCATACAAACGTAAACAGGATGATCTGGTTGGTAGTTAGCTGAAACTTTTTTATACCCTGGTAAATAGGGCGGAAGGCAGCCGTCAGAAACAGCGACAGCCCGATCATACCGGTATAGAATAGCACATCCACATAAAAACTATGGAAGAAGTGTCCTTTGCCATCTTCAAAAACTGGCTTGTCAATATCATCGCGGTAAAACTGTATAGGTAGTTCAAAGCCTTTAAAGCGCATACCGGTCACAAAGTTGTCCTGGATAAAAGGCAGGTACGACATCCATTGCTGGTAGCGCCAACCCCCTGTACCCTGCGACTCCATGTTCTCGATATCAGAGAAGTTCTCCATTACCTTGTCGATGATCTCGGGGTGGATGGAAAACAGGAACGCGCTGCTTGCTATGCCCATCACCAACATAACCGTAACTACAGGCAAAAGCTTAGTGGCAAAGTTTATAGGTTTAGGCGTCTTAAACTTGATGAGCAGGTAATAAATGGCCAGCATAACAGCTGTTACCACCCAAACCGTGCGGTGCTGGAAAAAGAAGATCGTGAGCAATACAAAAAAGGTCATACCCAGGTTATAGAGGCCACCTTTATAAAAGTAATTGCTCATGAAATAGAACAGCGGCAGCACCATCATATAAACCGAGGTAGAGTGAATACCGCGTTCGTGGTGCGTAAACGAAGATATACTTAGCGCATCCGGATTGATAAGTATGGCATTCATCCAGAAAAAGATAAGTATAAAGTATACCAGGTGTACAAACTTGAGGTGATAATGCCCTTTGTAAAACGTGTACATCGAAAAGATATAGTAAAACAGCAGCACCTTCAGGAAAACGTGCGGGTATACCATAAAGCTGTCGTACACATACTTCGACTCAAACACCAGGGCAAAGACGTAAGCAGTAAGCAACGCAAAGGCAAACTTCATGTAGTTTGACATGCGCCTGAAATAAAAGATGCTGTATACAAACGAGATTGCTGCGGACCCACGGATAATCAGGTTAAGCAACGCCCCCTGCGATGGTGGATCGTGTGGTGCGGCCAGCTCCATGAACATGTTGTCCATAGTGAAGATGACCATAAGGGGGATGGCAAATAATAGCGAGTAATTCAGTTTCATAAGAAAGTATAGCCTAACACGTTCGCAACCATAGATGCTTTGGCGATTACGTTATTTTGTGCTTTGGCTTCGGGTGCTATAGTTGGTTGATGTGTTTTCCCCAATACGTTGTTATAATAGTTCAGGTGTTGTTCTACGATCACGTCTTCAGAAAAATGCTGTGCAGCAAACCGGCGGGCATGGCGCTCATAACTGTCACGAAGGGAGGCATCTGCTAAAAGCCTGTGCGCGGCTTCCGAAATAGCAGCGGCAGAACGTATGTCGCAAAGTATACCAGCCTTTCCATAGTCGAGTAGTTTAGGTATAAAGCCGCTTTTTTTGCCACCTACAACCACTGTTCCGGCAACCATAGCCTCCAGCACCGCCATCCCGAAAGACTCTTCCTCTGAAGGATGCAACATTACTTTAGCGCCTGCCACATGCTTAAACAATTCGTCTGAGGTCATGCAACCTAAAAAGCGTACGCCTTCGGCCAGGTTATGTTTTTTAGCATACGCATGGGCCAGCCCGTTCTCTTCATAGTTTATGCCTATCAGGTGGTATTCCAGTTTAGGGTGCTGCTGCCGTAGTTTAGCAAATGCCTTCAGGGCTAACGGAATACCTTTTCGTTTAGTAAAACCCTGTACCACCGATACGATGTAATTGCCCTTAACTATAGTTTCGGGTAACAGATCGGGCAGGTGCTCGGGGTAAAAGTTGTTGATTATAGTCGTTTTTTTCCGGATCCAGGCAGGCAGTATACTATAGGTATAAGCTGAGTTGGCAACAAGGTGCTTTGTTTTACGCACCACAATTTCGTTCATCAGGAAACGCACAAAACGAAACACATCGAATTGTTTCAGCAGGATCTTATACGCCACATCATGTACCGACACTACCGTTGGTAACCCGGAACGTAAAGCCGCCCAGGCATACTCGTAGGTCCAGAAAGCGCTGATGATATCGGCTGGGTAGGCTAAGATATGCTGTTTAAGGCCTTCGATCTCTTGCTTGTAAAAGCGCCTGCCGGGCTGTTTCATTTCTAAACTGACGCATACCGTGAGGTGTGTGTCATGCAGAACTATAGGTTCTGGGATTGAATTAGAGTTTGTATATACTACCACGTCGTAGCCACGGCGCAACAAGGCGTTTACTAAGTGGGAGGTAAGCGGGAAAGCATTGGTTTCAGGAAGTGAGGCAGGCCTATTTTCCCATTCCAACAAACTTAAATTAACGGGTCCACAAATTCCTATCTTCATCTAATTATGTACTTTGGATTTCTGTAGCAGGCTTAACTTTTACTCTGATATAAGGCCTGTTCGCTGAATAATTTTGTGCAGGTATGAGTCTGTTTTACCTTGAAGACCAATTTTTTCAAACACTATCTGTAGTTCCTGGCGCAGCAGTTTATGCGGGAAAAGCAATGTAAGTACAAGAAGCAGTACAGCACCGGTTGCCATTTGTGCAATAAGTATAGCCAGTGCCGGCAACTCTGCCGACCGCATAACAGTGCTCACGATATAGATACCGACTGCTACCAGCACGCCGTTAATCAGGCCCGGCATATAAATAGCCAGTTGCTTACTGTGGGGCAGATCCAGTTCTTTATGCATAATCTGCTGGTACATCAGCATCCTTACAAACTCACCTAAAAGCACAGCGCCAGCAAAGCCAACCAACCCGTAGTCGCGGAACAACAAAAAGAAAACACAGATCACAACTATAAACAGTATGTTCAGAATGATCTTAGGGTTAAGTATAGCTTTGGCATCACAAACAATACCGGCAAACATGGTAATAAAGCCCATTGGTATCGCTAAAGCCAGCACCTGTAACACTGGCACCGATTCGCCCCATTGATCGCCTAATACGATGCGAATAATCTCTGGTGCAGCCACCATAATACCCAGGCAAATAGGCATAATTAGCGCTGCCAGCAGTGTTATACTTGACAGGTATACTTTCCCCAGTTTTTCGTTATCAGATTGCAGGCGACTGTACGACGGCATAGCCACTTTTATAAGCGTGCGCGTTAACTGGTACATAGGCAGGTTAACCAGCATAAACGCCCGGCTATACAAACCCAGTTTGTGAGTTCCTAAAAAGCGCCCGATAAGTACGGTAGGCAGGTTCGCGCTGATATACTCCATAAAACTGATAAGCGACATGCGGCTGCCATAGTCGAATAGCGGCTTAAACGATTCCCATTTAAATGAAGGGAGTACCGAATGGCGCACCGAAAAATAAGCCCCAAGTGCGTACGTAAGCGATTGCATCAGGGAAGCATACACCAGGGCCCATACCCCAAAATCAAGGTAAGCAAGTATAATACCTACCACTAAATAAGAGAAAATGTAAGAGCTCGTCTCGATGATGCCAATCGTCTTAAAACGCATTTCACGCTCCAACAGGCTGATTGCCGTCATGGAAAGGCCGTTTATCAGGAACACAAGGCCCATGACCCGCACGATGGGCGCTACATTTGGCTCTTTAAAATAAATAGCGGAGAACGGCGCGATGATCCAGGTTAGTAAAAAGAAGAAAATGC
This sequence comes from Pontibacter fetidus, assembly GCF_010119545.1. Taxonomy (GTDB): domain Bacteria; phylum Bacteroidota; class Bacteroidia; order Cytophagales; family Hymenobacteraceae; genus Pontibacter; species Pontibacter fetidus. The sequence continues at coordinate 110,771 of NZ_JAAEAA010000008.1, read as the reverse complement.
CCAGCGCTACTGAGGTGGTAAAAGCAGCCCGGATGTTATCTGCGGTTATATCTTCCTTCTGGATGATGGCTTTACTCAGCCCCATGTTGGCGAAGTAGCCGCTAAACCCCAGAATGGTACCGGCTATACTAACCAGACCAAAGGCCTCCGGAGCCAACAGACGGGCCATTACCGAAGTATAACCGATCTGCATCACAGCGTTTGCAAAAGTAGAAGCTGAGCCCCACTTTATCCCGCTTACCGCCTTGGATGCTAAATTTTTACTCATAAACTATAGTTTGTCTTTTACCTGGTGGCAACTATATCTATAGTTGCCACCAGGCAGACTTTATAAAGGGTTGTGTTTAGAGGCCGTGCTACACATAATAGTAGGATGCCTTTTTCTTGTAGCCGTACTCGTAGGTGTTGCTGTAATCCAGGTCGTTGATGACCATGTAGATATTCTTTATCTTTTTGGCAGCATACAATTCGTTTATCTGGCCCAGCATGGTCTTATCTGTATACTTATGCTTCACTACATACAGGTTGGTGTCCATGTGCTTCATCAGGATAAAGTATTCTGATACAAACCCGATCGGTGGGGTATCAACCACAACGTAATCATACTTTTCTTTCAGCTGATCGAGCAGTTCGCGCATTTTAGGTAACTCCAGCAACCTGATCGCATTTTCAGGAATAGGTCCGCACGGAATGATGTCCAGGTTCTCAACAGCAGTTTGCTGAATGACTTCTTCCAGTGGCAAGCCCTGCATCAGGTAAGACGAAAGACCGGCTGCATTATGGGTATCAAAATATTTTCCGAACGTAGGTTTGCGCATATCCGATTCTATCAGCACCACCCGCTTACCAGACATCGCCAGTTCGGAGCTCAGGTTAACAGAACAGAATGTTTTACCCTCGCCGGAGATAGACGAAGTAACACCAATCACTTTAAAGCTGCCCTCTGATAACAGGTACTGCAAGTTGATACGCACCGATCGGAACGACTCAGCTATAGCTGAACGCGGATTGTTCATAACAGCTAGTTTATCAGACTTACTGCCATGCGCAATTACCCCCAGGAACGGGATGCTTGTGATCGCGCTTAGGTCGTTTTTGCCTTGTATGGTGTTGTCTACGTTGCTCATCAAAACGATAAAGCCGGCAGGTATAGCTAAGCCAATAAGCAAGGCAAGCATATAGATCATTTTAGGCTTCACGTTTATTGGGCCTACACTGGCCAGCGCTGCGTGGTCTACAATCTTTTTATCGGTGGTGTTGGTAGCAAGCGAGATGGCAGCTTCTGCACGTTTCTCCAGTAAGAAATCGTAACGCTTGTTGATGAATTCCATCTGGCCCTGCAGGTCCATCAGGCGGCGCTCGTTCTCAGGTATCTTGGCCAGGTTGCCCTCAATCTGCCCCATACGGCGGTCCACATCCTGTATAGAAATGTCGGCAGAACGGATCAGGTTTTTAAGGTTGGCAACGATAGAGCTTTTAGTGCTTGCAATCTTGCCTTCCAGTACCTGTAGCAACTGGTTCTTTTGGGTAGCATTTACCTCATAACCAGCTTTTTGCTTGTTCAGCTCCGATAACTCTAAGAACAGGTTGTTCAGGTTAGGGTTCTGGATACCGGCTACCGTTGGCGACACCGACTGCGCAATGCCATTGCCGTTCTGGATCTGCTCCAGGATGTTCTGGTAGTATATTTTATCTGTAGTGATGCGGGCTTTTTCCATTTCCAGCTGCGATAGTTTCTCGTAGCTGATGTTAGACTGCACATCAATGTTGGCTATTCGGTTAGCTGAACGGAAAGAAGACAGGGCCAGTTTGCTCTGGCGAAGCGAATCTGTTAAAGAGGCCAGTTCATTTTCGATGAATTCCAACGTTTTGCGACCATTGTTATTTTTCTCCTGCAGGTCGTTGGCAACATAGGTATTCATCAGGGTATTAAGGAACAAGATCTCTTTGTCCGGTATACTTCCCTGGCTTACCAGCCAAAGCACGCGGGCTTCGCGCTCTATCGGCGAAACGGTGAGGTTGGCCTGCTGGTGTCCTACCTGGCTATCCAAACTGTTAATGGTAAAGTAATGCTTCTTAGCTGGCGATACATCAGCATCTTTGGTAGGTAAGAGCGTAAAGCTCATGTACTTATCTTTGTAAGGTTGGCCTACGGGCAGCACTTTGGTAAATTCTACCTCAGGCAGGTACTCCAGCACCGTGTGGTTCTTAAAGTTATAACGGGCTACATCTTTGCCTTTTACTGTCAGCTCATACTTGTTGCCTGGCAGCATTTTAACTTCCATGGGTACATCTACCAACTGGTTAGCATTGGTATCGAGTTTTATAGTATAAGGCGCCGTTTTATACTGTTCCTCCACTACAATGTTACCGATGCTGTTTAACCAGTGGTCCGATACTTTATAGTAGGATACATTAAAGTCCAGGTGCAGCATGGCTTTGCGAATCATCTCGGTAGAGGTCAGTAAACCAATTTCATCTTCTACTTTAATGCCTTTGTTCTGTACCTCAAGGAGGTTAAGCAGTTCCTGTGCTTTTTTAGAGCCGGTGTGCTGATCGCCAAGCAATAGGGTAGCGCTAAACTTATAAATGCGCTCCGAGCTTTTTACATACACGTAGGCACCTGCCAGGGCAATTAAGCTGCAGATTACAAACAGGTACCACTTTGCTCTGAACTTGAAAAGCCAGCTCTTCAGGTCTATTTCATGTTCTTTTGTATTCTTCTTCATGATGGGGATTACTTCACAAAATTAAATAACAGTGCTGCGGTCGAGATAACACTGAGTACCGTTGTTACTACCACCAGGTTTTCGCGCTTTAAATGTGTTTTGCGTGGCTCAACGTATAGTACGTCGTTCGGCAACAGGTAGTAGTATGGTGATTGTACGAGAGCGGGGTCGGTGAGGTCAAGTAAAATTACCTCAGAGCCGCCCGGTTTCTGGCGTATTAATTTCAGGTTCTGACGGTTGGCTGCCGGTGTAAGGTCGCCGGCAAGGGCCAGCCCTTCCAGCAGGTTTGCCTGGTCGTTATATACATAATAATATCCCGGCATTTTTACTTCGCCCAGTATGCTTATCTTAAAGCTGATGAGCTTTACCACTACGGTTGCCCCATTCAGGTAACGGTCCAGGTTTTGTTGTATCAGTTTCTGGGCCTGCAGGGTGTTCATTCCGGCTACTTTCAGTTTGCCTACGTTGGGCAGGTTAATGTTACCTTCAGCATCGATCGTATACCCGCTCAGGTATAAGCTACCCGGCTCAGCTACACCAAAACCGTTTGTAGGGCTGATTATGTTATAGATCTCAGATAACTCACTTTCGGCACTCAGTACCTTCACAGAAAGCACATCGTTTACCTGTAGTTTATAATCCGGAACATTGTTATTGAAAGTAGTAGGAGCGGTGTTCTTTAAATTTTCGTTTTGCATGTATACCAGCTCTTTTTTTGTTACACAGGAGCTGATCAGCACAAGGCCGACAAGAAAATAAAAAATGTTCTTCATGTTCAATGGTTAAGGGTGTTACGTCCTGAACGTAATGTGTTTGGAGTTACAGCCGGCAGCAGGTAAGCGAAATTGTTTGCGGTACCGGTTGCATTAATTCAGGCATATATACTGCGATAGCTTAAAAAAGATGCTGAAACATTTAAATATTGTGATGGATAAATAAGGGAGAAGTTTATAGATTGGTCTTACCTGCATAACACACAGTATACTTAGCGCGCTGCTGCAGCTGCTTTGCTTATACTATAGTTTCGGAATTTTAAGCAGAAATTATAACTAAGGGCTTGGCTGTGCAGTATAAGACGGGTAAATACCGGCAGGCTGCTGCCCTTATTAGTATTTACTTTGCATGAAGACAACTCTACGAAAGGCCATACACCAGGTGGATGTGATGATGGCGCCCCTTATACTTTCTGCTGTAAAAGAACAGAATGCACTTAATACATACTTATTCCATGCCTTATTTAGAGACGAGGAAGAACTTGCTCTAAATTGCTGCGACCCACAACAACAGGTTACTGTTGATACCTTCAGGAGGTTTGTAGCTTACCATAAAAGCAAAGGCTATACGTTTGTGTCTCCGGTTGATGTGCTGAAAGGCCTGGACCCCGACGAGCGGTATGTGATGATCACGTTTGATGACGGGTATTATAACAATCTGCGTGCCCTGCCTATACTGGAAGAGTTTAATGTGCCTGCCTTATTCTTCATTTCGGCTAACCATGTGCGTAAAGGCAAAGCTTTCTGGTGGGATGTGGCTTACCGCGAAGGCAAAAAAGCGGGCATGTCAGACGCTGCCATCGACCTTGAAAAAGAGCACCTGCTTACCCTGACCGACGATGCTATTGATTCTTATTTGACCAGGAAATACGGACCTGCCTGCTTTACGCCTATTGGTGAAACTGACCGCCCGCTTACCCCTGACGAACTGAATAAATTTGCCCAACACCCATTGGTGCACATTGGTAACCACACCTGCGACCATGCCGTGTTACCAAACTATAACGCAGCAGGTATAAAAGAGCAGATTGCAAAAGCGCAGGACATACTGGAAGATATCGTCGGTTACCGCCCGATAACGATAGCCTACCCTTGTGGCGAGTTTAACGATACTGTTTTAAAAGTTTGCCGGGAAGAGAATATTAAACTGGGTATCACAACGCAACATGCCAAAAACTTCAGCCCGCAACTATACGAACCAACCAACCTGCTTACCCTAAACCGGTTCACCATTTGGGGCAAAGAAGACCTCATCAGCCAATGTGATTTTTATAGGTCTGATTTCCATGTGCTGGATAAGATGAAGGGGATGATTAAGAGGCTAAAAGCGAAAGTATAGAGTATAAGTATTGTATTAAAAGGAAGAGCCTGATGTTTTGAAATCATCAGGCTCTTCCTTTTAATAGTATTTTTTGAGTATAGTAAGTCTGAAGACCTGGTAGTGCTTATAGCTTTATGTTTTCTATGTTGTCATTCCGAGCGCTAGCCGAGGAATCTTATATGTCCTATAGTTGACATTACTTGCTATCTGAACCAAGCCTTTTTTCAAATAACTTTTATTCCTGGGAGCTTTACTTACCTATAGTTTAATAGTTCACTTGGCTCGCTCCAAGCCCGCGAGGGCTCGTCTTTGGGCATCGCGCTGCTGCCTTCTTGCTATCCTCGTGCCTCGGATTGGCTCACGCCACCGCAACAAGTCAAAGGCGCTCAACCCAATGACTGTAATCTTTCTACTATTGACCTTTATCTATAGTTTGAACCTACTCGCTTCGAGATTGATCATGGTAATATTTTCGTAGGGACAGGTCGCGACCTGTCCGATCTTGGTCTGAAACTATAGAGCTGTAACTTCAACTATAGCTATAACCAGAAAAACTCCCTCTCCTGTGTTTAGGAGAGGGTTGGGGTGAGGTAAAACAACAGCTAGAGTGCTTAAACTATTTTGCACGCATAAAATCAAACACGTGGGTAGAGTCCGGGAAAGTCGTGCGTTGCGGAAGGCCTTCGTAAGCAGTTTTATAAAAAAGGTCTTTGCTTAGCTGTAATTCAGTTGGGTCGGTGATAAGGTCGTGGTTCCAGCCAATTTGCAGCAAGCCATCTGGTTTCAGAATGTTATGAAGGGCTTTGAATGTCTGTTCCTGCATTTCGGGAGTATTTACACCATGCCCGAAAATCCCGTTCAGCAACACTATATCGAAACTGTGAGGTTCTACAAACTTATCGATATCTAAAATGCTTGCTACCAGGTGTTTATCTCCTCCCCAAATCTCGTTGCATTCATCAATATCTACAGTCACAAGGTCTACTCCTTTATGGAACAGCTTTAACGACTCCCAGGTATAAAAAGCACAGCCAACAAATAAAATGCGACCCTGCTTAAGCTGAGACAGACGAGAGTATAAGTGACGGTCGAGCCAGATGCGGTCGGGTTGCTGCTTAAAATAAGTAGTATCGAGCTTGAAATTTAGCAACAGCCAGCGTTTTAAAGGCAGGTAAACCTGGTTTTTAAGGGATAGACCTGTTGGTGCGCCCATAGCATTGCCAGGGGTGGTAGCAAGTTGTGCCATGTAAATATAGGGTTAAGGGTAATATATTCCTGTGTCTATACTGTTATAGGCAAGCTTAGGTTAGGCGAAATGGCAAAAAAAGAACCACTCCCGGTTTTGCAAAACGCAATTTCAGGAGTGGTTCAACTTTGGCTTATTTTATTGATACCTATTCAATCCATTTTGTGCGTTTTTGCTTGGCAGGGCGCTGTTTACGTTGCATTCGTATAGCATCAGATGGCCTGCGTTCCAGTTGCTGGGCATAGCCACCGTTATGTTCCAGAATACTGCCTTTCAGTTTCCAGCCCATTGGGATAAAATCAGCCACTTCTGTAGCCAAAGAATCAAGATCAGGTGCGATTATAATATTGTACTCCATAATGATATCAACTAACTTCAAGTACAATATAGAAATTAATAACATAGGTTGTATGGCTGCGCTACGAAAATTTAGTAAATGGAGTTACATTCTTTCTAAATTTTTATCGAATTACTGTTATAGTTATAAATTAAGCCACAGTTTGCAGTAATTATGTGGTTTAAGTCCAATGTTAAACTATAGCGCTTGCAGCCATTTGAGGTATAAAAACACAAATTGCTGTTACACTGAGCGATACGTTTTTGAAAACGGATGTTAGTATAACAGCAATTTGCTTGTTTTATGAAATGTAACTTATTCAGTAATAAAAAGATAAGTTACTGTTGGTTATAGTTCAGGTTCTTCCAGGGTATCCAGTTTTATTTTCTCGATGAGCAGGTAGTTTTTAAACTGGTGTATAAGTCGTGTCATTTCCTGTTCTTTCTGGTCAAGTGCAGTTACTTCTTCATCAGAATCCTGTAAAACGGGGCGCAGACGGTTCAGGCTTTCCTGCATCTGGGCTATAGAGGTTACAATGTGCTGGCGCATCTGCTCACTTTGCTCTGTATGTAAGCTGTTCTCCAACTCATTTATGTAAAGCTCCAGAAATTCTACCAGGTGCCACGGATTGTTGGGGCGGTTCCAGGTGAAGGTTATGTTGCAGCGGCGGCATTTATACGTATTGCAGCGCCAGCCGTGTTCGTTGCTGGTAGTGCCTGTGCGTTTCAGCATATCGGCGTGCTTACATTGCGGGCACTGGGCATTGTCTTCTACTACTTTCTCCAGACGGGCTCGTTTTTCCAGTATAGCCGTTCGGTTGTGGGCATGGGTGTATAGTTGCTGCTCTAGGTTCTGACAGGCCGAGGTTAGTTTTTCGTGTTCCGGGTCTAGCTTGCCAGCCTCAATCAAGCTTTTGGCACGCTTGCTAAAAAAGCGGATAAGTTTGATCAGTTCGCGTTCATTGGCCTTCAGGTCGGGCTGCTTCATATAGGTAGTTATTGAATTGCTGATTGTTGCGTGTAAAATTACTTGGTTTTTTCGCGCACACGTTTATAAATGCGTATGGCCAGCATTAAGATAGCTGAAAAAAGGATAAGACCGATAATGCCCCACACCATGCTCAAAGTATTTTTAAGCACTACCAGAAACACAATACTGATCAGGAAAAGTGTGGCTACCTCGTTCCAGATGCGCAGTTGGGTAGAACTATACTTTAAAATACCCTGCTGTTGCTGCTTAAAAATGGCATGGCATAGAAAATGGTACACATAAAGCCCTACTACAAAGCTAAGTTTCCAGATAAGCCAGTTGGGGGTACCGCCAAATAAGTGCCACATGCTTAAGCCAAATATCAGCGTAAGCACCGCCGAGGGCCAGGTAATACCATACCACAGTCTTTTCTGCATTATCTTAAACTGCTCCAAGAGTATAGATCGCTCAGGCTCGGGCTTTTCAGCGGCTTCGGCAAAGTAAATGAACAGGCGCACAATGTAAAACAGCCCGGCAAACCAGGTTACCACAAATATGATGTGCAGCGCTTTAACGTAGAAATAGTCCATGAACTATAGGTATAGTTGTTTAGCAAAGGTAGTTTGATAAGTTAAGAGTTAAAAGTTGAGAGGTATGAGTTTGATAAATGTCATTTCGAACGCAGTGAGAAATCTATCTTGGCTTATAGTTGAACCGCTAACAAGCCTTCTCTTCCATAGCCACTACCAATCCTGGGAGCTCTACTTGCCTTTCGTTTCATCTTTTACTTTGGTGCCCTCACGGCCGGGAGGCCCCGTCTTCGGGCATCGCGCTGCTGCTTTCTTGCTACCCTCGTCCCTCGGGTTGCCTGTCGGCACCGCAACAAATCAAAGGCGCTCAACCCAAAGACTGCTAAATTTCTCATAGCTATAGTTTGTCTATAGCCTGACCCGGTAAGCTTCGAGATTTATCTTGGTTGTATTTCCGTAGGGACAGCTCGCGACCTGTCCGCTCACAGGCTATAACTATAGAACTATACTAGCAGCTCTATCTATAGCATAAATTCCTCTCTCGGGAGGGGCAGGGGTGGGTTATAGCGAAGGCTTAACCTCCCATCCCACAAGATCCTTTCAGGATGACAAAAGAAAAAGTAACAAAAACTTCCTCTCCTGTTTTTAGGAGAGGGTTGGGGTGAGGTAAAAACTGTAACTATAAAATTATATCTGCCCCTCAAAACGACCTCGGAGCGTCTACAGGATCAGCCGTTGTTTCGTAGCCAGACACTCGTAGGAGCTGCGCACACTACGAGGTCTGATAAAATCCTGCTAATCCATCATTCCAGTAAATCCTGATTCAAACAAAAAGAGCCGTCCCTAAAAACAGCTCCTTCCTAAAAATCGAAATCCAAATCTTAAATCATACCAATCCCAGAAATCCCCATTAATCCGTGGTTCAGACCGACTTGCTAAACACCGGCGTAGTTGGCTGTTGTGCCCATAATCTGGCATCGAGGCACATGGCAATGTTGCGCACAAATGGGTGGCCAGCAGGAAGTATCTGTATTCCTGTATTGGTATATTCAACCAATCCATCTTCTGCAAGCGGTTGCAGGCGAACCAGGGCATCTACAAAATAAGGTGCAACGGCTTCATCCCATTCAGTTTTAAACTGGCACATCAGGTCCAGGATATGTTTGCGGATCAGGCGGTCTTCAGCAGTTAGTTCATGGCCTTTCAGGATTGGCAAAATGCCGGAGTTTACAGCTGTTTCGTAGGCTTCTACTTCCTTAATGTTCTGCATAAAAGCGGTGCCGGTATCTGAAATACTGGAGCAACCTAAGCCAATTAACAGCTCGGTGTGGCGTGGGGTGTAGCCCATAAAGTTGCGGTGCAGGGTGCCGTTTTGGGCTGCCAGGTATAGTTCGTCGGTTGGCAGCGCGAAGTGGTCCAGACCTATTTCTATGTAACCGGCTTCTTCCAGCATGGCGCGGCCCATTTCGTATAAACCACGTTTTACAGATGGCTCCGGTAGGTCGGCTTCGGAATAGCGGCGCTGGGCTTTGCTCTTCCAGGGCACGTGGGCGTAACTATAAAACGCTATACGCTCCGGACGAAGCTCTTTTACTTTTTCTATCGTATGGCGCACGCTGTCGGCAGTTTGCATCGGCAGGCCGTAAATAATGTCTCCGTTTATTGATGTATAGCCAATTCTGCGGGCAGCATCGAAAGTCTCTTTTGTCCGCTCAAAGCTCTGAATACGGTTGATGACGAACTGAACTTTAATGTCGAAATCCTGGATGCCTACGCTCAGTCTTCTGAAGCCCAGGTCGTAAAGCACCTGTAATTGTTCGGCATTGGTGGCGTTAGGGTGCACTTCTATACTCAAAGCAGCATCCGGGGCCAGTTCGGCTTTCTCCAGCAGTTTGCCCAACATCAGTTTCAAGTTCTCGGCTCCGAAGAAAGTAGGCGTACCACCACCCAGGTGCAGTTCTGTAATGCGCGGCTTCCTTCCGAAAACCTGCAGGTAGCGTTCCCACTCTTTTAAAATGGCAACAATATAAGGTTCTTCAACGGCGTGGTTGGTGGTAATGCGCTTGTTGCAGCCGCAGTAGGTGCAAAGTTTTTCGCAGAAAGGCAGGTGCATGTACACACTAATGCCGTCCGTATCGTTGGTCTTATCAAAAGCCTGTTTTACGTGCAGCATCCAGGCGGCTTCGCTCAGGGGAGTTTCGTCCCAGAACGGCACAGTCGGATAGCTGGTGTACCTCGGCGAAGGCACATCGTATTTGGCAAGTAGTTCAGTTGGTGTAGTTACTGGTGCGGTCATAACGTACGTGTTTAGTATAGTTGCCCCAATTTCGGGCTGAGTTTATACTGCAAATGTCCGAAGAAGCTGCGCCGCAGGAAATGATATATGTCAGTAGTAGGGGAGTGGAAAGGGAGATATTTGTCAGGTTTAGCTTACCTTATCCGGGTTTTGCCTGGACTCGAATAAGTAAGCGATATAAATATGCTGATCTCTGAACTCATAGAAAATAATGGTCTGCTTTGTTAGAACTGCTTTTCGTAAGCGTGGTACAGAAGGAGAAACAGGAAATACGGTAGGGAATTTTGATATAATACTTAACTGCTCAGCTAATCGAGCTTTGAAGCTACTTGCTTCTTTTTCAGTCCATTTAGTGGAGAGATAGGAAAGTATAGTTTCTAAATTTCTAATCGCTTCATCTGACCAGAAGATCGGATAACTCATAATCCAAAGAGTTTCTTAACTTCTTCGTGTGAAGTAACCTTGTCTTGGTCAATGTCTTGTAATCCGCGTTCTATTCCTGCGCGCTGCTCTGGCGTTAAGTTTGGCCACCAGTCTTTCTCAGAAGCAGAGTCTTTTACAACTTTAAGATACTGAATGGTGTCTTCGTCGTCTAACTGAGCCAACCATTCAATTAATTCCAGTTTCAAAGCTTCGTTTCCCATTGTATTGCGGCTTATTTACCGTGAAATTAGTGATTTTTAAAACGTTTGCAACGAGCGTAAGGTTAGAACCTACTTGCTACAGAAGCCAACTTTTGCCTTACAATGTAAGGCGGATAAGTGTGTAGAAAAGCAAATGCGAAGATGAACCAACCAGTTATCGCAAGTATGGTATTAGGGATAGTTTTGTTTACTATTTCTTCATCTATAGTTAGCGTAACGGCTTCTGTAAATGGCGGAAGTAAAGACAAAAATAGAAAGATTAAACCAACTATAACCAGCGCAATTGTAAGTATATAGTTTTTCGTCCACCACTGGTTTATAGTTTTGTTAAACCTAATGGGCAGACCAACTATAAAGCACAATACTATAGTTAACCCGGAAAGTAAAACTGCTATTACTGGCTGGAAAACTAAAAGACCTAGAAATTTTTCGAACCCGCCAGAATAATCCAGCAGCGCAAAGAGCATATAAATGCCGATTAATGCTAAGAATGTAAATACTAGTTGAAGGCCAATAAGCAGTATGTTAAGGAGTTTGGTCAAGATTTATGAATCTAGATAAATAAGTAATCCAGTAATAGCAATTATTACTATCAAGATAATAAAATATTTATTACTCTCTCGTTCAAGCTTTTTGATTTTCTCAATCCTAACTTTCTCAACTTTTGATTGACTTATGTGAGATAAAGTTTCATTTGAGTGGAAGTTGTTTGCTTTAAGCGAAGATTCGATATATTTATTCTCTAGAAAATCAGATACTTTTTCTAATGAATTGATGTCTCCATTATATTTGTTTTCATTGACAAAAACAGCATATTCATTTTTGCTATCAATTTTGAGAGCTAGTATATTTTCATCAAAAAATCCGTGTTTAAAAAGATAACTCTCATTTGGTTTTTCAATCATCAGAGATTTATTTCCAAGATATTCCCATTTGCCTTTTTCAATTTTACCATCAGTAGAAATCAGCAAATCATTATTGTCTCTGAAATTATATACCTGTTTAGTATTATGAATATTATCAATTGATACCCAATGTTGTTCAGTTAATAAGGTCAGATTGTCAAGTTTTTCGCTAAATCTTTGGAGCTTAGGAAAAACATCAGATACGTAAGTTTTCATTATAAATTCAAGGTTGTTATTCTTCAGTCACAATATATAAACTTTATCTAATACTTTACCCTTCAAACTATAGAAGCATCTCTCCCCAAAACTTACTACTTTCACGGTTATACTTTACCCGAACCTGACTGATGAAGATAACCGTCCCAACCCTGCTGCTCGATAAGGAAAAATGCCAGCGCAACATCCGTATGATGGTGGAAAAAGCGAGGCGAAATAACCTAAGACTGCGACCACATTTTAAGACGCACCAGTCGGCGCAGGTAGGCGAGTGGTTCAGGCAGGAAGGTGTGGAAGCGATTACGGTTTCGTCGTTGCGCATGGCGCGGTACTTTGCCAACCACGGCTGGACCGATATTATGGTGGCTATACCCGTAAATGTGCTGGAACTGGAAACTATAAACGACCTGGCCAGCCGCGTGCGCCTGCACCTTATAGTGGTGAACGAAGAAGTAGTGCCTATACTACAACAGGGCTTACACCATAAAGTAGCTGTCTGGCTAAAGATTGATACCGGCTATCACCGCACCGGAATCCCGGCTACCGACTATGAAACTACAGACAACACCCTGCAAAAGATTGCTGCCTCCCGTAAACTGGAGTTTCAGGGCTTTATGGCCCACGACGGCCATACCTACAAACAAACCGATGCTGAAGCTATCCGAGCTATTCATAAAACTACTGTTGAGTTACTAAACCAACTACGCGAGCGTTACAAAGGCCAGTTCCCAACTATAGAACTCTCAATTGGCGACACGCCAAGCTGTAGCACCCTGGAAACTATAGTTGGTGTAGACGAGATCAGGCCCGGTAATTTCGTGTTTTACGACCTTACCCAGCAGCACATCGGCAGCAACAACTATAACCAGATTGCAGTTTGCATGGCCTGCCCGGTAATTGCCAAACACCCCGAACGTAACGAAATCATCATCCACGGCGGCAGTGTACATTTCTCCAAAGATGTGTTACCACAACCTGATGGAAGTAATTTGTTTGGCAGGGTAGTGGAATTAGCAGAAAACGGTTGGTCGGATCCTGTGGAAGGCATTAACCTGGTGTCTCTCTCGCAGGAGCATGGCATTGTAAAAGCTACACCGGAACAGTTTGCCAACTATACTATCGGTGATATCATATATATCCTTCCCGTCCATTCGTGCCTCACCGCCGATAGTATGAAAAGCTACCTGACGCTGGATGGTAAGCGGCTGGAGCATTTGTCGGGTTTGCCAGAAAGTTTTGTCTGAACCGGGATTAATGAGTTTGTGGGATTAGCCGGATGCAGAGACACTATGCCTTACGGCTCTGCAATGAAACTATAGATTTGAGCAAGATTAACCTTTTTTGCACCTATAAACATGCGAGTCCGGCGACTAATGCCCACTGTGTGGCACCAATTGGACACCGGCGCCAGGTATACTACACAAAAAAGAGACGCAAATTATTGCGTCTCTATAAACCAATATGATCTAAGAATCCCTTAGTCTACTTTTGCTCCGGTTCTGATTACCAATCATTCTGGCGTTCGTCGCGGTCGCGGGAGTAGCTGTTGTAGTCGGTATCGTCGTAGTAGCCACCCTGGTAGTAGCCGCTCATGCCATAAGGTTGGTCGTAGCTGCCGGTGCTTCTGCCCAGGTATCGGCCCGATGAGCCATAGTCGCCGCGTGTTGAACCATACTCGTTTCGGCGTGGTGTGCGCTCGTAGCCACTGCCCATGTAATTGCCGCGGTCGCCACCATAGCTGCGGGTTCTGTATTCGTCCCGGTCAAAATCATAACGGTCCTGATGCGATCCCTGAAAACGTCTGGAAGTATAATCGCCATATAAGTCGCGGTTACTGCCGCGTTCGTAGCTGTAATTGTCGGAGTTCTGGCCATGGCTGTCGTAGTCATTTTCATACCCGCGGCTGCGGCCCTGGTTTGTGCCTCTACCATAGTTTGTGCGCTCGTAGCGTCCGTGCCCGCTGCTAAATCCAGAGCCCATATCTGAAGACTGTCGCTGCGACGAATAGCCACCACGCGATGAGCCAAAGCCCTGGGCTCCCCCATAACTACCCATGTTGCCATAGTTGCGGGCGGTAGCATAGGTACTCAGGCCACGGTTGGCAATATGTTCGGGGTTCCAGTCCTGCGGGTTTCTGCGCTGGCTGCTCCTGTAAAAATCATTTCCATAGTTTGCCCTATCCCGGTCTGCGTGTCTGTTGCTGTCGAAAGAGCCTTCGCTGTATTGGTCCGGATTTCGGTAGCGCTCGGAGCGGTGTGTGTGGAAGCTGCCACGGTCGTTTTCGTAACGGTGCTGGTTGTAGTTCATAGCTTATAGTGTGTGATGGTTAATAATAATTGCTACTTAAATAAACGTGAGGCAACCTCCGAAGTTAAAAAATGTGGCTCTGTTATAAATAAAGGTTGATGCTTCTAATATATACATAAAAATAGAAGCAAAATGAAATATATAAGAGTATTTGAAAAGTTCACAGAGGAAACCATTGATTTATATCATGGCACATCAGCTTATTCTGCCGAATTATTATGTGAATATGGATGGAAACCATCAAATTATGGGATGGGTGGTAATGGTGGACAAAGCCGTTATTTATACCTTTCCAGTATGAGAGAAGATGCTTTGTGGTTTGCTGAGGAAAAAGGAGAAAGTAGTGTTGTGGTTGTCAAAAATATACCTATATCCTATCTTATTTTTGACCCCGAAGATGGAGATTATGATAGAGAAGTGTATCGCACTGTTTCCAATGCGGTAGCTGCGATAAAAGGTGGATTAAGACACCCTATAAAATTGACATTAACGAAGCCGTTAGATGCAAGCCATTTTGAGCAACACTAAGCTATCAACATCTGATAACGTTCTTCAAGATTAGAGTAACGGCTGATGGCAAGTTTGTCTTTTAAAGAAGCATGGTAAAATTCACTTATCATGCTTCTTTGCTTTTTAAACAGTTCGATAAAACGAAACAGGTTAAGATAGCTTTGGAGATACTTCGTAGCCACACCATTATATTGCTTGATGAAGTCTTTGAAACGCTTTGCAAGGTTGTTTAGGTTATTCACATGGTAGATTTTACCAACCGAATACTGCTTTTGAGAAGCATGAATACGGTAGTGCGTAAAGCCATGTGTCTTAGCAAAAGACTTGATAGATGGGTGCTTGTCAGAGCAAATGATGTTGGTATCAGCACTTACTTTATTACCTAAGATGCGGTCTAAATCCTTACGCTTTATCCTACCCATACAAGCCGTAGTCAGGTCTATGTTCTTAGAACGGTCTACGGAAAACAGAACCTTCGCTTGGTCATTGTTATCGCCACGCTTGTTAGTTCCACCACGCTTTCTTGGGTTTTGTAATCCACGTTTACCTTTCTCGCTTTTCAGAAACCACACATCATCCACTTCTACAATTCCGTTGAACTTGGTTTTATGTAGTTCTTCAAAAGCAGTCAGTATTTTGTGTCGCCAGTCAAAGGCGGTTTTCAGTGAAATATCCATTTTGGAAGCGATAGCACGTAACGAGTTACCTTCTACCATGAGCATGATATACTGCTCCCACAGGTGCTTCTTCTTGATATAGGATATGGCTGTTCCAGTTAAATCAGTAAAGGTCTTTTTACAATCTTTACACTGGAAACGGATGCGATTTTGTAGATAACCGTAACGCACGATAGACACAGAGCCACAAGTAGGACAGCCACGCTCTATACCATCGTTTATCTGCTCCGCAACTTGGTTATGTTGCTCCGATGATTTGGTTAATATCTCGATGATATTATTAGAAAGAAGTTTTAATTCTCTACTATCTAACTTCTGTATTTCTTTTAGAATATCTACCTTTGACTTTGCCATTTATCGCTTTGATTTATACAAAGATACAAAGAAATAACGACATTATCAACTTTTATCTATAACAGAGCCAAAAATGTTAATGCTGCCTGTCTATTTCTGCGCATCCTCTTTATGCACCAGGTATGCGGTAAGCTTGTTCCATTGCAGCCCCTGGAATCCGGCCCACCCACCTTCCGCAATCAGGGTGTTGGCTACGGCCCGGTTGCCTGCTTCTTCACCCTGGTTGTTTATCACTTCGTTCTTCCCGATCTCGTTAGCCACCAGGGTATTCCCGTTCAGCTCTACCCTGAATGTGCTGCTGGCATCCTTTGTAAAAAAGTGTTCGGTTACGTTTTCAGCAGCTGGTTCGGGTTGTGGTTTCTCGCTGGGGCGTACCGTAAACTCAGCCAGGTTTTCTTGTACTTGCACGTCCGTTACCTGCACCCAGTTTTCAGGGGTAGGGCCTGGGAGTTCAATTTTAATATAGTAGCCCGGCGCATCAACTGCTTTGTTTAATTGATTTCCGGTAGCATCGTAAAGTGCAAAAGTGGAATTGATGCCTGGTAGCGCTGACCAGCGGTTTACGTCAAACAGTTTTGCCTTTGCCTGCTCAAATGCTTCGCGGGCCAGCGCCGCATCCGGGTAGGTGTTGTCGTTGCTGTATAGTTTATCTTTTGCCGCATCGCCTTTCAGCGCATCTGCTTCCTTCTTCACTTTTTTCAATAGGTCTTTCAGTCCCATGGCGTTGTGGTTTAGTTCGTTTACGTTCATAGAATTACGCACCTGCCAACACAGAGTTAAAAGACAAGCCACAGTTAAAGCACCTGAATCATGAATAAAGTCAAAATACAAAGCATGACATTGTGTCTTATTAATTTGTGCAACGATTAGGAAATCAGTAAAATACAGGTTTTGTTTTAAAGTTTAACTGAAAGTTTGTTTTTGACAGGAGATGCAGTTTGGCAGGTATAGTATGCAACAAACTATAGTCTGCTGGTTGCATTTAAGGCAGGTATAAGGTTTACAGGGTTTTAAGTACAGTTTGAATGAGGTTTAAATAGACTTTTGTAACTGAGTTTAGGTTAAAGTATATATTGTTTTAAATGAATATAATAGACTGATAATGTTTGTTATAAACTGAATTTGTTTGTTATCGTTTTAAACTATAAAAAGGGATTGTAACAATGGAAACACCCATGCACATGGAAAACTTCTTCGCTGGTATCGGGTTGGTCGGGCTGATACTGGGGTTGGCAATGTTTATACTCTATTGCTGGAGTGTGGTGTGGGCTTACAAAGATGCCCAGCGCCGTAACAAACCGGGCTGGCTGGTAGCTATAATGGTGGCGTTACTAGCCTGGCCGATCGGGTTGGTTGTATGGTTGATTTTCCGGCCATCTGTAGCTGAGCTTACCGATTGAAATAAAAAGAGCGACTTTTGTGAGTCGCTCTTTGTGTTAGTTTAGTACAAGTTCTGGTTCTTTGAGATGTTGCAGGATTACGTTAAAAACATCGGTTGCCAGTAGGTCTGTTTCCGGTAAAAGTTCTTTTTGTCGCGTCAGTAAAACGGGCCATTCTCCTTTGTCTTCGGGCACCCTTCCATGCGATCCTTTCACCAATGTAGCATCCAACGGTATCACATCCATCAGTGTCCGGAAGCCTAGTTTCTTTTTCAAAAGTTTGAGACCTAGCAGTGGTTTCGGGAATCGTATCGTTGGGTCGATGAACATTTCTACCGGGTCGAAGCCGGGCTTTTTATGGATGTCGACCATGCGGGCATAGTCTGGTGCTTTGGTATCATCCAGCCAGAAATAATAGGTAAACCAGGAGTCTTTATTAGCTATGGCAACCAGGTCGCCGCAACGGTCATGGGCCATTCTATACTTGTCGCGTTCGTCACCTTCCAGCACTTCCTGCACACCCGGAACATGCGCTATCAGATCTTTCACATCTGCTATATCGGCAGGGTTGTTCACATAAATGTGTGCTACCTGGTGGTCGGCTACGGCGAACGCTTTACTCACGCCGGCATCCAGCAACTCGGTGCCGCGCTCCTCCCGCAGGGCAATGTAGCCTTTCCGGCGCAGCACGCGGTTCAGGTGCACGGGCCGGCTTACTTCCGATATCCCATACTCTGAAAGCACGATTACCTGGGCACCTTTGGCTTCATAGAAGTTGATCAAGTCAGCGCATACGGCATCAATTTCCTGCAGGTCTGTTGCAATGCGCGGGTCTCTGGGCCCGAAACGTTGCAGGTTATAGTCCAGGTGCGGCAGGTAGATAAGTGTTAGTTTCGGATCGTACAGGTCGTCGGTTATTTTAGAGGCATCTGCTATCCATTTACTCGATTTGATAGAGGTCATCGGTCCCCAGTAATTGAAGAGCGGGAAAGTGCCTAGTTTAGCCTGTAACGTATCGCGTAGGTCAGCTGGTTGGGTATAGCAATCCGGCAGTTTACGACCATCTGCCAGGTATTGTGGGCGCGGCGTAAGCGAGTAATCAGCACTGGAGTACATGTTATACCACCAGCACATGTTGGAAACTGTAAAGTTTGGATCCATCGCCTTTGCTACTTCCCAGATCTTAGGTGACAAAATCAGCTTGTTAGACTGACGCCAGAACTTGATTTCGCATTCGTCTTTAAAATACCAGCCATTACCAACTATACCATGTTCTTCGGGCCATTTGCCGGTTAAGTAGGTAGCTTGCACCGAACAGGTAACCGCAGGCATAGCAGGCTGTATAGTGGCATTTCGGGCACCAGCGGCCCATTGCTTCAGGAAGGGAGTATTGTTGCCTATCAGCGAGCCGGAAAGGCCCACGACGTTCAGCACAACGGTTTTACGCATTTTCTTTTACTTGTGTATGTTGCATTACCCATTCCAGTTCGCGGGCAATGGATGTGGAAAGGTCAGTTTTCAAGCCCTCCGGAAGCACCTCCCAAGTATAGGTCTCCACTTCCAGGTGGCTGGTCAATTCCGGATGCTCAGTAATGTAGTTCAGTACTGTTGCTACGTCGCTTTGGGTAGATTCCAGGCCGTTGTATGCCTCTGTAAAGAGCGGCACATGGAAGTGCGTGCGCCATTCACGGGCGGTTTTCTTTTGGATATGCTGCAAGGCGTAAGGCAGGTCGCAGTAATAATTCAGTTTGCCGTTACTGTCGCGCTCTACCACCTGGTGCAGGTATGTAGATTCCGCAAAAGGCTTCAGTTGCTCAGCTATAGTTGCGCGTTCAGTTTCGCTTTCCGGCAATTCGGTTTTTAGAGCAGCGCTCAGTTGTATCTTGCCGATTTGTATACCAGCAGCCTTTAACCGGGCAAACGTATCGGAAGGGGCCTCGTAAGCCAGCGCAAAGTGACACACATCATAGCACACCCGGATATGGTGGAGCAGCGCATTTACAGCTTCGTCCGGAGACATGCCTCTGGTGCAGGCCAACCGTTTGCAGCCAATGTATAACAGCCATTTCTGGTAAAAGTGGATAACCTCCTGTGTGTTCTCTAAAAGTCCGTCCGGCTCAGGTTCAATATCAATATGGATGGTTTTGCCTTTGGTTTCTTTTAAGTATAAAAGCTCTTCGGTAACCATAGTCAAATGCATCGCCGTAAGCTCGAATACTTCCTTAAAACGGTCTTTGTTAAAACCTGACCAGGGCTTGTAGGAGAGTGGCGAGGTTGAAATGCCGCCTTCCATGCCTTCGGGTAGCAATTCGGCAAGGATGTAAGCCAATCTTATAGTATAGGCCAGTCGGTTTTGGGTGGTCCAGTCGGGTTTGTGTACGGCATCTTTTACTACTTCCTGGTGAAAACCGCCATACGGAAAGCCGTTCATGGTAAACACATACAAACCTTCTGCATCCAGCCAGCTTTTAAAATCAGCCAGGTTATTGCCTATCAAAAGTTCCTGGCTGGCCAGGTTCGAGAGGCGCAGGCCAACCCCAAAAGGTGCCTCCGGCGATAGTTTCTTTTTAAGATCGGGTAAGTATAGTTTGAGGCTGGCCAGCACATCCTTCCAGTTTTCGCCGGGATGGATGTTGGTGCAATAAGTAAGGTGGGTGCCGTTTGGTAAGATCATGGCTAAGGGTATTATAAGGGTACTACATGTTCGGTATCTTGTTTGGCTGAAAGTTGATGATGGAACTGCTGCAGCTCTGTAACGGCAGCGTTAACGATGGATTCATGGATGTGGTGCACTTCTACGCCGCAACCTATATTTTCCAGTAACATAATGGTCAGTTGTCCGCCGAGGTGCTCTCTAAACTCAGTTAGCCCTCTCAGGATGCTTAGCTGGCCGTTTTCTTCTACAGATAAATGCTCAGAACATAGATCTAAACCAAGCTTATGAAGCAGATTCAGGATATCGGTACAGGCATCTTCCGGGAGCATCCCTGACAGTTTTGAGTAGATCACATCCAGGGCAATACCGATGGCTACTGCTTCGCCGTGGCGCAAACTATAGTTACTGAGCTGCTCGAGTTTATGGGCTGCCCAGTGCCCAAAATCCAGCGGACGAGACGAGCCAAATTCAAATGGGTCGCCGCCGCCAATGTGCTCCACATGCATTTCTGCACAACGATGTATCAGTCGGTTCATGGCGCGCATGTCACGCTGTTTTAGCAAGCTGGTATCCGCTTTTATGCTTTTGTAGAAGCTGGCATCTTTTATCAGGGCCACTTTTATAGCTTCAGAAATGCCGGCTCGCCAATCGCGGTCTTCTAAGGTTAGCAGGAAATTACTGTCATTAATAACGGCTACCGGCGGAGCAAATGTGCCCAGGAAGTTCTTTTTGCCAAATGCGTTCATGCTGTTCTTTACCCCAACCCCCGAATCGTTCTGTGAAAGCACGGTAGTTGGGATGCGGATATGGCGGATGCCACGGTGCGCAATGGCAGCTGCAAAACCAGCCAGGTCCAGCACAGCGCCACCACCTATGGCAATCAAGTACGAATGCCGGCAAACTCCATGTTGGTTTATATTTTCCAGTATTTGTTGCAGTATGTCCGGGTCGTTCTTGCAGGTCTCACCACCGGGTATTATTACAGGGTCGGCTGCCAATATAAGTGAATCGGCATTTGCTAAACTATAGTTTTGGATGGCTTGCAGCAGAAACGGATGCGTTTTGGCTACGCCGCTATCTACCACAAAAAGCACTTTTGCAGGCGCGTTGCTGTTCCGCTGTATAACATCGCGCAGCATGGCATTCTCCTGCTCAAACAAGCCCTCGGTAAAGTATACCCCGTAGTTAAACTGAACAGCAAATGTTTGTATAATTGGTCTCATAAGCCTTAATGGCGTGTAAAGTATAGATCAGGTTACGGCAAAGCGCCTGGCCATAAATACTGACAAGGGTAATAGCAACAACACCGCTAAGCCATATTGCCAACCGGCAAAACCGGCTGCAATGCTTGCGTTCATCACGATCAGTGCCAGAATACCAGCTTTAACGGCGCGCATAATAAACTGCGGCTCCGGCGAAGGCATAGCTCTGAACAAAGGCGGAAACACCAGGTACGCAAACAAACCCAGGAATGGCAAACTATACCAAAGCGAGAACTGCGGTAACAGCGCCAGGCTGGCAATGCCTGCAAAAACAACCAGGTATAAAACTATAGCTCCTTTTAGTGCCTTTGTGCTACCACCGTGCACTTCCCCGCGACTGATCATGGTGATGGCAGAGATGTAAATGATGGGTATAAACGCAATGAACCAAAGCTGTTCCAGGGCAGCAGGTATGGCGCTTACGCCGAGCAACAAGTTGCCGCCACGACAGCTGCCCATGTTTATCGGGCCAAGTATAGCGTGGTGCTTTCCTTTCCAGTCGTAAAGTATAGCTAAGCAGGCGACAACAGTGGCAATGATGGCGCTAACTATAGAAACCTGTAGCGCAGCGATTATACCTATTGTTAGCAGCAAAGCGCCAAGTATAGATGCCCCGGTTAAAGTCGCTTTTCCGCTTGGTATAGGTCGTTCCGGGCGCTCCACTCTATCCAGGTCCGCATCAAACACATCGTTAAAAACCACCCCACCGCCATACAATCCGATTGTTGAAAGTATAAGCCAGGCCAGTATCTCAACCCCATTTTCAGGGAAATTACCTCGTACCTGCGTAAACGTTAAGATCACCGCGCCGGAGGCAGCAAACCCCATCAGGATATCTGCTACTGCAGTAACGATATTGGCTGGCCGCATCAGGCGTATATATGCTCCTGGTTTGGTCATGTTAGCGGATAATGTTGGAATCAAAAACCGGATTTGTCCTGATCTCGCCTATAGTTGGCAGCTGCCCGCCGCGCAGGATCGAGTTATTGAAAAGTTTCTGGCTTTGGTCTATCGTTGTATTCTCAAGCCAGTCGCTTTCTTTCATCTGTCCGCTTTGCCCGAAAGAATCAAGAGCGTTCTGGTAACAAACTTTGTGGATGTCGTCGATGCTGATGCCTTTTTCTAACATTAACGAAGCCGTTTTCGGGACAGCCAGCGGGTCGCTGATGCCCCAATCGGCAGCACTGTTCACAATTATTCTTTCAGAACCATACTGCTTCACGATCTCCACCATGCGCTCGTTGCCCATTTTAGTGTTCGGGTAAATGGTAAAAGCCGCCCAGAAGCCACGGTCCAGTACGTCGCGCACAGTTTCTTCGTTGTTATGGTCCACGATCACCATGTGTGGGTCCAGGTTATGTTCCAAAGCCACTTCCATGCTGCGGATGGTTCCAGCTTTTTTGTCGCGGTGAGGGGTGTGTATCTGTACAGGCAGGTTCGCTTCCCTGGCCAGGTCCAGTTGCAATCTGTAGTATTTGTCTTCGGCTGCGGTCTGGTCATCATACCCGATCTCGCCAACACCCACCACGCCTTCCTTGCAAATAAACATCGGCAGCAGCTCCATTACTTCTTCGGCCAGCGCTTCGTTGTTCGCTTCTTTAGAGTTTAGGCCAATGGTGCAATAGTGCTTTATACCAAACTGACTTGCCCTGAAACGCTCCCAACCGATCAGGCTGCTGTAGTAATCTTTAAAAGAGCCGAGTTCGGTGCGGGGCTGGCCCAGCCAGAAGGCAGGCTCGATAATGGCCACTATACCGGCTTTCTGCATGGCTGCATAATCGTCGGTGGTGCGGGAAGTCATGTGGATGTGCGGATCGATGAATCTCATGTTCAGCGTGTTCATTAGCGTATGGGGTTTGGTTCGGGTAATGTTTTTATAGTTAGGCCATAATGGCTTTGTTGCTTATGTGGCTCCAGTTCAGCTGGCCTTCTTCAATTTTATACTTCAACAGCGGGTGCTCGTCTAATAAAGTTTGTGCTTCTGGATAAGTGCTTTGGGAACAAGCCAGCGCAGCGGCTTCCTGTTCGGTTTCGTTGAAACTGGCAAAGAGTTTTTTAATATCCGGAAGTATAGTTTCGTTGAGGTGAGGCCCAACAGGCCGCCATAGTTCCGGTGTTACAGTGCGACCAGCGGCCCAGCGCTCATGTGCGTAATCCGAAAGCATACGGGCTAAGTCCGGGTTGCTGCGCGCATCCAGTCCATATATCTTACTGATCGATTTTCCGGTAAAGATCGTTTTGAGTACCATCTGGTTCCAGGCTGCCTCGCTGAAATTTTCGGAAGGGAAGGGGTTATGCAGGGCGATGGCTTCGTATACATTGCCCATATTGGTCCGGATACCCTCTGTTGCCTGGTGTACAAATTTTTCAGGGTGAGGTAATAAAGGTAAAGCAGCATAAAGCGCTACCAGTTCGCCCATATCGGCAGTGCCAAAAAGCTTGAGTACAGTTTTGCTATAGTTGTCAGCGTTTTCTGAAGGGAGGCTCAGTAAAAGTATAGTTCGGGCAAGCTGGTCCAAGGTCCAGTTGGCAGGATAAAAGCCTCTGCGATGTTCGTTTGCCGTTTGTAAAGCTGTTGATGTCAGTGTTACAGGTGCCTTGCCCACATAACGCGGTGCCGCACTGAAGGGCAGGTACAGTGCTTTTCCTGTTTCGGAGGTGCGTACCAGTTCCTGTTTTTCTTTAAGCCAGCTAACTGCCTCTGTTGTGGCGTGTTGGCTAAAGAGAGTTTCCAGAAAAGCGTTTATAGTTGGTAAATATTTGCTATTCACTGGTTAGGTAGGTTTGGTAAAGATTTCTTATTTGCGGTATATAGCTAAATTTAAGTTTGATGCACTTAGAAATAAAATAAGCTTCCGACTATATAGATTTGACATAGTACGATAGCTACCCTATAAGGTTAAGGCAAATCGGAAATGCTACGACTGCTGTTACCGCCTCACCCAAAGGGATACTTCCGGGAAACACTATTTAAAGCTGAAAACGGGAGTTTTATGGCTGTAGCTTTTGTTATAGCTGTAAATCAAACCAAATGATAAAACCAACCAAAGCAGCCATTGCTGCCGCCCAGAACCAGACTATCCGCGATGTGATAGCTCCTGAACTGGATGTACTTTTCTGCGGGATCAACACGGGTTTATACTCGGCTGCTACCGGACACCATTTTGCCCGCCCCGGCAACCGTTTCTGGCCCACGCTGCACCGGGCGGGTTTTACGCCGGTTCTATTTACCCCGTACCAGGAATTGGAACTAATATCGCTAGGGTATGGCATTACCAACATTGTGGACCGCGCCACCGCCTCAGCTGCAGAGTTAACTATTGAAGAATTAAAACAAGGTAGCCAGAATTTGAGAAGGAAGTTAGAAGTGTTCAGGCCAAAAGTGCTGGCTGTATTAGGGATTTCAGCTTACCGAACTGCTTTTGAGTTACCTAAGGCTACACTTGGCCGACAGCCTGAAACAATGGGAGAAACTATAGTTTGGGTGTTACCTAACCCAAGTGGTTTAAATGCGCACTTCCCACCGGTAAAGTTGGCCGAGGTTTTCAGAGAGTTTAGGGAGGGGTTGGCGTTTATGGGGTTTTAGTGGTTTGGGTTATGGCGGGGTTTAGACGCTCCTAGGTTTTCAAATGCTCTCAGGTCGGTTATTCCTCACCCCAGCCCTCTCCTAAACACAGGAGAGGGGATTCTGTCTATGTTATAGTTGGAGTCATAAGTTTTATAGTTGGAGCTAAACATCCCCCTGCCCCCTTCAAAGGGGGACTTTTCTGACTTTGCTATAGTTCATGTTATAGTTTATGGTTTGAGTCCATGCACGGACAGGTCGCGACCTGTCCCTACGGATCTATAACCACGATAAAACTCGAAGCGAGTAAGTTTCAAACTATAGTCAAACAGAAGCTATGAGAAATTTATCAGTCTTCGGGTTGAGCGCCTTGTAAATATCTGGTGCCGTTAAGGCATTGCGAGGAACGAGCAAAAGAGATTTGCACCGCGCGATGCCCGAAGACGAGGCCTCCCGGCCATGAGGGCACCAAAGCCAACTATAAAACTGTAGGCAAGTAAAGCTCTCAGGATTAGAAGAAGTTAGAAAGGATAGCTTGTTGGAAGGAAATCAAACTATAGGACATATAAGATTCTTGACCATGCTCGAAATGACAAAATAGAACTAAAACCGCTGCAAACTTCAAGTATAGGAACCTGTACATCCAAAACAAAAAAGCCACTTTGCGATAAACAAAGCGGCTTTTTTAAGCGATAAACTATAGTCTAGTAATTGTACAGTTTCTCATAATACTCATGGGCCATACGGTCTGAGCCAAAAAACGGGAGCACATCATACATGCTTTGCTTCATAATGCTGAGCCACTTGCCATGATCGAAGTAGTAGGTCGGTATAATTTCGTGTTCCAGGATGTGCATCAGGTTTTTGTGGTCTTCTGTATCCTGCAGGTGATCTGGCAATGAGGTATCCACTACCGGAAGTATAAAACTGTTTTCGCCGTGACGGGAGAACTCTGGCAACCAGCCATCCTGTATCGAAAAGTTGATCGAACCGTTCATGGCGGCAGTCATACCACTCGTGCCCGATGCCTCCCGTGGGCGTCGTGGTGTGTTCAGCCATACATCCGAACCTTGTTTCAGGTAACGTGACAGCTCCATTTCGTAGCCAGTTAGTACGGCAAAGTTCGGCTGCTTAATAGACAGCTTTACAAGGCGGTTAAAGGTGTCGACTGCGCCTTCATCAAAGGGGTAAGGTTTACCAGCCCAGATTACCTGCACCGGGCGTTCCTTGTTATTTACCAGTGCCAGGAAACGCTCCAGATCACGCACCAGTAGGTCGGCGCGTTTATAAGCAGCAAAGCGGCGGGCCCACACAATGGTCAGCACTTCGGGGTTAAAAAGCTTGCCGGTCTGGTTAGCCACTATTTTAAATAGCTGGTGTTTCATTTCCTTTTTGCGCACTACCAGGTAGTTGTCGTCATTGTTCTGCAGGGCGTTCCACAGAAATCCGTCGGTCCAGTATTTGGCGTGCTGGGCATTAGTAATGGCTTTAATTTCACAGATACCGTGGTTCTCGTCCCACATTTCGCGGGCCACCTCGCCATGCAGCTGCGATACGCCGTTCGCTACTTTTGAAAGACGCAGTGCGGCCAGCGTATGGTTAAACATATGGCCTTCCATGTGGGTTATCCTGCGAACTTCTTCCAACGGCGTGCCATTAAAGAAGCTCATTCGGTCCAGAAAATGGATGTCGTGTTCTTCGTTGCCAGCTTTTTCGGGGGTATGGGTTGTAAATACCAGGTGCTCACGTACTTTTTCTACACTCCTGTAAGTGTCGAGCAGGTCAAAGGCAAGGGGCAGGGCATGGGCCTCGTTCAGGTGATAAAGGTCGGCGCCGCCCAGTGCCTCTACCACTTTACGGCCACCTATACCCAATACTATACTTTGCGCAATACGAGTGCTTACTTCGGGGTCGTAGAGCCGGTGCGAAATGGTACGTGCCAGGTAGTCGTTTTCAGGGATATCGGTTGTCAGGAAATACATAGGCACAGTGCCAAATACCTCCGGCTTCAGTACCAGTGCCTTAACACGAACTTCGTGGTTGTTTACCCTAACAGTAACCGTAATGCCAGTTTCTTCCAGAAAAGTGTAATATTTTTTAAGGAACTGCGCCCGCATGGTCTGATCGTCGTGCCGTACCTGGTCGTAATAGCCATATTTCCAAAGCATACCTATCCCGATCATGTTCTGGCGCAGGTCGTGAGCACTGCGCATATGTGAGCCAGCCAGGAAACCTAAACCTCCAGAGTATATTTTAAAAGCCTGATCGATGCCAAACTCCATGCTGAAATAAGCAACCCGCTTATTGTATTTTTCATCTATATCGTAAGGGTGATACCACCTGCTGTACTGTGTCATAAGCTTCAAATTTTAGTAAAAACTAACAAAGCAGGCCATGAGTTTCCGTTTAAAGCATAAACCTTAAATGTTACTTTTTGGCCTTCGTATAGTTCAAAACGTATACCTGCCCTTGCCTGTAAAGTGTTGCAACATTACTTCGTCTGTCCTGCCCAAACAAGTTGTTTACAAAATACATGCCTGTAACTGCTTCATTATCTTAGCTTTTTAACATGCCGGCCTTAGAATTGTATACTTACCTGCCTGTTTGCCGCGTTATAGTTGAACCAATACAGGTGCTTAGGGCATTGTGTTGCTGATTACCTATTTCATTACCTATTACATGCTCCTGAAAACTATAAGCCTTACCCTGATTCGCCTGAAAAATACGTTGCCTGCCGTTATGCGCCTGCAACTGTTACTGGTTATGCTGTTGGTGCCTGTTGTGCACGGCTTTGCTGCTAACATACCCAGCCCCGAACGGCTAAAAGAACTGGACCAATTTGCCTTTAGTACCGATGTCCGTTACACAAAAGATGTTAAAACGCTGGCCGCTTACCTCAATAAAGGTGCAACCTCAGATTACGAACGTGCCCGTATTATTTTTGCATGGGTTGCCAAAAACATCCGGTACAACGATTACGGCTATAACAGTGGTAATTTTGGAAACACATCGGTAGAGGCGGTGCTGGAAACCCGGCTTTCGGTTTGCGATGGGTATGCCCGTTTGTACAAAGCCTTAGGCGAGCAAATGGGTTTGAAGGTAGAGAAAGTAAGCGGTTACGCCAAAGGCTATAGTTATGCACCCGGCAAAAAATTTACACAAACCAACCACGCCTGGAACAGTGTATACCTGAATGGGCGCTGGCGCTTAGTGGATGCTACCTGGGGCTCTGGTGCCGCAGAAATGGTAAATGGTAAGCTAAAATCTAAATTCGATTACACACCTTACTGGTTCGATACTGATCCGTATGCGTTTTTGTTCAGCCATTTGCCTAAAAGCCCTGAGTGGCAGCACATACCAACGCCCATTACGCTGGTACAATACGAACGCATGATCTCTGTGGATGAATCGTTGTTTAAGCTGGGGGTTGATGCGTCTGACTTATTGCAAAACCTGCTATCAGGCCAGCTGCATTCCGTAGCTACCACCTGGCACCCGGCCTTGCCTATACAAATTGCCAACGCCCCGCTGGAAGGAAAATTACAACACGGCAAAACCTATACCCTGGCATTTACCACTTCCCCCGATGTAGAATTGATCGTGTTAAATAATAAAAAGTGGTTTTACTTCGAGACAAAAGGCACCACCCATAACTTGCAAGTAAGGCCCACAACCGGCAGCCTTGCGGTAATGGCCCGCAAAAAAGGCACTAAAGGGAATTATAGTTATTTTATGGAGTATAAGGTTGGAGGGTAGTTTACACTTTGTCATTCCAAGCGTTAGTCGAAGGATCTCATATGTCCTTTAGCTGAGGCATATACTTATTTGAACCAAGCTATCCTTTCAAATTTCCTCTAATCCTGGGAGCTCTACTTACTTATCGTTCCAATCTAACTCTGGTGCGCTCACGGCCGCGAGGCCTCGTCTTCGGGCGTCGCGCGGTGTACATTTCTTTTGCTCCTTCGTCGCAATGCCTGACGGCACCAGAAATCTACAAGGCGCTCAACCCAAAGACTGATAAATTTCTCATAGCACCAGCTTTTCTATAGTTGTAGCGGTAAGCTTCGAAATTGATCGTGGTCATATTTCCGTAGGGACAGGTCGCGACCTGTCCTTGGATAGGCTGTGACTATAGAATAATAAATCTAATTATAGCAATGCAGAAACTCCCCTCTTGAGAGGGGCAGGGGTGTGTTACTCCATCTCCTGTTAGGAGAGGGCTGGGGTGAGGTAAAACAGTACCTATAAAACTATAAACTCAACTATAGCACCAAAGCCTTAATCCTGTAAATCCTGATTCAGACATTCAGGTCAAAGTCTGGAGCCTCACGACACAATCATGAACTATAGAACTTAAAAGTAAACTATAGCTATCGCTTCACCTGTACCTGTTCAGTAGCCAGTTCATCATCCGTCAGGTGTAGGCGCAACTTCTGGAACCAACGCAGCGTGATCTGGAAAAGCGGGCTTTGAATGAACGTATACAGGAATGTAACCACCCCGATCGGGCCACCCAGCATAAAACCTATGGCTAATACAAAGCACTCTACCACAATCCGGGCCTGGCTCACCGACAGCTTTGTGCGCTCCGACAACGAAAGCATAAACCCATCTCTGGGACCAGCGCCAACACCGCCAGCCACATACAGGCCGCCTGCAATGCTACTGATCAGGATAGCCGTGAACAGCAACGCGTAATCCTGGAAACCATGTGTAGCATCGGGTAAAAAATCGAGCCACAGGAAAAAGTCCATGAACGGACCGATGAGCAGCGTGTTCAGGAAAGTACCAATGTTGATGTATTTGCGGTTTACGAACCAGGCGATACAGATCACAACCAAACCTACCAATACACTCCAGGTACCAATCGTGAAGCCAAATTTCTGGAAAAGCGATACGTTTAACACTTCCCAGGGGTGCAGGCCCAGGTATTTTACTTTCACGGCCATCGCGTTAGCAAACCCAAACAGCAGCAACCCGGCAAAAAAGAAACTATAACGGATGATCCAGTTTTTCATGGGGCAAAGATAAAAAGAAAGCGCCTGTGGTTGCAGGCGCTTTCATAACTAAATGTTTGGGGTATTGGTTTAAACTTTCACCGGGATGCGCTCCAGCGTTTCCAGTAAAAATCCCCAGTATTTCTGCACCGAACTGATCTGTACTTTTTCGTCAGGGGAGTGGGCGCCGCGAATGTTCGGACCAAACGAGATCATTTCCATGCCCGGGTAATTACCACCAACTATACCACACTCCAAGCCAGCATGACAGGCGTTTACATGAGGCTCACCTTCAAATAGTTCGCGATAAAGGTCGCTCATAACCTTAACTATAGCTGCACCCGGAAGCGGTGTCCAGCCCGGGTATTGGCCTTTAAAGGTAACATCAGCACCAGTCAGCTCAAATGTAGATTTGATAGCATTGGCCAGATCCATTTTCTCTGTGTCAACAGAGCTGCGGGTTAAGCACTGAATGCTGTATTCGCCATTTTTTACCAGCACGCGGGCCACGTTATTTGATGTCTGCACTAGATTCTCAATATCCGGGCTCAGGCGATAGATGCCATTCGGACAGGAGTAAATGCTGCGCAGCAACTTATACTGGAAATCCTGGGCCAGCACCTGTGTAGGAGCAGCTATAGTTTCAAGAGCAACTTCCATGTTCGGGTCTGTGGTGTTGTATTCCTTTTTCAGGATGTCTTTCTGAGAAGCTACGAAATCTTCGAAAGCTTTTGCCTTGTCCTGAGAAACAGCAACTATAGCAAACGACTCACGCGGGATCGCATTGCGCAAGCTACCACCATCAATCTCACTTACCTGTACGCCAAACTGCTCTGCCGCCAGGTATAAAATGCGGTTCATCAGCTTGTTTGCATTGCCACGTCCCAAATGGATATCCATTCCTGAATGACCACCAGTTAAGCCTTTTATAGTTAGCTTATAACCAGTTGCATTGGCAGCAGCGTTTTCAGAAGTATAGGTTCCGGTTGCCGTTACATCCACACCGCCTGCACAACCAATCGTTAACTCGGTATCGTCTTCAGTATCTAGGTTCAGCATGATAGATGCTTCCAGCATACCACCTTTCAGACCAAGTGCGCCGGTCATGCCTGTTTCTTCGTCAATGGTAAACAAAGCTTCCAGTGGAGGGTGCGGAATATCGTTTGCTGCCAGCAGCGCCATAATGGTAGCTACACCGATGCCGTTGTCAGCGCCCAGCGTAGTGCCTTTTGCTTTTACCCAGTCACCTTCCACAAACATCTCGATACCTTGTTTGTCGAAATCGAAGGTAGTGTCGGCGTTTTTCTGGTGTACCATGTCTAGGTGGCTTTGCAGCAGCACGGTCAGGCGGTTTTCCATGCCTTGGGTAGCAGGCTTTTTGATGATCACGTTTCCGATCTCATCTACCATCGTTTCCAGGCCAAGGCTGTTGCCGAAATCTTTCATAAACTGGATCACGCGCTCTTCTTTTTTAGACGGGCGCGGCACAGCATTCAGGTCGGTGAAGTAGTTCCAGAGCGCTTTTGGCTCGAGTTCTCTTATTTCTTCGTTCATAGTATGGTTTTGGCAGCTGCACCTTTAGGGCACAGTGCGTGTTTGCATTAGTTACAGGCAAATATCCGAAATTTTGAATACAGAAACTGCTTTTATTACCTATAGTTTAGTTGGCGCGATTAAGGCCAAAGCATGATGTCGTTATACTCAGGGTTGCGTTTTACAAAGGCTTCTACGGCAGGACAGGAGGCAATGGCTTTGCAGTTGTTCTCGCGGGCATAGTCCAGGCCGTGGCGGGCTAATTTATGGGCGATACCTTGTCCGCGGGCACTTTCAGGTACAAACGTATGGTCAAAGTCCATATCATTGTCTTCGGTGTAACTATAGGTCAGTTCGGCTTCTTCTTCGTCAATAACAATATAAAAACGCATGTCGTCCTGGTCGTGCTTTACTTCGTGTTCCATAGGTTAAGTTTGTTTGTGTCTGTAACTATACGGGTAGGGGAAATTGTTGATGGTTGGATGGTTTGTATATACCGCAAGTTTAGCGGTAGCATAACTTGTGGTTAAGTATGGTGCCAGTTTGTAACTGGCTTTCTGCGGCAGCAGAAAAATGACGATTGCTAATCTATACTTTGTTATGAAGTTTCAGTCGGTAAAGCTATAGTTTAATAGTTGCGAACTTTGGTAGTTCCCTGCTTTTTCAAAGCAAAGCAAGTTGCAAACTTGTTGCCATGTTCAGCCACAAGTTTGAGCGCAGCGGTAACTTGCGGCATGTAAGCATTTCCATGGCGCGAGTGTCTTCGCTCGTGTCAAACTATAGTTGGGCCTCCGGCCCAGCGAGTCTGGAGACTCTAACACAATAGTAAGGCACGAGTCTGGAGACTCGCGCCAGTAAAGTGTAATTTTACTCCTATCTAAACCTAACCACAACCTTCACCTGCTGCGCCTCAGGATTTCCATTTTGCATTGCGGGTTCCCAGGCTGGGCCTTGTTGAATCAACCGTATAGCTTCGGCATCAGCTTCAGCATTTAGACCACGAAGTACTTGCAAATTTTCTAACTGACCTTTCTCTGAAACAGTAAAGCCAACTGTAACTCTGCCTTTAACCTTAGTAGCAAGCGGACGCTGCTCATTTTTCAGGTATAGTTTGTAGGCGCGGTGGCCTATAGTTGGTTTGGGTTTTTCTATCACTGGCTCGTCAGCGCTTTCCACGGCGGCACTTTTACTATAACCTGTAACCACCACCTCAGACAAAGCCTGGTTATCCTGCTGGAGGTTTATCGCTAATAAGTTGGTTGCGCTGTCTATCTGCTGTTCTTTAGTTTGGAAGCCGATGTAACGGAAGGTTAGCGTGTTTTTACCATCAGGCATCTGCAGCGAGAAGTTACCATTTACATCGGTGACAGCACCCAGCATCGTTCCTTTAACTAAAACTGCAACGCCCGGCAAAGGATTTCCAACTTGATCAGTAACCTTGCCCTGCACCTGATTGCTTTGAGACTCATTACTCTGAAAATTTGATATGGTGCTCGTGCCCCTGATCGTTATTTTGGGTCCTGTGGCTGCAGCTGCTCTGGCTTTAGGCTTAGCTGTAGCTATAGTTGCGACGCTGTCAGCTTTTAAGTCAAAAGTAAGCTCTTCCAGCGCAATGCTTTCTGTTACTTCGGTTTCAGGAACAGCGGCTAAAGTCTCTCCTGAAAATATTTCCTCCTCAGTAAAGAAATCTTCCTGTGGATCAGCAACAGCTATAGGTTCAGAAAATTTTAGTCTCTGCTTAACTATAGGCTGCTCTGGTTGCGTTTCTTCAACTACTTCTTCATCCAGTAGGGCAACAGGTGGGGCATAATTTATAGTTGGTTCCGGCTCCTGAACTTTAGTTTCGGTTTGCTCTATAGCTATAGTTTCGGGTGTAGTTTGCAAGTTGGAATACTGGTAATACACCACCATCACGGCAGAGCAGAGCAGCACAAACACCGCAGCCACGGCGCGCCAGTCAGCATACCAGGCAGCTGCGACACGGCGTTTTTCTTTAGCTAAAGTTAAACGCTGGTTAATGTCTGAAACCGCAGCTTTGGTTTGGGTGTCATTTGATAAAGCCATGCCTTCCACCATATCCGCGCATAGCTCACAGTCCAGCAGGTGGCGCTCCAGCTGGTGGCTCAGGGCAGGAGACAGCAAGCCTTCCTGGTACTGCCGCAGCAATTCCAGGGTTGGGTGCCCGTCTGCACCGAAGTGTATGTGGCGGTTAGCGTGGTTCATGGTGTTTCTCCAGGTATAGTTTCAGGTTCCGTTTCCCGTTTTGTATGTAACTTTTTACCTTGTTCAGGTCGAAATTCGTTTGTTCTGCAATCTCTTTATAACTCTTTTGCTGCAGATAAAACAGCCCTACACAGGTCCGTTGTTCTGGAGGTAATGTTTCCAGCCCCTGCCGTAGCTGCTCTTCGCTCTGTTCCTGCAGTTCGGCATCACTATGATGAAAAAGAGCTGAATTTTCCATAAATGGTGGCGAAGCATCTTCCAAGCTTATCTGTTCTTTTCCTTTTCTGGCCCGCAGCTGCATCAGGCAATGGTTTTTGGTAATTACGTGCAGCCAGCTTTTAAAATTAGCGATGTCGTGTTTCAGCAGCAGTTCTGTCAGGCTCTCGAAAACCTGCATGGTGGCGTCCTTGCTGTCGTCTTCGTCACGCAGGTACTTCAGGCAAACCAGGTACACCATTTCGGTATGTCGCTCAAAAAGCTCGCCAAGGCAATCCATGTCGCCTGTAGCCCGGTACTGTTGCACCAATTGCAGGTCGTCGGGTGGGTCGGCCTTTTTGAAAAACTTTAGAAACATGCTTTACTGGACAAAAGAGATTTTGACAAAGGACAAATGACATGTTAGAGTACAGTTCCTATCCTTAGAATACTATAGTGGATTGTCACTTTAAAGAAACACAAAAACGATCAATTAAAAATTTTTAATATTTATTTATGGAATTGTGTGGAGTGCTGCATCATGAGAGAAACCAAACACAAACAGCCATGAAAAAGCACATCTACTTACTCGTATTCAGTTTCCTGCTGATCTCCACTGCAACTATAGCGCAGACCAGAACTATAACCGGTAAAGTAACTGATTATGCTACAGCCCAGCCTTTACCTGGTGTAGCTGTAGCTATTAAAGGAACAAACAAAGGCGTAGCCACCGATAAAGATGGAAACTTTAAGTTGCAGGTTTCTGCAAAAGATAAAGTTATTACATTTAAATACATTGCCTATATCACTAAAGAAGTGCCTTTAAAGCAGGATTCGGTTATAAATGTAGTCCTTGAACTTGATAATGTTGCCTTGAATGAAGTAGTAGTTTGGAACACCAAAAAAGGTACAAGCAGAGCCTTGGCTGGTAGAGTAACTGGTATAGCCGTGGGAGATGCAGCAGCATTCAACTATGCTCCGCCTGTATTCAATACCGAAGAGTATCAGAACATACAGGAAAGCATTTTTCTGGAAGCCAAAAAGAACCCGCTTTCTACTTTTTCTATCGATGTAGATAATGCATCCTACAGCAACGTGCGCCGCTTTATAAACGATGGCCAGTTACCGCCTGCCGATGCCGTGCGTATCGAAGAAATGATCAACTACTTCGACTATGATTACCCGCAACCAACCAAAGAGCATCCGTTTTCAGTAATGACAGAGCTGGGTGTAAGTCCCTGGAATAAAGAAAACCTACTGCTGCATATTGGTTTGCAGGGCAAAGAAATCCCTACCGATAACCTGCCTGCTTCTAACATAGTTTTCCTGATTGATGTGTCGGGTTCGATGATGATGCAGGATAAGTTGCCGCTGGTAAAATCCGGGTTTAAGATGCTGGTGGAGCAGTTGCGCCCGCAGGATAAGGTGGCTATAGTTGTCTATGCCGGAGCAGCTGGTTTAGTATTGCCATCAACCAACAAAAAAGCCGAGATGCTGGCTGCCATAGAAGCCCTGGAAGCAGGCGGAGCAACTGCCGGTGCGGCTGGTATTAACCAGGCCTATGCAGAAGCGGAAAAGAATTTTATTAAAGGCGGCAACAACCGGGTAATACTGGCTACAGACGGCGATTTTAACGTGGGCGTATCAAGCTCTGGCGAACTGGAAAGGCTGATCGAGAAAAAGCGTGAAACCGGTGTTTTCCTGACTGTGCTGGGTTTTGGAACAGGCAACCTGAAAGACTCGCGCATGGAGCAACTGGCCAACAAAGGCAATGGTAACTATGCCTACATCGATAACATACTGGAAGCCAAAAAAGTGTTTGTAAACGAGTTTGGTGGCACGCTGTTTACCATTGCCAAAGATGTAAAGTTGCAACTCGAGTTTAACCCGGCTCATGTAAAAGCTTACCGTTTGATTGGCTACGAGAATCGTGCCCTGAAAAACGAAGACTTTAACAACGACCAGAAAGATGCCGGCGACATGGGCAGCGGTCACACCGTAACGGCGCTTTACGAAATTGTTCCCGCCACATCAAAAAGCAACAAAACCGAACTGCAGAACGTGGATGACCTGAAATACCAGGAAACAAAACTGAATACCAAAGCTGCTGCTACCAACGAACTTCTGACGCTAAAACTGCGCTACAAAGAACCTGCCGGCAACCAGAGTAAACTGCTGCAAACTATAGTTACCACCAAAACTATAGTTCCGGAAAAACTATCCGACAACTATAAATTCTCAGCGGCAGTGGCGGCGTATGGCATGTTATTGCGCGACTCTAAGTTTAAAGGATCGGCCAACTACAGCCAGGTGCTGGAACTGGCACAACAGGCGCGCGGCAAAGACGAAGATGGCAACCGCGGCGAGTTTGTGAAACTGGTAAATGCTGTGCAGCTGATGGAGGCGCAAGTCAGTAAGAAGTAAACTATAGTTGTAAACTTATACCTGCCCCTGTTCAGTACGTACTTAGCTAAAGCTAAAATCTACAGAATGGGGGCAGTTTTTTTACGTTCAATCTATCAAATTATAGCCACTTGTTTGCTTGTAGCCGGCCTTACGGCTTGCACGCACGACGAACCTACACCGGAAAGCGAAACTGCTTTAGCGCAACTGTCTGAAGAGGAGGCTGCACGCTACAGGTTGGTAACGGAAACACGCGAAGAGCTGGACGATTGGTTTGATTTCTATAATCTGGATGCTGATTCGGTTTTTAAGCTGCGTGAAATCTGGAACACAGACCTGCTAACTGTGCCGGCAACACCTGACTGGCAGCAAGTTTACCGCAAGCACCGCAAGCGTTTTACACCCTCCCCAGACAAACAAAAAGTGCTTGACATCTATACTTTTAACCATACTTTAACTGCTGCAGGCAAGCACCCCATAACTACTACCCCAGACAGCGAAGCAGCTATAGTTGACTTAGAAACAGGAGAGCGGGTACGGCTGATGTTCTGTGGCAATGTATGTCAATACCATGCAGCGTGGTGGCGCAACCCCGATGAAATTGTAGTTGTAGGTTTGGTACGGGGCTTCGACCACAAAAACTTATATCCTGCTATCTGGCATATTAATATGTATACCCAAACTATAGAACAGTTTACTGCAACCAAACCCGCCGACCCTGATAAAAACAGGAATTACTTAAAGGAAGAAGTCTTTGATTAATACGAACCAAATGCTTAATGCGCTGGCATTTTAAGCTGGGAAGGGAACCTGCCAGGGTAGCGTCTCAAGCAAATCAGCGACTTAAACGCGTGTTGCTGCTAATCTTTAAATTTCCGGATGATGGATTGGAGCACAGTGCTCTCTTTTACCGGCGTGCCATGCGTTTCGGTTTTCGGTTTTTCTGTGTGGCCGGGCATTTCAAGGTAATGGTATTTGAGCAGCATAAAGCTGGAAGCAAGTATAGCGGCCAGCATGGTAAAAGTTAGCGCAAAGTACCGGATGCTGCCATAAAAGCTGTGCCGGGTTCTCCAGATAAATAACCTTACCGGCATCAGCATAGGTTGCAACACAGGCGCCTGCACTATAGTTGTCTTAATCCAGTACATCATCTTTTCCTGGCCAATCAGCACAATGCTGCCCAGTATCGACACATTTACAAGGGCAAATAGTGCCATCATCTGCACATAGGGGTTGTCGTAGAGGTGGCCGTACTCGTGCTGGCTGTAAATAATAGCCCAGATACTGATACCACAGATAGCCAGGTTGGGCAGGTTTAGGATGATGTTGTTCTTCGGTTTGTCGTCTTTAGGTGTTGGGATGTACGGTACTTTTATGCGGAGGATAGAATACACCAGCCCCAGGCAGAAAACCCACCATGTGCCTGTACGCAATATACCGCCAAACATATGGAAGCCGCTTTCGTTTGTTTCGTGGAGCCAGCGCTGCGCAAAATGCCTGATACAGATTGAGATACAGAAAAAAGGCGCAAACATCAGCACAAAATCGCCAAGCGGCACATACCACGGAAACTCTGCCAGCACCAGCGCTAATATAGGTATGGCAAAATCAATGAGGTTAAACACCCCGAACAGGTAATAAAGTGGCAGTGTGAAATAATGGATCTTCTGGCGCCAGGTAAAATGCCTGAACAGCTTGGGGTAAACCGCAAATAGCAGCTCAAAGGTGCCACGAGCCCATTTTATCTGTTGTTTATAGTAGGCGGCCATGGTAGCAGGCACCAGTCCGCGGGTTAAAATCTTGGGCACATACACCGATTTCCAGCCTTTGGCGTGCAGTTGCATGGCCGTATGCATGTCTTCGGCAAGCCCGGGGGCGTGGCCGCCTATACTATCCAGGGCCTTACGCCGGAAAGTACAGTTTGCCCCGATGGCCTGCACGGTTCCGTAACTGTTCATGCCCATCATCATGGGGCCATAAAAACTATAGGTCTGCTCTGCTGCGCCGTATGCTACCAGACTCTCTTTGCGGTTTCCGTAAGCCTGCACCACCTGTACAAATCCAACCTCAGGGTTTTCAAAAAATGGCAGCACTTCATCCAGAAACTCAGGCGAGGGTACGTGGTCCGGGTCCAGTATCAGGCAGATGTCGCCGGTTGCATATTGCAGGGCATTGTTTACGTTGCCGGCTTTGGCATTTACTTTTATAGTTCGGGTTACGTGTTTTACGCCCAGGCGCTCGCAGGCTGCTTTTAAAACCGGGTCGTTGCCTTCGTCGCAGAGGTAAGTAGTGTGCGGGTAACGTATGTTTTGTATAGCCTCCAGGGTGCCGATGATCATGCTGTGCGGTTCGCCGGGGCAGGCGGTGGTAAAAACATCAACCGTAAAGGGGGTTTTTAACTGCGGGCGCTTCGGTACACTTACCGAAAAATAATGATACCACTCGTGCAGGGTACGCAGCATTTTAAAGCCCAGGGCCGTAGTCAGCAACCAGTAAAGCGGTGCATAGCCCATATGGTCTTTGTCTATGAACCAGTAAAGGAAAGATGCCATGCAGAACAGCCCCAGCACTATCATAAACCGGATAGCCTGCACGTCACCTTTTTTAGGCTGTTTTAACTTGGCTGGGTTATGATGCTGTAAAGGTAACGGTAACATAGGCAGACGTAATCAGGGTGTAAAATGCCGGCGGCAGTAGGTATGAGTAGCAGAACATATAGGTATTGTAATAAACCTAAGCCTTCTATACTCGTAATCTGTGGCAGATGTTCTAAACTATAACAGGTTTTTTCATGAGCCTGTCGCTTAACAAAACCCTGATGCACCCTTACCGCACTTTACAGCTACTTACCCTATTTATTGCATTGCTATGTCTGCAAAGTTGCGGGTCTGGCAATGCTACCGACCGTACCTATGCCGCCAAAGGCCGAACCGTAGAGTTGGTGGGCAGCAACGGCAACTATACACTTTACAGGCATGGCAAACCTTACTTTATAAAAGGCGCAGCCGGCTATGATCACTTCGACAAGGTAAAAGCCTATGGGGGTAACTCTATAAGAGTGTGGCACACCGAAGATGCCGGACGTGTGCTGGACGAAGCCCATAAAAACGGACTGACGGTAACACTAGGTTTATGGCTGGGCCGCGAGCGCGAAGGATTCAACTATTATGACCGGGAATCGGTGGCGCAGCAGAAAGCAGAAATACGTAAGCTGGTACTGCAATACAAAGACCACCCGGCCCTGCTGATGTGGGGAATTGGCAACGAACTATACGCCGAAAGCGCCAACGTAAAGGTATGGGATGCCGTGAATGAGATCGCGGAAATGATACACCAGCTAGATCCCAATCACCCAACCACCACCACGGTCATGAATGTACCATTAAAAGACATCAACCTGATAAGCAAGCGCTGCCCGGCTCTGGATGTATTGTCCATCAACTCGTTTGGGGCAATGCATACCTTACGCGAAGAGCTGGCTCAGAGCAGCTGGAAAGGTCCTTACATTATTTCGGAATTTGGTGCGCGCGGCTACTGGGAGGCCTTTTATACCGAATGGCTGGCCCCAATAGAGCAAACCAGTTCTGAAAAAGCCACTTTCAGTCGCGAACGCTACGAACGTACTGTGTTGGCCGACACCGCCCGCTGCCTGGGCAGTTACGTGTTTATGTGGGGCAACAAACAGGAAACCACACCAACCTGGTTCAGTATGTTTTCGGAAAAAGGCGAGGAGACACAACAGGTACACGAAATAGCAGAACTGTGGCAAGGCAAAGACTCCCTTAAAAACGAGGCGCCTTACATTGCTTACCTCACCCTGAACGACAAGCACGCAAAAGATAACGTCTACTTGTCGCCTGGAAAAACCGCTACAGCCAGCGTATACGCCTTCGACCCTGAAGGGAAGCCCCTGCGCCTGCACTGGGAGGTTTTACCCGAAAGCAAACCAGAAGATGGCAATGCCGCCAAAGAGAAAAAACCAGCTGTAGTTGCCGGTGTTTTAGGGAAGCCAACAGGCCATAAAATTACTTTAACGCCCCAACAGCAAGGAGCCTACCGCCTTTTTGTATACATCTATGATGGCGACAACAATGTCGCCACCGCCAATATCCCTTATTTTGTAAAGTAAGTTCAGCAGGCGTAAGTTTGACGTGGCAGTGTTTATAGCTAATTCAATTATCAGATTGCCTATAGTTCCTTTGTCATTTCGAATAACTTGAGAAATCGAAGTGCTATAGTTTACTAAAGTTGGTGAAAACCTAGCAGCGTACGCAGTTCCTGCTAGCGTCTGGGCTATCGTTAATGTCTATTGCAGCTGGAAACAAGATGTTGTTTTATAACTACATCTTATCCTGGGAGCTCTACTTACCTATCGTTTCAATTAAGCTTTGGTGCCCTCACGGCCGGGAGGCCCCGTCTTTGGGCATCGCGCTGCTTTCGCTTCCTTTGCTCCTTCGTCGCAATGCCTGACGGCACCGGAACCTCTCGAGGCGCTCAACCCAAAGACTGTGATCTTTCTGCAATTAACCGGTAGCTATGGTTTGCACCGCTAAGCTTCGACGTTGATCGTGTTAGTATTTTCGTAGGGACAGGTCGCGACCTGTCCGTGGATAGGCCGCGACTATAGAACAATAATTCTAAATATAGCTGAGGTCTAATTATAGCAGAGGCAGAAAATTCCCCTCTTGAGAGGGGGCAGGGGTGTGTTATGACAAAGGCGTATCCTAGCTTTCCACAAGATCCTTTCAGGATGACAACTTTAGTAATAGCAGAAAAAACTCCCCGCCTTAGATTACTGGGAACGAGAGTTCGAAGGTAGCGAGCGCAGCTCTGAGGGCTGGGGATGGTTGGACCACGGCAACTATAAAACTATAGCTCCCAACTATAGCAACAACAGAAAGTCACTTTGAAGGCAGGGCCGTTAAGTTCTGCCGAGAACTATCCCCTTGAGGGGATTATAGGGGTGTTATTCAGGGCCAAAAAGCCTATTGTTAGCCAGTTTTAAATTCACCCGCTAATGCAAACACCCCTCTGCGCTCCCCTCAAGGGGAGAATTTGCTAGAACTTAACGGCCCTGCCCCTTTGAAGGGGGGAGGGGGATGACAATCAGCAACTATAGAATTATAGCTTTAACTATAGCTATAGCTAGAAAACTCCCTCTCCTGGCAGGAGAGGGCCGGGGTGAGGTGAAAACCTGGCAACGAGATGTTGAACAGCAACTATAAAATTTTAAATCCAACCAATAGCAGCATTCTAAAACCCAAAACTCCCTAAAAGCTATTCACCATACTGCGGTGCAATTGCTTCGGAGACCAGTATCCGCTGGCTATAATGCGACGGATGGTAAACATGGGATCCAGGGAATCGCGGGAGGTGGCTAACTGGAAGGCTGCCCGGAAATTACGTTTCTTGAGCTCCGGTATGGCCTGCTGGTTCCAGAGGCCGAACGGGTAGGCAAAGTAAAGCACAGGCTTACCGGTTATCTCCTGCAGTTGTTTTGATGGCTTTTCTATTTGGGTTACCCAGTCTTCGGGGTTATACTTTTTAACATTGTGATGATCCCAGGTATGAGAGCCTATGGTATGGCCGGCATCAGATAATGCTTTTACCTGCGCTTTGCTCATATAGTTTGGCCGCCCCAGCGATACGGTCATCACAAAAAATACACCCCTGAAACCATATTGCTCCAGCACCGGGGCGGCAACGGTGTAATGGTCCAGGTTGGTATCGTCGAAGGTAAGCATAATGGGTTTTTCGGGTAGCGGCTTGTTGTGCAGCAGGTAATCATACAGCTGGTCCGGGGAAATGGTGTGGTAACCGCTATCAGCCAGCATTTTTATCTGGTTCCTGAAATTCTCTTCCTCTACAATGTAGGTCTTTGCCATTTTAGAGTCGCGGGGGCGCCAGTTGCGGAGTTGGTGATAGCAAAGGATGGGCACCTGCTGGCGGGCAAGTATAGTTTTAGGGGTGGCAGGCGGCAAGGCAGCAGTATCTGGTGCAGGAGCAACCGCACGAGTTTTTGGTAAAGTGCCCTGATGAGTGTTAACTGTTACGGGCTTGGGCGGTGCGGCTATAGTGGCAGCGTCTGGTTTAAGCAGCAAAAAAGAAGTAACGGCAGCAACTAACACAAGGGCAAACAGCACAACAGGCCGGCGAAAATAGGTAAGCATAAACGTAAGTATAAAAGCTACCTAATATTACGCAAATCCGCGCATATCTGAAATTCCAAAGCAGTATTCTGTTAAAATAATATGAGGTGGTTTACAGCCTGTAAGCTATAGCGCTAATCAGCTAAAAAAATATTTTAACACAGTGCTATTTGCTGATGTTACTTTCAGGGGTATTTCTTCCCTTTTTTAACGTTGAGGCTAAGTTTAATGCCTGGCAACCAGTGGTATAACATTGTTTAGGCATGGTCAGTGGCTTTTT
Source organism: Pontibacter fetidus (assembly GCF_010119545.1). Classification (GTDB taxonomy): domain Bacteria; phylum Bacteroidota; class Bacteroidia; order Cytophagales; family Hymenobacteraceae; genus Pontibacter; species Pontibacter fetidus. Next base: position 68,315 of record NZ_JAAEAA010000008.1, on the reverse strand, counting down.
GGTTTTCTTTTTAAAGCAGCGCTGTTATGATAGCTATGTTCGGTTCACTATAGTTAGCAGTTCGGTGTATGAATGGCTGCTATAGCTTGCCTTAACATATAATGTAAGGTGTTGGCAACCAGCTTTACCGATGTTACTTTCTCCTTAAAAGCTTCCTGTTAAAAGTATATTTCACCTTATAAGTTTGCAAAATAGAAAATGTATTGCTGCCGGTTTTAGCGGTTCTATAGTCTTTTCTAAACCTGTACTTCTGCATTCGTTTTACTTTTTAATTATATGTTTCACTTTAACACCTTAACACATGAAAATTAAAAATTTACTCCTGCTGCCTGCACTGGCAGTTGCCCTGTTCTTCTCGTCTTGCGAGCAGAAAGAAGAAACAGCTGTAGCGAAGAACGAAGTTTCAGAAATGACGCTTTCGCAGATCGCGCATCTTGGTTTCAGCAAAAATAACGTGCAGAAAGTAGAGGGCGGTTACATTGTAGAAGGCGACATTATGCTGACTGAAAGCGACCTGACCCAGAACACCATGGTACAGGCCCTGCGCGTTGGCGAGTCTGAGCAGTACCGCACTTCTAACCTGGTATCAGTTCCTGGTTCGACACGTACTATCTACGTAGCGGTATCTACAAGCCTTCCATCTACTTATGTAGCTGCTGTAGACGAGGCTGTACGTCGTTACAATGCTGAAAACCTGCGTTTAAGATTCCAGCGTGTTTCGTCGGGTTATAACGTATTGTTCACAGCTGCTCCGGCTGGTTCTTCTTACCTGGCTTCAGCTGGTTTCCCATCAGGTGGTAACCCTTACAACAGCGTAAAAGTTAACTCAGCTTACTTAGGCTCAAACCCTGGTACTAACTACCTGGCTACTATCCTGGCGCACGAACTTGGTCACTGCATCGGTTTCCGTCACACTGACTATATGGACCGTTCTTACTCTTGCGGTGGTGCTTATACCAACGAAGGTGCTTCTACAGTAGGTGCTATCCACATCCCGGGCACGCCAACAACACAGGATCCTAATTCCTGGATGCTGGCTTGTATCGGCTCTGGTGTTAACCGTTACTTTAACGCTAACGACAGAACTGCCCTTAACTACCTGTACTAAGCCACAGCTAGTGTAACCTGAAACGCCCCGTTTGCCTTCTGCAGCCGGGGCGTTTTTGTATACTATAGTTTGGTAAGGTCTGGCAGCAGTTGCAGAGTAAACAGTGCACATGCATTTTACAGAATTGAGTATTTTAAATATTGTACTGTTTTAGCAAGTATAGCTAATTTATAGTGAGCAACCCGAAACAGTAAGTCGGAGCTATTAACTTAAATATATGATAATCGTACAATAAAATGTTAAAAAAATATCATATATGGCTCCAAGAGCATTGTTGCATAAAAAACTGAATTTTCGCACTGTTCTCCGGCGCGACCATGTTACCATCCGGCATTGCCCCGAAGAGAAACTGATCTGGAACGAATGGCGCGGAATGATACCAAGTGATAAACTACGAGACGCCATCATTTTTTCCTGCCAGTTCATCATAAAAAACGATATCGAGCTGATTCTGGCTGACTATACCCTGATGGCAGCACCTACCGTGGAAGACCAGGTGTGGGTAGCTAATCATTCGGCTGAGTTGCTGCAACATAGCAAATTAAGGCGCGTCGCCAACCTCATGGCCCAGGACCTTTTCCAGCAAATTGCCATCGAGTCTATTTACGACATGGCTTCTGAAGTAACTTTGCCCTGCACCTCCCGCGACTTTGTGGTAAAAGACGATGCCCTGGAGTGGCTTTTTTCAGGCTGAAGCAAAGTGGCAACCAATACCAGAAAATTGTATTTGCCTGCGAACACTTTTAGCCCTGGCTTTCCGTTTATCCGTAACTATAACTTAACATTTTTCTGTTCTATTTAACTATGGTCCAATTTTACTGTAACAAGTAGTACAACTTCATTTCCGAAAGTATGGCAGCATCATTGCACCTCCAAGATTATTATGTAGAAAAAATAGTACCTGAATACCATCTTTTCTATACCTCTTTTCATTATCCTTTAGACCATAGTCAGTTTAAGGAGGCTATGTTGCATATCGTAGATCTTATAAACAAGCATAAGCTCGAATACTGGCTGTTAGATGCCTCTTCCATCAGTTTTACCCTGCAGGACCAGCGCTGGGCCGTTGAGAGCCTGGGCCTTTTGCTGCGCGGTACGCCACTTAAGTGTGTAGCCATGGTGCGCCGCGAAGACCTGTTCCTGGAAATGGCCGCTGAAAACATGCGCGAAAAGATTTACAGCCTCTATGGTCACCAGATCCTGCTTGAGCATTTTCTGAATACCGAAGATGCCCTGAACTGGCTTTACCCAGGTGTGCCTTTAAAAAAAGTGTTACCTGCTGTGCGTCATTAATTTCCAACCTGTTTCAAGCCTTATCTGTAACTTCTATCCTGCTTACTGCTGGCAATTACTATAGCACCGACAAACTGGTGCAACTATAAACTGCAAACCAGACTCCAACTATAGTTATGTCGGTGGCGAGGTTACCTTACTATGTTGCAGGCTGTAACTTCCCTCAATAGCTAAAGCTGTAAACACTTAATGGCCTATCGCTAACTATAGGCTACTTATCTACTCCTTGTTCTTTCGGCGCAAAAAGATATTCTGATACAGCTTATGCTATAGCCAGTTTGTGTCAGAATTATAGGTACTACCTTAATACTATCTTCAGATTTGTAATTGCCGGACTGTGCGGTTACTATAGCCTTTAGCCTGTGCCTTTCTGTTTGTTAAAATACTATAGACTAAAGCTTGCCGAATACAACATTTATGCTATATTTACGTATCGTGATGTTGATATAGAAGCGAGAAGTGTGCCTGCCTTATTGCTGTACCGAAAAGCTTTTCAGCGTTTTGCATCATAGCTATAGTTGCAGCTTTTGCTTCGTGTTTCCATCAGAAAGTATAGCTATAGCAGTGTATTGTTAGTGAGCACGCGCGGCCTTGCTTGTTAAACCAGGTCATTTAAGCTGCTGAAAATATTTCTGTATCTGTGTTATTACTAAACCACATATAAAACTAAACGATCCGATTTATGGGAATGATTAAGGAATTTAAGGAATTTGCCCTGCGTGGCAACGTTATGGACCTGGCCATTGGTATCATCATTGGTGCTGCGTTCAGCGGGCTGGTAAACTCCGTAGTTAACGACCTTTTTATGCCGCTGGTAGGCAGCCTCATCGGCGACATGGATTTCTCGAACCTGTATGTGCCCCTTTCATCTGAAGTGCCCTCCGGCCTTGCTCTGGAAGAAGCCCGTAAACTGGGAGCTGTATTTGCCTGGGGTAACTTTATTACCGTACTGTTAAACTTCCTTATCCTGGCACTCATTATTTTCATGATCATAAAAGGCATGAACCGCCTGATGCGCAAAAAAGCAGCCGCTCCGGATGTGCCGCCAGCACCGACCAAAGAAGAAGTGCTGCTTACCGAAATGCGCGACGCCCTGCGCCAGATCGCATCCAGGTAGTTATAGTTTAGGGCTTTTTGCTAAAGGCTGCTTTCGCACGGGTTGTGAAGGCAGCCTTTTTTAATGGCCTGATCTTGGGCAATGTTATGCTTATGTAACCTAACCTGGTATATGTAGGGTATTATTTGGAGAAGGTGCCGCCTATTCTGTAACTTTACAACTGTTATTACAAACTTAACTACATGCTGCTGCACAAAGACGGATTAATTGAGCTGAACTATGACGTGAAGTGGGATGTTTTGTCGGTTCGCTGGCCCGACCTGAACGGCATTACCATCTCCGAGCTCGAGTTTTCGTTTGCCAAACTGATAGATACCCTGCGCCATTACGACATCAAAAACATGCTGATAGATACCACCGCCAGCAAAGTGTCTGAGATTACGCAGGAGCAGCACCTTAGCTTGCTGATAAGGTTTGTAAAACTTGTAATGACCACGCGCCTTCAAAAGCTTGCCCGCATAGAGACCGCTGACGCCGGTCGCGAAAATGTAGTGGATATTGCCGCCGAAGAAGCCATAAACCGCCTGGGCATCCAGTTCGATTTCCGCAATTTTTCGGATGAAGTATCGGCCCTTGAGTGGCTGAAACAGGCATAATACTATACCAGAACCTATCCTTTAGTTTCTGTCCTGCTTAACAGGTTTGCACCCAGACTACGTTATGAAATCAAGACTTATCTGCCTTTTACTTTTGTTGTGTGGCACAACCGCCTGCCTAGAGCTCGGCTCTGATACGGAGAAAGCAACACCTAAAACCGAGTGCCAGGTAATAAGCAGCAACACCAGTTTTAGCCGTTACGGAAGCAACTATAGCTATAACCTGATTTATACATTTAACAGCGCAGGCCTGCTTACCCACATCTCCAGTCCCGATACATCTGCTGTAAACATCCGCTTTGGCTACGATGCACAGCAAAGGCTTATAACCGAACAATTTGCCTCCTATACCTGGACCAGCACTTACAACGAGCAGGGGCAACTGGCAAAACAAACCCGTAGCTTTGAGGTTTCGGAGGGCAGGTTTGAGATTTACTTTCTGGAGCACTACTACAACCTTGCCGGCAAACTGGCAGAGTCGCGATACTATGCCCAGGAGCCTAACGGCGATGTGTTGCTTTATACTTACCATTATAGTTACACCGACGGCAAAATGAGCGGCATCGAGAAACTTTCGGCCCAGGACAGCCGCCACTACAAAGCCACCTTTACAACCGACGACCGCAAAAAGCCGCTGCCTTCACTATCCATGCACCTGCTCTTTATGTTCCGCGACGAACACCTGCCGGTAATGGGCATATTGCCAGGCAACATCACCAGTTTTACCAACCTTCAGGCAACCGACGACCCTGACTTTGAAGCCTACACCACCAATATTACCTATAACGATGCAGGTTACCCAACTACTATAGTTAAAACTTATGCCGGTGGCGGTACCGAGCGCACTGTTTATACCTATAGTTGCCGTTAAAAAACTATAGCCAACTATAGAAATACAAAAAGGGCTCACCATGCGGTGAGCCCTTTTTGTTGATGCTTGCAATTATATTTTTATACTAAGCACGCTTTACGTTTACAGCGTTTAGTCCTTTTCTACCTTCCTGCAATTCAAATGTTACTCTGTCGTTTTCTCTTACTTCATCAATCAATCCAGTAACGTGTACGAAGTACTCTTTTTCTGAATTTTCATCCTTGATGAAACCAAAACCTTTTTCGTTGTTGAAGAATTTTACTGTTCCGTTATTCATATTGTTGTTAAATTATACACCTACTACACCAATCAATTTGAAAATGTTCAGATTTTTTTTGAATTATTTAAATTTCAGCTGATAAAGTGCCTTTAAATGCACGGCAGGCTATTTTAATTTATGCACATTTTCAGTTTTGGGTGTAATAACAGGTGCTGAAGTTGTTGCAATTGTGTTTCTTTTATGCCTTAAATAGCCGCCTTTAGTATAACGCCTGACTTAGTTTTCTATTTTAAAATAAACTATAAACCCGGCGGCTCATCTATAGTAATTGGTAAGGCCGCCGGGTTTATAGTTTGCTGTGTATCGTTAGTTGCCGGTTCTGTTCAGCTCATCGAGGTTAACGTTACGCTTCTTGCTTTCGAAAGCTTTGCCTTTGTTAAAGTTGTAGCGCAGGTGTAAACGCACACTCTGTAAGCCGTGGTATTGGTTTATCCTGTTCGAGTTGCCATCTACCATGGTATCTATCTTTAACTGGCGACTTTTAAAAATATCGGTCACGTTCATGGTCACGGTCAGCTTGTCTTCCATAAACGATTTCTTCAGGCCGGCATCCAGCCACCATTGGTCACCGAACTCAAACAAACCATACACGCCAGGGCCCTGGTAAGCGCCGTTCACTTCTAGGCGCACGCCTTTTGGTAACAGTATGTTGTGGCTGCTTTGTGTGGTAAAGTTAAGTTGCTCGTTGGTCTGGCTAAAGTCGTCTATCTTTACAGTAAAGTGCTGGTAGGCCAGCGTTGCGTTATTATTGATCTCCCATTTACCAGGCACCACCCGGATAGGCGCAACCAGTGTCGCGTTTATACTTGTAAAATCATCCATGTTGCGGCGCTCAAACACGGTCTGGTTTTTTTCTTTGTAATATACCGGTACCTCGCCTATAAAGTCTTTGGTTACAGCATAGCCCAGCACCAGGTTATAGGTCTTTTTAAACAGCTGGGTTACTTCAAACGAGTTCGTGTACTGCGACTTCAGGTAAGGGTTGCCGGTTGCAAGCGTGTTAGGGTCAATGTAAAAAACGAACGGGTTCAGGTGGCCATAGTATGGTCTGCTGATGCGGCGGCTATACTTGTAACCAACCTGGTAGTTTTCGCTAACCTGCTGCTGCACAAATACACTCGGGAAAAAGTCCAGGTAACTGCGGTCGTTTGGTTTATTCAGGCCTTTGGCATCGCCTTCGGCCTGTGTGTGCTCAGCGCGCAGGCCCGCCTGTAGTTTCCAGGTTTCGCCAAAGCTGGTGGCATAGTTTGCGTACGCGGCCAGTATATCTTCTGTGAACACAAAGTGGCTGCTGCGGTCTTTTAATAAGGTTTGTACACCATCGTTTACAGCATAAAAGCGAAGCTCGTTATCCGATACCACATGGCTGAACTTTGCTCCTAGTTCCATTTTACCTTTTTTGCCAAGGGCCTGTGCATAGTCGGTTTTAGCGGAGTAGATATTGTAGTGTGTCGGATTTTTGGTGGCAAATTGGTTTACAAAAGCCGGGTCGTCAGCATTCAGGCGCTCAAAGCTGTGTATCATGGCCGTCTCATCGGTATTACTAATGGTAGCATAATCTGCGTCGGCGGTAAGGGTAGCACCTTTTGTACCGGGCTTACCAGTATAGTGCAGGTTAAACGTGCTGTTATAGTAGGTGCCGTTGGCATTGGTGGTGGACAGGATCAATGTGTCGTTAGCCGGGTTGGCATCCCGCAAGAAGCCCCTGGTAAAAAAGGTATTGGTATTATCAGAATACTGCAGGTTGGCTACCACACCCACGCTGTGCTTGTCGTTCAGATCGTAGTCGGTGGCGACGCGTAGCGTAGGCGACAGGCGGCGTCCTTCTTCGCGGCCATCCTGCGTCAACGACTTTTTGCCGGTCTTGCTATTCACGATGCGGGCCGTTTCTACATCCCTGAAACGCGGGCGTCGCGACAGATCGGCATTTACGGAGGTGTTCCATTTGCCATTTTTCAGGTTCAGGTTTCCGCCCGTAGTGTAAGCGTGCAGTTGGTTATACTGGTAGCCGGCATACACACCGCCATTCAGGCCAAACAGTTGGTTCTTTTTAAGGTTGATGTTGATGATACCCGAGGTGCCTTCCGCATCATACTTAGACGATGGGTTGGTGATGATCTCCAGGTCTTTCAGGTTTTCGGCAGACATGCCCTGTAGCAGGTTTTGCAGGTCCTTTCCGCTTAGGTACGAAGGTTTTCCGTTCAGCAGTATCTGTACCCCGCCTTTGCCGTTCAGGGTAATGTTACCGTCCTGGTCTACCCAAACCCCCGGCGATTTTTCGAGCACCTCATAGGCGGTGCTGCCGGTTGCCAGGGCTGTTCCTTCTACGCTCACCACCATTTTATCAGCCTCATTAACTATAGTTGGCCGCAACGCCTGCACCGTTACTTCCTTCAGCACCTTGGCATCCGCTTTTAACTGTAGTTTACCAAAGTCTCTTGCTATAGTTGGGCCACTTACCTCAAAAGGAGTACTCTGGTAAGTAATGTAGCCCAGGCTGTTTACCTTCAGCAGGTACGTTCCTTTGGCCGGTGTCTTAATTTTAAAGTTGCCATCCATGTCGGCGATGGCGCCGGTAACTACAGCCGATGTGGCCGCATTAAGTACGGCTACATTTGCAAAGCCAATACCTGCGTTTTTTTCATCGGCTATAGTTCCGGTTAGCATGCCATCCGGTTGGGCATAGGTTTTTGCTGAAAAACTGCAGAGCAGTACAAACAGCAGGAGGTAGTACATTTTTTTCATAGTAGTATTTTGCGTGTGTTGTAAAATGATGGAGCAAATATATACTAAGGTACTTTGTTATGCAAGGTACTGTTGCGTTTTAAAACTAACATTAAGCTAAACCTCCGGATTTTGCCGGCGAACCTCACAGGTTTCCGGACGAACAAGCGATATATTTGCAGTAAGAGATGGGAAACTATAGGAGGGCTATAAAAAAGTAAAGGCCACCCAACAGGGTGGCCTTTAGCTTATAGGGTAAGGGTTTAAAGAAAAAAAATCAGCGCGAAAGTATAGCTATCGTTTTATAAGATTGGGGTTCTTACAATATTAAAAGGCTATACCAATGTTAAAGCCAAGTCCGCGGATGCCGCCGAACGGGCTGTTTACTTTACCAAACATACCGTTGTCGTTTACGGTAGCGTCAATATATTTTCTGTCGCCGTTGCTGGCTATATCTTCAATCTCAGCTTCCAGGTCGGCTTTTTCTTCCTGAGACAAAGCTCTCAGGTCTGTTTTGCCGGTCAGGTCGCCGGTCAGTTTTCCGTAATGGCCGCCAACTATGTACCAGTCAAATGTTACGCGTTTGGCAATAAGCCATTGCGCACCCAGCATAACACCACCGCCAAAACCGTTTAGCTTTGCAACTATAGGCACATCAATATCCTGGCCAGCATCGGCTTCATATACATAAGTATGCGACAGGTTCATGGTTGTATAGCGGCCATATAACGAAGCGTAAAAGCCGCGGGCACCCGGTTTTTTTCCAGTGTAAAAACGTATTTCGCCGGTAATGGCATTAGACGAAACATTGGCGTTGTCCAGTATTTCCGTAATGTCTTCGCCTTCCGTGTTATCACCAGTTTCTGAATCGATCTCAGCCAATTCAATCCCTTTCTTTATCAGGGGAATATCGCCTGCTTTTGAGTCTGGAAGGATGCTGTAGCCGCCAACCAAAGTAATTTTGCGGGCAATGGCGCGCTCATAACTGAAACTATAGTTGCTGAATGCCAGCGACGACAGGTTCATTTTAACGCCGTTCTTCCTGAAAACTTCTGTGTCCATGGCCTGGGCAGCTGGCGAAGCAGGAGTCACAGCAGCAGCAGCAGGCAGCGTAGTTTGCAGGGAGGTGGTAGAGTCTACTGACAGGACAGGGGTGGCTGTAGTATCGGTCTGTGCTACGCAGATCCCGAAAGAGAGGCAGCACGCTAACGTGGTAAACAGGTGTTTCATACGCAGAAGCAGATTTTAATTTTAGTTGATGTATAAGTTAAGTTTATGTTATACTAGTGGTGTTATAAATTATATATACAAAGTTATATATAATTCTGTTACTATTTATACCAAGCATAAATAAGGTGCACGATGCCAAAATACCGTAACCTGCTGATATACAAGATTTATTTTTTAGATTTTCATAGTTGGGTTGCCCCGGGAGGCTGCAAAGGTCAGTAGATTTAGGAGCATTAGGAATACCCACTTTTGAGTATTTACAGGAGGTAGTGAGATAATATGCGTAATTAATGTCAGGGAATAATTTAAAATAAATATAAAATATAGTATATTTATTGATAACTGATCTCCTATGAAACAAACAGACACGCACCCTGCTTCTAATTCCGAAAATTCGCTGGAAGAGCGTATCCGGCTTAAAATTGACAGTATTGCAGCACTTGCCGATGACCTGCCTGCCGTGGTTATCATCCACAACTTTCAGAAAGGCATGTCGGTGGAGTACATTTCGCCGCGCGGTGTCCGGGAACTTGGCTTTACAGTAGAGCAGATCCGCGAAATGGGCGAGGAATACCATTCCAAATTCTTTAACCAGGAGGATATTCCGGAGCAGATAGCAAAAATGACAGACCTGCTGCAGAAAAACAGCGACGAAGAGATTGCATCGCTTTTCCAGCAGGTGCGTGCCTCCGAAAATCATCCCTGGGCCTGGCACCTGACTACTATAAAAATACTGATGCGTGATGACGAGGGAAAAGTGCTGCTCACCATTGCGCTTGCCTTCCCGATAGACCCTTTGCACCATGTTACGGCTAAGGTAGCGCGGCTGCTGGATGAGAATATATTTCTGCGCAAGAACTATAGCCGGTTCAGTAAACTATCGGCAAGGGAGAAAGAGATTCTAAAATATATTGCTTTGGGCAAAAGTGCAGCAGAATGTGCAGAGGAGCTGTTCATTTCTGTGACAACCGTAGAAACGCACCGGCGCAACCTCAAGAAAAAGCTTGGCACCAGTTCCTCCTTCGAGATCAGCCAGTATGCCCGCGCTTTCGATCTGATTTAGCCCAGCTCAGAAACCGTAAACAAAAATGCGCGGCAGTATGGTTGCCCCGCATGGTTTGTATAGTAATCTAAATGTTAATAGTTGAACAGTCTTACGAGATAATGGCCTCGCGGTAGGCCCAGTTTATAAGCTGGTATGTGCTTACAAAGCCCTGTTTCAGAAGCATATTCCGGATATCCGCTTTCACGGCTTCCTCCGTTATCAGAAGCTGCCTGCTGATATCGGTTTCCGGGTGGCCGTCGGCAAGCAGGTATAGTATCTGCTGTTCCCGTGGACTCAATAGTTGCACGTTTCTTTCCATACCTAACGTCTTAAACTATACAGTAAGTATAAAATTACCAGCCTGGCCGGTTTACTATAAAGTTGTAACTTTATTTACGGAAGTGCAATACTTACTTTCGATGATTTTTACAGAACGGGCTTACTACTAATACAACAGCAGCTTAAAAGTATAGTGCAGCATTTGAGTTGGTTATAAGGTGTGATTAGTGTTTGGTACCAGTATTTTGGCCGGCAAACGATAAAACTGCATGTTCGGTATCAGCCAGGCCAGCGCTTCTTCTTCTGTCTCAAAAATCTCCATAAACTTTGTTTTCCCGAAAATACGGTACGCCTTTTCGCGTAAGGAAAGCAGCACAGGGTAATGCAATGAATTGGCAGGAACAACGGTTGCAATATATTTTATAGGGCTCTGTGTAAGCATCAGCCCAAAATCTTCAGCTACCCATTTCTGGTCTTCCAGGGCGCGTGGCGAAAGGTGGGTACTGTTCTGGAGCCACCGCGTTATCGCATTATCTTTTATCAGCTCGTAAGTATACTTCAGGCCTGACTGGTATTCGGCATTATTTACATCGCGCAGCCATTTGCCGTACAGCAGTTTTTTGTCTGCATCTAACCTGAACTCTATAAAATCAAATGGGTTCTCCATAGTAGTAAGCCGGCTGGCATGTTACGTAAAACTAATGATTAACTATAGTTGCACGGCACTACCTGCCATATAGCTGTTATAGTTATACTTATAATAATACAACAGTAAATATAACTAACTTATAACTACATAAGCAAGCCCATTTGTTTACGTTAAGTATGCCAGGATGTGTAGCTATAGTTGGTGGCTATAGGTTAGGAAGCATGGCTATACAGCCCCATTAACTCTCCTGATCCTATTACATGATACTCCATTGCTTTCAGTAATTCCTCGCGGGTGCTTCCGGTTGGTAACTCCAATGTTGTATCGAGAGCATAAACCCTGAAAAAGTAGCGGTGAATACCAATAGGAGGGCAGGGACCCTGGTAGTTTGTCGTTCCAAAATCGTTTATGCCCATAGTTCCTGCCTCACTTTTCTCTGCAATGTTAGTACCTGGGGCAATATCCCATACAAGCCAATGCGTCCAGGTGCCGGCCGGTGCATCGGGGTCATCCATTATCAAAGCCAGCGAGCGGGTGTCCGGTGGTATATCATTCAGTTCCAGGGCAGGATTAACGTTTTCACCATCGCAGGTATAGCGAGTAGGTATAGTGTCGCCGGCCTCAAACGACGGGCTTTTCAGAAGCATTTTCAGGAGAGTTGCCTGTTCCATAAAATTATAAGTGGTAAAAGTGTATGTGCAGCAGCCATTGTGCTAAACCGTTAAGCTATAGTATAAGCAGAGGGAATTTGCCGGGGGGTATAGTGCCTTGCCAAATAACGTAGGGTAAAGGCATACTGTCTATACGTTTGCTGTGGCGTTTCATACTGCTAATTGCTACTTAAATTTAGTGGATGTGTACTTGCACCGATTTTTACTTACGAACTATAGTTACCAACCTTAAATAGGTGTGATGTGTTGCCTTGTTAACACGCTGTAAAACAAGGTGTATTGGCTTAAAAATATCAACCTCCGGATTTTTTAACTCGTATAGCAAGATAGGTGAAGTATAACTATAGCTTCAAATTATATAATCTTAAACAGGAGGTAAAATGAAATCGTTATCAAGAAGAGAAGAACAGAAACCGGCCCAGCGCAACATGTTCTCTAACTTTTTCAGCGACATAGATCGTATGTTCGACGATGATATGTTTTTGATGCCCATGCACCTGAGCCGTTTTGGCAACAGTAACTTACCTGCCGCCAACATCCGCGAAACAGATAAGGACTATAACATTGAGCTCGCCGTGCCTGGCATGAAACGCGATGACTTTACAATAGAAGTAGACGAAAATATGATCTCGATCAGCAGCGAAAAAGAAGAGAACATAAACGAGGATAAAGAAAACTACCAGCGCCGCGAGTACAACTATAGCTCGTTTAGTCGTTCGTTCCGGTTGCCGGAAGCCGTAAAAGCCGACAGTATTAAAGCTCAGTACGATAACGGGGTGCTACACATAAAAGTACCTAAAGCAGAGCAGAACGTACAGCGCAAAAAACGCATTAATGTAGACTAACAGCAGGCATATTATAATCTAAATATTTAAAACCGGGGTTTACTAAAAGTAGCTCCGGTTATTTTTTTGTACATACTTATCTGCCGCGACTTATATTATATATACGGAAGCTGTGATAAACAGAATAGTTCAATTTGTTTAACAACATATAGTTGCACTGATTTATAGTAATATTAAAACTTAAACAGACTGATTAGCGTACTTTTTACAACTAACCTTTGTTTTTTTATAAGTTTATCAAGTTTTTAATTTGTGTCATTTTGAAGCTGCCGATTGTTGCTTGTTTTAATCGTACAATTCTTCCAATGCTTCTCATTTTACACTTGTAACACTAATGAGCAGGGAGGTGGCATCTGTGCAAACTATAGCCAGGCTGTAGTAAAGCAGGGAATACATGCTTCGGGCTTTCACACAAATTGCATGTTATGGAAAACATCTGTGCTCTTTTCATATTTCTTTTGCTGGCCTCAATTCCTGCATCTCCCGGAAAAATTGTCCAGACCATAGCGTGCACTATAAATTATTCCGGCAACTATAACAGCTACGGCACTGCATAGCCGGTTTTACAAAAAAACCTCCAACCCACCTTACCCTCTAACAATATGAAATATAACTTTACTATTGCTTTTAAAGGATCATCTTTTGTTTATAGTTTACTCATTATACTTTGCAGCGGCTTATCTGCCAGGGCTATTCAAAATGCTTTCAATACATATACCAAACCAGAAAATACACGCGTAGCAGCTGCCGATAACCAGCAATTTAATTTTGCAACCAGTAATCTGATCGGGGCAGAAATTGTAAATCCAACGTCGCTGCAGTTTGGGCCCGACGAAAGGCTTTATGTTTCGCAACAGGACGGCATCATAAAAGCATTTACCATTAACCGCCAGGCATCAAACAACTATAGCGTTAGCGCTACCGAAACGATAGACCTTATAAACCGCATACCTAACCACAACGACGATGGTTCCCTGGCCCCGGATATAACAACCCGACAGGTTACCGGCATTTTGCTTACCGGCACCCGGGAGAACCCTGTGCTGTATGTTTCATCAAGCGACAGCCGCATTGGCGGGCCGGAGGGCGATACCAACCTCGATACTAACTCCGGTATTATTTCGCGGCTGACATGGTCGGGCAGTTCGTGGGTTAAGGTAGACCTGGTGCGCGGCCTGCCCCGCTCCGAAGAGAACCATTCCAACAACGGCATGCAGCTTGATAAACAGACCAATACCTTGTATGTAGCAATAGGTGGGGCAACTAATGCAGGTTCGCCATCGGTAAATTTTGCTTACTGCAGCGAGTTTGCTTTGGCTGCGGCTATAGTTTCAGTAGACCTGAATACCATAGACGCCATGCCTGTAAAAGGTAGCGGGGATACTGCATATGTTTACGACCTGCCAACCCTGGATGACCCGAGCCGTCCGAACAACCCCGACGGGACAGACCCGAACGATCCTTTTGGGGGAAATGACGGCCTTAACCAGGCTAAAATTGTTCCGGGAGGACCGGTGCAGATCTACGCGCCCGGTTTCCGGAATGCCTATGACCTGGTGATTACAGAATCGCGCCGCATGTATACCGTAGATAACGGAGCAAACCAGGGCTGGGGTGGCTACCCCGATAAGGAAGGAGCTGACGGAACTGTAACCAATAACTATGTAGAAGGCGAACCAGGCTCTACCGGCCCCGGCGTTAACGATCCGCAGGTGAATAACCTGGATAATTTTCATTACATCGGCCACCTCGACAGTTATGTTCCCAACTCATATTATGGCGGGCATCCAACACCAATCAGGGCAAACCCGGCTGGCGCAGGCTGGTATACTTATAGCAATAACAAAGGCGTTTGGCGCACCAGCAAAACTGGCCTAAACCCACTGCCTGCCGACTGGCCGCCACTCCCTCTGGATATGGCCAACCCGATAGAGGGAGATTACCAGGCCCCCGGTGAAACTAATAGTGCCCTGCTGACTTTTGTAAACTCTACAAATGGCATTGCCGAATACCGGGCTACAAACTTTAACGGCGCCCTGAAAGGGAGCCTGCTGACTGCAAGTTTTGACGGCGCTATTTACCTTATAAACCTTACAGCAGATGGTACCGATGTAACTAACCATCGCGCTGCAGATAACAAGCTGAACGAAGCAACTCCTTTTGCAACAGGTTTTGGAGCTATCCCGCTGGATGTGATCGCACAGGCTGATGATGAGATATTTCCGGGTACAGTGTGGGCTGCAACCTATGGCGATCATGCCATTACCATTTTTGAACCCCAGGATTTTTTTGAATGCAGCGGTGCTTACACAACTATAGATGAGGACAAGGACGGGTATACAAATGCCGATGAGATAGATAACAATACCAATCCTTGCTCCGGGGCAAGCAAGCCCCGCGATTTAGACGGCGATTTGATCTCTGACCTGAACGACCCGGATGATGACAACGATGACATTGGAGACAACCTGGATTATTTTGCCATAGATGCACAGAACGGGAAAGCCACAAATCTGCCTGTAAAGTATGATTTGTTCAATAATAACCCCGGCACGGGACTTTTCGGGGTAGGTTTTACCGGCCTGATGACCAACCAGAAACCGGACAACAACTATAGCAAACTATACGATAACGGTAACCTGATTGCCGGCGGAGCAGTGGGCGCTTTTACGGTAGTTAATGTGAGTAGCGGCGACGCCCTCGGAACACAGAACAACCAGGAAAATGCTTTTCAGTTTGGGGTAAATGTAAGCGCATCTACAGGTCCTTTTACTGTTCGGTCACGCATGCTGGGCTCTTTCTTTAATAACCGCGCCCCTGTAAACGGGCAGTCGCAGGGGTTATTTATTGGCACCGGCGACCAGGATAATTATTTTAGTATCAGCCTGAATGCAAACGGAGGCGTCGGAGGAATAAAAGTGATACACGAAAATGGGGGAGAGCCTGTAAGTTACCAGTATCTACTTGCAGCAGGTATCCCAACTTCAACAATAGATCTTTATCTGTCCGTTGACCCTGTAGCCGGTTTTGTACAGCCAAAATACAGCGCCGACGGAGGTCCGGAGATTGCGTTAGGCGAACCTATTCAGCTAAAAGGAGACCTGTTGCAAACTCTTCAGGGTACCGATGCATTGGCCGTTGGTATTGTTTCAACTACAGGCGGCGCTTCAGCATTTACTGCCACCTGGGATTACCTGTATATCACCACCGACCCAGTACAGGTTTCAGGCTCTTGGAACGAAATTACAGCTGCATCTGGTACGCCTGTTGCGCGCCACGAGAGTTCTTTTGTGCAGGCTGGTGATAAATTCTACCTGATGGGCGGGCGTGGCATCAAACCGGTGCAAGCGTATATTCCTTCTTCCAAAACCTGGACAGATCATGCGCAGACACCAATAGAACTGCATCACTTCCAAGCTGTTACATTAGATGGGCTTATCTATGTGGCAGGCGCTTTTACAGGCGGCTATCCTTACGAAACGCCAGTACCACATCTTTATATCTACGATCCGGTAAAAAATACCTGGATACAGGGTCCGGCCATACCAGAAAACCGATTACGCGGCTCGGCGGGTGCTGTAGTATATAACAAAAAGCTTTACCTGGTAGGGGGCCTTACCGACGGGCATAATTCCGGTCATGTAACCTGGTTTGACGAATACGACCCTGCAACAAATACCTGGAAAACAATGCCTGATGCACCCAGAGCACGCGACCATTTTCATGCGGCTATAGTTCATAACAAACTATACTTGGCAGGGGGCAGGCGCTCGTCTTACGGCACCGGCGAAACCTTCAGCCTGACAGTGCCCGAAGTTGATGTTTTTGATTTTGCAACCGGAACGTGGCAAACCTTACCTGCCGCAAGCAACATACCTACACCGCGTGCCGGCACCACTACTGCTGTGCTCGGTGAAGAAGTTATAGTGATAGGCGGGGAAAGCGTAGCCCAGACCCAGGCCCACCAAGAAGTTGAAGCGCTTAACATAAACAACCATACCTGGCGACGGCTTGCCAACCTGCAGCAGGGGCGGCATGGCATGCAGGCTATCGTAAACAACAACGGAATTTATGTGGCAGCAGGATCGGGGCAGCAGGGAGGCGAACCGGAGCTTAATACCCAGGAAGGCTTTTATATGTTTGCGCCATCCCAGCCTACCGGCACTGCGCTTTCAGCCGGATCGCTGGTAGCACCTTCAGCATTAAATTTTGGGGCATCAGCAGGTACAAAAATAATTGCAATTGCAAATAATGGCACAAACCAGGCAGTTGTAGTAACCGGTTTAACTATAAGCGGCTCTTCTGATTTTAGACTGAAAGAGGCAGTAGCATTCCCATTTATAGTTGCACCGGGAGCCAGTAGAAATATTGAAGTTAACTTTACTCCACAAACTACAGGCGAACAGTTTGCTACTTTAACCCTGCAACATTCCGGGTCAGGCGGTAGTGTAACAGTAGCACTTTCGGGCGGTGAAACTGCACCTACACAGCCTTCCACAGTGCTTCGCATAAACGCAGGTGGCAGCCAACTAACCAACTCCATCGGCACCTTCTCAGCGGATAACTACTTCGTGCCAGTACCTGGCTTTACATACACTAACGCAGTAGCCATTGCCGGAACTTTAGACGATGCCATGTACCAGACCGAGCGCAGTTCAGTAGCAGACAATGGTTCCTTCAGCTATAGTATCCCGGTGGAAAATGGCCAGTACACGGTAAAGCTACATTTCGCGGAACTGTTCTGGTGGGATCAAGGCCAGCGCGTGTTCGATGTGAGCGCAGAAGGTGTGAAGGTGCTCGATAACTATGATATCGTGCAGAAAGCAGGCGCTTCGGAAAAAGCCGTGGTGGAAACGCTAACCGTAAATGTAGCGGACGGAAAACTCGACCTTTTCTTTACTGCAGCCATTGCGGAAGGAGGCAAGAACCGGCCAAAAGTTTCAGCTATCGAAGTGCTGGGCACAGGTCCTGCGCCAAACCAGCCACCTGTAGCCAATGCCGGTCCCGATAAAACCATAACCCTACCCACTAACAGTGTGCAGCTTACCGGTTCCGGCACCGATGCCGATGGTAGTATTGCAGCCTATAGCTGGTCGCAGGTTAGCGGGCCAAATACGGCTACGTTCAGCAGCAAAACTATAGCCCAGCCAACTATAAGTAACCTGGTGCAGGGCAGCTATAGTTTCAGCCTGCTAGTTACGGATGATAAGGGGTTAGTCAGCGAAGCCGACCAGGTTATAGTTACCGTGAATCCTGCATCAACACAACAAACAGCTATAGTCCGGATTAACTCCGGTGGCGGGCAGCTTACGAACTCCATTGGCACTTTCGCAGCAGACAATTATTTCTCGCCGAGCCCTGGTTTTACATACACCAATGCTGTGGCCATTGCCGGAACTTTAGACGATGCCATATACCAGACCGAGCGCAGTACTACAACAGACAATGGTTCCTTCAGCTATAGTATTCCGTTAAGCAACGGTCAGTACACAGTTAAGCTACATTTTGCAGAACTGTTCTGGTGGGATCAAGGCCAGCGCGTGTTCGATGTGAGCGCAGAAGGTGTGAAGGTGCTCGATAACTATGATATTGTACAGAAAGCAGGCACTTCGGAAAAAGCCGTAGTGGAGACCATAACCGTAAATGTTACAGATGGGAAGCTTGACCTCTTCTTTACTGCGGCAACTACAGAAGGAGGCATAAACAGGCCGAAGGTCTCGGCGATAGAAGTGCTAAGTTCAGGTCCGGCTCCGAACCAGCTACCAATAGCCAACGCCGGGCCAGACCAGACCGTAACGGCTGCTTCGGATGGTTTTGCAAGCGTACAGCTAAACGGCAGTGCTTCTTATGATCCTGACGGTACGATAATAGCCTATAAATGGACCAAGGGAAGCACACAGCTTTCAACTAATGTTTCCTTTAATATCAGTCTGGCAACGGGCACGCATACCTTCACGCTTACAGTTACCGACGATAAGGGTGTCACAGCTTCAGATGATGTGGTTGTAACTATAAATGCTGCCACTGCAAACCAACCACCTATAGCCAATGCAGGTCCCGATAAAACCATAACCTTACCAACTAACAGTGTGCAGCTTACCGGTTCCGGCACCGATGCCGATGGCAGTATTGCAGCCTATAGCTGGTCGCAGGTAAGCGGCCCGAACACCGCCACTTTCAGCAGCAAAACTATAGCCCAGCCAACTATAAGTAACCTGGTGCAGGGCAGCTATAGTTTCAGCCTGGCAGTTACGGATGATAAAGGTTTAGCCAGCGCAGCCGACCAGGTTATAGTTACCGTGAATCCTGCACCAACAAAACCAACAGCTATAGTTCGTATCAACGCAGGCGGCAGCCAGGTCAGCAATTCAATCGGCACTTTCGCAGCAGACAATTATTTCTCGCCGGCGCCTGGTTTCACATACTCCAGCGACGCACCTATTGCCGGCACTACCGACGATGCCATGTACCAGACCGAGCGCATTTCAGCATCAGACAACGGTTCTTTCAGCTATAGTATCCCGGTGGAAAATGGCCAGTACACGGTAAAGCTGCATTTCGCGGAACTGTTCTGGTGGGATCAAGGTCAGCGCGTGTTCGATGTGAGTGCAGAAGGCGTGAAGGTGCTCGATAACTATGATATTGTGCAGAAAGCAGGGGACTCGGAAAAAGCCGTGTTAGAAACGATAACCGTAAATGTAGCGGACGGAAAACTCGACCTTTTCTTTAGTGCAGCCATAGCGGAAGGAGGCAAGAACCGGCCAAAAGTTTCAGCTATCGAAGTGCTGGGCACAAGTTCAGTTTCAAGCGCGACTACTATAGCTACTTTATCTAAGGCATCTACAGTCTCAGGTCTGCAGGTTTATCCCAATCCTGGAAAGGGAGACATGGTTAAAGTTGATGTGGAAGGCTTTGAAGCAGGCGAAGCAGTTATGCTGAAACTATACGATATGAACGGCCGGGAGCTTTATACCGAAACACTTACTACCGACCTGCATGGAAACGCAAACACAGACCTTAAACCAGAAAGGCAACTTAACAGTGGTGTTTACCTTATCAGGGCACAATCAGAAAAACATAAAGCCACTGTAAAACTTGTTATACTATAGTTCTGATCACGAGTTCTGATCACGCCTCATTTTTTACCTTTAAACAAAAGCCCCGCCTATAGTTGGCCGGGGCTTTTGTTTTAAAAGAGTAAGTAAAGCGCTTGTCTTAACGACGGTTGCCTTTATCCACTTTATCGTGGCCTTCTACTTTTACGATCTTGTTATATAAACCAAGCAGCAGGAATGGGGCAGGCCACTGACCTACAAAAAGGGCTTCATCGTCCTTCTTCATAATTTTAAGTGTAGCCGATACTGCCATAGATCCCAGCGCTGCCCATAAAAATAAATCAGATGGTAGCTTGGCAGTATATTCTTCTATAGTTCGGGCAACAGGGCCTTCTCTGTGGTCCGGGTTCATTCTGTCGGCTTTATTCTTCAGATCCTGTGCTTCCTTTTTCAAATCTTGTGTTTCCATAGTTTGTTATAGTTTATAGTGTAAAACTGTATTGCATTAAAAAAACGGATAAGTAGCCTTAAAGTTTACCGTATTGCCAAATTCATAATACAACCAAGGAAAAATATAGTAAAAATAACCTACAGTTTTACCAGACGTACCATAAGCTTATTGTTCAGAGAAGCCATTATACAAGAAAAGATGACAAAGGTCATTAATAAAAGAGATAAAGGTCTTTTAATAGGTGCAGATTGAAGCATACTTTTGCTATGTAAACAATCACCACCCTATGTTTATACACTTACAATTTAAGTTTTAAAAATCATGAAAAACCAGATTAACAAAGTAACAACCTCCCTAACTACTGACTTACTGAAGTCTGTGAAACTTGGTATGATGGCAATGTTTTTCAGCGCCGCTCTTTTCAGCTGCTCATCAGGTGAGAACGAGAACCAGGGTGCCGATGCAGCCGAAGAGCCAGGCCTGGCACAAGAGCAGACTACCGATGAAGCTGCAGCCACAGAAGAAACAGCTGCTGCCGATGATGGCAAAGGCGTAGGCCCTGTAACTACTGTAGAAGTAGGCGCTGACATTGACGAAGCCCTTGCCGGTACCGGTAAAACTTTGTTCGAAGGTAAATGCTCTGCCTGCCACCAGTTATCTGACCAGAAAGTTGTTGGTCCTGGCCTGGCTGGTGTTACCGAGCGTCGCAAACCAGAGTGGATCATGAACATGATCATCAACCCTGAAGAAATGACCAAGCAGGACCCGACTGCTAAAAAACTGTTAGCTGAGCACTTAACTCAGATGACAAACCAGAACGTTAACGAGCAGGATGCAAGAGCTATACTTGAATTCCTGAGAAAGAACGACAAAGCTAGCTAAGCTTTAAAAAAAGAAACAATAGCTAAATAATCCATCATATGGAAACTCTGATCAATAAACTAAAAACCGCAGCGCCTAAGGCCGCCCTGCTGATGGCTATCGCGGCCGGCTCAGCGCTGCAAAGCTGTTCCAAGTCAGATGGTAGCGGCAACGGTGGTGCCACCGCCGATGCCCTGTCTTCTGATGCTGCTTCGGCAGTGTATGTAGCACCAGGCAAGCACGATGAGTTATACTCCTTCCTGTCAGGTGGCTTTAACGGACAGGTGTCTGTGTACGGCATACCTTCCGGCCGATTGTTAAAGATCATACCGGTGTTCTCGCAGCACGCCGAGAACGGTTATGGTTACAACGAGGAAACCAAGGCCATGCTGAACACCTCGCACGGTTTTGTGCCCTGGGATGACCTGCACCACCCTAAACTGTCCCGTGCAAACGGAACAACCGACGGGCGCTGGTTATTCGTGAATGGTAACAACACGCCACGCGTTGCCCGTATCGACCTGAAAACGTTCGAGACTGTGGAGATCATGGAGATACCTAACTCTGCTGGTAACCACTGCTCGCCTTATCCAACCAACAACAACGAGTATGTAATTGCAGGTACCCGTTTCTCTGTTCCGCTGGATATGAAAGGTGGTACAAGCGATGTGTCGCTGGAGAATTACGAAAAAGAATTCCGTGGCTCTATCTCTTTCATCAAGATCGATCCGAAAGAAGGCGACATGGAGCTTGATTTCCAGATTCTGGTACCAGGTTTCGACTACGACTTAGCTAACGGTGGCAAAGGCCCTTCAGAAGACTGGGTATTCTTTACAACGTATAACTCTGAAAAAGCCGGTACATTAAAAGAGATTGGTGCTTCTCAGAACGATAAGGATTACCTGGCTGCAATTAACTGGAAACTGGCTGCCAAGTATGCCAAAGAAGGTAAACTGCACGAAATGCCGGCTAACTACTATCACAACAAAATGGATAAGGGCACGCATACTGCCAAATCTACTGTGAAGAAAAATGTACGTTACCTGCTGCCGGAAGAGTGCCCTGGTATGATGTACCTGCTGCCTGCACCTAAATCACCACACGGTATCGACGTAGACCCATCAGGTGAGTTTATGGTTGTAAGTGGTAAACTGGCCTCAGCTATTCCGGTGTTCTCTTTTGCTAAAATGCAGGATGCTATCAAAAACAAAGCGTTCGATGGTGAGAAAAACGGTATCCCAGTACTTAAGTACGAGTCTGTACTGAAAGGCGAAGTAAAAGAGCCGGGCTTAGGACCATTGCACACTGAGTTTGACGGCAAAGGCAACGCCTATACTTCAATGTTCGTGTCTTCTGAAGTTGTAAAATGGAAACTGAACGACCTGAAAGTGGTAGACAGAATTCCGGTATACTATTCAGTTGGTCACTTAATGATACCTGGTGGCGATACAAAAGAGCCATATGGCAAGTACCTGGTTGCGATGAACAAGATCACAAAAGACCGTTACCTGCCAACCGGACCTGAGTTAGCGCACGCTGCCCAGCTGATCGACATCTCTGGCGAGAAAATGAAACTGCTGCTTGACTTCCCGACTGTTGCTGAACCACACTACGCCCAGGCTATAGTTGCCAACAAGGTGGCGCCAAACAGTGTTAAGTTCCACAAACTGGATGAGAACAAGCACCCGCAGGCAGCTAGAAAAGAAAGCGAAGCCAATGTAACCCGCAAAGGCAATGTAGTACACGCGAAGATGACCTCTATCCGAAGCCACTTTACACCAGATAACATTGAAGGTGTGCAGGTTGGAGATACCGTTTACTTCCACGTAACTAACCTGGAGCAGGACTGGGATGTACCACACGGATTTGCCGTAATGGGTGCCAACACTTCAGAAACCCTGATTATGCCAGGCGCTACACAAACCCTGAAATGGGTACCTAAAAAAGCAGGTGTTTACCCAATGTACTGCACTGACTTCTGCTCTGCGCTGCACCAGGAAATGCAGGGATACATCAGGGTATCTCCAAAAGGATCCAACGTGCCGATCAAATTCTCGACCGGTAAAAAGAAACAGAATATTCCAGGAGTAGCATCAACTAAATAGTGCTTTAACTGGGCAAATCAGCGGAGGTTGCCCCCGGTAGCCTCCGCTGAATTTTTTTAAAACATTTCACCTTAACCTATAAAAGGATGAAAGCTTTTCACAGAGTGCTGATGATCATTGCGGCACTATCCCTTGGCTTGCTGTTTTTATTCCCGATGTGGAAGATCTACCTCAAAGCCCCCCAATACCCCGAAGGTCTTGAAATGCATATTTGGGTAAACAAAATATCCGGCAGTTCAGAAAGTGTCCTTCAAAACTTCAATATCCTGAACCACTACATTGGTATGGAACCGATCCATGCAGAGTCTTTTGCTGAGCTCAAATTTATGCCTTACATCGTGATCGCGTTTATGATTACCGGTGTACTGATAGCACTGATAGGCAAACGAAACTTAGCCGGGGCCTGGACGGGACTATTAATGGGAGCCGGTGCAGCCGGTATATTCGATTTTTATCTATGGCTGGTTAAATTCGGTACCAACTTAAGCCCGCAAGCGCCTATAAAAGTACCCGGCATGACCTATATTCCGCCGCTGCTTGGCCGTAAAACGTTGCTTAATTTTGAGGCCCTTTCGTTACCGGCCCTGGGCAGTTTAGGCATCTTCCTGGCAATTTTATTTGGTATACTTGCCTTTTATCTGAGCTACAGAACAGCCAAAAAAAAAGTAGCAAATACACCAGTACATTCAGCCGCATGAAACCAGTTGCAACTATAGTTGGCCTTTTGTTGATACTTTGTGTTATAGTTAGCTGTGCACCAGAGCAAAAACCCATACCGTATGGCGCTGCCAACTGTGCGCATTGCAACATGACCGTAGCCGATAACCGGTACGGGGCCGAACTGGTAAACGACAAAGGCAAAGCTTACTTTTTCGACTCGGCGGAGTGTTTGATGGCTTATGTAAACGAGCAACCCGAGCTGGCCGAAAAAGCTGCCTTTTTACTGGTAAGTGATTTTACTAACCCCGGTAACCTGACAGATGCCAAAAATGCACAATACCTGCAATCTAAAGCGCTGCCAAGCCCAATGGGATTTTACATGACGGCCGTAGCCGATAAAGCTGCAGCCACAAAAATGCAACAGGAGTATGGCGGGCGCCTGCTAACCTGGAACGAAGCGGTTAAAGCCGTTAAAAATAATGAAAAACCCGAATAAACATATTTTAACTATAGTAAGCACTTTGGTGATGCTGCTGTGGGCTCCTCTTGCTTTCGGCAGTACACTTAAGGTGTGTCAGTCCTGTACCTACACGTCGGTAAAACAGGCGGTAAAAAAGGCAAAGGCCGGCGATACCGTGCTGATACAGGGAGGTGTGTACCGGGAACATGGAATTGTAATTGATAAACCGCTGACGGTACTTGGTCAGAACAAGCCGGTGATAGACGGAAACTATAAAGGCCAGATAATAACGGTTGTAGCAGACAATGTAACTATAGAAGGCCTTACCCTTAAAAATATTAAAACCAGTTACCGCCAGGATGATGCCGCCATCCGCGTGGTAGAACGTAGCAACATCCGCATCCTGAACAACATTATCCTGAATACATACTTTGGTATTTACCTGCAAAACTCCGATAACTGCGTGATAAAAGGAAATGTGGTGAGCGGTCGCGATGTAACAGGCTTAAACGAATCGGCGCTGGGCAATGCCATACACTTATGGTACTGCAACAACGCCGACATCAGCAACAACAAAGTAAGCGGCCACCGCGACGGCATATACCTGGAGTTTGTGCAGGACAGCGAAGTAAAGAATAACCTGAGCCAGCTTAACTTGCGCTACGGGCTGCACTTCATGTTCTCGGATGGCAACGTGTACACGCATAACACCTTCCGTAAAAACGGTGCCGGCGTGGCCGTTATGTATACCCACAACATCCGGATGGAGCATAACACGTTTGAAGGTAACTGGGGTGCTGCCGCCTATGGTTTGTTATTAAAAGAGATAACAGCCAGCGTTATTAAAAGTAACACGTTCCGAAGAAATACCACCGGCATTTACATGGAAAGCTCCAGCCGCCTGGATATACAAAAGAACGAATTTGACAAGAACGGCTGGGCCATACGGTTACTGAGCAGCTGCATAGATGATACCTTTAAGCTGAACAACTTTACAGGTAACTCTTTTGATGTGAGCACAAACGGCAACTCCAATATGAACCACTTCGAGAACAACTACTGGGACAAGTATACTGGCTACGACCTGGATAAAAACAGGGTAGGAGATGTGCCGTATCGCCCGGTTAGCCTGTACTCGATGCTGGTAGAGAAAGTGCCGCCATCTGTTATGTTTATGCGTAGCTTTATGGTGGATATGCTGGATAACATTGAAAAAGTGCTGCCGAGCTTTATACCGGAAAGCCTGATAGATGAACAGCCGATGATGAGGAAGATAGATTATGATAACGATAGAAAACTTACGCAAGTCGTACGGTAAGCTGCAGGTTCTGAAAGATATCAACGTCAGTTTTGGCGCTGGCAGGGTTATATCTATTATCGGACCTAACGGCTCTGGCAAAACCACCATGAGCAAAGCTATACTTGGCATGGTGCTGCCCGACAGCGGCGATATTAAAGTTAACGGCGAAAGTATAGTTAAAAAACACGCCTACCGCAGCCAGATAGGCTACATGCCACAAATTGGCCGCTACCCCGAAAACATGAAAATCCGCCAGGTGATCGATATGATCCGCGACATACGGAAAGATGTGAAGCAGGCAGATGAAGAGCTGATCGGGTTGTATGGGCTGAAAGACATGTATGAAAAGCGCATGGGGTCCTTATCGGGTGGTACCAAGCAGAAGGTAAGTGCCGCACTTGCCTTTATGTTTAACCCGCAGATTCTGATCCTGGACGAACCAACCGCCGGCCTCGACCCGATCTCAGCAGAGATACTGAAAAGCAAAATACTGAAAGAAAAGAAGAAAGGGAAGCTTATACTTATCACATCCCATATTATGAGCGAGGTGGAAGAAGTAGCCGATGAAGTGATGTGCCTGGTAGACGGACAAGTGAAGTTCCATGAAACGATAGCTGACATTAAACTGCAGACGCAGGAAAGCCGTCTGAGCCGCGCCATTGCCAAAATTCTGAACGAGGAGGACTAAGCCATGAACAAGATCATAAAATACGTTTTCTACGACATCATCCGTAATAAGATTGTACTGGCTTATACCTTGTTTCTGCTGTTACTTTCTTTCGGTTTATTTAACCTGGGCGGCAGCCCCGACAAAGCTATACTTAGCCTGCTGAACCTGGTGCTGCTAACCGTGCCCTTGATAAGCATTGTGTTTGCTACTACGCATTTTTACAACTCTTATGAGTTTATGGAACTGCTGGTAGCGCAGCCAATCAACCGCAAGAAGATATTTATGAGCGAATACCTGGGGGTGGCCTGTTCCCTTTCCGGGGCATTTGTACTTGGCGTAGGCATACCGATGCTGCTTTTTGGGGCAACTATAACTGGCTTATACCTGGTACTGACGGGCGTCTTTATCACGTTTATATTTGTGGCGATGGCGTTCCTGGCATCGGTTATAACCCGCGATAAAGCTAAAGGAATAGGTATAGCGCTGTTGTTGTGGTTTTATTTTGCCCTGATCTACGATGGTATTGTGCTGTTCATCCTTTACTCGTTCAGCGATTATCCACTAGAGAAAACTACCCTTACCCTGACAGCACTTAACCCGATAGACCTGGGCAGAATTATAGTCTTGCTAAATCTGGATGTGTCGGCGTTGATGGGCTATACCGGTGCGCTTTACAAGAGTTTGCTGGGCAATTTGTGGGGTATCGGGTTAGCGTTTGGGTTGTTGCTGCTTTGGGTTATTTTGCCGCTGTTCAGTTCCAGAAGAATTTTCTCGAAAAGAGATTTATAGTATTGTAAGTTTAAATGTTTGGTGATTTTTAAGAGCGCAGGGCTACACCCCTGCGCTCTTTTTTTATTGTTTCTGCTCGTTTGCTTCGGTGGCTGTAGAAATGGTATCTACCTCCAGGCGTGCGGAATCATCATCTACCTCCAACTGTGGCGATACATCTTCGCCGGCGCCGGCATCCATACCTTCTTCAGTAGCGGGGGCATCGTTGGTGGTTTCATTTTCTTTATTACCGGTATCTCCACAGGCAAACGCGAAAACTCCAAGTGCTATAATCAGTAGCTTTTTCATAGTTGTAGTATTTGGTTAAGCTATAAAAACGTGCTGCAGCTGAGGGAGTTACAGTAAACTATAGTTGAGGGTATGCTTCCTGTTCAGGCAAAATAAAATGGCCCTGACTGTAGTTGAACGGTCAGGGCCATGAAAAGAGCAGTGTAAGGTAAACTATAGTTTGCGGCGGCGCATTTCTTCCTGCAGCATACTTAGCTCACGGCCCATTTGCCCTGCTATAGAGGTGTTTTCTTCAGCCCTCCGGATAAGGTAAGGTACAGCTGTGGCAACATCGCCGTAAGGCACATACTTGGATGCGTTAAAACCGGCATCGGCCAGGTTAAAGGTCAGGTTATCGCTCATGCCGTATAGTTGCGAAAAATGGATCCGCTTCTGCTGGTTCTCGATGTTATCTTTCCGGATGCGCTTGGTGAGGTATGTGGTGCTGTACTCATTGTGGGTAGCAGCGCAGAGTTCGGCCTGTTGCAGGTGGTTCAGGGTGATATCAATGGCCTGGTTAAAGCTGTGGTCGGTATCTTCTTTAACTGTAAACACCGGGCAACTATAGTTATACTTGCGGGCACGCTCCTGTTCTTTTTCCAGGTACGCACCGCGCACTATTTTTATACCAGCAATTACCCCGGTTTCTGCGCAACGTTTCAGGCAGGCCTGCAGGTACGCAACCCGGTCTACGCGGTACATTTGCAGGGTATTAAAGATCACGGCCCTGTTTCTGTTATACTTAACCATCATCTGCTCGGCCAGCTTATCCATCGGGTCCTGCATCCAGCTTTCTTCGGCATCAATGTACAGGGTAAGGTCGGCTTTGGCTACGGCACTGCAAACGGCATCCAGGCGCTGTTCGGTACGGGTATAAGCGGCCTGTTCAGCCTCCGTCAGCAACCTTTTTTCCTGTAGTTTCTCAAAAATATCTTTATGGCCTATACCGGTAAGCTTTATACTCAGGTACGAAAAAGATTTAAGTTTATCGGCAAGGGCAATATTTCTCAGTATCTCATCGCGAACGGCATCAAAACCAGCTTCGGTTTCCTGGGCTTCGGCGGCATAATCCAGCACGGTATGCACGCGGGCAGCTGCCAGCCTGGCCACCACCTCCTGGGCTTCCTGAACGGTTTCGCCGCCACAAAAATGCCTGTATACCGTTTTCCGGATCAATCCTTTTATAGGCAGGCCCATTTTTAGCCCCCAGTTAGTTGCCACGCCACCCATTTTTACCAGCGCAGGTTTCCCCATCATGGTAAACAGGAAATTGGCCAGCTTTAGCTCGTCGTTTGTTTTGGTGCAGAAAGCCACTTGCAGATTGCCAGGTTCGAAGCGGCGGGTTGGTTGTTGTACGGTTGTATGATTCATGATTAGGATGGCTGTAATTGTCGTTTTTGAAGTTGTTGTTTGTTTTTCCGGTTAAGTATGGATGCCAGCAGGGGCCAGATGATAAGTATAATGCCGGATGCGATACCGAAACCTGACACGGCAAAGCCCACAAACCACGGTACAAGCTGCTGCATGAGCAGGGCATGGGGCAGGTTTGGATTTCCGGTCTGGAGCACTGTTTTACTTATACCCGCCCCGATCAGGGCAACCCAGAAAATGAGCAGTGAAAAGTTGCTCAGGTAGAGGCCGCGGTTGAGCAGTTTTAGTTTGGATGCGGTAAAATCTCCCAGGAAGCGCTTGCAGGCATAACATACTGAGGCCAGCAGCAACATGGTATTTATACCTATAGTTGTGCCCATGGCATGTGCTACCGTTATATGTGTACCGTGCGTGTAAAGGTTAATGGCCGGCACCGACATAAGTATAGCCATTACCAGGTTCAGCAGTATCCAGATATCGGCGGCAGTAAAGAAGCGGTAGGCCAGTATGTGGCTGTGTTTTTTGGCATGGGTAAGGCTGCTGCGCCAGTTCCAGATAATTTTGGCAAGTATAAGCAGCTCCGTCATGCTCACAATATAAGCCGTGTAGCGAATGGTGTTGCTGACAGGCAGGCTGTAGATGTGGTGGCCCCAGTTAAACATGAGGTTAAACAAGCCCAGGAAAAACATAAAATAAGTGAGTGGCTTGCGGGCTGCGGTTTTGTCGCCGCTTATCTTTTCCATCACAAAAAGGGCGCTTCCGTTTATCAGCATGTTCCAGGAACCTACCAGCGAGCCGTATGATTTCCATTGCACGGCCATGTCGCGCACCAGGTTTTGCTTAAAGTAGGGGATGAGCCACAAATACGATTCGGCAAAGGATAAGATGAAGAACAGGATACCGGAAAACCACATCCAGCGGTAAACAGGCCAGGGCTCGGTTGCAGGCTTGTGCCGGATACTTTTATAAAAATTGATACCCAGCAGTACAAACGATGCCGCAATTAAAGCGCCAAGCACAGGCGGGTACTCCCAGTACTCGCGGCCGCCAAAAATGCCAGCCACATAGCAGCCAAGTATAGTTATTGCCGCCGTAAAAAGAAGCATATACTGACCCAGCCCCAGTTTGGTAGCCAGCCTGTTTTTATGTTTCGGTAAGTATAGGTACAAGCCGCCAATGGCTGTAAAAAGTATCCAGAAAATTATGGATGAGACGTGCAGCGGCCGTAGTTTGGTAAAGGGCAAAAGGTCGCGCAGATCCTGCGGAAAGAGGTAAAAGATACCGCCCAACGTACCGAATACAATACCTGCTACCAGGAAGCAAAGTCCGGTGGCTATACTTAAAAATCCAAGAGACTTGCTCATGCGTGGGGTTATTTTTGTGGAGGCTTGTTGCCTTTTGGGTGTATCTGGCCATAGGTGTCGGCCATAAAATGGTGTCTTTCAGATTTACCTGTTTTGTCCGCCTCCTGCAAAAAAGCAACCAGCGCATCTATGTCTTTCAGGGTAAGGTTAAAGTTGGGCATGGTAGCGGTGCCGTGCGTAAGTATGGCGCGTACATAGGTTTCTCCTTTGCCTTTTGCAGAGATTACATTAGTAACATCGGGGCCGATGTAGCCGCCCAAACCGTAGAACTGGTGGCAGGCACCGCAATTTTGTTTCTGCCAGATATGTTTGCCCTGCAAGGCTAATTCGCGGGTAGGTAACGAAGTCGTATCAGGTACTTGGGAGGTATAAACGAAAGCCGTAAAAAACAGGAAGCACACAAAAAGGCTTCCATAGATCAACTTTATTCCGAACGATGTACTGATGATACGATCTGCCATAAGCGTAAACGTTGGTACTAAAACATCCTGCAATGTAGCTATAGTTACCAGTGTCAGAAATGAGCATCATCAGTCCCAAAAGTGACTTCCGTCATTTACCATCTATAATATGAGTACCACGTGGGTGAACTGATAAAATACTTAGTATAAGTGACTTGTATCACTTTATAGGTTTACTGTTTGTGTTATACTTGCAGGGTAAAAAAGCACATCATGACAACTGCAGAAACATACTATAGCGAACTGGTAAACCCGATGACCTACCAGCAATTTAAAACCTTAACAGAAGACCTTGTTGCCCAGGGAAAAACAACCGGCGATGAGCAGACAGAGCAACGGATAAATTTTACAAAACTGAACCAGCAACGCATGAAACGCGTGGAGAAACAGTTTGTAATAGAGCCTGAACTCAGCGCGCTGCTTGTTCAAAAAAAGCAGGACTGGAACTGGCTGGTGCTGGTTGAAAGCTGGTGTGGTGATGGTGCTCAGTTGCTGCCTGCCATTACGGCCATTGCCGAGCAAACACCAGGCATAACCCTGACCGTACTGCTGCGCGACGAAAACCCTGAACTGATGAATACCTGCCTGACGAACGGAAGCAAATCGATACCAAAACTGATCTGCGAAGATGCTGAAACCGGTGAACGCTTATTTACCTGGGGCTCTCGCCCGTCAGCCATTCAGCAACAGGTAGTTCAGTTTAAAGCCGGAAACCCGGATGCAGGCCACGACGAACTGGTGCAGCAGGTGCAACTATGGTATGCCAAAGACCGCAGCCATGCCCTGCAACAAGACCTTATTAGCTTAGTGCGCGAAGCGCTTACAGCCCGCGAAACTATAGTTTAAGTTAGATAAACAGTGTAATTTGGATGGTATATTTGTAAACTTAAATCGGTGATTATGAGATTTTACCTTGTAGTGTTAGTTGCAGTAAGTCTGCTTTTTTCCTGCACGCACCAGCACAACGAAGAAGCCGGCCATAGCAAGGTGCACGCTGCCCAATCAGAACTTTCCCTGAACGGAACAGAGCGCTGGCAGGCCGATGCTGCTACCAACGAAAACATACAGCAACTACAGCAACTGATGCAGGACCACCTGCGGCAGCCCGATGCCAATGACCTGGAAGTGGTAAACGAACTTAGCAACGTACTGCAGCTTGGGTTTGATGAGGTATTTAAGGAATGCCGTATGGAAGGCCCGGAACACGATATGCTGCATGTTTACCTGGTGCCCATGCTGGACGATGTAAAAGCCATGAATACAACAGATCAGAAAGCAGCCGTAACTGCCCGCGACCAACTGGCATCCAGGCTCGATGAGTATCAAACTTATTTTAAATAGTGGCTGTGACCTCAACTAAAGCAACTATAGCAATAGGCCAGTGGCGACTGCCCCTGTTAAGTGCCCTGCTCAGCCTGGTTATTATTGCCTTGCTGGGTCTGGTGCTGCGCTATACGTTTGTAGCACCTATTCCCGGCCTCAACTATAAGTACCTGTTGCATGCACACTCGCATGTAGCGCTGTTGGGCTGGCTTTTTCCGGTGCTTTTTATAGCATTACTGCACACTTACCTGCCAGCCTCTTTCCGCGACAAAGCCGTTTATAGGTGGCAATTCTGGCTGGCGCAGGTAGCGGTACTGGGTATGCTATTGAGTTTTCCGGTGCAGGGCTATGCGGCAGTTTCCATTACTTTCTCTACGGCCCACATTTTAATCACTTACTGGTTTATTTACCGGTTTTTAAAAGATTCAAAAGCCGCAAAGGTAAGTGCTGGTAGCTATAGTTTGTCGTTCCGGTTTGTGAAGGCTGCCCTGTTTTTCCTCGCGCTTTCGTCGCTGGGGCCATGGGCTATGGGGCCTATTATGGCTACCGGGCACAGCGGTTCTGAACTATACTATAATGCCATTTACTTTTACCTGCACTTTCTCTACAACGGTTGGCTGACCTTTGCTGTGTTTGGCCTGTTGTTCTGGCTACCCGAAAAATATAACATCAGTTTTAACCGGAACTATAGTTTGCTGTTTTTCAGGTTGATGTTCTGGGCGTGTCTGCCAGCATACTTACTGTCTGTGCTCTGGATAAAACCGCATGCTATAGTTTACCTAGTGGGTGGAGTTGCAGCTCTAGCGCAAGTGGTAGCGCTGGTGTTCTTTGGAGCTATAATTTGGTCGGTTAGAAGGCAATTGCTTAGCTTATTTGGTACCTGGAGCAGAGCTATTGTTTTACTGGCTGCAACTGCTTTTGTGTTTAAGGTTTTAATGCAGTTCTCAACAGCTTTCCCGTACATGGCCGACCTGGCATATACTATTCGCCATTTTATTATCGGTTATCTGCACCTGGTACTGATCGGCTTTGTAAGCTTTTTTATAGTTGCTTTTTGTGTTCAGCAGGGCTGGCTTAGTTTTAAATCAACGATGAGCCGTTTGGGGATTGGTCTGTTTATTACAGGCTTTATCAGCAGCGAAGCATTGCTTTTTTTGCAGGGTGTTTTCTATTGGGCGGGAGCCGGAACTATAGCAAACTATCACGAAATGCTTTTCGGAGTAAGTATACTTTTGCCAGTTGGGTTAATTCTGTTCTTTATCTCGCAGCTGCAAACCTTAAGCGTAACCGCTGAAATTAAAACTACATCTGTTATGAAGAAAGCGTAGTCAGATATATTCTGCAAAACCACTTGCCGTTTACAGATTTCCGAGCAGCGTAACACCGAATGCGAATAACAGAACAACCTTTACAAGCTCAGCCCCAATGTAATAGAAGTGTAAAGCAGATTTAGGTAACTCTGCACCCGAAATAACCATTTCAGCACGTTTATCCATGGCAGGTAACAGCCAGGTAGTTTGCAAAAGCAGAACTACGATAGGTATGAACAGGAGAAAGGACGTTGTAATACCTAGGCTGCCACTACCGATAATCAACACCAGAGAAGCCAGTCCGAAGAACCATTCCACTTTGTTCATTCCGCGAAAGATAAGGCGGCCTATACTTAAACCGATTGGTAAGGTAACGCCAGGTGCCCTGAACTTGAGCCAGGCTTCCATAAAACTGATCGCGCTTACAAAGCCAACCCATAAAAAAGTCAGCAATATGAGATACTGTTCGGAGTTCATTTATAGTTGAGTTTTAGAGGATGGTTCTGCCTTTGTTCTGCTTATAAAATTCGATTTTGCTGGCGAACATGTCGGCCATTTTCTGGGCACGCCACTTTGCTTCTTCTGCTTTATGGCCGGTAAACAGCTCATCTATAGTTGTAAAAAAAATACTGATCCACCGGTCAAAATGCTCAGCGCCAACCGGCAAGGTAATATGCTTTGTACCCGGACTACCCTGATACGTAAGTTCTTCCAGCAACACAGTCTGCCAGAAACGATACATAATATCCAAATGCTTCGCCCAGCGGTCCTGTATGCGTTCGTCAAAGATCGGCCCCAGCAACTCATCGGCTCTTACCCTAGTGTAAAAGGTATCTACCAGCAATTTTACATCTTCTAAAGTCAGTATATCTTTCTTTTCCGTCATGTTGCAAGTTACTTAAATATTGTCTGGAACGTAATAACCTCCCCCAAACCCCCTCCTAAAAACAGGGAAGCTTTTTTATAAAACCTCCCCTGTTTTTAGGAGGCTGGGGTGAGGTGATACTTGTTAACTACAGCCTAAACTATTGCCGCAGTTCAAACATTTATAACAGGTGCCGGAGCGTATAGTTATGTGGCCGCACACGTTACAGATCGGGGCGTCGCCCATCATGTTGGCCAGCACCTGCTGCGTTTGCTCCATCAAAACTGTTCTGCTTTGTGTAACAACTGAGTAGCCTTTTCCATTGCTTTTTGTAGCTGAAGTTTCAGAAACTATAGTTACCGCTTGCTCCGGTAAGTTCTCTGTAGCAGGTTTTTCATCTATGATTTCCGGTTCTTCGGGGTGCACATGCACCAGGTCCTTTCTGTTCAGGTACTCATAGCCCAGCATCCTGAAAATATAGTCGAACACTGATGTGGCTGATTTTATGTTCGGATGCTCCACGCGGCCTGCCGGCTCAAAACGGGTAAAGGTAAAGCGGTTCACAAACTCATCCAGCGGTACGCCATACTGCAGCCCCAGCGAAACCGAGATGGCAAAGCAGTTCAGAATAGACCGGAAGGAGGCCCCTTCCTTATACATATCTATAAACAACTCGCCAAGTGACCCATCAGCATACTCGCCTGTTCTGATGTAAACCGTATGACCGTCAATTTTTGCTTTCTGGGTAAATCCGTTGCGTTTGTCTGGTAGTTTGCGGCGTTCTACCATGCGTGTCAGTTCCTCCCGGAAACCGTTGTTGGTAGCATCAGCAAGTATGGCTTTGGCAGCCTGTAACACCTGTTCGGCGTTAAATTGCGCTTCGGCTATAGTTGCCTTTTCTTCGGATGCTTCCTCGCTTTCTGTGCTGCTGCTTTTTGAGGTGAGCGGCTGCGAAAGTTTGCTGCCATCGCGGTAAATAGAGCAGGCTTTCAGGCCCAGTTCCCACGACAGTTCGTAGCAATGCGCCACTTCTTCCACAGTGGTTTCGTTGGGCAGGTTGATTGTTTTAGAAATAGCGCCTGATATGAACGGTTGCACGGCAGCCATCATTTTAATGTGCCCTTCGGCATGGATAAAGCGCTTGCCTTTGTTACCGCAACGGTTGGCGCAATCAAAAACAGCGTAATGTTCCGGTTTCAGGTAAGGCGCGCCTTCTACGGTCATGGTGCCACCTACATAATCGTTCGCTTCCTCTATCTGGGTTAAACTATAGCCAAGTTCCTGCAGCAAATTAAATCCGGGCTTCTGGTACTGTTCCGAACTATAGCCTAACCGTTCCAGGCAAGCCTCCCCAAGTGTATACACATTAAAGAGCGACGACAGATCGTAGGCTTTTGGCAGAGCTGCTTCCAGCAGGGTAATTTCTTCTTCCGTAAAGCCTTTTTGGAGCAGGGTTTCCGGGTTGATGTGTGGTGCGCCTACAAGTGTACTATGGCCTTTTGCATAGTTTACGATGGCATCTATCTCTTCCGAACTATAGCCCAGCCTGGTAAGCGCACTTGGTATAGACTGGTTGATGATCTTGAAATAACCGCCACCTGACAGTTTTTTATATTTTACGAGCGCATAATCCGGCTCTACGCCAGTCGTGTCGCAGTCCATCAGCAAACCTATAGTTCCGGTTGGGGCAATTACAGTGGCCTGTGCATTGCGGTAGCCATATTTTTCGCCTTGTGCCAGGGCCTCGTTCCAGGAGTTCTGGGCTGCTTTCAGCAGGTAATCCGGGCAAAGTTGCTGGTCCAGGCCGTGCGGTTTAATGCTTAGCTTATCATAGTTTTCGGCTTCGTTGTAGGTAGCAAAGCGGTGGTTGCGGATCACGCGCAGCATGGCGTCGCGGTTCTGGTCGTACTTGGCAAAAGCACCCAGACAGGCAGCCATTTCAGCGGATGTGCGGTAAGCCGTTCCGGTCATCAGCGAGGTGATACCAGCCGACAACGCACGGGCTTCGGCGCTGTCGTAAGGCAGGCCCTGCACCATCAGCAGCGCGCCTAAGTTGGCATAGCCTAAACCAATAGTTCTATAGTCGTAAGAGCGTTGCGCTACAGCTTCTGAAGGGAACTGCGCCATCAGTACCGATATTTCCAAAACTACTGTCCATAGTCGGCAGGCATGTTCAAAAGCGGCTACATCAAATTTTTGTTTTTCTTCATCGTAAAAGCGTAGCAGGTTCAGCGATGCCAGGTTGCAGGCCGTATCGTCCAGGAACATATATTCCGAGCACGGATTAGAGGCATTTATTCTGCCTTCCGCCGGAGAAGTATGCCACTCATTTATAGTTGTATCAAACTGCAGACCCGGGTCGGCACAGGCCCAGGCTGCATCGGCTATCTGGTTCCATAAACTACAGGCCGGTATCGATTTCAGCACTTTGCCATTGGTGCGGGCAGTCAGGTGCCAGTCGCCGTTCTGGTGCAGCGCTTTAAAGAACGAATTTGGTACCCGTACCGAGTTATTGGAGTTCTGGCCTGATACCGTATTATAAGCTTCGCCTTCAAAGTCACCGGAGTACCCGGCTGCAATAAGGGCAGCTACTTTTTTCTCTTCGTCCTTCTTCCAGTTTATAAATTCCTGTATTTCAGGGTGATCTAAATCTAGGCACACCATTTTAGCGGCCCGGCGTGTGGTGCCTCCCGATTTTATAGCCCCGGCTGCGCGGTCGCTCACCCTTAAAAAAGACATCAGCCCCGACGAGGTTCCGCCACCAGATAAAGCTTCTTCTTTACCCCGGATATTCGAAAAGTTAGTGCCCACACCAGAACCATACTTAAATACCCGCGCTTCCTGCACCAGCAAATCCATAATGCCGCCTTTCTGTGCCAGGTCGTCCTGCACCGAAAGTATGAAACAGGCATGTGGCTGCGGTCGCTCAAAAGCAGAGGTCGACTCTTTCATTTTGCCGGTGTCGGGGTCTACATAATAATGGCCCTGCGATTTGCCAGAAATACCATAGGAATTGTAAAGCCCGGTGTTGAACCACTGCGGCGAGTTAGGAGCAGCATACTGACCCAGCAGCATATATACCAGTTCATCATAAAACACCTGCGCATCTTTTTCGGATGCAAAATAACCATACTTGGTGCCCCAGTCCTGCCAGCACTTTACCAGGCGGTGCACCACTTGCTTTGCAGATCTCTCAGCACCGGTTCTACCATCGGCCTGAGGTACGCCAGCTTTACGCAGGTACTTCTGAGCAAGGATATCTGTCGCGATCTGCGACCACTGTGCAGGTACTTCCACGTCGTTCAGCTCTGCTACCACATCGCCGGTCGGGTTGCGGATAGTGGAGGAGCGGAGCTCGTAACGGAACATGTCGTAGGCATTTTGCGCTGCGGTGGTAAAGTGCCGGGCGAAGGACAGGCCGGCAGTTCTCTTACTTTTCTTCATAGGGGTAGCTCTATAAATTTTTAAGGGTTTCGGATTAATGTTTTGCGCTTTTGCCTGCGGCGGGTTGTATGCCGGTAGGGCCGTTAACTATAGTTGTGCCACAAATACTAACTATAAAACTATAGGGTGCAGGCAGCAACCAGAACGGCTATATATAAAACCGCTATACTTTGAGTTCACTAAGCTATCAACTATAAACCCGACCCTTAATGAGCAAGGTCACTCAAATAAATGACTTCGGTCATTTTTGCCCCTTCAGGATAGTGGTAAACTTGTGTAATTAATTTAAGTGGCTGTAAATCAAAATTATAGTTGCTGTTTGCACCCCTTAAAAATAATTTTAAAAGTAAAATCTGCTTGTTAATGAACCTGTTGTAAAGGTAACACGTTGAATAAAATAATAAAATACCTTTTTATCTTTTATTTTAAAAAATCGTCTTATACCTTTACGCCGGTGATTGATTACAACAACAAAAAATAACCAATATGGAAACCACACAACTTACAGAAAAAAAATTAGACGTTACCGTTCTGGAACCACGCATGAAGCACCCAACCATTTTTGAATGGTTTGATGCCCTGAAAGGTGGGGAATCTTTTGTGATACATAACGACCACGACCCGAAACCACTTTACTACCAGTTACTAGGTGAGCGCGGCAACATATTTAAGTGGGAATACCTGGACCAGGGACCTGAGATCTGGGAGGTACGCATCAGTAAACTAACACCTGAAGAAGGCGAGACGGTAGGCGAACTGGTAGCAAAGGATTACCGCAAGGCTCAGGTGTTTAAAAAGTTCGGTATCGATTTCTGCTGCGGCGGTAAAAAGTCTGTGAAGCAGGTGTGCAAAGAGAAAGGTATCAGTGAAGATCAGCTGGAGCAGGAACTATTGGCCCTGGATGCAACTGAAAAAGCGCGCGAAACAGAATATGATAAGTGGGAACCGGGCTTCCTGGCAGACTATATCGTGAACATGCACCATAAGTATGTGCGTGAAGCCATCCCTGCTTTATATGAATACACCACTAAAATTGCCCGCGTACACGGCCAGCGCCACCCTGAGCTATTGGAGGTAGTGAAACACTTTACCAATGTAGCCAACGAGCTGGAGTCGCATATGCCGAAAGAGGAGCGCGTGCTGTTCCCGTACATCAAACAGCTGGACGAAGCCAGGAAAAGCGGTGTGAAAATGGAGCCTGCTGCCTTCGGATCTATCCAGAACCCGATAAACATGATGGAAATGGAGCATGACCATGCCGGCCGCGAGCTTGAAATGATCCGTGAGCTGACCAACGACTATACATTGCCTGCTGATGCCTGCGCTACTTATACTGTAGCTTTCAAAAAACTGCAGGAGTTTGAAGATGATCTTTTCCGTCACATCCACTTAGAGAACAACATCCTGTTCCCGAAAGCGCTGGAAATGGAAAAAGAAGTAGTGAAGTAGAACTATAGTTTACGGGCTTGAAGGATTGGCAGGATTACCAACTATACTTTTCCTGCGATTAAAAAAAATCCTGCTGATCCTGATTTCCTGTAACTACCTGGTTTAGAAATTACAAAACGGGCACTGCCCACCACTGCCATGAAAAAGGCGATTACTCCCCAAAAAAGAGATAAAAGTTTAGTACCGCTGTCGCGGGAACACCACTTTGGCCTGTTGTTCTGCTGGAAGCTTCGTCAGGGGCTGAAAAACGGAACCGACCTGAGCCTGATGCGTGCCTATGTGC
Source organism: Pontibacter fetidus (assembly GCF_010119545.1). GTDB lineage: Bacteria > Bacteroidota > Bacteroidia > Cytophagales > Hymenobacteraceae > Pontibacter > Pontibacter fetidus. The sequence goes on along the minus strand of NZ_JAAEAA010000008.1, from coordinate 29,119 downwards.
GCTATTTCTGGGATACTATTTTAAAAGCGCATTGCGACGAAGAAGAATGGGTGCTGAAAAGACTGCTGAAAGCCGATGACACCGTGCGGGGCCGCCTGGAGGAAGAACACCGTTTGCTGCACTCGCTGGTTGAGTTGATTGAAGACGGCAGCCCGATGAACAAAGACCTGTTTAAAGTGCTGGAGCAGGACCTGACCGACCACATCCGTTGGGAAGAACGCGAGCTGTTTCCGTACCTGCAATCTGTGGCGCACTCTGATGATTTGGAACTGGTAGGAGAGCTGCTGAGCCACAAACACGATCCGCGTATGGATAATTTTACCCCTGAGTTCTGGACAAAAAAAGCGCAGGCCGAATAGCCATGAACATAGCTGCCAACACCAAAATATCGGCGCTGATAAAAGAAAACCCTGCCGCCATAGATGCGATTGCTGGTATAAACAAGCATTTCGAGAAACTGCGTAACCCGGTGCTGCGCAAAATTCTGGCATCGAGGGTAACTATAGCCGATGCGGCCCGCATAGGTGGCTGCGATGTAAAGCAGTTTTATGAAAAGCTTGCCCCACTGGGCTTTATAGTCAGCGAAACCAATAACGGAAATATCACAAACCAGACAACAATGCAGACACCTGAAACAACAACTACTGCCATGCCGGCTTACTTGGCACAACTACCCGAGCCAAACATACATACCCTGGATGTGCGCGAAGATATAGCCACCGGTAACGATCCGTTTTTAAAGATCATGAGCGCAGTAGATGAAATAAAGGAAAACAATGCCTTGCTGATCATCAACACTTTTGAGCCAACGCCACTCATCGCCATCCTGAAAAAGAAAAGCTATAGTTTCTGGACTGATGTGAAGCATGAGAACCTGGTTTATACTTACTTCTGGCAGGAGAACACACCTGAGCCTGAAGCCGATGCAACTATAGCAGCCCAGGAAAATAGCTTTGAGGAGGTAATGACCCGCTTTGCCGGCAACGTAAAACGCATTGATGTGCGTGCCATGGAAATGCCGCAGCCTATGGTAACCATACTTGGCGAGCTGGAGGTTTTGCCAATCAACCAGGTACTATACGTAGTACATAAACGTGTGCCACAGTTTTTATTACCCCAGCTGCAGGACCGTGGCTTTAACATAACTATAAAAGAGATCGGCCCTAACCAAGTTGATTTACTGATCTATAAATAACAAACCGATGAGCACTGCCACTACATCCAATTCGCCGGGCAAATGGGTTGTGCTGCCGCACTACGCTTTTGCAGCCCTGGCTTTTGTAGCGCTAAGTATTTTACTGCTTTTCTCTACGGATGCTTTTGGCGGGCACTACTTTCACCCAAAACTGCTGACCTTAACGCACGTAGCGGTGCTGGGCTGGGCCACCATGCTTATTTTCGGGGCGCTTTACCAGTTATTGCCGGTGGTACTGGAGTGTAAACTATACTCTGAAAAGCTGGCAACTATAGCTTTCGGGTTTTTAGGAGCAGGTACTATACTTTTGGCTTGGTGCTTCTGGCATTTCGAACTGGGCTGGCCCATGCATGTCGCCGCCTGTAGCCTGGTCATTTCGTTTATCCTTTTCAATATCAACGTTATCCAGACCGCGCGGCTGGCACCCAAATGGACCATCGAATCTGACTTTATAGTTACTTCGGCTATCTGGCTGCTGGTTACGGGTATAGTTGGGCTGATCATGGTGCTGAACTTTACAATAGCTTTTCTGCCGGTAGAGCACACCCATTACCTGAAACTGCACGCACACATTGGTATGGCCGGTTGGTTCCTGCTGCTGATAATAGGAGTAGGCTCTAAACTGATCCCGATGTTTTTGCTGGCCCATGCCGAGAGCACCAAAAAACTGAACTGGAGCTATAACCTGATCAATGCCGGGCTGGTGTTTTTCATTTTCGATCACCTGTTCTTCCACACGGCTTTGGTGCCGGTTTATGCAGGCCTGGTGGTTGCTGGTATTGTGCTGTTTATGCTGTTTATTTACGAAACCAGCAAAACCCGCCAGCGCCATGACGTGGACCTGGGCATGAAACAGACTTTTGTCGCGCTCGCTTTGCTGGTAGTACCCATCGTGCTGGTGTTTATTGTTAGCAGTAAGGTAGCTTTGCCACAGCAGCTTTTATCAGCAGTTTATTTAGTGTATGGCATCTCGGTTTTCCTGGGCTTTATATCAGCTATTATACTTGGACAGACCTTTAAAACCTTGCCGTTTATAGTTTGGATGCACGCTTACGAAGACCATGTAGGCAAGTTTAAAACCCCGCTGCCAAAAGACCTTTACAACCATACCTTGCAGCGTTTACAAAACTATAGTTACCTGGTAGGGTATGTACTGCTGGTAACCGGAGTGCTGCTGCACAACCAACAGATCATCCTTGCCGGTGCTATCGGCTTTACCATCACATCGTTGCTATACACAGCCAATGTGTTTCAATTGCTAATGCATAAAGTTCAGGAACTAAAACCATTTTCCTATGGAAACGCAAGTGTCTGAAGACTTCGGAAATGAAGTTTACGAAACCTTAAAATACATCATCGACCCTGAAGTGGGTATAAATATAGTGGACCTGGGGCTGATCTATAGTGTGAGCCTGGATGGCGACGTGCTTGAAATAGAGCTGACCCTGACAACACCCGGCTGCCCGATGAGCGGCACTATTACAAATGCAACTGAACAGATCCTGTTAAAACGTTTTCCGAATCTGGATGTAAAAGTTAACCTGGTGTGGTCGCCGCCGTGGTCTACCGAAATGATCACGGAAGAAGGGATGCGGCAGTTGGAAGGGAAATAGTACCTTTGCAGCCGTGTTAGTGTTAGACGTTTAAACAGATTCTCATGTTATCAAAAACTGCGGAATATGCCCTGCGTGCCATTGTGTACATCGCCCTGAGTGATGCGCAGGGGCTGAAAGCAGGCATCAAGGAAATAGCCAAGGAGCTGGAGCTGCCCGCGCATTTTATGGGCAAGATACTGCAGGACCTGGTTCGCAAAGGGGTGATAGCCTCGGTTAAAGGACCGGGTGGCGGCTTTTTTTTGCACCGGCAGGCCAGCGAGATCAGCCTGTTAGAAGTTGTAAAAACGATTGATGGACTGGAAGCTTTCCGGAAATGTGGCATGGGCATGAAGATGTGCTCTGATTTGCACCCTTGCCCGTTACACAATGAAATAAAGGCCTATCGCAACCAACTGTTACAGGTGTTTGATTCTAAAACCATACAAACGCTGGTAGACGGCATTAATTCGGGGAAATTTTTTATAACCAACCTGCACGAAGAGCTGCCAAAAGAAACAATCCCTGACGCAGGATTAAAGAGTAAACTATAGTTCTTACCTAACTATAACAATATTAGCATCTTAGTCTAACACAAACACACAACGCAAAATGCTTACTACCCAAACACGGGGCACTTTCTCTGAAAAACTCAGAGCCATGGAACCTGTTGCCCTGCCCGAACAAGATGAAGCCGCTTTACTGGATGCCGTAGAAGAAATACGCGAACTGAAAAAGAAGCATAACGCAGTAGTTCTGTCCCACTTTTACATGCCAGCAGAGCTGCAGGTAAAACACGAAGATGGCGGCATTGCCGATTTTGTTGGCGATTCGCTGGGATTGAGTGTGGCGGCCAAAACAGTGGAGGCGGACTATATAATCTTCTGTGGGGTAAAGTTTATGGCGGAAACGGCCAAGATCCTGAACCCGGCAAAACAGGTATTGCTGCCAAGTTTTGATGCCGGCTGCTCGCTAGCAGAAAGTATAACCGGAGAAGACGTGCGGTTGCTGAAGAAACTATGGCCGGGTGTACCGGTAGTGGCCTACATCAACACCTACGCCGAAACCAAAGCCGAAGCCGACATCTGCTGCACCTCCCGCAACGCCATGGATATTGCCCGCTCCCTGGGTGGCGACAAGCTCATCTTTTTGCCGGACCTGTACATGGGGCGCAACCTGCAGACCAAAATAAAAGCCGAAACCGGCAAAGAGCTTATACTCTGGGAAGGCAAATGCGAAGTACATGAGCAGTTTACGCCACAACGTATTAACGGTCTTAAACTGATGTACCCTGAAGCGCAGGTACTGGTGCACTGGGAGGTTCCGGACGATACGGTGACCGATGCCTTGAAAGGAGCCGGTGGTATCGTTGGCAGCACCTCTGACATTATCCGTTTTGTGGGCGAAAGCGAAAGTAAGCAGTTTATACTTGGTTCGGAGTGTGACCTGGGAGCAACCTTACGCGGTATGTATCCAAATAAGGAATTCATCGTACCATGCATCAAGTGCCCACACATGAAACAGATAACCATACCACGCACCCTGGATGCGTTGCGGGCTATCGGTTCTGAAAAAGAAAAACTATTTGAGATAACCCTGGAAGAAGAGATAAGCAAACGTGCCCTCATCCCGATCGAGCGAATGCTGGCTTTCTCCTGACCAACCCTTTCCTGAAGCAGGAAGCGAACGTGTAACAGCAGCAACATAGCTGTTGGCTGTAGTTACATACTGCGTTAAGCGCTGTTATTTACTGTTTTATGTGCCGGAGCGATAAATAATTAAAAACATTCTCTTGTTAAAGGAGAGCGCAGGGAAATAATATATGAACTCATTATACTTTGATTACGCGGTACTGGGCAGTGGCATCGCCGGCCTGACCTTCGCCCTGGAAGCAGCAGCTAAAGGTAAGGTACTGCTCATCAGCAAAACCAACCTGTCCGAAACCAACACGGCTTATGCGCAAGGCGGAATAGCGGCAGTTTTAAGCGCAGTCGATTCTTTTGAGCAACATGTGCAGGATACGCTGACAGCGGGCGCTGGCCTTTGCGACGAACATGCCGTGCAATGGATGGTAGCGCGCGCGCCACAAAGTATAAAATGGTTGCAGCAACAAGGTATACATTTCGATAGCGAACCAGACGCAACTATAGCATTGGGCCTGGAAGGCGGGCATTGCCAGCACCGCATTGCTCACGTTAAAGACCATACCGGTTTAAGCATTCAGCAGGCACTCAGCAAAGCAGCACAGCAACACCCGAACATCACTATTCTGGAGCACCATATGGGCATCGAGTTGCTGACACAGCGCGCTTACCAGGAAACAATCTGTTATGGCCTGCGGGTGCTTGACCTTGAAAAAAGCACGTACAGAGCTGTACTGGCCAAAGCAGTAGTGCTGGCAACAGGCGGCTCTGGGCAGGTGTACCAGCACACAACCAATCCAACTATAGCTACCTCCGACGGACTGGCTATGGCTTACCGGGCAGGTGCTGCTATCAAAAATATGGAGTTCTTCCAGTTCCACCCGACGGCACTTTACAACCCGGCATCTAAAGAAACCTTTTTGATAAGTGAAGCTTTGCGTGGCGCAGGCGCAGAACTGGTGTTACCGGATGGCACTGCCTTTATGCATTTGTACCACGAGCAGGGCTCGCTGGCTCCGCGCGATATAGTTGCCAGAGCGGTTTACGAGCAAATGCATGTACATAATTCTCCCTGTTTATACCTGGATGCAACCCGTTTACCTGCGGGCCATCTGCAAAAGCAGTTTCCGTTCATCTACAGCAAATGTAAGAGTATAGGCATAGATGCGACAGTTGAGTTGATACCTGTTATTCCGGCGGCGCATTACCAGTGCGGAGGCATACAGACAGACCTGCAGGGCCAAACCACTATTACCGGACTATATGCCGTTGGCGAAGTGGCTTGCACCGGCGTGCATGGGGCTAACAGGCTGGCAAGCAATTCGTTGCTGGAGGGCGTTGTATTTGGCAGGGCGGCGGCTGCACATGCTGCTTTACATGCAAAACAGCGTTTTACGTGCTTTAAAAGCATTGTCTATAGTTTGCCTGATACCTGCAGCGATGCGTGCGTAAGTGAAATAAAAACGGAGGTGCAATCGTTGATGTGGGAATATGCCGGCATTGTACGTACAACTGAAGGGCTGACGATTGCGAAAACAAAACTGGCTGAACTAAACTATAAACTGGAGCAATGCGGAACCTTTTCGGCTGCCGTACAGGAACTACAAAACATGCTTACTACCTCCAGTCTTATTTTAGAAGCTTGCCTCACCCGGACCCAAAGTATAGGCGGCCATTACCTGGCACCTGACTCAGCAAAACTGGAGCCCGAGCTACCGGAAAACATTAGTGCAGTTTGTTTGTAGTATAAAGTAGTAAAGCTTATATGCTATTACAGGTTGCTTTTCAATTTATTAACTGCTTATTTTGCCAGAAAAATTAAATAACCGTGCTGCCATACAGTAGATATACTTATAGTTTACAATTGCCGCTCACTGGCTTTGTAGCAGCTTCTCATCACGTTTCCCTGAGCGATGAGCTGAACGGATATTGCCTCAACTTTTTCTCAGCACCTAAAGACTTTAACAAGTAAGCCGGAAACCTCTCCGGCCGTAGTTACCTTCGCCTTTAGCGCATTTTGCCTGCAGCCGGTTTTGGTTTGCAGCCAGTCTGCACAAGTTGTTTTTCCTATTCAATAAATTTTCTTAGCACCAATATGTTAACCAAACTTAGCGTAAGGCAGCTGATGGCAGTTGCTTTTATTGCCGTTTATGCCATTGTTTTATCTCTGAGCTATACAAATGCTGCTTACCTGGCGTTGCTAGTGCTGGTTTTGCCGCTGCATGTTATCTATTTCCGGAACATACGGCAGCCAAAACACTCTATACTTCGCAACTACCCGCTTTTAGGATATCTGCGTTACTTTTTTGAGAGCATACGCCCGGAACTACGCCAGTATTTCTTCGAGTCTGACCTCGATGGCAAGCCATTCAGCCGACGCCAGCGTTCTATAGTTTACCAACGCGCCAAAAACGTGCGCCAGACTGTACCCTTTGGGATGCAGGCCAACAGCCAGGAAAACGGTTTTGAGTGGATTGCACACACCATGTTTCCGGTGCATGTAAAGGCTGAGGACCTGCGCGTAACAGTTGGGAGCAAGCGCTGTGCTCAACCGTATAGTGCCAGCATTTACAACATTTCGGCGATGAGCTATGGATCACTGAGTAAAACGGCCGTAACAGCGCTGAGTGCAGGGGCTAAATTAGGTGGCTTTGCGCACAACACCGGCGAAGGTGGCGTGAGCCCATTCCATATTGAGGGCGGCGGAGACCTGATCTGGCAGATTGGTACAGGTTATTTCGGTTGTCGCGACAGCAAAGGCAATTTCTCTGAAACGCTTTTTGAAGAGCAGGCAGCGCACCCGCATATCAAGATGGTGGAAATAAAACTATCGCAGGGCGCGAAACCAGGCCATGGGGGCATACTGCCGGCTGCTAAAAATACGCCTGAGATAGCTGCCATCCGTAAAGTAGAGCCATTTACAACAGTTGCATCACCGCCAGCTCATTCTGCCTTCTCCGACCAGTTTACCATGCTGCTGTTTATTGAGAAGCTACGTATTTTATCGAAAGGAAAGCCAGTTGGCATAAAGCTATGTATTGGTAACAAGCAGGAATTTGAGCGCCTTTGCCAGGAAATGATGCACAACCAGATCTTCCCGGACTTTATAACGATAGATGGAGCCGAAGGAGGTACTGGTGCCGCACCGCTGGAGTTTACCGATAGTTTAGGGATGCCGCTTTACGATGCGCTGGCCTTTGTGCAGGATATGCTTATAAAGTATAAGTTACGCGATGAAATAAAAGTGATAGCTGCTGGAAAGATCATTACAGGGGTTGATATCATTAAAGCGATCTCGCTGGGTGCGGATATATGCTACAGTGCCCGTGGTATGATGTTCGCGTTGGGCTGTATACAGGCGCTGCAGTGCGACTCAGGGCGTTGCCCGGTTGGTATCGCTACCCAGGACGAGAACCTGTATAAAGGATTGGATGTGGCTGATAAGCGCGTGCGCGTAGCAAACTTCCATGGCAACACCATTAAATCAACTATAGAAGTGATGGAAGCCTGCGGGTTTGATGGCATTAACAGCATTACACCTGATAAGATCTTCAGAAGGGTGGAATCTGGTAAAACGCTGAGCTTTAAAGATATTTATTTTACACCGTCTGAACCCGGCTCTATACTTACCAAAGAGCATCAATTTATACTAAACTGAACATTTATGAACCCGATCTATTTAACCGAAAAAGATTACGAGCGCTTGCATAGCCTAGTGCAGTTACAACGCCAGAATGGTGGCGCTGCATCTGTAGAAGGGTTGTGCCAGGAGCTGAAGCGCGCCAAAGTCGTAGCCTCAGAAGAAGTGCCGAAAGAAGTAGTGACCATGAATTCGGTAGTGCGCCTGAAAGACCTTAAAACCGGCAACGAAATGGAAATAACGGTAGTGTACCCAAAGGATGCGGACCTGAGCAAACGAAAGATATCGGTACTGGCTCCGGTGGCAACGGCTATACTTGGCTGTAAAGTTGGTGACGAAGTTGAGTGGCCTGCTCCGCAGGGAATGCTGTCTTATAAAATAGCGTCTATACTTTACCAACCCGAAGCAGCCGGAGACCTTTACCTGTAGACTACATTTATAAACTATAGTTTTATAGTTTACTGTGGTCTTTTCACACGCTCTCGCTCGCGTCCCGTGAGTGTGAGCTACCAGTGGCGTCCCGCCACGCGTTATTTTTACTAAAGCTTATTTTGAACTATAGCGGCCAGAGTCCGCTGGTATCCCACACTCGCGGGACGCGAGCGAGTGCATAAAACAGTAAAGCCACCATATTTGGTGGCTTTACTGTTTTATAATTTACTGCGGTCTTTTCTTGGTGCCACGTGTAGGTACAGCTGCTAACGGGTCGTCGGGCCAGTGGTGTTTGGGGTAGCGGCCGCGCAGGTCTTTGCGCACATCAAAATAGCCGGTTGCCCAAAAGCTGCGCAAGTCGCGGGTAACCTGCACAGGGCGCGAAGCCGGCGAGAGCAAATGGATGAGCAACGGCACCTTTCCACCACCGATCCGGGGCGTATCCAGCATCCCGAAAATTTCCTGCAGCCGCACGGCAAGTACAGGTGTGTCTGGCTCTGTATAATCTAACGCAATGCGCGAGCCGCTTGGTACCTCCAGGTGTGTAGGGGCCAGCCGGTCCATTTCCTGCCGTTGTTCCCAGCTAAGCTCAGCAAGTATAAGCTCGTTAAAATCTAACCTGGCAACTTGTTCTATAGTTCTTACTCCAACCAGGTGTGGCAACAGCCATAGTTCTATAGTTCCTGCTAAGGTTTCATCAGACACATCCGGCCATAGTTCAGGGGAAAGCTGATGCAGAAATGTTAGTCGTTGCCGGGTTTTAATGGCTTGTTCAGTCCAGGGCAGTTTTTCGATACCTCTTTGCTTAATTGCCTGCAAAAGTATAGTGGCTACCTGTTCGGCATCTGGGTTGGGTTGGTTTGTTTCCTGCAATATGAGCGCGCCAAGTCGGGTTATTTTTCGGGCTATAACTTTACCTGTAGCTTCCTCAAAACGAACTTCATCCAGTTCTTCCAGTTGTGCTGTAAAATGCTCCAGCAGTTCGGCTTTACTGAGCGGCGCGGCTAGCAATACCCGGGGCTGGTTTCCAGTTTCCAGGTGAGCTATACTATAGTATTCGGTTTCGCTGAAAAGCTCGGTTGGTAAGGTTGCCCGTTGCCCGGTTATTAGTCTTACCCGGCCGGAGCTTTCGCGCTGGGCCAGGCGGTCGGGGTAGGCGAGGGCTGTTAAAATACCGGCGGCCTCAGGGTTTATAGTTTGGTTAGTGGTGCGGGTGCGTTGCATTAAATGCTGGGCCTGTTCTTTTACACGTCGCAGGGCATTTTCGTCTAAAACAAACCCGGGGACAGGAAGGCGTTTGCCTGTTAAAATTTCTAACCGTAATGTGAGGTCAGGCTGTACATTGCCCCGGCCGGCTTCCGATTGCCTTAGTACATCTTTTTCAGAGAGGATAGCTGCCAGTGCGCAGGCAGTAGCCCCAAAAGCAAACTCTTTGCCCCGGATAACCAAATGACCAAGCCTGGGCGAAAGTCCTAAAGAGGCAAGTGCTTTTCCGTGCGCTGTGGCATTTCCGTTTGCATCGATGGCTTCCAGCCGGAGCAGCAAATCCCGGGATAAAGCCAGTGCCGGGGCGGGAGGCGTATCGAGCCAGTTTAAGGCAGTTACATCTTTTACACCCCATATAGCCAGTTCCAGTGCCAGGCCGGTCAGGTCGGCTTCACAAATTTCAGGGTTTTGCCTTTCTGCTAACTGCAACTGATCGGCGGTAGACCAAAGCCGGTAGCAAACCCCGGGGCCCAAACGACCGGCGCGGCCTCGGCGTTGGTCGGCAGCAGCTTTTGATACAGCTATAGTTGCCAGGGTGGTAAGCCCGGTACGTGGCACAAATTTAGGAACACGCGAATAGCCGCCATCTATTACAATTTTTACACCTTCAATCGTTAAGCTGGTTTCGGCAATGCTGGTAGCCAATACTATTTTGCGCCTGCCGTTAGGGGCAGGTTGTATAGCTGCCATCTGTTTGGAAAGTTGCAGATCGCCGTGCAATATGTGCAGGTCTATAGTTGGGGCCAGTTTGCCTTCCAGTTGCGTAGCTACACGTCGCATCTCGCCCATGCCGGGCAAAAATACCAGCACATCACCCTCCGGTTCATCAACCAGCGCTTTCCGGATGGCTTTAGGTACCAGGTTGCTCAACCGCTCTGCCGGACGGTTTCCGGCGGCGGCTACTTCAGCTATAGGCAAATAATGTGTCTCTACGGGGTACTGACGGCCTTCGCTGGAGATAACCGGTGCGTCTAACCATTTGCCAATCGTTACAGCATCCAGTGTGGCACTCATCACCAATATCCGTAGGTCAGGTCGCAGCACAGCCTGTGCATCCAGCGCCAGCGCTAAACCCAGGTCGGCCTGCAGGTTACGCTCATGAAACTCATCAAAAATAATGGCCGCAATTCCTTCCAGTGCCGGGTCGTCCTGTATCAGTCGGGTAAGTATTCCTTCAGTTACTACTTCAACTCTGGTCTTATCAGCTACCACATGCTCCATGCGTACCCAGTATCCTACTGTCTGGCCAAGTGGCTCATGTAGCAGATCTGCCATGCGTTGTGCTGCTCCGCGGGTTGCCAGTCGGCGTGGCTCCAGCACCAGAATTTTGCCATCGTTGCGCCAGTTGGTTTCCAGCAAAGCCAGTGGTACTAATGTAGTTTTACCGGCTCCGGTCGGTGCTTCCAGCACAACCCTAGTGTTGTTTTCCATGGCATGTAGCAGGCGTGGCAAGGCCTCTTTTACAGGCAGATCAGGTAAATGATGAAGTATAGCAGTGGATGACATTATATGCAAAGGTCTGCATTATAGAGCAAAAAGTATAGCATTTATAGTTGCGAACTATAGGAGATACAATCCTAGCTAAAAAGAAATGGCCATCCAAAGTTGAACGGCCATTTCGGTGATTTATAAATCGTATAACTATAGTTATTACTTGCTGCTGGTTACTTCTTCTTTCTGTGTATCGATTAAATCGATATCCTGTACGTCTTCATCCAGCTCCAGCGACCAGCCGGTTTTCAGGCCGATGATGAACCAGGCCAGCGCTACCACTCCACCTGCAAAAATCGTGTCGCCGACAACACGCAGCCAGCGCAGTATTTCCATGGTATCGGTCTGCATAAACTCCATAGAGCGGGCGTACCATAAGCCGTATTCCACGCTGGCCCATGTCTGCATCAACCCGATAGGAAGCACACTGATAAGCACCATCAGAATTAGACCAATGTTTATAGACCAGAAAGCAAAACTGATCACGCCATCTTTCCAGCGGCGACGACCGGATAACCCTTTCAGAACGAACAGCATCAGGCCAATACCCAATATACCATATACCCCAAACAATGCAGTGTGTGCGTGCACCGGTGTGGTGTTAAGCCCCTGCATATAGTAAAGTGCTATCGGTGGATTGATGACGAACCCGAACACACCGGCACCAACCAGATTCCAGAAAGCTACTGCCACAAAGCAATAGATCGGCCATTTGTAGGCTTTTATCCATTGGGTGAGCTTACTTATCTTCAGGTTATGGTAGGCTTCAAAACCGATCAGCACGAGTGGCACCACTTCCAGGGCACTGAAGGTTGCACCTAAGGCCATAACAGCAGTTGGCGTGCCGCTAAAGTATAAGTGGTGAAAAGTACCGATGATACCGCCAAACAGGAAAATAATGGTGGAGAAAAGTACGGTTGATGTTGCCATTTTCGTGTCTAGCAGGCACATGCGCACAAACAGGAAGGCAATTACCACGGTAGCAAATACTTCGAAGAAGCCTTCTACCCACAGGTGTACTACCCACCAGCGCCAGTATTCGGCAATGGCCAGGTTGGTGTGCTGCCCCCACATAAGCCCGGAAGCATAAAAGATAGCAATAGCAGCCGATGAGATCAGGAACATACCCAGTAAATGGCGGCCTTCAGCATCGTTGCGGAAAGCAGGCATAATAGCACGCACCATCAGGCCCAGCCACAGGAACAAGCCAACCAACAGGAATATCTGCCAGAAACGACCCAGGTCTACATACTCATAGCCCTGGTGCCCGAACCAAAAGTTTTCGGTATACCCCAGTTTTTGCATGATGCCGTACCACTGGCCAGCCAGCGACCCGGCAACTATAACAAGCAGGCAGATAAACAGGAAGTTAACTCCCAGTTTCTGGAATTTTGGTTCATGACCTGACACGGCAGGCGCGATGTATAAACCAGTTGCCAGCCACGAGGTAGCTATCCAGAAAATGGCAAGCTGCACGTGCCAGGTTCTGCTGATGGAGTAGGGCATGTAATCGGCGAGCGGGAAACCATACAAGGCCTGGCCTTCCACGCCATAGTGTGCCGACACAACCCCCAGTGTTACCTGCACTAATATAAGCGCTGTCACGATCCAGAAATACTTTAAGGTGGCTTTCATGGATGGTGTGGCATTTAAGCCAAGCAACGGATCTTTCTTCGGCAATTTGCTCAGGTCTATGTCATCCTCTTTGTTAGCGGCATAATAGTAAGCCAGCATACCTACGCCTGCTATCAGGATTATAACACTGAACCCTGTCCAGATGATGAGGTCGCTGCTTGGCTCGTTGGCTACCAGTTTTTCGGCAGGCCAGTTGTTGGTGTAGGTTATACTTTTGCTCGGGCGCTCGGTAACACAGGCCCACGAAGTCCAGAAGAAGAAAGCATTCAGTTTCTGCATACGCACCGGGTCATTTACCGTGTTATCAGACATGGCATACGCATCGCGGTGTTTGGCCAGTGCCGGGTCATCCATAAACAGACCAGTATAGTGTTTGCTTACATTTGTTATGGCCTCAGCACGAAGATCTGAAATAGTTAATTGGCCGGTTTCCGGGTTATAGGTATTTGCCCTGATCTGTTTCTGAAGGCGTGCCTCCAGCATGGCTTTGGTCTCTTCGTCAAGCGCATCGTAGTTTACACCTTTTTCCTGCTGTGCCCACGTATCCAGAAAATATATAGCTTCTTTGTGTAACCAGTCGGCACTCCAGTCGGGGGCTACATAAGCGCCGTGGCCCCATACAGAGCCTAGTTCCTGGCCGCCCACCGACTGCCATACATTTTGTCCGTCCTTAATATCCTGCTCAGTAAAAATTACTTTACCGGATGCGGTAACCACCTGTCGGGGTATAGGTGGTGCTTCTCTGTAAATCTCTATACCAAAGTAACCGAGCACGGCAAACGAGCCAACGATTACGGCTATAAACCCCAGCCATAGGTTTCTGTATTTCATATATGTAGCTATTTATAATGTTTGAAGAATGTATTTTTCTGTGCTGATGGTAACATCACCGTTCGGGTGTGCTTTTATCTGCATCAAAGGTCAGCACGGAAGGGTAGGTGGGAAATGACTTGTATCATGTATAAAAGAGACTATAGTCTTTTATTAGTTGCCGATATCAAAGCCATTGTATACCTATCAGGTATAGCCAACTCATGACCTATAGCATTCCTTCTACTACATGAATTTTAACTTGCCAATAGCTGAATAAACCTGGCGGGAGCCAACGAGGCAGAAGAGAAGGAGCTTTCACGGGAAACTATAGTTGCAACATTCACCAGGATGTCTAGAAAACTATAGTAGTTTGTTGCTGGTATAAGCCCCATTAGTTTAAAATAAAAAACCACCCGGCTACCCGGGTGGTTTTCTGTGAGCACTATAGTTTGCTCGGTATTGAGTTTATAGCCTTAGCCTACGGTAACTCTATCAGTTTCCGGCGCCTCGTTTTGCTGGCGAAGCTTGCTGTGCTTACGGCCATACAGGAAGTAAATTGCAATACCAATTGCCATCCAGATAATTAGGCGCATCCAGGTATCAAAACCAAGGTTCACCATCATGTAACCGCAGATAAGAATACCCAAAATCGGAACAAGCGGCACAAAAGGAGTTTTAAAAGGACGCTTCAGGTCTGGGCTAGTACGACGCAGTAAAATGATACCGGCACAAACAATTACGAAAGCTAGCAGTGTTCCAATACTTACAAGTTCGCCTAACAAACCAATCGGGAAGATACCGGCAATAATAGCTGCTACAACACCTGTAATAATCGTTGTTACGTAAGGCGTGTTGAATTTAGGGTGTACTTTACCAAATACTGCTGGTAATAAACCATCGCGGCTCATTGCGTAAAAAATACGCGGCTGGCCCATAAGCATAACCAATACTACCGAAGCCAGACCAGCTACTGCACCAAGACCAGTAAAGAAGTATAACCAGCTAAGTGCAGGGCCTGCTGCCTGAAGCGCTACAAGAACCGGATCCGGCACATTCAGCATTTTGTAAGGTACAAGGCCTGTCATTACAAGAGACATTAACACATAAAGCAATGTACAGATACCAAGAGACGTAAGCATACCTATTGGCATGTCACGCTGTGGGTTCTTTGCTTCCTGGGCTGCAGTACTAACGGCATCAAAACCGATGTAAGAGAAGAACACAATGGCCGCACCGGCCACTACACCCTGCCATCCGTAACGGGTAGCGCCATCAGCCAGCACTTCTTTGTCAGGAATAAATGGAGTCCAGTTAGAAGGATCTATATACTGGAAACCAAAACCAATAACCAGTAATACAATAGCCACTTTTACAATAACGATAATGTTATTGAATTTAGCTGACTCCTGAATACCAATTACCAGTAAAGCTGTCATTACAAGTATAAGTATGATAGCAGGAAGATTGATAAAAGAGCCTGTTGCCGTAAATGAGCTGCCATCGTATGCCAGCGGAGCAGCTGCAATGGCAGCCGGCACTGTAATACCAATTGATTTCAGCAAGCTTACAAAGTTACCGCTCCAGCCCACAGCTACAGTAGCTGCTCCAAACAGGTATTCCAGTATCAGGTCCCAGCCAATAATCCAGGCAATAAACTCACCTAATGTAGCATAGCCATAGGTGTAAGCGCTACCTGCAATCGGGATCATGGAAGCAAACTCAGCGTAGCAAAGGCCTGCAAACAAACAGCCAAGGCCCGCAATTATAAAGGAAATAACTATAGCCGGACCAGCAGCATTGGCAGCAGCAGTACCGGTCAGTACAAAGATACCAGCTCCAATAATGGCTCCTACGCCAAGCATGGTAAGGTTAGTAGCGGTAAGCGTGCGTCTGAGATTATGCTCTCCGCTCTCCGACTCCTTAATAAGCTTTTCGACAGACTTTGTCGCAAATAAATTGTTTGACATTGATTTAGTTAGATTAGGTAATAAGATAAATTTAGTTGGTTGAAAGAGGGCAATACCTACAAAAGTATTGTAAAACGTATATTAACTACAATAAATAGCGGATTTTAAATTAGGGTGCGTTGGGCTGCACCAGGTCGCGAATAGTAGCACCAGTATAGGTTATAAACCTTTTATTCGGCTTTATTGAGCATACACGTTCTGCATGGCCGCAGAGCCAGGAGAGAGGGAAATGTGTAGAAAGAAACGATTTTAATTGTTCAGCAGCTAATTCAGAAGCAGTAGGTTCCGTCCAGGATAACGGTATCTTTTGATCTTCGGGTGATAATTTTTCCTGGTGATGTGAAGAGGTAGTTTTGCTATAAACCAATGGGGCTGGCTTATGCAAGGTAAATAATACAGCAAAGCAAAACATAGCAGCCCACACCAGCAGGAATAAGGTATTTGCTATGTTTTGCTTCTTTTTCAAGGTATAATCAGAAAAAAACGGACGTTATAGTTGGTGCTTGCCAAGCTTACTGTTGCGGTAGCCGTAAGCAAAGTATAAAATTAGACCAAAAGCCAGCCAGCCCAGGAAACGTGCCCAGTTGGTAATACCCAGTTCCGTCATTAGGTATAGGTTGGTCAGCAGGCCAAGCACCGGTATCAGCGACAGGTTGCGGGTAAAGGATAATACCGTCATAATAATGGTAATAACAATAAAGCCCAACAGCGGTAATTTATGCTGAAATACTTCCCAGCCACCTTCTGTGCTTAAATAAGATGTCATGGCCTCGCCGTTATATACATACAACAGCGCCAGTAAACCAATAGTTAACAAAGGCAAGGTATACTTCGCGTTAATGTAAGGCACCTGGAAGCCCTTATGTAATGTTTCTACTTCCTTCTGTTTTTCTTCCATCAGCAATATACCGCCACACACCAGCACAAACGCGAACAGGGTACCTATACTTGTCAGGTCGGTAACTTCTGTCAGGTTCATGAACAGGGCAGGCACAGCCACCACAAAACCGGTAACTATAGTTGCAAACCACGGAGTTTTATGTTTCGGATGGATGTCAGAAAAGATCTTTGGCAATAACCCATCGCGGCTCATGCTCATCCAGATACGTGGCTGGCCATACTGGAAAACCAACAACACACTGGCCATGGCAACTATAGCACTTACGGCAACTATACCAGCCATCGCATCCATGTTTACTCTGGAGAAAACATAGGCCAGCGGGTCGCCAACTGCCAGTTCGTTGTAAGGTACCATACCGGTAAGTATAAGTGCCAGAATTACATAGAGCGTGGTACAGATAACTAAAGCAAGTATCATAGCACGCGGCAGATCGCGTTGCGGGTTCTCACATTCTTCGGCAGTAGTAGAGATGGCGTCAAATCCGATATACGCAAAAAACACAGCAGATACACCTTTCAGGATGCCGGAAATGCCATTGGGTGCAAACGGCGACCAGTTATCGGTATTCACATAAAATGCACCTACTGTTATTACTAAAAGTATAACGATCAGCTTGAGCAGCACCAGCAGGTTAGCCGTGCGCTTCGATTCTTTGATACCGATATAAACCAGGTAAGTGATCAGCACAGTTATACCTAAAGCTGGTAAGTCAGCTACCAGTTTAACACTGCCAAGGACAGGGGCGTTTTGCCACGCCAGGAACGCTTCTTGCATGCCTGATGGTAGCTCAGCCAGGGTTTGGCCTTTAGCCATAAGTTCCTGCGCTGCCGCATAACCGCGCGACGCACTCAGGAAATCCATGGTCAGGTATTCCGGCATTCCTATACCTACGCCCTGCAAAACAGCAGTAAAATAATCAGACCACGAAATAGCCACGGCAATGTTACCGATCGCGTATTCCATCAGTAAGTCCCAGCCAATGATCCAGGCTACCAGTTCCCCAAACGAGGCATAAGCATACGTATAAGCGCTACCCGAAACAGGGATTGATGAGGCAAACTGCGCATAGCAAAGTGCCGAAAAACCGCAGGCAATGGCTGTAAAGATAAACAGTAACGATACACCCGGACCTCCGGCAGCACTGGCATTACCAATTGTACTGAAAATACCGGCCCCGATGATGGCAGCTATACCGAAAGAAACCAGGTCTTTGAGGCGGAGTGTGCGCACCAGGTTCGTGCCTTGTATGTTGTCGTCCAGTTCGTAATCGGCTAGTAGGGCGGTGCCGCTTTTACGCCGGGTAATGTTCTGTAAAAATTTACGCATGTAGTACGGGTGTCGTTAAGCCATCAGCTGATGGTCAGGTTGTGTTACAGTGTCAGGGTTTTTTTCCGGTGCATCCTTACTAAAAACACGTGCCGCCCAGCGTGGAAAAATGATCGCGCCAGCCAGCAAATAGAGGTAATAAGTAAGCAAGCGGTACAGCAATATAATAATTGTTGTGAAGCTCCCAATAAAAACACCGAAAAAAGCCGGAAAAGCCAGCTCTGCAAAGCCTGCACCACCGGGGGTAACTGACACAAATAGGACGATCTTATAAATCAGATTGCGGGAAAAGATAAGCACATGATCGCTGAAACTCAGGTGTGTGAATGCTGCGATCAAACAACCAATGATGATGTAACGTGCCGTCCAGACAAAGAAGGTGGAAATGCTGGCATGCAGCCAGTATGCTGTGTTTTTGGTGCGCAAGTGTTTGGAGGCGATCAGCAGCTCGTTGGCATGGTGGAAAAACGAAATGCGCCATCTGCGGAATAGTTTTATCTGCCCGATCCGGATCATCAGCCTTTTTACAGCTTTCGGGTTAATGAACAGGGCATAAAACATCACAAAGGCATATATCGCTATCAGCAGGTACGAAACAAAAAAAGCTACGCCAAGGCTGTTACGCATAGTGTCGCTGATGCCCGCAATTTCTGGCAGTAGCTGCTCCTGGGCCAACAGTATAACCACAGGCACCGCCAGCACAAAGTACAGGTTATCGAGCATGGCCGTTACCATTACCTGCGCGATAGACTTGCCCAGCGGAATTTTTTCTTTGAAGAGCATGAAAGCGGCTATAGTTGTGCCGCCCACCACCGAGGGCAGGGCACAGGAAGCAAACTCCCACAGCATGATCACGGTAAAGCTTTGTTTCCAACTCAGGGCTTTTTCGGTGATGTACCGGATGCGGTACATGTAGCCGAAATCACGGATAAAAAGAACAACCAATGCAATACCCGCCCAAAGCAGGTTTGCCTGCAAAAGCGTTTGCACCTGGCTGGGGTCATAGTTCTGGTACAGCATATACCCAATCACACCCAGCCCCAGCAACATAGGCAGCAGGATTTTACGGGCAGAGAATTTCTTCTGAAGTTGTTCTTTGGTTAATGCCATCGTAAACTATAGTTATGCCGATACGCGCTTTAGTTCGGGTAGCTTGGCCGGTCTGATCACGAGCGGTACTTTTTCCACTTTTACAGAGCTGGTATCCAAGCCAAACCACTTACTCTCGGAACTGGTGTATTTTTTAATATTGAAATACCACTCCATGATCAGGCGATTTACAAAAGGCAGGTCGTTTTCGTAAGACAGGAATTTCTCCAGCACCACAAACCGGAAGTCACCGATCAGGTTCTGTTTGCTCAGGGAGTCGTAGCGGCTGGTAATATCCACTTCGCCGTTTTCCACCAGTTCTTTCACCACCGTCCTGAAAAACAGGTTAATGCGCTGCTCCACCCTAAAACCAAGTTTAAAGTCGATACGGATCACATCACCTGAGTCCAGTTTCTTTACTTTATACTCTGTAGTGTAGGGCTCATCGGTCGTCTCGACGTGCACAAACCAGTAAATATCAGCACGCTTCGGGCGTTTCTGGAAGATAGAGTAGATCACTTTCGATTCCACATCCTTAGGTTTTGGCGCGCTGGTCATAAAGACCAGGTGCGTGGTATATTTTGGTATCGTTTCGTCTGCACTCAGTTCTTTCAGGGCTGGCAGGTAGTCTTTCAGGCGTACATATTCTGTAAGGCTGCGCTTAATGTAAAAGGCTCTTATCCAGATATACATTACCAGCAACAGCACACACGCAATCATCAGCGATACCCAGCCACCTTGCGTAAACTTGCTCAGGTTGGCGATCATAAATGATGACTCGATAGCGAAATAAACCGTGAAGAACAGCACCACCAGCAACCAGGATTTATACCTCACTTTCAGGAAGTAGCTCATCAGGATGGTAGTGGAAAGCATAGACATGGTAATCGCCATACCATAAGCCGCTTCCATATGCTCAGACTCCCGGAAGTATAAAACCACCCCAATACAGCCCGCCCACAACAGCCAGTTGATACTTGGTACATATAGCTGCCCCTTCTGGTTAGTTGGGTAAACCAGTTTTACACGCGGCCACAGGTTCAGGCGGATAGCTTCAGAGATGAGTGTAAAGGAGCCCGAAATAAGTGCCTGGCAGGCGATAATGGCAGCTATAGTTGCAATAGCAATACCTATTACCAGGAACCACGATGGCATAATACCATAAAATGGGTTCTCGCGAAGCACACTTCCTTCCTGGGTCATTAGCCAGGCGCCCTGGCCAAAGTAATTAAGTAACAGGCATAGTTTTACAAATCCCCAACTTAATCGGATGTTCGATCTGCCGCAATGCCCCAGGTCAGAGTACAGAGCTTCCGCACCCGTTGTACACAGGAAAACAGCACCCAGTATCCAGAAGCCATCCGGGTAATTAACCAGCAGGTCATAGGCATAGTAGGGGTTAATTGCCCGTAGTATTTCAGGGTGTGCCGCCAGCGATATTGCACCCAACGCGCCCAGCATAGTAAACCAGACCAGCATTACCGGGCCAAAAGCTTTACCTACTATTTCCGTTCCGAAACTCTGCATTAAAAAGATCATGGTCAGGATAGCAATCACGATCGGAACAGTTGGAATATCGGGGTTAAGAATTCGGAGACCCTCGATGGCAGAAGAAACCGAAATAGGCGGAGTTATAAGCCCGTCGGCTAAGAGCGCGGCTCCCCCGATCATGGCCGGAACAATAAGCCATTTCGCACGGCGGCGGATCAGGGTATAAAGCGTCAGAATACCACCTTCGCCGTTGTTATCGGCCTGCAGGGTAAGCAGTACATACTTTATAGTTGTTTGCAGCGTTAAGGTCCAGAATACACAGGAAATACCCCCGTAAACCAGCGCTTCTGAAATAGGTGCCCCTCCAAGTATAGCTTTCATTACGTAGAGTGGCGATGTACCTATATCGCCGTAAATAATACCAAGTGAAATCAGGACGCCGGCTGTTGACGCCGCACTTGTTTTAGAAAGATTACTCATTAATTACTATATAAAAAGCCAAGCTACAACAGTTTCAGGAGCCATATAAGTTTAAAATAAGCGAAGTTTTATGGCCGGTAAAAATTCAGAAATCTGAGTGTTCAGGTAAAGTATAAGTTTGCGTAGTGACTCGGTGCCGCAATTGCCGGCAGAGGCGTATAGTTAGTAAAGTTGGGTTGCGGGTGTGCACGCAGGTTAGGGGCCTGCAGTTAGGATGGTGTGAAGGCCGTTACTATTATGGGCAGGCACCGTGCCAGAAAACAGCGGTTTGACATTTGCTCCCTCAAAGTATAGTTGCAAAAGCAGTTCGTAACAAGCCACCGCTGTTTTATTTTCCAGTTCAGCTATAGTTTCAGGGTTTGTTACAGTTTCAGCTGGTATAAACAGGGGGGCAGGTAATGCTTGGTTTGCGCTAACTGCCTGCTGCAAAATATCTTGTGTGGTGTTTAATGCCGTATTGGCCTGCAATGGCAACGCCAGTACACTGCACAGAAGCACTATCAACCAAACCCGCAGCATTTTCATCAAATCTGTACCTGTCGCTAAATAAGACGGCAAAGGAATAGAGTAGTAACTTCCAAAACAACAATTCGGGCAAAAGATTTTAAAAATGATGCCGGCAAGCAGTTCAGTGTGAGTTTGTTTAGGGGCGTTAAGTGGCCTTTATTTACGCTGCAAACCACTTTTTATTTTGCCACTTGCCAAAGTCTGCTTATTTTCAAGCATCAATAACACCTACACCCTCATGTCTACAACTAAATCCAAACACCCTAAAGGACTTTACTACCTGTTCTTTTCCGAGATGTGGGAGCGCTTTGGCTTCTACCTGATGCTGGCCATCTTCTTCCTGTACATGATCGATGCGCAGAACGGCGGACTTGGCTTATCAAAAGAAAACGCCTCGGATATCTTCGGTACGTTCATCGCGTTTGTATACTTAACTCCTTTTGTGGGCGGCCTGCTTGCTGACAGGGTGTTAGGGTACAGGCTGGCCATTTCGATAGGCGGTATTCTGATGGCGATCGGTTACATTGGGCTTGCCCTTCCCGGAGACCTGGCCATGGTAGCATCGCTTGGCCTGATCATCATCGGAAACGGTTTCTTTAAGCCGAACATTTCTACGTTGCTGGGTGGTTTATACTCGACACCTGAGTACCAGGACCAGAAAGACACCGGCTATAACATCTTTTACATGGGTATAAACCTGGGTGCTTTTATTGCGCCGTTTGTGGCATCGTACCTGCGTAACAACTATGGCTGGGGCTATGCATTTGCGGCTGCCGGCGTGGGTATGTTATTAGGTGTACTTATTTTCTGGTTGGGTAACAAGCATTACAAAGAAGCTGACGTGCGCAAACCCGTAGCTGCCAACGACATGCCACTGATGCGCATTTTCGGTATTGTGATTTTACCTGCTGTAATTGCGGGCGTGCTGGGCTGGGTACTTATACCAGGCGATATTTTCGGTTCTAACTCTACAGATGCGTTCATTTTCGGCGCTATTCCGATCATGGTGTTCTATGGTTCGCTTTGGGCCAAGGCATCAGCAGAAGATAAACGGCCAATTGCAGCGCTGCTCTCTATTTTTGCAGTGGTTATCGTTTTCTGGGCGATATTTAAACAGAACGGTACGGCACTAACTACCTGGGCTGAATACTACACCGACCGCGAAATGGCAGAAGGATTAACCGGCCCGGCCGGCGCTATTGGTATGGTGCAGAATGTAGACCAGAGCCTGGCTACCGTTCCGGATTACGACCAGAACTTTAGAGCAAGAACCGATGCCGAAGGCAAAGTTATAACCAAAGAAGGCGTGGCACCTTACCTGAATAACCTGCCAAAGCAAGACTGGCCGCAGGAGGGCAAACCGCTCTCGCTTATTTCAACGGAGCTTTTCCAGTCCATCAACCCGTTCTTTGTTATTTTACTTACGCCGCTGGTAGTATGGTTCTTTACTATGCTGCGCCGTCGTGGCAAAGAGCCTTCTACACCTGCTAAAATTATGTGGGGCTTGGTAATTACGGCCATGAGTACGCTGGTGATGGTTGGGGCTGTATTTGCCAGCATGAATGGTGCCGAAAAGAGCTCTGCGCTATGGCTGGTTGGTTCGTATGCCGTTATCACGATAGGGGAGCTTTTCCTGAGCCCGATGGGCTTATCGCTGGTTTCAAAACTGAGCCCGCCACGTTTAACCGCGCTTATGATGGGTGGTTGGTTCCTGGCGACTTCTATTGGTAACAAACTATCAGGCGTGCTGGCCAGTATGTGGGATAAATACGACCATAAAGCGTACTTCTTCCTGGTAAACTGTGCCGGTTCGTTACTGGCGGCTTTCGCTATTTTCCTAATGCTGAAATGGCTGCGCCAGATTGTGCAGGAGCACACCGGGAAAAGCTAAGTTTATAGTTACAGTTGCAATGTATTTCAGGATCCGCCCGGGCTATAGTTCGGGCGGATCTTTAGTTTGCAGTGGTTTATAGTTTAACCCGTGGGGTACTGGCAAACACCAAACTATAGCTTGCGTAAACCCATTGTTAAATACTAACTATCACTCTAAAAAACTACCTGTGCAACAAACTTTGCTGTCTTTTGAAAAGTATGGCTGGGAATGGATAGACGTAGAAAATCCTTCGGCGGAAGAACTACAGCTACTGGAAAAAAAGTATGGCCTGCACCCGTCGTCGGTACGCGATTGTTTACAACCCGAGCATTTGCCAAAGTTTGAAATTGCCAACGACATCGTTTTTATTATTGCCCGCATTTACGACAACAAAGCCCACCTGGAAGCCGATACCATACAGGAACTGACCAACAAAGTAGCCGTTTTTTACAAGGATAAATTCATACTCACCATTCACCGTTACCCCGTTGCGTTTATAGCTGAGCTCAGGGAAAAGTTTATCGACACTGCCCTGTTAAAAACGCCTATAGGGTTGCTCAGTAAGATCGTCCGGGCAGCTTTTCGTACTTTTGATGAGCCTGCCATTAAACTGGCCAACGACCTGGATTATTACGAAGCCAAAACGTTTCTGCAAACCAAACCCAGCTCACTTACCAAAGGCCTTTACCATTTAAAGCGCAAAGTTTCTGTTTCAAAAAGGGTGCTGCAACTCTCGGAGGTTATTCTTACAAACCTGCGCCTCCAAAACCTGCCCTCCACCGAACTACAAGATTTGCAGGACCTGTATGTGCACCTCATTACGCTTTACGACGAGCTCAACGATAGTACCAACCACCTTGTTAATACCTACATCTCGCTCTCGTCGCAGAAAACCAATGAGGTAATGCGCGTGCTTACCATCTTTTCGGTGTTCTTTATGCCGCTCACGTTTATAGTTGGTATTTACGGCATGAACTTCGATTTTATGCCCGAGTTGCACGCCTGGTATGGGTACCCGGTAGTGTTAGGCATGATGGCCCTGATCACGCTGGTGGTATATGTCTGGTTCCGGCGCAAAGGCTGGCTTTAATTGATAAAGATCAGCCATATAATTGATGCAGGTCATTATTTAGCGGAGCATTGCGGTCTACTTTTGTAACGTAAAGGCAGAACTGTACGGATGACAGTGGCTTGCCTTGCTACCAGGGTAAACCATGAAAAACATCTTTGTTATATCGCTTATCGCCGTGATACTGCTGCAAACCTTCAGTAAGGTAGTAGTGCTGGCAGATTACCAGGCGAACAAGGCGTATATCATGGAGTTTTTGTGCATTAACCGCGACAAGCCCGAACTGAAATGCGAAGGCAAGTGCCACCTCACCAAAAAACTGAAAGCCCAGCACGACTCCGACAAACAGGCCAATGAGCGCGGCCAGAAACAGGAAGTACAAGTCAACCTGTTTTACCAGTGCATGTTTGCTTTCAGTGCCCGCCGTTTTGCAACCATGGTTTCCTACCCATCAGTTTATAGTTGCGCTTACCGTTCTGTTACGTATCATAGCATTTTCCATCCTCCTCGGTTTATAGTTTAAGCAGTTGGCGTTTGCGCCGCCAGGTCAGGCATGGGTTTTTACCTGCAGCCGCTACTGTTGCGCACTTTTAAAATCTGATAAACTATAAATTTTTACTTCCATGAGAAGTCTGCTAACCTGTGTTATGTGCCTGCTGGCACTATGCCACACTACCTATGCCCAAACTATAACCAAAGGGCAGGTAATTGATGCCTTAACAAAAGAACCACTTTACGGTGTTACCATACGCACCACCCAATCCAAAACCGGAACTATAACCGGGGCCGATGGTAAGTTTAACCTGCCTGCAACTATAGCTTCCGACTCTTTGGTATTCTCTTACATTGGCTACGATGCCCAGAAGAAGTCGCTGAAAAACGGTGATGTGTTCGTACAACTACAACCGTCTGCCAACCAGTTAAACCAGGTGGTTGTGTCAGCCAGCCGTGAGGCGGCCGTGCGCACCGAAACGCCGGTTGCTATCAGTGCCATTTCAAAAGAAGTGTTGCTGGAAACGAAAGCTGTATCGCTGGAGCAGGTACTGAACAAAGTAAGCGGCGTGTATATGGTAAACCTGGGCAACGAGCAGCACACCATGGCCATCCGCCAACCGATTGGCTACAAAAGCTTGTTTTTATACTTAGAGGATGGTATTCCGATCCGGGCGACCGGCGACTTTAACCACAACGCGCTGATAGAAATTAACATGGGTGCGCTTCGCAACATAGAGGTAATCCGTGGGCCGGCATCCTCGTTATACGGCAGTGAAGCCATTGGCGGCGCCATTAACTTTATAACACAGGCACCCGCACAGGTTTTTACGGCCAAAGTACAAGCCGAAAGCAGCGATAAAGGCTATCGCCGAACCGATTTCAGCGCATCAAATACAATTGGTAAACTGGGCGTGTATGTGGCTGGCTACTATGCCGCGCAACGAAATGGTATAATTGAGCACAGCGATTTCGATAAACTGGCACTTACCCTGCGGGCAGACTATAGTTTTAACCCATCTACAAAACTGATCACTTCGGCCAGCCTGATAGATTATAAAACCGACCAGACCGGTGGCCTTGACAGCACCCGTTTTTACAGCAAAGAGTATAGCAGCCTGCACACTTTTACTTACCGCAAAGTAAATGCGCTGCGGGTTAGAACCACCCTGGAGCAAACCTGGAACACACAGCACAGCACACAGGTAACCGCCTTTTATCGCAATAACGCCATCGGCCAGAACCCTTTTTATGCCATCAAAAATGTAAAGGATAATCCCCTGAAAGCGAAGGGAGAACTGAATGAAGACGCTTTCCAGAGTTTCGGTTTGATCGCGCAGCACAAAGTCATGTTCCCGTTTCTGAATGCGCAACTTATTAGTGGTTTAAGTGCAGACTATAGCCCTGCTACTTACCATGCAGAACTGATTGATATTGACCGCTCCGAAACCGGAAAGTATACCAACTATAGCCACACCGGCACCTTGCTGACCAATTATAACGTGGACCTGATAAACACCGCAGCTTACACCCAGTTAGAACTAAACCCGCTGGAAAAACTGAAAGCTGTTGCCGCCCTGCGTTACGACCGCTTAGACTATAGTTTTGATAACCACCTGGAGCCGGGCGCTTATACCGGCGCTCCTGATGAAAAAAACGGTTTCAAAAGCCTGACGCCTAAACTTGGTTTAACTTATGACCTGGGCAAAGGTATGGGCGCGTACAGCAACTATAGCGTAGGTTTTACGCCACCGCAAATTACCGAACTATACCGTGGCGTGCAGGTGCCAACCCTGAAGCCGGCCAACTATAACAACTACGAAGTAGGTGGCTGGATTAGCTTTGCCGATGCCAAAGGCTACCTGGATGTGAGTGTATACCAACTGGATGGCCGCAACGAAATTGTGAATGTAAAACTGGAAGACAACTCTTATGAGAACCAGAATGCAGGCCGAACCCGCCACCGTGGCCTGGAATATACCTTAAAATATGCCCCTACCGAAACCTTGAACTTCCGGTTTAGTGGTACCAATGCCAAACATACGTACATCGACTACACCGAAAAAGGAACTGAGTTTAGCGGCAAAGAAATGGCCACAGCGCCTCGTTTTATAAGTAACACGGAAGTTTGCTTTAAGCCAACAACTATAAAAGGACTGCGCCTGGGCCTGGAGTGGCAGCACATGGGCAGCTATTACCTGGATGCCGTTAACTCCGAAAAATATAACGGCTACGACCTGCTGAACGCACGCATCGGCTACAGCAAAAATGGTCTGGAACTATGGACCAACCTCCTGAACATGACCAACCAACTATACGCAACAACCGTCGATAAAAATGCCTGGGGCAAAAGCTACCGACAGGGTGCACCCCGCACTATACACGTTGGCATAGGCTATACGTTTGGAGAAAAGGCTAAGTAGACTATAAAACCCGCACAGATCATGACACGCTCATTCAATATAATTTACACCTGCTTCCTGGCCTTGCTGTTTATAGTTACGGGTTGCACCAATCACGCATCAGAGAAAGAAAAGGCTACTAGTACCGCAGCTCCGGCTGTGCCTGTCCGTATTTCAGATGACGGCCTGACTGCTTCGTGCCCTTACCTGACAAAAGATGAAAATGGAAATACGGTGCTAAGCTGGGTGCAAGCCATAGATACGACGGGTAATTTCCTGATGAAATATGCTGTATCCGGAGACGGTGGAAAAACATTTGGGGAAGCGCAAACGATACCAACCACCAGCGCGGTGCATCCGCACGACGAGAACCTGCCCAAGATCCTTTTCAGAAAGAATGGCGATATCATTGCGATGTTCCCGGTAAGCAACCCAAACCCGAAGAACAGTTATGCTGGTTTGGTTTTTTACACGCAGTCGTTTGATGGTGGTAAGAGCTGGACCGAGGCAAAGCAGCTAGCCGAAGACACTATAAACAGCATTGACGAACGTTATTTTGACATGGAAGTGCTACCTAACGGCGAAGTAGGTGCTATCTGGCTCGACTCGCGCAAAAATACAGACAAGGAGGGTTCCAGTTTATACTTTGCCAGCACCAACGGCCGCAAGGGTTTTGTAGGCGAGATGGTAATTGATACGCAACTATGCCAATGCTGCCGCACTGATCTGTATCTGGATGCGCAGCAACAACTGCACGTAGCCTACCGCGGCATTTTAAACGACAGCATCCGCGACATGATGCATTTGGTTTCTGTGGATGGGGGGAAATCGTTTGCCAAGCCCGAGCGCATCAGCGCCGATAACTGGGTGATAGATGGTTGCCCGCATACAGGTCCGGCTATGGTTTCAAACAAATTCGGGATGCATTATGCCTGGTTTACAATGGGTGGTGGAAGTGGCGTATACTATAGCCAGAAAGAAGCAGGTAAATCATTTACTCCCCGCGAAACGATCAGCAACGCACCCGCCGCCCGGCATCCACAGCTAAGCACCTTTAACAACGGTAAATTGGCCGTAGTCTGGGACGAACGCGGCAATGATAGCACCAAACCAAATAATTACATAGGCTTACAGATAAGAAACGACAACGGCGCTCATTTAAAAACCACACAACTCACAGAAGCCAACGGAAGTGCCGTGTACCCGGTCATCACAACTATAGATGATAAGGATTTGCTGGTTGCCTATACTATAAAGAAGGAGAAGGGCAATGAAGTTTGGTGGCAGCTGGTAAGGCCAAGGATTTAATTGTTCTTTGTTGCTATAGTTGGCACTTTAACCAAGCTATCCTTCCAAAGTTTCCTCTAATCCTGGGAGCTCTACTTGCCTATCGTTTCAATCCAACTTGGTTCCCTCACGGCCGGGAGGCCCCGTCTTCGGGCATCGCGCTGCTGCCTTCTTGCTATCCTCCTGCGTCGGATTGGCTCACGCCACCGCAACAACTCAAAGGCGCTCAACCCAAAGACTGATATGAGTTCGATAGCTAAACTATAGTTATCGCTACAGCTATAGTTGCATCGCTTTGTCGTGGTTGTAATTCCGTAGGAACAGGTAAACCTGTCCTGATCAATATCGTGAACTATAAAACTAGAACTACAACTATAAAATGGCAGCAAGTCCCCCTTTGAAGGCAGGGCCGTTAAGTTCTAGCAAATTCTCCCCTTGAGGGGAGCGCAGAGGGGTGTTTGCATTAGCGGGTGAATTTAAAACTGGCTAACAATTGGCATTTTGGCCCTGAATAACACCCCTATAATC
>NZ_JAAEAA010000007.1 GCF_010119545.1 Pontibacter fetidus | reverse complement strand
CCCGTCTGCCCGCCTGGCACCATCAGGAATGAGGTCTTTTAATTTTCCCCATTGCTTATCTGTTAACTTCATAACTGATAAACGATCCCTTGATTATTTTTGATCTCTATTTATGAGATAGCTTCTAGTTTCTTAAAGATCCTAAAAATCACAGCTCTACTCACTTGCACTTTCTCAAGCCAGCACCAACTACAAAACTAACTATAGCCTCGCTCCCATCCCACTAGTAGACTTCTCTAAAAAGCGTAGTATCGTAATCCGCTCTACAATCGACATGCGTCTCAATAGCTTGGCTCAGCTGGAAACAGAATCAGCGCCTCCTATAGAGCATACCTGTTTGTCCAACTAATATACTCATTTGTCCGTTGCGCTTTTCCTACATAAAACAGAGTTTTGCAGGCATACAATTATCTTTCTAATGCACATCATCATTCCTGACGATTACCAGAATGTTATTCGTTCCCTGCCATGTTTTCAGCTGCTGAAAGACCATCAGGTTACTATCTATAACGATACGGTTAAGGACATCTCAACAATGGTTGCACGCTTTAAAAATGCCGATGCTCTGGTGCTAACGCGTGAACGAACAGCCATTACCGAAGAACTGGTCGCGCAGTTGCCTAAACTGAAGCTTATCAGCCAGACCGGTAAAATCTCAAACCATTTAGATTTGGCGGCATGCACCAGGCATAATATTGCAGTTACCGAAGGCATTGGCTCCCCAGTAGCTCCGGCAGAGCTGGCCTGGCTCCTGATCATGAATGCAGTAAGGCAGGTACCACAGGCCACAGAAGCCATGAAAGCCGGACAGTGGCAAACCAACATCGGTAGCACCATTCACGGAAGGCTGATTGGCATCTGGGGCTATGGAAAGATAGGTAAACGTATGGCTGACTACGCCATAGCCTTTGGTGCTAAAGTGATGGTTTGGGGCAGTGAAAACTCCCGTACGCAGGCCCTGCAAGATGGCTTATTAATAGCTGAGAGCAAAGCAGCGTTCTTTTCCAAAGCTGACGTAGTAACATTGCACCTGCGCTTAACGAATAGCACCAGAAGTATTGTTACAGCATCAGATTTAGGCTTAATGAAACCGAATGCGGTGCTGGTAAATTCCAGCCGGGCAGAATTGATAGAAGAAGGCGCGCTGTTGCATGCGCTTAGACTAGGCAGACCCGGCTTTGCTGCCGTAGATGTGTATGAAACAGAGCCTATCTACGATAAAGACTATCCACTGCTGCAATTGCCAAATGTGATCTGTACGCCGCACCTGGGTTACGTGGAGCAACACAGCTATGAACTATACTTCCGCAAGGCATTTGAAAACGTTACTGCCTTTGCCAGTGGTACACCTGTAAATATAGCCAACCCTGAAGTGCTACAAATATAAACTAGCCCTCCTATTGAAAATCTGTAAAGCTTTACCTGAATCCTGTAACACCTGAGACTGGCCTAGCTTATAGCTTTGTCAAAGTTAAACGCTACACCATAAAACTATGAATACGCTACAACACCCAAAAACCACAACACGCAATTTCGACCTGACGGCACAGCAACGCAACATCACCATTGCCGGCCAGAATGCAGAACTATTAACGTACAACGGGAGCTTTCCAGGGCCTTTGCTGGAAGTACAAGAAGGCGACGTGGTAACGGTAAACTTTAATAACCAACTGCGTGAGCCAAGCAACCTGCACCTGCATGGTATTTTTATGTCGCCGGATGAAGACAAGCCACATCAAACTGTAGAGCCAGGTCAATCTCTAACTTATAATTTCGAAGCGCATCTGGGAAGCGCCGGCATGTATTGGTACCACCCACATGCCCATGGCAAAGTTACCCGTCAGCTATTTGAAGGTTTATCAGGGCCGATCATCATCCGCGGAGCCGTGGACAAGCTGGAGCCCGTCGCTTCTGCGACTGAAAAGGTGTTGGTGCTGCACGACATCGGGCTGCAAAATGGCGAAGTTGCGTCGCATACGGGCATGGACTGGGGAAAAGGAAAAGAAGGAGAACTGGTGCTGGTAAACGGGCAAAACCAACCGGAAATGTCCGCCCCTACAGGTCTGCTCCGACTTCGCATCGTAAACGCTTCAACCGCACGCTACTATAATCTGAACATTCGCGGAAAACGACTGCAGGTGATTGGGATGGATGGCAGTTTCCTGGAAGCGCCATTGGCTATGGAAAGGCTCCTACTCACACCCGGCGAAAGAGCCGATATACTGATAGAAGCCACGCAGGAAGAAGAGCTGCAACTAACAAACCTGCCTTACAGCCGTACACCTGCCGGATCCAGTGCTGATACACCTGCTGAAGGGATGGTTCTGGCAAAGTTCAGCATCACTGGTGAGCCTAAAACTATAGCGTTGCCAACTAAACTTACTCACATTCCGGCACTGGATTTAGCTTCTGTCACTAACTATAAAACAATAACTTTTGGTGCCACCATGCAGCCGCTGCAATTCACCATTAACGGAAAAGCCTTCGATCATCACCGCACTGATCTAACTGCCAAAGCCGAAACAATGGAAGTATGGGATATTGTAAACCCGATGGCAATGGACCACCCATTTCACCTGCATACTTTTCCATTCCAGGTAATTAGTGTAAATGGTGTAGCAGTAGATTTCCGGGCCTGGAAAGACGTGGTAAATGTACCGGCCAACAGTACCGTACGTATTGCAATCCCTTTTACAACCTATAAAGGCAGCGTGATGTACCACTGCCACATCCTGGAGCACGAAGATCTGGGTATGATGGGAAACCTGGAAGTGGTCTAATACAAGCATAAAACCATACATATAGCCAGCAGGATGCTTCCGCAGGCTATACTTTTACCTACAGTTTTTTATCTTTACCAACTCCGCATCTAACACATAAAACTATGGCCAAGGCAAGCATTCCTATTCCTGTTTTCACCGAAGCAGAAAGCTTTACCAAGAGCAAGTTCCGCGATTTTTACATTGCGTCGTACCAGGATGCGCCGGATGCAGGATTACGGCGTGTAGCACCCCACCGCCACACTTACTATGAGATTATCTGGATTACGGAAGGAAGCGGCCTGCATACCATCGATTTTCAGTCGTATGAATTTAAAGGGCCTTGCCTGTTTTTGCTGCAGCCCAGCCACATTCACCAGATCCGGAAAGATGGCCCTACCAAAGGCTTTGTACTCAAGTTCAACGAGTCGGTATTTGCCGTGGAAGCGGGTGCCGAGAACCTGTTGCTGAAGTATGGCATTTTCGATAACATAAACGTGCAGCCCGTACTGCACCTGGATGCTACCGCAGTAGCTTTACTCGATGACCTGATGCAGAAAATGCTGCAGGAATACAAGCAGCCAACTGACCTATCGGAAGTGATCATTGCCTCTTACCTGAAGATATTTTTGCTGCAGGTTTATAAGCTGAAGGACGTACACACGCAAACGATAGCACAACCTGTACCCGAGCCGCGCTACCTGACCTACCGTACTTTTAAGCAATTGCTGGAAGAGCGCTACCAGCAACAACATGCCGTGCAGGACTATGCCGATGCCCTTTCTCTGACGCCCCGCACCCTGAACGAAATCACGCACAAATATGCCGGCAAGAATGTAAGCCAACTGATAAAAGAACGGCTGATGCTGGAAGCAAAACGCCTGCTGCACCACGGTCAGTTATCGGTAAAAGAAATAGCGGCACAGCTGGGTTTTGAAGATGCCGCCTACTTTACCCGCTTCTTCACGAAAAACAGCGGCGCTTCTCCCCTGGCCTTCCGGAGCAAAGAGCTGGAACTCGTAAGTTAGGCTCCTGTAAGTGCAGGGCAAACGGTGCTTTGTCCATTGAAGCCAGCCACTTAACTATAGACATTTGTGCTGTTAAACAACGTGTTACCTCGTAAAACAGCATATTATGAATCGTAAATCATTTCTGAAAAATTCGCTGCTGGGCTCCTCGCTTTTGCTGCTGCCAGGCCCTGCGCACCACTTCTTTTCGGGCAGCAGTGTCAAGCCAGTAAAAATAACTGTCCGCGAGCCGCAGCAAAAAAACATCTGCGCTACCTGCGGCACCCGCTACGCCACTGGCAAAACCGCTACCGACACCTGCCCTATCTGCACCGACGAGCGCCAGTACGTAAGCGATGGCGGCCAGACCTGGACCAGCTACAGCGAAATAGCAAAAGACCACAGCATAAAGATCGCTAAGCTGCAGGAAAACCTGTACGAGCTGAAGATCACCCCTGATTTTGCCATCGGCCAGAAAGCACACCTGGTACTGTCGAAAAGCGGCAATGTGCTGTGGGACTGTATTCCTTACCTCGACGAGCAGACCATCACTTACATCAAGACATTGGGTGGTATAAAAGCCATTACCATTTCGCACCCGCACTACTATAGTTTAATGGCCGAATGGGCCGCCGCCTTTAACTGCCCCATTTACCTGCACCAGCTCGACAAACAATGGATACAGGACAAAAGCACGCACTTACAACTATGGGAAGGCAGCGAACTGCCGCTCTGGGACGGGATGAAAGTAGTGCACACAGGCGGACATTTTGATGGAAGTACCGTAATGCACCTACCCTATCATGGCAAAGGCACCCTGCTCACCGGCGATACCGTGTACGTTGCCCGCGACCGCCGGCATTTATCGATGATGTATAGTTACCCCAACCTGGTGCCGCTTCCTAAAAAAGCCATCGAGCAAGTTAATAGCCGTGTAGAGCCGCTGGAGTTCGACACCATTCATGGCGCTTTTGACGGGCAGCTTATAGCTACAGGCGCAAAGGATGCCTTCAGAAGATCGGTGAACCGCTACCTGAAAATTTATGAAGGCTAACAACTATAAAACAAAAGCCGCTACTGGTTGGTAGCGGCTTTTACATTTTTATATTACTGGCTTATACGTTCATTTTACAGCGTTCGCCGGCGTGCTCCAGTTCAAGAGTTGCATCAGTTATGGCAAAGGGTTTTAAGATGTTGCGAATCTCCTGCTTCAGGGCAGCTATGGCAGTAGGCTCTTTTACAGATTCCACCACCACATGCGCCGACAATACGTGATGCTCCCCATCCAAAGACCATAGCTTGAGCTGATGCACATCCTGCACATTCGTAACAGAAAGCAACTGCGCCTTTACAGCATTCAGCTCCGTTGCCAGCGGGTTTTCCTGCAGCAACACTTTTAGGGCAGACCAGGCCCCTTTTACCGCATTCACCAGCATAAACAACGCAATCCCGATTGAGAGCAGCGCGTCCAGCCACGGCCATTCAAAGAACAGCAACAACACACTGGCTACCAGCACGGCCGCCCAGCCCAGCAAATCTTCGAGCATGTGCAGTGACACAGCCCGTTGGTTCAGGTTATGCCCGCCACGCAGCCTGAAGAAGGCCGCCCCGTTTACGCCCAGCCCAACTATAGCAAAAAGCAACATGCCGTAAGGGTCGGGCATTTCGGGGCGTAGTAATCTTTCGGTCGCTTCTGAAAGCACAAACACAGAGCCAGTAATCAGGATAACGGATGTTAACAGCGCGCCTGCCACCGAATAGCGTTTGTAGCCATAGGTATAGCGCTCGTTGCCGTGCTGTTCTGATTTGCGCTGCAGAAAATAGCTCACACCCAGGGTAAAGGCATCGCCGAAGTCGTGGAGTGCATCGCTCATGATGGCCACGCTGTTCACAAAAAAGCCCCCGATCAGCTCTACGATAGCAAAGCCCAGGTTCAGGAAAAAAGCAAACCGGATGTTACCGGTCGCGGGGCGGTGGTGCCCGTGGTGATGGTGATGGTGTCCCATAGTATTATAGTTAAAGCCGTGCCCGGTAATCCGAAGCACGGCTGATGGTTACTGTTATATTTCGTTTTAAATGGATTGCTTGGATGAAAGATGCGCTACTACAGCCAACGCTACAAGGCCACCCATAATGGCGATGTTTTGAATGAAGTCCATGACAGCCGTTTGCTGCATCATCCCTTCCATATTCCAGAATGTGTGCATCAGCAGCGTCATCGGCAAGAGCAGCAGGATGAGTACAATAGCCACCTGTTTTACCTTGAAACCGGCAAACAGCAGCAAGGCACCTGCCAATTCTGTAACCATAGCTGTACCTAACAGCAGCGGCACGAATGGCAATCCTTTAGAAGCCATCCACATGGCAGGGCCATCCCAGAACAGCGCTTTATGCAGTCCGGCTATCAGAAATGTAACCCCGATCAGGATGCGGGACACAAATACAAAGGTTTTAACAGATGAATTTTTCATAGTTTCTGAATTTAATTTTGATTGAGTAATTGAGTGAACTTTGAATAGTTTTGAAGCTGGATTCTCTTCAGAATTTTGCAGGGTTAGAATACAAACTGTGCGCCCAGCGCCAGTTGGTTAGCCGATGTGGTTTTGTAGATTTCCTGTCCGTTCTCCAGCAGTCGCCATTCTGTGTTGGCGCGGTACCACTCCAGGGCTATACCCAGCGGCCCTACATCATAGCGGAGCATCGGCACAATGATCTCGTTCTTCAGGCGGGCATTGCCGTGTACAGCTGCCAGCACATCGGTATCATTTGGGTTATCCTGCCCATATATTACCCAGGCACTAAGGTGCTTACCAAATCTGTACCCTGCCTGCCCCCAGGCGCCGTAGCCTTCTATGTCGCCGAACTGCAGCAACTGGCCCCAACTCTGGCCGATGGCGCGGCCCCAATAGGCATTGCCCTGCAACGTTGCGCCGCCATAGGTTAGCCTGGTACCAGCCTGCACGGCTTTGCCTGCCAGGTTGCTCCGTGTATCGCCCTGCACCAGGCGTTTGCGGTCGTAGTGGCCGGCTATGTTTACTTCCCAATTCAGCGGTTTGGTTTGGTTACTGATGTTCAGGCCAAGTTCTGTCTGCGGCACGCCAATTTCGCCTTCATCACGACCGTCGGCTTCTGCTTTCGGGCCGGTCCAGGAGCCGCGGAACACAGCCACATCCAGGCGCACTTTGGTAGCAGCATCCGGACTGCTCAGGCCCTGGTACAAAAACAGGCCGGGATTACGGAAACCGATGCCACCTGCCGAGCCATAACCCATTGCAAAGTGTGTCACGGAATTAGGAAAATGCGCCACCATCGGCGTCCAGTTCTGGCCCAGGCGCACACGGGTTTGCCCTTTCTGCACTTCCACGTAGGCAAGGCGTACACGTGGCAGCAGGTTCTCATCGGCAAAGCCACCTGCGCCTGCCGTTCCCCCTAAAAAGTCTAGTTCGGCACGACCGGTGGCCGTGATGCCGTGCGGCAGGTTGTAGGCAGTACCTTTAAAGATGAGCCAGGTCTTGCGCAGGTCGCCACCGAACTGGTACTCGTCCTGGGTAGGTTGTTTCGGGTTTGCCCACATGGTAATGGCGCCGTCGCCCATGCCAAACGTGCCGTCCTGCACAAAGCCCGATGCCGTGATGATCCCGTTTATACTCGATCTGAAGTAGGGCTTGCCCGCCTGCGTCGTATCCGGTTTGGGAGAGGCCGGAAAGCTCAGGTCTATCTGGGCGTTTGCCTGTTGGGTTAGCAGCAAGCTGATGGCAGCTGCACTTAAAAGGGTGTGTACTACTTTTTTCATAGTTCTATCTGTAAAATTTAGACAATAAGGTAGCTGGCCGCCTTTTCAGGGGCAGCTATAGTTTAAGGTTTATAGTTCTGGATGACTGTTATTTTACTGGCAGTACTCCTTCGTTCCGGAAGCTTACCAGTAGCGCTGTGCGAAAGGAACGGCCTTTTTTGCAGCGGTGCAAAGGTCTATAGTTGCCAGCTATGGCTCAATGCACAAAGCGGCAGTTTTGCTGCACAATTCTGCAAACCGGAGCAAAGTGTTTAAGTCAGCTATAGTTTATCGGAATTTCTGTTGATAGTGATTTTGAATTGTGGCTCTTTCATGTTCCTGTAGTTTTATGATTGTTGAACATGCCAAAGGTAGCGTGTGTGGTGGGCAGCGCTGTTACAGAATTTTGGGTGAGTGTTGTATGGTTTGATGAAACCCAGTTGGATTTACAACTCCTTAATCAATAATAACTACATTTTTTAATATATCTTTAAATTCTATAAATTTCTTATACTACTATAATACCAGTCTAAATCTATATAATGGAAAAAAGGGTTGAAGAAGATATACCCATTCTAGGAAAGGTCTATGTTAACTTTGTTAATCTTGCTTCTAAAATGTATGGCATTTATGAAAAAGAGAATGAGATTGAAAGACAAAAAACAATTCCACATTTAGGACTAATAGCTAGAGCATTTAAAGGCGTAAATCACTCACGTTATGAATATCTAATACTCCAATGTGTCATTTCAGAATTAGCTGACAATAATTTCAAGGGGACAACTAGTGCTCAAGGTAATATCAAGATTAATGGCGAGAGCTATTTTGGAAATGATGTTATTAAAGCGTGGTTTCTGCTCTCAAATTTTGGACACTGTAAAAACACAGTTGGAGATGAAAAAGCACTCTTACTCAAGGCAGTTCAACAAAAAAGCTTTAGGTCCTATCTCTTGAGCTCTATAAAAGATATTGAATTGAAAGAATGGGCAAAAGAGATTATAGATAACTTTGATTACATTAAGTTTCATCACATTTTATCAATTAGAAGAATATACAGATGTTTGGCGAGAAGAACTGATATTCAAAAAGAAATTATTTCAGTTTACAAGCTGCTGTTACTTGATTCTTCACTAACATGCACAATTGCTAATCAGATTCAAGTAGAGCAGTTAAAGCTTATTCATAACAATATTAGAGACTTGGCAATCATTGCGCTTGATTCAAGAAATTCATCTTTACCCATAAATATTGATATACTTTCTACTGTACTGTCTTTTGATTTCTATGAACATAGGTACCAGCAAACAAAAGCTAGCCAGATTTTCAACCCAATATTATCTTTACTCTACGATACACTTTATCTTAACATTAAAAGTCAAACACACCAACGAGCTTATGAAATAAATGCTTTAGCAACACTCAATGATGATTATAATCTTTGTATTGAAAAAGCACTATCAGTAGGCTTGGCTAACCCAGAGGAGTGTAATCTTATACACTTTCTTAGAGCAGAACTACATATCGATAATGTTGACGAAAAACATTCTGGGGAAGCACTAAGAAATTGTTTAACAGTAAAAAGAGAAATCAATAATTATGTAGAAGCATCCCTTGACTATAATCCATTTACTTCTAAAAGAGTAATGGATTTTTACATGGTAAAAGAACAATTTAAAGGAAAATTATTACCAAAATTTTTATCTAATATCAACCACATATTAGATAAACAAATCGTAGGAACTTATAGTAATTACATATCTCAAAAGCTACCTATTATAAAAGGTATAGATGAAGGGATAAAAAAAATTAGTCTAGAGGCACAGGATGAGGAAACGCTTAGAGATTCCCTCATCGAGAGTATTTCTAATGAGCCATGGGAGCTCGTTAAAGAAAAGAATATACCAACATTTAAAGAAATCTTGTGGGCTGTTTTAAAGTACCATGTTAAAGAAAATTATTACTTTGACATTGATCATCATACTTCGAAAGACTACAACTTCTTTGGAATAAAACTTAAAAATGGCACAGATTTACTAACTGATGAAGTAAATAAAGCAATTTCCTTAACATCAGATGGCGACCGAATTCATGAACTCAAACAACTACTAAAATCAGTCAATAGAAGTTTTGATGGAACGGTTATAGCATGCATATCTAGAATAACAATTTATGATTACTCCAAGTCTCCTGACAAAAGAAAAGTCACAGATATAGATTCATTAGTTTTGAAGTTTAATTCGTCTAAGATGCTTTTAGAGCTTCATGAATCTAAAAACACAAGAACACCCTTTAGAGATGCAAGAAGGGACATAAATGATAAATTAATTAAAATTCTTAATAAGAAGCATTCACACTATAAAATTGTCGAAATCAAAAATTACGGAGCCAAAGTAGTTATTAAACATGATGCATAATACTACTGTAAATTACTCCGCCACACAGCCCAAACCCTGCGTGGCGGTTTTCTTTTCTCACCAACTATAGTTTAACTATACACTTTCAGTACCTGCCCCGTCAGCGCACTTTCTAAACTTTTGATGTAAGCATTTACCACCCGATGCATGGGTACAGGGTTGTGGCCGGGAAAGCTGGCACCTATAGTGGCAACAGAGCCTTCTACCAGGCCTGGACTTACGGTGTTCAAGCGCGCGCCGTTTTCCAGCTCAGTGGCGGCGGCCATGGTAAAGCCGTGCAGGGCACTGTTGATCATGCTCAGCGAAGTACCGCCGCGTATGGGTTCGTCAGCCAGAATGCCGGATGTTAAGGTAAAGGAGCCGCCGGGGTTAATGTAGTGCTGGCCTATCAGTACCAGGTTTATCTGCCCCATCAGTTTGCTTTTAATGCCTTCGTAAAAGTCGTCGGTGCGCAGGTCGGGTAAGCTGGCAAACACGCCATGCCCTGTTGCCGAAACCAGCGCATCAAACTTACCTACAGTCTCAAACATTTCCCAGATGCTGTCGGGCTGCGTGATGTCCAGTTTTGTATCTGCGTTGTGGCGGCTGGCTGTTATCAGGTCGTGCTTGGTGGCCAGTGCCTGCTGCAAGTCGCGGCCAATGGTGCCGGTGGCTCCTACTAAAATGATCTTCATAGTTTTGGTATAATATAGTTAATACCTGCAAAGGACGTAGCTTACGCAACCACACCTGTTACACAACTATAGCTTCGTGTTGCATAATTTGAAAGGCACAAGCGCACCAGCTATAAACATGAAGCCGGTAACACAAGTAGGTTACCGGCTTCGCTCCTTCCAACTATAGTTAATCAGTCTATTACCTTATCTATTGTCTTGCGCTTGTGGGTCTTTATCTCTTTAAAATGGCTGGCAGTAAGGCCGGTTACTTTCTTAAACTGGTTAGATAAATGCGCTACACTACTATAGCCCAATTCGTAGGCAATCTCTTTTAGGCTCAGCTCCCCGTATACCAGTAGTTCCTTTACCTTTTCGATGCGCTGCAGGATCACGTATTTCTCTATCGTTACACCTTCAGTAGCCGAGAACAAGGTGCTGAGTGTGTGGTAATCTATACCCAGTTTCTTCGCCAGGTAATCCGATGTATTCAAGTGCATGCCTGCTTCGCCTTGCTGGTGTATCAGCTCTATCACGGCCAGTTTTATTTGCTCTATCAGTCGGGTCTTTCGGTCATCCAGCAACTCAAAACCATTTTTGGCCAGCAGCTGTCGTATTTCTTCCAGGTTTATAGTGTTGTCTGCCAGTTCAGCTTCGCCTAGTTCTACCTGCTGCACCGTGTAGCCAAGCTTAGTCAGCTCTTCTTCCACTACCCGTTTGCAGCGGTCGCACACCATATTTTTGATATAGATTTTGGTAGGTTCCATAGTTATACTTTGTACAGCAAACATAGCAGGTCTTCGGCGGCCAACTATTACATCATCTTCTGTTTGATTTACAGATTTTCTGTTTTGCTAAAAACACGCCGCAGAGAGCTGTACATTTGTGCAAGAGAAGTACCTGTTTGTCTATTGAGTCCGGAGCACTAACAAGCGATCTTTGTGCCTGTACAACAGGAGTAGCACAAAAAATACTTTTTGAGTCTCAGACAATTAATAAAAATCTCTCATGCAGCTTACCTGCTGAGGCAACCGGCACCTTAGGGTGTACATCTCTAAACCTAAACCAACCTACCACTATGAAAAAGTCCTACCTACTGTTGCTCCTGCTGCTGCAACTTGCAAATACAGGGCGCACCCAATCCGCAAAACCAGACACCATCAGCTTTACAACTTATTTTAAGGAGATAGAGACCGCCACAAAAAAGCACAGGCAGCTCTGGAACATGGACCTATATACTTCCATCCTGATCGTGGACCCACAGACCAGAAAAATAGTAGCGAACGAAGCCGACACAGCAGGAATTTTAACCGGCAGCGCAGACCGGTTTACAGGTTACCTGCCACCCCAAGTAAACGTAGCCAACACGGCCCTGCATTGGGGCGGTAAACACTGGGCCATGCTCCTGCTTCCACTGCCTCAGGATAAACACGAGCGGATCAATTTACTAGCTCATGAGCTGTTCCATAAAACGCAGCCGTCCTTGGGCTTTGCGCTCCATAACGCGGCCAACAACCACCTGGATGAGAAGAACGGGCGAATCTATTTACGGCTGGAGCTGGAAGCACTCAAAAAGGCACTACAGGCATCACCCGATCGGGAGCGAAAGCAATACCTCACCCATGCCTTTACCTTCCGAAAGTATCGCCACCAGCTTTACCCGGATGCTGACTCCACAGAAAACCTGCTGGAGCTTAACGAGGGACTGGCAGAGTATACGGGTTTTGTGATCAGCGAAAGAAGCAGAAAGCAGGCGGTTGTGCATTTTGAGAACAGCATCAATTCCTTTCAGCAAAACCCGACGTTTGTGCGCTCCTTTGCCTACCACACCATCCCAGTTTACGGTTATTTGCTTAGCAGCCGCAACAAGTACTGGAACAAGAAAATCTCCCCCGACACTGATCTCACCAGCTATTTTATAGATGCTTTCGAAATAGAGGTACCACAAGATCTGAGGCATGAAGCCGAACGAATAGCAGCGGACTATAACGGCAGGCAAATAATGGCAGAAGAAACAAAACGGGCAGTAGAGAAAAGAAAACTTGTAGCCGAGTACAAAAGCAAATTTGTGGAGCAGCCGCACGTGGAGCTATACTTTGAGAAGATGAATGTCTCCTTCGACCCCCGTAACATGATGCCCTTAGAAGACAAAGGCACCGTTTATCCTACCATCCGTGTCACCGACAACTGGGGTATCCTGACAGTAGAAAATGGTGCCCTGATGAGCCCGGACTGGAAAAAGATCTCCCTCACATTGCCGACAGAACTTAACGGAAATAAAATCTCAGGAGACGGCTGGACTCTTGAACTGAACGAGTCTTACACGCTGACTATGAACAGCAGCAGTGGCAACTACATACTTTCAAAAAAGAAGTAACACATCATCACCTATACATAAAACCTAACAAGACAATCTGATAGCCAATGATGCCGAAGGCGTGATCCTGGGCTGTACCGAGGTTCCGCTTCTTGTCAGGCCAAAGGACAGGGATGTGGTGCTCTTCGATACATCCACCATACATGCCACACAGGCAGTTGAGACGGCACTGTTATCTTAGGTTAAAGTAAAATGCTCTGCTGTAGCTGCTTGAGATAAAAGTGTATTATTGGCTACTTAATTCCTACAACACAAAAAGTAAAACTATGATCAGGTTAATACTAACACTACTACTCTTTCTTACACAACTGCTGGTGCACGGCCAGGAGAATGTTATATGGAAATTTGAAACCAAAGGCAGAGTGTACTCCTCCCCTTTAGTAGATGGAGAGTTGCTATTTACAGGAAGCGGTGATCACACATTTTATGCGCTGAATAAATTTAGCGGCAAAGAAGTATGGAAGTTCAAAACCGGTGGCGCCGTATATTCCTCTCCTGTTGTGCAGGGTAGCCTGGTATACATCGGCAGCGCTGACGGTAACCTATATGCCCTGAACAAAGCGAACGGAAAACTGATGTGGGTCTTTAAATCCGAAGGTGAAAAAGCTTATGACCTGTGGGATTATTACTTGTCTTCTCCAAGCGTAGAGCACAACACCGTTTACTGGGGAAGCGGGGACAGCCACCTCTATGCATTGGATAGTGCAACGGGCAAGCTGAAGTGGAAATTTAAGACCGGAGACACCATTCATGCCTCCCCAGCTGTTCAGGATGGTAAGGTGTACTTCGGCAGCTTCGATGGCCACTTCTACTCGCTGGATGCAGAGAGCGGCAAGCTACTGTGGCAGTTCCGGACAGTCGGCGATACTCACTTTCCGAAAGGAGAAATACAGGAAGCTGCGCTTGTGCAAGATGGCGTGGTATACTTTGGCAGCCGGGACTACAACATTTATGCCCTGGATGTTAAAACCGGTAGAGGGAAATGGAACATGAAGGAGCGCGGCAGCTGGATCATCGCCACTCCCCTGCTCTACAAGGATAACCTCTACGTAGGCACCTCCGACACCCATGCCTTCTACTGCTTAAGCAAAACGGATGGGCAGATGAAGTGGAAATTACCGCTTAACATGCGTGTGTACGGAGCGGCAGTGGCACATGAAAACCTTATTTACTTCGGCTGCTTCAACGGAAAACTCTATGGCGTTGACCACGCTAGCGGCGAGGTGAAGTGGGAGTTTCAGACGGAAAGCAGCAGGATAAACTCCTCGGAAGTGTACGACGAAAAAGATGAGTTCAGGAAAGACTTTGTGCTCTATGGCAAAACAATGGAGGAGGTGAAGCAATCAGAAAGCAAGATCCACCAACTGGGCTCTATACTATCGAAGCCAGCCATCGACGGGCAAACCATCTACTTCGGGAGCTCAGACGGGTACCTCTATGCTGTAAAACTTAAGAACTAGAATTTCCTGCACAATTGTCCAACACAAGTAACGGTTTATCCATTGAGCCGGCAACTCCTCTACACGTACTTTGCCACATACAACTATAGTCAGAAATAAACTTTTGATAAACTTATAGTTACAGCGCAAACAATAACTAC
Organism: Pontibacter fetidus; assembly: GCF_010119545.1. Taxonomy (GTDB): domain Bacteria; phylum Bacteroidota; class Bacteroidia; order Cytophagales; family Hymenobacteraceae; genus Pontibacter; species Pontibacter fetidus. The sequence goes on along the minus strand of NZ_JAAEAA010000007.1, from coordinate 181,474 downwards.
AGGCAACCGACACCTAATTATTTTCATCTCTAAACAAAAACCAACCTACCACTATGAAAAAGATATTACTCTCCTTAGCCCTGTTAGCAGGTTTCAGCATCAGTCCTGTTAAGGCGCAGGTCAAAACTTCGGAAGGTAAAAATGAGCAGGCACAGGTAATGCTGCTGGGCACTTTCCATTTTACCTACCGCAACAAAGACATTATTGTAACCGAGAAAAAAAACCAGCTGGATGTGCTCTCAGAAGAAGGCCAGCGCGACATACAGAAGATCACCAAACAGATGGCTAAGTTTAAGCCCACCAAGATTGCTGTAGAAATAATGCCCGAAGAACAACCCCGAATAGACTCGCTGTACCAGGCGTACCTAGATGGCCGCTACGAGCTTGGTGTAGATGAAGTATACCAGTTAGGTTTCAGGCTGGCGAAGCTACTCGGTCATAAGCGTGTGTACTGCATTAATGCCTGGGGCAATCTGGATAGCTACCAAAAGCCTGGCGGTAAACCTCTGGAGATAAGTGAAGAAGCTGCAGCCCGCCATGCCAACTTCTGGAAGTACCTGCGCAAAACCACCATCGCCCGCGACTCTGTAGCCAAACTATCTGGCAAATTACCAAACACGGTATACAAAATGTTACAGTATGAAAACCAGCCGGAAAGAATCCGCGAACGGCATGCCAACTATTTTAGGGAAGCATTCCGTTATGAAGAACAGACCCACGATTACATGGGCGTTGACTGGTACAGTGCCACCTGGTTTAACCGTAACCTGCGCATCTTCCGCAACATACAGCGTATTACTGAAAGCCCGGACGATCGCATACTGGTGATTTATGGTGCAGCCCATGTGGCAACTATACAGCAGGCCGTAGAAAGCTCGCCTACACACAAGTTAGCACATGCCTATAAGTTGCTGAAGTAGCACTGCCAACCTAGGGCTAAAAAGTTGGAACTATAGCCCTGCAAAAGCAAAAGCCGCATCCTGTTTTGGATGCGGCTTTTATATTAACCTACGGTACTAACCTCAAAAAGAGTACGTAAATATCGTTAAATTTTAATATACTGCAACTATAAACGATAGCCTAACAGGAAAGCAAACCATGCCCCACGCCACTACCCCAACTATAGAAAACTTCATCGCCCGCTGGAAAGCATCCGGCGCATCGGAACGAGCTAACTACCAGCTGTTTTTAACGGAGCTGTGCGAGCTGCTGGGCGTGGAGAAGCCGCAACCGGCCACCGACAAGGTACACGAAGCGACTTATACTTTTGAGCGGCCCGTGGTGTTTGATGATGGCGAAGGTAAGACGAGTACCAACTTTATAGACCTTTACAAGAAAGACTGCTTTGTGCTGGAAGCCAAGCAGGGCGCTGACAAGGCAACTATAACCGAAGCCGAACTACTGGGCGCAGAACGCATCAAAACCAAAACAGGTACTGCCACCCGCGACACCCGCACCTGGGACCGCGAAATGAAAAAGGCCAAGGAACAGGCCCTGCGCTATGCCCGCTCGCTGCCGACTACTGAAGGCTGGCCGCCGTTCCTGGCGGTGGTGGATGTGGGGTATTGCATTGATTTGTATGCGGATTTTGCGCGGCAGGGAAAGACCTATGTGCCCTTCCCGGACCCGCAAAATTATAGAATTACCCTAGAAGAACTTACCCAGCCAGAAGTGCGTGAGCGCCTGCGTTTGCTCTTTACCGATCCGCTGGAGCTGGACCCGAGCCGACGTGCTGCCCGTGTAACAAGGCAACTGGCCGAGCGACTGGCAAAACTGGCGGCATCGCTGGAGCAGACCGGTTATACCCCGGAGCAGGTATCGGGCTTTTTGATGCGCTGTTTGTTTACCATGTTTGCCGAAGACGTGCAGCTGTTGCCCGAAAAATCGTTTACCAAACTGCTGCAGGATTACCGCCAGAATATCACCTACTTCCCTGATGCCCTGAAGGCGCTGTGGCAAAGTATGGATCGTGGCGGCTTTGACCCGGCCCTGCGCACCAACATACCGCAGTTTAACGGCTATTTGTTTAAAGACCCCGAAGCGCTGCCCATTACCGAAGCCCAATTAGACCTGCTGATACTGGCCGCCGAAGCCGATTGGGCCGATGTGGAGCCTGCCATTTTCGGTACCTTGCTGGAGCGGGCCTTGCAGCCGCGCGAGCGCCACAAGCTGGGTGCCCACTACACGCCCCGCGCCTACGTGGAGCGCCTGGTAATGCCAACCGTTATTGAGCCGCTGCGCGAAGAGTGGGAAGCAGCCCGCACCGCCTCGGCTATACTTGAGGATAGCGGCGACGAAGCCGGAGCCCGCAAAGAAATAGAAGCGTTTCATAGGCGCTTGTGCTCGGTGCGCGTGCTGGACCCGGCCTGCGGAAGCGGCAACTTTTTGTACGTAACCCTGGAGCACCTGAAAAGGCTGGAAGGCGAAGTGAACGAGTACCTGGAGCATTTCCCGGGGCAGCGGACCCTGGACATGACGGGCGGCTTTACCGTAACGCCGGCGCAGCTGCTGGGCCTGGAGGTAAACCCACGCGCCGCGGCCATTGCCGACGTGGTGCTCTGGATCGGGTATTTGCAATGGCACTTCCGGGCGCACGGCACGGCCACCCGCCTGAGCAACCCTATTTTGCGCGAGTACGGCAACATAAAGCAGCAGGACGCGGTGCTGAGCTACTCCGACCGCAAACCGCGCCTCGACGCTGGCGGCCAGCCCGTTACCCGCTGGGATGGCCATAGCACCAAGCCGCACCCGGTTACCGGACAGGAAGTGCCCGACGAAACCGCCCGAACTATAGTTTACGATTACCTCGACCCCAAACCCGCCACCTGGCCCGAAGCCGATTTTATAGTAGGCAACCCACCGTTTATTGGGGCAAAATATATGCGCGATGCTTTGGGAGATGGTTATACTGAAGCACTTAGAAAAGCTTACACTAAAGATATTTCTGACAGTACAGATTTTGTAATGTACTGGTGGCATAAAGCTGGTGAATTAGTATCCAGTGGTAAAGCCGAAAGGTTAGGTTTTATTACTACAAACAGCTTAAAGCAGATATTTAATAGAAGAGTTTTACAAAGCTTCATAGAATCAAATAATCCCCTTTCTCTTTTGTATGCTATACCAAATCATCCTTGGGTAGATAGTGCAGATGGAGCTGCTGTTAGGATTGCAATGACTGTAGCGGGTAAAGGTATTTTAGATGGCCGTATTGATTTTGTCTCAAGTGAGAAAGCTAAAGGAGATGTCGAGATTGAAGTCTCGTTTAACGAAAAGAAAGGTAAAGTTCAGGCTGATTTAACAGTTGGTGCTGATACATTGTCAGCATTACCACTTTTGTCAAATGATGGATTGGCAAGTCGTGGAGTACAGCTAATTGGATCAGGATTTATAGTTACTCCTGAAGAAGCGATAAATTTAGGATTAGGGAAATATGATGGTTTAGAAAATCATATCAGAGATTATCTAAATGGAAAAGATATTACAAGTACTCCTCGTAGAGTGAAAGTAATAGATTTGTATGGCCTAACTGCTGAAGAAGTAAGAGAAAGATTTCCCGAAGTATATCAATGGGTTTATAATAGAGTGAAGCCACAAAGGGATGCCAAATCTCATTCCAAAGATGGTGCTGGATATGCTAAACTTTGGTGGTTGTTTGGAAAAACAAGATCAGAAATAAGGAAAGCTTTAAATGGACTTCCAAGATATATTGGTACTGTTCAAACATCTAAACATAGATTCTTCAGATTTTTAGATGCAAATATACTTCCAGATGATGCGGTTATAGCTATAGCATTTGCTGATGCATATAATTTAGGAGTTTTAAGTAGCAAAATACACGTTACTTGGGCTCTTAATGCTGGAGGTCGTATGGGAGCAGGTAATGACCCTATTTATAATAAATCCCGTTGCTTCGATCCCTTCCCCTTCCCTGCCGCCACCGAAGCGCAGCAGGAGCAGATCCGAAGTATAGCAGAGCATCTGGACGCGCACCGCAAGCAGCGGCAGGCGCAGCACCCCACGCTCACCATCACCGACATGTATAACGTACTCGAGAAACTTCGGTCGGGCGAAGCACTGAACGCCAAAGAGCAGAAAACCCATGAACAAGGGCTGGTAAGTATACTGTTGCAGCTGCACACCGAATTAGATGCCGCCGTAGCCGCCGCCTATGGCTGGCCCGCCAACTTGCCCGAAGAAGAGATACTCGAACGCCTGGTTGCCCTTAACAAAGAACGCGCCGCCGAAGAAGCACGCGGCCACATCCGCTGGCTCCGGCCAGAGTACCAGAACCCGCAAGGCACCCAGCAAACCGATATGGGCATAGAAACCAAATCCAAAGCTGTGAAAGCCACTGCTAAGGAAGTACTGGCCTGGCCAAAAACGCTCTCGGAGCAGGCACAGGCCGTACAACGTGCCCTGCAGCTACACGAGCGTCCGGCCACCGCAGCCGATCTGCTGCACCAGTTTAAGCCCGTAGCCAAACCACAACAGCCGCAGCGCCTGCAACAAATAGACAGCCTGCTGCAAACGCTTCATGGGTTAGGCCTATTGAGAAAGACGGAAAAGGATCAGTATGTTAAATAAGACATCCTGACTCAGGGAAATCAGCATAGCGGTCTGGTAGTATGTTGAGCGATGTGGGGAAAATACCCGTACATGCTATATTCGAGTTTAGGTTACCAGATACAGGTTCATAAAACTGAAAAGCTATGAATAAAGATCACGGACACCACGAACATCACAGCCACAAAGAACAGTCTGTAAACAAGGCAGAAAAAATAGAAGAGCGCCTGCAAGAAAAAACCCTGCATGGCCATAGCGATGCCATGCACAGCGACACGCGCCATCACCCACCACACCAGGGACACGCGGCACACGGTGAAGCCGGGCATGACCATCACCGCATGATGATTGAAGATTTTAAGAAGCGTTTCTGGGTATCGCTGGTGCTGTCGGTTCCGGTGATCGTGCTAAGCCCGATGGTGCAGCACATTCTTGGCTTTTCGCTGGATGTGCCCTATGGCATGTACATCGCTTTTGCACTTTCCAGTATCATCTATTTTTACGGTGGCTGGCCTTTCCTGACAGGTTTAGTGGAAGAAGTAAAGAAAGGTGCACCGGGCATGATGACGCTGATAGGTGTTGCCATTTCCGTGGCCTATGTGTATAGCACCGCCGTTGCGTTCGGGCTCGAAGGCATGGACTTTTTCTGGGAACTGGCCACCCTGATCGTGATCATGCTACTGGGGCACTGGATCGAAATGAAATCGGTGCTGGGTGCATCCAAAGCCCTGGAACTGCTGGTAAGCATGATGCCATCCGAAGCGCAGGTGATCAGAAACGGAGAGACTATAACCCTAAAAGTTGAAGACCTGCAGCAAGGTGACCTGATCCTGGTAAAGCCCGGAGAGAAAGTTCCTGCTGACGGGGTGGTGGTACAGGGTGATAGTTACCTGAATGAGAGCATGCTGACCGGCGAGAGCAAACCGGTGCAGAAAAGGAAAGATGATAACGTAATCGGCGGAGCCATCAACGGGAACGGTTCGCTGCAGGTGCGTGTGGTTAGCACCGGCAAAGACAGCTATCTGAACAAAGTGATCAACCTGGTGCAGGAAGCACAGAAAACAAAATCAGACACGCAGCGCCTGGCCGATAAAGCAGCTAAATGGCTCACCTACGTGGCACTGGTCGCCGGCTTTGGCACCTTTGCCGTCTGGTTGTTGGTGGGCGCTGAACTGGACTTTGCCCTGGAGCGGATGGTAACGGTGATGGTGATTTCCTGCCCGCACGCACTAGGCCTGGCCATTCCGCTGGTAGTAGCTATCTCCACAGCTGTTTCTGCCAATAACGGGCTTCTGATACGCAACCGAACTGCCTTTGAGAATTCCCGCCTGATCACGACCATCATCTTCGATAAAACAGGCACCCTGACGCAAGGCTCTCATGAAGTGGAACAGGTTGTTTCCTTCGACCAGCGTTTCCCTGAGCAGGAACTGCTACGCCTGGCTTCGGGTGTGGAACAGAATTCCGAACACTACATCTCGCAGGGTATTCTGCGTAAAGTAAAAGCGGATGGAATTGCCGTACCTGCTTCAGAAAACTTTAATTACTTGCCTGGCAAAGGACTGGAAGGCACTGTGGAAGGCAGCGATGTTAAAGTGGTCGGACCAAACTATATTAAAGAGTATGGCATACAAGTGCCGGATAGCAAGGCCGAAGAAGGTGTAGAAACGGTGGTTTATGTGCTGGTGGACCAGCAGGTTGCCGGCTACATTACCATGCGCGACCAGATACGACCGGAGTCTGCAGGCGCTATAAAAGTATTAAAGGAGAACGGCATTAAGAACCTGCTCCTGACCGGTGATAATGAGCGCGTAGCCAAAAACGTGAGCGATAAACTGGGTATGGATGGTTACCTGGCCAATGTGCTGCCACACCAGAAACAGGAGAAGATAAAAGAGCTGCAGGCCCAGGGAGAGTTTGTGGCCATGACCGGAGACGGTGTTAACGATGCTCCTGCCCTGGCACAGGCTGATGTAGGCATTGCGGTAGGTTCTGGCACCGACGTAGCCGCCGAGACAGCTGACATCATTTTGGTAAACAGCAACCCGCAGGACATTGCCTCGCTTATCATGTTCGGCAAAGCTACTTACCGGAAAATGATCCAAAACCTGATCTGGGCGACAGGCTACAACATCATAGCACTTCCATTGGCTGCTGGCGTACTGTATCAGCAGGGAATCATGGTTTCTCCGGCCATTGGTGCTGCACTTATGAGCCTGAGCACCGTGATTGTAGCTATCAATGCGCAGCTGTTGCGCAGGCAGATAAAGCAACTATATTAGCTGAAACATTATACCCTATTATTGTACAAAAGAGTTCATTTCGTAACTCGCGAAAAGCAAAATGCCTTTTGTGTCTACTCCTTTAGCTCTTGTGTTGGGCGTGCAATGCTTTTCTTCACTTCTATTTCATCCGGTAAGCCTGTAGTAGATCTCTTCCAAGATCGCCGTTAGTCTGAGCAGGTTAACCTGGATCAATTTCGGGTTCCAGTGATAAGTTGGTATACTTTGAACTGCTCAGGTTCTAGCTTATGCTGCATCAGAAACAAGCTTTTGAAGCTGGAAACGCAGAAGCAGTATGAAACCTGAATCAATTAGTTTCAGCCCTTCTCAGTCAAGTTGAAGAGATCTTTCCACAGTACCCATCATAGAATCGGCACTTGTATAATTAACCAACTAAAGTGTGAACTCACAATTATTTATCAGTTCATACCCTATTTATCAGCTTTCATACAACAAAATACGGTGTTCGGAAAAGTTCATTTTAAGCAGTACCAATACCACCATAATTTTGCTTATGATTTAGAGAGTGGCACTAAAAGTATGACATGAGGTTATTAAAACTATAAAACTTTCCGGAAATTTTATAAAGTCTTACTTCCAGTAGCAAAATACCTTTGTGTCGCTTATCCCATTGTTCCTATATATATTACAAAATAAAACCATGAAACAATTATTGAGCTTACTAGTGCTACTGCTTTGCCTATCGACATCTGTGGCAGTAGCACAGGAGAAAGTAACCGTCAGCGGTTATGTAAAAGATAAAGCCACTGGCGAAGGATTAATCGGCTCTTCGGTTAGCGTGCAAGAGCTACCGGGTACTGGCGTTACTACCAACGAGTACGGCTACTACGCTCTTACCCTACCTAAAGGCACCTACACCCTTACCTTCAATTATCTTGGGTATATAACTATCTCCAGACAAGTGCACCTACAGAGCAGCACGAAACTTGACACAGAATTGGAGCAAAATGTGACTAAGTTGAAAGAAGTGGAAGTTGTATCGCGTAGGGAAGACACCAACGTGAAAAGCATGGAGATGAGCACCCTGAAGATGCAGGTGGCCGAAATAAAAAACATGCCTGCCCTGCTGGGTGAAGTAGATCTGGTAAAAGCCATACAGCTACTGCCAGGTGTGCAGAATGCCGGCGAAGGCACATCGGGCTTTTATGTGCGTGGCGGCGGTGTGGACCAAAACTTAATTCTTTTGGATGAAGCACCTGTGTATAATGCCTCGCACCTGATGGGCTTTTTCTCAGTATTTAATGCCGATGCTATTAAAGACGTGCAGCTCTACAAAGGGGGAATTCCAGCCCAACATGGCGGCAGGCTTTCTTCCCTTCTGGACATCCGCATGAAAGAGGGGAACAATAAAAACTTGGAAATATCGGGTGGTATAGGTACTATCTCCAGCCGCCTGACAGTTGAAGCACCCATTATCAAAGACAAAAGTTCCTTTATAGTATCAGGCCGCCGCACGTATGCCGACATCTTCTTTGGATTGAGCAGCGATGAGAATGTAAAAGATAACAAACTGTACTTCTACGACCTGAACACCAAGCTCAACTATACTTTAAACGAAAAGAACCGCCTATATGTGTCAGGTTACTTTGGACGCGATGTAGCAGCCACCAACGACTTTAAGATGAACTGGGGTAATGCCACTGCCACTGTGCGTTGGAACCACCTGTTTAGTGACAGACTTTTCTCCAACACCACCTTTATCTTCTCCGACTTTGACTATGCTCTTGGCTCAAAAGAAAAAGAATCTGAATTTACCTGGAAGTCACACATCAAAGATTATGGATTAAAGAATGACTACACTCTTTTTCTAAATCCAAGGAACCAGCTGCGGTTTGGCCTGCACCTGACTTACCATAACTTTATGCCTGCTGAAGTTAAGCCGGGCAAATTCTCTTATGTTAACGCGCTTAAACTAAATTCTACGAGTGCGCTGGAGGGAGCGCTATACCTGAGCAATGAGCACCAGATCACGGACCGGTTAACCCTTGATTATGGCTTAAGGTTATCCAGCTTTACGAACATGGGACCGGGCAAAGTGTACCTGTACGATGAAAACTTTGATACGCCGGTAGATACTGTAACCTATAGCCGATTTGAGAAGATAAAAAGCTATGGTGGGTTGGAGCCACGCTTTGCAGCCAAGTATGAACTGAATGATGCAAGCTCTATTAAGGCATCTTACAACCGAACACTGCAATACCTGCACCTGGTGTCAAATTCTACATCCGCAATGCCATTTGATGTATGGATACCAAGCAGCACGTATGTAAAACCACAGAAGGCTGATCAGGTAGCAGCCGGCTACTTCCGCAACTTTCAGGATAACATGTTTGAAGGCTCTGTGGAAGTATACTACAAGTGGATGGACAACCAGATCGACTATAAGGATTACGCAGAGATATTCCTGAACGAGCGCCTGGAGACAGAGTTACTACGGGGCAGCGGCGAAGCCTATGGAGCTGAATTTTACCTGCGCAAGCAGAAGGGGTTACTGACTGGCTGGATAAGCTATACTTTATCTAAAACAGAACGCACAGTACCAGGAATTAATAATAACAAGTCTTACCCGCTGCGCTATGACCGCCGCCACTCCGGAAACCTGGTGCTTAGCTATCAGTTTAGCCCAAGTATAAACCTGGGAACTAACTGGACTTACGCTACAGGTGGGGCTATTACCATGCCGGTCGGCCGTTACGAGTATAATGGCAAAACTTACCCTGTTTACTCTGAGCGTAACGGTTACCGCCTGCCAGATTACCACCGCTTAGACCTTTCCGCTACCTATGAGAAGCCGAGGAATGAGTTTAAGAAATACACCAGTTCCTGGACGCTGAGTATCTACAATGCATATGCACGCAAAAACGCTTTCTCTATCTACTTCCGCGAGAACGAAGATGACAGCAGCAAAACAGAAGCTGTAAAAACGTACCTGTTCGGTATTGTGCCATCTCTTACCTATAACTTCAATTTTTAATCAGACGCAAAATGAAAAAGATACTTTTATACTTGCTGGCTATGCTTATGCTGGCCTTTACCAGCTGCGAAGAAGTGATTGATTACGAACTGGACACAGCTGAGAGCAGATTAGTAGTGGAAGGTTTGTTAACAGATCAGCCGGGCCCGTATAAGGTGCGCTTATCCAATACCAAGGGGTACCTGGATGAAGGACGTACAACAGGCGTTAACGGTGCATTGGTCATTATATCCGACAATCATGGCCATACAGACACACTGAAAGCGGCCGGCGAGGGTCTGTACCAGACAAACACGTTGCAGGGTATCCCTGGCTACACCTATTATTTTAAAGCTGTGGTTAACGGCAAAGAATACACTGCTCAGAGCTATATGCCTGCTGTCTCTCCGCTTGATTCATTAACATTCGAATACAAAGCTGCAGGACATATGGAAGATGAAGGTTATTACCCTATCGTCCATTTCGGAGACCCGGCAGGTAAAGGCAATAACTACCGCTGGAATGTTTATATTAATGGAGTATTAGAGCCCGATGAGTTGGCTGTGCTGAATGATGAGCTTTATGACGGTAATTATGGCCATGCCAATATGCAGTTTGCTGTACAAAAAGGAGACAGATTAAGAGTTGAAGTGTATGGTATCGACAAGCCAGCTTACGACTTCTGGTTTGCTCTTCTAAACCAGCAAAATTCTTCTGGTGGCCCTTTTGAAGGTACACCTGCCAATGCTCCTTCCAACATTAGTAACGGGGCTATAGGCTACTTTGGAGCTTCTGCAGTTTCAATCATAGAAGCAGAAGCACAATAAGCAAATCATCAACTTGCCATCAGATCTAACCCTGCTCCACCTATGAACAGTAGGGTTTGATCTTAAAGCTTTCAAGAAGAGCTTTACCTTTTATTCAGAGTCAACCTGAACAAACATGAATGTATGAAGCTAGCTAGCTTAATCAGAGAGAAAAGTAATAAGGAAACTGTAAAATTAAAACTCGTTTCAGCTGTCTTACTTTCTGTATTGTATACAAGTGCTTTGGCATTTGTTATTTATGGCTCCTTGTTTTACCCGGTAAGCCACCTTGTATTTGATCTAACTTACGCCTTTGTTTATTTCTTGCTTTTATATGAAGGATACCGCTTACTTATAATACAACAGGAAAAGTATCTGTCCTTTTTAAAAGCCTTGTACCTAAAGTATATTGTTGGGCTGCTTGTATTCCAGTTGTTTAGCCTGCTGTTAGTTTTTCTGATAGGTATCGTGCCCTTTGTATTTATACTTCAGATGGAGCCCATAGGTAAGATAGACTTTGAAGTTGAATTACGATTAAACGCAGTCATAAACCTGTTATTCTCGGGAGTTTATTTCTCAGCTCTTACAGGCTTGAATGCACTTAAAAGTTACCATAAAGCAGCTGTTAACGCAGAGATACTTCAAAAAGAAATTGCACAGGCGCAATACGAAGGCTTAAAAAACCAGGTTAATCCCCACTTTCTGTTCAACAGTCTTAATGTATTATCATCGTTGGTGCATGTCGATGCAGATTTATCGGAAAAGTTTATTGATCGGCTTGCAAAAGCTTACCGTTACGTGCTGGAGCAGCGTGATCAGGAGTTAGTACCGCTAAAAACAGAGATTGATTTTATAAACGCTTTCATTTTTCTGCTTAAGATTCGATTTGAAGATAAGCTACAGGTAAATATATCCATTCCTGCAGAAAAGCTGAACCTTTACATCCCACCCCTAACCTTACAACTGCTGATTGAAAACGCTGTTAAACACAATGAGCTATCTAAAAGCAGCCCGCTGGTAGTAGACATAAGAGCGGAAGATGACGATTACCTGGTGGTGCAGAATAATGTACAGTTAAGGAAGCAGGAGTTTGCTTCTACAGGTGTTGGATTAAAAAATATTACAAACCAATATAGTTATTTTACACCAAAAAAAGTAACTTTCCAGCTGTCTGACAGCCTGTATCAGGCGAGGGTTCCGTTACTGACCTAGCCTGCAAAGAGCTGTAAAAATGTAAAGGCTTCTCCTGTTTCAGGGGTTGATACTGTTCTGGTTCTCCTTATTTTTAAGCTCATGAAAGTAGCAATCATTGAAGATGAGTCACTCGCTGCCAAAAGGCTGGAAAGTCTGCTGATTAAATGTGACGACAGCATTACAGTAGAAGCTGTTTTACCGTCTGTAAAAGAGAGTGTAAAGTGGCTAAGCACCCATCCTCAACCTGACCTGCTTTTTATGGACATTCACTTGGACGATGGGCAAAGCTTTGCAATCTTTGATCAGGTGGAGTGTTTTACACCGGTAGTTTTTACTACTGCCTACGACGACTACATGATCAAGGCGTTTAAAGTGAACAGCATCGATTATCTGCTAAAACCAATAAATCCGGAAGAGCTACAGGCCAGTATTGCTAAGTTCAAAAAGCTAAGAACTACTTCAGGTATAAACTCAGGTTTTATTAAGGAACTGCTACATTCTGCGCTGCCCAAAGAACCAGCTTATAAATCTCGCTTTCTAATAACACAGGGCAGTAAAATCAGAACTATAGATATAGCTGATGTTGCTTATTTTTACTCTGAAGAAAAACTGACATTCCTGGTAACAAAGGAAGGACAACGCCTGCCTGTAGATTATACATTAGAAAAGCTATTTAATATTCTCGACCCGAAATACTTCTTTAGAATAAGCCGGCAGTTCATCATTCATCTGGAATCAATCGACACTATACATAAGTATTCCCCTACCCGACTTAAAGTAGAGCTGCGCCCTGCTACTACCAAAGATGCTTTTGTAAGTATAGAAAAGTATACTGCATTCAAAGAATGGCTTGATGCTTAGCCTATGCTATTATTGAACTATAACACATCAGTCTTAATAAGTCGCCTGCTTTTTATAGTTTGTAGTTCACTCTACTTTGCTCTAAAGTCTTCAGTCTCCTATTTCCAAAGCTCATCCTTTTATTTTAAGTGTTCGGGAAAGATAATTTCCCACATCTGATTGGTTGGCAGATATTTGTACTACTTATAGGATTAGCACTAGCCTTAGTCATCTAAAGCTGTTCCTGTACTGGTAAGTTAAGCGCGAATCAATCACGACACACAAAATAAAACATGAAAAAGCTACTCATTACTGCTCTTACACTCCTTCTGTTCACTGCTGCACAAGCTCAGACAGAGAAGCCAACCCAGGCCTGGGAAGTTGAAGTTGATCCAATCGCCTTTTTCCTGAAAGGCTACTCCGCCCATGTAATATACCAGCCCGACAGGGTACGCCTGGATGTTGGCGTTTTTGGTGTACAGCAGCCGGAAAGCTTCCATGGGAACAAAGGGTTTAATTTAATGACGCAAGGCTTCGGTTTGAAAGCAAGCTACCTGCTGCAGGGAACAACTGGATTTTACACTGGCCTTGGAGCAGGCTATACTTTTAATGAAGCAACCCATAAAGAAAGTGGGGTTGAAGAGACAGGCAAAACTATAGGTGTAGGCACACACATTGGTTATCGCTTCTTTTTCCAAAAAGATGAAGATGGAACTCCTAAAGGACTATACATTACGCCTTGGGTAAGCCTGGATTATAACATTCATATAGATAAAATAAAGTTTGAAGGCAATGAATTTAAGCAAGACAAGTTCGGAGTCTTCCCTACTGTACATGTTGGTTACCGATTTTAACTTATGCTAATGATGAAACTACTACTAAAATCAGAAGACCTGGCTAAGCTTGTACTCTCCTATTTGGGTAGCTTATACTTAGGGTATGACTGGTGGCTATACTTTGCACTACTACTTGTTCCAGATATAGGAATGGTCGGATACCTGGTTAGCTCAAGAGTTGGTGCTTTTACCTATAACCTGCTACACCACCAGGGCATTGCCATTGCAGTTGGCATTTCCGGATTCTATCTTGGCCATGAGACGCTACAGTTTGCAGGTCTCTTGCTTTTTGGGCATAGTGCCATGGATAGAGCCTTAGGCTATGGCTTAAAGTTCACGGACAGCTTTAAACACACTCATATAGGATGGATAGGTCCCGAAGCAAAACAGGAGCTACAAAAAGGGTAGCCAAAACTATTAGTAATTATTCGCGCAGGCTGCCAGTCTCAGCATTGAAAGCTTTTGATCAACAAGCTAAGTATGAATTACTGATTAGTACAATAAAAAGGAGCCTAGAGATCATTAGGCTCCTTTTTATTGTACTGGTACTATCACACAGCGGCTACTGTACTAACTGCTGCTTTTCCTTTCCTTTTAACATCTGCTCTAAGGCCAAACAAGAGCCTGCCTAACCAGAACTGCCGGATGAAGTGATATAGGATACTGCAAATCAGGAAAGTACCGCTACTGATCAACAAAAACTGCCATCCTATGCCGATTGGAAGTTGTATAATATAATACCCGATGATAATGATAATGGTCTGATGCAGGATATAATACGGATACACTGCCTGACTGCCATACTTTAAAAACTTGTTAGAGAAAGTCAGGTAAGTGCTGCCAAAGCCATACACTATGAGTAACCACAACCATGTGTTTAAGCTTTGCAGGGCCTGGTATGCAGCGTACCCAAGTATAGTTGCAGGCTCAGTTTCTGGTACCCAATAGAAAGTATAAAGCACCGTGTATAGCGCAACCCCAAAGAACAAGTAGCTCCATTTCGCTTTCTTGATAGCAGCCATGGCCTTTGCATTTGTAGCGATCAGGAACCCGTAGATAAAAACAGGTAAGTAAAAGGCATGATTTGCAAGATCTGTAATAAAATTCTGATAAGAAGGGAAAGCTTTTCTGAGTAGCACTTCACTTACAATGATAGGTAAAGCAAGTAATACTATACCAGAAGAATTTGAGATCAAACGATCAATCCACTTAGGTTGCCCCTTTTTGATCCAGCGCTTAAACAGGGGCAGGCATACTAAGGAGTAAAAAAGTACATATACCAGGTACCACAGGTGGTTCCAGGTAAAGAATTCAAAAAAATAGGCTGATGTATAAAAGTCCCAGAAGCTTTGGGCGTACCCACCCTTCTGAACCTGCTCATAATAAGCTTGCGGCACAACTACTACCAACATACCAAACAGCAATGGTATCAGAATACGAACCAGGCGCTCCTTCACAAACTCACCACTGCTTCGCTTGTGGAGCGAGTACCAAATCACAGCTCCACCTATAAAGAAGATCAGGGGCATCCGCCACTGGTTAACCAGCATCATTGCCCACTCAAAAAACTTGCTGCTTTCGGGGTGCTGTATGTGCCATCCCCAACTGACAAAGATCATACCTGCATGGTATAAGATCAGGAGCATGAAAGCGAGAAGTCTTAACCAATCAAGGTCGTACCGGCGATACATTGTTTGTGTCTGTTCCATAAATTTACCGTTATTTTTTCGGTAAACTTAGGGCAACAAATAGCGGAAGGTAAACCTGATATGAAAGGAAGTAGTCCTTTCTTATAAGGAAGAACGCTGCTGAGCAGGTGTTTTACCCGTTATTTTCTTGAAAGCGTTGTAAAAGGCAGATTTGGAACTATAGCCTACCTCTTCTGCAATCACTTCAATAGGAGTGTTCTGATGCGAAGAACTTTTCAATAACCTGATGGCTTCTTCTACCCTTAACTGCGCAATAAAATCAAAAAAGCTTTTACCCAATCGCTCATTTATTACCTGCGACAAATAATTAGGATGTGTATGTATTCGTGCAGCCAAACCTTGCAGGCTGATGTTTGGGTCAGCATAAAACTTCTCCTTTCCTATAAGCCCGTTCAGCTGGTGCAGGATCTCATCTTTCTGTGCTTCGCTTAAGCCAGACTTGCTATACTTTGGCTCAGGAACCTTTTGCTCGGCTACAATTCCTTTTTCTGACAACAGTTGGGAGCTTTGTAGTAGTATTCCATTCAGAGCGAAGGCAGAAACTGCAAAACTAACAGCAATGATATAATCCCCCAGGTCTGCTCTAAAGCTAAACTTAACAAGAAGGGTAAGGATCAATAAAGCGCTCATCCCCCACACAACAGCCCGCACCAGCTTCTTAGTATACTGATTCAGACTTTTGGTTTCCAGTTTAAGCAACCAAAGGCTGAGTGCCAGATATATACTTATGTGCATCAGGCATAATTCATTAACAAACCGCTTTAAAAAGAGTGGGTCAAGATTTGATGTTTCTTCCAGTTCAGGATTTGCTAAAACCGGCTGGTAGGCCGATAGAAAAGCATCCAGTTTAACAGACTCCGGTTGAAGATAGAATGGAACACAATAAGCCAGGTACAGAACAAAGGGTATAAAGTGCAGGTAATATTTTTTATTGAATGGTTTAGGGTAACAGGCACAAAATACAAAAAAATAGATAAGTGGGCCTAGCACGAAATTGAGCGGCTCGCTGAAATCAACCAAATGAATAGCATATACAATATAGCCGCTATAGCTCAGGAATATTTCGACAGTAATAAGGGTGAGAGAAAGCACCAACAAGCCCAGAAGCTTCAGGAAAAACGGGGCTTTATTTTTAAAGGTGAAAAGGTAGATAAGCAGAACACTTTGGATAATGCCAAACAGCATGACAACAGCAAATAAATCCTGGTGCAGAAACTGCTCTTTGTTCATATTTCATAGTCTGTGATGTACGCATCAAATATAATGTTTTGTGCCTTATTTATAAGGCAGGAAAACTTGAAGTATTTGCTTGTTTGATTTAAATGACATAAGCCTTAGAAGTGTTAATTATTTGATGCATCCTTGAATTAAATAATCAGAGTGGAACTCTGTACTGTAGTTACTTCTCCATGGATTAGCAGTTTTACTTATGAATATTTAGCGCATGGCTGCCTTGCCTAGCAGATACTAAAGGAAAAGAAAGTTCAGAAGCAGTTCAATGGCAAATATGGTGATCAGTGCAAGAAGCATTGGCTTGGGGAAACTCTGTAAAGCATGACTTTCATAATTCTTCACTCAAACACAACAGTACATCATAAACAACATCACATGCTAGCGCACTTCTCACTGTTGAAGCTCCCGTACTCTTTAACACCTAGCTTTTGCTCATGGGCTGCATTAAGACTGTAAAAGAACAGTCCGCACCCAGGCAGCTATTTGCTTCTTGCTCTCTTTTGAATAAGGTAGATGCTTTGTGGGTCCTTTGTGGCAGAAATCAGCAACCTTGAAAGAATGGTTGGCTCCTGCAACTGTCAATACCTTAAAATTAGATGGAGTACCTTGTGGAAAATATTTGTTCAGCGTTTCAATCGCATACTTAGGAGAAACAAGGGCGTCGTTCTCCCCAAACATCAGGAGTATCGGCTTATTGATAAAAGGAAGATACTGGCCCGGGTCAAACTTCCTGATGACTTTCAGCTGCTTCCAGTTTTCCTGGACAGGTAGCAGAGATGCCAGGAAAAAATCGCGCTTTACCATTCTCAGCGCCTTTTCTCTGGCAGCCTGTTCTTTCATCTGCTCCTGACACATCAACACACTTGCATAGTCATTTCTTACCTGTTCCTTTACATCAAAGGTCGGACCGGCAAGTGAAATACCTCCCACAAAGGTGTCAGGATACTTTGCCAGGCATACCTGCGTTATCCAGCCTCCTTGACTATGTCCAGCCACTGCAATCCTACTTTTGTCGATCATTGGGAGTGAAGCTAGATAGTCAGCAGCAGCCTTTGCGTCGGCGGCCCTACCTTCAAAATCTGTGTTGTACCATTTACCTTCAGACTCACCTACCCCTCGCTTATCAAAGTAAAGAAGCGCTATACTATCCAGTGGCAGATGCTGCTCAAAAAGGGAGTCCAAAAGAGAGGCGTAGTTTGCCACAGTGGAACTTCTACTGGAGCCAACGCAGAAAACAATAGCTGGAACTTTAGTTTTAGCTCCCCTGGGGCTTATCAGTATCCCTTTAAGCAAGTTATCTCCGCTTTTAAATGACACTGGAACTTTTTGAAATGTGGTATGACTGGAATCAGGAGCCGCACCAAGGCTTTTGATACAAAGCACCAGGGTACTTACCAGGACGATTATTACACTTCCAGATACTTTTATACAGCTTATACTGCAGAACCTCATACAAATTAGTTTTAATATAATAGTTAAATCATGCGCCTTCCCGTTTCTTAAGAGCCCAATCTTGTTACTTTTATGGCTTTATACTCGGTACCTTCAACAGCAAACCGCTGCAGCAGAAACTCTTCAGGTTTGAGGTAATTCTCTATAAAAGGCAGATCCGGTGCATAATAAAAGGTCCCGCCTATTTTTAGAGCGTGCAGTATTTCTTTATAGCGAATCCCAAAGTTGGCATAATCCCCTCCTACCCGCAAATGGTGATGCAGAAAGTGATTGGAGAAGCCCAGATTACTAATAATTGTTCCCCAGGTTTTGTCGCTTAAGCTGAACTCGAACCAGTCAGCTTTAAAAGTGTGGCTTGAAGGAGATACGCTACGATCTATACCATAAGCTTCCAGCTTTTGATCACGCAGATACCTGACCAGGTGTGCTTGCTGACCGCACCCCAGATCCAGTATTGGCTCCTTCAGGGTAGCAATGTCAATATGTAGCAAGTGAAGCTGTGTAGCGGCAGTATATTCTTCACAAACAACTTCCTGCTCCAGATAGGGCTCCTTATTAGAATAAAGATGTCTGGCAAAGGGGTTAGTCATTCTGAGAAATGACTGCAGAGCAATGAAATGCTTTGTGGCTATTTGTTTATAAGCTTCTTTCTCTTCACTCTCTGGCAAAGCTTTTAGTTTTGAAAGAAGCTTTATATAAAGCTTTTTTAAAGTAGCTTTATCAAGCTCATTAAAATAATAAAACTGGTTGGCCTGGCATAACGACCTAATAGCACCATCAACCAGGTACTTTGTGAGTGAGTTTTCTTCTTCAGAGGTTAGCGTCTTTATTGCCTGATGGTTTTGCCGCAGGTACGCTATAGTTTCGGGTTGAAAACTTAAGACGTTATTACTCAGGTTGCAGAAGATGTTCTTTCTTCTGCTGTACTCGAACTGCCGATCGATCTGTGTCCTTAAATTTTCCAAAACGGGTAACACCAGGTTATAATACTGTCAATCAATCACTTAATAAAACCTTTCCTCAGCTATTGAAGAGGTACAACTAAACATTGCATACTGTACTCTTTAAGCAGTTCTTTTACCATAAGAGTAGCTGTTGCCAAATGATGCAGTAAAACTAAGATACGCAATAGATAATTATGTTATAAGATATTATATATAAATTATATATTTATTAAAATACAGAATATGGCTTAAGTAAGTGCGAAAAATCAACCCAATCAGGCACAAAGTTGGACCCCATAACAAGCACTACCCAACATATTACAAGTCTATTGATTGCCTGCCTTGGCCAAAAACTGCTCGCGGTAAGTAAGACCAATCGGAATGGCTTTGCCTGCAATAGTTACCTGGTGCCGCTCAATTACATCGAGGTGGTTCAGTGACACGATGTAGGATTTGTGCACCCGAACAAACTGGTCTGCAGGCAGCAGGTTCAGCACTTCTTTCATGGTCAGCAGTGAGAGAATCTTTTTGCCCCTGGTGCAGAAAGCCATGTAATTGCCTGCGCCCTCCACGTAAAGTATGTCTTCCAGCTTCAACTTGAAGGTCTGGGTGCCGCTTTTAATGAGCACATTCGATCTGTCCTGGATTGGAGCAGCTCGTTCTGCGGGAGATTGGGCAGTGTTGTCTTTTCTTTTAAGGTTCTGTAGCTCCACTGCCTTGTTCACCGCCTTCAGAAAGCGGGCGTAGTTGATGGGTTTTAGCAGGTAATCCACGGCATCGTAGTTGTAGCTTTCGGCACCGAACTCGGGGTAAGCAGTAGTGAACACTACCATTGGTTTGCGCGGCAAGGCTGCCAGCAACTGCATCCCAGAAAGCTCCGGCATGTTAATGTCCAGAAAAATTAAGTCCACCTCCTGCTCCATCAAAAAAGCTAGCGTCTTTACCGGATTGCTGAACGTGCCAGCCAGCTTCAGAAACGGTGTTCTCCGCACATAATCCGCAGCCAGCTCAAGTGCAAAAGGTTCATCATCTACTACAATACACTTCATGGATGTTAGAGAGTTTGGGAATTAGATAATTAGAAAGTCTCATTGGCAAAATTAAACGTAAACCGAAATAACTAAAGTTGAACAAGATCAACGCACCTCAATCCAGCTTAAGGTTAAGTGATGTACTAAATTTATCATCTTTTCGGGAAATCTGTAATTGGTGTGTGCTGGGGTAAAGCAAGGCTAGTCTTTTTTTTACGTTTTCCAGCCCTACACCGCCGGCTTTTTGCCCCGGCTCTTTGCGTGCCTGTGCGATGCTGTTCTGCACTTCAAAGTATAGCTGCCTGTCGTTCAGTTTAAGCCTGATTAAAATATCGGAAGGCTTGTCGAGCCGAATACCGTGCTTAAAGGCATTCTCCACAAAAGGGATAAGTATGAGCGGTGCGATTTTATACTTGATGTGGTCGCCCTCAACGATGAACTTTACGGTTGTCTGTAGCTCCGGCGACAGGCGCATTTTCTGCAGCTCAATAAAACTACCTATATATTCCAACTCCCGCGACAACTCCACTCTTTGTACGTTGCTTTCATAAAGCATATAGCGCATCAGGTTAGCCAGCTTTTCTACAATGCCTGCCGTACGTTCGTCGCCGTTGCCGGCAGCGCTTGCATAGGCCATGTTCAGCACATTGAACAGGAAATGCGGATTTACCTGGGCCTTCAGAAAGTTTAGCTCCGCCTGCAGCATTTCTTCTTTCAATTGCTGTCGCTGCTTTTCGTTGCGTAGCCAGCTTTTAGTAAAGCCATAGCCAAGCGCCAGTGAGAAAATAATGAAGTTGAACAGCAGGTTTATGAGCAGCTGTCCCCAGAAGCCTTCATCTTCGGTAGAATAATAATTGATGAACAGCAAATAGTCTATACCTGTCTCCAAAGCCGTCAGTCCCACCCACAACGAAAATGAGCTTAACAGGAAAATACCCGCTTTTTTAGTAGCTGAGTAACGCGGTATCAGCACAAGTGAGATGGTGTAAAACAGGCAGATATTGAGCAAGGTGCCAATAGTAACGGGCAGCAGGATCGTTCCGTCGGTGCTCTTGAAGGAGCCTAGCGTGTTTACCCAAAGTATAATTGCCAGGTAACCCGACAGCCAGACAACCGCGTGTATAATGGGTTCTATGTGTTTGCGTTTCAGCATACAGTAAAGTAGAAATGATTTTCTTCTGTTATTGCTTTAATCAGAGTTTATTTACCCCATTCAGGTTCTTCATTAAAAGATGGGAAACAAACCCTGATTCAGACAGGCACCTAAAATTAGTAATCCCGCCTTACCTTCCACACCACGATGGATGAACTGCACGATTTTTTATGTGAACTTGAAAAAGTATGGACGAACGCGGCCTGAAATATAAAATCCAGAATTGGCATAATAAGAGAATGGGTTGGCGGATTTGATTTTCTGTACCGGAGAAGTCGTGGTAGGTTTGGATCATCAAAGCAGGCAGGGTGTCTGATAGTCAATTTAAAACAAAATAAAACGATGAAACTCCTACACAACTCCATTCTCTTCCTGAGTATCTTTCTCCTGAGCCTGTTCCAAACAGCGGCACAGGCCCAGCAAGGCCAGCTTATACAGGGAATCTGGCTTGGAAAGCTGCAGATCAAAAATGATGTGCACATGAACATCGCTTTCGAAATCAGTAACAATGAAAGCCAGCAACTGCAGGCCGTGCTGCACAGCCTCGACCAAAACGTGTACGACATCCCGGTAGATGAAGTGCAGTTCGACGGCAGCCAGCTAATACTTCAGGTAAAGGCGCTGAATGCCACTTACAAAGGCACCCTGTTAAATGCTACTTCAATACAGGGTGGGCTGGCCCAAAACAGCACAGATGCCTTCCCGATGAACATGAAAAAAGTGGGGAAACTTCCGGTAGCAAAGTCACGCAGGCCGCAGGAGCCTACAGAGCCGCTGCCATACTTATCGGAAGAAGTAAGCTACCGCAACGAAACAGCCAACGTAACTCTGTCTGGCACACTCACCATACCTGACACCGCTGGCCTGCACCCTGTAGTGCTGCTCATTTCCGGCTCCGGCCCCAACGACCGCAACCAGACCATATTCGGGCACAAAGTATTCCTGGTGCTGTCTGATATGCTGACACGTGCCGGTTATGCCGTCCTGCGAACCGATGACCGTGGTGTAAACAAATCTACCGGCGATTTTGCCTCGGCAAGTATAGCAGACTTGGCAAGTGATGCCGTGGCTGCTGTTAACTACCTGAAGTCCCGCCCCGAAATCGATAAATCGAGAATTGGTTTGATAGGTCATAGCTTGGGTGCTGAGATAGCCCCTATTGCTGCAAATCGGGCAGCGGATGTGGCTTTTGTGGTGCTCTTGTCGGGGACGGCAGTAGAATCAGTGCATACGGCTTACTACGAGCAGGCCCGTGCGCACTATCAATCTATAGGGGTGAGCCCGACTGGTATTGCTGTGAATGAGAAGGTATTGAAGGCTGTTTTTGAGACCATCCGAAGCGAAAAAGATGATGCCAAAGCCATATCCAAAATAGCTGCCAGGTTTAAAAAGCTGGATTCAGAAGTAGCAAAGCTCAGCCCTGAAGAAAGAAAGCTGCTGGAACTGCCAACTCCGCTCAACCCAAATCAATTTGCAGATTTTCTGACGCCGGCTTATCGCGAAGATCTGTTTTACAATACAGCTTCAGAGATTCAGAAACTAAAGTGCCCTGTGCTAGCCATAAACGGATCCAAAGACCTACAGGTATTATCTGTTAACCTGAAACGCATAGAGAGAGCGCTTCAGGAAGGCGGCAATAAACATTATACAATCAAAGAGTTCGAGAACAAAAACCACCTGTTCCAGACTACCAGCACCGGCCTGATCTCAGAGTATAACAACCTAGAGGAAACCTTTGCCCCTGATGTAGTGGAGTACATGGTAAACTGGATGAACAGCCTTTAAGGCTAATCCTTTACTTCATCCGCTATTCTTTTACGTTTATCTGCAAAAAAGTAAAGACGATATAAAGTTCACGTTTGTATATTACAAACTGATTCCACAAGTATCAAATAGGCAGTATACCATCCGCCGCAAGATAGCAACCGGCAGGGGGAGTTTATTCCTTGCTAACGATAAGCTGCCCCTGCCTCAAACCAAGAGTTGAGGTCTCATCAAAGCATGATTTAATGTTGATCAAGATTCGATACTAAAATGAAATTAACTTAAGTGTAGGCAGTCTAACTTAAACCCCGAAGCTATAGGATCCTAAAAAGTCTCAAGCTACAGATGTAACTCCCCATTAAGTTATCCTACGGACTACTACTATAAAAAGAGTCACTCCACATTAAATGGAGTGGCTTTTTTGGTTCGATAAATTTCCCCTTTGGTTCGTATTTTACAATATCATGCCTGATGATAGTTTAATCTGCAACCAAAAGTATATGCATTGGAATGCAGCACTATCCATTAACTGTACTTTTTTTCCTTTGCAAAAACCTTGTGCTTCTTAAAAACTGTCGAGCCTTAATTTCTATAGAATGGTAAGTATAATGAGCACTAATAATCGTTAAGCCGACAAAGGAAACCCCAAGGCCAAGTTTTACTGGAACGGATAATGAGATGATCTTTAATTCACTTTTCAGATAGGTCAGGGAAAACCAATATACTAAAAACCAGAAGCCATGCATCATGTAAATGGAGTATGAAATATCTCCCAGGTAGCGCAGTGTTTTCCTCTCCAAAACCCTTTTAACCAACCCGTAATTATAAGCAGCACAAAGTAACAGAAGTATAAACAACGGAATCAGGAGTATATCGCTCAGACTAAAATGAAAAGCTATTACAATCAATAGCGCTGTAATTAAAAAGCTGGTGTTTTTTGATAGCCATACTACCCCTACTCGATGCACGAAAACCTGGTAAAGTATAGTTCCAAGCGTGAACTCGGTCAAACACCTTACCCAACCATAATCAAACGTTATATCTAAGTTGCCCCGGATCGAGAACATGCCAATAAGAACTGCACTTGCTACAACCAGGGCTATGCTTTTATAGGTAAGGTTACTCCTGAATACAAACGGAAGTATAAAACAAGCGCAAACATAAACCCACCATTCCGCACCAATAGACCAGGAAACTATATTCCAGGAAAGGTAAACATGTTGATTCATGGCATTGATCAGGAGCAGGTTATCCAGAAGTGCAGGCCAAGCAAGAAATGTCTCCCAGCTGCCGTCTACCACAGCAGGAAATAAAAGCGGTATGATGATGGCGAGTGGGACTAATAACACAAGTATAAAAAGGTGCAGCGGGTAAATTCGCGTAAAACGTGCCCATAAGAAGGTTTTGATCAGCTTTGCTTTGTCTGAAGAACCTGCAAAAGCTGCACCGTACACATGGCTTATGACAAAGCCACTGAGTAAAAAGAAAAAATCAACCCATAGGTATCCTTTTGTTATGATGCCGGTTAGCTCGTGCGGAATTAAAGGTCCAAAATCCCTGTAA
This sequence comes from Pontibacter fetidus, assembly GCF_010119545.1. Taxonomy (GTDB): domain Bacteria; phylum Bacteroidota; class Bacteroidia; order Cytophagales; family Hymenobacteraceae; genus Pontibacter; species Pontibacter fetidus. The sequence goes on along the minus strand of NZ_JAAEAA010000007.1, from coordinate 157,130 downwards.
AAGAAAATCACTTCCAGGTGAAACAGCATAACCCACAGGGCAGCTATGCCACGCAAAGAAGTTAATGATGTGATGTAGTTTTGTTGCTGATCCATCTGGCTTTGTAAAGTATAAAGTGCTGAAGTTTGTGTACTTATTTTTTTAATTCCAACACCCACATCTGCATTGCCGGGATGATAGCTTTCTCCGATACTTTTAGTTTATCGTTGCTGATGATGTTAGTTGCTTCTGAGAAGGTGCTAGTTCTCTCCGCATATTTCTTAAAATCAAGTTCATGGGCTTTACTATCCGTGTTCATCACGCACATTATAGTTTGATCATCGTCGTAGCGGAAGTATACATAAACACCGTTAACCGGCACATAATGCATCATCTTTCCTGTCTTTATAGCCGAAGAGTTTTTCCTGAAATTGCCCAGCTTTTTTACCAGGTCCTGAACTTCGCGTTCGTCCTTTGTAAGCCCTTTACCCGTAAATGCATTTTTGGAATCGCCTTTCCATCCCCCCGGAAAATCTTTTCTCACCAACCCATCAAAAGGGTTTGTAAATCCTTTCATTAAAACTTCTGACCCATAGTATAATTGCGGAATGCCACGGTAGGTAAGCAGCCACTGGTAGCCAATCTTTTGCTTCTCCACATCTTCGCCTACTACCGAGAAAAATCGTGGCTCATCATGGTTATCCAGTAGCAACACATTTTGCATAGGGTTCTTATTCAGGAAATCATTACTGGCCGTATTGTAAAGCTTATTCACCCCGTTTGTCCAGCTGATAGGTTCTGTTAGTGCTGGTATAATGCCATAGTAAAGACACTGAAAATCCACGGAAGACTGCAGGTTACTTTTATAAGGTAAGTTCAGGTTATTCGCATTAAAATAAGCCTGATTGGCAGTACCGAATACCCTGGTTTCGCCAAACATGGTGATGTTGGGATATTCATCCATAATGGCTTTGTTGCAGCGGTTGGCAAACTCAAGATCACTGTAAGTATAAGTGTCAATCCGGATGCCGTCAATGCCAAACTCCTGTATGTACCAGATCATGTTCTGAATGATAAAATTAGCCATGAACGGGTTGTTCTGGTTAATGTCAGGCATGCCATTATCAAACCAGCCATCACTCATCCTTTTTTTATCGGATGGTGCAGCATATGGGTCAAACAAGGTCTGTTCCCGGTAAGTTGTCTGCGTAAAGCTAGGCCAGCGGTGCATCCAGTCTTTGGCAGGTGGGTCCAGTTCTAAAAAGTGCTGCAAACCTGTATGGTTATATACCGCATCCATGATCAGCTTCATGCCGTTTTTGTGCAGGGCATCACTCAGCTCCTTATACTTGGCAGCTCCACCCAGGCGCGGGTCTATTTTATAATGGTTGGTAATGGCGTAGCCATGTTCTGTTCTGTCGGGGCGATCGTTTTCCAAAACGGGCAGCAGCCACAAAGCCGACACACCCAGGCTTTTGAAGTAATCGATGTGATTGATGATACCCTGAAAATCGCCACCATGTCTGTAGTAAATCGAATCCCTGTTCAAAGACTGGTCGCGCATGCCGGCTACCCGGTCGTTGGAGGGATCGCCGTTGCTGAACCTGTCTGTTATCAATAGGTCGATAAAATCGGATGAAGTAACTCCCTGAGCATACGCAGTACCGTTGCCCTCCCGCTTTTGATCCAGCCGCCACTTTATCTTTTGTGTTTTCCCCTTTCCCTTCAGCTCTATAGTTACAACACCTGGTTTGGCTGTGGGTGCAATGGAAATATCTACTGCTACATACCTGTCATTTTCGAACTGGTGAGTTTTAAGGATGGTAATGCCCGGATGAGAAATGCTTACTTTTTTACTCGCCAGTTCCTCATCTGTACTCCTGATCAGCAACTGAATCTGGTTCATTTTCATGCCTGTCCACCAGTTGGTTGGATATACTTCGGTAGCAGCCTGTGCGCTTACTGAGGATATCCCAAAAACAATTAAAAGAAGCAATAACACTACCTTACCTTTTTTCATATAGGATTGATTTTTAGCACTGAAATTGAGATCAATATAATTTTGATCTTAAAATTTTAAAATTATCCTATACATAAAACAGGTTTCCCGATACAAACAACATGGCAGCCCGTTCAACCAGCTTCTTACTAAAGTAATCTTTGATAAAAAGTGATTTAAATAAGATGAAAGTCATTATTTTGCATAGACATCACTGAACTCACCACCTACCTATGCCCCAGATTAAAACAGAGATTTTCACACCCTCCGGGGCAGGCAAACGCAACTGGTATATACTGTATTGGGCAGGCTACGTATTGCTTTTCAGCCTTGCGCAGGGCTTTGCTGCATGGGACATTTCAACTGCTTTTTACAACGAGTTATTCAGTCTTTTACCAAAGGTAATTTTTGTTCTGCTTGTAGTGGAGTGGCTGATGGAAGCCATGTTCTTTAAAAACAAAATCGGAAGCTTTCTCCTCATTCATACTTGTCTCCTGTTAGTTTTCGCTTTCCTTCAAAGGCTGATTGACAATCATATTATCTTAAGCTATTTCCTGACTTTTTGGGAAAAAGAACCCTTACTAAGTACAGCGCCATACTTGTACAATATTATTAAACTGCAGTTTGTGGTAACAGTGCCTTTTTCCATTAAGCTTTTTTACTATTGGGCCATAGAAAAGAATAAAGCGCAGGCCATTCAGGCAGAAAAAATGGAGGCTGAGTTAAATTCCCTGCGTAACCAGTTTCATCCCCATTTTATGTTCAATGTGCTGAACAGTCTCTATTCCAGAATACTGGCCAAGTCGGATGATGCAGGCGATATGCTACTCCAGATTTCTTCGCTGCTACGCTTTTCGGTGTATGAGGCAAATGACAAAACTATAGCACTTGAAAAAGAGATCCGGTACATCAGCAACTATATTACCCTACAACAGATGCGCTTCGATAACCGGCTTGAACTGAGTTTTACGGTAACAGGTGAAGTTGAAAACAGGATGATAGAGCCTTTTCTGCTACTACCTTTCATAGAAAACAGTTTTAAGCATGGCATGAACGATGAGCGGGAAAGCGGTTGGATCACCATCTATATTACTATAAAAGAGGATTGGCTTACCTTGAAAGTAGAGAACAGTATCCCACAAAAAAAGGCTGATGCCAATGCTCTGGAAGGGCAAAGTGGATTTGGAATTGTGAACGTAAAAAAACGGCTTGCCCTATTATACCCTGAAAATCATTACCTGCATGTCTCAGAACAGGAAGACAGTTATTTTATCTCCTTAAAAATAAAACTATATGCAGACGCATGAAGACATTAACTGCATTATCATAGAAGATGAATCACCGGCAGCAAGCGTACTGCAAATGCACATTGCCCGGTTCCCATTTCTCAAGTTGTTAGGGACTTTCAGCAGCTGTACAAAGGCATTGCCAGTTCTGAATTCGGAAAAGATTGACCTGGTATTTTTAGACATTAATTTACCTGGCGTGCCTGGCATCCAGTTTGCCAGTATAATCAAGACTACCACAGGCATCATCTTCACGACCGCTTATAGCGAATATGCTGTCCAGGGATTTGAGTTAAACGCAGTGGATTATCTCCTGAAACCTATCTCATTTGAACGATTTTCCAAAGCTATAAACCGCTACCTGACCCTTTACCAGCACAATAGCTTTGTTTTACCAACAATAGATAAAGTTGATGCAAGACCATTCGTTTTCGTCAAATGCGACCGCAAAATGGTAAAGATCTTCCTGGATGATATTTTATACCTGGAAGCGCAACGGAACTGTTTATTGATCTATACAGAAAATGAAGTATACCGTTCTTACCAGGCCATTTCAGAAATGGAAGAAAAATTACCTGATACTTTATTTATTCGGGTACACCGATCATTCATCATCGCTTTAGATAAAGTAAAGGCCTATAACAACAGTTATGTAGTAATTCAGGATAAGCAAATCCCTATTGGGAGAATGTATAGCGATGTTATTAATAGTACTCTTAAGGCAAATGTAAAATAAGTTGATGTCTCCCTTATGCTCAATAAACCTTTGCTGTGATGGAGAAGTTATTGATCTACGAATCCAGATAACTCTCCAAAGCCATTAAATCCCTCTGGAAATGGTTCGATAATTCCATCCTTTGGTCTACCAAACAAAAAAGTCGCTCTACGTAAAATAGAGCGACTTTTTTGTTTCCAGAGTACCAAAAAAGGATTTTCAGCGGTATTACTCGCATTTTTTCCTCCTATTTTAAGTCCTGACCGATTAGCACTTTCTTTATAGTCTGTTTGTACAATGTTATTAACTGTAGATCTTGTATTCTTATCCTCTTCTTTAGAAATAAAAGCCTACGGCAAACCAAACTGACATGGCCATAATAAAACGTTGTCTAGCATTTATACTAACCAATTAGATTTCAAGAATGTAGGCTTCAATATTCAGGAGCATTTAATAGGTAGTTTTACACTCCTGAATATGTTTTTCTAACAATTGCTTGAAATCCGAGTTCTTACCAAATTACTATACATACAAAAATACCATCTTTTATCTACGCCAAATTCTATAAGTCAACAAACCTGGAAACTATGCGCTGCACCAGTTTAGTCATCAGACTGGAAGTAACCCCATCGCGCATAGACTGGCTGACGTGGTATGTTACAGACCGTTTTTGGTCACGTCCCTCGTTAACTTTTCCTTCCCGAAATATCCCCCATTTGGACGGATTATTTGACTTAATGATTAACATGTTTACAAGCTTGGAACCTGCTTTTAAAAGTAAGCCGGAGTTATTCGGGTCATGTTTATTAAGGAGCTGTACCTTCAGGTTAGTATAGGGGAAATGCACATGGCCTGTGGCCTCCTTCCCGGTTGCTTCTATCTTAAAAGAAACATTTTGCACCTGCCCTCTATTTATCCGAATAAATACCATGTTCTCTAACAAAGGGTTTACTGCCGTAAAACCCATAGGCTCCAGTGTACCTTCATAAGTATAGCGGTCATCCGGGTGGTCCAACTGAAAACGGAAATGGGCCTGCAAGGTACTGACACCCATAAACAGTGCCGAAGCATTTACAGTTAACATGTTATTCTGCCGGATTATGGCCGTATCGTTTGTGACGTTAAAAGCCTGCATCCGAATATTATCCAACAGAAAAACCGCAGGCTTGATACCATCCATGGCGATAATAGGGTGTTTCAAGTTGTTCTTTTCTACCAGAATTGTATCCAGTTTAATGTAAAACCCTGCCCCACGCAGCGCGCTTTGCAGGGTCGGTGGCCTTAGTTCCGGGTCAATTCCAAGCCTGTTGTCGCGGTAGATCTCTACATCCGGGTTACGGATCAACATTTTATGTGCCACAATCTCCTGATTGTTGAATAGCCTCCGCAGACTAATGTCCTGCACCTCAATACCAGGTACCGTCAAATCAATACGGTCACTGGCATAGCGGAACAGGCTTGCATATTGTTCTTTGCTATAAAGCGGCCGCAGGCGAAGACTATCTACTGATAGCGATCGGTTTTGCATGGAAGCCCTCATCTCTTTTACCTCTAATGCATACAGGCTGTCGCGTGTGTAAAAGGTATATCCCTTTACTAGCATATTGATGTCTTCCACCTCAAAAATTTCCAGCAGGTCGTTTGCTTCCAGTGATACCAGCTCGAGTTGATCTATTCCCAGGGCAACGTGCTCCAGGGTCTGGCTTATGCGGATGGTATCTTCCAGTATATGGAAATCAAATGTGCCATCTGCAACCTCCAGGCGCTCCACCCTGAAAGTTGTTTCCATATCTGGCAGTTGTTGATTAGCAGCGTCGCTTGAGGCTGTTGTATCATGCCTGTCTGTTACTTTAACGACTACCGGAGTCACGTTATGGTCTTGTAAAATATTTACCTTAGGGCCTGTAAGCAGCAGCTTATGCATGTGATACTGCCCTGTAGCGTAGGCATGGATCAGATTAAAACCGGTAATACGGGACCTCTCTGCTGAAATATCGATCAGGTTACGGCTGGCCAGTTCCGGGCTTTCAGCTTTTAAGCGTTCGTTTACTCCCCTATCGGCACTAACCGTAAACGTATGGGCAATAACCTCCTGTAGCCTGCTGCTATAGTATACGCTGTCCAGCCGGATGGTATAAAGGCTATCAGTAGACCAGTAAGTATAATCCTCTGCAAGTAAGGTCATCTCTTCCATCGGGAGCATATTGGCCAGGTTAGCCATACTAGCAGCCGTCAGATTTAAACCGGATACAGTGACAGTGGCGTGCTCAAGCAAATGGGTGCGCATAACTGGTTCCTGCTTCTCGCTGAATGCAAAGGAGCCATCTTCTAGCCTTATATTCTTCACTGAAATAATATTCAAAAGATCAAAAAGTCCCTGCCTTAACTCCTGTTGCCCAGACTTTGATGCTGCCACCTTACGGTCCAGCAGGATAGCCGCATCCGGTTGCCTGAGCAAAACCTGTTCTGCGTGCAGGTGCCCAGTATTAAGAGCCTTAACCAGATCCAAACCTGTTACCCGAAGTGTATTTGCAGAAAGGTCGAAGCGTGTTCGGCTATCTTTACTATATGGCATTTGCCTTTCATTTTCCTTGCTGTTGGAGTTCACTTTTACTGAGTTGGCCAAGAATTCTTTCTGACGGGCAGCGTAGCGCAATCCGGTCAGGGCAAAACTGTAAGAGTTATCGGGCATCCGGTAGCGATAACTTTTGGCCGTTACCACCAGATCCTGCACCGGCAGTTCTCTATTCGGATGATAAATGAAGGCAGAATCTATTACCAGGCCAGTGCCTGTCAGTGAGGTATGATCGAGCTGATGCAATAACTGAATATTCCTGGTCTTACTATGCTGTGTGAGGGAGGCATCTGTTATACTTATCTTTCCTACTTCCAGCCTTGTTATCAAACCGGAAACTTGCTGGTATAACTCCTGTAATCCTGGCCATACTTCCTGCTTAGACACCAACAGGTCAGTGCGTATATCAATTTCAGGTTGCGCTGCAGTTATACTTCCTGCCTTCAGTTCGGATGTACGGAGAGCCTGCAACAGGTCCAGTTCATTTAAATGCAGGGCCAGAAATTTGATGTCGTAAAATGTGTGTTTCGCCTTGCCGAGATTTTTCAGCCTATCATTTTTTTCCCAGTCTCCTTTCAAATGCAAGTTAGCTACCTGTAGGGTCTTGTCGCGGGTAGACAGGTTCATGTTCCCTATCTTGAGGGCATAAGGATTAGTGAGGGGGCTATAAGTATAGTTTTCTGTGGCTAGGGTTATCGCTGCGGCAAAGGCTTTTTCTTTCGGCGTGAAAAGGGTGGCAGAATCGAGCTGTAGCGCCTGCAAGTAAATGTTTGCCTTATCGATGCTATGTATAGTATGGATGCCACTGTTTTTCTGGCGATAGCTGAAGCTGCTGTTGGTCAGGCGTAGTTCCTTTACGCCAATTTCCTTCAGGAAAGGTGACAGGTCGGTGTAAAGTTCGGCCAGCGTTGGAAATGAAGCGGAATCGGGTACGGTAAGGTCTTCGAGAATACGTATGGAGGTGCGCTCCAGCAGTAATCTTTCCAAGTGCATTTGTTTGGTTTTCCAGGCCATTGCCACATCCAGGCCACGGATGTTCAGCAAGGGTATTTTGAGTTGGTAAACGAAATGATGGCCCCGGTCTTTAGGTAGTCCTGCATTTACCCGGATGTCTGGTTGCACCTCTACCTCCAGGGCTTTCAACGCCTGTTGCCTGGAGGAGAAGAAAAACCGCCCAACACGTATGGCATACACACTATCCGGGGAATGATAAGTATAGTTCTGAATCTTGAGATCAACTGCATCTGACTGCAGCATTTCGGGAATATCCTGTCCTGCCCGTAAGTTTAGCCGAAAGTCCTGCGCCTGTAGCGAAAGGTGTGCTATTTTATGTTGCGGCCAGCTTCGCTGCCCCAGTGCCAGCAAACTATAGCTTCCACCCTGTATGTCGAGTTGCCGGATGCGAACAACTTCCAAAGAGCCAGCCTTGCTATACTTTTCATTTTTCTTTACAGACTTATTTAGTAGCTGCGTGATCTCAGGGTGTGCTACAACAACAGTATTTATACTTAACTGATTGTTACAGATCAGGTCAGCAAGGTGGATGTGTTCAATTTTTATACTTGGGGTTTGGATGTCGAAAAGGCTCCGGCTGGCTTGTTCCTTTTCCTTTAGCTGCCTCACAACAGCTGTATCCGGGTAAAAGTGAATCCCATGCAGTGTGATGCTTCTGGAACGCAGTAAAAGCTCCAGTTCATTGAAATCGATCTGGTAAAGCCCTTCCGTCTGGCGGATAACCTGCTTTTTAATGTAACGCTCTACTAGTGGCTCTGCCAGGAAATAAAGTGCTACCAACGCAAACATCAATAACCCAATTATACTTACAAGCACAATACCTGCAGTTTTTAAGGCTTTCGGGCCTAAGCCTGTTATAACTGGCTTCGACATTTGATGTTTGCTTTAAAGGATAAAAGATAAGGGCATGTCTTGATGCCGATAATTTATTTTACGCCTTGTATAAATTTGAGATATTACTGAACTATCAGCTTTGAATTTATCGTATAGACTATAGAGTTAATTCAGTTATCATGGACGAAAACAGGCTAAAAAAATTAGAACATAAGCTCAATATAGCTGCTCAACAATACTGGCAGGAATATATTACAGAGAATGGGGAACAGGAAAATGCTGTGGTATGGATGAAAAATGATATTACCGGAGAAATGCTGTGCCTCACCAAAGGGGACTATACCAACCAACTTTCAAGCTTTATTAATAAGCTCCGGTAAATACTAATAAAGCACCATTTATAAGACCACCCTTTTATCGGTCTTTCAGACCTTTACTCGAAATGAGGGAGTTATAACCACCCCCCCTGTAACGCTACCATACAACAAGTTAACATAATTACAGCGTAGCTTTCTCTATGGCTATGCGATGAGCCTCAACCACTAAATATAAGTCAGGTCCGTCCAGGTGCGTAGCCTTTATCTTGGTGCCATAAACCGATACAGGTACAAAAGCTCTGATTTTGGCTTCTTGCGCTGCAAGCTCCTTTAGGAGTGCCTGCGCTTCTGCAGTATTTCTATCTGCATCTTCTTTGTTTTCAGCAAATACTTTTAGTGCATTAAAATCTACTTGCTGCTCCTCGGCCTGGGCAGATTCTATCGCCTGTGCTCTTCTTCGGACAATGTAGGTTTCCATTATCTTTTCTCTAAGTTCTACAATCCGGTTAAGGCAATAGTAAAATTGTTCTTGTGTCATAGCTTATTTCTTAATCTAAGTTGTAAAAGACAGGACTATAATTAGTCAACAAATCTTCCATGGTTATAAGCTGAACCCCTTGTATCAGCGCTAGTATAGAATTATCCAAGCAAATAGTTTTCACAGCTGCATCTAACATAAGGTATTGCTCCTCTTCAATACCATACGCTTCCAGAAATACCGTATAAAACCGGTGTTCCTCCTGTAGGCTATGCAGCTGAATGTCTCCTCCCTGAACTATTCCATCTGTGACCAGTTTAATACCTGTGCCATTTGTAAAGGTGATATGGTAAATATCGTTTGCTACCTGCCGCTTTGTAATGCGCAGTAAGTTCTGGTTGCGTTCAAAAGCAAATAATTCAAATGCTGCCGGCTCTCTTCCTAGAAGTTCCATTAAATAATCCCGGTAGTCGCCACTGGTTACAATTCTTATTTTCATAATTGATACAATAAGAGCGGGATGGATAGAGAGCAGATTAACGTTTTGAATAACGTAACCAGGCCATCGGGCCGTGATGAGAATGTATAATCTCACAACACTCTATTTACAGATAAAAGTTTATATATCAATAAGTTTCAATTATATTATTCTTAAATTAACATTTAAGCCGTCCGGTTATCAGAAGTTAATCGCTAGAACCATATTATAACAATTTAAAGATAATGTTAACCCTAAGAACTTATTACCTGATGCAGGTGTCGTATAAGTATAGGGTATGAACCGCTGCACAACTAAACAGCTTCAATTATTAACCTAAACGAGGAAAGGGATGGAAGCAGCAGTGTTTAATAATTTGAATATTAGAATAGAAAAAAGAGAAGCATTAGCTTTTTATCATCAGCTTAGGTCCTACATCCAGGTAGAAGACAAAAAAAGCTTCAGTTCCCTTATGGACTTAAACTCTAGTTTGATGAAAGATGAGACATTGATGGCCTCTGTTATCAGTATCATGCAAGGCAAACATCCACTTGCGCTGACGCAGTTCATATGTACCTTGAAGCCGTAAATTGCTATCGAAGCAACCTCTCAAGAAGTAGTTGGTAACTAAGCGTGGCTTGCACTCCTGTTCTGCTGTAAATTATGCTTTTGCTGGTAAACAATAGGGTCATGTTCTATAGCTCCTTCCGGCAGCCACTGCCACCAATAGCCTGAATCTTTTTGGATGATGTTCCTGTAAAGTGCGGGCAATTTCCGAAGTTCCCCTTCAAAGTATTTCCTGAAACCTATATCCTCACCCAGATTATTGCGCACCTGCTTAAAGAAACGCAGGTGGCCATAACCTTCCGGCGAGACAGCCCGCATAAAGTTCATCCATTTTGCTGAACGTACTGACGAAGCTATGAAACGGCGGTAGATCACTTTATTAGAGAAAGTATAAGCTGTCAGTTTAATGATTTGTTATCTGAAACAATCACAAGATTATATTTTATCCAAACAGACGTTTTCCCGGACAAAAGCCATGCTTTAAAATAGAGCATGTACAGGTAGTGGTTGATTAGTTATTAACCTATAGTTATTGTAGTAGTTCTTATAACACCCTAACGTAGTACAAGATCTGTACATCTAATCGCAATTTTTGGGTCAGGAGTGATTTCAAATTTCATAAGAGTAGAAAATTAGCGCAGACGGCTCCGGAAATTATGTACATCAAGCATGTCCCGTAGCACTATTTAAAATATAAACCACTTATATTCAAATACTTCCGGTTAATACTTTGCTAAGCACGTATATATAAACAGGATAATAGAATATACCTTTTCCTAAAAAATATGACTTACAAATTCATTTTACTTCCACTGATAACAGGACTCTTTCTGTTTGCAGCAACACCATCCTTTGCCCAAAATGCCCCTACAAAAGAGGAACAAAAACAAGCACAGGAATTTGATAAAGAAAAAGCAATACGAGACGAACTACGCCTACAAGCAACTAAAGACTTAAAAGCTCAAACAAAAGCAGATGCAAAGCGTGCAGAAGCGAAAGCAAATGAAGCCAAACGCATAGATAAGGAAGCTTCTTATGCGGCTAAACAAGCCAAACGCGCTGCAAGAATGGAAGCTAAAGCCCAACATAACCGCATAGAAGCAGATAAGCAGGCAAATAAAGCAGCTAAGGCAGCAACTAAATCTAACAAAAACTAATCCTCCCACAATGGAAAATAAATATCCCGAAGGGTCAACTGTCTTTGCCAGAACAGATCCTTCACATAATTTGACTGTAAGACGTTATGCCAAACGTATCTATTATTGTACTGATCCGGCAAATCCTCAGGGAAGGGACAGAGTATACTATGAGCGGGAACTAAACCAAGCTGATGCTTCGAAAAGTTAAGTTACAGATTTCCGAAAAAGCTTGCTAAATCACTGTGGAAATGGTTCGATAATTCCATCCTTTGGTCTACACGATAACCCATCAAAGCCCGCTTATTTCAGCAAATAAGCGGGCTTTTTGTGTGCAGAGTAACAGAAAAGTAACATTTTTTTACGTAACCATTCTCTCCTGTAAAACCTGTCTTCAGCATTGTCACCTTTAGACAATAGTAAGAATACCTTCTTCTTGTTGATTATAGTAAGCTATTACACCAAGTACTATTTTAGGTGGCAAGTTGACGTGATAAGCCATAAACAGTTGTAAGGCCAGTATGCTTTTAATTTTATTTTTATTTGCATCTTAAGAAATAATACTTATACCTTTGTGCCATCATGAAAAACACAGCTGCACAAATTATTATTCGCTCTATTATTATCGCGGTGATTATTTCACCAGTGATGGGCGGATATATGTGCATATAATTGGAAGTATAAAACTGAAGATAGCATAGAGGCCGCCCCACTAGGGCGGCCTTTTTTATTTAACCCAACTATAGCAACAACCATAAGCAACCATACCCCGATGAACAGCTTGCACAGCACCATGATCATTATCAGCATTATTATTATCGTGATTATTCCGATCGCGCGGGGGATGTATTGCTGAAACTAAACTATAGAAAACAGCTGAGCGCCATCCCCAACAAGGATGGCGCTTTTGTTTTCAGCCCATTCCAAATCTAAATCCGAAACTCACATTTCCATCATCATTTTAAACGTAAGCACCATGTATTACAACAACAACACAGTAGTTTACCTGAACCGAAAAATGGTAAAGGCCATAGAAGCCAACGGTGACCTTTACAGCCAGACACTGCAATATGGGTACGGTGTTTTTGAGGGTATCCGCTCTTACGCTACCGCAAACGGAACCAGCATATTTAAAGCAAAAGAGCACTACGAACGCCTGAAGAAATCCTGTGACCTGATCCACATCCCGCTTGATTATTCGGTGGAAGAACTGGTGGATGCCTCGTACCAGGTGCTGGCCCAGAACAACCTGCAGGATGCCTACCTGCGCCCGGTGGTATACCTGGAACCCAACATGAGCCTGAGCAAACCGACCGGCGTTAACCTGCTGATCACGGCCTGGGAATGGGGCGCTTACCTGGGTGATAAAATGCTGAACCTGTGTACTTCACCCTACCAGCGCCCTAACCCCAAATCGGTGCATGTGGAAGCTAAAGTAACCGGCCACTACATCAATTCTATACTGGCCACAGTGCATGCCAAAGAAAACGGCTACGACGAAGCGCTGCTGTTGGATGCGGCTGGCTTTGTAGCCGAAGGCCCCGGGGCCAACCTGTTCATGGAAAAAGATGGCAAACTGTTTACGCCTGCCCTGGGCAACATCCTGCCCGGCATCACCCGCGCCACCGTACTGGAAATGTGCGCAGAACTTGGCCTGAGCTGCGAAGAAAAACAGTTTACCCCAGAAGAATTGAAAACAGCCGACAGCGCCTTTTACTGCGGAACGGCAGCCGAGATCATAGGCATCGCGCAGTTAGACAACTATAGATTTCCGCTGGATTGGTCGGAATCGCTTGGTAAAAAACTACAGGAACGCTACTCCAAACTGGTACGGGAACCACAGCCTGAATCTGTAGCAAGATAACAGTAATTATTCTAAAGCGGAGATTAAAAGAACTCTCGTTCTAAGCGATCCAAACAAAAATACCACCATGAACCACTTAAACAAATACAGCGCGACACTTACCCAGGACGATACCCTGCCGGCAGCACAAGCCATGTTGCACGGGGTGGGCCTTACCAAAAGCGACTTCAAAAAACCGCAGGTAGGCATCGCCAGCATGGGTTACGACGGCAACACCTGCAACATGCACCTCAACGGACTGGCCGCTCTGGTAAAAAACGGAGTGAACGCTCAGCAACAGGTAGGGCTAATCTTTAACACCATCGGCATCAGCGATGGCATTACCAACGGAACCGATGGGATGCGCTACTCCCTTGTAAGCCGCGAAGTGATAGCCGACTCGATAGAAGCAGTTTGTGCTGCCCATTACTACGATGGCCTGGTAGCTGTAGCCGGCTGTGACAAAAACATGCCCGGTGCCGTGATGGCCATGGCACGCTTAAACCGCCCTTCCCTGATGATCTATGGTGGTACGATAGCGCCTGGCAACTATAAAGGCAAAGAGCTAAATATTGTTTCGGCATTCGAGGCGCTGGGAGAGAAGCTTTCAGGTAAAATAACCAGGGAAGATTACTGCGGTGTGATCGAAAATGCCTGTCCCGGGCCCGGTGCTTGCGGCGGAATGTACACAGCCAATACCATGGCGGCGGCTATCGAAGCGCTGGGCTTGAGTTTGCCTTACTCCTCTTCCCTACCTGCCCTGAGCGAAGGCAAAAAAGACGAATGCCTGAACGCTGGAAAAGCCATGCTGCACCTGCTCGAACTGAACCTAAGACCGTCCGACATCATCACCCGGAGATCGCTGGAAAATGCCCTGACGGTGGTGGTAGCGCTGGGCGGAAGCACCAACGCTGTGCTGCACTTGCTGGCCATTGCCGCCACCGCCGGAGTGGAACTAACTCAAACCGATGTGCAGCATATCAGTGACAGAACCCCGGTACTGGCTGACTTAAAACCAAGCGGAAAATACCTGATGGAGCATTTGTGCCAGGTAGGTGGTGTGCCAGCTGTAATTAAGTACTTGTTACAGCAAGGCTCTTTGCACGGCGATTGCCTGACGGTGACAGGTAAAACAATAGAACAAAATTTACAGGATGTTTTGGATTTGGATTTTGAAAAACAAAATGTGGTGAGGCCTCTTACCCGCGCTCTTAAAGACACAGGTCACCTGCAGGTATTGTATGGAAACCTGAGTCCGAAAGGTTGTGTGGCCAAGATAAGCGGCAAAGAAGGTTTATACTTTAAAGGAACAGCCCAGGTATTCGACAGCGAAGCCGACCTGATGCACAGCCTTTCCAGCAAAGAGATCATGCCCGGCAGTGTAGTTGTGATCCGATATGTAGGTCCGAAAGGCGGCCCCGGCATGCCCGAAATGCTCAAACCCACATCTGCCATTATGGGCGCCGGCCTGGGCGATAAAGTAGCCCTGATTACCGACGGAAGGTTCAGCGGCGGCACCCATGGTTTTGTGGTGGGGCACATTTCACCTGAAGCCTTTGATGGCGGGCCGCTGGCGTTGGTACAAAATGGTGATACCATCGAGCTCGACATCCTGAACCGGAAAATTAACCTGCTGGTAGATGACCAATCCCTCGAAAACAGAAAACAGAACTGGAATCAGCCACCTTTAAAAGTTAAAAATGGAATCTTATACAAATACGCCAGACAAGTTGGCTGTGCCTCAGAAGGCTGCCTCACCGACCGCTAAAAGTACCTGTACCGGCGCCGAAGCTGTGATGCGCAGCCTGGTAGCCGAGGGCGTAGAAACCATCTTTGGTTATCCGGGCGGGGCGATCATGCCGATCTATGATGCACTTTACGATTTCAACCATAAGGTAAACCACATCCTGGTACGCCACGAGCAGGGAGCTACCCACGCCGCCGAAGGATATGCAAGGGCAAGCGGAAAAGTCGGGGTGGTATTTGCGACCTCCGGCCCCGGCGCTACAAACCTTATAACCGGCTTGGCCGATGCCTTGATGGACAGTGTGCCGATGGTATGTGTGGTAGGCCAGGTAAGTTCGGGGCTGTTAGGAACAGATGCTTTTCAGGAAGCCAACATTATGAGTGTTTGTGCGGCAGTAACCAAATGGAATTACCAGGTAACCGATGCCGATGAAGTGGCCGACGCGATGGCAAAAGCCTTTTATGTAGCCCGAAGCGGCAAACCCGGTCCGGTAGTGATAGAGGTTACTAAAGACGCCCAGTTTGCAGAGCTTAAAAAGCCATTTCGTTATACGCCTGTAACGCAATTGCCCTACTATAGAACTGATTCGGGCTTTACCAGGAAGAACCTGCAGGATGCCGCTACCTTGCTGAACGAAGCGCAGCGCCCGCTGATACTGGCCGGAAACGGAGTAGGCATTGCTGGTGCGGAGACAGCTTTGCTCCAGTTGGCAGAGAAAACAGAAACACCTGTCGCCTGCACTCTGCACGGCTTGTCGTGTATTTCAACCAGCCACACACTTTATGTGGGTATGCTGGGTATGCACGGCAACTATGCGCCCAATCTGCTCACCAACCAGGCCGATGTGCTGCTGGCCGTAGGCATGCGCTTCGACGACCGCGTAACCGGAAACCTGAACTTTTATGCGAAGCAGGCCAAGGTCATCCACATCGAAATAGACCCTTCTGAGTTAAACAAGATTGTTAAAGCGGATGTGCCATTACTTGGTGATGCCTTAGCTATACTTGAGGAACTCACCCCCTTGCTTAACACCAACTCACATCCAATGTGGCTAAATGAGTTTGCGAAACTGGATGCCCAGGAAGAAGAAAAAGTACGCCGGAATGCGCTGTACCCGAACAAAGAAAAACTAACGATGCCAGAGGTGATCCAGGTACTGGGTGAGCAGACGAGCGGCGAAGCAATGGTGATCGCCGATGTTGGCCAGCACCAGATGATGGCAGCGCGCTACTACCCTTTCCGGAAACGCAAAAGTTACTTCACCTCCGGAGGTTTGGGCACCATGGGCTTTGCCCTGCCTGCTGCTTTGGGGGCAAAAACAGGAGCTCCGGACCGCGAGATTGTGGCAGTGATCGGAGACGGCTGTTTCCAGATGACGATACAGGAACTGGCAACTATAGCCCAGTACAAAGTACCTGTGAAAGTGATGGTGCTGAACAACAATTTTTTGGGGATGGTGCGCCAATGGCAGAACATGTTCTTTGATGGTCGCTACTCTTTCGTGAAAATGGAAAACCCGGACTTCACCGAGATTAGCAAAGCATTTGGGATACAGGCGCTACGGGTGGAGAAACGCGAAGACCTGCCCGGAGCCGTGCAGCAAATGCTACAAAGCGAAGGGCCTTTCCTGTTAAATGTGCTAGTGGAGAACGAGGAAAATGTATTTCCGATGATGCCTACCGGCGCGGCAGTAGATGGCATGTTACTCGAATAAATATGAACCTATGCAGACCTTAAAAATTTACACCGAAAACAAGATAGGCGTGCTGGAAAAAGTAACCACGGTATTTACCCGCAACAGGGTAAACATCATGACTTTAAATTTACGTGCAAATGCCCTTCAGGAACTAAGCCTGATCTCTGTGTCAGCAGACATAAGCCAGGAACTGGCGCAAAAAGTTATCCCGCAACTAAAACGGATTATTGAAGTGGCAGATGCGAAGCTGAAGGAAGGTAGCAAACTATAGATCAAGGCATGATAGATCATGGCGCGAGCGTCCACGCTCAAGAATTGCTATAGTTATGGCTTGTTGCCCTCGCTCTCTTATGGCGAGTGTGAGCTACTTACGGACTCAGAGCGCATTAATCGGTGAATGTGAAATACAAGCGGGACACTATAGAGTAACTCACACTCACTAGAGGCAAACGAGGGCGATTTAGAAGCCCACAACGAAAACTTATTTCAATCAATAAATTAACATCAAACACAACTCAAAAAATGGCACAAATAAACTTTGGCGGAGTACTCGAAAACGTAGTTACCCGCGATGAATTCCCGCTTTCGAAAGCGCAGAAGGTATTACAACACGAAACTATAGCTGTACTGGGGTATGGGGTACAGGGCCCCGGTCAGGCATTGAACCTGCGCGATAACGGAATTAATGTGATCGTGGGCCAGCGCAAAGATTCGGCATCGTGGCACAAAGCTCTGAAAGACGGATGGTTAGAAGGAGAAACACTTTTTGAACTGGAAGAAGCCTGCCAGCGCGGAACGATACTGCTGAACCTGCTATCGGATGCTGGGCAAATTGCTGCGTGGCCGGTTGTCTCGAAACACCTGACCGAAGGCAAAGCGCTGTACTTCTCCCACGGATTTGGGGTTACATTTCATGAAAAAACCGGGATCGTTCCGCCTGCTCATGTGGATGTTTTTCTGGTGGCGCCCAAAGGCTCCGGCACTTCGCTTCGCTCGCTTTTCCTGCAGGGCCAGGGACTCAATTCGAGCTATGCCGTGTACCAGAACGCCAGCGGCAGAGCCGAAGAGCGGGCATTGGCACTGGGTATAGCTATCGGGAGCGGGTACCTGTTCGAGACGGAATTTAAAAAAGAAGTATACAGCGACTTAACAGGCGAGCGTGGCGTGTTGATGGGTGCCATAGCCGGCCTATTTGAAGCACAATACAATGTGCTGCGCAAAAATGGACATAGCCCCAGCGAAGCGTTCAACGAAACGGTGGAAGAACTGACCCAAAGCCTGATGCCATTGGTAGCGGAAAATGGGATGGACTGGATGTATGCCAATTGCTCGACTACCGCCCAGCGTGGCGCTTTGGATTGGAAAGGCCGCTTCCAGGAGGCTACCGAACCCTTGTTTACCGAACTATACGACAGCGTCGCCGCCGGAAAAGAAGCCGAGATCGTGATCAGCGCCAACAGCCAGCCAGATTACCGCGAGAAACTGGAAGTTGAACTTGCCGACCTGCGCAACAGCGAACTATGGCAAACGGGAGTTCAGGTGCGCCAGCTCAGACCTAAAAAGTAAAAACCATTGCCAGGCGCTTTATCCGGGATGGAGTGCCTGGCATCCTTTAGTATCGAACGTAACATGCAGCTACAAACAATTTACGAGGCCAGGGAAACACTGAAAGGCGTAGCCCTGCACACGCCCCTCACCAGAAACAACAACCTGAGCGAGGAATTTTCGGCGCAGGTTTACCTGAAAAGAGAAGACCTGCAGCCTGTACGCTCTTACAAACTGCGGGGCGCTTACAACAAAATAGCATCGCTTTCTGACGCAGACCGGAACCGGGGCGTGGTATGTGCCAGTGCCGGGAATCATGCGCAGGGCGTAGCCTACGCCTGCCGGAAATTGAATATCCCGGCCGTTATTTTTATGCCCCAGACTACCCCATCTCAGAAGGTGAAACAGGTAAGATTGTTTGGGAAAGACAAGGTGGAAGTGGTGCTGATAGGTGACACGTTTGATGATGCTTCGGGTATGGCCCGCCAGTATTGCGAAGAAAACCAGATGACCTTTATCCACCCTTTTGATGACGAACTGGTTATTGCCGGCCAGGGCACAGTTGCCCTCGAAATACTGGCTGATGCCAAAGCGCCCATCGATTATTTGTTTGTCCCGATTGGCGGCGGCGGTTTGGCGGCGGGTATATGCACGGTGTTTGGCGAATTGAGCCCGGAAACCAGGATAATTGGTGTGGAGCCCCAGGGTGCGCTTTCGATGCAGACTTCCATCCAAAATGGTGAGAACACTACTTTGCAGGAGATTGATAAGTTTGTAGATGGTGCTGCGGTGAAACGTGTGGGTGATCTTCCTTTTGAGATCTGTAAAAGCAGGCTGCATGAGGTAGTACCGGTGCCCGAGGGTTTGGTATGCAGCACCATGTTACGTTTGTATAACGAAGAAGCGATGGTAGTGGAACCCGCCGGAGCCCTTACGATTGCAGCCCTGGAAGTTTACGCCCCAGCATTAAAAGGCAAAAATGTGGTGTGCGTGGTTAGCGGCAGCAACAACGACATTACCCGGATGGAAGAAATAAAAGAGCGCAGCTTATTGTACGAGGGTCTGAAGCATTACTTTGTGGTGAACTTCCCCCAGCGGGCCGGAGCCTTACGCGAATTTCTGGATAACACCCTGACTCCGACAGACGACATCACTTACTTCCAGTATGTAAAAAAACACAGCCGCGAGACAGGCGCCGTTGTAATTGCCATTGAGGTAAAAGAGAAAGAGCACTTTGAGCTCGTGGAGAAAAAAATGCTGCGTAATGGCTACACCTTCGTTTACCTGAATAACAAGCAAAGCCTGTTTAGCCTGTTAGCGCTATAGTTGCAAATCTTAAATCTTTACAGGTAACGCAGGCAGTTAAAATTCAAAAAAGAAGAGTTCTGCATAACTGGTATACCAATAATTTAAATCGAAATTAGTCCTTCCCAAAAGGGTAAATCCCTGTTGGAACAGTTCTATAGTTTGATGCTTTGGTTTAGATGACTACCAATTAAAACCTGCTTATTTATTGAAAATAAGCAGGTTTTGTTACTAAAGCAACAGAGAAGTAAAAAGAAAATCTTCAAGCACATCAGGGTGTTATCTTATACTATCCAGGCTTGTCACTTGACCACTTTCTCTCACCGCTTCTTTTGTCCGCCCCGGTAATTGTTAAATATTAAAAGATTGAAGTTATCTGTATGTAATTTTTTAGAGCATGTTAACTTCTCAATGTCAGGACTAGAAGCTACAAGAGAATAACTGATATAGAATCATTTTATACACTGAAGTAATGGGATAAATAAAATATCTTGATCTGGTAGGGTTTTCTGGTAAAACACATAATCCAGGCAATTCGTTAATTCCCGAAAGCATAAAGCGTATGGTACTTCCTCCTTTTCTGCAGGCTGGCGATAAAGTTGGTATAGTTAGCACCAGCAACTATACTGTGCAAGCATATATTGATGAGTTTGTCCGGATACTGAAAGATTGGGACTTGAAACCAGTTTTAGGTAAATCGATCGGGCCACGTAAAGGAAGCTTTGCAGGCTCTGATGCGCTACGAAAAAATGACCTGCAGCAAATGCTGGACAATGATGAGATAAAAGCTGTTTTCGAAACGATGGGCGGCTACGGCATCATGAAAGTGCTGGAAAAAGTAAACTTCAATAAATTTAAGTATGCACCTAAATGGATAGTTGGTTACAGCGACACCACGTTTCTGCACACGCACCTGCAAGGCATACTTAGCACGGCTTCTATTCAGGGAACTATGGCTGCTGACCTGGAAGATGGGTATAAAAAAGCGTCGTGGGAAAGCCTGCGCAAAGCATTATTTGGTGAGAAGTTAAGCTACACGGTAAAACCACATCCCTTAAACCGGGTGGGTATAGCCGAAGCCGTTTTAGTTGGCGGAACTATAAGTGTTATCTGCAATGCTAAGGGGACCATGTCTGATGTAAAAACGAACGGCAACATACTGTTTCTGGAAGAAGTAGGTGAGCACCAGTACCGGCTCGACAGTTACCTTACTTCGCTTAAGCTGGCGGGCAAGTTCGAATACCTGAGAGGGCTTATAGTTGGCCAGCTGACTGACATTAAAGAAGATGATCCACCGTTAGGAAAAACTTCCGAACAGATATTTATGGATGTTTTGAAAGACTATGACTTCCCGATCTGTTTTGGCTTTCCGGCCGGGCATGGTAACGTGAACAAAGCACTCATATTCGGGGCTACTGTACAACTAACAGTTACTACAAAAGCTACAACTATAGAATTTAAAACGCAGTAAGCCAGAGCTATAGTTAACTGCTGGCATTCCGATAGCAAAATAAATAGAGTAACTATAGCAGGTAACGGCTAATCAAACTATAGGAAGTTAAGCTACCAACAGGTTCTGCAGTTCAATATTCAGATCAGGTTGCTGTACCCCAAGCTCGGTGTAAAGCTGCCTGGCTTTCAGGTGCAAAGAGAACTTATCGAAGACGTTTTTAAAGATCATAAAATCAGCACCATCTATAATGCCCATACTGCTGATCTGCCAGAGCGCTTTTGCAAGCAGTTCGCAGGTAACTGTAACAGTATGACATACAAGACCGTGCATCAGAAACTGGCATAGCAAAGTCCCGTTAACCTCTTTAAAAATAAGGGTGTTGCTTTCATTTAGTCCAAGCGAAAGTTCTTGCAGTTCTTCTACAAGCCGGGTCTGTGCAGTATTCATTTTTAATTTATTTTCCGGTGTCCTGTAATGACGCCTAAAGTTTACAAGTTGCTCCAGAAATTTCAACTATAGATCGGGGGCCGAAGTAACTAAACTTGTAGCTAAACTATAGTTTCACTTAGGCCCATATCCTGTAACCAATCAACCTGAAATCCCTGGCTGTCCGTTTAAAGTAATAAAACAGTTCAGTTATACGCTGGACCATGCAGCAGGCACACAGAAGTAACAATAAATACCAACTTAAAGCAGCATAATAAGGGTTTTACACCGCCCTGTACGTAATTACTTGCAGCCAACACTACAAACCTGATGCAATACTATACCTGGTTAGAATAAACAAAACTGCGCGCAAAAGTTAAGCACTTATACCACTCCGTTTCAATAATACTACTGATGTAAGACTACCTTCTTAGTTGTATTTTTAAGATAAGCTTACAGAAATATTGCTGCAGGCCAGACTTACTTAAATACAGAAGGCTAATGGTTGAGAAGGTACATGCACTGCTTCAGGAATTTGAAGAGAAACAGACCGAAGGTACAATTGAATCGTTTGTTACCAAGGTTACTGCTACCGGATTACTGGTTGAGGCATTACCTGCAGATACAGGAATATCGAATGCTATTGACCTTTCAGAAGGCCTGCGTCAGACGCTGCAGATTTTCTTTTCTGACATTGCCGGCATCGCTTTTAACACCTACGATTATACTACGCTTAAGAGTTTGCTGAATGCCCATGGTACCCTGGAGCGCATGGCGCAGAAAGCAGATGACCTTAAAAGTTAAACAGAAAAGGTAAACTTGTTACTCTGCGGCCTCTATGTTTATGATCTTATGGCTGATGGCATACTTTATAAGATTGGCTGTATTTTTGGCACCAGTCTTTTCCAGTATATTCTGGCGGTGGGTTTCTATCGTTCGCTTGCTGGTAAAAAGCTTATCTGCAATTTCAGCATTTGTAAAGCCCTCCGCAATTAAAGTCAATACCTCAATTTCGCGCTTCGACAGCCCGGTCTGTTCTACCTTTTCATTTCTCGCCGCCACTGACGACATAGTGTTAGAAAGCATATTTAAGGAAAGCTCGCTACAGATATAGTTGGTACCATTCGCCACTAATTTTATAGCCGAGCGGAGCTCATCTTTGCCAGTTGTTTTTAAAAGGTAACCCGATGCACCATTGTTCATAATCTTTTGCACATAAGGCAGCGCATTCAGCATAGATAATGCAATAACTTTAATTTCCGGTTACTCCTTTACTACACGTTCGGTGGCTTCAAAACCATCCATACCGGGCATGTTAATATCCATCAGCACTACATCGGTGGGTATTTGGGCAAGTATCTCCAGCAACTCCACTCCGTTGCCGGCCTCTCCTACTACTTCTATTTCATCGTCTTCGCTCATCAACATTCTAAGTCCCTGCCGCAATATCATATGATCTTCGGTTATAATAACTCTAACGGGCTTTTGTTCTGACATGTGCGTACTATAGTTTATGGATAACAGAATAATTTGACAGGTATTTTTGGTTGCAAAGCTTATTCAAAAGCCTGGCAATTTATAAGTATTCAGAAGGCTGTTCTTCCAGTTTCTCAAAAAAATGCTTTCTGACTTTAAATGCGTTTTATTTCCTGTGCAGTAAGATCAAATGTAGGCAAAAAGTAGCAGGTCAGCATATAGTTAACCACCTCCTGAAAGTATACGCAAACTATAGAAGGATTACCTTTTCAGTCTACAAACTCTTTTACAAACTATAGCCCAAAAAACGAGAGAAACCAGCCTCAGCACCTATTAGGCCATGGTTTCTCTCTGTTTTCAAGGGTGATCCTACAGCACGTTTCCGGGTTATAGGTTCTTTGAAAGTTTATAGACTAATTTACGACTTACCCTCGTGCTCCGGCTACCTTGCTTCATCTAATTACAGGCTTTATACTCACAAATACAGGTTTATGCCATTGCGTAAGTATTTGTCGCGTTTTTAGGCTGTGCATATACTTTTCTTAACTGTACAGGCCTAGTTCAACTATAAGCCAAGCCTCCGACTTGTTGCATTTAGCTTAACCATAGTATTTCCGTTCAGGCTATCAACAACGCCTGTTGCATGGCTTTTTGTTTAATACCGGATCACGTCAGAAGCAATTAATGGTTCTTCTATTAACAACAGAAAGTCAAAATTCTTAAAACGAGTCCTGTATAAACTCAGCTTACTGTTCAGTGTAGCCTCTATTTATTTCAGTATTTATACTTAGTATATATTACTAGCTACTAAATCTGGAAGCATTATTACGTATTTACCATTTTTTGGCTTGATGCCTGTTGCCGGTGTCCGTATAGTTAAGTAGACCATTTTGCATGTTCCTGCCACAAGATTTACCCTACTATAACTAACAACAGCTGTATATAAAGAGTCAATTTTAAAATCTTTATGAAGATCCTCGAACTGAAAATAATGCGTGGGCCAAACTACTGGTCTATAAAGCATCCTAAAATAATTGTGTTAAAACTGGATATGGAAGAGCTGCAGCACCTGCAGACCAATGAAATTCCTAACCTGTCACAAAAAATACAGAAGTTATTTGCGGGCATGTACAAGCACCGCTCCTCAGCAGGCACCGAAGGTGGCTTTATCAGGTTACTGGAGGAAGGAACAGTATTAGGCAAAGTTGTACAACACATTGCCTTGGAACTACAAACGATGGCCGGCATGAACTGTGGGTATGGCAGACGTTATGCCAACGGTCAGCCAGGTGTAGAAACTATAGTTTTCTCTTACCAGGAGGAACGTGCCGGAACCTATGCCGCTGAAGCTGCAGTACGCATAACGGAAGCGTTAGCCAGAAACGAAAAAGTAAGTATTATTCAGGATGTAGCCAAACTGCACCAGATACGCGAAGATGAATACTTTGGCCCGACTACAGAAGCTATTGTGCAGGAAGCTATAAACCGGAACATCCCCTACATCCAGAACAGGCAAACAAGCCATATACACCTGGGTTACGGTATTTATCAGAAGCGTATACAGGCAGCCATGAGCAATAATACCTCCTTTTTTGCGGTAGAAAATGCAGGTGATAAGAACATGACCAAGGATATTCTAGAAGAAGCCGGCATACCAGTACCACAAGGCAGAACTGTTTATAGTTTACGGGAGCTGGAAGAAGCGATCGACGCCCTGGATTATCCTATCGTTACCAAACCACTGGATGGCAATCAGGGCAAGGGTGCCAGCATTAACATACAAAACTGGAAGGATGCTGCCAAAGGCTTTGCCGAAGCACAACGCTACTCACAGGCTGTAATGGTAGAGCAGTTTATACAGGGCTTTGATTACAGGCTGCTCGTTATAAACGGAAAATTTGTGGCCGCTGCCAAACGTACCCCGGCCATGGTTGTTGGTGATGGCGTTTCAACTATAAGGCAATTAATAAACCAGGTAAATAAAGACCCACGCCGCGGTGTAGGCCACGAAAAAGAACTCACTCACATTAAGGTAGATCGTGTAACGCGCAGTATTTTAAGAGAGAAGGAAATTACCCTGCAAACTATACTTGGTTTCGGGGAAGAACTGCACTTAAAGAAAACGGCAAACCTAAGTACCGGTGGCACCGCTACCGATGTTACAGATATAGTTGACTCCTATAATGTATTAATGGCCGAGCGCATTGCCGGTATTATTGGCTTGGATATCTGCGGCATCGATATCATGACATCCGATATTGCCATACCCTTGCCTGATACAAGAGGAGCTGTAATTGAAGTAAACGCAGCACCTGGTCTGCGCATGCACATCTCCCCTACCGAAGGTTTGCCACGCAACGTAGCTGAGCCGATCATCGATATGCTCTTCCCGCATGGTTGCCCGTCCCGCATCCCGATCATAGCCGTAACCGGTACCAATGGCAAAACCACTACTTCCCGCCTTATATCGCACATCCTTAACTTTAAAGGGCATAAAGTTGGCTTTACCACAACCGACGGTATTTACATACAGGGCAAAAAAATTATAAAAGGCGACACAACCGGCGCCTATAGCAGTGAGTTTGTGTTAAAAGACCCAACTGTAAACTATGCGGTGTTGGAGGTTGCCCGTGGCGGTATGTTGCGCTCGGGCCTGGCCTTCAGGCAGTGCGATATCGGGATTGTGACCAATGTATCTGAAGACCATTTAGGACTTGGCGATATACATACCGTAGAAGACATGGCCAAGGTAAAAGCGGTGGTTCCTAAAACGGTATGCTCAGAAGGCTACGCTATTTTAAATGCAGATGATGACCTTGTGTTTGACATGGCGACCGGGCTGCGTTGCAAAGTCGCTTTCTTTAGTTTAAACGAAAACAATCCACGCATTACAGAACACATATCTAAAGGCGGGCTGGCAGCTGTTTTTGAGGATGGCTACATCTCTATATTCAAGAACACCTATAAAATAAGGGTAGACCGCGTAGCCGATATACCGATTACTTTTGGAGGTAAAGCCCGCTTTAACATTTACAATGTGCTGGCAGCTACCTTAGCAGCTTATATTTCGCACATGGAAATAAGCGAGATCAAAACGGCGCTGCGCACTTTTATTCCTTCGCACGAAACCACTCCTGGCCGCATGAACCTGTTTAAACTGCCGAAAGTAGAAGTGCTGATTGACTATGCCCACAATATGGCCAGCATGGAGGCCATCGGCGATTTTATTAAAAACACAAATGCACACCCCAAAATAGGCATTATTGCAGGAGTTGGCGACAGGCGCGACGAAGACATGCGGCAGGTTGGGAGAATTGCAGCCGAAATTTTCGATGAGATCATCATCAGGCAGGACAAAGACCTGCGTGGCCGCACAGGCGAAGAAATAAACAACCTGCTAAAAGAAGGCATCTTTACAGTAAAACCCGAACTGGAACCTATAGAAATAAAACAGGAGTCGAGCGCACTGGCCTACGCTATCGAGTATGCCCCGCAAAACGCCTTTATCGCCCTCTTCTCCGAAGATATAGGTGAAGCCGTGAAAATGGTGGAGAATTTCAGGGTAATACAGCACCGGGAGCAAAACGCAGAAAAATAAAGTAAACTATGGCATAACCCGAAAAGGACTGATTACTGCGAAAGCTATAGTTAGACATTGGTATATCAAACCAGTACCAGCTAAAAACTGTGAACTATAGTTGCAGGACAGTCCGGTTTACGATAAGTAACGCTATATCATTTCTTTACAGGGAATAAGGCTCCCTCGGGCAAGTTATGGAAATCGCCTGCATTGGCTACCGGCAGCTCCTTGGAAAATGGTTGTAAAAAAGAATGCAAATTATTACTGCAGCTTTCACCCGGTAATGAAAGAAAAACTAACTATAGACTAAGCGGCTAGCCATACTAGCTAAGCATTTTATATAGGGTTAAGCTTGCGTAAATCAATGGATATGATGCCTAAGTTTGTTTCCGGAAAAGTGTATTTACGATGGGGGCGACTTTACAAAAGGGTATGAAAGCCGGCCCAACAGCAAACGGAACCAGGATGCATTGTTGAACAGGCATGGGCAAGTTAGAAATGCGATAGGTTAAGTAAAACTGCCTTTACTACAAATACAAAAAGGCCCTACCAATGGCAGGGCCTTTTCAGAAAAAATTAGATTTGTATTTACTGCATCAGGTATAGTTCGGCTTTACGATTTGCCTGTCCTTTTTCGCTGCGCACTTCGTTTTCAACTTCCAAAGTAAAGTTCTTGGCAGGGAAATACTTTTCGATGTACTGCTGAATTAACCTAGCTCGGCGACGGCTTACGTTCTCTTTTACTTCTGCAGTTCCATACCCATCAGAATATCCTTTTATGACAAAGGCAGTACCTTCAGGCTGCTGGTTTAAGAACCTGGCCAGCGCCGAAACATTCTCCAGGTTCATGTATATACTGTTAAAAGCAAAAGGCAATGTTAGCCCTGGTGTTGCTGCTTTTGTTTTAACAACCGGAGCCGGCAGTGCTTCCTCTACTACTTCTTCAGCAACTATAGTTTCCTCTGCTACAGGCGCAGGCTTCTCTAACAGGTAAGCCGTATGAAAAGGTTTATTGTCGGTAGAGGCTGAGAGCCACATCTGGCGCTCGTTCACTTTTTTGTAGTAGGCATTGTATGTACCAGTTGCATTTACAACCGGCTCCAACTTTGCGGGTGTGCCTGCCTGGCCGTTCGCCGTAAATCCTGCGCTATAGTTGTACGCCTCCGACTCCTCCATTCTTGAAAAGTACAAGGTATCATTGGCCATGTAAGGAGCAAACTCTGCCTGGCGGGTATTTACTGATTTTCCTAAGTTCTTAGGTTTTGTCCAGCGATTGTTTTCCCATTGGCTTACATACAGGTCTTCGTAGCCGCGGCTCTTACCCAGCTCCGCCGATATTACCATGGTATTTTTGTCCTCTGTCAGGAAAAGGCCCAGGTTCTGCGAATGGTTCTTCAGTTTCGGGAGGCTGCGTTCACCTGTTTTATCAAAAGCTCCTTCTTTATAACTATAAAACGAGATTACTTCCTGGTTGCGACCATTTTTCTGGTACACATAGTACTCCCCTGTTGCTACACTGCGGCCTACCAGTGCATTTATAGTTCCTGTGTTTAGCACCAGTTCCTTTTTAGCACTTGTTGCATCGCCGCGCTTTTCCGTATACAGGTATTGGCCGTCGGTTTCTTTGCGGGCATAAAGCAGTACGTCATTTTCCAGCAAAATAAAATCGGCCAGGTCGGTGCCGGTTTCTTTTAAGGGTGTTTGGGCGTGTGCTATAGTTCCGGTTGCCAGTAAAAAGGCGATGGTATAGATTATCTTTTTCATTGTCTTTATTAACAGGTTACCAGATCGTTACTTTTTTGCCATACTTCGGATACTTTACCGGTACCAGGTTATAGGTTACCATGATCTCGTTTGTGGTTTTATCCATGTATTTGGCATCAGCAGTAGGCAATTCGTATACATAGCCCAGGCGCAGCTGGCTTAACCGCACGCCTCCCTGGAAAGAGTAAGCCAGGTCTTTGCGGTAACCGGCACCTACCCACAGCATGTTCTGGTACACAGCCTTCAGCTGGCCTTCCATGCTTTCTTCCAGTTTGTCATCATAGCGGTACAAACCATTGGCAACTATACCAACCTGCTCGGTAAGGGCTGTGCGGTAACCGGCCTGCACCACGTGCTGCTGCGGAAAGCTATTGTTCAGGTAATCGTCTCCGGTGGTCATTTTACCTTTCAGGATGTCCTGCATGGCGTAACCCAGGTAAAAGTTCTCAGCTGTCAGCATCAGGCCCATGTTCAGATCAAACTTGCCTATTTTAGCTGTCTGCCCGTTAAAATTCTCAAACTCCGGATCGCCTTCCTGGTCGGTGGTAAGTTTGCTGGCATCCAGCTGCTGCGAACTATACGTAGCGGCAGCTCCCCAACGTAAACTCAGTTTTTCGGAAAGGCGCACGCGTGTACCGTAGCTCAGGTGCAGTTGTGTTTCTGTAAAAGGTCCGAAGCGGTCGTTTAGCACGGCCAGGCCAAAAGCGTGTTTGGCTTCCAGCTGGCGGTTATAGTTGTCGGCTTCGCTGGTTTTCAGTAACCCGTCTTTCTTCCAGGATGCCAGGTCAGCCATATCCAGCTCTGCTGATGCAAAAATAGTTTTGGGTGCATCTTCAAAACCGGTCCACTGGTTGCGGTAATAGGTCTTTACCATCGAGCCTTCGTAACCGGTAAGGGCCGGGTTAAAATACTGCTGAAACAGCGAGAAGTTGGCCACATGTTTTCTGTTCTGGGCATTGGCGCCCAGAACAGAAGCCACAAGGGCTATGGTTATATATATCTTTTTCATTTTAATTACTTTTTAAGAATGGTAACAACACCTTTTTTCACCAGGTTGATGTCTTTTACCTGCACGATGTAGAAGAAAGCGCCCTTCAGGATCTGTCCGTTTGTGCTGCGTCCGTCCCAGGCCATTTCAGGATTAGTGGTATGGAACAGGCGTACACCAGAGCGGTCAAAAACTTCTACCTCCACGTTGTTGTAGAAGCGCAGTTCCGGTATCGTCCAGGTATCGTTGATGCCGTCACCGTTCGGAGAGAATGCATTCACGATCTTCAGCTTGTCTACCGGCGTAGCGTAAGCCGACTTGGTCAGGGTAAAGGACTTCTCGATAGTGTTCTGGTAAGGGTCTGTGCTACGAACACGGATCGTGTAACTGATCTGGCCGGACAAGCCGTTGTTAGACGTCAGGTATACTTTGTCGCCGATGATCTGGAACAGGTTATTATCTGTATCGCCAGTGCCTGCTACCAGTGCATAAGTAAACTCTGTGTCATCCGGGTCAGTAGTGGTAAGTGTACCGATCACGTCGTTTGGCTGCGCATTAGGTGCAAACGTGGTAGCACTGAATGCCAGCGCGGTAGGCACTTTGTTTGGCTCCACTACCACGGTAATAGCTGCTTTAAGGCCAGTTGTGTTCGTGATGCCATCGGTAAGTACAAGTGTACCAGTTAAGCTATAGTTACCAGCAACCAGTCCGTTATAGTTACCCTGCGCCCAGTTTACACCATGTGTTGCCGTGCTACCATCAGAGTAAGTAACCGCTACATTGGCAGGCAATTGCAACGAAGCATAGGCCGTTCTGATTGGCACATTTATAGTTGCCGAAGGAGTTACGGTTACTATATCGCGGCGCACAGTTACAGTCTGGGTAGCTGTGGTTTTGTTGCCGTATTTGTCCAAAACTGTCCAGATAACTATAGTTGTACCCGTCGGGAACAGGAAGCCAGCAGGTACGTCGTTGTACACATCAGCTACCGAGCAGTTATCAGCTGTAAACGGAGTTCCCAGGTTTACATTAGAAGCAGTTGTTTTACCAGCATCTACATCCAGTACGATATCACCAGGTGCAGTTATAGTTGGTTTGATGTGGTCAACTATAGTTACGGTTGCAGCAGCCATGGCTGTGTTACCAGCTTTATCAGTAACAATCAGGTTTACCGTATTATCACCTACATTACTGCAGTCAAACGCTGTTTTGCTAAGTTCGTAAGAAACAATTTCACAGTTGTCTGTTGAGCCATTCTCAACATCCGAAGCAACTATAGTTGCCTTACCTGTTTCATCCAGTTCTACTGTGATGTTTTTGGTGTTGGCTACCGGAGCTACTTTGTCTTCTACGGTTACTATAGCAGTACCTGAAGCAACGTTTCCGTTCACGTCTTCTACGGTTAGCGTTACCGTAGTCGTACCACCGCACGCAAACTCAGTCTGGTTCAGTTTCATGTTGCCAATGCTGCAATTATCTGCAGAACCATTGTCGATCATGGCAGGAGTTATAATTGCTTTACCTTCTGCATTCAACTGTACGGTGATGTTACGCGTAGCTACCACCGGCGCCAGGTCATCCACAATAGTTACAGTTGCATTTGCAGCAGCAGAGTTTCCGCTACGATCTGTTACAGTAAGTATTACTGTCTTCTCGCCGATGTCAGAGCAATCGAAATTCGTCTTATCAATACCTAACGTTACATCTCCGCAAACATCCGATGAGCCGTTGTTTACATCAGCAGCAACTATAGTTGCCTTGCCGGTGGCATCCAGTTTTACAGTAATGTTTTTGGTAATCGCTATCGGAGCAATCTTGTCTTCTACAGTAACTATAGCCGTTTTGGTAGCAACGTTTCCGTTGTTGTCGGTTACGGTCAGGGTTACGGTATTGGCACCAATGTTAGCGCAATCGAAAGCAGTTTTGCTCAGGCTCACAGATCTAATTCCGCAGGCATCCGTGCTGCCATTGTTTATCTCATCTGCCGTGATGGTAGCATTGCCAGTTGCATCTAACTGAACGGTGATGTTCTGGGTGATAACTACCGGAGCTACTCTGTCTTCTACAGTAACTATAGCTGTAGCATCATGTACGTTGTCGCTGATATCTGTAACCGTTAAAGTAACTGTGTTCTCGCCAACATTGCTGCAATCGAAAGTAGATTTAGAAAGGCCTATAGTTTTGATTCCGCAATTATCAGTTGAACCGTCATTTACATCGGCAGCAACTATAGTGGCGTTACCAGTTGCATCCAGCTGAACCGTGATGTTCTTCGCTTTTGCCAGCGGGGCAACTTTGTCTTCTACAGTTACGGTAGCTGTTGTTGTGCTTTCGTTTCCAACTGCATCTGTTACAGTTAAAGTAACTGTGTTCGTACCAAGATTTGTGCAGTCAAATGTAGTTTTAGAAAGCACTAATGTTACGGCTCCGCATAGGTCTGATGAACCGTTATCTACCATAGTCGGAGCTATAGTTGCCGCACCGTTTGCGTCCAGTTGAACGGTGATATTCTTCGCTTTTGCAAGCGGGGCAGTTACATCTTTAACCGTTACGATAGCTGTTTTGCTTTCTGTGTTACCGGCAGCATCTGTAACCATTAGGGTTACGGTATTATTACCAACGTTCGCGCATGTAAAGCTGGTCTTATCTAAACTATAGCCGTTGGCAGCAATGGCACAGTTATCAGATGAACCATTATTTACATCAGCAGCCGCGATGGTTGCATTACCAGACGCATCCAGGTTAACGGTTATGTTTTTGGTAACAACTGTTGGTTTGGTAATGTCTTTCACGATCACCTTCTGCTGCTGCGTAGCTTTGTTGCCAGCCGCATCGGCATAAGTCCAAGTGATGGTATAAGTACCCTGTGCACTATAAGTTAGCGCATCTGTAGTTGTACCTGTAACATTGCCCGATACATTGTCGGTGGCAGTTGGAGCTGTAGCTGTAGCAGCGCATTCACCGGTTACATCTGGCAGGGTAGCTATAGTTGGTACCGGTGCTTCCTTATCTTCAACTGTAACTATTTGCGTTGCAGTTGCCGTGTTCCCAACTTTGTCTGTTGCGGTCCAGGTTACAGTGGTGTTACCTACCGGGAACGTAGCCGGTGCATTGTTGGTAATAGTGCCAAGTTCGCAGTTATCAGCTGTTACCGGGTTGCCTAACGCTACACCCGATGCCGTGTTTTTACCTGCATCAGTGTTTACTGTTACTGTAGCTGGTGCCGTTATAGTTGGGTTGGTTTTATCAGCTATGATTACATTTTGTGTAGCTGTAGTAATGTTACCATTGCCGTCATCAAACTTCCAGGTAATTACGTGTGTGCCTTGGGTGTTGTACGTTAACGGGTCGGTAGTTGTACCAATAATTGTACCCGCACAATTATCAGTAGCGGTTGGTGCAACTGCCGTAGCTGAGCACTGACCTGTAACGTCTGGAAGCGTTGCAATCTCGTAGTGAATAGTCATGGTACCGCCGTGAAAGTAAGCTACCCAACCCGGCCAAGTGTCAAAATCCATGCGCATATAGTTATTTCCACCATATACATACTGTGGTAATGCCCCCTTGTACTCTATCGTGAAGTTTTGGCTGTTACCAAAAAACTGGCTAGATCCAATGTGCGTCTCCGAAACTATCATTCTGGCCCATGCACCTGTTCCACCCCATCCTTGGTCGTTACCTGAATAAGCAAGTGTTACTCCTGTAACAACTGCACCTGCCGGAAGCGGATCAGTGAAATTATATGTATACATATTCCAGTTAGCTGACTGCCCGGCTGGAACATTAATCACTTTTGTGCCTGTAATTTTAGGAGCTACTGTATCATTTACTTTAATCTCTTTGGTAGCAGTGGTTACTGCACCAAGCGCATCTGTTACCGTTACAGTATAAGTACCGGCAGTTAGGTTACTGGCAACAGCACCTGTACCGCCAGATGGAGACCAACTATAGGTATAAGGAGCAGTGCCACCTGAAACTGTAGCGGTAAGTTCGCCAGTGGCGTCGCCAGCACATGAGATGGATTTGGTTTCTGTAATAGATGCAGAATATAAATTCGTTATAACAACCTTACCATTTCCTGGGTTTGCTCCAACAGAATTAACTTGCTCTGTACCAGAATTATAAGAACCACCTCCGCCGCCGCCAAAGTAATAACATTGTCCTCCCGCGCCTCCTCCAGAGTATCCTCCGCCCCCACCAGCAATGTGTAAGTAGTTACAAGAATTAGGAGAAATACGGCCTGCTCCTCCTCCTCCACCAAATCCTCCATGACCACCATAATTTCCGGCTAATGTACCTGATGGATCTAATTTAACAGAATTCCATCCTTTACCACCAGATGCAGTTAAAGTTGTACCGTCATTTCCGTTTATCCCTCCAGGAGAATCATTGCTAACATCATGGCTTCTACTACCTGTTCCATTGTTAGTAATCACTGCATCTTTACCCAGATAATGGGGCGCGCCATTATTCTGTAGGCTTGATCCACCGCCACCACCAGCTACAATTAGTGGCTGTGCTTCGTTATCGACCCAAACAAAACTACCACCACCACCACCACCAGCTCCATTGTATTGATTACCACTGGTAGCCTTTTGCCCCATTTGGCCAACAACTATTCTTAATACTTGTCCGGGAGTTACTATAAAGTTACCTTTCATATAAGCGCCTTTCCCGCCAGCACCGCTTAATGCAATATTATCACCACCTTGAGCGCCCTTTGCTTCAATTGAGATGTGATTCACACCAGCTGGCACTGTCCACTCAACTATACTCCCAGTATAGTCAAAAGTAAACGTCTGCTGTGCCTGCGCATTGAGCATAGAACACAAGAAAGCAAGGACCAGGAATAGCCCTTTTGGTTTTGCAAATCCACGGGATTGGAGATAACCCCACCAGACAGATAGCTGCATGTAAAATTGTTTCATATAAAAAGATTGGTTGTTGATTACTTATTAGAAGGAAGATATAGTAGTTTGCTCCTTTTTAAGGCGACATAAACTACTGTTGCAAATGGGTTATGCCTTACTGCAAAGGATAGCAGTTTCTTAAATGACAGCTGTAATATGGTAACAGCTTTCGCACAGACCCACTCTGCAGAGAGGGCAGCAAATCGTTTCATAAAGAGGGTGTAAAGGTTTGGCTATAAATTGAAATCTGGTATTGAACTCAAAAAGCTTCAACTATAAGCAGAAGCAGGCTTAATTTCATTGTTTTCGGTAGTTATAATGGAAGCTGATAAGCGGGAAGTGCTATAGTTCTAACACTTTAAAAAGTCAAGAATCCTGATACTAATAAGATATATTTCAACCTGTTAGCTTAACAAATACCAACCTATAGTTCGGCTTCAGCAAAAGCTATATACTTTAATTATACCTTGGTATTAGCGCATCAAAATCATTGTGCAAGTTACAGGTTAAGATAGCGTCAATCCAATACAGAATTGTACTGATTTGTCTCGGATTAAAAACGGACACAAATATTTCTTGAAGAAATGTAACTCTTTATACAGCAGAAAATAGTGAGGACCAGATGTTTAAATGCAATAAATAAACATAAAATTACAGATTGATATTGCTGTTGTATTGCTGTAAGGATTGTGTATATAGTTTGAGATCTACCTGATTACAGACTCTATAGTTCTGTTTTTAGCTAACCTACCTTTTAAAGTAAGTTATTACAACAGACTTACAAAAGCCGACGCGCAAGGGTCTTCTTAAACTATAGCTTTTGACGCAGCAAGAAATTCTTTAGGACTGATTCCTTCTGTTTTCTTAAATGCCTTGTAAAAGCCGCTTCTCGAGGCGAAGCCAGCTTGTAGAGCCAATGCTTCTATTGTATAGTTCTGCAGAATACCGACTTTCTCTAATTGCGATTTCAGGTGAGCTATGCGGTAGTTATTTACAAAGTCGTTGAAGCTGGTTTGAGCAAATGTGTTTAGCGCTTGCGATAGTTTATAAGCAGGAATATCCAATCGTATGGCAAGGTCATTCACTTTCAAAGTTTTCTCTTTAAAACACTCCGATGCCTCTATAAACTGTGTTACCCGTTGCAGCAAAGTTTCTGCTTCCTGAGTTGGCCTGCTGACCTGTTCCTGCTTTTTTATCCGTAAAAGTGTTTCAGGTTTCATATCCAGGAAAGAGGCGATACAGTCCAGCGGAAGGCGATCGATGTAGCCTGGCTTTGATTTCACAAAATACAGGTAGCGTTCGGTAGCATCACCTACTCGTACTACGTGCGTTCGTTCCTGGGCATCGCGGTAATAGTTTTCATACACTTGCCGGATAACATAATTGAGATCGAAAAACCGCTGATACCAGCCTTGCAAAATATCGGTGTGCACGCCTAAAACCAACGTTGGCTCTATGGCAACTATAGCTTCGCGGGAGGGTTGTTCGCCATAAAGCCCCGACAAGGAACTCACAAATTCATTTTCTACGGAAATATAAGTGGTTATCTTTTTTTGCTTGTGCATAGAGTAAGCCATCAGCGCACCTTCCCGTATAAAATACATGTAATTGCACCTGTCTCCCTGGTAAAGCAGGTGCTGGCCTATATTTAGTTGCACTGCAATGGCATGTTTATAAAACTCATCCTGCAACTCCCCGCTTATAGTATGATGCATCGATAACAGGCCAAGTATATAAGCAATATCATCCGGATTTACTGGTATGTGTTGTATCGGTTTGCGGGGCATCAGTTGAGCTAGGTTAGAACAGTAGTGAACTATAAAACCAACTATGGCTTACATCTATCTTTTGTAAATATAAGTCATATTTCAGGTTAGTCAACCAACTATAGTATAGTTAGTTAATTTATTATGCTGTACTGCACTTTTCTGTATCAACCATAAAAGTAAGAAGCATCATTAAAATTAATTCTTACCAAAGGCGAAATGATGTTTAGAGCGTTTCTGGTTAGGTATATTTTTCGTAACAGAACAGCTACCTATAGTTACAGGTTATACTTTTGCTTTAATAGCTGCACAAAGGCTTTTTCTTTTGCCTCGCCCGGCTGGTGTGCGGCAAAATATTTCCAGATACCGTCAATGTGAACTAGCAACAATTCTGCTTCCAGATCGGGGTTGCTATAGTTCAGGTCTTTAAAACATGTGGTGAGCCGGAGCAGGCAGGGCGCCATAAAATTTTCGTGGTACCGTGATGCGATGGGGTTTAGCGCTATAATTTTGTACTGCATGCGCCAGAAGTCCGGGTTGGAGTGTATGAGCTGTATCGGCAGTTCGATCATTTTGCTGATATAACCACTCGATGACAGTCCCTTCAGGTAATGGTTGGTTTCGAGCGCAGCGGTTTGGTAAGCTTTCTTAACAATCGTTTCGAGTAGCTGGTCTTTTGTGCCGTAATGTTTAAAGATAAGTGCCTCGGAAGTATTGGCTTCCATTGCTATAGATTTGGTGGAAGTTGCCCGAACCCCATTCTCCGTAAACAACGTTAAAGCAGCATCTAATATCGCTTCCTTTCTGTTCATGCCACTCACTCACAATACCTGAAAACTATAATTAAACTCTCTCCAGGATGACAGCATACCCCTGCCCTACGCCTACGCACATGGTAGCCAGCGCATAACGCTTCTGTTGCCTTTTAAGCGAAAGCGCAGCCGCATATACTATGCGCGTACCCGACATGCCCAGCGGGTGGCCCAGTGCAATGGCGCCCCCATTCACGTTCACACGGGGGTCGTCGTCTGCCAAACCTAAAGCACGGGTACAGGCAAGGCTTTGGGCAGCAAAAGCTTCGTTCAGTTCAATAATGTCCATATCTTCCAGTTGCAAGCCAGCTTTTTCCAATGCTTTTTTTGTAGCCGGCACAGGGCCAATTCCCATAATGCGGGGCTCCACACCAACCACTGCCGAACTAACAATTTGGGCCATCGGTGTAAGGTTATACTTTTGCACCGCATCTTCCGAAACCACATAGGTAGCTGCCGCCCCATCATTCAAACCCGAAGAATTTCCGGCCGTTACAGTTCCATCAGTTTTAAAAGCAGGCTTTAGTTTGGCAAGGGTTTCTATAGTTGTGTTGGGCCTTACAAATTCATCTTTAGTTACTATAACCGGCTCCCCTTTTCGTTGCGGTATCGTTACAGGCATGATCTCTTCAGCTAAGGTGCCGTTTTGCTGTGCTTTTGCAGCTTTCATTTGAGAATGGTAAGAGAACTTATCCTGGTCTTCGCGAGATATCTGGTACATCTCGGCAAGGTTCTCGGCAGTCATGCCCATCGGATCAACGCCGTACATTTCCTTCATTTTAGGGTTTACAAAGCGCCAGCCAAAAGTAGAATCGTACATCTGCGAGTCGTTGCCGAAAGCTTTGCTTGGTTTTGAAATTACCAGTGGTCCGCGCGTCATATGCTCTACGCCCCCGGCAATAAACACATCACCATCACCTGCCTTTATTGCCCGGGCCGCATTAATTATAGCCGACATACCCGAAGAGCATAAGCGGTTTACGGTTTCGCCGGGTACAGTTACCGGCAGGCCGGCAAGCAGCAACGCCATACGTGCCACGTTCCGGTTGTCTTCGCCGGCCTGGTTGTGGCAACCAAGTATCACGTCATCTACTGCTTCTTTTGGGATGTTTGGGTTACGCTTCACCAACTCCTGAATGACTATTGCCGCCAGGTCGTCTGTGCGCACCAGCGACAGCACCCCGCCCAGGTTGCCGATCGGGGTTCTGATTCCATCTATGATATAGGCTTGTTTGCTCATGGTTTATTACGGGTTTGTTTTCTTGATTAGTTTAGCAGATAAAAAGGAGGTAGCCATGGAAATACCAAGCCCGATAAGGCAACCCAGCGTTACCGATAAAAAGCGCTCTACCGCTACCCAATAGGTCATGGTTTCCTGCTCATGGATCACAACTATTATAAGCGCCACCACAGCTGTACGGGCCACATTCATCAGGTTAAATAAATGGCATACAAAAATGGCGAAGACTATACCTAACACCATCATTACTAGTTCGGGCACTGGCAACACAAAACAAAAAAGGCCAACACTGGAGCCGATCAGGTTAGATTTTACACGCTCAACGGTAAGCTTAGGCGAATCCTTTAATTCCGGAGACAGCACAAGTAGGATCGAAAGTATTGTCCAGTATAGTTCATACTGCGGAAAAGCCTGGTATAGTGTATAGCCAACCAGGAAACCTATGGTACACCGTACAATGTACAGGATCATGTCAGCATCTATACTATACTTTCTGGCTGCCATTTGTTGGGTTATGTGTTATAGTTCGCCTAGCTATAGTTTCTTATCAATTCCTCTCCGTTTCATTTACAGCGCTCGTTTTAGTTTTATACCGAAAGTGCTTCTTTAAATTTTGCGGATGTCTTTGACCGAACTTCTTCTAAAGTTGCGCCCGGCATCAGTTCAGTTAGGGTTAGCTGGCCATCAATAAACTTAAATACAGCCAGGTCCGTGATGATCATGTCTACCGCTTTGAGGGCAGTTAAGGGTAAGTTACAGACCGGTACGATTTTAGGTGAGCCATCTTTGTTTGTATGGGTCATGGTGATGATGAGGGTTTTAGCGCCCGAAGCCAGGTCCATGGCACCACCCACGCCCAGCAAGGGCTGGCCAGGCACAGCCCAGTTGGCCAGGTTAGCTTTTTCGTCAACTTCCAGTCCGCCCATTACGGCAATGTCCACATGTCGTCCGCGTATCATGGCAAACGAATCAGCACTATCAAAATAGCTCGCACCGGGCAGGGCTGTAACCGGAATTTTGCCGGCATTAACCGGGTAATCCATTGCGCCACCACCGTCGGTCGGCACCGGACCAACGCCCAGCATGCCGTTCTCGGTGTGCATTACAATACCACCTTCAGGCGTGATCAGGTCGGCCACCAAGGTCGGTATACCAATGCCCAGGTTAACCACATCGCCTTTCTTCAGTTCCTTTAAAGCTCGCTTAGCCATGTTCATGCGTCTTTCGCTTACTTTCCGGGAAGAGTCCACAGAGGCGGAGGAACCTAAGTCCTCCGGCGTTAGGGTGGCCTGCACCAAGTAGTTTACATAAGAACCCGGCGTATGCACATGCTCCGGAGCAATCTCACCAACAGGCACAATTTCCTCTACCTCTGCTATCACAATATCTGCAGCGGTGGCCATGGCGCGGTTAAAGTTTTGCTCTGTCATGCGGTAGGTCAGGTTGCCGGCGGTATCAGCTTTCCAGGCACGCACAAACGCTACGTTACCCCGTATGCCTTCCACAAAAACCTGCTCTACTCCCCTGATCACTTTCGTTTCGCGACCTTTTGCCAGTTCTGTTCCGGCTGATGTGGGCGTAAAGAAACCACCAATACCAGCGCCGCCTGCGCGTATGGCTTCGGCCAGGGTGCCTTGTGGCAACAGTTCGTATTCTACCTTGCCCTCCTGAGCCGCTTTTACCGCTTCCGGGTTACTGGTAAAAAATGAACCGATCATCTTTTTGATCTGCCCGTTGCGCAGCAACTTGCCGCCGCCAATGCCTGCTTCGCCAACGTTGTTCCCGATAAAAGTCAGGTTTTTTGTGTTGGTCTCCGCAAGGGCATGCATCAGGTGCACGGGGTTGCCCGTCATCCCGAAACCACCCTGAAGCAATATATCGCCATCCTTTACCAAAGCAACCGCTTCTTCCAGGCTTATTTGTGGTACCGCTTTCATGTCTATATCAATTGTAAATTTTCAAATAAAAGTCACCCTCGTTTTTAGTAGCGTACAGTACATTTTTGGCAAACTCAGCAGGCAATTCTACACTGGATAGGTGGTTGGCTTGTAATTGCACGTGCCGGGTTCGGGGTATGCGGGCAGCCATAAATTCGCCGTCAGCTGGTGTGGTTACTTCGTCGAGGGTGCCGCTGATGATAAGGGTAGGTACGCGCAGGTTTGGAAGTTCCTCCCTGAAGTCTGCATCGCGCACGGCAGCGCAATTAGCAATGTATCCTTGCAACGATGTCTGCTCGAATTTCTCCAGCACGGCATCAACTATAGCTTTATGCGTCTCCCTGAATTCAGGGGTAAACCAGCGCTGTGCCGTTCCATCTAAAATACTTTGCAAGCCATGTTCTTTTACCTGATCTATACGTGCGTTCCAGCCGTTTTCTGTTCCGATCCTGGCTGCAGTGTTGGCGATAATGATCTTTTTAAAGCGCTCCGGGTAATGAATGCCCAGCCATTGCCCGATCAGTCCGCCCATAGACAAGCCGCAGAAGTAAACTTTGCCTAACTTTAAATGGTCCAGCAGGGCAATTACATCCTGGCCCAGCTCAGCTATAGTTACCTTGTCAGAGTGTATAGAACTTTGCCCGTGCCCACGTGTATCATAGCGCAACACATTCAGGTGCGGGCTTATATATTCCACTACTTTATCCCACATGCTCTGGTCAGTGCCCAGCGAATTTGAGAACACAATGGTATCGTCATGCCCCTCCTCCTGAAAGGTATAAAAGCACTCGTTATCAGCTATTTTTATAGTTGGCATAGGTTATTTTAATTCTACTTTAGAACTATACTTTTTACGGGCGCACTGCCGGTGTTCTTTAGTTTTGCAGGTAA
Source organism: Pontibacter fetidus (assembly GCF_010119545.1). Taxonomy (GTDB): domain Bacteria; phylum Bacteroidota; class Bacteroidia; order Cytophagales; family Hymenobacteraceae; genus Pontibacter; species Pontibacter fetidus. The sequence goes on along the minus strand of NZ_JAAEAA010000007.1, from coordinate 116,373 downwards.
GTAAAGGAGATGAATCTGTAAACTATAAATTCATCTCCCTTTAGCCTTAAGCCTGTGCTACCCCATGTGTGCGATGAATATCTGCTGAAAAGACCCCTTCCTTCTCTTTGTGTATCTCAAAATCAAAATCTATAGAAGCAAACGGCTCGTCTATGTTGAATTTCTCTTTGGCTTCGGCAGCAGTGTAGCGGGTAATGTGCGGCACCAGTTCTTCGCGGGAGGCAAAGGCAAAATCATCCCAGATAAGCGGGTCGCCTTCAATGTTGATCTGCGTGGTGAGTTTGCGGTAACCATTAGCCGTTACAAAAAAGTGAATATGGGCCGGACGGCTGCCGTGGCGGCCAATAGCTTTCAGTAGCTGGTCGGTAGCGCCACCCGGAGGACAACTATAGCCAACCGGTAAAATACTCTTGAACCTGTACCTGCCATTTTCATCGGTTATGATGGCCCGGCGGAGGTTAAATGGCGGCTGAGACGAATCGAAAATTGAATACATACCTTTGAGGTTGCAATGCCATACTTCCACTTTCGCGTTTGGTACCGGTTTTCCATCTTCGTCGCGCACCTGCCCCTGCATGTACAGTCGTTCACCACCTACTTCCGGTTCTGTTTCTAGCTCGGCGTAACCAAACGATTCCGGTGCACCCGGTACGTAAAGCGGCCCTTCTATCGTTCTTGGCGTTCCGCCTGTTATACCAGCTTTGGCTTCTGCTTCGTCCATGCGCAGGTCCAGGAAATGCTCCAGCCCTATGCCGGCTACTACCAGTCCCCATTCGTTGTTTTTACCGGTTAAGGTAAGCCAGTCTACAGCTTTCCATATCTCTTCCGGCTGAATGTCCAGGTCCTCGATGGCATAGAACAGATCGCGGGTAAGGCGGTTCACAATTTCTTTGATGCGCTCAGAGCCATGGCCCTGCACCTCAGTGGATTTAATTCGTTCGATAACGGCGTCTATCTGACTTCTTTCCATGGTCGTAAAGTTTGAGAGTTATAGTTTAGATTGTTTTAAGGTGCTTGGTTAGTGAGCTTCTTCTTCGTTTTTGATGGAAGAATAATGCTGGCAAAGTGCGGTAACTTCTACCTGCATAAAAGGGTAAAGCGGGAGCGACATAAGGATGTCGTGCAGTTCGCCGGCGCTGGCTACGTTAAATATGCTAATGTTGGCATACTTACCGGCAATGCGCCAGATGTGCGTCCATTTGCCCTGCCGCTGCAGGTCCTGCGAGAGTGCTTTTTCCTTTGCTTTCAGGTCATCCACATAGGTCTTATCCAGATCTAGGGGGATGTTCACGGTCATGTGTACATGAAATATCATAGCTTATTTTCTTTTATACTTTTCTACCTGCTGCATATCCAGCTCAATACCTAAGCCCGGCCCCTGCGGAATTTCCATCACGCCGTTGCTATAGTTTAGCCTGGTTTTCACGATATCGTCGGTGAGCAATAGCGGCCCGAAGAGCTCGGTGCCCCAATCCAACTTCGGTAGGGTGCTGAAAACATGTGCCGAAGCTACAGAACCAACAGTGCCTTCCAGCATGGTGCCACCATACAGACTAATGCCCGCTGCCTGTGCTATCGCTGCCTGCTTCTGGATGTTGATCAGCCCGCCTGCTTTGGCTATTTTTAAAGCAAACACACTGCCCGCCGCCAGTTTTGCAAGCTTAAAGGCGTCCGACACAGTTCCGGCAGCTTCATCAGCCATAATGGGCACTGTAAAGTATTGGGTCAGCCGGGCGAGGCCGTCGAAATTGGTTTTAAGGATAGGTTGTTCTATCAGGTCGATGCCGGCTTCCTGTAAGCGGGCAATGCCTTGTTTGGCTATACTTTCGGCCCAGGCCTGGTTCACATCAACAGTTACCATTACATCCGGACCAACCGCTTTTTTAATGGCAGCCACATGGGCTACATCGGTTTTCCAGTCGTTACGGCCTATTTTGAGTTTAAAAGCTTTGTGCCTGCCACTTTGCAGTAGGGTCTGTGCTTCCTGAATATCTTTCTCCGTGTCGCCGCTTGCCAGGGTCCAGAGCACAGGTAGGGTTTTGGTTACAGCGCCACCCAGTAAGGTAGCTACCGAAACACCCAGTCGTTTACCCTGTGCATCTAAAAGTGCTGTTTCGATGGCAGACTTTACAAAGTTGTTGCCCTTGATATGATAGTCCAGCAGAGCCATTATAGCGTTTATGCTCAGTGCAGATTTGCCTTGTAACAAGGGGGCAATGTAGGTATCGATGGTCAGCTTCATTCCTTCCGGCGATTCCTCTCCGTAGCTCAATCCACCTATAGTTGTTGCTTCACCAATTCCTTCAATGCCATCGCTGCAAAACAACTGCACAATTACCATCGTCTGGTTACGCATCACAGCCATCGACAAATGGTGCGGGCGTATCGTAGGCAGGTCTACAATAACAGCCTCAATCCGTTCTATCTTTATGTCTTCCATGTAATTAGCTGTACGAGTATACATCCAAAGTGAGCGTTCACTTACTTAGGAAAGTAACCACTCACTTAGTATTACAAATGTATTCGTACACAAGCCCCGGAAGTAGGACTATTGCGCTATTACCAAGACAAATCGAACATAAAAGATTTAAGTGCTCTTTACACCTATCTTTTTGCGGAATTCCTGTGGGGTTTGGCCGGTTCTTTTCTTAAAAAGGCGGGCGAAGTAAGCGGGGTCGTCAAAGCCGAGTTTGTAGGATACAGTTGCAATGTTGCTCTCCACATCCGATAGTGCTAACTGGGCTTTGGTAATAAAATAATCGATCAGGATATCTTTTGGCGATTTGCCAGCTATGCTTCTGCAAATGCGGCTAAGGTGTCCGGTGGAAATGAACAGGTCGCGGGCATATTCTTCCACACTTCTTTTATAAGATTCCTGTGCCCTGATGAGTTGCTGAAACCTGCGGAAATATACCTTACTGATGTTGGAAGACTCGTGAAAAGCATTTCTGCCGCCCAGCGACATGCGGTATAGTTGCACTAATAACTGGCCAACCAAATATTGCAGCATCAGAAGCCTGCCCGGAAACTGGCCGTTGTACTCATCCACACATTGTTGCATGGTTTTATATACTTCTGTGGTAACAGAATCTTCGGCATTGACGGCAACTATATGAACTTCTTCCATCCCAAAAATAACGTCGGCTTCGCGCTGCAGCATGTGTTCCAGTACCGTGTCTGCCAGGTTAATGATCCAACCGGTAACCTGTGTCAGATGTTTAAAGCCATGTTCCAGGTTGTTTGGCACAACTATAAAGGCCGGGCTTTCTATAGTTACTTTCGCTGTGCCATAATAAAATTCCGTCTGGCCGCTTTGTACCACAAAAATCTGCAGGAAATTATTGTGTGCATGTAGTTTTACCTGCCCCTGATGCTGCATGCCAATCTCCCCGAACGGATACACATGGATCAGCCCTTTCGCAAATTCGATGGTGTTGGTACCGTAAAGTCCTTTATAAAACCGTTTTTCCTGCATGTCTTAAAATGCAATATTTTACTGCAACATCCAAGCTTATACGTTGTTTGCAAGGTGTTTTTAAATGCGTAGCTTGGTTAACGGAAACAAAATAGTAGTGGCTAAAGCTGAGACGTAACCTACAAATTATGCCTGGCCCACCTAACTTACGTAAGTTATACTTTGCCTGAATTAAGACTGACTATGGAAATCGGAATTACCACCTTTGTTGAGAATACCCCGGACCCTGCCACCGGCAAACTGCTTAGCGCTTACGAACGGATGCAAAACCTGATGGAGGAAATAGCATTGGCAGACCAGGTAGGGTTGGATGTTTTTGCTATCGGAGAACACCACCGTCCTGATTTTATAGTTTCTTCGCCGGCTGTTGTATTGGCAGCTGCGGCTGTAAAAACTAATACTATAAAGCTGTCGAGTGCTGTTACGGTCTTAAGTTCCGATGACCCGGTTCGTGTTTTCCAGGATTTTGCCCATGTTGATCTTTTGTCGAAGGGCAGAGCGGAGATAATTGCCGGCCGAGGTTCTTTTATAGAGTCTTTCCCGCTTTTCGGCAACGATCTGAAAGACTATGACACCCTATTTTCTGAGAAACTGGAACTACTGCTGGCCCTGAATAAAAGTGAAAAAATAACCTGGGAAGGCAAACACCGGCCAGCTATAGATAACCGGGGCGTATACCCAAGACCTTACCAGCCGGAAATACCTATTTGGGTAGCCGTGGGTGGTACGCCGCAATCGGTGGTGCGTGCTGCAACGCTCGGGTTGCCTATGGCCCTGGCAATAATTGGCGGCGAGCCGGAGCGCTTTGTACCGTTCACTAACTTATACAAAGAAACTTACAAAAATGCCGGTCACGATCCTGCCAAACTACAGCTGGCTATCAATTCGCATGGGTTTGTGGCCGACGATGCCGAAAAAGCTGCAGCTATTTATTATGAGCCGTATGCGTATATGATGAGCAAACTTGGCCGCGAAAGAGGCTGGTCGCCGATGAACAAAGCACACTATGAAACGATGCGCGCACCTACAGGTTCTTTACTGGTTGGCGATCCGCAACAGGTAATTGATAAGATATTGTATGAACACGAGTTGTTCGGGAATACGCGTTTTCTGCTGCACATGAGCGTAGGCACACTGCCACATGCCAGCGTTATGCGCGCCATTGAGTTACTCGGAACTATAGTTGCACCTGCCGTTAAAAAGGCTGTTACAAAAGCATAATAGTTACAGCTCTTCTGTTCTCAGGCTGAGTTAGTTGCAACTATAGTTTTAATTGTGCATAAAACTCAAAACATATTGTATATACCAGCTGATCAACCTTTAATTGGCTTTCCAGATCAATTTTGAAAGTACGCTTTTAAGGCATCCTTAACTAGGATAAGCGGGTGTCAGGTAAAGGTTTTTCAGCGTTATTTTCGTACGGTTTCCCGATCAGCATTACTTCGTAGGCATTGCTAACGCCTTTCAGGTTAAGATAGCTGCAACTCACCGCATAGGGAGGGTTCCGGAGCAAGCGGTAAGCTATAGCTGAGATCACAAAGCTGTTATTTAGCTCTTTGGTGCATGCCTGCAGCCTAGCTGCTATGTTCACCGGAAAGCCCATCACGGTCAGGTTATTGCTAAGACCTATGCCCACATTCCCCACAATCACTTTCCCGACGTGCACGCCTATGCCCACTTCAAACGTATGGTTAAAGTAGGGCCGCATGTACGTATTGTTAAAAATCCTAAGGTCTGCCAGTATTTTCAGACCGGTAAGTACGGCCGCCTCAGTTGCCTTTTTAATGCTGCTGTTCAGCCCGTAAACGGCATATAATCCATCGCCGGCAGTGTCTATAATTTCACCACCGTACTGCGTGATCGCATTTTGGAAAAGAGCAAATATCCGGCGCATGATGTGGATGACATCGAACGGAAGATTTGATTCTATAAAGGGCGTAAAACTACGGATATCAATAAAAAAAAGAGCCAGTTTGCGCCGCTCCCCCATCACGGTTTTGGTGCTTTCTTCGTTGCTGTCGATAAAAATATAACGGTCCGTTTCGTCGCGTATCAGCCGTCGTACCTCCACTCCTTCGCCCTGCACAAAAGACTGACACGCCAGCCGCACGTTATCCGGAAACTTCTTTACATTTTTGATAGCGCGCTCGTAACTGGTAGGTGGGGTTAACTGCTCCTGCCCTTGCAGCACCAATACCCGGCAGGTAGTGCACTCTCCTTTGCCTCCACAGGCGTGGTAGTGAGGTATGCCGGCAGCCAGCGATGCCTGCAGTATCGTTTGCTTCTCGTCTATCGGTACTACTTTTTCACCATTAAAATGTACATGGTAGGGCATTGACTGTTGTAGTTATAGTTTGTTAACCGCTTTGTCTTTTACGAGGTGCTGATACTCCGGGTGTTTTTTCAGGTACGAGCGCATGTAAGGGCAAAGCGGAACTAACTGCAGCTTATTTTCTTCGATGTATTCAAGTACATATTTCGTCATAGCTGCCGCTATGCCACAGCCTTCCAGTTCTTTGGGCACTTCAGTATGCAGGATCGTTATTTCGCCGGGCTTACGTTTATAATCTATAAAAGCAGTATAGCCTTCTATAGTTGTCTCAAACCGGTGCTTTTCCGCATTATCTTCTACGCTTAAATCCATAGCTTTATCCGTTTTCAGGTGATGCTATCAGTTGGCTGGCCAGGTCCAGTTCTTCCTGCAGTATGGTATGCGGCCGGCCCGGGTAGATCTTTTTGGTAATTATAGCACCCAGTTTTTCCATCACGTTTACGGTCTCTTCCACCCTGCTTACGGGTACGTGTGGGTCAGGGTCTCCGGTGGTGATCAGGACAGGCGTACCGGCAAAGTCGCCTTTATACCTGGTCGGATCAACTTTCTCCCCGATCAGGCCGCCTGTAAAGATCAGAATACCGCCATACTTCCGGGCATGGCGGGAAGTATACTCTGAAGTAAGGCAAGCCCCCTGCGAGAAGCCACCAAAGTATAGATCTTCACTTTTAACGCCCTGCCCTAGTATACTTTTCACCAGTTCGTCCAGTTGCTCCAGCGCTGAGTCGAGGGCTGGTTGGTTCTGTGCTTCCGGGGCCATGAAACTATAGGGGTACCAGCTGTTATTTGTAGCCTGTGGAGCGTAAAGGGTGAAGTCCTGCACGGGCAGGTAGTTTGCCAGGTCCAGTATACTTTGGGCAGTAGCACCGCGCCCATGGATCAGTATCAGCGCCTTTCCTGTTTCCGACAAGGGCTTACCCTTCGTTATCACATCTTTTTTATGTGTATACATGATACATTTCAGTTTATAAAGTATGGGTGCTTCCGCCTACTTCAGGGTTACGAAAACGGAGCTGCGAACTGCCGGCTCCAGGTTGCGTGTTTTGTGTCCTTTGCCGGTAGTATCTTCCAGTAGCAAAACCTCCCCTGTTTCAAAGCGCCGTTTTTCACCCAGCGACGTTTCTATTTCAATGCCGCCATCCAGGAGAAATAAGTATTGCCTTGCCGGTGCATTATGAAAATCGTAATCATACGTTGATACCACCTTTCGGAAGATAATATCTACCACAGCTTCCGGGTCCGACAAGAAACCGATCTCGCCTTCTGAATTCAGGGGCCTTGAGAAATCCTCAAATCGGCTGTCACCATTTTCATCGGCATACACCCTTGTAATTGCAAAAGCATCCATACTATACTTTTTAACTTTTATAAAATGGCTGTGGCTCTAAACTATAGTTTAGTCAAGCTTTGGTAAAGATGCTGCAATCTCGGCTCTGCGTGCCTCGTACTGCGGCGGTAACAGCAAACCTGTTCCCAGTTTATCCCACGGCTCGTCGATGCCAAAACCAGGGTTGTCGGTCGCTATTTCGAACAATACACCACCTGGCTCACGGAAGTATAGCGAGTAAAAATAGTTCCGGTCTATCTTGTTGGTGATGTTGTAACCAAGCCCCGCAATCTTGTCATGGAAATGCATCAGCTCATCTTCGTTCTTTACCCGGAAGGCAATGTGGTGGTTGGTACCGGCTCCGCCAATGCCACGCGCTTCGTTTGGCAATTCTACCAGGTCTATGATGTTCGCTGTTTCGACGGCATCGGTGATGTAACGGTAACGGTTGCCGCTTTGCTCCTTCAAACTATAGCCAAAAATATCGGTCAATATTTTCGCTGTCTTTTCTTTGTTCTGTAGTGTGAGCGTAACGCCATGGAAGCCTTTTGTAGCCACTTCAGCTTTCACTTCATCGGTTTCCCAGGGTTTGCGGTTATCGCCTTTTTTCGGAATCACCAGTTCCAGCTTCAGGCCGTCGGGGTCCAGAAAGGTCAGGTATTTTTCTCCAAATTTTTCGGATGGTTTGTTATAGATCACATTGTACTTTTCGAAACGGTCGATCCAAAAATCAAAGCTGCCATCGGGCACAGAGTAGGCAATGTTGGTGGCCATACCGGTACCAGCGCTTCCACGTCGGGCACCTTCATAGGGGAAAAAGGTAAGTATAGTTCCCGCGCTACCTTTCTCATCCCCGAAATAGAAATGGTAGGTTCCAGGGTCATCGAAGTTTACCGTCTTTTTAAGAAAACGAAGCCCCAATACTTTGGTATAAAAATCTAAATTCTGTTTGGCCATACCTGCAATTGCCGTAATGTGGTGCAGGCCTAAAATTCTGTTTTCCATAGTTCTGTCATTAAATCAGCAAGTGCATCTTATCTACTGACTTGTAGTAGCTTACGCATAAAAACACAAGTGGTGCTTTAAAATTTATTTCGGAAACCACTTGCAGCTATAATTGTAAAATGCGGTCACAACTATAGCTGCACAACTATTAAAGTAAACCTGCTGCTGAAGACTATAGCTGGGAGCTATGCTTCTTACTCACCCAGTTGCAGTATATTATCATCCAGTCTCAGGTCTAGCATCAGATGGTTAGGGTCTATTCCGGCGCTTGCAGGTTTTTGTGGTACAGTTACTTTTATAGTTTGCTCCCCAGACCGGATGCGGTGCATTTTAAGATAAAGGGGTTGGTTTAAAGCTTTGCCCTCTTCATAAATACCCACTTCCAGCCAGTCATGCATCGGCACATCCTTTTCCTGACCCGTACTGTCAACTACAACCTTATGCGCCTGCACAGTAAGGGTTACCAACCAGTTGCCGGTCTTTGTTTGTTCTGCTGCAAATTGTTTTGTTTTAAGGCGCCAGTAGGTGTTCTCTTTAAACAGGTCGTGTAACAGGTACTGTAAGGAGTCCGGGGTAACGTTTTGTAGTTGCCGGTAAAGGTCGAGGGTAGTTGGCAATGGTAACTGTCCAGATACACGCTTTTGAAGAAACCCCCGAAGCGCATTATTTACTTTTTCTTTCCCGATGTACTTACCCAAGGCGTGCATGGCGAGTCCCGCTTTCCGGTAGTATAAAAATTCTTCATTGGCCTGCAGCAGAGATGGTGTTGCCAGGGAGCGCGGCATTTCGTAGGAGGAATGCAGATAGTTTACATATTGCTGCAAATGCCCATCGCCATAGTTCTTCTCCAGCACCTGCATCCCCGAATATACTGCCAGCCCTTCGATCAGCACGCCTGCTCCTTCTACACGGGCTGGAGTTAAACGGGCCAATCCCCACCACTGATGTGCCACTTCGTGCGCCATAATATAGTAGGGCAGGTCAAAACCATCCGGACTGTCATCGGGGTTCATCAGGGCATACTTTTCTCCGTAATATATAATGCCTGCATCAGCCGTTGCGCGCCCCCCGGATCCAGCACGCTCTACTACCGTGAAATGCTTAAAAGGGTAAGAACCAAATTGCTCAGTAAAATACCCTAGTGAAGCTTTTACACTCCGGAGTATCCGGTCTACATTTCGGTCATGGCCCGGGTGGTAGTAGATCCTGATTGCAACATCCTTCCACTTGCTTTGCCGCACAGCATACTTCCCGGATAAAATGGCGTACTCTCCCCCGATGGGCACATCTGTTTTGTAATGAAAGTAGTGGCGACCGTCTTTTGTCCAGGATTTCTGTAAAGCTCCCGGTGCCACAGCAACTTCATCTTTTACGGTACCAATTACCGCTTCAAAGGTACTCTGGTCTCTGCTGAAGGGCTTTTTTCGCGCCTGGGCATCATAAAGTGAAGGCAGTTCGGGCCGTGCGGGCAGTTTATATTTTTCACGAATGACGGCATCACTGATTTCGCGGTACTGTTGGTAGCCTATAGTTGGGAGCAGGTCATAATTTGTAAAGTAAGTACCATTTTTGATTATAAATTCGCCCGCGTTGCTATTCCGGAAACCCTGCTGTTTATAGTTTACCACAAAGTTTAACTGTAATGAATCTCCGGGCTGCAGGGCTTGCTTTAGCGCATAAATGTAATAGCTGAGTTCATCGTCTATCAACACACCGGCAACAGGCTGATCGAACTTAACCTGGGCAGGAACTATACCCGGAACGCCCCCCAAATGGATGGAATCTATAGCTACGGTATCGTTATTCACTAAAGTATACTTGGCCCGAATAGTTGCCCGTTGCTGGTCAGGGTATAACTCGATGTTTAGTTTTGTTGCCGTGAGCTGGGGCTGCGGCGTATTTCTATAGTTGCTATAGTGTTTTTCATATTCCGCCTTTCGTGCATTTATAGCAGTGCTTGTCAGGTACTCGTTCAGCACATGAGTATTGTAAAAGATGAAGCCGCCCAGGGTAAGTATAAGCCCCACACTAACTATAGCTGCCCATATTGTAGCATGCCTAAAACGGTGTTGGGCTATCTTCAGACGGTTTTTAAAACCTTGTTCACTACCACGTACCCAAAGCAAACGCGCCGCAACAGCCAGCAGCAATGCCCAGGCTGCCCAGTATACTTTAAACCATAGCCACGGCCCCAAAGTGTACCCGAACCCACGCATATCGGTGTACTGCCACCCCGGGTCTGCCCCAAAAATTAGCATGTTATGTTCTACCCCAAATGTGCCAGGAAAAGCCATAAAACTTAAAACCAACAACATGACCAGGTAACCGATGTATTTCTGATTTACGACTATATGTACTGTAAAAGCAAGCAGGGCAAAAAGCAGGTAGTTTATAAGCTGAAGACCGAAGAGAACCTGTAAGTAAAGGCCTATCTCCAGTTTACCATAACCCGATACCAGTTGCATCCCGATCCCTGTTACCAACAGCAGCAGCAGCCAGACAAAAACAAGCAGTGCTAACCCCAGAAACTTCCCTGCAAAGAGCACCCATTCAGGCACCGGCGTGGCATCCATCAAATCACCCAGGTTTGCATTCCGTTCACGCCAGATAAGCTCGCCACTGAAGTAAAGTATAAGGAGCGGAATAACCACCCAAGGTGTATTGACCTGGCTTACAGGTGCAACCAGGTACTCTAACACAAGCGGCGTGGTTGGCAACAGCGGAATATCAAATTGCGCCAGTATTTTATCACTGAATACCACGGAAACCAGGCTAATACCAGTAAGCAATGTGAGCCCGACAGGGTTAGCAGCAATTTTTCGGAATGATGCCCATGCAATCGTGATCGTTTGGTGTACATAAGTAGCAAAACGAAAATGTAATTGTACCTGCGGAACAGAAAGGGTATTGGCGCTAACTATAGATTTTGAATCTGCAGAGCTGTTTGCCTGTTGCAGCTTAGAGCGACGCTTAAAACGATTCCACCAGCTGCTTGTAACAGGATGAGCAAAACTGAAGCGGTAATAAGTAGTGCACAACACCCCGATAGCAACGCCCAGCCACAACACACGATTCCACAAAAATGTACCTTCCAGCATTACCAGGCGTGTATTCTTCTCAGCTGGCGTCCATGTTTGCAGTTCGTTTCCTATAATACCGGTAATACCAACAGGGTCCAGCAACTTTACCAGATCCCAGTTACCGAAGAGCTTTGCCACTGCCACTGCCATAATTTGTGCAACCAGCGCTAACAGCAGGCTGGCCACATAGCTGGTCATCACCTGGCGGCTAAGAGCTGCAAAAGAGAACTGTAATGCTGTGGCTACAAAAGCAGCGGGCAAAGCAATCAGAAAGTAGACATTTAAATATGCCAATGGCCTGAATGGTAATAATTCCTCCGGAGCTAAACCAGGCAGGTAAAAAGATAGCAGCACCCCAACCGGTAAGGCAAGTACAAGCAGGGCATTTACGGCAAAGGCAGCCAGAAACCGACCACCCAGGTATTGTAGTCTCGTGACCGGAGCCGTATAGGTCAGGGGATGAATCTGCAACTGTACGTCCCGGGCCGCTGCTTCTCCGGCTATGGCAGCAGCCATCACTAACCAGATAAGGCCACCAATAACTGTAATTGCGGTAATGTGGAAAGTATTGTTCGGATAAACACCATCTCCGGTGGTGACAACCAGGTTCATAAGAAGTGTGAACCCCAGCAAAACAGCCAGATACAACCAGATTGAAAGGTGCTTTACCTGGCAGCTGAGCTCAAACCGAAAAATTGTCCAGAGCTTCATCGTGCTAGCTCGGATTTATAGTTTCCGATGTGCCCGGCCATAGTCGTAAAGTAAACGTCTTCCAGGTCAGGGGCTACCAGTTCAAAACCATTGCCGGGGTTTTCTTCGGAGTAAATATGGATAACTGTTCGCCCACTCAGCAATTTGGTAGAGATAATGTTATACTCCTGCACCAGCCCGGGTAACTCATCTTTCCGGATAACGCGTCGCCAGATCATCCCATGTAGTTGTTCAACCGCTTTTAAGGGTTCTGCTTCCTGTAATATTTGCCCTTTGTTGATGATTGCCATACGGGTACAAAGTTCGCTTACATCTTCCACGATATGCGTCGATAAGATAACTACACTGTTCTCGCCCAACGCGCTTAACAGGTTAAGAAAGCGCACGCGTTCAGCCGGGTCCAGCCCCGCCGTTGGCTCATCCACGATCAATAGTTTCGGGTTGCCCAGCAGCGCCACAGCTACCCCAAACCGCTGTTTCATTCCACCGGAAAAGCTCCCCAATTTCTGCCTGCGCTTCTCCCAAAGGTTGGTCTGTTTCAATAAGGCTTCCACTACTTCTTTCCTGGCGGCCCGTGTTGTAATACCTTTAAGCACGGCAAAGTAATCCAGCAGGTCTTCGGCTTTCGCATTTGGATAAAGGCCAAACTCCTGTGGCAGGTAGCCCAGCGTCTGTCGTACTTCCTGTTGTTGGGTCAACACATTAATTTCATCCAGGTAAATACTTCCTGTATCCGGTTGCTGCAGGGTTGCAAGTGTGCGCATTAAAGTAGACTTGCCCGCCCCGTTCGGCCCCAGCAGGCCATACATACCATTCGGAATGGTGAGTGTTACATTTTTCAGAGCCTCTACTCCATTCGGGTAGGTTTTAGAAACGTTGGTAATCTGTAGTGTCATAGGTTTATTTTGTAACTATAGTTCTGATTTATGCTACCAGCCAAAAAAGCACCTTAGCCGAGCAAGCCATGGAAGCAGGTCAATCTGTATATAACTGCAAGCAACGCACTTACCAGCAGCAGAATAAAAGCCAGAAAGCCAACACTAATATATTACATGGTACTATGTTTTGCAAGCTACTGTAAAAATTATACGACACTTCTTATTTTTTGATCTGAATTCTTAGCTAATTATCTCTTGTAAAGATGTTTAATCTCTAAAACTATAACTTACACAAACAGCAAAGGCTCCCCGCATCAGGGAGCCTTTGTAGGTCAGTTTTAGAGTGGCAATGCCGTAGAACCGACAGCTGCGCCTTTACAGCTTGATTTTGTTATTTACTTCCTTCGCCGGGGTGGTAGGTTGCCTGGGCTCGTTTTTCTACATCTTCGCGGTAGTAGGCTACGTCTTTAAACTTCACATCGGCATACCGTTGGGCCTGGTCGTCGAAATGTGGGGAATTGGGGTCTCCGCTCTGGCCACCTGCCAGTAACGTTTTAGCTTTTACTTTATCGCCAAACTCTACCACGGCTACAAAGCTGTTACCCGATGTTCCGTAAAGCCGTTTTGTATTGTAAGACGTTGCACCGAACGAGGCCAGCGCCCCCCAGTTGCCGGAAGCCATCCCGATCGGTAAGCTTGGCAGGTTATCGTTAAAAGGCTGTTTTATAGCACCATTAATGCGCTGAAACCGGTTAATCTCGCCCCAGGGCGTATTCCACTTTCCAAAGTCGTTTTCCAGTTGGGCTATCGTTTGGCTAAAGATCTCCAGGCGCTCTTTTTCAGGGGCCACGTTGGTATAATATTCAAACCGTTGTATCAGGTTCAGGTCTTTGGGTGCACTGCCGTTCTTTGTTAAATTAGTGGCGTAAAAATGGGCCAGTGACATCGCCACCGATTCTTTGGAAACCGCATAATCCCAGTTACGCATCACTTCTATAGCAGCTTTTAACTTTGGGTCCGATGGTTTTTGCTTGTCATAGGCTTTTACAAGGCCTGGTATCAGCAATTCAAAGCCAGGAAGGTACGGATCGTAGGCAAGTTCAATTAACTTATCCAGCGTTAAATTTTCGGCTTTTTTAAGCAAACGTACCGCATGTATCCCCCTGAAATTTTCGGGAGCAGGTGCCATGTAGGCCGGGTAATCTTCTTTTTTAGGGCTATACTCGCCGGCACTGGTAAACGGGGTTGAGTTGCAGTTCTGGATCCAGCCATTTGGGGGGTTAATCACGCGTATTGTTTCTTCCAGTGGGTGCAGGCCGTTCCAGTCTGTTTTCGGGTTACTGCCATCCACCGGTTTGGAGTAATCAAAAGAGGTATCGCGTTTGGGGTAAAAGTTACCGTGGTAATAGGCAATGTTTCCGTCGGCATCAGCGTAAACGGTAGCATTAGAAGAATTGGTACGCATCTTCATCATCTCATTAAACTCCTTCAGGTTGGTTTGTTTGGTCCGGATGTAAGATTGCGTCAGGGCCTCTACTGGTTTCCACATGAGGGCTGTTGCCACCCATTTATCGCCGTTCTGGTGTGTGATGGGGCCGTGGTGCGTGCGGTATGTGGTAAAAGTTTTCTGCTTTACTTCTCCCCCATCTTTGTAAGCCAGTGTTATTTCAGAAGATATAACCGGCCGCAGTTCGGAACCATATTTATAGTATAGTTTGCCGTTTTCTTCCACTATAGTTTCTTCAAATTCATCGATCACATCGGCGTAGGCAGAAGTATGCATCCACCCCAGCTTATCGTTAAAACCTTGGTACACAAAAAACTGCCCCCAGGTAACGGCGCCATAGGCATTCAACCCTTCCTCGCTAACGGCATGCACTTCGCCCCTGAAAAAGAAAGAAGTATGCGGATTGATGAGCAGCATGGCATTGCCGGATGCGGTATGTTTCCCGGAAATCGTAAACCCGTTAGAGCCCTTTGGTTCTTCGAGGATAGCAGGGTGCACCAGGCCTGTTCCATAGTTGTTATAGCCTAATGATTTCCTGTTTTCGTAAAAGGCCTTTATCCTTTCAGTTGAAACACTTTCGATATCGCCACCAATAGAGCCTTCGGTAAAGTACATGGGCATCCAGGGTTCGAAACGGGTTAGGAGCTTAGGTTTTACCTCGGGGTGCGTGTGCAGGTAATAATTAATACCATCGGCATAGGCGTTGCAAAGCGCTTTCAGCCATTCGGGACTTTTGTTATAGTTCTGGATGGCTTCCTCTTTGGTCATGTATAGTTTTGCGCGAAGGTCGCTGTACAGCATTTCCTTTCCTTCTACTTCAGCCAGCCTGCCTATGGCCCACAGGTAGTTACGCTCTACCCGGTTAAAATCATCTTCGCATTGAGCATACAAAAGCCCGAAAACAGCATCCGCATCTGATTTGCCGTACACATGGGGCACCCCAAAATCATCCCGGATGATGGTAACACGCGCTGCCTGCTCCTCCCACTTCTTAACCTCGGTAGTTGAAACAGCCTGCTCGTTTGCAGCACACGAAAACAGGAACGCAATAAACAGGAAAACCGGCAATGTACGCTTTCTGAAGTAGTTCATAGGGTAATTAATGTAGGTGATTACAGGCCTTAAGTTACTTAGTTTTGATGTATTAACTATAGTTATAGTTGTACAGGACTATCGTTTAAAAACCGGCTGCCGCATCGTCGCCGCGCGGGTCTGCGCCTGCCTCCAGTTTGCCATTTGGTAATACCAGTATGGCATCGATGCGGCCGTAAGGTCCGCGTTGTTCGGGTTTATAACCTTTGCCAGTAAGTATAGCACGCACTTCTGCCGAAATAGCATCGGGTTCGTGTTGTATTACATCGGGTAGCCACTGGTGATGGAAACGCGGAGCGGCCACCGCCTGCTGCATGGTCATGTCGTGCTCCAGCACATGCACTATAGCCTGAAAAACTGAGGTAATGATAGTAGAACCGCCTGGCGTGCCCACTACCATAAACAGCTTGCCATCTTTTTCGAGTATAGTTGGCGTCATAGAACTTAACATGCGTTTACCCGGCGCTATGGCATTGGCTTTGCCACCTACTAAGCCATACATATTCGGTTCGCCCGACTTCACGCTAAAATCATCCATTTCGTTATTCAACAGAAAGCCTGCTCCCTCAACCACCACTTTAGAGCCATAGGCACCATTCAGGGTAGTTGTTGTGGAAACAGCGTTGCCTGCCGGGTCTACGATGCTGAAATGGGTGGTTTGCTCTGACTCGTAGCCTGGTAACTGCCCCGCATTTATTTCGGAAGACGGCGTTGCTTTGTCGGGCTGCATGGTGCTCATCCGTTCATTCAGGTAGTGTTCATCCAGTAACTGGGTTTGAGGCACTTTTACAAAGCTCGGGTCGCCCAGGTATTTAGCGCGGTCGGCATACACACGGCGCTCGGCTTCGGTTATTACCTGAATTTCTTTGGCGCTCTGCCAGCCATAGGTACGCAAATCGTAAGGCTCTACCATTTTAAGCAACTGCAGCAAGGCTATTCCTCCGCTGGATGGTGGCGGCATCGAAATTACTTTATAGCCTTTATAGTTTCCTTCTATCGGTTTTCGCCACACGGCACTATAGTTTGCCAAGTCCTGCTTCGAGATGATACCTCCGCCCCGCTGCATTTCTTTAACCAGCAGGTCAGCGGTTTGGCCGGCATAAAAACCTTCACGGCCTTTATCGCGGATACGCTCCAGGGTACGGGCCAGGTCTTCGTGTTTAAGGGTATCCCCTTTTTGCCAGGTTTGCTTTTGTACCAGGTACGGGATGTGTTTATTATTTTTCAGGAAAGCCTCTTTGGAGCTGTTAAGGCCTGCGGCTTCTTTCTGGGTTAGCACCACTCCGTTGCGGGCCAAGTCTATGGCAGGCTGTACTACTTCTGCCCAGGGCAAAACACCCAATTTCTGATGCAGTTTTACCATGCCATCTACTGTGCCCGGAACGCCCGCGGCCAGGTGACCGTCTGTACTTAAGCCAGCAATTACATTGGCGTTGTTGTCCTGGTACATGGTTTCGGTAGCAGCGCCGGGTGCGGTTTCGCGGTAATCTAAGGTGCCTGTTTCGCCGGAGGCAGTTCTGTAAACCGTAAAGCCACCCCCGCCAATGTTACCCGCTACAGGCAAACAAACAGCAAGCGCAAACTGGGTAGCCACGGTCGCGTCGTAAGCATTGCCGCCCTTTTTCATAATTCCCATACCAATGCGCGAGGCATCGAGATGCGCCGAAACCACCATGGCTTTATCCGCTATGTAGCCCCGGTCGGCAATACTGCTTTGGGTAACACGCTGGTTGGTACAGTTAAAAAGTACAGCCGCAACTATAAGTAATAGCGAATGCCGGAGTAAGACTGTTTTATGAACGAGAAAGTGCATCTGGTGAGAAGTTATTTTAACGTTACAGGTTACACAAAAACAGCCGCATCTGCAAAAGTTTAGCTTACTTTAGCCAAGGTATGGTTTTAACTATAGTTTAAGCAGCGAAGCTATAGTTAAGTAATACAGCTGCTAATTGTACCTGCCTCTGCGCTCCGGGGCTTCCCAGAAAAACTGCAGAAATACTTTCTGTTCGGTAACAACAGAGTGCTGATCGGGGAATGCATCCAGTTTCCGGTTTGTGGTGTAGCCAAAGTGCTCGTACCCGATGCTTGTGTTTTTAAATACCCGGAAAGTAACCCTGGGCCTGAAGATACCGATGGAATTAGTGCCCTCCAATCCATCAAAGGTATTCAGCCAGAAGTGATAATACACCAGCGCCAGGGTAGCATAATCGCTGAGGGCAAGCGTACTTTCTATTTTACCCTGCAGGCCGGTGGCATAAATATAATCACGCAATCCCAGCGAATCGGGAGCTGAACGGGTGCTGTTACCGGCCAACGGAATAACGCCCAGGTGCGCATTGGTATAGATGTTTGTTCTTTTACCGACCTCGTATTTAGAGAAAATACCACCGCCGAAGCCAAGCGCACCCAGCTCAAAATTGCGTGTATTCCAGAAATCGTAATACTGAAAAGCCCCTGTGAGTAATGCCAGTTTACCTACGTTAAGGTTATGGCCTGCCAGTATGCCATAGCCTGTTACGTTATTTATACTGCTGCCAATGGTATCTGCTTTGCCAATGCTAAACTCGGTGCGGAGCCTGAAAAAATCAAAGGGCTGACGTTTTTTCTCTTCAAACGGTCTTCCATAGTCTAGCTGCAAACTGAGCATGCCATTGTTGCCGCCATCCCCGAACACTTCATTTTCATGTGCATTAAAACGGTGCACACCGGCAAACAGCGTTAAGTTTACGGGCTCTTCCTCGTATAGCTGTTCGGTGGTTACAGCAAATGTTCTTCCCTGTAGCAGCCTGTTAAACCCACGAACCGGGTTTATGACACCCGCTGCAATTTCGCGCAGGGCACGCTCCTTGCCAGTTGTGCGGTCGTCTAACACTTTTGTGCTGATGCGGTACAAAATCTCACCAAGGGCAGCCCCGTTTAACGGCGTATAGATCATGTCGTTATAAGAAGGAAGTGTATTCTCCCCGAAATATTCCCAGGTAAGGCTACCACCCACCGCAAAGGGCAGCGACTGCCAGTAACTATAGCCCTGGGTGCGGGCAGCATTAAAGTATAGCGTGCCCTGGTACGGGTGCCCTATAAAGTTAATGCCAAAGAAGTCTGTATCCCATTCCGGCCTGGTAGTGAGGTTGCGTTTCCAGGTATCGGTGGTTACATAGCCGTACTCAGCTTTCGCCACATAGCGGTTAAAACCCATAAACAGCACATTAAGCGCCGCTACTTCTGCCACAGGTTTCCAGAGGGGTGCGCGCTGGCTTTGGTCCGGATTGGCTTTCAGCGAAAACGAACTATAGTTTTTGGCTGTTTCCGGGAGTGCGCTTATCTGGTTTTGGCTGGCTGGCAGCTTATGGAAATAAGACACTACCTGTTTTTTACTGCTGAGGTCCGGGTTAAATGTGTCGGGTGTAAATGAGATGCTGTCTGGTAGAGTGCCGGCATGTACGGCAGGTAAGGTAAGCATCAAAAAGATAAACGTATAAAGCAATTTCATAAGGGTCGTGTTGATAGCAGGCAATTTTTGCGTATCGTTTGCTTGCCATTTTAGTGTAAAGTAACGGGTTAAGAACCACGGCTCTCATACGCAAACAGCGCTTATAGGTGACACCTATCAACGTACAAACCTGTAAGGCAACCTATTTACTGCTGATGCGGCAATTTGCTGTGCGGTAACTCCCGGCCCCTGCCTGCCGTTTTAGGGTAACAGAACAGGAACCTACAGCAGTGCAGGAATGGAAAACATAAGAATATACATTGAGCCGGTCGCACGATTTATGGAAGCTACCGGAGTAGCCATTATTGCCTTGGGTATTGCTGGTGCGCTTTTCCGTTTTTTGGTAACCGTATTCCAGGCTAAAAATCAGAAAACATACCGGCAGTTGCGGCACGACCTGGGCAAGGTTATTTTGCTGGGGCTGGAGGTGTTAGTGGCTGCCGATATTATAGCAACTGTTGTTACTGAGCCTACCCTGGAAAAAGTGCTGACCCTTGGCTTGATCGTGCTAATCCGGACGCTGCTGAGTTTGTCGTTACAGGTAGAACTGGAGGGCAGGTTTCCGTGGCAAGCCCAAAAAGTTACCCCACAAACTGATCCTACAACAGCCTCCTCCTGATATTGCCTGAACTATGGCTTTGGATAATTAACAAAATCATTTGGGGCTTCAACCAACCTCTATTCACGCTGAGGAGCAGGTGCGTTTCATGCTAGAAAATAGAGTTATAAATTTTTTGTCATCCTGTAAAGAAACTTGGTAAAAGGTTAGGTTAAGCCTATGCTATTGACCCGCAAGATCCTTACAGGATAACAAGAAAGAGGATGAATAGCCTCCTCAGAGGATGGGTATTTGCACCCATTATTTCTTTTGCCATGTCGCATGCGTCTTCGCTCGTGACAAACTATAGTTTGAGCAGAATTATACTCTATATCTAAGCGGTCAGATTCCGTAGGTAATGCAGACGCGCGGGACGTGAGCGAGGGCAACCTATTGGCAAAAACCTGAAATGAACCCATCACGCTTTCAGACAAGGATATCTGAAACAGCAAATGCAACCGCATAGCAACTATGGCTTCGAGAGAATTTCTGCAACTATAGCCTGGCAATAAAAGCTACCTGAACTGTAAACTAAATTGGGCTGCTATTGCAAAACGGCTTCTTTGGCTTAACTTTAGGCTATTATCATGCAAAATAAGGTTACTTGCAGTTTTGGTTTAGCGGGTAAAACCCAGGCATATTTTGCCCTGAACTATAAAATTCCGGAACTGTGCTGGAAAGTAACCGTTCAGTATCAGCATAAATCCGACAGAACTAAATTCTTTAACTTAAAATAACATAATGGCGACAGGACTACTCGCTCTTTTAGATGATGTGGCTGCTCTGGTGAAAGTCAGTGCGGCAAGCTTAGATGACGTACCTACCCAGGTGGCAAAAACGTCTACTAAAGTTTCGGGTATTGTGATTGATGACACGGCTGTAACGCCAAAGTATGTAGTGGGCCTTGACCCTAAACGCGAACTCTCCATCATATACCAGATCGCCAAAAAATCGCTTATCAATAAAATTGTTTTTTTAGGCCCTGCCGTATTGGTTATCGGCTATTTTTTCCCGTGGGTCATCGATCCGCTGTTAATGTTGGGTGGCGCATTTTTATGTTTTGAAGGATACGAGAAAGTGCATTCCATGTTTAGTAAGCATGATGAAGCCCATAGCAAAGCAGAATCAGAAATACCACAGATAACGCCGGAAGAACTGGAAAAGGAGCGTGTAACCAGCGCCGTTCGCACAGACTTTATACTCTCAGCCGAAATAATTGCGATTACCTACTACACCGTAGAAGATAAGCCCCTGCTGAACCAGATTATTGTGATGCTGGCGGTAGCAATTTTTATTACCATTGCCGTGTATGGCTTTGTTGGGCTAATTGTAAAGGCTGATGATATTGGGCTGCACATGGCAAAGGAAAAATTCAGCGCTCCCACCCGTAAATTCGGCCGGGGCCTTGTAAAGTTCATGCCTACTTTTTTAACTATACTTGGCTATGTTGGTACGGCTGCCATGTTGTGGGTGGGTGCCGAAATTATAGCGCACCGAATTCCATTTTTAGGCCACCCACTGGAAGCTTTGGAACATTCGCTTGCCAGCGTGCCGGCACTGGCCTGGCTGGCTAAAGTTATAGTTTCAGCTATAGGCGGTTTAATTCTCGGTTTTTTTATTGAAAAGGTAGTAGTATTAGGCCGAAAACTCTTTAAAGGTGTGCGTAAAAACAACGCGTAAAACAGCCACAAAACTTGTATAAACCCCGCTTGATTGTACAATTAAGCGGGGTTTTATTTTACAGCCTCAACCTAAAATACAGGCTGGGTTATTTTTTATCTAAACCTATAGTTAGTAGCAATTTACAGCCAGTTTAGCAAACTATAGTTTATACTTTATAATAGCCGAAAGTACAGGCTGCCTGATGAGCTGCATGGTTTTGGCGTTCATCAGTTCCAGTTTGCCGGCTTTGCGCAGATGCTCTATGGCAGTAAGGTAATTTTCCTTGCTGTAGTTGGTGTTAACGGCGTCGAGTTCATACACCGATTCGATGGACTTATACTTATATAAGCCGGCATTTTCCAACAGGCGTTCCTGTAGCTTTTCAATCGTAAATTCGAGGTCATGCTCAAATAATAGCAACTGGGGCTTCGGAAAAGAATTGGCACTAAATTCAGCTACACCATCTGCCTGGCAGGTGCTATAGTTCAGTAAGGTTTCTTTAAAAATCCGGTACGCCTGGCTGTCCCTTGACGAGAATAAAAGGTAACAACTTGGCAGCTCTGTTTGCGGTGGGTTTACTTTAAACAAGGATGTAAAATGGCCGTGGGCCTGCAACACCGCTGAAAACTGGCTCAGCATAAAATCCTGCTGGCGGGCTTTGTCTTTTTCCTTTCTGCAATACGCCCTGATCTTCTCTAACCTGTCGCCAAAAAGGTCTAGTAACGGCTGGCTGGTTTTTTTTCCTGAAAGTGCTTTGGCTACGTTTTCGGGGAGGAGCTGCATGTACAGGTCGGTGCCACAGGTGGTAACTGCCTGCTGCAAAAACTGCTGTGTAAACTTATTCTGGAAAGGGTCTAAAATTGCCAAAGACTTGCCCGATGCAACTATATTTTCTGCCATCAAAGCTTTCGCTTCAGCGTTGTGCAAGAGGCAAGGCGGATGTACAAAATCCGGATAGTACGGCTGTGCTTCCAATTGTTCTTTCAGCGCTTCCTGGTGAGCGCTGTAGGCAGTGTAACTATAGTTGTGCAGTTTCTGGTTAAGGAGCGGCCTTTTAATAATGCTTTTGTGCAGTGGAATAGCATCATCTACCAACACGCCCGGATCGGTAACAGCCAGCAGGTCAATAAATACAAACTCCTGTTCGCCACACTCCCTGGCCCTGCGCAAAATTGTTTCACCCCAGGCATCAAAGTATCTGCCAAACACCTCCTTTTTTACTTCTGTAAAGCTGCGCCTTTCTTTAAAAAAATTGTTAGTAACCGGTACAGACATACTTTAAAAAGGAGTGGCTCCCTGTCAGCCACCAATTAACTTCCGTTTTATACTCTTACTTAGCTATAGTTTGTGTTAGCTGCCCGTTAAAGTCTAGCCAGACACAAACGCTAAATTAAATAGTATAAGCACAGGTTTAACTAACTAAATTAGCTTTTATTTATTAACAACAGCTTTGCACTATATTTAGTGCTACTATTATCTATCGTAACAACTTATAAATCAGCTAACTATAGATTACCTGGCTGCTACTTCCGCCGAAGACTCGATATAAAAGTTAGGATCTGTTTTAACGGTTGCATTCTTTTTAATGCCTTTCAGTTCTTTCCAGGTGGTGGTTGGTTCCAGCCATGTTGCTTTGCCATTTACATACACTTTTACAGGCATATTAAAATCCGGCACCGTGTTGCTCCATCTATACTTCAGCTTTTTGCCCTCCACCTGGTACTCCAGTTTCGGGATGCGGACATCGCGCAGATACTGATCAAAAATCGGGGAAAGGTCGCGGCCAATATGCTGGCTCAGGTAATCCTCAATTTGTTGTGTGGTTACGGTCTGGTGATAAAAATCTTTATTGAGACCGCGAAGTATGCTGCGCCATTTTTCATCGTTATTCACGATCTGGCGCAGGGTGTGCAGCATGTTGGCACCTTTCGGGTACATGTCGCCGGAGCCGCTTTCGTTTACATTATACACCCCGATGATCGGTTTATCGTTGCGGATATTCTTGCGCGTACCAATTACGTAGGCGTTTGCGGCCTCAGTGCCATAGTGGTAATCCAGGAATAGGCTCTCGGAGTAGTTTGTGAAGCTTTCGTGCACCCACATATCTGCAATGTCTTTGTAGGTAATGTTGTTGGCAAACCACTCGTGCCCAGATTCGTGAATGATGATGAAATCGAATTTGAGCCCCCAGCCGGTTCCGCTCAGGTCTGTGCCCCGGTAACCATTTTTGTAGCCATTACCATACGTTACAGCGCTCTGGTGCTCCATGCCCAAATACGGAACTTCTACCAGTTTGTAGCCATCTTCATAAAACGGATACGGGCCAAACCAATGCTCAAAAGCCTGCAACATGCGGGGCACATCCTTAAACTGGGCCTTGGCTTTATCTAGGTTATCGCGCAGCACATAATAGTCGCAATCCAGCTGCCCTTTCTCGCCTTTATACTTTTCCGAAAAATGCACGTAATCCCCAACACTCAGGTTCACACCGTAGTTGTTGATCGGGTTGGCCACAAACCAGTGGTAGGTCTTTGTTTTATCCGGATGTTGCTCTACCCGGCGCAGCCTGCCATTCGATACATCCATCAGGTTTTCGGGTACGCGCACACTTATCTGCATGCTGTCGGGCTCGTCGTACATATGATCTTTGCAGGGCCACCACATGCTGGCGCCATCGCCCTGGTTCGAGTTGGCTATAAACGGGTTACCATTGGCATCTTTTTTCCAGGTGATGCCTCCACTCCAGGGTGGGTTTGTGCTTACAGTTGGTTTGCCGCTATAGTACACTTCCAGTTTATGTGTAGTTCCGGTTTGCTGGGCATCAGGCAGTTGTACAAAGTATACATTTCCGTCTCTTTTGTAGGTAAGGTTTTTCCCGTTCTGCACCATTTTATCTACCTGCATGGGTTGCTGCAGATCTATCTGCATTACCTGCGCCGGTTTCAGTACTTTGTAGTGGATGGCATTCATGCCCTTCAGCGTACTGTCCGTGGGGTTTACCTGCACCGATAAATGGTAATAGGTCAGGTCCCACCAGGCTCGCTCCGGGGTTATTGAGCCGCGCAAGGTGTCCTGTCTGGTAAAAGTCTTGGTTTGTGCCAGCACCTGCGGCGTACTAGCAAACCAAAGCAGTACAGCCATTACCGGAAAAATTGCATGTATTCGGTTCATAGTTAACGGATTAGTAGATAGGTATAAAACTGCAGCAAATTTTAAAACTATAGATAAAAGGCAAAACCTGTTCATCGCTAAGTAATTTTAATCATTTACAGGAGCAATTCAAAGTGTAGCTATACTTTACGCTGCTTTATAAAGTAAATCAGGTTTAATTTTACTACCTTACTCTGCCGCTACGTTTAGTATCAACACTATAAATCAGCATAAAATGTATAAAACTATAGTTACTCCCCTGCTCCAAAAACATGGCTACACTTTTGTGCTATGCCTGCTGTTTTGCCTTGCAACTACAGCTACGGCTTTGGCGCAGAACGGAAAAAGTAACATGCACTACACGGTTTCGATGGATGATCCGGCTTCACAAACGTTCCAGGTACAGCTGCACTACAAAAAAGCAAAAGCCGATTCGGTAGATTTTAAAATGCCTGCCTGGACGCCGGGTTATTACCAACTGCTTAATTATGCCGACAACGTGGATAATTTTAGTGCCAGCGGCAAAGATGGCAAAACGCTGAAATGGAAAAAAGTAAATGCCAATACCTGGCGGGTTTATAAAAACAGAAAATCTGAAATTGCCTTACGCTACGATGTAAAAGCCCCTACCCCGTTTGTAGCTAAAAATTACCTCGATACAACGCGTGCCTACATTTCGCCGGCGGGTATGTTTATGCATGTTGCCGGCATACTAAACCAACCCGTTACCGTAACTATAGCGCCCTACAAAAACTGGAAAGATGTAGCCACCGGACTTGACATTGTACCGGGCAAACCTTACCAGTTTTTTGCTTCAGACTTCGACCAACTATACGACAGCCCTATACTTGTAAGTAACCTGGAGCGCCTGCCCGAATTTACCGTAAACGGCCTGCCGCACCAGTTTATCGGGTACCAGCTGGGCGACTTTGACAGGCAACAGTTTATGGCCGACATAAAAAAGATAGTGGAAAGCGCCAGCAGCCTTATCGGGGATATTCCTTACAGACATTACACCTTTATTGCCATTGGACCCGGCCGAGGCGGCATCGAACACCTGAACTCAACCACCATCAGTTTTGAAGGATCGGAATATAACAACCCCCAGGGCCGCAAGCGCCTGTTAAGTTTTATCGCCCACGAATACTACCACCACTACAACGCTAAACGCATCCGCCCCATAGAGCTGGGACCTTTTGATTACGACAAGGAGAACCGGACAAACATGCTATGGGTAGCAGAAGGCGCCACCTCTTACTATGAAAACTTAGTGCTTAGACAAGCCGGACTGATAACCCCGGAAGATGTGCTGGATGCCCTGCGCAAACACATGATGGCTTACGAGAACAAATCCGGGAGGCTGTTTCAGTCGGCTACGCAGGCAAGCTACAACACCTGGTCTGACGGGCCTTTTGGCAGCACTACCGATGAATTTAATAAAACCATCTCGGTATACGACAAAGGGCCGGTGCTCAACATGTTGCTTGATTTTAAGATACGCCACGAATCCGGAAACCAGAAATCGCTGGACGATGTGATGCGCTACCTGTACCAGGAATACTACCAGAAAAAAGGACGTGGCTACACCGAAGCAGAATATTGGGAAGCAAGCGAAAAAATGGCAGGCACACCGTTAACAGAACTAAAAGAATATACCGCCACTACCAAGCCTATAAACTACCCGAAATACTTTGCTTACGCAGGCCTGGCTATAGACACCACCGCAACAGAACAGCCGGGCGCCTACCTGGGCATTACAACCAGAATGCAGGACGATACTTTAGTGGTAGCTGACATAGACTGGAAATCTCCGGCCTGGAATGCGGGACTGAGAAAAAGCGACAAATTGCTGAAAATTAACGGCTCTAAGGCTGATGCAGAGACTTATAAAAAACTGATGAACATGGCAAAACCTGGCGATCTGGTAAACTTACAGGTAGCTGGTAAAGGCCCGGAACTAGAACTAAAAGCCACTATAGGCAAACAGAAACTTAAAAACTTTGAGACTAAACCACTCGCTAACCCAACAGCCCTGCAACAGCAAATCCTGAAATCATGGTTAAGGGAGTAACTATAGTTTAATTTTTGTGGGCCAGCGTTGCCGTATTTTGCTTAGCCGGGTACAGGAAACGACGCAGTTCTTCCAGGTAATTTAAGCTGCCATTGGGCACGTTGCTCAGGATGATGAGGGCGCTATGGTCTTTAGGATTACGGAGCAGATAAGACGTGTAGCCGTGCCATAAACCCGCATGGTATACCACGGTATCGCCGCTATCCTCGAGCTGCTTTATGCGCCAGCCAAAACCATAGTCTTCTTTCTTCTTTGCTTCTGGCCGGGATCCGGTAAATGCTTCCTGCAGGGTTTCTTTTTTAACCAGCTTCTGGGTGTAAAGCGCCTGCTCCCATTTATACAGATCATCTACCGTAGAGTAAACGCCTTTGTCGCCCAGCACGGTGTCCAGGTAATCGGGGTATCGTTCGCGACGGCCACCGGTGTGCCCGGTTGCTACTTTGCCAGCTATAGTTGCCAAATCCTTACTGTAAGTAAAGGTATGGTCCATTTTCAGGGGTTTAAAAATATACTTCTGCACAAAAACGGCAAATGGCATTCCGGAGGCTTTTGTAACAATAGAGGCCAGCAGCGCATAGCCGGTATTGCTGTAATCGAAGTGTGTGTTGGGCTGGTAATATACTTTTGGCTGGTGCTTGGCCATCATATCTACCACATCGGTATTGGAAATGGGTTTGTTACGGTCGGGCCATAGTTCATCGCTGAAATAGGTATAGTTGGCCAGCCCGGAGCGGTGATTGAGCAGTTGGCGTATGGTGATGCCTTTGTACGGAAAAGTTGGTAAATATTGCTGTACGCTGTCGTCATAGTTCAGCCTGCCCTGCTCTTTCAGCATCATTACAGCCATAGCCGTAAACTGCTTTGAAACCGAAGCCAGCTGAAAAGAGGTTTCGGTGCTAAGCGTATCTTTCGGGCGAAAATCAGCATAGCCAAACGCGCCTTTGTACATCACCTGGTCGTATTTGGTAACCAGCACGGTGCCGTTAAACCCTTTCTTTTTATGCAGGTAATGAAAAATAGAATCGAGCTGGTGGTTGAGCTTTTTGGCACTTGCGGCGGTAAACGAAGCCGGCACTTCAATGGTCTCCCGGGTTTCGTCTTCGTGCTGCGCAGTAAGCTGTTCGTGCAGCTTTTCCTCTTCCGAACCCTGGCACGAAACAAGTAGCAAACCAAAAACAAGTGCTGTAACCCAGCGAAACAATGAAAACTGTACTCTAAGAATGGTCATAAGAAACGACGCTAAAAACAGCTCTGAATATAAGCTATCTTCAGGAAATATTAAAAAAGTTTAACTACCAGCCTGCTGCTATTTTGCTATTCTGAACGAACAACCCTGCACAATATTTTGCGGCGCTGTCAGCCTTTGGTGAGACCAACTATAGCGGAAACCTATAAAATGAATTGCGGCTGTTAAGTTCCATCACTCCACCACTTTCAGGCAATAACTGCTTTCTTTTGCTGCTTTAGTACATACGGAAAGCAGCTCTTATACTTGTTCAATTTGCGCTCGAAAAAGAACCAGGAAGCAGCACTAAGCCCTAGCAAAACCAAACTATAGACAACAAGCAACGCACCCGAACCCAGCGATTTACCAACTACTATGTTATTGTTCTGAAAATGTTTGGTGATAAAATAGGGTACAAAATTATGCAGCAAGTATAGCCCATAACTGATCTGACCGATAAAGACCATTGGTTTGGAAGCCAGCAATTTACCTCCTAAACCATCAAACCCATAGGCAGCACCCATAGTCATGCTCAGAAATAAACAGATCAGGGCAAATTCGCGGAGAATAACTATAGCAGCGTTAAAGGTTAACACCTGCGGGTAAAACTGGCATAAGGTAAAGAACGTGAGCCCAACTATACCGGCCACTTTAACCGTAACAGCCAGCTTTTTACGCCAGCCGGCATCCTGTTTAAACCGCTCGCTTTTCCCGAGTTTAGCCAGCAACGCACCGGCCCCTAAGTAATGAAACGAACTTATAGGCAATACTCCCAGACGTGCCCCACCTATATCAAAATAAGCGCAGGTAAGTTTAAAAACGGGGGCAAGCAGTATAAACCCAACTATAGTTGCAGTTAAGTAGCGCCTGGGCGTGAAAAGGATAACAAAAGGCCAGAACAGGTAAAATTGCTCTTCCACGGCAAGCGACCACAGATGTGAGGCCTCTCCTATCCAGAACCCTTCCCGGAAAATAGCAAAATTGGTAAGATAGCCCAGGTGCCACCCCAGGTAGTGCAGCACATTGTAAGAACCCAGCAGTGCAGCCACCCCTATAACCAGGTAATATAGCGGGAAGATTCGAAGGAAACGACGGGCATAAAAACTTTTAACGATCTGTGCTTTACTGGCTCCTAAATGTTCCGCTTTTGTGCGGGCATCCAGCAATATGCCCGTTATCAGGTAGCCACTCAGTACAAAAAACAGCTGCACTCCCAGGCCACCCAGCCCGGTCTCTTTCACCTCAGGCGTCCAATGGAAAAGGATAACTATAGCTACGGCAATGGCTCTGAGGCCATCTAACTGAACCATGTACCCCGGTTCTGTATGCTTCAAATTCATAAAAAGGCTTTCCTTAAACTGCTCCCGCCACAATGCTTTCAGAAAGCAGGCTGTAAAATTACAAAAAGGAACAGAATAAGATTCAGGATAAACTATAGCTTAGCTGTAAACTATAGGAAACAGAAGTGTAAAACTGCCTGTAGGGTACTTAATAATGCAACACCCATTTGCCTATTTTTTGCTTATAGCTGCAGTTCTGGGTAAGCCATTTTCTATTTGGGGGTAGCTCTCCTTTAACTATAAGCACAATATTTTGCTGCAGCAGGTTAACCAGGGCAATAGAGTCTTGTGCGCGGGCGGGGTTTAGCAGGTTTTGCCGCCAGTTTTCGTTGGTCTCGAACTGGGTCTCGCGGTTCAGGTGGCGGTTCTTGTCCTGTATGGTTACAAAATTACGGTTCAATTCAAAAGCCAGCGAAGGCAGCAACTGATCGTAAACTATAACACGGCGTTGCGCCAGTTCCGGCTTTTGCAGGGCTGCAGCCACCTGCGAAGTGCTGTTGACCTGTTCTTGGTTATTGCCTAACAGGTGCGTAGAAAAAGGAAGCAACAATACTGTAAATACCAAAGCGCCTGCCAATAGTTTTGATAAATCATTCGAATCACTACGCCAGATAAAGTATAAACCTGCCAGCATCAGCCCCGGAAAAATATAGCACCAAATGGGTACCTGTATCTCAGCTAGTATAAGCGGGGCGACTATAAATGCCAAAGCCAGTATGCCATAATAAACAAGCGCAGCTGTTACGCTTCTGCGCAGCTTATTTTCTAATAACTCCTGCAGCAGCCAGGCTGTTAACAGGGCCAACCCGGCAAACAACGGCAGAATATACAGGATCAGTTTTGAGCCCGAGAGCGAAAAAAAGACAAGCGGCACCAGCAGCCAGAGTATAAAAAGGCGCTTATCCTTTGCAGGTAGAGCTCTGATTTTTTTTAAATTGAGCAGCAACATAGCCGACCAGGGCAGGCTAAGTAAAGGGGCAAGCACGAGGTAAAACCACCAGGGCTTTGAGCGACTGAACGCTTCCGGATTTGCATACCGCTCTACGGTATGTTTCATTAAAAAGTAATCTACAAACTGCGGGTTTTGCAGCATTAAATATACGTACCACGACGCGCTCAGCCCCAGAAACACCATAAACCCAACTATATAATGCATGGTGTGGTGCTTGGTTGCCGCCGACCTATAGTTAGCCATCGCCAGTACCACCAGCACCGGAAAAATAAGCCCCACGGGTCCTTTGGTAAGAAATGCCACCGCCAGCAAACTATAGAACAAGTATAGCCATGCCGCTTTACTTTTATATTTATACTTCACCCATGCCCAGATCGCCAACAGCTCGAAGGTTGTTAGAAAGGAATCGGTGGTGAGGTTGCGGGCTGAGATAAGTACGGCTGGCATGGTGACATACACTACCAGCGCAACTATAGCTATTCCTTTATCTCTGAAAAGAAGCCACCCCAGTTGGTATACCAGCAAGGCCTGCAGCAAAAAAGACAATTGCAGAAAAAACCTGACGCCAAACCCGTTAACTCCTAAAAGCGCCATACCAGCAGCAGAAATAACATAGGTTACCGGCGGCTTATGGTAGTGGCCTATACCCAGCAGTTGCGGATGCAGCCAGTCGCGGGAGGCAAGCATTTCCCTACTGATCTCGGCGTAACGCGCTTCGCTTGTTTCCAGCACGCCCCAGCCACCCAGGTTATAAAGCAGGGCAGCCAATAAAATCAGTAAGATAAACCAGTAACTGCGGCCCCGGAATAGCCCATGTTGTAACGGCATATAATTGTGTCAGCTCGTAACCGTTTGCGATGTTTTTTGATTGCGCAGCCCGATGTACAGGTTACGGCTATAAGCTACCACACCAAAAATCTGCCCTATAAACAAAACCGGATCAAGACGGAACACAGCGTAGGACATGATCATCAGGCTACCGATCAAGCTTATCACCCAGAAACCATTTGGCAAAATAGACTCCTGCGCTTTTTCGGAGTAATACCACTGGTACACGAACCGTAAGGTAAAAATCACCTGCCCTGCTCCTCCCCATATCACCAGCGAATCGGCGATGTGGCTATGCTTCCAGATATACTGCAAACTATAGACATCTCCGAAAATTAGCCAAAGCAGGGCGGCCATCGGAAAAAGTATAGAAGGCCACCTTACCCAGCCAGGCAACTCCTGCCACACGTTCTTGAACCTCAGATTGCGCATGTAAATAAAATAAGAGATCACCTGCCCACCAATGATAACCAGGTCGTTGCGCAGTACGCCGTACACCATCAGTAAAAAAGAGGCCAGCAAACTAAAGGTCCAGAAAGAGGTAGGCGAAAGAACTTCCCCGGCTTTTTCAGAGCGAATCCATTGCACCAGTATCCTGGAGGAAAAAAGCAGTTGCGCCAGTAAGCCTAAGCCATATACCCCTATCTCAGACCTGCTCATGCTTTATAAGCGGTTGGTGAATTTCCTGTTCGGCTATCCTATAGTTAATGTAGCGATTCCGCATCCACCGGAAAGCAAACGTGTCGTTTAACGGACCCCACAAGCGGTTTAAAAGGTGGTACTTGGCTGTGCCTGCGTAGCGCTCAAAATGCTGCACCGGCAGTTGCTTTACCTTACCGCCCTGCAATTGTATCAGCGCCGGCAGGAACCGGTGCATGCCATCAAAAAAAGGGACCCGTTTGGCGTAGGTTGCATCCATAATTTTTAGCGGGCAGCAGGTGTCCTGTATGTTATCGTTTATCATCAGGCGCCGGAAGTTATTCGCAATTTTAGACGACATTTTTTTTATGACCGTGTCCTTGCGTTTTGCCCTGATGCCGTTCACCATCTGGTACGCTGGCAGGTACTCGAAATAGAGCAGAAAATCTAGCGGAGAAGTCTGCAGGTCTGAATCGATGTAGCCAATGTAGGTGCTTTCCGCTTTATCAATTCCGGCTTTGATGGCAGTGCTTAAGCCATAGTTGCGGTCAAAAGAAAGGTAGCTATAGTTGGGGTTGCGGTTACATATTTCCCGTATCTGTTGCAGGCTGCCGTCTGTTGAGCCGTCGTTTATAAACAAAACCTGCGTAGGCATGGGGGCCTGCTCCAGAAACGCATCCATCGATTCGCAGAAACGCGGCAGGCATTCTGTCTCGTTATAAACAGGCACAAGTATGGTTAAGGTTTCGGGCTTCATACAGGTCAGGTGCTTATCGTTAACTTTTGATTATCAGATAAATCTATCGGTTGCAGGCGCCTTACAAGTGCTCCAGGGTATTCTCTTTTGCAGGCACGTACTGTTGTTTGTACCAATCCACAAAGCGGGTCAGGCCTTGTTCCAGGGTGGTGGTTGGCTTATAGTTTATAGTTTGCATCAGGTCGTCTACATCGGCATAAGTGCAATACACATCGCCGGGCTGCATCGGCTTCAGGTCTAAAATGGCTTTTTTGCCCAGCAGGCGCTCCAGTATGGCTATCAGTTCCAGTAAATGTTCGGGTTTGTTGTTACCAATGTTGTAAATTTTAAAAGGTACAACAGGGTTAGGTTCAGCAGTAGTGGCCGGAGAAAGCGGCATCAGTTTTAGGATGCTGTTTACCACGTCATCCACATACGTAAAGTCGCGGTACATGTCGCCGTTGTTAAAAACACTGATCGGGTTGCCTTCCAGTATCGCTTTCGTGAAACTATAGTAGGCCATATCGGGCCTGCCCCAGGGGCCATACACCGTAAAAAACCTGAGCCCGGTAGTTGGTATGTTGTAAAGGTGCGCGTAACTATAGGCCAGCACTTCGTTGGCTTTTTTGGTAGCGGCATATAACGATACAGGCTGGTCGGTGCGCTGATCAGGATGAAAAGGTTTCTCGGCAGAATTACCATAAACCGAGCTGGAGGAGGCAAACAGCAGGTGTTTTACCGGAAAATGGCGGCAGCACTCCAGCAGGTTTACAAAGCCTACAATGTTGCTGTCTATATAAGACCGGGGGCACTCCAAACTATACCTCACGCCGGCCTGCGCTGCCAGGTTAATCACCACATCAAACCGTTGCTCTTCAAACAGCGTTTTCATTCCCTGCTCATCGGTCAGGTCGAGCTGCACAAAGGCATTGTTCGGGAAATACTTGCTTCGGATAACCTTGTTATAGCTGATCTCTTCTCTTTCAAAGCCCTGCGCGGCCAGCCGGCTATACTTTAATTCAGGGTCATAAAAAGCGTTTATTGAATCGAGGCCTACAACGGCATAACCTGCCTGCTGTAGTTTAGCGAACAGATGATGCCCGATAAACCCGGCACTCCCGGTTACCAATATGGTAGGCGCTCTCTCCATTCGCTCAATAAAGATTAGATACCAGTGCTGCCATCTTTCTGTAGTAGCTATTTACTTTCCCTAAAACCACCTGTTGGTGTTATACTATAGCTAAGCTTATAGCTTAGTATTTTACAGCATTCAAATTAATATGTTTCAATTTTATAATTATAAATAGCATCTCAAACACAAACCTGTGTTGGCTATAGTAAAGCTATAGTTGCTGTATGGGTGCTTCCATAAGAAGTGTGGCTAAAATGGTAGCGTTAAGGCTATTCAGATAAAATAGAATGCGCTAAGTTTTTGCTTGCTAGTTGCTGATACCAGTTAGCCGTTTTTATCAAGCCTTCTTTTAAACGCACCTGTGCCTGCCACTGCAAAAGCTCACGGGCTGGCGCTACATCAGCTACTCGCACGTACACTTCCTTCCGGTCAGGCAGGCTGCCAAATTGTGGGGTTAGCGGGGAGTGCAGGATAGCCTTCAGGAGCAGCGCGATGTCTTTTACAGAAGCAGTTTCGCCGGAGGCAAGGTCTATAGTTTTACCTTCTATATCTGGGGCAGTTGCTGCCGCCAGTAAACCGCTTACCAGGTCATCGATATAGATCCAGTCGGTAGTAAAGCTGCCAGTGGTAAGTTGGGGAGACTTGCCTTGCAGATAAGTTGCTATAGTTGCAGGAATTACCTTGTTGGCAGGTTGCCCTGGGCCATAGCCCATAAATAGCCGGAGTATAACTACAGGCGTCTGGTAAAGATGATGAAACATGCGCGCATACCCCGAACTCATCCATTTGGCAGCACTATACGGCGAAGAAGGTATTGCATCGGCATCGCCAACAGGTTCGTTCAGGGAGCCGGTAAGTAGCAGCCGGCAGTTTTTCTTTACTGTAACGGCCTCCAGCAGAAATAAGGTGCTTTGCAGCAAACTGGTAAATGTCGGCTGCACCCATTCTATTTCCTGTGAAGCGCTGACTGCACCAGCCAAGTGATAGATAACATCTGGACGCGTAGCATCCAACAATTGCTCTACTTCTGTTTTTGTCTCTAACTTACTTTGCCACCAGGTTATAGCTTCTTCCGGTGTATGTTCGCTGCGAGACACAGCATGAACTATAGCGCCCTGGCTAAGCAGCTGCCGGCACAGGTGTTTTCCGATAAAGCCGGTGGCGCCGGTTACCAACACCCTAACCCCCGAAAGCGACATTTTACTATTCAGCAGCATTATATACAGCAGGTATCAGCAAGCCATGTGAAATAAGCACGCCGGCTACTACTTTTATAATTTTAAATGGGATGCCAGATCGTTTAGCGATAGCCAGTAAACTATAGCGCCCATCCGATAAGTTCAGGATCCAGAACATAGCCATCTCCCTCGATTTTTTATCTGATTTACCGACCAGGGAATCGTATAAGCCGCGCCTACCCAGTTGGGGTTCGCACTTGGGGTTGGTATTCAGGTAAGTCGCATCGTTTTCCAGCACATCCAGTACCTCCTCCAGAAATATAAGCGATTCCTCTAACTGAGCAGGCTTCACAAAAGCAAGGTCATCGGCAGAGGTGTGGTATTCCGGGAACTGGCCATGCTGCGAGCGCATCAGGCAACCCACCGGCATGTTAAAGGCAGGCGAGCAATACTGGCGCTCATCGTACCCATACGGGAAAAAGTC
Source organism: Pontibacter fetidus (assembly GCF_010119545.1). Classification (GTDB taxonomy): domain Bacteria; phylum Bacteroidota; class Bacteroidia; order Cytophagales; family Hymenobacteraceae; genus Pontibacter; species Pontibacter fetidus. Next base: position 81,481 of record NZ_JAAEAA010000007.1, on the reverse strand, counting down.
GATCACCTGGTATTTTTTGCCGCTTTCGGCCAGCAAATGCTCCACCACGGTATCAATTTTATAGTTGCCTTCGCGCGAGCGTTTATAGGTAAAGCCAGCCTCATCTCCGAGCAAGGTAAGCACCAGGCCATGTTTTATAGCCGGTATCTTTTCCTCGTTCTGGCTAAGCCAGGTAATAGAGCCAATGGTGCCGGGCACAAACAAAAAACGGTAAGTAAACTTGTTATGCTGTTGCTGCAGGGCCTTTGCCAAATACGTAGCCACCACTATTCCCGATAAGTTATCGTTACACAACGACGGATGGCACACATGGCAGGATAGCAACACTTCATCGGTGCTTTCGCCGGGTATTACGTATTCGCCGTAGGTAAGCGAGCCGTCTTCTAAACTGGCATCTATACAAACTTCATACATGCCGTCTTCCAGGGCAAGGTATTGCTCGTGCGTCAGGCAAAAACCCCAATCTGGTTTATAGTACGATGTTTTGTAAGGAATAAGCCCCGGCTGGTCCGGTAAGGTATGCAGGTGTTTCTTCAGTTCCGCCAGTGGCAAATAGGTTTCTACCGGGGTGCTATAGTTTACAACATGCAGATTGTGTTCAGCAAAATCGACAACCTTCTCTCCTCGTTCATTTTTAATGTAGGCATCCCGTATGTTCCACTCTTTTGGCACCACCCAGTCGAAGGCGGGTGTACCCGTAGGCACTTCCTTTATTTCCAACGGAATATGCTGCTGCAGTATACGTAATGTCTGCCGAACGCCATCGCCGGTAATGCTCCTGCAGATCGGGTATAGTTCCTGAACCAAGTCATGCATCTGCGCTCCCTTGCTCTCAGAAACAGGCTTACACTGTGGCGCTTTCAGGTTTATAGTCATGTATCTGGGTAGTTGGTATACAGGTTACAAATCGGCAGCCCCAGGCGCTCACATACGACAGCTGTGCCATAACTTCTTCTTTCAGGTTCCAGGGCAGTATCAGGATGTAGTCGGGCTGGTATTCCCAGATCTTGCTTTCGTCGTAAACCGGTATGTGGCTGCCTGGCAGGTATTTACCTTGCTTGGATGGTGCTGCATCCAGTACAAAATGTATCAGGTCGTTGCCTTTTATGCCAGCATAGTTCAGCATGGTATTGCCTTTAGCTGCCGCCCCATACCCGATCACTTTTTTACCCAGTAGTTTCTGTTCTATCAAAAAGTTAAGCAGGCCATACTTTATCGTATCAACACGTTCCTGGAAGTTTCGGTAAAAATCCGGGGTGGTTAAGCCGGCAGCTTCTTCTTTATCTAACAGGGCCTGTACGTTATCCGAAATGGGTTTAGACTTGTCTTTTTTGTGCTTGGCAAATATGCGCAGCGAGCCGCCGTGTGTTGGCAGTTCCTGCACGTCAAACATCTCCAGGGCGTGGGCTTCAAATATTTTTTTTACGGTTGTAAACGAGAGATAAGAAAAGTGCTCGTGATAGATGGTATCAAACTGGCACTCCTCCACTAACCGGAGCAAATGCGGAAACTCTAAGGTAATAACACCATACCTGCGCAACGCTACTTTCAGGCCTTCCACAAAATCGTCAATATCCGGTACGTGGGCCAGCACGTTATTGCCTATCAACAGGTTGCCCTTCTTTTTTTGCCTGCTTAGTTTCCGGGCAAACTCAGACCCAAAGTATTCTGTAATGGTAGGTATACCTTTTAATATGGCTGCGTTGGCTGTATTTTTAGTTGGCTCTATACCTAACACTGGCACATGGTGCGCTTTAAAGTGCTGCAACAGATAGCCGTCGTTAGAGGCTATTTCTATCACATAGGAGTTTTCGTCAAACCCGAACCGGTCAATCATTTCCTCTACATACCGCCTGGCATGATCTACCCAGCTTTTAGAGTAAGACGAAAAATATACATAGTCGCTGTTAAAGATTTCTTCCGCTTTTTTATATTCATCTACCTGCACCAGGTAACAGTTGGTGCATGCATAAATGGTAAGCGGAAAGTAGGGTTCTGGTTCGTTCAGCTGCTCCGAGGTAAGGAAAGAGTTGGATGGCGGCGAGCTTACCAGGTCCACAAATTTGTTGTGGAGCGGGTGTTTGCAGAAGCGGCAGTTCATAGCAGTTGGGTTTAAGGTGAGACGTAAGATTCAAACTCCGGTTCGCGCATAGCACACAACTTTCAGCCTATTGGCCTTGCTAAAATACCTCTACCCATTTTTAGCATGCCAGCAAATGCCTGCTTTACCAGTTAAATTATACCTGAGGGCCGCGTTGCTTTACCCTATTGTGCATTTTTCTGCGCTTCCAGTTTTTTACGAAGAGCATCATATATAGTCTAATTAAATTTAAATTTTTTGAATAATATTTTTTATTAATCGAAGTAGGCATTGAAATAGCACTATATCTGCGTTTAAAGTATATTCTGGGTATAATTGGGGGCTTAAAGTGCGCTATAATTTTAGTTTTTGTTGAGGAAGATTATGTGATGCTGCCAGCCAACCTATAGTTCGGATGCTTTTACCAGATCATAAAATGAACCTTAAAGCAAATACTCTCAGGATTTTAGGTTAGAACCTGTTTAGTGTTTCACAGAAAATCGTTTTTGCTGCCCTTGCTGCGTGTTTTCACCAGCAAGCACCAATGGGTTAAAGTATAGTTGTCGGTGAAAACACCAACAACGGCAGGTTTATGCATTACAATTGAAAACACTAAACAGCTTCTTACTAAAATCAGGCAGTGCTAAATTATTTAGGAATTCGGAACAGCATCTAAGGCACTTATTTCGGATTTGTAGGCCGGAGGCATTAGGAGCGCTTTAAAAAGTTTATCTGCGTGCACGTACCGGCTGAGTTTATATAACCCTAGCATTGGCCATAACCACGACCTGCCACGGAAACCTAAAAGGTGACGCACCTGTGCTGGCACTACAAGGGTTTGGGCTTCGCGTAAGATAGCGTACCGGATAAGGCCCAGGTGTTTTTTGTATTGGCTGAACAGGTCGTGAGTATAGTTACTTTTCTGCAGGTTTTCCTGTAAATGTTTATCACGGTCAGGTAGCCATAGTTCGTAAGTGGTCGGCAGGTCTTTTACGCCCATGCGGTGGCCCACCCTGTAAAAAACGTTGAACACTTCTCTCTTTTCTGCACTGGTCAGCTTTCTTTCCAACACTTCGTAAGCGCGAATAGAGTAATCTATCAGCATGTAAAGTACATCACGGTACGCCCAGTCAGGAATGCTATAGCCCCGCTTTGCTTCAACTGTAGCATGTATGGCAGCCATGGCATCTATAGCCCGGTGTGCTGCACCCTTTTCAGAGAAAACAATTTTGCGGGCGTAGGTTACGGTCGTAAACAGACGCCCCAGCGGGTCAGACGGAAGCCTGCCGGTATAGTATAGCCAGTCTACGGCTTTGTTTAAAGCAAACTCGGCGGCGGCACCTGCAAAAATAAAAAGTATCGTATCGCTTTTGCCCCAGATCTGCCTTACAACCGAACCCTTATCTACAAAATAATCCATACCTCCATAACGTGCAAAAGCAGGCAATTGTGCCTTTAACTTTCGCAGTGGTGTGGCTAATAATTTAACCTTATTACTTGCAAAACCTACCTAAAAGCTATGGACCTGGCTGATGCCTGAAAAATAATTTATGTTTAAAAACCCTGATTCTAGACGTTAAGCGCACTTTTTTAAATAAGACTTAAATTATTTTCACAACAGCAGTAACCTTACGTGGAGAGTGGCCGTAAATACACATGGCTAAAAGTTGAAAAGTTTTTTATAAACTTATCATAACAAAAAAGGCTCCCAGACGGGGAGCCTTTTTTGTTTTATATACTTTGTGGTTCTACATACCCTCCTCTCAAACTCATTAGCTATTAACTAAATTAAGTTCCGGCTGTCATTGCAAATTATGTCCAGAGTGTTGCTTACATGTTACAATAGTTACTGCTCATTTCCCTTGTTATAATGAACTATAGTTGCAAATATCTTCACAGCTCAAATACTCAATTTATAAATTGTTGAGTTTAGACGATAGCTTAGCCTTTGCTGTTAACATTACTCTAGTTTTATAGTGGGAGACCTTTGTAACCCGGTAACTTAAGTGGGCAGGTGCCTACGTTGTACTATAAAAAAGGTTAAGCACTGAAACAATAAAAATTCAGGAAGTGAGGTTAATACATCAAACTACATAATACAATTCCTTCATACAATGTATTTTGTATTCAGTTTATTCTTTTAGCCTAACCCTTTACTGCCATGATCATTGAATTTTTACTTACCTCCATCGCAGCTTTTGGTACATTAACTATAATAGCTTACCTAAAACAGTTTGAAGACGGGATTGCAGAACTGCATCAACAACATAACCTGTTGTATTGCCCGGCCTGCCATTTTACCCACCAATCCGAGACTGAATGCAGAAACCCAGAAAGTAAGTTAACCAAACTAAAGAAATACTACACCCGAAAAAGAAGAGCCACTTTCGGGTATACCAAGCGATCGAAATAGACTTTAACCTATAGTTACCCCGGAAATGCTTTTAATCTAACAGAAACTATATCAGCTAAAACCATCTGCTATAGTTTTATTATATCCAGATCAATACGAAGCAGCTTATAACTATAGTTATATTTTATCAAACCATACCTTGTTAAACTATTGCAAGCTAATCCAGGGTTACCACAACTTTACCAACGGTTTTGCCCTGCTGAAAAAGGTGTATAGCTTCGTGCATCTGCGAAAAAGGAAAGGTGTGGCCAATGTGTTGCGGCTTCAGGTCCAGTGCCTGTAGTTCGTGTAACAACCCAAGCATTCTGTCTGTTTGTTCGTAGAGGTAAATCAGGTTAAAGCCCATCAGCGATTTATTTTCGGTGGGCAAACGCAAGGGGTCTATTTTGGGCCGCCACAGGTATTTCCAGATCAGGCTCAGGTAGTTTGGTTTTGCAGTATGGCTGGTAAAACTGGCATTTCCATATACTACCATCCTCCCCATCGGTGCCAGCGCCTTCCAGCCCTGGGCTAATACCTTACCTCCTATGCATTCCAGTATCAGGTTAAGGGGCTTGTTACCGAGGGTAGCTTTCAGTTGATCATAAAAAGCATTGTCCCTGACTATAACTGCATCATATTTTTCATCCTTCAGCAGGAAATCAACTTTACTTATGCTGCCAACAGTGCCAATGGTATAGGCCCCAAGTTTTTTACAGATCCGGTTTGCCAGTATGCCTACGCCGCCGGCAGCGCTGTGTATCAACACCGACATACCTGGTTGCAGGTTACCCAGGGTGGTGAGCGCATAATAAGCTGTTAAGCCTTGCACCAGAAAGCCCGCTCCTTCTTCGTAAGTCCAGCTATCCGAAAGCGCAATAACATACCTATGGTTTAAGTTGATGTGCGATACGTAGCCGCCAAACTTTGTAACGACCATTACACGCGTGCCTGGTTTAATATCGGTTACAGCTTCGCCAACCACTATCACTTCTCCCGAAAATTCAAGGCCCGGAATAAAAGAACCTGACGGTGTAGCACTATATAACCCCTGCATGGCAAAAATATCGGCAAAATTAAGCCCAATGGCTTTTACCTTCACACAAACCTCGTCGGCTGCGGGCTTATCCATGCTTTCGGTCTTAAGTGTCAGATCGCTGATAGAGCCGGCTTTGGGCATGCGGTATACCTGGCGTTGGGGCATAAGTTATAGTTTAGCGTTAAAGGTGCAATTTAAATTATATTGCACGTAAATAAGCAGTACACCTTACGGCAAAGGTGCATCAACATCAAAGCCACGCTATAGTTACCTAGCGTGGCTTTAGAATTTTTTATCCTGATGTATGCACTAATGCATCTTGTAGAAGTTCAGGTTCACTTCGTCTTTATAGGCTTTCTCACTTAGGGTGTAGTACCCTTTTGCATCCACCGAGAAAGTAACTGCTTCGCCTTGGGGCTCCAGGTTATAAGGCAAAATGCTATAGTTGCCGCGCAGCGTTTTATCTATACTTTGGTTAGGTGTTCGTGAATAGTAAAAAAGGCTGTTATATGTTTTTATGATTATGCCTTTGCCATTTGCTGCCAGCGCCGCGCTAACCACACCTTTGTATGGCAGGTTGCCTACCAGTTCAGCGGTAAGTATACCCGCACGGGTGTATGGGTAATTGAGCTTGTAAATTCGGGAGGAATTGTCTCGTTTCGTGATGATAAAGATGGCTTTGCTTTGCGGGTCGACCAGGAATGCTTCGGCATCGTGAGCACCATCCGGGTATTTAAAATCTATCTTTTCGTAACTATAAACGGTATCTGTAGTAGCACTTGGCTCCGGAAATTTATAGATGGTATTATGCTCGTGCCTGCCTTCATTATCCCCTATGTCGGCTATGTACAGATCGTTATCAGCCAGCACCATATCTTCCCAATCGCGGTTGGCAGCACCTTTAAGGAAAACCGTTTTCACTGTAGCGCCGTTGTGTTGCAGCAGGTATAGTTGCGCCGGATTACCGCCATCTTCATGCACCCACAAATTGCCCGGGTTTCTTTTACTATCGGCAATCCCCGAAACTTCTGTCAGCTGCCGGGTAACAGATTCAACTATCGGTACTTGCACAAAATCAGGAATTACTTCCGGAGCCGGGGCTTCGTTACTTTTGCAACTAACTAACCCGACAACTAAACAAATTGCTGCAAACTTCGCTAACCTTACCAAAGCACTTCTGTTAAACTATAGAAATTATTACAAATATCCACTACACACACCAACCACTAGCAGGAGTAAAATTAACAGAAATTTACTATTCCCGTATACAGCTGCCACAACTCTTTTTCTGCGACAAAATACTGGCTACAAAAGTTCTAAAAAACAAAAAACAGAGCTTAAACTATAGTTCATGTGCTTACAGCAACAATACTGGCACACCAAATACCAAAGCACAAACTATAGATTTCAGAATGAATGATTTCATTCGTTAGAAGAGTGACAACAATTTTTATATTAACATACACAAAGCAAAACCCTCATACATCGGCTCAAATTACTATTTAAACTATAGGTAACGATAGATACACGAGGTAAACAGTTTGAAAAACCAGGGTATAAATTTCCAGCTACTATAGTTGCAATTATAGTAAAATGCGTATCTTATCAATTGTAATTTACCTTTGTTATGATACTACACGAAGATGGTTTTCTGAAGCTGGAATATGATGCCAATACAGATGTGCTCAGTGTTCCGTGCCCCGATATTCAGGAGTTTGAACTACTTCATATACATAAGGCCTTGTCGATAGTGGTAGATGTGCTGACCAGTTATGACATTAAAAGATTTTTGTTTGATTCGAGCAAGAGCCGCATAGACGTGAATGGCGCAGCTTTTAACCAGTTGCTACACCAGTTAACGTTGGGACTGGTAAATTCCAGGCTTCAGAAGCTGGCGCGGGTGGTATCGGCGGATGCAGAACGGGAACAAAGTATAGCGCAGTTTCTGATACAGGCAAAAGGCCAGTTACCTTACGAGGTGCAAAACTTTAGTAACAAAGCTGTTGCCCTTCACTGGCTTACCAGTAAATAAGCCATCTAGCTTCAGAAAATCAACGCCTACATACAAAGTTAGATCAGTCCTTAAAATACACTCTGAACTCCGTTCCCTCCCCTTCATCGGAATTTATTTCAATGGAGCCACCGGCATTATCTATGATGCGTTTGGTGATGTACAGCCCGATGCCGCTGCCATCGACATGCGAATGAAAGCGTTTGAACATTGTGTATAGTTGCGCCTGGTTTTGTTTGCTTATGCCCAGTCCATTATCTTTTACCTTCAACACCATGCCCTGTTCACTGCGCATGGTTCGCACCGATATTTTGCATGCGTGTGTATTAGACCTGTATTTTATGGCGTTACTTACCAGGTTGTAAAGTATGCTCCGGAAGTTTGCGCGCGAGAAGTTAAGCTCGGTTACTTCAAATTTGGTGTCTATCCGGCAGGGTATCTGAAATTTATCGAACAGGTAGGTCATATCAGCCAGCACACTGTCAAAAACCTCCTGCACGTTTATCAGCTCGCTGTTTTTGTTATCGTCTAAGCTGCGCTGCAGGCGGTTTATAGTTGTTAAGTCTTCTACAGTATCTTTAAACCGGTGCACCGATGCCTGAATATGGTCAAAAAGCTTTATAGCGTCCTCTTCCCGTAGAATGCATTTATTTTCAAATCCTTCACGCAAATAGTTTACCAGTGCCTCAATGTTAAGGATCGGAGCTTTCAGGTCGTGCGAGGCAATGTAAATGAAATGATCCAGGTCTTTGTTTACTTTAGACAGCTCTTCGTTTTTCTTCGTCAAAGTATCTTCATGTATTTTCCTGTCAGTAAGGTCTTTGGTAACCTTTGTAAACCCAACCAGCTCATTATTGTTGTTATAAATGGCGTTTAACGATACATTGGCCCAAAAGGCAGAGCCGTCCTTTTTTCTTCTCCACCATTCATCTTCGTGTTTCCCGTTTAGTTTTGTAAGCTCCAGCTCTTCTTCAGGTTTACCTCTTGCTTGGTCTTCTTCACAAAATAACATGCCATAGTATTTCCCCACAGCTTCTTCCTCGGTATAGCCTTTAATTCGTTCGGCGCCCAGGTTCCAGGTGGTTATCACGCCCTTTGTATCCATGGCAAAAATGGCGTATTCTTTTACCTGGCTTATAAAATGATTCGACAATACGTGATAATAATTTGGATCCATAAACCAGGTAAAAACTTAAAAAAACGAAATCTGGCTGAGCAGTTTTACATACTATAGTACTTTTGGTTACAGTTAGATGCCAAATAACCTATAGTTTTATACTTATAGATAATGCCGTAACCTGGTTTGGTTGGTTTGAGGAACGATAGGTTTTGCTAATTTTTTAGCGGATAGCAGGCATCCGTTGGTAGGAAAACTGCTAGAACATGAACTTTACTTGCGGCCAGAAAAGGAGTAAGTCAAACGCATCAAAGTATAGTTCTTTACAGCAACCCTTTACACATTCTTACCCAACTAATAGCATGGGCTTTAACACAGAAAAAGCCGCCCACATACGTGAAGCGGCTCTTTGTTAAAACGATAGTTGCTTACTATCTAGCCAGAAAATCGGGTGTAAAATTCAGCATCAGGTAAGCCCACTGGCCTCGCTCCTGCTTGGTGGTGGCCGGCGCTTTCAGCAGGTTCAGGTTATCGGTGGCAAACAACGTAGCGTAGCCAGCTTCAATAGCCACGTTCTTAAAAATGCTATAGTTAGCTACCACATCTAGCTCGGTGCCAAGTCGGCGGGTGGTGGCTGCTTTGCCGGTTGGGCTCAGCTCACTGTCTGCTATTTTGTTGGCCGCATAAAACTCGTGCAGATCCAGGGTAAACTGTAGCTTATCGCTGGCTTTATACCTGTTCCGGATAAAATAATCTACCAACCCCGGAGAGCGACCAGCGTTGCCATCAACCCCAAATGGGTCTGCTACATAAAAATAATCCATGTATCCCCAGAACTTATGCGGTGTGCCATACAGCGGGTCGAAGCGGTGGTTAACCGTGCCCTGCTTAGTTGTGTTGTTGCCGGAAAGAAAATCGAAACCCGGGTTAATTGTTAGCTTGTTGTAACTGTAGGCGGCATCTGCTGTCAGGTTGTAGGCATCCAGTGTATTTCCGAACCTGTCGTTGTTGCCCTGGTAGTAAGCTGCGGCATTCAGTTTAAGAGCGTCGGTTATAGTTGCAAACAAAGCACCACCAACAGTTATGCGGCTGTTTACGCCTTCTGCCGGCGTGGTAACCCCTGCTATAGTTTGCGTTTTCTGGAAATCGTCTTTAAACAACAGCGCATTTACTTTACCAAACTTGGTGGTCCTGGCCAGGTACAGGTACTGCATTGATTTGTACATCATACCAATGCCGTTTGTGCCCGGCACTACAGGTGCAGGTGGCGTGCCATTATATACATTGCCGTTTTTACCGGGCGTATCTTTTCCGTGGTTCTGGTTAAAGGCAAAACCCGCATCGGCAGCCCAGCCTTTGTTACTGAATTTTAACACGATCGCATCGTGCCTGCGTGCCTGCTGCAGCCAGTCCAGGTTGCCAAGTAGCCGCGCGTCATCATATACTATTTCCTGGCGTCCCGCTTTTACCGAGAGGTTATCCACGTTTATAGTTGTTGAGTCGCTCAGGATCATCTCGCCCCAGGCCTGGTGCATAAAAAGCTTGCTCCCCTCCAGGTTGCTTATAGTTGACTGATCGGCACCCCAAACGCGCACATCCTGCACCGATACCAAAAACCGGTAACGGCTTGTGTTATAGCCCAGGTTCAGGCGGGTGCGCTGGTTAGTAAACACACTTGCTTTGGCATCCTCGGCCGGTAAGCTTCCCTGTCCGTCACGCAGTTCGGTGCGGGTGCGTAGCTGGCCTGTTACCGATAGCTGTGCGCTGGCCGTGTGCTGCAGAAGTATAAAACTGGCTCCTGACAGGAAAAGGGTGGTTAGTAGATTTCTTTTCATAAGGTTGGCATTTGGAATTATACTTCGGGGCAGCAGTTTATAGTTGTTTCAGCAGCCCTTCTATACTTTTCACGGTTTCGTCGGGATCTTTGCCCAGGCCTTCCTGCTGGTGCATAATCTCACCGGCCGGGTTAAGCACTGTTATGATATTGGAGTGTGCTATTTCGCCGTTACCACTGTTTTTATACTTCATGCTAAGCAGCACGGCAAGTTCCTGTATGTTGCCTTCATCGCTTGTAAGCAGGGTCCAGCGGCCGGCATCCAGTTTGTTTTCTTCGGCAAAAGCCTTTAGTTTTTCCGGGGTGTCACGCTCCGGGTCCATCGTTACCAGCACAATCCCTACTTCGTCGTTTTTATACTTTTCAATAGAGGCCTCTATGCGTTTCAGGTCGGCTACAATACGCGGGCAGGCATAGGTGCAACTGGTATATACCATAGCTACCAACTGTACTTTACCCTGTAGTTGCGGCAATTTCACCGGTTCGTTTTCCTGGTTCATCCACTCCGACTCCAGGTTGTACAACGACATTTCTGAAAGCGCTGCCTGTTCAGTTGGGGCATCTGTATCGTGTGCATCTGTCGTTTCGATCTGGTTACAGCTGCCCAGGCCCAGGCAAAGTATAAAGCTGCAGTATAGTAAACCTTTCATGGCAGATAATTTATAGTTGGGTAAGGAGAATGTATCAGTTTGTTTTTAAATGCTTTTGGCGCAACGGAACCCAAGGTTAGCCACCGTATAGTTTGATTTAAGGCTGGAACGGAAAGCGTAGCGCATAAAAGCGACATAGTTCTTCACATCTTTGGCACCGTTAGAGCCAGACCCGCAGAATAATTGCCTGTCCATGGTTACATCAGCTCTCGATTCACCAACCACCATAGCCGAATTAAAATTCTGAGTCCATTCCCACACCAACCCGATCATGCCATATACACCATAGTAGTTCCGGAAACTTTTTTGCACCGGCGGCAGGTAAGTAGGGTTTGGCTGGCTGTACCATTCTATACTTCGCTGGTAAAATTTGGCGTCGTTGGCGGCATTAGCTTTGGTTTCGCTGGCAAGTGCGGCAAATTCCCACTCTTCTACTTTGGCCAGTCGTTTACCCTGGCAGTCGCAATAAGCCTTGGCAGCAAACCACGATACATTTACCACCGGGCTGTTGTTAATTTTGGTAGCATTGGCACCTAAACTCAGGTCTGAGGCCCAACCACGCAGGTAATTCTCGTCGGCAAATATTTTCTTTACCGCTGATTTTCGCCACTTCGGGTATTTGCTAACAAAGGCCAGGTATTCAGAGTTGGTAACCGGGTATACATCCAGCAGAAAGCTTTGCACCTTTACCGGGGTTGAGTCGCTTCCGTAAAGGGGCACAAAAGTACCACCCTTTACATGTACCATGTTTTTGGGGAGTGACTTTTGTGCCTGCACCTTACAGCAGACTCCGATCAACAGCATCAATAGCAACAATCTCTGGAGTATCATCTTGGGTATAGTATATTAGTGCTTGTAAGAAGCTTTTGCTTTTTTAACCTGTGCCGGTGTTACTTCGCCACCTTTGTTGCCCCAGTTGTTCACCACGTAGGTCAGCACGTTGGCAATTTCTTCGTCAGATAACTTCAGCTTAGGCATAGTACTGTTGTATAGTTCGCCGTTTACTTTTATCTGACCTTCCAGGCCGTGCGCTACTATACCAATGGCTCGGTTAAGGTCAGCATTCAGGTAATCAGATTTGGCAAGTGGCGGGAAAGCACCTTTTATACCTTGTCCTTCGGCCTGGTGGCAGGCCTGGCAATTCTGGGCGAACAGGGTTTTACCAAGTTCCATGCGGCTGTTTTTGTTTAAGGCAACGGCGGCAGCAGGGGCTTTAGACTGAGGCATTTCCTGTACAGTAGAGCCTTCCGGCTGGTAAATCTTATCTACTATCTGGCCAGAGTACATGCGTTTGTTCTCGTCGCCTTCTACTTTAAGCATACCCAGCGCACCTTTGTTAAACGCTCTGAAGATAGAGTGATCAACCAACACATAGTTGCCAGGTACATCTGCTTTAAATTCGGTTATAGCTGAGCCACCGGCTGGTACAAGTGTCGTCTGCACGTTATTCTGTGTTTTGGTACCGCCTTCGGTGTACACGTTATCAAAAATTTCGCCGATGACGTGGAAAGAAGAAATAAGGTTTGGACCACCGTTACCAACAAACAGACGTACTTTTTCGCCTACTTTGGCTGTAAGGGCATTGTCACCGGTAAGGGCGCCTACAGAACCGTTAAACACCACATAAGATGGGTTCTCATCCAGTGCTTTTTCCATGTCGAAAGGCTGTAGACCAGGTGTTCCGAACTCGCCTTTGGTATAGAAGTCGCCCTGCATAACGTAGTATTCTTTGTCTACTTTAGGCAGTCCTTCTTCAGGCTCAACCAATATAAGGCCGTACATACCGTTGGCAATGTGCATACCTACCGGTGCTGTAGCGCAGTGGTACACATACAAACCAGGGTTAAGCGCCTTAAAGTTGAAAACCGTTTCGTGGCCCGGAGCTGTAAATGTAGAAGCTGCGCCACCGCCCGGTCCGGTTACGGCGTGCAGGTCAATGTTGTGGGGGTTTTTGCTGTCCGGGTGGTTCATCAGGTGAAACTCCACCTCGTCGTTCTGACGGATACGGATAAATTTACCTGGCACTGAACCACCAAATGTCCAGAAAGTATAGTCAACGCCGTCGGCCAGTTTTTTCACTACTTCTTTCACTTCCAGCTTTACTACCACTTTGGCAGCATGCTTTCTGGTAATAGGCGCAGGCACCAGCGGGGCGTCTGTTAACTCAGCCATTATAGTTGGCATCTTATCAGGAGCAACCTCTGTGGTCTGGGCTGCTTCGGCCTGAGTGGTTTGTGTGCTGCAAGAGCTTAATATGCCTGCGCTATAAATGCCCAGCGCCAGCAGTTGTACCGTTTTACTGATTGTAGAGGTTCTCATGATAAAATCATTTAGTGGATTTCTGCAACAAAGTAACTGCACAAAATCCGCAGCGGTTATGACGCCGGTCATAAAGCAAAATGATTTACATCACTAAAATCCTATACGTAACTATGGAAGTACAAACTTACTGGCAGTTAACCCCTAGCTATAGCTGGTTTAAAGATCGACAAGTTATTCAAATGCAATTTCGGCTTCGTAGGGGCTGTTTGCCGGTTCTGTAACCAAATGCACCGCTATATGGTCGTAAAACACAAACTTCTCGTTCAGGTCAACTATAGTTTCGCCTTCAGTACCAGGTAGGGTAAGGTGTTTGCTGTAGATAGGTACATCCTTTTCGTCGGTTACGGTAAGGGTTAAAGTGCCGCTGGCTGGCCACTTTGTTACAACTATAGTTTTTAAAAATAAGCTTCTGGTAGCCTCGTTGCCGTGCAGCAGCAGCATTGTGTTATAGTTGTTTAATGTAATTGTTTTCATAGCTATAGTTTATGTATAGGTTGGTTTACGGTAAGGCAGCTTAAATGTAAAGCTGGAGCGTAAACTTAAGTGGGGCAGGCATAGTTTTACAATGGCCAACTATAGCCATAAAAAAGCCTCCCGTTGCGGAGAGGCATTTTGTGAAATCAGTACCTATAGCGTAACGTCAAAGTGCCTGTCTATCAGTTTCTCCAAACTCTCTTTTGTGAGGGGCTTGCTGATAAATTCGGTTACTCCCAGATTTTTCACCTTCGCTATATCGCGCGCATCCAAAGAGGTTGTCAGTACCGCAACTACTACCGCATCTTTATCAAAACCTTCCACAGACTGCAATGCATCCAAAAACATAAAACCATCCATCACCGGCATATTAATGTCCAGCAGTACAAGCTGTGGCACTTTGTTAACTCCTGTACTGGTTGCTTCCTGGCATCGTTCGTTTAACAGCTCAATGGCTTCCCTCCCGTTCATGGCAATCAAGAGCTCATCAGTCAGGCCAGCCCTGGTAATAATCAGTTTGCTGATATAGTTTGTGGTCTCATCATCATCAACCAAAAGTATAGATGCAATCTTTTTCATTCGTTTAATTACAATAGGTCATTCTCAGCAATGGATCAGGGACGAGTAGCCCTATGCTTTAAAGTATAGCTCAAAAGTTGTTCCTTTGCCTTCCTCACTTTTTACATTTATAAATCCGTTGGCGTTATCTACCAGTCGCTTAACAATATAAAGCCCCATACCTGTACCATCTACATGCGAATGGAAACGTTTAAACAGGGTAAATAACTTTTTGATGTTAGCTTTACTGATTCCGAGGCCATTGTCAGAAACTGTTAAGAGCACATAGCCGTCAACACGTCGGGTATTCAGCACCACTTTCGGATGTCTTTTCTTTGCCTTATACTTTATTGCATTGCTTAGCAGGTTGTATAACACGCTGTGCAGGTTTTTCTTAGAGAACTGGATCAGCGGCGCTTTCGTAAAATCGACTTCAATTTCAGCCTTCTCACTATTCAGCAGTTCGCGCATATTGTCGCGCACTTCGTCAAAAACTTCCTTCACATCCACCTGCTCCACCTCACCGTCTACATCGCGCTGCACCTTGGCTATATCTGTCAGGTCTTTGATCACATTCTTAAACCTGCTGATCGCGCCTTTCATCATGTCAAATACAGGTTCCATTGGTTCGCCCGGTATTGGTCCTGCGCTTGCTATCTGGTCTTCCAGTAAGAGCATCAGCCCTTCTATGTTACCAATCGGCGATTTCAGGTCGTGCGAGGCGGTGTATACAAACGTATCCAGGTCTTCGATAACACGCAGTAAATGTTCGTTGGTCTGCTGCAGTTTTTGCTGCGTAGCTTTCAGGTCTGTAAGATCAATAAAAGAGCCCAGCACGCGGTATGGCATCTGGTACTCGTTGTGCATAATATAAGCCCTATTGGCTACATACGCATAGGTACCATCTTTCTTCTGCAGCCTGTACTCATCAGACCATTGGTCTTTACCTGTGTTAATGGCGTTATTTATACCTTTCTCTACAGCTTCACGGTCGTCGGGGTGTACCAGTTTTAGCCATCCTTCCATGCCTTGCCCCATGTCCTCCTCCTTGTAGCCAAGCAGGGTAAGCAGGTTATCGCTCCACCATATCTCGTTGTTAATCAGGTTCCAGTCCCAGACAACATCATTCGTAGCCATCGATACCATCCTGAAACGCTCTTCGCTGGCAGCCAGGGCACGGGTTCTGTCGCTTACTCTTTTCTCCAGTTCGTTATTCAGCCTAATCAGGTTTTCTTCTGCTATTTTCAGCTCTTCATAAGCCATCAGCACCTTATCTTCGCTGTTTTTCTTCTCGGTGATGTCGGCCATAGTAAGTGTTATGCCATCACCCATTTTAACAGCGGCAATTTCGTACCAAGCCTTTACTTCTTTAATCTCCAGCTGTTGCTCAATATGGATGGCCTTGCCTTCTTCCACTACCTTTACAAACTTCCGGAACAAGCCGTTTTTCTTAAGGTATGGTAGTTGTTGCAGCACACTGGTATTCAGCAGGTCGCTTTGCGAATAGCCGAGCATGGTCTCTGTCTTTTTATTTAGCAGCGTCCAGTTAAAATCAATAATTTCCTGCTTGCTATTACGTTCAGCCTTGAAGGCCATAATGCTGTTAAGCGAACTGTTAAGTACCCCTTGTACTACATTGCTCAGTGTTTTAAGGGTAGTGACATCAACAAAACTAAGCACTACACCATCTTTATTGCCATCATGTTTCAGGTATGGTATAATGCGCATCAGGTAATATTTGCCATCCTTAGTTTCTACTTCCTGCTCAACCTCAACCGATGTGTTGTTTACCTGCTGAATGTCATCTATCAGGTGCGTATATTTAAGATTATGCGACAAATGATGGATTGGCCGGCCAAGGTCGCTATCTATAATGTTTATCAGTCCGTCTATAGATGGTGTAAACTTGCGGATTACCAGGAAATGGTCTACAAACAGCTGCCCCACATTGGAGCTCCTGATATAGTTGTCCAGGTCTTCGTTCAGTTCCTGTAGTTCTTTTATTTTAAGCTGATGCTCTGAGTTAACCGTGTGCAGTTCTTCGTTAAGCGATTGCATCTCTTCGTTGGAGCTTTGCAGCTCCTCGTTTGATGACATCAGCTCTTCGTTGGTAGACTGCAGTTCTTCGTTAGCTGTGCTCAGGTCCTGTACCGTTAAGTTCAAACTTTCGCGGGCGTCCTTCAGCTCCGACTCAAGGTTAGTAAGCTGCTGGTAATAATCAGAGTCAGACACAAAGCTCAGATCCGAAACTTTAGGCAACGGCATCACCTCACCCATTTCCTGAAGCAATATCAGAATAACTCTGGGCTGGTCTTTGTCCATACTTATGGGCCTGATGGAAACATGCACCATCTGTTCCTTTTTGCCCATTTTAACGGCCACCTGCCGGGCCACTACTTTCCGGTCCTGCTTCAGGGCTTTGCGTATGCCTACACTCAGGGTAACGGCCAGTTCCTCGGGCACCATCTTTATCAGGTTAAAGTGCAGGCGCTTGTCCGGAAACTTGAGAAAACGGTTGATATCGCCAATGCCGTGCAGCAGCTGATAATGTTCATCTACATAAAGGCCGGTAACCTTAAAGTCTTCAGCCACAGCATCCATAAAGCCATCGTTATACTGCACCGTAGGCGAGCTTTTGTATTTAGATCCCTGGCTGTGGTGGCCTATGTTATAGTTATAGTCTGTAATGCCGTAACTTTGTTTTATACCTCTGCTTTCTTTTATTTTCCTGAATATCTTCCATTTACG
Organism: Pontibacter fetidus; assembly: GCF_010119545.1. Lineage (GTDB taxonomy): Bacteria > Bacteroidota > Bacteroidia > Cytophagales > Hymenobacteraceae > Pontibacter > Pontibacter fetidus. Next base: position 64,256 of record NZ_JAAEAA010000007.1, on the reverse strand, counting down.
GTTCTCCTCATTAAAGAAAGACTTCATTTCTCCAATATGCTCGCTTGGTCCTAAAAACAGGTAACCGCCCAGGTTTAACGCATACGTGAACAGCGATAACACTTTATTCTGAAGCTCAGCGTTCAGGTAAATAAGCATGTTACGGCACGTAATCAGATCAATCCTGCTGTAAGGCGGATCTTTCTGAAGGTCGTGCTGCGCGAAAATAACCAGTTTACGGATATCTTCATTGATGATATACCTGTTGGCTTTGCGGTAGAAAAAGCGCTCCAGACGCTCTGCCGAAACATTTTTAGAGATGCTGAGCGGATAACTTCCTTTTGAGGCTTGTGTAATGGCCTGCTGGTCAATGTCGGTGGCAAACAGCTTAATGTTCGGTTCGCGGCCGGCTTTCTCAAATGCTTCACTGAAAAGTATAGCAAGCGAATAAACTTCTTCGCCGGTGCTGCAGGCAGCCACCCATACTTTTACTGCTTCTTCTGGCTTTTTCTCGGCTATAATGTTAGGGATGATGTCGCTTTCAAGTATAGCAAATGCTTCAGGGTCCCGGAAAAAAGAGGTTACGTTGATAAAGAATTCCTGGCAAAGTTTTTTGATCTCGGCAGGGTTCTCGTGCAGGTAATCCAGGTACGCTTTCATGTTTTTCACTTTCAGGTGATCCATGCGTTTGCGTATCCGGCGGTTTATAGTTGCCTCTTTATAGTTTGTGAAGTCTGTTTGGGTATGTGTGCATACAAGGTCCAGTATCTCTTTAAATATAGCCTCGTCTTCTCCTTCTAAATCCTGTTCTATTAAGCTCTTTACCAGTGGTATTTTGCGAGTGTATTCTATTATCTCCTCTGGCATTTGTTCCGGGGGCAGCACATAATCTACAATGCCTGCATCAATGGCACTGCGGGGCATACCGTCGAACTTTGCAGTTGCCGGGTCCTGCACTACCACAATTCCGCCTGCCTTTTTAATCGCCTTAGCACCTTTAGTACCATCGGTACCCGTACCAGATAATACTACACCAATTGCCAGTTTGCCCCTGTTCTTGGCCATAGACTCAAAAAAGAGATCGATTGCAAAGTTTGGCTCACGGCTCCGTGTTTTATCTGTAAGGCGCAGGCGCCCGTGTTCTATAGTTAGCTGTTTACCACTTGGCAACACATACACACAGTTAGGTCGGGTAAACATGTTATCCTCGGCCTCCTGCACCTGCATGCTTGTATGCTTGCTCAGCAGCTCTGCCATCAGGCTTTTATGGTCCGGCGAAAGGTGCTGTATAATTACAAACGAAAAGCTGGAGTTATTCGGAAAATGATCAAACAACTGATGGATAGCCTCCAAGCCACCCGCAGATGCACCTATACCAACCAGGTAATGGTCGGCTGTTTTGGTATCTTTTATTTTATGGGATGCTTTCGTTTTATCCATTCTCAATTCTGATCAATCCTTTTTGCTGTCTCTGCCTGTTCTGCCTGTTGGGTTAATAACGTTCCTTTATCAGCTTCTCCAGTATTGCATTTCGCAGGGTATCGGAAGCGGCCAGTTCTTCCGGTAGCCATGTAGCCGATGTATTCTTTACTGTTTCCTTATAAATCTCAAACGAATTTCGCGGATGATACGACTTTCCGTCCGCCTCCATCTGTATGGCATTGTTAGGGTTGCCACCCCAGTTCACGGTCTGTATCAGTTCTGGCCTGAAACCAAGTATAAAATCGCCTTGCTCTGCATTAATTGGTAACGCTATCAGGCCGCTGGCCACGTCTTTATAATCTTTGCTGTGGGGGTAATCTACCGGAAGCGAAGATGTGGCAAAAACACCGCTTGTTTTAGTGCGGCGAAGCCAGGAAAGCAGATCTTTCACTTCCTGCTTATCCGGGGTTGTTCCGATGGTCCAGGTATTGCCTTCGTAAGCTACCACTGCCCCAGAAAGCGATAACAGGTCAACTATAGTTGTGTTGCCTTCCAGTATACCTTCCGCAAAATTGGCAGATGTATATAGTTGCTCCATCAGCTTCACATGGATGCTTCTCAGGTGTACCCGCAGGCTCATATCCTCTACGCGCTGTTTCACTTCTATCTGTGCCGACAGTATACCGGCTAACAACTCCATAGCAGAGCGTAACTCATACCCGGGATATTTGGCTGTTTTATGATGACAGGAAATAAGCCCCCATAGTTTATCTTCGATAATAATTGGCAACGACATAGATGCCGTAATTTTCATGTTAGCCAGGTACTCCAGGTGCACGTTGGCTACGCTGCGCAGGTTGCTTTCCGAAAGGTCAGTAAAGCGTTGTGTAACCGGGTTAATTACAGGTACAAGTTTTACGGGAGTATACTCGCGTGTTGGAATAAGGCGGTACGGATTACGGAAATACAGATCACGCGCTTGCCTCGGAACATCTGATGCCGGAAAACGCAGGCCCATGTAATCGTCCATATCGTCTTCTTCGGCCTGGCCAATTACAATACCGTTCCACTGCGGATCGAACTGATACACCATTACCTTATCAAAGCCGGTAAGCTTTTTAAATTCTTCGGTAAAACGCTGCGCCAGTTCTTCTATAGTTTCAGCCTGCTTCAGTAAGGTAGTTACGTACTTTATCTGCTGGTATAAGCCTATAAAATATTCTGCGGGCGCATTTACACTTTCTTCCATTTCCACCAGAATGTAGTCTTCCTGCGGAAGTATAACTGATGTAAAAACCTTCTGTTCGCCGTGCGTGCTGAAACTTAATGTAAAAGGTATTTTATCCTGTGAGGCTTGCGTTTTGATTTTGGCGAGGATCTCCCCCTTTTTATCTTCAGAAAGGAAATCTGATAGGGTTTTACCTAAAATCTCGTCGGGGGCGATTGGTAAAAACGAGGAGATATTCTCGCTTACCTGTAATACGCGCAGGTCTTTTTTATCTAGTACAAGCAATACTCCATGTGGCTGTACCAGGTTTACCAAATGCAACGGTATACTGCCGCACATTTCTGAATCGTAATTTGTATTGAGGGTTACCTGATAGGGTGCTGCCGAATTTGTCATAGTTCGTATTAAGCGTGATCGCCTGTTAAAGCGTAGTAAAAATGGTACTGACCAATGTTTTCAAACTATAAGAAAACCAGTTGCTCAGAAAAGTGTTTCGGACTTTTTACGCATGCTTTCTGGCATCTGCATCAGCCCCGACTTAAATATATTAATAAAACAGAAAATAATCAGTTGGTTTCAAGCCAATTTATAGCTTCCTCTCTTAAACTGAACTTGTAAAATTGCACATCATCTGCCAGTATCTTTTGCAACTGCACTCCAATTCTGTCTCCAAAACTGTCCTGTTTTGCAATATGCACAAATCTCTGAAGGCCGTGCCTGATCATTTTTTGCACCCATATACGAGTAAACCATTCAATGGTATCGAACCAGACCGACTGAATATATGTACAGTCATTGACCAGGGTAATACACGGATGCTGAATGCACCACTGATCTATCCAATTGGTGACCGCCTCTACCTGGTTTTTTGTTGAATAGCCATACCACTCTAAAACGATTGCCTGGTTGTTAACCAGGTGCAACATTTTACAGTAGACTTTGCCAAATTCATTTTTAAACTCGTGCACCGTAACAGGCACTTTAGCTGGCAGCTTTATTTGATCTTGTGGTAAGGTCAGCGTTTTGTGGATTTGAAATTTCTTAACAGCAATATACTGTCAGGTAACCTTATTGGCAGCTTTCATAATTCTTAATTTAAATAGAAAAGGAAAGAATTAACCCGGTTTAACGGGTTTAAGAAAGCAACCAGATACAAAGATACTTTTTAACAAGCCAGATAAAGGAAACTAGTGTTGCTAAAGCTATGTAGGCAATCAAACTATAGTTGTGTCGTATTTTTTATGACACAACTATAGTTGTCAGGCCAGCTCGTTTTCTAAGCAATACCGGATCAGGTCAGTGTTAGACGTAAACTTCATTTTTTCGAAAATACGGGCACGATACGTGTTTACTGTGCTTAAGGTAATGCTTAGGTTTTCGGCAATTGTTTTAAGCGAAGCGCCTTCTGCTATTTTACAGAGTATCTGAAATTCGCGATCAGACAATACTTCATGGGCAATTTCGGGCTTACCATTGTTTACCACTGTTTCAGCAAGCAGTTCAGCCAGCGAGTCAGAAATATACTTACCGCCATTCCATATTTTCTGGATAGCAGTTACCAGTTCCTCACCCGCACTGTCTTTGGATAGGTACCCCGCTGCTCCCGCTTTCAGAGAACGCAGGGCATATGTTTTTTCAGGGTACATGCTCAGTATAAGAACCGGTATAGTTGTGTATAGCCGCTTCATATCCAGCAACACATCCAGGCCGCTTCTAACAGGCATGTTAATGTCAAGCACTACAAAATTTGCCTGGCTTTTTTTCAGTTTATTTAATACCTCGGCTCCATTCTCGGCTTCGGCAACTACAGTTATTTCTGCTTCATCTTTCAGAACTTTCTTCAGTCCTTCCCTGATCAGCACGTAGTCATCTGCGATCAACAATTTAATCATTCTCTTTACTGTTCTGTTTTCTACATTTATAAGTTGGAAAGTGGTGTAATGGGCACTTTTAGTACAATTCTGGCACCTTTCTTTGCCATCGTGTCAAAAGTCAGGCTGGCTCCTATCCGGTCGGCTCTTTCCTGCATGCCAAGAAGCCCAAACGTTCTTAATTGCGTTAAGTTGCCGGCCTCTATCCCTTTTCCGTTATCGGTTACTATAAACCGGAAATGGTTCCGTGATTTATCTATTGTTATAGTTGCTTCATCTGCCCATGAGTGGCGTGCAATATTTGTTAAGGACTCCTGTATGATCCGGTATACCTCAATAGCTGCCTCCTGCCCTAACGGGATATACTTAAGTGACGTGTTTAGTTGCAGGGATATGGCAGTGCGTTTCTGAAACTCCTGTGCCTGCGATTCTATCTCGGAGAGCAAACCAAAATTATCGAGCACAGTAGGGCGCAGGGTAGCTACAATTTCGCGCACTGCTGTTATCGAAGTGTTTATAGTTTTCATCATGGATTGCAGTTCCGCATAAAACAGCTCTTTTTCCATTTTCCCGGCGGCCAGTTTTTTCATTATCAGGGTCAGGTCTATTTTTAGCGCCGTAAATGCCTGCCCCAGTTCGTCGTGCAATTCGCGGGCAATGTATTTTCGCTCGTCTTCGCGCATTACCTGCAAGTGCCTGGTCAGGGCCTGCAATTTTGTGTGCGACTCCGACAGTGATTGTTCGGCCTTTTTATTTTCTGTGATCTGTTTTTGCAGCAGTTTATTTGAATTCTGCAGTTCTGATGTTCGCTGCTCAACCCTGATTTCCAATTCATAGTTATACTTGCCCAGCGCATCGTTTGCTAACTTCAGTTCCTGGTTGGTAACGGCCAGCATGGCAGCTATCGCTTTTGATTTTTGCTCACTGTCTTTCAGGGCCTGACGTACCTGCACATCATCGGTAATGTCAGTTATCAGGGTATAAAATCCATGCACCACGCCATGTTGTATATCGGGCACATAACAGCAATGGATATGTTTTACAAAGTCCTGGCGGTATGGCATCCGTGCTTCAAAAACAACTGCTTTTCCAGCAAGCCCTTCCTTTACATATTCTTTTATATTCTGATACGGAATCTCTCCGATCACATCTTTAAGCTTCTTCCCGATCAGATCCTCGGACTTGTGCGGGAACCACTTTTCATAAGCTTTATTGGCAAAACGATACCTTTCTTCTCGGTCTAAGTAACCAATAAGTACCGGAAGTGAGTTGGTTACTAACCGCAATTGCTTTACGCTTGCTTCTTCAGACTTGCGGGCTTTAACCTGTTCGGTAACTTCCAGCGCAAAAACTACCACTCCGTCAACCTGTTCCTGCTCGTTGTAGCGGGGCTGTTGTATAAACCGGAAATACCTATCCTCCATCTCGCTGACTTCAGCACGTACAAAAGGTATCAGCAATTCTTTCTCTTCGTGGGTAGTGCCTGTTTCATAAACCTCCCGAAAGGTCTGGTATACTTTATTATCCTTTATTTCGGGAAGAGCATCTAAAATAGGTTTACCTAAAAGCTGGCGTCCCGGAAAAAGTGAAGCATAAGTAGGGTTTACAAACTCATACACCAGGTCTGGGCCATTGAGTATGCAGATGGCAGCTGGTGCCTGCATAAACAGGCTGTTCAACCGGTTACTCTGTCGTTCGGCTTCACGTTGTGCCAGCTTAAGTTCCATGGTTCGCTGTTCAACCCGGCCTTCTAACTCACGACTTAGTTTCTGTAACGATGCAGCACTTTTCTCAACTTGCTGTCGGGCTTTTACAAACTCAGTTACATCTAACGAAAAGATCAGAATACCACTTACCTTCCCCTGGGCATCAAAAAGAGCCTGGTAAATAAAATTCCAGTACATATCTACTGCAGGCTGGCCATGATGGCGAACCATGGGCACCATTGCCTCCTTTCCTTCGTAAGTCTCTGCTGAGTTATAAACGTGCTGGATGATATCATATACAGGCTGATCTTTTAACTCTGGCAATGCTTCAATCAGGGGCCTTCCTAACATTTCGCGCTCTGGAAAAAGCTGCTTGTATGTTTTGTTCAGCACCTTAAAAACAAAATCCGGGCCTTCGAGCAAGGCAAGCGCAGCAGGAGCCTGTTCAAATAACCGCTCCAGGCGCAGGCGCTGCTGTTCGGCTTGTGCTACCGCAATTCGCTCGCGTTCCTGGCTTTCCTGTAACTGGCGCCTGGCCATTATTTCATCGGTTACATTTATAGTTTCGTGCAGAATACACACTACCTCACCAGCATCGTTAAGAATAGGAACCGTATTTGTATGCCAATAGCGTTCTATAAAACTCCCCTGTTCTTCAGGGTCAAAAATGTCGTAGCGCTGGGCATTTAACCGGTGAGGTTTACCTTCCGATAACACATAGTTAAAAGCACTCTTTAAGTTTGTTGTTGATGAAGCATCCGGAGCCCCCGGGTTATCCGGAAAAACATCGAAAACATACTTGCCGACAATATTTTCGCGCAAAGTAAAGGTCTCTTTCAGCAGAGAATCGGTAACAGCGAGTATGTATAGTTCAGGAGAAACTATAAATCCCAACTCAGACTGAGCTTCAAAAATTTTAAGGAAAGGCAGCTGTTGTTGCATAGTGCTAATTTCCTTTATAGCAAAAGATGACCTGTGAGGCATTTAAGTGTTTTTATAGTTAAACAAATCACTACAGAACACAGTCATCAAGAGAGGTGAAGTGCTCGCTGGATAGCGCTGAACGCTACGGCTAAAAGTATATGCCTGCCTAAAAAAGCAAAGCGGTAAGAGGGAGAGCCACACAGGCTCCGGGTATTATACTTCTGCTACTAAATTTTAGCAAAAGTCACTAATAAACAGCAATTACTTAAAACAAATTCAATTTTGTTGTGCAGCTATAGTTGGTCTATTGCGTTTAACAGCGGTTTTCAGGTTCAAAAACTACCTAATTCCCCATTCTGTTTCTGCCCCATTTTTAAAGTTGCAGGTCATTTGGTTTTGCGTTTACGCCATACCGCGCCATCAACATAAACCTAATTATCAGCGTACTAAATTTACAATTGCATTTGCTCTGCATTTGTAATAACCGCAAACAGAACTATGGAAAATAACGCTTAAAGAAATGGTAGAAATAAACATCGAAAAAAAGAAGAAACCTGTGTGGCCCTGGATACTGCTGCTCATAATTCTGGGGCTCCTGGTCTGGGCGATCTATGAATTTACAAACGACAGAGATAATGCTGAGGCCGCAGCTTTGCCAACTTCCGGAATACCGGCAACGGCCAGCCAAGTGCCACAAAACACATACCCGCTATTAACATAAAAGCATAAACAAACTATAACTATGAAAGACAACGATTTTAGAAATGAGCGCCTGGTTGCACTAAGCGCCATGAAAGACTATAAAATTGCCAAAGATAACCCCGATGTGCTGGGCTGGAGAGTAGTTGGTGCAGACGGCGACAGCCTGGGTATTGTTCGCGACCTTATTGTAGACCCCAAACAAATGAAAGCCCGGTACTTATCGGTAATGGCTGACCGGAAATTTTTTAATACCGACACCGACCAGTACCTGCTGGTGCCTATTGGCGTGGCTGCCCTCGACAGAAGCAGTAAAAAAGTATTTGTATCGGCTATCGACTCTACCTCTATAAGCAGGTACCCGGTGTACGAGGGTGGCTCCATTCCGGAAGACTATGAATATGCCGTGCGCGACAATTTACACCGCACGCACCGCGATATTGTGGCAGATAACACAGATAGGCATAACGATGAATTTGAGGAAGCGCTGCGTCGGGACAGGGAGGTAGAAACCAGCCACATATCAGATGATTTTTATAACGACGAGGCGTTTGACGAAAACAGATTTTATACCTCGAACCAGGAAGTGCACCGCGACAGAACGTACCCGACTTACAGCCACACAGACGCCGATGTGCATGACGTACGCAATGAAGATATAAGACCGAAAACCGTAGAAGATTCTATCGCAACTATAGAACGCTTGGAGCAGCTCCGGGAAAGAGGCTCGTTAACGGAAGAAGAATTTATATTATTGAAAAAAAGGGCGCTTAACCTGTAAGCAAAAGTTATACTTCCCTTTTCATCATAGAAGCCATGTAGTTTTAAGCGACTGCATGGCTTTTTTGCATTAAGCTCTGCCAACCGCGCTGCAACAGGGCAACAGTAATGTAACCTTAAAGTGGCTTGTCTTCAGAAGGCTTGATAGCGCCATAAAACACCGGGCTGAAATAACGTAGGTTCTCGATAACGCAGGCCAGGCTATAAAACTTTTCGGGTTTAACTTCGGAGCTGTTAGCAAGGGCTTCTAAGATCGTATCCAGGGTTTGGGTATAGTTCGCTTCAAATTCTTCGGAGGTCATAGGTAAAAGGCTAAAAGGTTAACTCTCAAAAGATACAAACTATAGCGCATAATAATTCGATTTAATCAAAAAAAGCGCGGTACATCTTTATGCACCGCGCTTTTTTATGAGTAACAACTAGAGGTTATAGTTTCTTCAGGCCTTTTGTATCCTGCTTGCTGCCTTCCTTTATACTTACGGCTACACCGCCGCCTGGGGCAATTGGCTGCTTCAGTACGCTTTTAGAGTTTACCAGCACCTTGCGGATAGTATACTTCTGTGGATTTTTGTTCCAGCTGGCGTCCTTGGCATCGGCGTAAATGGTAGCCACGTAGGTTTTGCCTTTTGGCAGGTAATCGAAACGAACAGTGGCTGTGCGGGCATTTTCATCTGTTATACCACCCACATACCATTCGTTTTTGCCTTTCGCTTTACGGGCTATTGTAATGTAATCACCTGGCTCAGCTTCCTGCACCCAGGTATCATCCCAATCTACAGCTACGTCTTTTATAAACTGGAACGCATCCGGGAAGCGCTCGTAGTTTTCTGGCAGGTCGGCAGCCATTTGCAGCGGGCTGTACATAGTAACGTAATAAGCCAACTGCTTTACAAGCGTGGTGTTCACGCGCTGGTTATTATCCTTGTTGTAGTATGACAGGTCCGTCTGGAAAATACCAGGTGTATAGTCCATCGGGCCACCCATTAAGCGTGTAAACGGAAGTATAGTTGCATGCTCCGGAGCTAAACCGCCCATTGCTTCAAACTCAGTACCACGGGCCGATTCCTGTGCAAACCAGTTCGGGTAAGTTCTGTGCAAACCAGTCGGGCGCACAGCTTCGTGGCTATTCACCCTGATCTTATAGTCTGCCGCTTTCTCAGCTACGCGTATATAGTGATTTACCATCCACTGGCTGTCGTGGTGTTCGCCGCGCGGTATAATTTTGCCTACATATCCTGTTTTTACAGAGTTGTATCCATTGTCTTTCATAAACTGGAACGCCTCATCCAGGCGGCGCTCATAGTTAGTAGCAGACGAAGATGTTTCGTGGTGCATCATGATCTTCACGCCTTTATCGGCAGCATACTTCTGCAGCTCTTTTACATCAAAATCAGGGTAAGGCGTTACAAAATCAAACACTTCTTCTTTCCAGTTACCAAACCAGTCTTCCCAGCCAATGTTCCAGCCTTCTACCAGTACGGCATCAAAACCGTGCTTGGCAGCAAAGTCGATGTGTTTCTTAACGTTCTCGGTAGTAGCGCCGTGGCGACCGTTAGGGGTAAGTTTTGTAAAGTCGTCGGTCAGTTTTACGTTGGTCTCTTTGCCGTAAGCCCAGGTGCTTTTATTAGCCACAAAATATTCCCACCACACGCCAATGTACTTCACCGGCTTTATCCACGACACGTCTTTGTACTTGGTAGGCTCGTTCAGGTTAAGTATAAGCTTCGACTCCAAGATGTCAGCAGCGTTATCGCTCACAACTATAGTTCGCCAGGGAGTATTAAACTCTGTCTGGATGTAGCCTTTGTTGCCCATTGCATCGGGTGTAAGGTGCGAGCTGAACTTAAAGGTTTTCGGGTCTACGTTCAGGTTCATGGCCGGGTAGTTGATCAGGGCCGCCTCGTGGATGTTGATGTAGATACCATCCGAAGATTTCATCATGGAAGGCGTTTGTACTGCTGTGTTCTTGATCGGCCACTGTGCGTGTACATCTATCGTTGCCTTCTTCATCAGGCCTGGTATTTCAGAGATCTTAGAAGTGGTATAGGCATACTCGTTGGTATCGTAGTCGCCAGGTATCCACCAGATTTTGTGGTCGCCGGCCAGGTTAAACTCCGTGTTCTCTTCTTTAATAACAAAGTAGTTCAACTCCGGCTGCTGCGGAAACTCATAACGGAAACCGAGGCCATCGTTAAACAAACGGAAACGGATCAGGATCTTGCGGTCTTTCTGCTCTTTCTGAGTTAGCGTTACCAGCAGTTCGTTATAGTTGTTACGGATGGTTTTCTGCTCACCATAGATTGGTTCCCAGGTAGTATTTACACTATTCTGCTCTGTTTTGGCAACCGTAAAACCATTTAGCATCGAGGGAGTATCCTTCAGTTCCAGGCCCAGTTTACTTTCTTTTATTACCGGCTTCTTTTTGTAAGTAAGCTGGTAGGTTGGTACGCCGTTAGCTGCCAGTTCAAACTTCATGGTAAAGTTCTTGTCCGGCGAGGTGATGACCTGCGCATTAACCAGGAAGGAGAATGTGCCCAGGAACATAACCAGTACCAAACGACGCATTTTGCGGCTCAGGCTGCCTGCGGTAGTTGCCGCGCCCGGTAGTTTCGTGTTAAGCTTATAGTTCATTGGTTTTTCAGGTTTACTGAAACATTAATTTACGTTGTGTAACGGGAGAAATTCAAAAAGGCAAATTACATTAAATTTGGAGTTTTATCCTTAAACCCTGCTGATAATCGGAACTATAGTTGCAATATTTTATAGTTTGTGTGAGCGTTGCCTATAGTTAGGTTTGCCTTTTACAGTACAGCCTAGGGTAAAAATGCCGGAGACAGGTACAATTAGCGCAACCAAAATATAAAAGGTACCCCTATCTCTACAGCAGTACCGACAAGTATAAAGAAGCATTGCTCAGTTTTACAAGTGATTTAAATCATCCCTTAAGTCAAAATTAAATCCGAAATTTACTAACTGATTTTGCAATTGGGAGTTTAATACACAACCCCCCGGATGTAAAGCTGCCACTACAAACGGGGAATCGCCACAGTTAAAGAAAAGTATAATGCTGAACAGAATTATAGCCTTTTCGATACAAAATAAGCTCATCATCGGGCTGTTCGTTTTCGCACTTGTCGTGATCGGGGTATATAACGTGACGCGATTGCCCATAGATGCCGTGCCCGACATTACCGATAACCAGGTGCAGGTCATAACTGTAGCGCCTTCGTTAGGCGCCCCTGATATAGAGCGGTTAATCACCTTCCCGGTAGAGCAGGCCAACAGCAATATTCCCGGCATTAAAGAGATCCGCAGTTTTTCCCGTTTCGGTCTTTCGCTGGTAACCATCGTTTTCCAGGAAGGGGTTGATGTATACTGGGCGCGGCAACAGGTGGCTGAGCGCCTGCAAACCGTGCAGCAACAGATACCCGAAGGTGTGGGTAGCCCCGAACTTGGCCCTGTAACCACCGGCCTTGGAGAGATTTACCAGTATATGGTACGCCCCAAACCCGGTTACGAAGGCAAATACGACGCCACCGAACTGCGTACTATTCAGGACTGGATCGTGCGGCGGCAGTTGCTGGGCGTGCCAGGTGTGGCCGATGTAAGCAGCTTTGGCGGTTACCTGAAACAATACGAAATCGCCATTGACCCTTCGCGGCTAAAATCTTACGGCCTTACTATCTCCGATGTCTTTACAGCCCTGGAAAATAACAACCAGAACACCGGCGGTTCTTACATACACAAAGGCGATGCAGTACTTTTTATCCGGAGCGAGGGCCTGCTGGGAAGTATAGAAGACATTGAAAGTATAGCACTTAAGAACACAACCGATGGCTCGCCTTTATACCTGCGCGACGTAGCAGAAGTAGGCTACGGCCACGCGACCCGCTTTGGCGCCATGACCTATAACGACCAGGGCGAAGTAGCCGGTGCTGTGGTAATGATGCTGAAAGGTGCCAACAGTAACCAGGTTATTAAGCTGGTGAAGGAACGCATTGCCCAGATCAGCGAATCCTTGCCCGAAGGTGTCATGATAGAGCCTTTCCTGGACCGTACCAAAATGGTGAACAACGCCATCAGTACTGTAGAAAAGAACCTGCTGGAAGGTGCCCTGATCGTGGTATTTGTGTTGGTATTATTCCTGGGTAACCTGCGTGCCGGGCTTATAGTTGCTTCGGTTATACCGCTGGCTATGCTGTTTGCCATTACCATGATGAATGCTTTTGGTGTGAGCGGTAACCTGATGAGCCTGGGCGCCCTGGATTTTGGTTTGATTGTAGACGGTGCCGTAATTATAGTGGAAGCTGTACTGCATACTTTCCATTTTAACAAGCGCTTTGCTACCACCAACCGCATTAACCAGGCACAAATGGATGACACGGTGCAGCAATCGGCGAGCCGTATGATGAACAGCGCCATTTTCGGGCAGATCATTATTCTCATTGTGTACCTGCCAATACTTACGCTGCAGGGCATCGAGGGCAAAATGTTTAAGCCAATGGCGCAAACCGTTACGTTTGCGCTTATTGGTGCGGCCATTCTATCGTTGACTTATGTACCTATGATGAGTGCACTGTTCCTGAGCAAAAAGATCAGCCATAAAGATACTTTTTCGGACAGGATGATGGCCAAAGTGGAGCATATTTACCAGAAGTACCTGCGCCGTGTCATTGAGTTCCCGAAAGCAATCATTTCTGGTGCCGTGGTGCTTTTTGCGGGTGCTGTGCTGGTGCTGCTGTCGTTAGGTGGTGAGTTTATACCTGCCCTGGAAGAAGGCGATTTTGCTGTAGATACCCGCGTACTGACAGGCAGTAACCTGAACACCACTATAAAATCAACGCAACAGGCCGCTGGCATTTTGTTAGAGCGCTTCCCCGAAGTAGAAAAAGTGGTGACCAAGATAGGTTCCGGCGAAATTCCAACCGACCCGATGCCCCTCGAAGCCAGCGACATGATGGTGATCCTGAAACCGAAAAAAGAATGGACCTCCGCTGCATCTTTCGACGAAATGGCTGAAAAAATGGGCAAAGCGCTGCAGGATGTACCCGGCATTACGGCTGGTTTCCAGTACCCGGTGCAGATGCGTTTTAACGAACTGATGACAGGTGCCCGCCAGGATGTGGTTTGCAAAATATTTGGCGAAGACCTGGATACGCTGGCACGTTACGCACAAAAGTTAGGCAGCATTGCCAATACCGTAGAAGGCGCCACCGACCTATATGTAGAAACCGTTACCGGTATGCCGCAGATCGTGATCAAGTATAACCATGCCGCCATAGCCCAGCACGGCACCAACATTGCCGACATAAACCGCACCGTAAATGCCGCTTTTGCAGGTGTAAGCAGCGGACTGGTGTTTGAAGGCGAACGCCGTTTTGACCTGGTGGTACGCTTAAAAGGAGAACTGCGCCAGAACCTGACCGATGTGCAGAACCTGCTTATACCTACGCCCAGCGGACAACAGATACCGCTATACTTGCTGGCTGATGTGAAACTGGAAGAAGGACCGTACCAGATACAACGCGAAGATGCCAAACGACGCATTATGGTTGGTTTTAACGTGCGCGGCCGCGATGTGCAAAGTATAGTGGATGAACTACAGCAAAAGGTACAACAGCAATTAAAACTTCCTCCGGGCTACTATGTGGTCTATGGTGGTGCCTTCGAGAACCTGGAGGCTGCCCGTCAGCGCCTCACTGTGGCGGTGCCTGTTTCGTTGGGGCTGATTTTCCTGCTGCTATACTTTGCGTTCCGGTCGGTGCGCTATGGCTTGCTTATTTACTCGGCTATACCGTTGTCGGCTATCGGGGGGATTTTTGCGCTTTGGCTGCGCGGTATGCCGTTCAGTATCTCGGCTGGTGTAGGTTTTATTGCCTTGTTTGGCGTGGCCGTGCTGAACGGGATTGTGATGATCGCAGAATTTAACCGCCTGCGGCAGGCCGGCGGACTGAGCCTGAAAGACATTGTGCTGGAAGGTACAAAATCTCGCCTGCGCCCTGTACTTATGACGGCCAGTGTTGCCAGCCTGGGTTTTTTACCAATGGCACTTAGTTCCGGAGCCGGAGCCGAAGTACAACGCCCACTGGCTACTGTGGTGATCGGCGGTTTGATAGTGGCAACGTTGCTTACCTTATTTGTGCTGCCATCGCTTTACATCCTTTTCGAGAAAGCCGCGCACCACGATGGCAAACCGGACAAACCGGTTCCTAAAGTTGTCGGAATCATACTTATGTTGTTGCTCCCAACTATGGCAATGGCACAGCAACCCATAACGCTGGAACAGGCTATAGTTAAAGCCCGTAAACAAAACCCCCAACTACAGAACGAGCGCCTGCAGACCAATGCCCTGCAAAAATTACAAGGCACCGCCTGGGATATTCCGCATACAACTATAACCGGCGAGTATGGGCAGATCAACAGCATGTACAAGGATACACGCCTGAATGTATCGCAGAGCATAAAATTCCCGACGGTGTATGCCCGGCAAAAGCAACTGCTTAAACAGGAATGGCAGCAAGGCGTGCTGCAGGCCGAACTAACCGATTTTGAGCTGCAATGGCAGGTAACACAACTTTACTATGATATACTCTACGCCCGTGCGCAGCAAAAACTACTGCGCCGCACCGACAGCCTGTTTGCCAACTTCCAGCGTAACGCCGATCTTCGGTTTAAACTGGGCTCCAGCAACATACTCGAAAAAAATACCGCCCAGACCCAGCGCGGCCAGGTAGCCCTGCAATTAAAACAACTGCAAAACGAGCTAACAAACCTGCAGCAGCAATTCCAGCTTGTACTTAACACCGATACTGTTTTCGTGCCTGCTGAGCATCCGCTCAAAATGGAAATAACGATTCTAACCGACTCCACAACTATAGCCGGACATCCTTATTTAAAACTTCTGCAGCAACAACAGCAGGTAAGCCAGGCCAGTACCAAAACAGAACAGGCCCGGCTCCTGCCCGACTTGCAGGCTGGCTACAACAACCAAAGTATAAAAGGCATACAGAACGTAGATGGCGTAGACCGGAATTTTACCTCATCTGACAGGTTTACATCCGTAGAAGTTGGTATAGGTGTGCCGCTATTTTATGGTGCTCAAAAATCACGGATACAGGCTGCCAAAATACAGGAGCAAAAAACCCGAAACAACTATACTTCCGGTAAACTGTCGCTAGAACTACAGTTGCGCAAAGCGATGGACCAGTACCAGGTGGCTGCCGAAAACCTTGCCTATTACGAGAAAACAGCGCTGCCAAATGCTGAACTGATCATCAAAACAGCTGATGAACAGTTTAGGGGCGGTGAGATAGATTACCTGGAATGGGTGCTGCTTACAAACCAAGCCATCAGCCTGCAGACCAACTATATTGATGCCGTGCGCAGCTATAACCAAACTATACTTGAGATTACAGCCCTGACCGGAAGCCGATAATGCCATGAAAAAGATCCTATACCTTTGTTTTGCAATTGGAGTTTTAACCGGTTGCAGCTCCGAACAACCCGCCGAATCAACTATAGCTGAAAAGCCGCAGGAAACCAACCTGGTGCAACTTACGCCTGTGCAGATGAAGAATGGAGGCATTACTACCGGCAAAGCTGAAGAAAAACAGATAGCATCGGTAGTGTTGGTAAACGGCACCATGGAAGCCCCGCCCCAAAGCATGGTTTCGGTAAGTGTGCCTTTGGGCGGCTACCTTAAAAGGACCACGCTGCTGCCCGGCATGCACCTAAAAAAAGGCCAGCTAATGGCCGAGCTTGAGGACCAGGCTTACATACAATTGCAACAGGACTACCTGACAGCCAAAGCCAGGCTCGGTTACCTGAGTAAAGAGTACAGCCGCCAGCGCGAACTGAACCAGAGCAAAGCCACCAGCGATAAAGTATACCAGCAAACCCAGTCCGAGTACCAGAGCCAGCAGGTTGCTTTAAAAGCCCTGGCCGAAAAACTACGCATGGTGGGCATTAACCCGAACCGGCTCACCGAAAACAACCTGACCCGCACGTTAAGGCTCTACTCTCCCATTGATGGCTACGTAACTAAAGTGAATGTGAATGTGGGCAAGTATGTAGTTCCTACCGATGTACTTTTTGAACTGGTAGACCCACGCGACCTGCACCTGATGCTTACAGTTTTTGAAAAGGATTTGGATAAACTTGAGATCGGGCAGCAGATACTTGCGTTCCGGGCCAACCAGCCCGAGAAAAAATATCCCGGCAAGATCATCTACATCGGCAAAGACGTTACCCACGACCGTGCTGTGGAAGTACACTGCCACCTCGAGAAAGAAGACCCTGCACTGGTGCCCGGTATGTTTATGAACGCGGAAATTGAGGTGCACAGCAAAAAAGCCTATACCCTGCCCGAAGATGCTATAGTTAGGTACGGTAACAAGCAATATGTTTTCGCGGCCCGCGACAGTGGCATTTTTGAGATGCTGGAAGCCCAGACAGGTAACTCCGAACATGGTTTTACAGCACTTGCGCCCAGCCAAACTATAAGCCCCGAAAACCAAACCTACGTAACCCACGGCGCCTACACCCTGCTCATGAAACTAAAGAACAAGGAAGAAGAGTAAACTATAGTTTAAGACATTTAAGCACATGGCTACAACCGACCCTAAAGCAATAAAAAAGTATACAGACAGCTTACAGACAGAAGTTGATGCCGCTTATTTGTACAGTCGGGTAGCTGCCGCAGAGGAAGTGCCTGCCATTGCCAACATGTTCCGGGAGCTAGGTGAAATAGAACTGGAGCACGTATCCAAAATGACTGAAAAGCTACTCCGGGATGGAATAAAGATAACGGTGCCGCCTCCCTCCTGGCGCGCCCGCACTCTCAACCGCATTGGCAAACTATTGGGTTACGGATACATTATAGGTGTACTGATGGACACTGAAAAAAGTATAACAGCTGCCCAGCTGGCTCAGAAAGAGAAAAATCACGTGCCCATTTCCGGCGACGAAGCCAACCATGTTAAAATTTTACAGGCACTGCTCAGCAGCAAAAGCAAAGTATCGGGCGAACACATTTCCCGCATAGAGGGCAAACATAAAAGTATAGGCGGTAATGCACTTCGGGCAGCTGTGCTGGGTGCAAACGATGGCCTGGTTTCTAACATGAGCCTTGTGATGGGCGTAGCCGGCGCCACCGACGGGCAGAGTGGCGTGTTGCTGGCAGGTATGGCCGGCTTACTGGCTGGGGCATTGTCCATGGCGCTGGGCGAATGGATATCAGTAAAGAGCTCGCAGGAACTGTATGAACGACAGATGGACCTGGAAATGCTGGAAATTGAGACTAACCCTGAAGGGGAAATGCGCGAGCTTGCCCTGATCTATACTGCCAAAGGTATACCTGAAGCGCAGGCGCACCAGATGGCAGCTGCTGCCATACAAAACACCGCACATGCCCACGAAATACTGGTAAAAGAAGAACTGGGCATTAACACCGAAGAGTTGAAAGGTTCTGCCTGGGAAGCTGCTATTACATCTTTTCTGCTATTTGCCGTCGGGGCTATACTTCCGGTCATTCCATTTTTTTATACTTCGGGCTACATGGCTATTGGCCAGAGTCTTGCTTTCAGCACCATCGGTTTGTTTGTAATTGGTGCGGCCATAACGCTTTTTACCGGCAAAAGTATCTGGTTCTCGGGTTTCAGGCAGGTGCTTTTCGGGTTGGCGGCTGCGGCCACTACTTATGTTATTGGTAAACTGATCGGGGTAAGTATAGCTGGTTAACAGGCAAACTATAAAACCATTTATCTGGTGTTAATTCCGGCTCGTATGAAATAGGATGAAGCCCATTGGCCGCATAATATTGCACCTGGTTGCGCTGCTCTCAGTTAAGGTCGTTACACTCAGCCTTCTTTTCCTTGTCTGCCTTTCGGTTACGTATTCTATAGTGCACGATGTGTTCACAGACAGCGATACTGGCTTCGATACAAGATTATTTGCTTTTGCTGAACAGCTTGCTTCGCCCGGCATGACGCGTTTTATGCGCTACATTACCTACTTAGGGTCTGAACAGTACCTGATCATACTTCCTGCGTTGTTTATACTTATCTTTTCGTTTTACAAAGACATGCGCTGGCACAGCCTGCGGGTACTGCTCATTTCATTTGTTAGCTCTATACTTAACCAGCTGCTTAAACTATACTTCGAGCGTCCGCGCCCACCTATTGCCCTGCTGGATGCTACCGGACTGAGTTTCCCGAGCGGCCATGCCATGATCGGGGGCGTCTTTCATGGGCTACTGATTTATATTGTTTTTACCACGGTTCAAAACAAACTATGGCGCTGGCTACTATGTGTGCTGCTTTCCCTGATCGTGTTGCTCGTCGGGTTTAGCCGCATCTATTTAAAGGTGCATTATGCTACTGATGTAGTGGCTGGGTATTTGATGGGTTTAATCTGGCTAATGGCTTCCCTGTACCTGCTCTCCGGTATAGAAAAATTTTATATCGCCAGGTATCAACCAACATCCAAAATATAACCGGCACATGCATTCCGAATTCTAACTATAGCTTTTACAATGCTTTTGTTTGAGTTCTTGGTACTGCTTTTATACCTGCCTGTACTTCGCCCTTAAAATAAATTGCCTATGTAACCAATGTCACTGAACGAGGCTATAGTATGCTGCATTTTTGTAACGATAATCAAAACACAACTATAAGCAGCCTCGCGGCAACAGTATAAACCATACACACCACCATGGAAAAGAAGTTAAACATATTAGTTCCGGTAGATTTTTCGCCGGTGTCTTTTAAAGCGATCGAGTTCCTGCATTTCCTGTTGCAAACTACGCCGGTAAACACGCACCTGGTGCATGTACTGGAAGTAAACACCGGCGACTGGGGCGGCTCTGCCGAAGCCTCTGAAACCCTGGATAAGCAAAAGTTTAAAGCAGAAGAGCAAAAGGCTTTACAGCGGTTTGAGGAATTGCGAAAGCAGGCTGATTTTGACTTTACCAGCGAGATCGTGTACGGTGGGCTAACTACAGCTATTGCCAGGTATGCAGCCACTCACCAGATCGATTTAGTAGTGATGGGCACGGAAGGGGCTGATGGCTGGCTGGAGAAAATATCCGGCTCGGAGGCCCAGCATGTGGTGCGTTATACTGATGTGCCTGTTATTACTGTCCATCAGTTCGCATCCATCACACCTATCCATAACATATTGTGGGTAGCCGATTTCGGGGCCGAAAAGCAACCGGAGCAAACTATAGTTACCATCAAAAACCTGCAGCGCCTGTTCAACGCCAAGCTACATTTGTTACAAATAATAGGCAAAGAAGATGAGCAGCAAAGCCAGAAAATACAACTTAACATGCGCCGCTTTGCCGATACCTATGATTTACAGAACTATGAGCTGCACCTGCATCACAACTATAAAGTGCCGGCCGGCGTGCGCAATTTTAACGAAGCTTCAGAAATGGACCTGGTATTGATCGGAACGCACGCACGCAAAGGGATAAACCACCTGTTTTATGGAAGTATAGCCGAAACGCTTGTAAATCATTGCATCCGTCCGCTGCTGACCTACCATTTGAAGTAAGCCGCAACTGATGCAGCCTATGTGACAAACATCACTGTATACGCTGTTTAAGCCTAGTATCTTTGTATTAAAATGAGGGAGCAAGTATACGCTTCCGGCATTTATCAACTATAAAATTAAAGCTGATGAAAATTAAACAGTTTGAAGACAAAGGATTAGCTCATTACTCCTACGCTATTTTAAGCGAGTGCGCCGCAGCAATTGTACTGGTAGACCCAGCCCGCGACCCACAGCCATACTATGATTATGCCTCTGAAAATAACGCAAAAATTGTAGGTGTGATCGAAACACACCCGCATGCCGACTTTGTGAGCTCTCACCTGGAAATAAGTAACAAGACAGGTGCAACTATTTATGCCCACAGCCTGGTTGGTGCCGACTACAAACACACTGCTTTTGACGAAGGCGCAACTATAGAAATTGGTAAAATCAGGTTAAAGTCGCTGCACACGCCAGGCCACTCTCCTGACTCAATCAGCATTGTGCTGGAGCACGAAGGCAAAGACAAAGCCGTGTTTACAGGCGATACGCTTTTTATAGGCGATGTAGGCCGCCCGGATCTGCGTGAAAGTGCCGGTAATATTACAGCTAAGCGCGAAGAACTGGCACGCCAGATGTATCATAGCACCCGCGAAAAACTGATGAAACTGGATGACAGCGTAACGGTTTACCCGGCGCACGGTTCCGGCTCGCTTTGCGGTAAAGCCCTGAGCGACGCCAACAGCAGCACCATCGGCGCAGAGAAAATTGGCAACTATGCCCTGCAGCAGATGAGCGAAGATGCGTTTGTAAAGATCCTGACTGAAGACCAGCCCTTTATACCAAAATACTTTGGCTACGATGTGGGCCTGAACAAAAAAGGCGCTCCCGATTACAAACCAAGTATAGAAGGCGTAAAAATGCTTGAGAAAAACTATAAGCCGGAAGATAGAGCTGTAATAGTAGATGCCCGAAACGAACAAGTATTCAAAAAAGGACACTACAAAGGCGCGATCAACATCCAGAACGGAGGCAAGTTTGAGACCTGGTTGGGAAGTATAGTTGGCCCGAATGAGAAATACTACCTGGCAGCAGAAAACGAAGCGCAACTACAGGACCTGATATCAAAAGCAGCCAAGATCGGATACGAACTACTGATAAAAGGTGCTTTTGTTCTGGACACTGTTTATGAAGAGAAAACACCGGAGATCAATGTAGGGGAATTTCGCGAAAACATGGAGGACTATACTATAGTTGACATCCGTAATACTTCGGAAGTAAAAGGTGGTAAGTTTTTTGAGAAGGCCATTAACATTCCGTTGCCAGAGTTGCGCGAACGAGCCAAAGAGATTCCGGCTGATAAACCAGTGGTGGTGCATTGTGCAGGTGGTTACCGTTCTGCAGCAGGTAGCAGTATAGTTGAAGCAGCTTTACCGCAAACCAAAGTGCTGGACCTGAGCGAAGCCGTAAACAAATTTAAGGACGGACAGAAGTAAATATAACTAAATTTTATTGCCAGTGCAGGTGCAAACAATTGCCTGCACTGGTTTTTTATTTATTTGCGTATATTTCAAAAAGCCAAAACACATCACTCTAAACTATGGAAGTACTACCCAAGGAACTCATACAAAAGAAATTCCCGGACCTGGAAGACCAACTGCTTGACGAACTGCTATCGCAAAGCACCCTGCGCGAAGTGGAAGAAGGCGAAGAAGTGATGCGTAGCGGCCAGTACATAAAGTCAACTATTTTGCTGCTTAGCGGCCTGCTTAAAGTATACCGCGAGGATGACGAAGGCAACGAATTTCTGATGTATTACCTGGAGCCGGGTAGCGCCTGCGCTTTGTCTATGATGTGCACGGCACGCACCGAGAAAAGCGAGATAATGGCCAAAGCCGTAAAAGATTCTGAAGTGATACTGGTGCCGTCTGAACTGTCGGAAATGTGGCTGGGCAAGTTTAAAAGCTGGCATAATTTCGTGATCGCGTCGTACCGCCAGCGCTTCGAGGAGTTGTTGCAAACCCTGGACAGCATTGCCTTTAAAGGACTGGATGAACGCCTGGTTTTTTACCTGAAACGCCACGTAAAAGTAAGCGGCAAACAAGTAAAATTATCGCACCAGCAAATTGCCGACGAACTTAATTCTTCCCGCGAAGTGATTTCCCGACTCCTCAAAAAACTGGAACAAACCGGCGCCATAACCCTCCACCGCAACTACATAGAAGTACACGATCTGAGCTTAGGAGTTTAAGAGTTAAAAAGTTTAGGAGTTAGAGAGTTTGTGAGTTTAAGAGTTACAATATAGCAAGTTGCAGTCTGCTATACTTGTGAAATTGAAACCTTATAACTTTCTAACTCCTAAACTCTTTAACTCTTAAACTCACTACAAACTCCTTCTCTGTGACATGAGTCACTGTAATGCTTTTGCAGTTGCAGTACTTTTGTATTGTCAATCATAAAATATACTAATGGAAATATTCGGATACATTGCTGCCATACTTATCGGACTTTCTTTAGGCTTAACCGGAAGCGGCGGTTCTATACTTACAGTACCTATACTTGTCTACCTGATGCGTTTAAGCCCGGTAATGTCTACCTCCTATTCCCTGTTTATAGTAGGTACTACCAGTCTGGTGGGCAGCTTCAAATTTTACAGAAAACAACTGGTAAGCTTTAAAACAGCGCTCATTTTCGGGGCACCTTCCCTTACCACTGTTTTTCTTACCCGTACGTTCTTGGTGCCAGCCATACCGGCGCATATCCTCAACATCGGGGGCTTCGAGATCACAAAAGACATCCTGTTGATGGTATTGTTTGCCATATTAATGGTGATGGCTTCTTTCAGCATGATCCGCAAACCGAAATTAAAAACTCAGCTACAGGATGATGATGCAGAGCAAGACATTCAATATTTTGCCGTAATGGCACAAGGTACGCTGGTAGGTCTGGTTTCGGGTCTGGTTGGTGCTGGCGGTGGCTTTTTGATCATACCGGCCCTGGTACTTTTCACCGGTTTGGATATGAAACTGGCTGTAGGTACTTCGCTTTTCATAATCGCAGCAAATTCGCTTATCGGGTTTATGGGGGATGTTTTTCAGTATAACATCGACTGGGTTTTCCTATTAACTTTCTCAGCGCTTTCGGTGGCTGGTATTTACATCGGCACTGCTTTATCTTCTAGAATAGATGGCAATAAATTAAAGAAAGGATTTGGCTGGTTTATACTTGCCATGGGCCTTTACATTTTAAGCAGAGAGATTTTCCTTTCTTAGATTTAATTTCAATTCCTATAGTTGTAGCCCTGCTCCAGCCATTCAAAAGCTAAAGCAGGGCTATACTTATTTTATGGCCTGCTCAAACCAGGTCTTTTCTCTTTTAATAACCCAGCATCACCATACTTACCCTCCTACATAAACATTATTTTTACCATAAAAACCTGCTCTGTGACAAGAGTCACTGTGTCTGCCTATAGCCTGATCTATCTTTGTAGCGTTAATTACTTATAGCACTTAAGGATATGGAAATACTCGGATACATCGCGGCTATGCTCATTGGCCTTTCACTTGGTTTGATCGGCGGTGGTGGTTCTATACTTACAGTGCCGGTGCTGGTATATTTAATTGGCCTTAACCCGGTTATCTCCACGGCTTACTCGCTGTTTATAGTTGGTTTAACCAGTTTGGTGGGCTCCTGGAAGTTCTACAAAAAAGGCCTTGTCAGCCTGAAAACAGCGGTGGTATTTGGCCTGCCTTCTATAGTCGCTGTTTATATTACCCGCCGCTACATTGTGCCGGCCATCCCGGATAACCTGTTTACCGTTGGTGACCTTGTCGTAACCAAAGGCGTGTTGCTAATGCTATTGTTTGCAGGACTAATGGTGTTTGCTTCTATTTCGATGATCAAAAAGAAAAAAGAAGCATCTGCTGAGCCGGTTGATGTAGTGGATGAGAACATTGACACCGAGCTGGATGTGGAGCATATCGATAAGACAGAAATACATCCGAAACCAAAATTCAACTATGATGGCATATTGGGCGAAGGTCTGGTTGTAGGAACCCTGACCGGTCTGGTAGGTGCAGGCGGCGGTTTCCTGATCATCCCGGCGCTGGTGCTCTTCAGTAAGCTGGATATGAAAATGGCGGTGGGTACTTCGCTGTTAATTATCGCAGTTAAATCGCTGTTCGGTTTTATAGGTGATATTTTCAACTACGAGATCGATTGGATGTTCCTGGCTATTTTCTCTGCTATCTCTATTTCAGGCATCTTCATCGGTTCCTTCCTTTCAACCAAGATCCATGCCGACAAACTGAAGACTTCTTTCGGTTGGTTTGTGCTCGTGATGGGCGTGTATATTATCGTAAAGGAAATATTTTTTGCCTAACTCTGGCGGCGTGATATAAGTCACTGAACTATAGCTACTATATGCTGAAATTTGTAATGTCATCAGTGTAAAGAGTGACATCAAAACAAAGTATAAAAATCAACAAACTAACATCAACTGCCATGAAAGTAGAACAAATCTATACCGGTTGCCTGGCACAGGGCGCATATTACATCGAAAGCAACGGCGAGGCTGCCATCATCGACCCGCTTCGCGAAATAAAGCCATACTTAGAGAAAGCTGAAAAAGACAATGCTAAGATCAAGTATGTACTGGAAACACACTTCCACGCCGACTTCGTTTCGGGCCACGTGGACCTGGCAAAAGCTACCGGCGCAACTATTGTTTTCGGGCCAAATGCACAGCCAACTTTTAAAGCACACATTGCTACCGACGGCGAAGAACTGAAACTGGGTAATGTAACTATAGAAGTGCTGCACACACCGGGGCATACTATGGAGTCTACTACGTACCTGTTGAAAGATGAGAACGGCAAAGACTACGCTATCTTCTCCGGCGACACGCTGTTTATTGGTGACGTAGGCCGCCCTGACCTGGCTGTAAAATCTGACTTAACAGAAGAGCAACTGGCGGAGCACCTGTACGATTCGCTGCGCAACAAAATTATGCCGCTGGCTGATGAGGTGATCGTTTACCCGGCACACGGCGCGGGTTCAGCGTGCGGCAAGAATATGAGCAAAGAGACAACCGACCTGCTGGGCAACCAGAAGAAAACCAACTATGCCTTGCGTGCCGACATGACCAAAGAAGAGTTTGTGAAAGAAGTTACGGAAGGGCTATTACCGCCTCCGGGCTACTTCCCGATGAACGTGAAAATGAACAAGGAAGGCTATGCCAATATTGACGAGGTAATGACCCAGGGCTTACACGAACTATCTCCGGATGCTTTTGAAGCTGCGGCCAACGAAACCGGTGCGCTGGTACTGGATACCCGCAAGCCGGAAACGTTCGCAGCCGGATTTATACCAAATTCCATCAACATCGGTATAGATGGCAACTTTGCCCCGTGGGTAGGTGCGCTGATTCCGGATGTGAAGCAGCCTATACTTTTTGTTGCCGATGAAGGTCGTGAAGAAGAAGTGGTAACAAGACTTGCCCGCGTTGGTTACGACAACGCTATTGGTTACCTGAAAGGGGGTTTTGAGTCCTGGAAAGCAGCTGGCAAAGAAACAGATACTATTGACTCTATCTCGGCAGAGGAATTTGCAAAACGCTACGAGCAGAACAATGTCCTTAAAGTAGTAGATGTGCGCAAGCCGGGCGAATACCAGGCAGAACACGTAGAAACTGCCCATTCAGCGCCATTGGATTACCTGAACGAACATTTGGCCGAGTTGCCTAAGGAAGAGCAAATGTACCTGCACTGTGCCGGTGGTTACCGCTCTATGATCGCAGCCTCTATACTTAAGGCTAGAGGTTTTGATAACGTAGTGAACGTGGAAGGCGGCTTTAAAGCTATTGCGGAAACAGCAGTACCAAAAACTGCCTTCGTTTGCCCTAGTACACTGAAGTAAATCAGCGAAAGTATCATCCCCTGCCCCCTTCAAAGGGGGACTTTATCATCTATCGTAAAACTATAGTTTAGAATTACGCATTGCCGATTGTCCCCCTTTGAATCAGGGCTATTTCGTTCTCCTTTTGCTGGCGCGGATCTGCGATCCGTGACTTACTTATAAAGTCGGATTTGCAATCCGACTGGGCCAGAGGCCCAACTATAGTTCGACACGAGCGAGGACGCTCGCGCCATGGTAAATTAATTTATGAGAATGAAACGGCCCTGCCCTTTGAAGGGGGCAGGGGGGTGATTTCAATAGCTGATACAAATATGTAACTCAACCATACTACGCCCTAACTATAGGTTGTCGTGAACTAAGATACTCGCGCCCTACTTACTTCAAACTATAAAATCACCCTGCGTGACCAAAGTCACTGAACTCCGCTACAGATCTTCCGACATTTGTAGTGTTATTTAAAACAAACAACTAAAACTAAACTCAAAAGCCATGTTTAATATATTCGGATCAAAACCAAAGAACTACGAAAACCTGGACGGTAATACGTTTAAAACAAAGTATAACAATACCTTAAAAGCTGAATTGCTGGATGTACGCACAGCCGGTGAATTTGCTTCAGGCAGTATTCCGGGAGCTAAAAACCTGGATGTAACTTCCTCACAATTTCAGCAGGCACTAAAGACGCTCGACAAGGATAAAGAATACTTCGTGTTCTGCCGAAGCGGTAACCGTAGTGGCTCTGCCTGCGACATGCTATCGGCACAGGGCTTTAAAGCTTATAACCTGTCGGGTGGAGTAGGTTCCTGGCCAAGATAATTTCAACTATTTTTGAGCAGGTAACGGAAGGAGTCTGTGAACGAGCTCCTTCCCTGCTCACATGTATTAATATAATCAAAAGTAAAGTATAAAAGATATGTTAGAGCTATTAAGGCAACCATGGCCGTGGTACACGTCGGGCGCTGTGATCGCCTTTGTGATGGTACTGTTGCTGTTTTTCGGAAAATCATTCGGGGTTTCAGCTAACCTGCGCACCATCTGCTCTGCCTGCGGTGCAGGCAAAACCGTAAAGTTCTTCGATTTTGATTGGCGCTCCCAGACCTGGAACCTGCTGTTTTTGGTAGGTGCTGTCATTGGTGGTGTGATTTCTTCGCAGTTTTTATCAAACGGTGAGGTCGTACAGATCTCGCAGGCAACTATACAGGACCTGAGCCAGATGGGCATTTCAGCACCAAACGGTATTCAGCCCGAAGAGCTGTTTAGCCTGGAGGCATTATTTACAGTGAAGGGATTTTTGATTTTGCTGCTGGGTGGGTTTGCGATCGGTTTCGGAGCCCGTTATGCAGGTGGCTGTACGTCGGGTCATGCCATCAGTGGCTTGTCTAACTTACAGTGGCCATCGCTGGTAGCTGTTATCGGTTTCTTTATTGGTGGTTTGATCACTACCTGGGTATTGATGCCGCTTATTTTTTAATGAGTAATTATGAATAAGCAATGAATAATAAGAATGTAGCCTTTTAGCTGTTTTCTAATTAATCATTCATCACTACAATTATTCATTAATCATTATTAATTCTTAATTATCTGTCCCGTGAAAGGATTAAAATTTATAATAGCCGGCATTCTGTTCGGCATCGTGATGAGCAAATCGGAAGCCATTTCGTGGTTCCGTATCCAGGAGATGTTCCGCTTCCAGTCGTTCCATATGTATGGCATAATTGGCACGGCGGTTATACTTGGGGTGATCATCACTTACCTTATCAAAAAGTATAAAATGCGCGATTACCAGGGTAACCCGATCGTATTCACGCCTAAAGAGAAGTCTATTCCGCGCTACCTGATCGGCGGTACCATTTTCGGGCTAGGCTGGGCGCTAACCGGAGCTTGTCCGGGGCCGATGTTCGTAAATATTGGGTATGGTTACTGGGCTATTTTACTGGCTGTAGGCGGTGCCATTGCAGGAACTTATACGTACGGCGCTATAAAAGACAGGCTGCCACACTAAAATACACTTTGGCTAAAAGTGAAATATGTTCTGAGGGCCATTTGCTTTTAGCGGTGGCTTTCAGGCATATCATAGCAAAACGCAACTAACAAGTTGAACTATGGATAACACTACGGATACCAAACTCGGTTTAAAAGAGAACGCCCGCCAGTTCTGGCTGCTGGTACTCGTGAATGGATTTGTTGGTGCCATGGTAGGATTGGAGCGCTCTGTGATACCTGAGTTTGCTGAAACAGTTTTCGGCATAAACGGGCACACGGCGCTTCTTTCGTTTATAGTTGCGTTTGGTCTTGCCAAATCAATGGCCAACATGCTGATGGGGCGCCTCACCTTGCGCTTTACCCGAAAGCAGTTGCTCCTGATTGGTTGGTTGTTTGCGTTACCTGTGCCGTGGCTTTTATTGTATGCTACTAGCTGGTGGTGGGTGCTATTTGCGAATTTGCTTCTGGGTATAAATCAGGGGCTGGCATGGTCGACGACTGTGGTGATGAAGATTGATTTGGTGGGCGAAAAGAACCGCGGCCTCGCGATGGGCATTAACGAATTTGCCGGTTACCTGGCAGTTGGTCTGGTGGCTTTCCTGGCTGGTTATATTGCTTCCAGTACAGGTAACGTAACTTATGCTTTTGTGCCGGGCATCGGCTTTTCTATAGTTGGTCTGCTGCTTACGTTGCTTTTTGTGCGCGATACTCATGCCCATGTTAAAACGGAAGCTGCACAAACTTCTATACCGCTGCTAAAAAACATCTGGAAAGATACCACTTTTTGCCACGCAAACCTGGGCTCTGTTACCCTGAACGGTTTTGTGAACAACATGAACGACGGTATACTTTGGGGACTTTTGCCGGTACTGTTAGCTACAAAAGGCTACTCGCTTACTGAAACAGGCTTGCTGGCTGGTATTTACCCGGCCGTGTGGGGTTTGGGGCAACTTGTAACCGGCAGGCTGGGCGATATACTTTGCAAAAAGCAGTTGCTAAGTATGGGCATGATGATTCAGGGTGTTGCCATTGCAATGCTATTATTTGCCGATTACTACCTCATACTTGTAGCGGCGCTGGTAATACTTGGGGCGGGTACAGCTATGGTTTACCCTAACTTCCTGGCAGTGGTAGCCGAGAATACGCACCCTGTTCAGCGTCCGCAGAGTTTGGGCATCTTCCGTTTCTGGCGCGACTTTGGGTATGTGGCCGGTGCAGTAGCTGCTGGTGTGTTCAGCGATCTGTTCGGGCTTGGGGCGGTTATTATCGGAACGGCTATACTTACAGTTGGGGCCGGTGTACTATCGGAGCTACGTATGTGCTGTACCAAAAAACTGCTTTGGCATAGTAAGGAATGCAGTACCGGGTTGCTTCGGCAAGCTTAATTGTTTACTTTTAGCCATTGCTATATAATCAGACGAAACCATTCTTCGTTTCATTTCTGTTACTAAGCCAATTGCAGCCATACTTAAACTAAAGTAGCTGCATTTAAAAATTACATGAAGTCGTACCTGCTTTTATTTTTCAGCACCATATTCCTGCTTTTTGGCATACAGAAGAGTAGCAGCCTGCCTGGTGTTGCTGATTTTAAGCAGAATTTAGTTACGCAAAGCTGCAAGTATAGCAAGCACGGGCTTAAAAAGCCATGCTCTAAAAAGTGCTTAAAACACACATCGCATTCAGAGCAAAAAGGGGCTGCAACCACTGTATCAGACTGCACTCAGCAAGCTTACGCTATAGTTACCGCTCAGCAACAACATACGTTTTATACTTCCGCTATAGTTCGATCTACTATAGTTACAGGTATAAACAAACATCTTTCGCCATTCCTCGAAACAGAACACGCCCCTCCCCGGCTTTCTTAACATAAATCATATTTGTTATTGGTGCACAAAAGGGATGTTCCTGTAAATATCCTTCACACCATATTTTAATCTACTTCAATTGCAGAGGTAGTACTTGAATTATGTTAACTTTATAAAGATGAACAAGAATAAATTTTCGATAAAAAATATACCGGGCTGGACAGTAATGCTGGCTGTCTTTGGTATTCTATACTTAACCGGTTTGCATACCGAAGCTATCGGGCAGGTACAGCGGTTATTGCTAGCTACCGGTGTTAAAAATGCCGATGTACCGGAAACCTTACAAAACCCGGATGCTAATGCAGTAGCCGATGCATCGGCAGCAGCTGGCTCAGAAATGGCCGGCGCTGGCTTTAAAATGGTAGACCTGAAAGGCAATACGGTTAGTTTCGAAAGCCTGAAAGGTAAAGTGGTGTTTATGAACATCTGGGCAACCTGGTGCCCGCCGTGCGTAGCCGAAATGCCCAATATACAGCGCCTTTACGAAAAGGTTGGATCAGAAAAGATCGCATTTGTGATGCTTTCTGTTGACGAAGGCGGCATGGAAAAGGTGAAGAAATTTATCGACAAGAAAGGCTTTACGTTTCCGGTTTACATGCCGGCCAGCCAGTTTCCACAGGAGTTTTACTCTAACGCCATCCCTACTACATTTATCATCTCCCCGGAAGGAAAGATCGTAGCTAAGCAGGAAGGCATGGCCGATTATGACACCAAAGAAGTACAGGATTTCCTCAAAAATATGGTGAAGAAATAAACAAGATAAGCTGGCTGAGATTCTACATCAGCCAGCTTATTTTTTATAGTTAAATTTATCAGAGCTTCGTATTAACACGCAAATTCCTTTAAACTATAACCTCACTGCCATGAAACTTAAACTGATCTTACTGCTGGTCTTTTTTGCATTTGCTGCGCCTGCCACTTTTGCGCAGGTAAAACAGAAAACTGCTAAAACAGAAAAACTAAAACAACACCGCATTTTGTATGATGTGTCAGCCGCCGATACTGCCCTGCACTCTGGCTTAATGCGACAGCTCAACAACCTGAAAAAGACCTGGCCAGAAGCGCAGGTAGAAGTAGTTGTTTATGGCAAAGCCCTGAATTTGTTGGTTACTGAAAACACCACGAAGGCCACTGCTATAAAAGATTTACAAGCTAAAGGAATAGTTTTTGCTGCCTGCGAAAACACGATGCGCGCCCGTAAAATAACCAAGGAACAATTGCTGCCAAATGTAATAACGGTGCCAATGGCCGTTGGCGAAATTATAACCAAACAGGAAGAAGGCTGGAGCTACATAAAACTCTGAGCTAATTATAGTTGTTAACTGCCTGCATGGAAAAATACCGGAACATATTCTCCACTTCTTTTACTGACTACGGTAACTACCTGTGGCACGAAATGCTTAACCCAAGCTGGGGCAATTACTTTTACTGGCTGCTGGGCATTTCGTTGTTTTTCTGGTTGCTGGAGGTTATAGTTCCATGGCGCGAGCAGCAGGCCAGGATCCGGCAGGATTTCTGGCTCGATGGCTTTTACATGTTCTTCAATTTTTTTCTGTTTTCGCTGGTTGGTTTTAATGCCATTTCCAATATCGGCGTGCAGGCGTTTAATGATTTTCTGGGGCTGTTCGGGATCAGTAACCTGGTGGCTTTTGAGGTACACTCGTGGCCGGTTTGGGCGCAGTTGCTTACGCTGTTTATAGTTCGGGATTTTATACAATGGAATGTACACCGCTTGCTTCACCATTCTGACTATTTGTGGCGATTTCATAAAGTACACCACTCGGTACAGCAGATGGGTTTTGCTGCCCACCTGCGCTTCCATTGGGGCGAAACTATAGTTTACCGAACTATAGAATATATCCCGCTGGCCATGATCGGGTTCGGCATTCAGGACTTTTTCCTGGTACACATTTTTGCGACGTCTATAGGGCATTTTAATCACTCCAACATTTATATTCCGCTGGGTCCGTTGCGTTATTTATTCAACAACCCGCAAATGCATATCTGGCACCACGCCAAACATTTGCCGCACCAGCATGGCGCTAACTATGGCATCAGTTTAAGTGTATGGGATTACCTTTTCGGTACAGCTTATATGCCTGAAGATGGCCGCGATATTGAACTGGGTTTTGAAGATGTAGAGCAGTATCCGAAGCGTTTTATGGAGCAGCAGTTGTATCCGTTTAAAGAAAGTATTTTAACTGAAATCACTACCGAAACTCCCGCAGAAAAGGCTAAAGAGTTAGAGAACGCCTGACCCAACTATAGTTTCTTAAAAGCTATAGTTCATTACCAAACTATAGTGCGACATATCTACTTTGTTAACTATAAAATTTGGGGTGTTGTAAGTTTCATCCCAGCCATTTTTGTACACAAATAGTGCCTGAACATTTAGCCCTTCCAGCAACCCTGTAAAACTATAGTTAGTCATGAGTTGCAGGTGCCCGTAAGATGGTATGGCATATTTGTTTTTCAAGACATCTTTCACATCGGGCATTTCGGTTAAACTATAGCCAGCCCTGGCTTTCCATTGTTCGGAGAATTTTATATCTGTGATAAAAGCAAACGAATGAACACCGGAAGCTCCTTCCAGACGCTCGCGTGGCAAAAACGTATAAAACGGCTCAATCCCCCACTCTCTCGGAAACAAAAATCTGCCTTGGTCAGCTATGCGGGTATAGTTGAGGCTGGTTTCAATGCGTGGCGTTTTATAGCCGAGTTTACTGCTGATAAGCCAGGTTTCAGAGCCTCTGGGCATATAAGCTTTTAACTGATCTGTGTTGCCGCCATTTCCGGTGGCTGCCTGGTAACCGACCTGGAAACCTAAAACTATAGTTTGCTGCTTGCTTTGCGTAACCGGAATAGCAACATCGGTTTGGGAGAAAGTGAGGTTAAACAGGTTATCGGTGTAATAATGCCAAAGGCTGGTTTTAAGATTTTTTGAAGGCTGATAGGTTATACCTGCCACGGCCATACCTGCGCTGCTGATATTGCCTTTAAACTGCGATGGTCCTCCAAACACACTCCTGCCAACGGGCGATGAACCTATACTTTCTTCCACGCGAAACCAGTCCTGTGTAGAGCGCGGCCCCATCCCGAATATCCAACCACCCAGCAACGTTAGTTTTTCCGTTTCCTTAGTTTCCAGCCAAAGCGCGTTTACCAGCGTCGGGCGCATGCGGCCATCCTGCGGGTTTATAAATGTTGTCGTAATTTTCTGACGGCCGACCGTTGCAGTCGATTTTTTATAATTGTAGCGCAGGTAAAGCGTTTCCAGACGGCCCAGTTCGCGTTTGTCATTTGGGTGCAGCATATCAAACAAACCTATTTCGTAACGGCTGCTTAAACCTGTTTCAGGGTCCGGGCCAAGCGTGTTAGACCATACATTAAAAATAAAAGAGCCACTCACCCCAACCTGTAAGCCATGAAACTTTGCTGATTCATAACCTAAACCTGTGCCTAGCGCCATTGCATAATAATCGGGGTAATCTGCGGTGTTATCGGTGGCCATAAAATAGCTGCGCAATTGTCCGGTAAATTTCCCTTTCTTCAGAAAAGCATTTATAGTTTTATAGTGAGCAGTGTCCCCGGAAGCAGATTTTCCAAGCTGCATAATCTGAGCTATAGTATCCTGCGGAAGTAGAACATTGTTACTTACGTTAGCCGATTTTATTCTATCAGATGGTATAATTTTCTGCCCCATAACCACCTCAACCTGAACCTGTAAGGCAACTATAGTTATCACCCAAAATTTGCTGTTTATGTACTTCTTACTCATTCCTTTTTGTTCAGGTAGTTTACTGTAATTTATACTTGCTGCAAGTTGGTCATCTTCACCATAATTACCTGTGACAAATGTCACAGGCAGTATAGTATTGGTTTAAACTTTTAGTTGCACGGCCGGGCATAAAACATTGGCAATCAAAGCACCTGAGGTGTAGGTATTCACGTTTAAATCAATGAAGGCTTTACTACGGCTATAGTTTAATTTGCTGATCATCCGTAAAAGAAATGCCTACATCTGCCTTCTGTGATAAATGTTACTGAAAACCGTAAACCGAACCCTTAATTTAGCTCTAGTGAACTATAGTTTAACCTTTGCTAAACCGATATGAAACCACACAACGAAGAGGAAAAAGAGGATTTACTTGGAAGTACAACAACACTGAAAATTGTTAGCGCAGTAGCTGCTATTGCATTGCTTGGGCTAGTCATATTTATGATGATAAAGCCCGATATGTTTTTCAGGCCTGAGGTAACAGAAGCAACTTCAGAAGCAATGCCATCACAAGACAAAAGTGCAGCTCCGGTAGCTGTAATAGCATCAGCCTCAGAGGAAATGTGGCGCCCCGCCAAACTGGACGACTTACCCGACGGACCTGAAAAAGAAAAACTTGCCTATGGTCGCGAACTGATCGCGCATACAGCCAAATACCTGGGCCCGCAGGGAAGCGTACTGCAAATATCCAACGGCATGAACTGCCAGAACTGTCACCTGGATGCCGGTACCAAACCCTTCGGCAACAACTACTCTTTAGTGTCATCTACTTACCCAAAGTTCAGAGCCAGGTCGGGCATGGAAGAAGATATTTTTAAGCGTGTAAATGATTGCATGGAGCGCAGCCTGAATGGTAAAACACTTACCAAAGACTCCAAAGAAATGCAGGCCATGATGGCTTATATCAACTGGGTTGGTAAAGATGTGCAGAAAGGTGAAAAACCCAACGGTGCCGGCCTGAAGGATATAGCAATGCTGGACCGTGCAGCTAGCCCCGAAAAAGGCAAAGTGGTGTATGTGCAGAAATGCCAGGTGTGCCACGGCAAAGACGGGGAAGGCATAAAAGCGGATGGAAGTGCCGAATACCAGTTTCCGCCGCTTTGGGGTAAAAACAGCTATAACAATGGCGCCGGCCTGTACCGCATCTCTAACTTTGCCAAGTACGCCAAAGCCAACATGCCGCTTGGTGTAACCTATGAAAACCCACAGTTAACAGACGAAGAAGCCTGGGATGTGGCCGCTTTTGTAAACTCGCAGCCGCGCCCTAAAAAGGACCTGAGTAAAGACTGGCCCGATATTTCAGGCAAACCCTTCGACCATCCGTTTGGCCCATACTCAGATAAGTTCGATGAAAAACAGCACAAGTATGGCCCGTACCAACCAATTATAGCTGCAAAGGAAAAAGCAAAGTAAAAGGGCTTTTAGCAATTTAAGCTATACTTTCATCTGCCTGTTTGTGTTATTCATCGCAAACAGGCAGGTTTATATGCTTAAAATAGATTATTTGTAAAACTTTTCGCTATTTGTGTAACAATTCGTGCTTAACTCGCTTTATCTTTGTGTTGTAAATCAGTAACATGAAACTATACCGCCAGATTTTACTGCTTGCCCTAACGCTGCTGGTATTTGTCTCCTCGACAGGCATCTCGGTTGGTATGCATTTGTGCGGTGGTGAGTTACGCGATATTTCTTTTTTCGGAGCTGAGGCAGATTGCCCGATGGAGCAGCAAAAAGAAAAGTTGCCCGCCTGCCATAAAGTACCTGCTTCTGATGACAAGGCAAAAGATTGCTGCGACGACCATACCCTGGTTTTCGAACATGCCGATGCAACAGCAGACTCCAAAGCGCTTATACTTACCAAGCCCCTGGATCTTAAATTTGTAGCTGCTTTTAAAGCGGTTATACTTCAGTTTTTTGCTCCTGAGGCTGACCTCAAACCAACTTACGCGCTCTACGAGTCGCCCCCGCTAGCCCGAGACATTCCTGTGTTGGTGCAGTCTTTCTTACTATAACCTTATCGTTTTACCAGTGCCAAACTATAGCTGGCGTAGCCGTGTCTTTTCCTGAGTACACAAGTTACCCCGGCCACATACTATAGTTCGGCACCATGCTCAGTTGCCACTGATCGGTGGCTTCCCCATTTCCTGTTAAGGTTAAATATTATAGGTACATGATTGCGAAATTAATTTCCTTTTCGCTCCGTAACCGTTTTATAGTGCTGCTCATTTCGGCGGCTCTGTTCGGCTGGGGCGTATATTCGGTGCAGACAAATAAGGTAGACGCTATTCCTGATCTGTCCGAAAACCAGGTGATCGTTTTTACGGAATGGATGGGCCGCAGCCCACAGATCATCGAAGACCAGATCACTTACCCGCTTGTAACCAACCTGCAGGGCCTGCCCGAGGTGAAGTATGTGCGCGGCAGCTCTATGTTCGGGATGAGCTTTATCTACGTCATTTTTGAAGATGAGACAGATGTGTACTGGGCCCGTGAGCGGGTGCTGGAACGGTTGAGTTCCATAAGCAACATGCTGCCCGAAGGCGTTGCTCCCACACTTGGCCCGGACGGAACAGGCGTAGGCCATATCCTATGGTACACTTTGGATGCACCAGGCATGGACCTGGGCGAACAGCGCGCACTGCAGGACTGGTATGTAAAATTCGGGTTACAGAATGTGAAGGGCGTGAGCGAAGTAGCCTCCTTCGGCGGATTCCAGAAACAGTACCAGATTACCTTAGACCCCAACAAACTTACTTACTATAAGCTCTCTGTGCCGCAGGTTATACAGTCTATCCGGGCTAACAACAACGAAGCCGGCGGGCGCAAATTCGAGCTTTCCGATATCGGTTACATCATCAAAACAACCGGGTATTTACAGTCTGCTGAGGAGATACAGAACATCGCCATTGCTACCAACAATACGATACCGGTGCGGGTACGCGATGTGGCCTCAGTACAAATGACCGGCGAAAGCAGACTGGGTATTTTTGACCTGAACGGACAGGGTGAAGCAGTTGGCGGCATTGTGGTAATGCGCTATGGCGAGAACGCCGACGAGGTGATCGATAACGTGAAGGCGAAGATGGAAGAAGTGGCGAAAGGCTTGCCAAAAGGCGTGAAATTCAACATCGTGTACGACCGCAGCGGCCTGATAAACGAATCGGTTGAGTCCATCAAAAACACGCTGATCGAAGAAATGCTGGTGGCTTCTGTTATCGTGTTCCTGTTCCTGTTCCATTGGCGCAGTGCGTTGGTTATCCTTATCCAGTTGCCGCTATCGGTTGCCATTGGGTTTATACTTCTAAATGCTTTCGGTATCTCCTCTAACATCATGTCGCTCACCGGTATTGCTTTATCTATCGGAGTTATTGTGGATGACGCTATTGTAATGGTAGAGAATGCATACAGGCATTTGGCAGATGCACAGAAGGGCAAACAGTGGATGGAAGAAGAATAGATTAAATGTGTTCCAACTTTCATTTCGACGACAGGAGAAATCTACTTCAAATTCTAAATAGTTCTCTCTTATCGTCTAGATGACAAAAACCATTCAGTTATTCAATATTCAATTATTCAAAATTGAAAAATGAAATTATCAAAAGAAGATAGAATCCGGATCATTGAGAAGGCTGCCAAACAGGTGGGGCCGAGCGTGTTCTGGAGTACCATTATCGTTATTACGTCGTTTCTGCCGGTGTTTTTGCTTACAGGCCAGGAAGGCAAACTGTTTGGCCCGCTTGCCTGGACCAAGACATTTATACTTATAGTAGACGCCATTGTAGCCATTACCCTTACGCCGGTGCTTATCTCGTTTTTCCTGAAAGGGAAGTTTAAAGATGAGAACGCCAACCCGATAAACCGGGCACTGGAAAAAGTGTACGGCCCGGTGCTGCGCTGGTGCCTGAACTGGCGCAAAACAACTATAGGCATTAATATTCTAGCGTTGCTGGTAGCCATACCGATGCTGTTTAGTTTGGGTACCGAATTTATGCCTCCCCTGGATGAAGGCTCTATCCTGTTTATGCCGGTTACCTTGCCTGATATTTCCAATGCCGAAGCCAAGCGCATATTGCAGGTGCAGGACAAGATTATCAAATCGGTACCGGAAGTAGAGAGTGTTCTGGGCAAAGCCGGTCGTGCCAGCACGGCCACCGACAACTCCCCTATCAGTATGATCGAGACCATCATCATGCTTAAACCACAGTCCGAGTGGCGGGATGGAATTACCAAACAGGACATTATCCGCGAACTCGATACCAAACTACAGATACCGGGCGTAGTGAATGGCTGGACCCAACCGATCATCAATCGCATCAACATGCTGGCTACCGGTATCCGTACCGATGTGGGCGTGAAAGTATACGGCCAAAACTTAGACTCTATTGCAGCGGTGTCGGAGAAAGTTAGAGGTGCTTTACGCGATGTGCCCGGCGTAAACGATTTGTATGTAGAGCCGATTACAGGTGGCAAGTACCTGGAGATTGACATTAACCGCGAAGCCCTGAGTCGCTATGGCTTAACTGTAGATGACGTAAATACGATCGTGGAATCTGCGTTGGGAGGCACACCAATCGGCAACACTATTGAGGGCAGGCAACGATTTAGCATTAACGTGCGGCTGGCGCAGGAGTACCGCAACAGCGTGGAGCGTATACAGCGCATTCCTATCCAGACGGCCGCTTCCGGATCTATTCCATTGTCATCGGTGGCAACTATACGCTTTACAGATGGCCCTCCGATGATCAGTTCTGAAAATGCGCAGCTGCGTGGTGCTGTTCTCTTTAACGTGCGAGACCGCGATTTGGGCAGCACCGTGAAAGAGGCTATGGAGAAGATAAGCAACGAGGTGACCGGGTTGCCAAACGGCTATTACCTGGAGTGGAGCGGCCAATGGGAAAACCAGGTTCGTGCCACCCAAACTCTGCAGATCATCATTCCGCTGGTGGTCATCATCATTTTCTTCATTTTATATTTCTCCTTCAACTCGCTAAAAGAGGCCTTCTTCAGTCTAGTAACTATACCGTTTGCGCTGATAGGCGGGGTATTTATCGTTTACTTCTATGGGATCAATTTATCGGTGGCAGTGGCCGTTGGCTTTATTGCGCTGTTCGGGATGGCCATAGAAACCGGTATGCTGATGGTGGTTTACCTGAACGAAGCCATGAAAGAACTGGCAGATACCAAAGGCAACTCCAGCGAAACCATTTCCAAACAAGACATCCGGGACTATGTGTTTAAAGGAGCTGTAAAGCGCCTTCGTCCTAAAATTATGACGGTATCTGTATCGCTGTTCGGCCTGATACCGGTGCTTTGGGCTACTGGCGTAGGCACCGACGTGATGTTACCAATTGTGCTTCCGTTGATCGGGGGTGTATTTACTTCTTCCATCCACATCCTGCTGGTTACACCGGTCGTGTTTGAGATGGTAAAAGAGTATGAATTAAAGAAACACGGCAAACTGGATATATATGATGTTAAGCACTAAGAAATATATAGTATTAAGTACCTTTTTGAAGGGGTCAGGGGGGTGTTTTGCAGTGGCTGCAACCTTTATACTTACCCTTATGGCATTCGCTCCAGCCCAGGCACAGCAAACCTTAAATCTGGATAGCGTCCTGCAGCGCATCAGCAACAATAACCCGATGTTGCAGCAATACAACTACCGCGCAAAAGCCATGGACGCTTACGCCGAAGGCGCCAGAAGCTGGATGGCTCCAATGGTGGGCGGCGGTGTATTTATGTCTCCTTACCCGGGTGCTGAAGTGATGGAAGACCGCGACAAAGGTTCTATCATGATATCGGCAGAGCAGGATATTCCGAACCCGGTAAAGCTGCGCGCCCGGGAAAAATACATGAAGTCGCGGGCAGGAATTGAGCAGGCAGCCAAAGACGTAACTTATAACGACTTGCGGGCCCAGGCCAAAACGGCGTACTATAACTGGGTGGTGCTGGAAAAACAGATGGCTGTACTGAAAGATAATGAGCGCATTATGGAGTTTATGTTGAAGCTGGCGCGAATCCGCTACCCATATAGTCAGGGCAAACTGGGCAGTATTTACAAAGCCGAAGCCAGGCTGCACGAAGTACAGAACATGCAGGACATGACCGCAGCACAGATCGCACAGCAAAACACGCAACTCAACATGCTGATGAATCTGCCACAAAGCACCACCTATAAAATTGATACTACGCTAACTATAGCTTTTAAAGAAAACACGGTAGACTCTACTTATCTGGCCAGCACCCGCAGCGACATTCGCCAGCTCGACAGAACGATACAATCCATGCAGCTGAATGTGGAACTGGAAAAGCAGGAACGGCTGCCAGACTTTAAACTTCGCTTCGACCACATGTACCCACGCGACCCGATGATGCCGCAGCAGTTTACGGCCATGGGCATGGTCTCTATCCCAATTGCGCCGTGGTCCTCTAAAATGTACAAGGCCAACACCAAAGCCATGAACCTGGAGATAGAAGGCATGCAGCGCGAGCGTCAGGCCATGCTGAACGAAGCCGAAGGGATGGCCAAAAACATGGCACTGGAATTACGCAGCCTGCACCACCACCTCGCAAACTATACCACCAAGATCATCCCCGCGCTAAAGAAGAACTACGATGTAACCATGCTGGCCTACGAGCAAAACAACGCACAGCTAACTGAAGTGATCGATGCCTGGGAAGCCCTGAATATGGCGCAAATGGAGTACCTGCAAAACCTTCTGCAACTTTACCAGATGACCGTGAGCTACGAGAAGGAAATAGAAAGATAAATTATGAATAACTGGCTTTAGGATAACTGAATTGGAAATCACGCATCATTTACATTCAATGATTCAGTCATTCCATCATTCAAAATTGAACATGAAACGATACCTGAACATACTTTTGCTGGCACTAGCTATAGTTGTGGCAGCCTGCAAAGGAGACGACCATAACCATGCTGAAGGCGCTACCGAGTATACCTGCCCGATGCACCCCCAGGTTGTGCAGAACGAACCGGGCACCTGCCCTATCTGCGGCATGGACCTGGTGCCTAAAACCGTGCACGGCGATGGCGTAGAGATAACCGACGACCTGGCCTTTTTGCTGAAACCAACCAACACCACGGTAGTCGCCAACATTGCAACTATAAAACCGGAGCAGAAAACAGCAGAGGCAACTATAAAAATGGATGGCATAATTACCTATGACCCGCGCCGGGTGTACACGGTGCCGGCGCGCGTGGGTGGGCGCATCGAGAAGCTGTTTGTAAAGTATAATTTCCAGCAAATACGCAAAGGTCAAAAGCTGATGGAAGTATACAGCCCCGACCTGATAACTGCACAAAAAGAGCTGTTGTACCTGGTGCAGGCGGCCCCGGAGGACAAGCAACTGATACAGGCTGCAAAACAGAAACTGCAGTACCTTGGCGCAACAAACGACCAGATAAACCGCCTGATCAGCCGTGGCGAGGAGAGTTATACGTTTGCCATTTACAGCCCTTACGATGGTTACGTGATCGACCTGAATGCAACAGCTCCATCCCCTGCTGCAACTATAGCTTCGGCACCCGCAACTAGTGCAGGCGGCAGCATGGATGCCATGGGCGGCGGTAGCGCTGCATCCTCAACAACTACAACTCCCGGTACCCCGGCTGGGCAAGCTATACAACTACGCGAAGGTATGTATGTAACCGTAGGCCAGGCACTGGTACGTGTGGTAAATGCAGAGCAATTGTGGGCCGAGTTTAACGTGCCTGCCGGCGAAATGAATTCGATTGCTAAAGGCTCTCCTATACAAATCACGTTCCCGCAACTGCCCGGCGAAAAGCTGCAGGCTAAAGTTGATTTCTTCCAGCCATTTTTTGACGAAGGCGAAAACTTTGCCAAGGTGCGGGTATACCTGCCACGCGACAACAAACAGGTAATGGTTGGACAGTTGGTAAGTGCCGAAGCGACCTATAAAACTGAAGCAGCTCTGTGGGTACCTAAAGCAGCCATACTGGATATCGGAACTAAAATGGTTGCCTTCCGGAAAGGGAATGGGGTGTTTGAGCCTGTTGAGGTTACGACCGGCACTACTACAGCAAAAGAGATCCAGGTAACTTCCGGGTTAAAGCAAAGCGACGTGATTG
Organism: Pontibacter fetidus; assembly: GCF_010119545.1. Classification (GTDB taxonomy): domain Bacteria; phylum Bacteroidota; class Bacteroidia; order Cytophagales; family Hymenobacteraceae; genus Pontibacter; species Pontibacter fetidus. The sequence goes on along the minus strand of NZ_JAAEAA010000007.1, from coordinate 22,460 downwards.
CAGCAAACGCCCAGTTCCTGGTAGACAGCGAAAGCTTTATTAAAGTAAATAACTGAATTCTGAATAATTGCAAAACTGTATAAATCGAGTTCCAAATCAGTCATTCAGTTATTCGTTCATTCAACATTCAACAGCAGAAATGAAACGATACGTAAACATACTCTTCCTGGCACTGGCTATAGTTGTGGCGGCCTGCTCTTCAGAAGAAAAAAAACATGCGGAAGGCGGCACAACCTATACCTGCCCGATGCACCCGCAGATCGTGCAGAACGAACCGGGCACCTGCCCTATCTGTTTTATGGACCTGGTTCCGGTGTCGCAATCGGGTAAAGAGAATGGTGAGCTGATGCTGAGCGAAAGCCAGATCGCGCTGGGCAACATTAAAACCAAACGGGTTAAACTAGGTTCGGTGGGCAGCAATGCTATACTTACCGGAAAACTGGTGCTCGACGAAACGCAGACCGATGTGATCAGTAGCCGCGCTGCCGGACGCATTGAAAAACTATACCTGAAAGAAAGCGGTCAAACTATAAAAAAAGGACAGCCACTATACGAACTATACTCAGAAGAACTCCTGACACTGCAACGCGAATATTTGCTGGCCCTGGCGCAAAACTGGGAGCTCGGCAAAGAGAACCCTCGCTTTGCTTCGTTTCTGGAGGCAGCTAAAAAGAAGCTTTTACTTTATGGTTTAACCGAAGGGCAGATCAGGAGCCTTGCCCGTTCGGATCAGGTTAGTTCGCGGATAACCTTTGTGGCCCCCGTTAGTGGCGTGGTAACAGAGGTGGCTGCTGCCGAAGGCCAGTATGTAGCCGAAGGTGGCGTACTGTACCGCCTGGGCAAACTGGGTAAAATATGGGTAGAAGCCGAACTATATCCGCAGGAAGTTGGCGACATAAAAGAAGGCGACCCGATCAAAATTGCAGTGGAAGGTTTTGGGCAGGAGCCCGTTGCAGCTAAGGTTACATTTATAAGTCCGGAGTTCCGGGCGGGTAGCCAGGTAGCTGTACTGCGTGCCGAGCTCCCAAACCCAAACGACCAGTTTTTGCCAGGCATGCAGGCCAACGTTATCCTTCCTTCAGATAAAGGTTCATCGCTTACCCTGCCAACCGACGCTGTGATCCGGGACGGGAAAGGTGCCCATGTGTGGGTGCAGTCAGGGAAAAATACGTTTAAAGCGCAGATGGTAACGTTAGGCGAAGAAAGCGCAGATAATGTGGCCATACTTTCGGGGTTGAAGGAAAACGACAAAGTGATAGTATCGGGCGCGTACCTGCTTTACAGTGAGTTTGTATTAAAAAAAGGCGCTGACCCGATGGCCGGGCACCAGCATTAAACGATAGGTTGTTATGAAAGACTGCTGCAAAACCGGCGACGAGCAAATAACTAAAAAGAAACGGCCCTGGCTAAAATGGATGTTATACCTCATTATTCTGGCTGCCTTGAGCCTGGTAATTTTTGAACAGTTGAAATTTTAAATAACGTATTTTATCATGAAAAAGCACCTGATTTATACCGCTACCCTGGCTATAGTTGCCCTTGCCTCCTGCACGTCAGAAAAAACACCCCAAACACAGACCGATAGGACAACTATAACTTCGCCTTCTGAAAGCCATTCTATGCACATGGCAACTGCGGGCACTGCGCAGGCGGTAATGACCGAAGAGGGCCTGCCGAAAGACCTGGTATGCATGGTAAATAACGCTTACATGGGTGGCAAAAAGCAGTTCCCGGTAGCCTTCGAAAACAAGATGTACTATGGCTGCTGCGAGATGTGCGTAAAAACGATCCAAAATGAGCGTGAAGTGCGCTATGCTACAGACCCTGTTACCGGAGAGGAAGTTGACAAATCGAAAGCCTTTATTGCCCTAAAGCCGGGTAGTAACAATGGCGATGTACTATACTTTGCCTCCGAAGACACTTACAAACAGTACACTAAGTAAGAACCGTACCGTTAAACAAAGCCGGAAGCCCTGGCTAAGCCTGCTTATATCAAATGATTTTATAACTTTATACTTTATACCTAACCATGAAAAACAGCATGAAGAAAACCTTTGTAGCCACTGCTCTTGCAGCATTTGTATTAACCTCCTGCTCTGAAAACAAGCAGGAAGCAACTACTGCCGAAACCGATAACATGGAACACCACGAAGGCATGGCCCACGGCGACGAAATGCCCGCTGAAAACAAAGTAGTGGTAGAAACGCCGGACTATACTTCGGTAGCTGCCCCGGTTAAAGAGCAAATAGCTGCAATAGTAGAAAACTACCTGAAACTTAAAGACAACCTGGTAGCCTCTGACGCTGCAAAAGCCCAAACCGATGCCAAAGCTATAGTTGCAGCAGCCGAGAAAGTAGATGTAGCAGGCCTGGAGGGCGAGCAGAAAACATTTGCTGAAGAAAAGCTGGGCGAAGTAAAACAGGCTGCCTCTAAAATAGCCGCTGCTACAGGCCTGGAGGCTCAGCGCAGCGAACTGGAGCTACTTTCTGAAGCCACCTTTGCCCTGACAAAAGCCTTTGGCGCAGCCACCCAGACACTATATTACCAGCATTGCCCAATGGCCAACAACGACCAGGGTGCTTACTGGCTGAGTTCAAACGAAGAGATCCGCAACCCATACTTCGGCGAACAGATGCTGAAATGCGGCAGCAACGAAGAAGTATACAGCAAAAAATAAAAACCTTGATTTAACCAGTAACCTGATTACAATAAGAAAGTCCCGGTTTGCCATGGCAAGCCGGGACTTTTTCTATCTACTTAACATATTTCAGAACGATCGGCATGGCTTGGCAAACGCTACAAAATCATCACTTTAATACCACCGTTAATCACCCTGCCATCTACAGGCGCATAAATTTCACTAAAAAGTGGGTTTGCCATACTTCCTGTATAAATGTTTCCGAACTTACTTTGCCTTGTATCGAAGATGTTCTCGAAGTTGATGAACACGGAGAACCTTTCAAACATTTTTTCCATCATTACCCCGTTTATCCAGTAGTCGCGCCCCTTGCTGCCGTCTGTTAACCGCTGGGGGCTGAAATAATATGCCTCCAGGCCGATCCTGAAATTATCTTCCTCCTCAAGCATCAGCACTGTATTAACCCTGTGTTTTGGAGTAAGCGGCATAGTTGTAACGGTATTGTTGTAGTGCTGCTTTGCCTCGGTGTAAGTATAGCCTAGGAACAGCTTCACCCACTCATAGACAAATTTCATATTGGTCTCCACTCCTTTTGTATCAACATAACCATCCGTATTCCGGAATTCATAGAGGTTGTCAGGGCGCATTGTAAGTACCAACGGGTTGTTCAGGTAAGTATAAAATAACATGTGGTTGATGCTGAAGGTAACATTCTCCCCGATCAGGGTATTATAGTTGATATCGGCGTTACCACCTATAGATGTTTCGGCTTCCGTCTCGCTGATGTTAAGCGGGACAATATTCCGGAAAGTTAAGTTTTCGGCTTCCTGGGTAAATATAGTTGGCGTTTTATACCCCATGCCTCCACCGATACGGGAGGTCAGCTTATCACTCATTTTAAACAGGGCTGATACACGCGGCAACACAAAAAGCCCCCTGGATTTGTTAGCCGGCTCCGGTGTTACATAATCTGCACGCAGCCCGGTTTCCAGCGAGAACCAATCAATAGGTGTAAAAGTGCTTTGGGCAAATACACCAATCGTAGTAATGTCATAATTCCGTGCCCCTACTGCATCCGCGCTTTGTTCCGAGAACTTGTCCGTCCAAAGGTTCGCTCCTACTACCCAGTCTGTTTTTTTGTTGTTAAGGCTATAGGCTACCTCACTGAAACTGGAAACCTGCTTACCATCAAAATCATAATCAGGCACAGCAATTTCGCGGTTAAATAAGCTGATACTGTTCTTAACAGATAGCATCGAAGACTCTGTAAACTTGTGATCCAGGTTAAACTGTGTAGAGAAACGCTTGGTGTCGTTCTGTTCAAAATAATAATCGCCCTGGTCGCCAGCTATAAAAAGCATATCACCGCCCAGGCGCTCTTCCTGCGAGGCATTCATACCTACTAAAACTTCTGTTTTATCGCTTGGGTAAAAGTATAGTTTTGGGTTTATGGTGTATCTTTCAAACTCAGGTATAGCTGAGAAACCAATGTCGGCAGGATCGTACGCTTCGTTTGCGTTTCGGGCTGCAAAAACTGTTATACCATACTTTCCGAACTTCTTTCCGTAGAAGCTGCTCAGATCAAGACCTTTGGCGCTGGTAACATTCCCCATAAAACTCAGCTCCCCCTCTTCCGAAGGCTTTTTAGTTATCAGGTTCACAAGTCCTGCTATAGCGCCACCTCCATAAAGTGTAGACGAACTGCCTTTAATAACTTCTACCTGGTATAGGTTTAGCGGTGGAATCTGCATAATGCTCAGGCCACTCGAAAAACCGGAATAGAGCGGAAAACCATCCTGCAGGATCTGGGTATAACGTCCGTCAAGGCCTTGTATGCGAATGTTGGCGTTCGCACTGGTTGCTGAAGTTTGTTGCGTCTGTATTCCGGTACTTTCGCTTAGCAACATGCGTATGTCGCCTGGTTTCATATTCCCTTTTTCACCTAATTCTTCCAGGGTAATGGCTTCTATACGGGTTGGGATATCCTCTATAGTTCGGCTACTTCGCGTGGTAGTCACTACTACTTCTTCCAGTTCCTCACCACTTGGCTCTAACAAAACAACTAGTGGCATTTCCTGGACTAAAGGGAAAGTTAATGCTTCAATTCTGTCCTCGTAACCAAGGTAACTGAACCTGATAGTTTGGGCACCTGCAGGTATGTCCGTTAAGGTGACTGCGCCATCCTGGTCGGTGCTGGCACCTATAGTTGTACCTGATATTGAAGCAGTTGCCCCGATCAAAGGCTGCTTCGTTTCGCTGTCCTTTACTATAGCTTTAAATGTATGCTGACTGTAAGCTACTGTACTGCAAAGTAAAAGAAGCAGTAAGGAGATATATTTCTTCATTTTGGAAAACTTATACTATAAAAGGCCCATCAAAGTATAACAAAACCAATAGGGCAGTTAAAACTTTTACACATCAAAAGTATAGATACTTCTTTAGAATTAACAGCTAATGTCAAAAGTGAAATGGAGCGGACAATGTTTAATTCCTTATACTTAACTTAATGTACCACAATCAACTTCGTCAGATACAACCTTAACCTGTAATCGGTGTAAAACACCATAATCCCACCCTTTACTCAACGCTAACCTATGGCACCGCATAAAAGCAATTTCCTGAAACTCCGCAGACTGGGCATCGATACGAACCTGGAAAACATTATTTTTATGCGTGCCGACAGCCAGGTAAGCAAATCGGAGGGATTTACGGCCAATACGCGCGTGCTGGTGCATCACGTAAACCACGAGCTGGTAGCAACTTTAAACCTGGTTACTTCAGACCTGTTACTGGAAGGCGAAGCGGCGCTGTCGGAGGCTGCATTTCATTTGTTGAAAGCACAGGAAGGTAGCCTGATCTCTGTTAGTCACCTTAAGCCTATTGCATCATTCAGCGAGGTAAGGGCGAAAATGTTTGGCCAGAGCCTCTCCGAAAAAGCGTTTGCCCGTATTATCTCCGACATTACCCATGGCTATTATTCTAAAATAGAGATGGCCGCTTTTATTACTGCCTGTGCCGGCGACCACATGAGCCTGGACGAGATCATTTACCTTACAAAAGCCATGATCTCAACCGGAACCCGCCTGAAATGGAAGTCGCCGGTTATTGCAGATAAGCATTCGGTGGGCGGTTTGCCGGGCAACAGAACTACTCCTATAGTTGTGTCCATTGCGGCGGCAGCAGGTCTTATCATTCCCAAAATATCTTCCAGGTCCATCACTTCGCCGGCAGGCACTTCTGATACAATAGAAACTATGACACCAGTAACGCTGAGCATCGACAAAATACGTGAAGTGGTAAAAAAAGAGGGCGGCTGTATGGCCTGGGGCGGGGCGGTACAGTTAAGCCCTGCCGACGACATCATTATATCAGTTGAGAAAGCGCTGGATGTGGATAGTTCGGGGCAGATGATTGCATCGGTTTTATCTAAAAAAGCGGCGGCAGGTTCTACGCATGTGGTTATTGATATTCCGGTAGGAGAAACAGCTAAGGTACGTACTACCGAAGAGGCCCTGAAACTGGAATATTACTTTAAAGCGGTTGGCCATGCCATAGGTTTATCTATTGAAGTGTTGCGCACTGATGGCTCACAGCCGGTTGGTAAAGGCATTGGCCCCGCACTGGAAGCGCAGGATGTGTTGGCCGTGCTGCGTAACCACCCCGATGCACCAACCGACCTGAAGAACAGATCGCTGAAACTTGCTGCCCTGTTGCTGGAATCGGTAAAAAAAGTGAAGAAAGGGGAAGGCGAAGCGTATGCCCGCGAACTGCTGGAAAATGGCACTGCCTTAGCTAAATTTTACAGGATATGCGAAGCGCAGGGCGGTTTCCGGGAGCCGACCGTAGCCAGGTTCAGGCACGAGGTGGTTGCATTGCAGGACGGCGTTGTAACCAGAGTAGATAACCGGAAGCTCTCCAAGTTAGCCAAGTTGGCCGGGGCACCAAAATCGCCTGCGGCCGGCATTCACTTTGCAGCTCCCCTGGGAACTATAGTTCAGAAAGGCCAGACACTTTTCACGATCCATTCCGAGTCAAAAGGAGAACTGAACTATAGCCTCGATTTCCTGAACAGCAATAACAATATCCTACAAATCACTTCGGCATGAACTACCTGCTATTTGCCCTGCCCGGAAACGAAAAACTAACGGCCTCGCTGGCCAGCCTCCTGCCCGCCGAACAAGGCGAAGTAACGCTGCGGCAGTTCCCCGATGGCGAAACCTATGTGCAACTGAATACCGATGTGCAGGGCCGCCACCTCCTGCTGATCTGTACCTTATATCAACCCGATGCCAAACTGCTGCCGTTGTACTTTTTGGCCAGAACCGCAAAAGAGCTGGGTGCAGCCAGTATAACGCTGGTTGCGCCATACCTGGCCTATATGCGTCAGGACAAACGCTTCCGGGCTGGCGAAGGCATCACAAACCGGTATTTTGCGTCGCTCCTCTCCTCTTTTGCAGACAACATGCTCACCATGGACCCGCACCTGCACCGCGTACATAACATGAACGACCTTTTTACCATACCCGTAACTGTACTGCATGCCGCGCCAACTATAGCCAACTACATAAAACAAACTATAGTTAAGCCCTTGCTTATAGGCCCCGATGAAGAAAGCAGGCAATGGGTATCGGAAGTGGCCACTATGGCAAATGCGCCGTTTATAGTGCTGAAAAAGACCAGGACCGGAGACAGGCAGGTACAGATCGAAGTGCCCGATATAGCTGCTTATCAGGATTGTACACCCGTTCTGGTTGACGACATTATTTCCACGGCGCGCACCATGATCGAAACGATAGGCCACTTGAAAGGTAAAATGCCGCAGCAATCGGTTTGTATTGGCGTGCATGGCATTTTTGCAGGCGATGCGTACGAGGCGTTGCTACAGGCCGGGGCTGGCGCTATAGTTACCTGCAACACTATTCCGCACCCAACCAACCAAATCAGCCTCGATAAATTGCTTGCCGATGCCATCGTGAACCTGGAACTATAGATTTCGCTTTGCAAACAATCAATCAAACTATAGCTCAGATTATTACAGAAAAAGTTTTAAATTACGTGGTACAACTATGCTATAAGATCACCTGATGAAACCGATATTCTACCTTCTTGCCTTGGCTTTGCTTTTACTGCCGGGTTTATCCTGCACCTCGCCTGCTACCGGGCCCGGAGAAACGTTACTGGATAAAGGCCGCCAACCGCAACTGGCTGTAGATGCTGCCGGTGTAACCCGCGTGGTGTATGGCCTGGATGATGAAATATTTTGTGCCACCTCAACAGATAACGGGCTTACATTTTCGGAACCTGAGCTGGTAGGCACTGTGCCTGATCTACTTACCGGCATGGCCATGGGGCCACAGGTGGCGAGTTCGGCCAACTATACGGTAGTAACTGCTATTGATAAAAAAGGGAATATCCACTCCTATAGTTTAAAGCACGCGGATGGGAAATGGGTGAAAGCTGCTGCTGTAAATGATGTGCCCGGTGTGGCTGCCGAAGGACTGATGAGTATAGCTAGCGACGCGAACGATACCTTTTATGCGCTGTGGCTGGATGTAAGGAACAACAAAAAGAACAAGATCGTGTTGGCTTCTAAATCAGGCCCTGCGGCTGCCTGGTCTGCCAACCGCGTTATTTATGAGTCGCCGGACAGTACGGTGTGCGAATGTTGCAAGCCAACTATAGTTGTAAAAGACAAACAGGTAAACCTGATGTTCAGGAACTGGCTGCAGGGCTCCCGCGATTTTTATGTTACCAGCTCGTCGGATGGAGGCAAAACGTTTTCGGAGCCTGTAAAGCTGGGCCAGGGAACCTGGAAAGTAGAAGGATGCCCTATGGATGGTGGTGGTTTAATGTTGGATGAAAGTAACCAGGTACATACGGCCTGGCAACGCGACGGCCACATTTACTATGCCCAACCCGGCAAAACCGAAGTAGAAGTTGGCGAGGGCCGTAACTGCCGCATAAGTGGCGGCGAGTACCCGGTTATAGCCTGGAAAGACGACAAAGCGCTGAAAGTAAAATTCCTGAACTCAGAAAATATACAGACTATAGGCGAAGGCAGCTACATCGAAACTATGGAAATGCCAGACAAAACCACCCTGTGCGTGTGGGAAAACGACAAAAAACTTTACTATAAAAAGATCAGCAACCCGGCATTAACGGTAGGTACAGAAGCTGCCGCAGCGCTATAGTTTGTTGTTTGCACCCGAAACCGAAATAGCCGGCTGCGTATACCCTACCTAAAACCACAGCACATGCATTTCGACATACAGGACTTTATAAAAGCCCTACCTGAAAAAATTACCCGGCAGGAACTGGGCACACTGCTTTACTAAGAAATACGTTCGGCCGAAAATATGAAAGTCGAGTACCTGGACCAGGCAAATGAGAACCCCGAATTTTACGTTTCGATGACGCATCAACTTGACAAGTATATATATCACCTCAAATACCTGCACAACCAGGTAGCGCCACAACCCATAGCCCCCGACCAGGAACTTTTCGCCTCAGAACAGTCCAAACTGGACCAGATCACAGCCTTAATGCAACGGATAGCCGAATCTGAAAAGAAAAGGTTTAAAAGCTGAAAAACTATAGTTCGGGGCGTTGCTTAAAAATTAATCTCGTTCCAAAAACAGGCAATGATACCTGCTTTATCACTGTCAAAATAATTGCCGGGGTATACTGTTTAGGTTATAGTTTTATAGGAGTTGCGCTTGCGGTTGCTGTCTGCTTCGGACTAATCTGTTACCTTTGGCCTGCTGCCCTGATTTTAAAATAACGAGGCGACATACCTAAAGCATAAAACTGACATGGAAAACGTTGGACCCAACCCGCAGCTACTGATTGAGATGGTTAACACCCGAATGGCTTTCGGGAAATATAAAGGTACTTTTATCAGCGACCTGCCGGTATCTTACCTGGAGTGGTTTCAGCGGGAAGGTTTTCCGGATGGCAAACTGGGTATGATGCTGGCTACGGCTTACGAAATAAAACTTAACGGGCTGGAATTTTTACTAACACCACTTAAAAAGAACAGGAAATCAATCCGCTAAACTATAGTTGCAATACCTTGGCCAGCTAAACCAGATCACACCTATAACCCAAACCTGCACACCAAAACATTTTACCTGCACAGTTGTTTTCAGGTTTAAGATTGAACATTATGAGCACACAAAAAATTAAAATAGACATCGTTTCGGATATAAATTGCCCGTGGTGCTATGTTGGTGAAAAACGCATGAACAGCGCCATAGCAGCTACCGCCGGTAAGTATGATTTTGAAGTAAACTTTAAACCCTTTGAGCTGAACGCCGGCATTGCCCCGGAAGGCATGGACAAAAAGGAATACTTTAAAATGAACTATGGTCCGCAGATCCTTTCGCAGCTGGATGAGATGAACCGGCGCCTGGCTAATGTTGGCAAAGAAGCAGGTATCGATTTTAACTTCGACAGATCTGAAACGATAAACAATACCTTTAACGGGCACCGTCTTATCTGGCTGGCCGATGCCTATGGCGTACAGCAAAAAGTGGCTGAAGCTTTGTTCTATAGTTACTTTACGGAGGGCAACAACATGAACGACATTGCGCTGTTAAAGGAAATAGGCATACAAAACGGCATACCGGCTGAGCGCCTCGAGAACTTTTTTGAGAGCGAAGAAGGCAAGCAGGAAGTACGCCAGATGGAGCAATGGGCGCAGGCAGCAGGCATAAAAGGTGTTCCGGCCTTTATCATCAACGATACTTACCTGGTAAGCGGGGCACAACCCGAAGAAGTGTTTCACCAGGTGTTTGCCCAGGTGGCCCCTGCCCTGCAGCAAGTAGCCACCAACGGCGAAAGCTGCGACATAAACGGCAACTGCTAAACTATAGCTATTAAGCTCAGGTTGTAAACTATAAAAGCACCTAAAAAGGGTGCTTTTATAGTTTACTAAATTTCTCCAACAAATCTCTGAGCAAAATCAACGCAGCTTAGCCATTACTTACCACTGTATTCTGCCACTTTCACAAGTAGTTTGCCAATGTTTTCGCCTTTAAACAAGCCCAGGAATGCATGAGGTAACTGGTCAAATCCTTCTGCTATAGTTTCTTCGTATTTAAGTTTCCCTTCCTTTAGCCAACCTGCCAGCCCTGCGGCTGCTTCTCCAAACCTGTCGGCATAATCGCTAACTATAAATCCCTTCATCAGCGACTTTGTTTTGAGCAGAACAGGTTCTACCCTAGGCCCCATAGGCTGCGATGTAGCATTGTATAAAGAGATCTGGCCACACACGGCAATCCGGGCGAAATTATTTAGCAAACTATACACCGCATCCGATATCTCACCGCCCACATTATCAAAATACACATCCACTCCATTAGGGCAGGCAGCCGCCAACGCAGCTTGTATGTCAGCAGTAGTTTTATAGTTTATCGCTTCATCAAAGCCAAGTTCGTGTTTCAGGTAAGCAGTTTTATCGTCAGAGCCGGCTATGCCTACTACCCGGCAACCTTTTATTTTGGCAATTTGCCCTACTACAGTGCCCACCGCACCAGCTGCCCCCGATACCACTACTGTCTCGCCCGGTTTAGGGTCACCGATAAAAAGCAGGCCGCAATAGGCCGTCAGGCCAGGCATACCCAGTATACCCAGGTGGTAACTAAGCGGCGCCAGGTTCGGGTCTATCGGCATCAGGCCTTTACCGTCAGCGATAATATAAGTTTGCCAGGGCAGGTTACCGATAACTACACTGCCTTTTGGCAACTGTGAGGACCGGCTTTCAGTAACTTCGGCTATTACGCCACCGGCTATAGGTTCGTGCAGCTTATATGGTGGCACATACGATTTTGCATCGCTCATGCGCCCCCGCATGTACGGGTCTACGGAGATATACAGCGCCTTAAGCAGTACCTGTCCGTCCTGTAGTTCGGGCAATTCATCTTCCGTAAATTTAAAGGTATTGTCGGTGGGAAGGCCTTTTGGGCGCTCATTCAGTAAAATTCTTCTCGTTTTCATAGTTTAACCTGATGTGGTAGAATTACTTACACGCAGAAGCAGATAGTGGAGTTATAGTTTAATGAAGTATTCGCTGGCCGTATTTAGGTTGTACCGTTTCTGAAAAAGAGCAGGAGCCTTAATCTGTTTATAGCATCAATACAACTATATTACTTCTGTTACTTACTGGTAAAATAAGCCTTTTGAAGGTGAATAATTGTACGCTTACCGCAAACTATAACTTCAGTGCCGAACTAATATTTTTAATCCATAGTTTTGTAATCTTAGCAACCGTTCAGAAAATGGAGTATCGATTTATACATCATTGGCAGTACGAGCCCGGAGAGGAGGAAAACCGGATTCTGGATGAAGCGATAGCCCTTATTGCTGCAAAAAGAAGCGATAGTTTCCTGACCAGTTTGGCAGCTTTTATTTCTGAAAAAACAAAGGCCAAGTACATACTTATCGGACTTTTAACGGAAGATGCCCAGAAAGCCCACTCCTGCACCTTCCTTTGCGAAAACCGGGAACTTACCAATATTTCCTACTCCCTGAAGGGCACGCCCTGCGACGATGTAGTTACCCAACGTTTCTGCTACTTCCCGGTTAATGTGGCAAACAGCTTCCCTACCGATATTGAATTGATGGAGTTAGGCATCCAAAGTTACCTGGGCAGTTTACTTTTGTCTGATGCAGGCGAACCAATCGGGTTGATTTCTTTGATGGATGAAAAACCCCTTGAGAATGCCGCTTTCGCCGAACACCTGATCCTGGTTTTAAGCCCGGCCATCGAAGAAGAACTGATTAGATTAAGAGCAAATGCAACATTACAAACTATAGCCTGACAGCTTAGTGCCTGATGATCCTGCCGTCTTCCATTTCGATGATGCGGCCCGATCTTTCGGCAAACCCCTGGTCGTGGGTAACTATAAGCAAGGTCTGGTTGTGCACCTCGGCCAGCTCATGAAATATCTCGAATACGTGCTCACTGTTTTTTGTATCCAGGTTACCTGTCGGTTCGTCGCCCATAATAATATGCGGGTCGTTTATAAGGGCACGGGCAATGGCTACGCGCTGCTTCTCGCCACCCGAAATACGGTAAGCCTCTTTGGTTGCCAGGTGCTCTATGCCTAACATCTTAAGCCGTTCCAGGGCGCGGTGCTCTACTTCCTGCTCGCTGTACCTGGCCAGTTTTAAGCCGGGTAGCATTACGTTGCGCAGCACGGTAAACTCGTTCAGCAGGTAATGAAACTGGAATACAAAGCCTATCTTTTCGTTACGGATATGAGCCAGCTGCGCATCGCTTTGACCGGTCATCAGTTCCTGGTCTATTAATAACTCGCCGGTATAGTCTGTATCCATAGTAGACAAGATATAAAGCAGTGTAGACTTACCGCAACCCGACTTGCCAATGACCGAAACAAACTCGCCTTTGTTAACAGAAAAAGTAATATCGGTAAGCACCTGCACCGTTACCGGGTCGTGAAACTGTTTTTGGATGTGCCTGGCCTCCAGTATGGTTTGCTGCATCTTACTTGCCTCTAATAATTTCTACCGGGTCGATTTTGCTGGCCTTGCGGGCCGGGAAAAAACCTGCTAAATAGGTAGTGATGATCGAAAACACCCCGCCTATAAAGTAAAAGATGGGGCTATAGTTTACCGGGTAGGTTTTTATAGTTGGTAAGGCAGCCGTATTAAACGGAATGTTATCGATGATGACGGAAAACCCAAACCCAGCTATCAGCCCGACCACACCGCCAAAAAAACCTATACTTAGTGCTATCAAAAGAAAAATCCGGTTCACGTCGCGGCCCGAAAAGCCGGTAGCTTTTAATATGGCAATCGAATCCATTTTCTCGTAGATCATCATATTCAGGATATTGAAAATGCCGAAGCCCGCCACCACCAGTAAGGTTATACCCACCGCATACGAAATAATAGACCGTACATTGCTGCCCGTCTCGAACTGTGAATTTGCTGTCTGAATGTCTTCTGCATCGATACCAAATTTCTGCTCATATTCTTTAGCAACAGCAGGCGCCATGTTCAGGTCGTTCAGTTTTACCTGGATGTCGGTGATATAATTGGCCGGTTTGCCCAGTAGCTTTTGAGTAGTAACTATAGAGGCGTAGCTCTGTACCTTATCAATTTCCTGAATGCCCGACTGAAAATAGCCTACCACCTTCAGCGGGAAGCGCTCGCCCTGCACAGTGGTTACCTGCACTACATCGCCAATATCCGCAGCCAGAATTTCGGCCAGGCCTTTGCCAAGTACAATGCTGTTGGCTATGTTTTTTGCATCTATAGCCGAGCCCGCCGTTACATAATCCCGGAACTTGAAAAGCCGCATTTCCTCTTCTACATCTACCCCGTTTATAACGCCGGTTATGTCTATAGTGCCTTCGTTAAAAAACACCTGGGCTGTTAATTTGGGGGCCACACCCAATACGCGCGGGTCATTTTTAAGGGCTTCAGTAATTGGGCCGCTGTTGTATATCTCCTGGCGGCTAATGCCCGATTTTACTGAGCTGATAAAGTTGTAGGAATCTTTGTACCCGGATGCGGAATTGATAGGCTGATCTTCGCTGGGTTTGATCTCGTTGTAAAGGCGCACGTGCGGGGTCCGGTTCAGGATCAGGCCGTCGAGGAGGTCGTTGAGGCCGTTCATAAAACCAAGCAGCGTAACAAACATGGCAATACTGAACGCAACCCCAATGGCCGCTACCAGCGTTTGCCCCAGGCGGGCCAGCAACAGCGATCTGGCTATCCCGAAAATGAGTTTTACGTTCATTGGGCCGGTTTTACGATCACGTCATCTTTTGTCAGCCCTTCCAGTATCTCTACTTTCTGGTAATCTTTCAGACCGGTTTTTACCTTCTTCTTTTCTTTGTCTTCGGTCAGCACAAACGAGCCGTCTACCAGGTACTCCCTCGGAATAATGAGGGCGTTCTTTTTGGTTTGGATAACAATGTTGGCTTCGGTGGTGAGGTTGGGGTAAAGCGCCGGTGGTGTGGTGGTAAAGCTGGCTTCTACGGTAAAAGAGCGTGTCCGCTCGTTCATGGATGGGTTTATTTTGTATACTCTGGCTTCAAAAACCTGGCCTTTGTAGCTGTCCAGGTTTAGCAATACCTTCTGGCCGGGCTTTATGCGGGCTATGTCATATTCATCTACCTGCAGCTCCAGTATAAATTCGTCGGCATCGCCAACTATAGCTACGGGCATTTGCGGGCTTACCATTTCGCCTTTCTCTTTCAGCACACTATATACCTTGCCGTTTGTCTCGCTTTTAACGGTATAGTCTTCAGCCATGGTCTCGCTTATCTGCAAACTTTTTTCTGATTGCCTTGCCGCAAAACTAAGTTGCTTTTTAAGGTCGTTGTACCGCAGTATGGCCGACTTATAGTTTGTAACCGAGTTTTTATAGTTCAGCTCGCGTTGCTCCAACTCTACCCGCGTACCAATTTTGCTGGCCCACAAATTACGCTGCCTGGCCAGTAGCAGCGAGTCGTTCTGCTTTTTGCTTCGGGCCAGGGCAATTGCTTCGCGCAGTTCGTTCAGTTTTTCAGAGTTGGCGCTTACGCGGGCATATTTGGCGGCAATGCGGGCATTTTCGGTATTTAGCCGGGCGGCGTCGTTTTCAAGTTTCATAAGTGGGGCGCCTTTCTTCACCACATCGCCTTCGGTTACCAGCAACTGCTGCACAATGCCGCTCACCTTCGGAAACACCTCGTACTGGTCTTTGCTCTTTACCACCCCCGAGGCATACACCGCTTCCGTTATGTCTTCTACCACAGGGTGCGTGGTCTCCTGGTTGCCGGTGCAGGCTGTCAGCAGTACTATAAAAAAGATCGGGAAGTATAGCTTCATGGGTGATTATACTATAGTGATGTGGTGTATGTTAGCACTTACTGTAGAACAGGTATACCAGCTTGGGGTTTGAGGGGTTTACAGTTTATGCAACGGAAAATAGCCCAGGTTTAACGCGTCCGTGGTATCGCTGTCTGTTGGTTCTATACTGAGGCCATATAGCATTTTCTGGTCCGGGGGCAGTATATCCTTTATCTGGTGCAGGTCGTCTATATCCACGCCATATTTGTCATCTATATGCGAGGATGCCCCTTTAAAGCCGGTATGTTTGTAGAAAGCAGTTTTCTTGGCCAGCTGTAAAGCGCCTGCAGCATTATCTGCCACTACCACCATCTTATAATGAAACTCATCGAACTCGCCAGGTTTGTAGCCTCCCAGGTTCAGGAAGTATAGTTTCTTTTCGGAGATGTCAGGGTGTGATTTTGGTCTGATGCGTACCTGGTAACCGTTAACATGGGTTACTTTACGCCAGGCATCAACGTGTATGCTGCCGGCACCGGGCCAGAACTTTTTAATTTGTGGCACCATGTCTTTTATAGTTGGGGCTATCCCGAAAAGTACATCGTGCTGTTCGGTATTTCTGCCGGGCGGGCGGCACCCTACCATCACCATAAATAACGTCAGATCTTCCATAGTTCAGTGCTCAAAAGAAGCCTCGCATTTACCTCATTAACAAGAAAGATGCCTGCTAAAGTATAGTTGCAAGACTGTTTACAAATGAAGTATAAAAGCGATAAGGAAGCAAGCAAATAACTATGTAAAACAGCTATAGTTTGCGCTTAAAATTTACGGGTTTAACACCTGCACGCTCCCTACCTTTTGTGTCCGGAACTACCTTTTACCTGGTAAGGTAAGCCACGCTCCGAAGGGTACTTTAATCAACTTTGATTCTTTAACGATAGCCCAGCATGCAAACTATAGTTAGTGCAGGTAAAAGCAATTTTCAAAAAACTGGCACTAAAAACGATTATATCCTATTTTCTGAATATTATTTTTTTTCACTTCCGAACGCTCCTAAACCAGTGCAATAAATCCAGCCTTAACAAATGGTTACAAATTATACTTTAAAAGTATGAAAAGATGATTTTATGCGCATTTAACAATATATCAGCAGTTTATATTAAGGTTTTCTTTTGATTTTACAGTGCAATATAAACTAACCAAAAATTGTATATTTTTAAACTTTTTTTATCTTAATTATGATTTAATGCATTTTTAACTATAGCTTTGCCTCGGTTTATTCATATTTTGTTCGCCTACAATATTAGCATAGTTATATATTCAGAAACTTTACTCTTGCATTATGGCACAAAAAAATGTGTACACGGAAACAACTTCAAATTTCATTTTTTACATCCTGCCAGTTCTGTTCCTGGCTACCCTCCTACTTCCGTTAGGCGCAGTTGCACAATCCTATTCCGGGCCGCTGGTAATAACCCAAGGCGGTACCTATACCGGCAACTGGCAATCCACTGACTCTGAAATTCCGGCTGTTGAGGTGCGCACGTCTGAGCCGGTTATCATCACAAACTCAAACATACGCGGTGCCGGTTACCTGATAAAAAGCTGGGGCGCATATGCCAACATAACAGTGCGCCACACCAACGGCTACGGCATACAACCCACCCCTTGGGTCAACTATAAAAAGGCCAGGCATTTTCTTACGGTAGATGTTTTCCGGAACGTGGTAGTGGAAAATTGCTATCTCGAAAACACAGCCGGCATTTATCTGGGCGTTACCTACAATGGCGACAATACTACGGGTAACACTATCCGGATCAGGTATAACAAGGCAAAGAACATAGACGGGCGCGTGTACGGCGGCCACGAGCTTGTTCAGTTTGTGCAGCTCAATTTCCGAAAACCCATACGTAATGCCGAAATTGCCTGGAACCAGGTCATGAACGAGCCCAATAACTCGGTGGTTGAAGATAACATAAGCCTGTTTAACACGCAGGGCACTCCCGACTCTCCTATCCGCATTCATAACAACTACATACAGGGTGCTTACCCTTACCCAGCCAACCAGAGCAGCTATTCTGGCGGGGGTATTTTATCAGAATCTACTGCGGATACAAGCTCTGCTACACGGCATATAGATGTGTTTGAAAACCAATTGGTAAACCTGGGCAACCATAGCATGGGCATTGCTGGCGGTAACCACATCAGGTACCATCATAACCGCGCCATAAACTCAGCATTGTACCCCGACGGTACGCGTTTCCAGATGAATACTTCGGGCATCTGGACCCGCGATTACCATAGTTCCGGCGCTACTTATGCCAATTCTATAGACAATAACCTGGTGGGCATAACCGCCTGGAACTGGCCCGGCGACCGTAACGACTGGACTGAAAATGCTTGGGCCAGCTATACTAACAACACCCACTACGAAGGCCCGATAAGCCAGGACACGGAAGCTGATGAGTTTACATTATGGCAACAGAAACTGACAGCCAAAGGCATTTTATTAGGCCCCAACGGATCTGCATCTTCCACGCCACAACTGGCTCCGTCTGAGCCAACCACAGCAGCCGGTAAAATAACCCGTGAGTTTTGGGCAAATGTATACGGCACTGGCGTTAGCGTAGTGCCAACCACCAACCCAACCACCGTAACTGAGCTTACCTTATTTGAGTCG
Source organism: Pontibacter fetidus (assembly GCF_010119545.1). Lineage (GTDB taxonomy): Bacteria > Bacteroidota > Bacteroidia > Cytophagales > Hymenobacteraceae > Pontibacter > Pontibacter fetidus. The sequence continues at coordinate 4,338 of NZ_JAAEAA010000007.1, read as the reverse complement.
CCGAAGAACCAAGGGGATGATTACGGGCAACGTGTGCGCGGGTATGTAACAGCCCCTGCAACAGGGCAATACACGTTCTGGATCGCCTCGGATGACCATTCGGAACTATACCTGAGCACTTCCGAAGACCCAACCAAAAAAGTAAAGATTGCCTCTGTTACGGGGTATTCCGGTGCCCGCGAATGGACGCGGTTTGCCTCGCAGCAATCCGTAAAAATTACCCTTGAAGCCGGCAAGCGTTATTACATAGAGGCGGTGATGCTGGAAATATGGGGCGGTGATCATTTAGCGGTAGGATGGCAATTACCAAACGGTACCATGGAGCGCCCGATTGCCGGAAACAGGCTTTCGCCGGTTGGCAGTGCAGCACCGACTCCCAGTACACCAACCGCAACACCACCTGCCACTACCGGCAAAATAACCCGGAAATACTGGGCCAGGGTGTTGGGTGAAGGTGTAAGCGCAGTACCCACCACCAACCCCACCACAACCACTGAACTTACATTGTTTGAAGCACCGCAGAACCTAGGAGATGACTATGGCCAGCGCATTGCAGGCTATGTAACTGCCCCAGCAACAGGCAACTATACCTTCTGGATCGCTTCGGATGATTTTTCGGAACTATACCTGAGCACTTCGGAAGACCCTGCAAAAAAGACTAAGATCGCCTCTATAGTTGGCTGGACAAACCCGCGCGAGTGGAGCAAATTCGGATCCCAGAAATCAGCAACTATAGCCCTGGAAGCCGGCAAACGTTATTACATAGAAGCCGTGATGTTGGAACACTGGGGCGGAGACCACCTGGCTGTGGGCTGGCAGCTACCTAACGGAACACTCGAAAGGCCAATTGCAGGCAACAGGCTCTCACCGGTAACTACTACTAGCCTTGCTACCCAAAGTATAGCGGCTGCAACTATAGCAACTCCTGCCTCCACAGAACCTGAAAGTGAGCCAACAGCTTACCCGAATCCCTTTAAAAATGCGTTACAACTGGATCTTGGCTCACCAGGAACTATAGTTAAGGAAGTAGTTATATTAACCCAACTGGGCCAGGTAAAGTACAGGCTGCAAAACCCCAAAGCAGTGAACAACAACCTATACCTGGACTTAACTGCAGCCAGGTTACGGCAAGGACTTTACTTACTAAAATACACTGACAGTACAGGCCAAAGCAAAACCTTAAAGATCGTAAAAGAATGACCACTTTAGAACTGAAGTTAGTATACTTAGCCGTGAAAAGGCTGATACGATAGCTTGAAAAAGAAACACTGAATTATTTACGTAACAACAAAAGGCACCTGCAAACCGGGTGCCCTTTGCTTTTTTAGTGCTTCATTATAGTTAAACTATAGTTTAGGGTAGTTTGGTCATCTTTTAAGGGCAGTATTTAGTATACTAACTGAAAGCTACTACCACCATGGAAGAGAAATATAAGGCGCCTGCGCAAACCAGCATTGGCCATGTGCATTTAAAAGTATCGGATTTGCCACGGGCGCTGGAATTTTACACTGGCGTGCTCGGGTTTGAGCTAACGCAGATGTATGGCGAAGACGCGGCTTTTGTATCGGCTGGCGGCTACCATCATCATATCGGGCTTAATACCTGGTTCAGCAAAGGTGGTGATCCGGCGCCACGCAATACGGCCGGGCTTTTTCATGCAGCTATACTTTACCCGACCCGCAAAGACCTGGCAGCTATACTTAAGCGGTTGCTGGATGCAAACTACCCAATAACCGGCGCCTCAGACCACGGTGTTTCGGAAGCGATTTACCTGAACGACCCCGACCACAACGGACTCGAACTTTACTGGGACCGCCCGAAAGCCCAATGGCCAACCCACGCCGATGGCTCCCTGTACATGTACACCCGCCACCTGGACCTGGAAGACCTCTTAAAAGAGCTCGAAAGATAGACCATTTTATAGTTTGCTTTTCAAAATTCTGTAAGTTCGTATGAGCTTTTAAAACCACAACAGGCATTACATGACTTACGAACTGCTGATAACCGGGGCCACCCTTTACGACGGAACAGGCAATACGCCTTATGTGGCAGATGTCTGGGTGAAAGATGATGAGATTTGCCTGATCGGGAAACACAATGCCGTTTTTTACACAGCCAAAACGATTATTGATGGAGACGGCCTTATACTTACTCCTGGTTTTATAGATGCCCACGCGCACGGCGAGCCATTTAAAACACCTGAGTTCGAGAATTTCCTGGCAATGGGCGTAACCACTATTTGCCTAGGCCAGGATGGTTTCAGCCCCGATCTGAGTGAAGACAGCTATAGTTCCGGCGAGCCGCTAAGCAGCTGGATGAACCGTGTAGATGAGCTGCAACCGGGTGTGAATATTGTGATGTTTGTAGGCCACAATACCATACGCATGCAGAGCGGGACTAAGTATAAATCCGAACCAACTGAAGCAGACTTTGCCGAAATGGAAGAGCTCCTGCACAAAGGTATGGACCTGGGCTGTTTTGGCATGACGACCGGCCTGGAATATAACCCCGGCTTTAACTGCAAAACCCCGGAACTAGACCGGCTGGCAAAAACCGTAGGCGAACGCGGTGGTATGATCATGAGCCATATGCGCTCCGAAAATGATGCAACTATAGTTCCGGCCATTGAAGAGCTGCTTTCGCAAGGAAAATACTGCCCGGTACAGATATCGCATATAAAAGTGGTTTATGGCAAAGGCACCAGTCGTGCCGAAGAGATCTGTAACTTACTAGATGATGCCCGCTCAAAAGGCATAAAAGCTTCTGCAGACTTTTACCCTTACACGGCCAGCTATACCTCCATCGAGATCCTGTTCCCGGACTGGGCCAAACTGCCTTATAACTACGAGGAAGTAAAAGCCACCCGCAGCGAAGAACTTACCCGATTCTTGAAAGAAAAGATCATCTCGCGCAATGGTCCGGAGGCAACGTTACTTGGCACAGGCCAATTTGCAGGAAAAACCTTAGGCCAGGTGGCAACTGAACTCAACAAACCGTTTGAAGAAGTGCTGCGCGATAACATTGGACCTTACGGCGCGTTTGGAGCTTATTTTATTATGGACGAAGCCCTGCAGGATACCCTACTGAAATACCCGAACACTATGCTTTGTACCGATGGCAGCCCCTTTATGAATCACCCGCGCAGCTTTGGTTCTTTTGCCAAAATGATCGAAACCTTTGTATTTGGAAAGCAATTGTTCCCGCTCGAAGAAGGCATCCGCAAAATGACCGGCCTGACCGCCGAAACAATAGGCATACCGGACCGTGGCTTCATAAAACCAGGCTTTAAAGCAGACCTGTTACTATTCGACCCCACTGAAATAAAGGCGAATGCTACTTACGAAAACCCGATGCAGCTGAGTACCGGTTTTCGGTATGTGATCGTGAATGGCAAAGTAGTGAAAGAGCAGGAAACGTTTACCGGAGAGCGCGCCGGCCGTGTGCTCCGAAAGCCACAACTATAAATTGCGTAACTTGCGCCTTTATAGTACCCCCTTATGATACACCGCCATTTTATAGTACATAAGCCTTATGGCTACCTGAGCCAGTTTGTTTGCGAGCATAAAAAGAAGAAAATGCTGGGCGAGCTGCACGAATTCCCGGAAGGAACCATGGCGATTGGCAGACTGGATGAAGACAGCGAAGGCCTTTTATTACTGACCACCAATGGCAAAGTAAGTGAGCAGGTCCGCAGCAAACACATCGAGAAAGAATATTATGCCCAGGTAGACGGCCTGATAACCGACGAAGCCATAAAACTATTGCAGGAAGGCGTGGAAATTGGCATCGGTGGCGACAAGTATAAAACTCTTCCCTGCGCCGCTTTCAGGTTAGCACAAGCCCCCGGTTTTCCGCAACGCAGCCGCAAAATCCGCGACGACCGCCACGGCCCCACGAGTTGGGTTTCCATTACCTTAACCGAAGGCAAAAATCGCCAGGTCCGCAAAATGACTGCTGCAGCCGGTTTTCCTACCCTGCGTTTGGTTAGAATAAGAATTGGGGATATAACGTTAGGTGAGTTGCCATCCGGGGAAGTGATGGAAGTGGAGGATCTGTCAGCAGCAATGGTCTCTGAACAAATCTTGTCTGAATCAGGATTTACTGGATTTTAGGATTAACAGGATTGGGGTTTTGGCTATAGTTTATAATTATCACCTAAACTTGCTGCCGAGTACGTCTCTTGCTGGCGCGAGTCCCTTGCTGGCGCGAGTCCAATGTCATTAAGTTAAGGAATTTAAGTTACTGCGGATTGTTTTCTCTTGCATGAGAAAGAGCAGTGAGGAGATCATTTATCGTGTACGGGAGTGTTTCATGGTAGATGAGGTGGAGGAGCAGTAC
>NZ_JAAEAA010000006.1 GCF_010119545.1 Pontibacter fetidus | reverse complement strand
GTATTTGATAATAAATGCATAAAGCCTCCTTTTCTAAAGTGACCTGATACTACTGTCACTTACGAAAAGAAGGCTTTTACTTTTTAGAAATCCCTAACCTAAAATTCGGGATGACTCATGTTTGTATTTTAAAGAACTACCGGCTGTTCTATAGTTCGGTAACCATACTTTTTAATAGCTAAACCGGGTATAAGTAACACCAAAACCTTTCAGGAGTTAGTGCAAGTATAACAGGTATATTTTTTTCGGTCCTTTTAGTAACTGTAACCCCGGTACCATGTGGTTTACCAGATCAGTAGAAGATGTACTCCAGCAATTTAATGTTAACCCGGCAATCGGGCTTTCGGAGGCAGAAGCAAAGCAAAGACTGGCAACCTATGGCCCCAACAGGCTGAAAGGTAAAAAGAAGAAATCCATTTTAGAGCTTTTCGTGGCGCAACTACAGGACTGGCTGATCTATGTGTTGTTTGCTGCCGTGCTCATTACCCTGTTTATGGGTGAGTACATCGATGCCATCATTATACTGGTGGTGATTATCCTGAATGCAGTGCTCGGTGTTGCGCAGGAAATAAAAGCCGGTAACGCCATTGAAGCCCTTCAGAAAATAGCCTCTCCCAAAGCCCTTGTGCGCCGCGACGGGGTGGTAAAAGAAATAGATTCGGAAGTGGTAGTGCCCGGAGATGTACTTATACTGGATACCGGCCGCTACGTGGCCGCAGACCTGCGCCTGGTGGAGACTGCCAACATGCAGGTAGAGGAATCGGCGCTGACCGGTGAATCGGTGCCGAGCAGTAAAGACGCTGGCTGTATCTTAAACGACCCTCAAACTCCGCTTGGCGACCGGACAAATGCTGCTTTTATGTCTACACTGGTTACCTATGGCCGCGGAGAAGGTATTGCAGTAGCCACCGGCATGCAAACGGAAGTCGGTAAAATTGCCAATATTATCGATACGGAAACGGTAACCGCCACCCCCCTGGAGCTGCGTCTGGACGAACTGGGCAAAACCATCGGGAAACTGGCCATAGGCATTTGCTTACTTATATTCGGGGTTACGATGTGGCAGGGGCGCGACCTGGCGCAAATGTTTCTGCTTTCGGTTTCGCTGGCGGTGGCTTCTATACCGGAGGGGCTTGCTGCTATAGTTGCTATTGTTTTATCTATCGGGGTAACCAACATGTCCCGCAGAAATGCCATTATAAGGCGCCTGCCAGCCGTAGAAACGCTTGGCTCGGTTAACATTATCTGCTCCGATAAAACCGGCACGCTTACCCAAAACAAAATGACTGTGCAGAAATACTTTACCCTGGAAGGGGAAGTAGCGGTTGAACGGGAAAAGCAAAACCAGGCTACCGAAACAGGCAAGCTGTTGGCAAAAGCAATGATACTTTGTTCGGATGCGACGCACGAAAACGGGGAAGGAACCGGCGACCCAACCGAGATAGCTCTCTTGCTGTTAGGTGATGATCTGGGCCTGGACAGGAAAGCCATGCAAGCCAACCATAAACGCATCGGGGAATACGCGTTTGACTCAGAGCGCAAACTGATGTCGACGTTGGTAGAAGAAGAAGGCGAGCTGACGGTGTATACCAAAGGTGCTATTGATAACCTGCTGCGCATTGCTACTCACGTGCTGGAAAATGGCCGACCTGTACCCCTGACTGATCATCATAAAAAGCAATTCAGTGAGATAACAGACCACATGTCGGATGAAGCACTGCGCACGCTGGGGATAGCCTACCGGCCAGTGGATGCAGTAATTGATGCTGCAGAAATGGAAAAGGACCTGATTCTGTTGGGGCTCGTAGGTATGATAGACCCGCCACGCCTGGAAGTAAAATCGTCGGTAGAGCTGGCAAAATGTGCTGGCATTACGTCTGTTATGATCACCGGCGACCACAAGCACACCGCCTTTGCCATTGCGCACATGCTGGGCATAGCCGAAACTATAGACCAGGCCATTACCGGCCAGGAAATCGACGAACTGAACGAAGCAGAATTTGCAGCTAAAATAAATGACTACCGGGTATATGCACGTGTTTCGCCGGAGCATAAAGTAAAGATCGTACGCACACTAAAAGCACATGGCAACATTGTATCGATGACCGGCGATGGCGTAAACGATGCCCCATCGTTAAATGCTGCCGATATAGGAGTGGCCATGGGCATAACAGGTACAGATGTGGCCAAAGGCGCTTCGGATATGATCCTGACGGACGACAACTTTGCAACTATAGTTTCGGCGATAGAGCAGGGGCGCAACATTTACAACAACATAAAAAAGGCGGTCATTTTTCTGCTAACCTGTAACCTGGGCGAGGTGATTGCCATGTTCATTACCTTGCTGCTGGGCTGGGAAGCACCACTTATAGCCACGCAACTGCTCTGGATAAACCTGATGACGGACTCTTTGCCTGCTATAGCCCTGGGTATGGACACCGGTGACCCCGACGTGATGAAAGAAAAACCACGCGACCCGAAAGAAAGCTTTTTTGCAAACGGAGCCGGAGGCAGGGCCATAGCCGGCGGCATACTCATCGGGGGCCTGACCATATTTGCGTTCTGGTACGGCTACTACGAGCACGGCTATACTCCTTTTGATAAAAATGTGCCTGCCGAAGTGCTTAAAAATGCCCGCACCCTGGCGTTTATGACACTTGTAGCCTGCCAGTTGTACTATGCGCTAGCTATGCGCAATGCCGTGAAATCTATCTTCCAGGTCGGTTTATTTTCTAATCTGTACCTGATAGGCGCCATAGCGCTGGGCTTGCTGCTGCAACTGGTCATTATTGGGGTTCCGTTTACGCAACAGGCCTTTAACCTGCACATGTTGGACCGAAATGGCTGGCTGATGGTTTTGGTGCTGGGCGTGGTTCCGCTGCTACTGAATGAGCTTTACAAACTATACCTGCGGCTGCGACAGGCATAAAGCTACCACATCCGGTCTGGTGTAAATGACTGGTAAATTCACTGTTCATCGCCTTTATCCTTTGGCCAACTATAAACTATACTTCTGAAGTCGATCCTTGTATGGGTAATGCCGTATTTACCTGAACAACTATAGCCTGGTAGGGGAGCATAACCTGCCAGCAAGAAACGAATTTATAAACTATAGACCGGCAATCCGGTTAACTTATTCAGACATTAAACAGAAACTTATGGCAACCAGCACGCAAATAGACAACCTGCTAAATACAAAACAAAAGAAGCTTTCCTTTTTTCAGAACCTGATTCTGGTAGCAACCGCCGACGGCTATGTAGACGAAATGGAAAGCGATTTCCTGGTGATGATCGGGGACCAGCTGGGCTTAACGGAAGAAGATACTACCCCAATTGCTGATAACCTGGCGACACTTAGTTTTATAGTTCCGGAAGAAGGTTTGCAGCGCACCATGGAACTACAAACACTGGTGATGATGGTGGTGCAGGACGGCAAAGTTGAAGAACGTGAGTATAACCTATGCCTCGACTATACCCGTCGCATTGGCTATAGCAAAGAAATGCTGGACAACCTTATTGCAGAACTGACCAAAAACGAAGCTTAACCCAACCAACTATAAACTATAGTTTTGAGGCTTAGTTTAAGTTAGAGATCCTGCTCAGCATTTTATCCGGAAACTCGGTTTCAGAAAAAGTGCAGGTGTGGTCCAGGGCTTTAAGCGTCAGGGCGGCGCAGGCGTGCGAGTCGGAAGCGGCGCGGTGGTGCAGGAAACTGATGCGGTGCATGTTACAAAGCGTTTTCAGGTCGTAAGCATTCAGGCCTTTCCAGATGTTGCGCGAAAATTTTAAGCTGCAGGCAAAACGGGCCTGTGGCACCGGCAGGTTATAAGTGGCCATGGTTTTGCGGAGCACACTAAAATCGAAGCTCGCATTATGGGCGATCAGTAGCTGGCCCTCCAGGTATGGTTTAATTTCAGGCCAAAGCTGGTCGAAGGTGGGTTGCTGCGCTACATCGGCTGGTTTTATGCCGTGTACTGCTATATTAAAGTGGTTAAAGTTAGGGTAGTATAAGGGTTTTATCAACCACGACTTTGTTTCTACAATCTGCCTGTCGCGAACTATAGTTATGCCTAATTCACAGGGACTATCGCGTTGGGGCGTGGCGGTTTCAAAATCGAGGGAAACAAAATCCATAAGTAAAAGCGAAGTATAGAGGCTGCAAAGATAACAGCAACGTATAGCATTATCCGGAAAATTATTTCCCGGCTATACGTTGCTGTTTGTATTTAAATTACCGCACATCCTGCATCCAGCGGCGGATGAGCGGTACCAATATGATCAACAGAACCCCAATACCAATAGAGTACATGCCTATTTTGCTGATGATGTCGGCATAATAAGGTAACGAGAGTACAGGGTTATCTACCACATTTTCCGGAACACTCATCAACGCACCTATCTTACCTGCCAGAAACTCACCTATGGCGCTGGCAAAAAACCAGATACCCATCATCATGGCTACAATCTTGGCCGGCGATAATTTTGTAACCATCGAGAGGCCAATAGGAGAGATGCACAGTTCGCCCGAGATAATAAAGAAGTAACCCAGTATAAAGTATGGCAGTGAAATTAACCCTGAATCAGCATTAAGGCAGGCAGCATAAAACACCAGGAAACCAATGCCTAATAAAACGAAGGACAAGCCAAATTTTAACGGAGTGGAGGGCTCCATGCCTTTGCGGCTTAGTGCAGGCCACAACCAGGCAAACGGGAAACTAAGTGCAATTACCCAGGCCGGTGGCAGAAAGTTGTTTACCGCCAGGGCTGGTAACTCAAACCCGGCTACGTGCATATCCACGTTGCGCATGGCAAACAGGTTAAGCGAGCCCGCATTCTGCTCGTAAAACGCCCAGAACAGTGTTGAGAAAATGATAAGGATAAGCGCAGAGAATAGTTTATAACGTGCACCGCCATCGAGCTGCGAAGCAATGTAAAGTATATACCCTAAAGAAAGCGCACCCAGGCCGAACATAATAAAATCCATGATCTCATAGCGATGGAACAGGGCAACTATAGCCGGGATAACCAGCAAGGCGGCAGCGTAAATACCTACTTCGGTAGAAATACCGGCAAATATCGGTTTCCGTAAAGCCTCCGGGTTTGGTGGCAAGCCTTCTTTTAACGATTTTTTACCGATGGCAAACACGATCAGGCCCAGGATCATGAAAATACCGGCCAGACCAAAGCCATAGTGCCAGTTTATCTGTTGGCCCACATACCCGCAAAGCAAACCGCCCAGTGCCGCGCCAATGTTTATACCCATGTAAAAAATGGAAAAGCCACTATCTTTACGTGGGTCATTGTCGGCATAAAGTGTACCTACCAGACTGGAGATATTGGGCTTAAAAAATCCGTTACCACAAATGATAAAAGCCATCCCGTAAAAGAAACTCCAGTCTTCGGGCACAGCCAGCACCAAGTGACCAATACTCATCAGAATACCGCCATACATTACAGCCTTGCGGTAGCCTAAAAAGCGGTCGGCCATAACGCCACCAAACAAAGGCATAGTGTATACCAAGGCTGCATACGAGCCAAGTATAGCGTAGCCTTTGGGCTCATCAAATTTGAGCTGTGTTACCATGTAGGCCAATAGCAGCGCTTTCATGCCGTAAAAAGAGAAACGCTCCCACATTTCGGCAAAGAACAACATGTATAGCTGTTTCGGGTGGCCCTTCGGGGCAGGTGCTTCCGGTATTTTAGGTTCGGTTAAGTCCATAATTGTTGGTAAGGTATAGTAGGAGTTTTATCTAGTTATAGGGTTGCCTTACGCTGTTGCAGCATAAAATAACCCACTAATATAACTATAAATATAGGATACAAAAGCGGCTATAGTTTAAATCAGAAAGGTTGTAGGATGCTGTATCTGCTCCTGAGCCAGCTATAGTTTTGCTTTAGTTTGAAGGTTGGGCGTAATGCAACTATAAACCAGCGGTTTAGAAGATGTAACCAGAGGCAGCCAATTAAGGGGTTGTTGCGTAGGAGCCTACTATACAAGAACCTAACCTGCAACCCCATGACCTTTTACTCCACCAATAAAGAACACCTGCTTTTTGACGCAGCTCGTAATGGCGACCTCGATTACCTGAAACAATGTATTGCCGACGGTGCTGATTTGAGTATAAAAAACGGGAGAGGATTTACGCCGCTGATCATAGCCACGTACGACGAGCAGCTGGAAGCCACGCGTTTATTGTTGGAAGCCGGCGCCGACCCAAACGTGCAGGATGCTGCGGGCAACACAGCCCTGATGGGAGTAAGCTTTAAAGGCTACCCGGAAATTGCAAAATTATTGCTGAAATATGGTGCTGACCTGAATCTGCAGAATGGAAATGGCGGCACTGCGCTGATGTTTGCCACGTTGTTTGGTCGTAACCAACTGGTAAAATTACTGACCGAAGCCGGTGCCGATAAAACGATACGTGATGTTCGCGGCCTGACCGCCCTCGACCTGGCTTACCAGCAAGGCAACGCAGAGGCTATTCCTTTTCTACAGTAAGCTGGGTACAACTATAGATACGCTAAAAAATCTTGCTGAAATTACTTCCAGATAAGGATTAGTGTGCCGGCAAGTATCGTTCCCATGCCCAACAGCAGGCGTGGCGTGAGCGGCTCTTTCAATAAGAAATAGGAAAGCAGTACTGTTATAATAATACCGGCCCGGTCTATAGTTGCCACCACAGACACATCGGCAGTTTTAAGGGCTTTAAAGTATAAGATCCAGTAAACGGCGGTGCAGGCTCCGGCAAGTATAAACCAGGTAAGTGTTTTGTTGTCTATAACTTTAAGGCCTTTGAGGGCGCCGGCATACCAGGCGTTGGCTACTACCATGGCAAACAACACGCCGGTGCGTATTACCAGCGCTACGTGCTCGTCGGCACCGCCCATTCCCATTTTTGCAAATACCATCGCCACACCGCCGGTAAACATTGCTATTAACGCATAACTAAGCCAGGGCTCCATTCGCTTTCAAAACCAGTTTAATCATGTTGCAATGTTACAGCTTGTTTTGTTTCGGGCGGCCATTTACCTGTAAAAAAGTTTTGCCAACTACAGGTTTCCGCGACAGGCTTGTTTTTATGATGAAATTTGGTCTTGTTTTGCTGTGTAACAGGGCAGTAACTATAGCTATGCATCGGCTTTAAATCGTATGTAACACAGGAGGGTAGTTACCATCTGAAAACTATAGTTTACAGGGTATAACTGCCACCAAATCATACGAAATTAAACTTAACTATAATTGTATGGAAAGACTGGTTATAGTAATGGTGCTGGCGCTTTATGGCGTCGGGTACCTGATTTACAAGTTGTACGGCAAAGAAGAGCCAAGTCAGAAATTTTACGACCATTACTGGCTGGAGTAAACGATGCTGACTATAGTTCGTTATTTCTGAAGCACGATCAGGTCGGCAGAGGCGCGGTTCAGGGCAATCGGAATGTTGTTGATGACAGCAGTGCGGATAAGCGTCTGGATGTCGTGCTCGTGCCCGTGCGGGGTTTCCACATCAATAAAGAAAATAACCTTTTGTATCTCGCCCTGCAGGATGCGTGCCGCCAGTAATATGTCGCCTCCGCTTGGCCCGTGCCCGAATGGCTCTACGTTCAGGTCCAGCAGGTTATTTATAAGTTTGGCTGTGTTGGTTGTACCGATCATACTATAGCTTCGTAGCGCTTCCTGGTTCTCCTTTACCCAGTTTAGCAGGTCGGTTTTACGGTTGTCGTGGGCAATCAGGGCTATCGTTTTCATTTCTGATCCGGTGTAAAATTATACATCATTTGCTGTTAACAATGTAGGTAATCCTTTTATCGGGAGCAAGCGTAAAGTGCTAAATCAGGCTTGTGTAATCTGTAACCATACAAGCTTTTGCTGCTATGTAATAGCTAGTGCATTTTAGGATGCTAACATAGGCTGACCGGCCATTTTTATTCCGGAAACCGACAACAGCAGCCCCATGTCTCTCGTATTCGCCACAACAGCTTAATAGTAAATTTATGATATCATATGTATTTCAAGATTGGAAAGCCAACAAGCATAACCTGAAAGGCCGGTTAGTGATGGTGCTTTTCCGGTTAGCCCGCCCTGCTTCTTTAAACAATAAGTTTCTCCGGATTTTGTGGTTACCTTATCTGGCCTTTTATAAAGTGTTTGTAGAATGGTTTCTGTGCATAGAATTGCCACATTGGACCACCGTAGGAGAAGGTTTTTACATCGGGCATGGGCAGGCGTTGGTTATAAACGGGTGCAGCATTATAGGTAAAAACTGTTTTGTGAGGCATTGTACTACGCTTGGTAACATCCGTTACGAAGACGGGACTTTCTCCGACTCACCTATACTTGGCGATAACGTAGAACTGGGCTCCAATGTATGTATTATAGGCGGTGTAAGAATCGGTAACAACGTCCGGATTGGGGCAGGCTCGGTGGTAGTAAAAGATATACCTGACAATTGCGTAGCCGTAGGCAACCCGGCCCGCGTTATCAAAACCTTAACCCCGGTTGCTCCCAAAGTACAGTATCAGCAGGAAGAAGAAGAAGCGCTTGTATAGTTGTTTTCTAAAGGTAACTATAGCTATAACACATTGCTTTACGACTTATCACTTCCTTTGCATGGGTTAGGATAGCCGAAGCTATGACCGGTTATTAACTTATACTTACAAACGTATGACCCTAACTGCCACCAACAGTTAACGATAGATTTGTTTTGTATCAATTGCTGCGCTATAGCTGCAACATACTGGTTTAAAATTATGCCTTAACGATAGGTTGTATTTTATACCCAGAAGTATGTTATTGCTCTAGCGCAGCTCTTTTTTACAGCAAGGCCTAAACTTGCTTACACATTGTTGCTTTTGCTAGTCTCACTTCTGCAGATTCACAGATTATTTCCTTTTGCTTACAAACACATTTTAATCAGGTACAACTATAGTTTGGTTTAAATGAGTTAAGCACATTTTGTTATATCTGTCTGGTTTGGTTCTTCAATCCGGCACAAGTGTGTGCAGTGTTTTTTAAGCTCTATAACAACCCGCACACTTTTAAACTAAGCAGATACTCCGCCTATGGATTGCAATAAATTTAGATCAATTAGGGCTGCCTTGTTTGTATAATTATAATTCGTAAAGCATTGTGTTTTAGGTATGTATGAAAAAATGTAATGCAATTTTGCCTGTTTTTGGTAACCTGCCCGGTTGAAATTGTCGGATAAGAAGAATTTTGTGAAAAAACTAAGTTTAAGTGTTTACCAATTGAATTATTGGTTCTACCTTTATGTATCACAATAGCGCAAACATTCAATTTGTGTAAAAAGGCAGACGGTCTTTGATAGGTATTAAATGTTGAATTATAATTGATTAGCAGGCGTATGATTAAACTTCTAGGTTGTAAACTTTTGTAATAATACAATTTAAAACACTTTAAACACTTTTAAATTTTTCAAAAGCAAAATTGCATTTAAGTGATAGAAGATCTTAGTGTAGTCGAGTAATTTTGCTTCCATTTAACTTTTTTAGCCAAAATGAATCTTAACTTTCGTAATATTTTAACGCCCCTAGTACTAGGTGCAGTGCTGGTTTCTTGTGAGAAAAAAGAACTAGAAGAAGTATCACCAAACCAGGCATTATCTTCAGAAGTTACAAGTTTAGCCACGTCTGGCAACTTACTTTTTAACGAAACATTCGAGAATAGCACCGTTTTTTCAGGTGTATACAAGCAGTTCGGTACAGACCACGCTTTTAATGTAGCAGGCAGCCCGGTACTAAACGGAGCCAAGTCTGGCCGATTTGAACTACGTGATACTGACCCTATTACAAGTGGTGGTACCCGTTCCGAGATCCTTTTCCCGTATCAGAGCAACCTGAACAGATGGTATGTGTTCTCGGTTTACCTGCCTTCATCAGACTGGCAGTATGACAGCAAGCAGGATGTAATTAGCCAGTGGCACCAGGGCGGAGGTAAAAACCCGTCATCTTCTTTAAGAATTAAGCGCGACAGGCTTGTGTACGATGTACGTACAGACCCTTCTAACCCAAAAACTATTGATATGGGTGCTGTAATTAAAGATAAGTGGCAGACATTTGTTGTACACATCAAACACTCGCACAACTCTGACGGTTTAGTTGAGATCTGGCAGAATGGTGTGAAAGTAGTTAACTATGCAGGCGGTAACAGCTACGATTCAAGCTTCGACAAGCCACGCTGGAAACTAGGTATCTATAAGTCTGACTGGAACTACGATGAAACTACAGACACCAAGAAGCGCGTACTTTACTATGACGACATCAAACTTGGTAACGAGAATTCAACTATAGCAGACTTTTCGTATACAGCTACTGCGCCGGCACCTGAACCTGCTCCTGCACCAGAGCCAACGCCTGCACCAGCTCCAGAACCTACTCCGGTAGAAGAGCCGGTAAGCACTACTACAAGCAAAATTGTAAGCTTTACGCTGATAAATGCAGATACTGAAAAGGATATCATGACGATCACGAATGGCGCTACTATTAAGTTAAGTTCGTTACCTACCAAGCGATTAACTGTACGTGCCAATACGTATCCTGCATCTGTTGGAAGTGTGCGTTTTAACTTGAGTGGTGCCAGCAGCAAAAATGGTAATGACAACGCCTTCCCTTATGCATTGTTTGGTGATAACGGTAGCGGTAATTACTACTATGGTACCTGGAGCCCACCAAAAACTGGTACTTATACCCTAAAAGCTACACCTTATTCAGGTAAAGACGCAAGCGGTACTGCAGGTACAGCTCAAACGATACAGTTTACTATAGCCAGATAATTGGTTAGGTAATAACCAAGCATATATAAAAAGGGCAGCTTTAAAAGCTGCCCTTTTTTATTTACCATTATGTAGGTTACCGGGCAGTTGATGGCTATAGTTATATTAGTAAAATCCTATAGTTTAAGTTGCTTTTTAAAAGAGATTTGGTAAGTTTGGGTAAAGCCGATGAGCATTAATAATTAGGTATATAGCTATTAATGCCATATAATATATATTGATTTTAGCATTCTTAGGCTACATGTATGATTTTAATATTTATAAGATAATTATAAAATAGAAGCATCTTATTCAGTGAAACTATAGTATACTTATTTGAAAGGTATTATATATATAAAAAATATAAATATATGTAAAATATGATAATCCTTTCACAAACTATATACAAGGCCATACATCAGTAAATCAATTATTTAAATTAACAAGCTATGAGAAAGGTTTGCCGCTATAAAATTTTTTATCGTGCTGTTAATACCGGATAAGCTACGATTAATAAATACCTACTATTTAATAGTTATTCACCCCATAAACTATAGTTAGTTTACGCTCATTACTACCTCAAAAAACAATAGATAGCACAACGGAAAATAACCTACAGTCTTAAAAAGACTGCACTAGTGAATTCCACCTTTTTGTTGTTCTGTCTACTCCGGTATCTCACCCGTACTTACTGCGCATTTACATTCATTCTTATGCTTTAGGAGGGTTTTACCCAGGAAAGCGAAAGTTGAAATGTGCCGCTACGCATTAAATGTAGTTTAATGCGGTTTCTCCCTTTCAGGAGTTAAAAGATAAAGGTTATACACTTAACCTGTTTGCTATAACAATAACTGTTTGATTATGACAAAGCATTGGCAGAGAGTTTCAGTTATACTTATAGGCGGAGAAATCTTATCTCTTAATCTGATTGTATTTTTCGTTATCTATTATGTTAATGAAAATATTCAGAAGTCGAATATCTGGTTACTTTTCATAGGTTTTATCCTGTTCTGGATTCTGTTCAGTTACTGGCGTAAAGTTTCAGCTATAAATTTCCGGGAAGGATCTCCGCTCTCAAACGTCCTGAGCAAAGCGTATATCATACTAATGTGCTTTGCTACCTTTCTGTATCTATTTCATCCTGCTATAGTTCCGCAAATTAACCTTATAATGGCTACTGTGCTGGGGCTACCGGCTATAGCTATACCTGTTAGTTTTTTAGCCATAACAGCTGTAAACTATATTAAGACCTATGAGCCCGAAAAAAAGCATACCCTTATTGCAGGCGTTGGCAACTTAGCTTTAAATGTAGAAAAGAGCTTGAGCAACAGGGAGATACAAGGGTACATTAAGTGTAAAAACGAAGAATGCCAGGTAGGAAAGGATAAAATAGTAGGGGAGCTGGCTGGAATTTATGATTATCTGAAAAAAAACCCTGTAGATGAGATTGTTATAGCTATACCTGTAAAACCTTCCAAAAAGATCCGCAACATTGTAAAAGCAGCCGACTACTATGGCATACGGGTTAAATACGTACCCGATTACCAGAATTTATTTGGTACCAGCGTTAAAACCAAACGCTATGGCAGCATCGAGACGGTAAATGTCAGGCAACTTCCCCTGGATGGCTCCCTGCCTTCGTCACTTAAAAACGGTTTCGACAAGCTATTCGCATTTATTGCCATAATTTTACTGATGCCGCTTTTCCTGGTGCTGGCTATCCTTATAAAAGCAGATTCTCCGGGACCTGTTTTTTATTGCCCAATCCGGATAGGCAAGGCTGGTAAACCATTTCGGGTAATCAAATTCAGAACCATGTCAGTGAGCGATGACCCGGCGGGCGGTACCATGTCCACGCAGAGCAACGACCCGCGTGTTACAAAAATCGGCAAGCTGCTGCGCGCCTATAGTTTAGATGAGCTGCCGCAGTTCTTTAACGTACTGATCGGGAATATGAGCGTAGTTGGCCCCAGACCCCACAGAAGTTACCTGAACGAGCAGTTACAGAAAAGCGAAGAGAAGTACATGATCAGGCATTATTACAAGCCCGGTATAACAGGTTGGGCACAGGTAAACGGCTGGCGCGGACCCACCGAAACAAAAGAGCAAAAAAGCCAGCGCACCCGCCACGACATCTGGTACATGGAAAACTGGTCTTTCTTACTTGATCTGAAAATTATATTGTTAACCATTTTTAGTAGTAAAACCCGCAAAAACGCTTTTTGATTACCCTTTTAGCGTATACTATACTGGCGCTTTTTACTGATTGGTGTTAATGAATAAAGCCCTCTTCATACTTCTGTTATTTTTTTCGTTCTGTTTTTTTCTGGCGACAAGCCAGAAGCGGGAAACCTATGCCTATCATCAAATACCCAATAACCGTCAGCAGAGCCTGGTAAAGCTATCAGATGACGGCAGGTTACACTATGGTTTATATGCCAACGAAGGGGAAGCCGAAGCAATAAACATGGTGCCAGATTTCTCGTTTGCAGGCTATATGGGTGGAGGTGTCGCATTGCCTGATGTAACCGTTAAAATTACGCTAACACCACTACCCGGAGATAACAAACAGCAGCTTCAGAAGGCTATAGATAGCATAAGCAGTTTGGCGCCTGACAAGCATGGCTTAAGGGGGAAGATTTTACTGAAAGCCGGCAGCTATAGTGTAAACGGTAGCTTAAAAATAAGGGCAGGCGGGGTTATACTTTCAGGAGAAGGGCAGGGGGAGAAAGGAACTATACTCAAGGCTGACAAACCATCCAAACATATTTTTATACTTGTCGGAAATACCCCAGAACCAGCAAAGGTTGCAGAAGAAAGCTATGTTACTATTACGTCTGATTTTGTACCAACCGGTGCCGTAAAGTTTACTATAGAAAATGCTGATAATTACCGGGCAGGGGACACCATTGTGGTGCTAAAAACCCCGACCATGGATTGGATTAAAAAGCTGGATATGGCAAAGTATGGCTGGACGCCGGAAGAATACAGAATACCGCATGAGCGTGTAATAACAGCAGTTAACGACAGGCAGCTAACTATAAATATACCAATCGTAGACCCAATCAGTAAAAGCGAAGGAGGAGCCGTGATTTATAAAGCACTTAATCGCGGCCGAATAAAACAAAGCGGCATCGAAAACCTGAGATTAGTATCTGCTTACAAAAATGATGAGGATGAGGCCCATGCCTGGACAGCCATTAAGTTTCAGAACACCGAAAATTGCTGGGTAAAAAACGTTACTGCGCTATACTTCGGGTTTTCGGCGGTAACTATAGATAAGAGCGCCACCTTTAATACCGTGCAGGATTGCGCCATGCTCGACCCCAAGGCTAAAACAGAGGGCAAACGTAAATATTCATTTAATATACAGTCGGGTAGTTTTAATTTAATACAGAGGTGCTATACCAGGGGAGGGCGCCATGACTTTGTGACCGGACCTAAAGTAACTGGCCCCAATGTGTTTTTAGATTGCTATAGTGCCGATGCGAAATCTGATATAGGGCCACACCACAGGTGGGCGACAGGTACTTTGTTTGATAATGTGGCAGGAAGGGAGTTACGAGTAATAAACAGGAAAAGCAGTGGCACAGGGCACGGCTGGGCAGGCGCACAAACAATGTTCTGGAACAGCACCAGTACATCTGGCAAAGGAATATCCGTGGAAAGCCCACCCGGAAGTATAAACTGGTTAATGGGCGGTGAAAGCAGAAATGTAAGTGGAAATGGCTACAATGAAGGTGTAGGGCAAGCGCTTAAACCCAGAAGCTTATACCTGGCGCAACTACAAGACAGGCTTGGCCCCAGCGCGGTAAAAAATGTAACTATAGCTGCCCAGAGAAAAGGCAACCTGGATGCAGAACTAGTAAAGTGGGCTGGTAAGTAAAAACTATAGTTGCGGCTTTCTTAACCGGGTTTCAATCAGCAACTTCTTCACATGCAGTTTCAGGCACATATAGTAAAACGAAAGGCTTAGGTTCATTTTAAACAGCAGGCTATAGTCTATACTTTTCCCACCGTCTACTTTTTCAGTCAGTATTTTATAAATGCGCCTGTTCTGGAAATAACGGATTGCTTTCTTCAGTCTTTTATCAGTAGTGCTTTGCTGTATGTTCTGTATTGAGCTGGAAAAAGAATATGCAACATCCCGTTCAACTGCTTTTGTCACCATATTTACTGAATCCAGGTAATACGATGTCATGGGTTTGGTGATGCGGAGGTTCTTTTTGCTTTGCCATAAACACCTGATCCAGGTGTCCATATCGCCACCTCTTTTAAACCCTGTTTCCGGGAAACCGCCTGCTATAGTTATAAGCTCCTTTTTCATGGAGATACCGCCGGTCCACATGGGTTGCGGGCCGTTAAAAAAGTCTGTTAACGTAAACTGCTTTATTTTTTCATCTTTATATTTCAGCGAATAGGGATCCGGTTTTCGGCTGTTTCCTTTCACCTTTAGCCAACCCCAGCTCAAAATTTCCACTTCTGCATCTTCCTGAACTATCCGGGCCAGCGTTTCCATTACATCGGGTGTCCATTCATCGTCAGCATCCAGAAAACAAACCCACTTTTTAGTAGCGTGTTGTATGCCGGCATTGCGGGCAGCATAGCCACCGGGGCCGGGTGTGTCGCGCCGGAGCAGTTGAATACGGGAGTCGTCGAATTCCAGAAGTTTTTCAGAAGAGCCGTCCGTAGAGGCATCGTCCACCAGTAAAAGCTCGAAATGAGGATACGTCTGGTTTAGTACCGAAAAAACAGACCGTTCGAGATGCGGAAGCTTATTATGAACCGGAATTATTACAGAAAACTCAGGACGCATTATGCTTTATGATGTAGTGATAGAGCGCTTTATAAAACTATAGCGATGGACTGATTATAGTTAAGGTGCAACCGTTTTCTTCCTTAAAAACTTTATACTTCTGAGGTGTTTGAGGAGTTCAGCTTTCATCATCAGCCAGATTACAAGACTATAGCTTACCCCCAGCAATACCGCACATACCACGTAATGAACACCATAACTATAGGCCACAAACGTAACAACATAGGCTACCACACTTGCGGTTAAGGGCGGGCTAATAGCTGAAATGACATCTGAAAACCGGATACCCAGGAATTTCTTTAAATAAAATTGGGCTATGACCACTTCCAGCACTTTATTGATAACATACGCCGAAGCAGCACCTATAATGCCGTACCAGTAAATGCCGAGTGCTATAGTTGGCAAGTATAAAATGGCCTTTAAAAACTGCATGCGCATCTCCAGGTTGGTTTTGCCCAGTCCTCTTATTAAGGTAGAGTGGCTGTTTACCAGCAAGTGAATCATAACAGAGAAGGCCAGGATCTTTAGAGGAATGACTGCTTCCACCCACTTCAGGCCAAAGTAATTGACCACAAAAGGCTCGCCCAGCACGATGAGGAAAACCATAACAGGATAAACGCAGATGCTGTTATACTTTACTACTTTAAAATACACATTCTTTAGTGTGCTTTTTGAGTCCTGGTTTTGCCCGTAAACCGGAAACATTACCCGGTTTATCATTTTGGTAAGCTGCGTCCGGAAGGTATCTGTCAGCACGAAAGCAAGCGTGTATACCCCAAGGGCAGTGGCACTTAACAATTTTCCTATCAGCAGGTAATCAAAGTTCAGCATCAGTGTTGTTAAAAATTCAGTGCCCATGGTATACACCCCGAAGCTAAACACATCATTAAAAGCCTGCTTATCCCAGCTAAATTTGGGAAGCCATTTGGTCGCATTAAAATATAAAGGCACCGCTATAATGGTAGATGCAACCGAATTGAAAACCAATGCCCAAATACCGGCACCCAGTAAAGCCAAAATAACGGCCGCCACCCCCGCAACTATAGACGAAGCATTATTGATGAAAGCCAGCTTTTTAAAGCTCATCTGTTTCGTGAGCTGTGCCCGGTGCACTAGGTTTATAGGATTAAAAAGCACCCCTAAACCCAGCACTGGAATGATGGTACTAAGTTGTGGTTGTTTGTAAAATTGCGCAGCCAACGGAGCTGCCACAAACGCAATGAGCAGGTAAATAACTACAGACCAGGCAATACCAGCCCAGAAAGCAGTGTGATAGTGCAGTTCGGTCAGGTTCTCTTCTTTTTTTTGAACAAGTGCTGCGCCTATTCCCAGGTCGTTTAGTATTTGTATAAAGCTTATGAAAACGGTAGCCATACCAACCAAGCCAAACTGATCCGGGAAAAGTAAGCGGGCAAGTATAAGTTTTATCACAAAGGCAAATACCCTGCTGATCAGGAGCTGAATGGTGCTCCAGAATAACCCGCTGACTATTTTACCTTTTAACTTTCCGGCTTCCATTTATACTTGCATTTACCACTATCCAACTAAGATTTACGTGGCCAGACCTTAGCGCAACTATAATGCACTTACCACTTAATAAGCTTACCAGCATAATCCTTCATAGTTAGGCAGGCACTCAAGTTCTTTCACTCTAACAAGGTCTATAACGGCATGTTTATCTTTTAAGAGCTCGTTGTGTGGCCCGGCATCAAAGTTCCGGTGGTTTATTACTATCACATCGTTGTTGCGGATGGCGGTTTCCAGGTCATCTGTTATTAGTTCTGATAAGTGTGGCAAACGCTCGTTTATAAAAGCTTTGTTAGCCCCGATCAGTTTTGAGAGCCGCACATTTTCATCGTAGATCGTTACATGATACCCTTTGCCAATTAACGTTTCAGCGAGGTCTACAGATGGGCTATACCTGAGGTCGTCTGTGCCTTCTTTAAAGCTCAGGCCTATAAAACATACATTCCGTTTACCGGTTTTTGCCACCAGTTCGTACGCCATTTTTTTCTGATGTTCGTTGGAGTTATCGATGCAGCCAAGTATAGGCGTCTGTATATAGTTATCGTGGCCCAATGTTACAAAACCTTTCAGGTCTTTGGGCAGGCACGAGCCGCCGTAAGCAAAGCCTGGTTTAAAATAGGCCGGCGAAATATTGAGCCGCGTGTCTTTGCAGAACAGCTCCATTACCTTATGCGAGTCGATGGAAAGGGATTTGCATACATTGCCCACTTCGTTGGCAAAAGCGATTTTAAGGGCATGATAGGAATTGTTTACATACTTGATTACCTCCGCAATTTTAACATCTGTAACCTCAATCGGGGCATCCAGGCAACTATAGATAGATACCACTTTTTGGATTGCTCCGTCGTGGTCGCCGCCAATTACAGTTACCGAAGGGTGGTAATAATCTTTTACGGCTGAGCCCTCCCTTAAAAACTCCGGGTTTGATACCACCGAAAAATGCTCGCCACGTTTCTTGCTTGATTTTTCTTCTATAATCTCCCCAAAGCGCTTGTTTGTGCCCGGCAAAACGGTACTCCTGATCACGACAGTATGGAAATCATCTTTCGATTTAAGCGCTTCTCCGATCTGCTCGGCGGTGTTATAGATAAAAGACAGGTTTAAGTGGCCCTGCGGAGAGGAGGGAGTACCGACACATATTATACTTAGCTCTGAGTTATGAACAGCCTCACAGGCACATAAGGTAGCGGCTATTAAGCCTTTATCGTGCCCCTCTTTTATGATAACATCGATGTCTTTCTCTAATATGGTAGGAATACCTTTGTTAATGAGGTCAACTTTGTGTTCGCTCACATCTACGCCAATTACCTGGTGCCCGTTCTTAGCCAGGCACCCCAGACTTACACACCCTACGTATCCTAAGCCAAAAATTGAGATTACCATATTACTGATAGCTATAGTTGTTTATCTGTTCTTTCATAAATACGTTCATGTCATCCCAGTCATGAAGCAATTGGGTACGCACTGCTGTTTGCACTTGCTCGTCAAAAGGGATACTAACC
The DNA here is from genome assembly GCF_010119545.1 of Pontibacter fetidus. Classification (GTDB taxonomy): domain Bacteria; phylum Bacteroidota; class Bacteroidia; order Cytophagales; family Hymenobacteraceae; genus Pontibacter; species Pontibacter fetidus. The sequence goes on along the minus strand of NZ_JAAEAA010000006.1, from coordinate 200,161 downwards.
TGTTGATTTATATAATCGATTGCGTTAGCTTCCGGCAAGTGTTTTAGTATACCAAGGTCCATAAGCAGCTCATTGGCTTTCATTTTTCTGATGCCGCAGTAAATGCTTGGCACACCCAGCATGGCGCCTTCCCGGGCCATGCTATCACCTGACGAAACAACCAGTTTGGAGTAGTAGATAAGAGAATGAATATCGCCAACCGGCTCTTGTAAGATAACCCAGTGGGCAGGAAACCGGTGAGCTATAGTTTTATCTTCCAGTGATAATACAACTTTGGCTTTTGGGTCTATCTCTTTACTGAAACTGCAAACGATCGCATCGTCCTGGTTATAGTAGTTAAACGACTTGTTACTAACCTCCCTGATAAAGACATATTCGTGTGGCTGAAGTCCGTATTGCTGCAGTATAGTTGTGTCAGGTTTAAACCGGGCAGGGCTTAAATAACTCCATTCTTTCAGGCAATTGAAGACAGATGTTTTCCTGGTCTTTTTAACTATAGGCGGGAAAAACAGCTGGTTAGAAAAAGTAGCATTCAGGTCTGTTATCCGGCTTCTTTCAGGGTCATCATAAAATTGGATGATCGGGACGTTGGATAGTTTGCAGGCCAACGCTAATGGGATGCTGCTGGCAGCTACACAAATGTTATACCTGTGCTTTTTTATCAGGTCCAGGAACACCAGGGTACGTTTTATATTTCCATCCCAGAGTATAGACCATTTGGTGCCATTGCTGCTTCCGATAGGTATCGTGTTAAAACCAGCGTATTCCGTTTCTATAATCTTAGGCAGCTTTCCACGTTCCAGGTAACAGATCGTCACATCCCAGTCCTCGTCCAGCAGTTCCTTTGATATGCCTTTGAAGAGGTTTAACTGGGCCGGGTGCTTTATATCGAATAGTATCTTTTTCTTACTTTTCATGTGGTTTACCTTTAGCTAAATGCAGGTGATATAGCTTAAAAAAACTGCCTTGGTGTAAGGCCTTAACCTGGTAAAGTACAAGTATGCTTTAAAATAAAATGCGGAAACTATAACTGGTTTGTATACTTTAGCTGGCTGAAGAAGCGCTGTTTCAGAAATTGGCTTACTATCTTTTCTTCTTCTTTGGTAACCAATGGCCGTGTACTTAACTTCAGTTTTAACCCATGCACTAAAAAAGTAATGGCTTCGTAAAATTTCCGTGACCTGGCTAGTTTAATGGCTTTCAGGATGAACATATATACCGGGTAGCTACGGTTGTGGTAGCTGGCTGCTTCGCGCATGATACCGTGCTTTATGCCGCCTTCGGCTGCCCGGGTCTGGGTAGGGTATAAGTGTAAAACAGGTTGCTCAAAAAACTTTTCGGTTATAAAGCCTTTGTGCCTTGCCATAATATCATCTATGCCATCCCAACCTTTAAAGGGTTTGAGCCCGCCAATAGCCTGCAGGCATTCTTTCCTGTAAAATTTGTTAGGCCCCTGGGTATGCCATTTATGTTTCGACTCCACTATTTTTTTGCCATCCTTTAAGATATAGGTGGCACCACTTGCAATACCTAAGGCTGGAAATGCAGCAAACTTCTGAAGTATAAATCCAAGGTAATCATCCCTGTCAATAACCAGGTCAGCGTCCAGTTTAAGCACTACATCCCAGGTTATTTGTAACCCGGCAGCCTTTTCCAGGCCATAGTTAAAAACGTCGATGATGTTTTTTCCAGTGGCCCGGTCGCTGTTATCCGGTTTCAGGCAGTAGTGTATATAGTTTACCTGAGTGCTGTATTGCTTAACTATAGCCGGAGATGTATCTGTTGAATTATCGTCCACCAGTAGCCACGCTTCGGGCTTGGTACCCTGCTTTAATATAGAAGTTATCGTTCGCTCTATTGAGGCTTCTTCATTTTTAAAAGGAGTTATAATCAACAGTCTCATCTTCTCTAGCCCTTAAACAAGCAAAACCAGCAACTATAGGTGCCTTGCCTTTTATATGTTTTATGCCGATAAACCTGCAAAAAATTAATAATGAAGTTGGTAGGTAGCAGTTGTGGCTATTTCTTCTTCGGATTTTACTTTGTGGTATAGCCCCACTACGTAGCCTGCCATCATACCAAGCGGGTACATAAACTGAACCCTGAAAAGCACATCGACCCAGAACATGCCAAACATAAAAATGAAGATCGTACCCAGGAAAACGCGAAGTATAAGTATGTCTCCTGCATTTTGCTGAACCACTTCGTTTTTAAGCAGGCTTCTGGTAATCCGGATCAGTTTCCAGAAAAGGTAGGATAAAAAGCAGATGCCTAAAAGCCCTGTCTCGGTTATAAAAATATCAACGCTATGGCGTAATTTATAGAAATCATAAAACTGTCCGTCGTAGCCAAGGGGGCTTTTGTTTGCGTTGCCAATACCTGTCCCGAACAGCAATGTACCTTTATCGATAAGCAGGTTAAAACTATAGATGATGGAGTCTATTCTTGATAAGCGCCCGGTGCCCGACTTAGTTGCGGCATACTCCATCAGGTATTCTAAATTAATCTCTTTGCCATAGCCATACCCAAGCATAGCATATATATGGATGAACCCAACCAACATGAGCATTGCCAAGCCCCCCAGAAGCATCAGCCTAGAGAAACTGAACTTGAATATAAAGGCCAGGTACACGAAAATAATGGTGAGCACAAACAACATACCTTTTGCCTCTGACAGGATAGGAGGAACCAGCAATAACAGCGCAAGAACCAGGTAAATGAGCTTTTTCTTATCGAAGAGCTGGACAAGGAAATAAAGCAGGCCTATGCCTACAACCAACGACATTACATTTGATGCAAAGCCACCCATGGTACCTGAGATCATATCATAAAGTAATTGCCGGTCTCCCAGGTTCTGAACGCTGGAGGTGTTTAAGAATTGGTACACAGCCACAGGCACCTGTAACAGCGCTAAACCAGTAAGCCAATACATTTCCTGCTTTAGATTATGCCCCTTAGATGCAATTAGATAGCTTACCAGAAAAAGAGGGAAAAAAGAAAAATAGTACCTTATGCCGGAAACCCAAACAAGATAATGGGCTCTCATAGCTTTTATAATCAGAAATTCGAAGAGGCAGAAAGCGACGACTGCAACTATAGCACCAAGTATAAATTTGTTGTCAGGGTAAATTAACAGCAGCCTGATAAGCATGATAACCTGCAAAGCCTCAATGACCATGATAGCAGTTTTAGGTAATAAGCCCAGGTTCATATCAGCCTTGCCCAGAAAGTTATTACCCGCCACCACCCAGTTTAGTGTTAAGGCCAGCAACAAAATAAAAATGATATAATAGTGGTAGAGCTTCATATGTTAAAATGAAACTACAGCTATAGTTGGAGTTTCAGGAAACCGTTAAGCTGGCAAACAGATCGTTATATTTCTGCATGATCAGGTCTACATGGAAATCTTTTGCCCGCTTTATCTGCTTTTCTTTAGCCATCGGGTTATCCAGGGCATGTTCGATCTGGGCGGCCAGGTCCTCTTCACTTCCGACAGCAGCCAGGTAACCAAACTCGCCGTTGTTTATAATTTCGGGAGGGCCAAAGTCGCAGTTAGTAGATACTATAGTTATGCCTGTGGCTAATGCTTCTACAATAACATTCCCGAAGCCTTCGTAATCAGAGGATAAAACAAAGAGGTCAGCCTTAGCTATCCACGAAACCGGGTTTAGTTGGAAGCCCACCAGTTCGATGTGTTCTTGCAGCCCCAGTTGGTTAATCTCTTGCTGCAGCATCTCTTTTAAAGGTCCGTCGCCAACTATAAGCAATTTAATATTCCTGTTTTTTAGCACCCTGGCCACAGCACGGATAAGCAGCAGGTGGTTTTTGGCTTTTGTTAACCGTGCAACATTTACAAGTACCGGTTGCTGCTTAAAAACCAACCACGGATGATCTATGGTATCATGCATGTGCTGTGAAAGGCTATCTGTATAGGCTGGGTTATAAATTGTATTTATCCGTTTTTCCGGGATCAGGGCTATAGTTGCCAGTCGTTGCGAAAGCCCCTTCGAAACAGCTACTATACTATCAGCAAACCTGTAAAAAAGAGGTATACCTAAAAACGTAACCTTCGAGAAAGAGAGCCTGTTGTTGAGGAAAAGCGACAAGGTGTTGTTCCGCTCCGATATTACAATTTTGGTTCTGGTGCCCGTAAGCAGTTTGCAAACTATAGCAAAAATATTGAGGGGTGGAGAGGCGGTAAAAAGTATATCGAATTTATAGTTCTCCAGTATCGCTTTAAATGATTTATAAAGACTGTTTGCTTTAGTGTTACCAAACGTGATCAGCCTCACTTTCGGGTCAAGTATATCCAGGTATTCGCCTTCTTTTTTGATAAGAATTACACTTATGTCGTGACCGTTATGGGCCAGGTACTCAGCACAATTCAGGATCATACGTTGGATGCCACCCTGGTTTAATCTTCTGAAAAAGAAGGCGATCTTCATTTCATTAAGCTGTTAATGACGCAGGCATTTTGGCTATACTTTCTTTACTAATTTCAGCATACAAGGTATAGCCCAGTGAGGGCAGCGCCATACGAACCGTATTGTTCTTAATAGCTACTACGGTACCCTGGTTATCCATCAATGTTCCGGCCGTAATCCTCACCGAATCATGGATGTTTACATTCGTTTTTTCAAGCTGCACATTTGTGTGCTCGTTCAGGAAGCGTTTGATTGTTTCTATTTCTGCATCTTTAATTACAGCTGGTTTGCCCAGCCAGTTAACCAGGTTAAGTATGCCGTTTACTTTGTATAGTTCCTGTACCTGATTTTGGTGGAGATGCACGAATACATAAGACGTAAACAAAGGTACCTGCACTGTCTTTTTTCTGTCGCTCCAGTTTCTGACAACCCTGTTAAGTGGGCAATAGCTCTCTATTTGCAGTTTTGTAAGTTCTTCGGCTACCTTCTTTTCCCAGCGCGGTTTCGTGTAAACTGCAAACCATTTATCTTCTTGTTCCATATCTGCTTCCTGCTATTTTTAAGAATAAACTATGGCTTCGCCTACCTCAGTCACATACAGTAACCGGGACACTCGTTTTTATGATGATAAATACTAAAATACAGGAATGCCGAGGGTGATGATCGGTTGTAAACCTGATGCTGATGTGTGAAAACGGGTAGTTATATTACATTCTGGCGGCTACATTACGCGCTCTGTAGGTTTTATCCTCATACTTGTTTTCGTAACCATAGCCATAGCCATAGCCAAATTGTCCTTTTACAAAGCCTCTCGATTTTACACCGTTAAACACAATGGCAACATTGCTTAAGCACTTAAACTTGCTGCTCTGTGATAAGCGCTGCACTATATTTTTAGGCGTATGCGCGTGCCGTAAAACCAGGAGCGTTATATCAATATATTCTGAAAGCAGGTATACATCTGATACAAGCTCTACAGGTGGCGTATCTATAATGATGTAATCAAACTCTTTTTCAAGGTAAGTAAAGAAGGTATCCAGCTTTTCAGTAACCATCAGGTCGGTGTGGTCGCCGCTGTTTAAACCTGCAGGCACCAGGTACAGGTTCTTAAATGGCGTGGATTTTACGATCTGTTCGGGGCAGATTTCATCGTTCAGGAAATCTATAATACCTGTCTGCTCTCGTAAATCGAACTGAACGGACGTACTGGGGTTACGCAGGTCAAAATCGAGTAATGCTACTTTTTTGCCTGCCGAGGCCAGGCTATAGGCCAGGTTCGCACTCACAAAGCTTTTACCTTCGCCGGGTATACTCGAGGTAACCATGATCTTCTTTTTGAGGGAAGTGCGCCCGTACAGGCCCATAGTTGCTTTCAGTTGCCTGAACTGCTCAACAACACTGATATCGGTAGGCGCCTGAAATAACCTGCCCTGCTGTGGTTTGCCAGCTGATAGTTCGGCAACTATAGGTGCGTTGGTGCATTGCTCAATCTCAGATCTGAAGAGTAATTTGCTGTTCATCAGCTCTTTGCCTATTACAAACAAAAAGCCCAGCCCAGTAGAAACAGTAACCGCAATAAGGTAAACATACAGCGGAATAGGACTGGATGGCACCGGAGACGATTCTGCCATATCTACGATGCGCACTTCGCCGGCACTAGGTGCATTGGATAAAACAGTTTCCTCCCGTTTCTGCAACAGGAAACTATAGGCTTCATTTTTAATGGCCTGCTGCCTGCTGATCTCTAACAGCTCGCGTTCTTTTTGTGGTATATGTTGTAAAGCAGTGCTATAGGAGTTACTGGTTGAAGACAGATTGGAACGACTGGCCATCAGGTTTGCCCGTTGGTTCTGGATATTTTCCAGGATGCCAGGACGTATGCTTTCAATTTCTTTAGACAGTGAAATAAGGATAGGGTTGTTTTCGCCTATAGTTTTGCTAAGCTGCTGATAGCGTATTTCTGAGTCGTATAGTTTCTGCAACATCTGGGTAAGTACAGGGTCGCTGATACCCAGCGTGGATGGCACAATACCAGCCCGGTTGTTTTTAGAAATAATATAACGCTCTACCATATCCAGCACCGCCAGTTGGGTATTTATCTCCGAAATTTTACGGTCGGTTTCGCCTACATTATTTAAAAACAGCTTACTCTGCGAGCTCAGGTCAACGGCCCCGTTATTGGCTTTATACTTTACCACTTCATTCTCTAAATCAAGCAGCTCTTTTTCTACCAGTTTTATGCGGTTCTCTACAAACTGAAGTGTATTGGCCGCCAGTACGTTCTTCTCCGAAACAGCTAACTGCGTGTATGATTTTATCAGCGTGTTAAGTATGTCTTCGCCGCGTTCCGGTACCTGGTCGCTTAGGGTAAGGTCTACTACCGTAGATAGCCTGCTGGAGGCCTGTATGTTAATTCTGCCAAGAAGCGAGCTGGTTATTTTTTTAGGTGAAACGATGGAAAAGAAGAGGGGATTGCTGGGGCTTTCAACCTGTTGTTTGTTTGCTGTAAACCTCATTTTGCCATAGGGCGTTTTTACCCACTTGTCTAAGACATACTGTTTCCCATTTATAGTTACCCTGCGGGTTGCTTTGTTATAGGTAAAATAAACTTTTCCTACCTCTTCGGCTTTATTGGGGTTCTTTAGTTTTATTCTTATCGGGGTTGTACTGTAAGCCGGAATTGCCTTAAATCTGTCTTCTTCATAAATGGGTGCATACAGCCCTAATTTATCTACAACTTCCCGAACCAGTGCATGCGAATGAATTACATTAATTTCGTTTTCTACAATCTTGTTGGTTGTAAAGGCATCAATCGACTCCGTCATTTTGGCATCATTTACGCCCTTGCGTTCGTCTTTAATTAACAGAGAAGCAGTTACTTCGTAGGTTGGTATTTTATAAAAGTTAAGGTAAGCCCATGCACCAGCCAGGGATAAGATGATCAGACCCAAGAAAAGCGGCCAATAAGGAAAATACCTGTAGGTGATCGCGTTAAAAAAGTTATCCTCAGATCTAGACATAATATTGATCCATTTGCTGTAAATAAATTATCGGGTTAGGCGGTCAATGGCGATAACTATAACTGAAACCCCACTGAAAACTACTGGCAACCACTGTCTTGCTAGTCCTGCGTTCTGAATCTTTGTTTTATTAGGTTCTACGTAAATTATGTCATTTGATTTCAAGTAATAGTAGGGAGATTTAAATATTTCATCCGTTGTTAAGTTAATTCTTCGCAGTTGTTTCTTGCCTTCTTCCTCCCGGATGAGTAATATATTTTCGCGGTTGGCGTATATCGTTAAATCGCCGGCCAGGCCAAGCGCTTCCAGTAACGTGATCTTTTCGTTTGGTATAGTTAGTACCGATGGGCGAAGCACCTCGCCTAAGACCGACACTTTATAGTTTAAATAGCGGATATCGATGCTTGGGCTAACTAAAAGCTTGCTGTTGGTAAGTTCATTCCTTAGTTTTTCGGCGAGGGCTTTTTTGGTTAATCCGGCGGCCTTTATCTTACCCAATAACGGAAACTGTATGTATCCGTCCTGGTCTACCAGATAGCCAGCCGCCTGCGATACTGCATTAGTCGTATTGGAACCGCGCGTTGCGTTAGCAGAGGCATCATTAAATAGTTCGCTGGCTTCAGGACTCAGGCTGTTTACTCTTATACTTAGCAGGTCGTTTTTCTGGATAATCGGTTCCAGGTTCTCTACCTGGTCAGGGAAGTCTGTATTCTTGATGTTATCAAAGTAGATCGCATTTTTTGTGCTGGTACAGGAGGCAGTGCTTAAGAGGAGAAACAATACACATAACAACGTAGCGTAGAAGGGTTTCATAAGCATCAGGTTTAGGGCAAAAGCTGTAAATCAGAATATATAGTATTCTATATTTACAATTAGAATATTTAAAAAATATACCAACAAAATAACAGGTTTTAATTACGACGTATAATTTTGAATAGTTACTTTATGATTGATTTAATTTTTTATTAAATCTGGTAACTGATTGCATTTTTAACCAAGGGGTTAGTTAACACTTATAAGATTGTGTTGAGCTGGCTGACAAGAACTGGGAGACATTGCAAGTACAATGGCGTCGTTTTGAATAAATATCCTGAAACAACCCGTATAAGGAAGCTGCGCTAAAAAAACAACATGTTGCTTCTGTTGTTAACATGCAAACTTGTTAACATTCAAACTGCCTTACACACTGTAAAACCATGAAAAGCATTAAAACATTAGCTATCCTGAATGCACTCTTTTTCCTGATACACCTGGTGCCTTCGCAGTTAACGCAGCTTAAACTGCTCAATAACCAGACAATAGGAGAGGTTTCAGATAAATATCCTACCTTGTTTACGCCGGCAGGTATAACGTTTGCTATATGGGGAGTAATTTACCTAGCTTTAACCGGTTTCTGCCTATACCATGTAGTGCGGGCCTTTAAAGCACCACCTTCCGACGAAGCTAATAAAGACCTGCAACGCATAGGCTATTTGTTTATGCTGAACAACCTTGCAACCGGTGCCTGGACTATTGCCTGGGTATATGAATGGCTACTTGTCTCGGTGTTGCTGATGCTGGTGCAGCTTGTTACGCTACTTCTCATACACCTGAGGTTAGGTATTTATGATACTAGCCGGTCAGCTGCTTCGCGTTGGTTTACACAATTCCCGCTCAGTATTTACTTTGGTTGGATATGCATTGCTACTATAGCCAATATTAGTGCTGCGCTGGTTGGCTTAGGCTGGACCGGCTTCGGAATTTCTCCTGAAGTATGGACTATAGCTATGCTAGCTGTAGCTACGCTGCTCACACTTTTTGTAGTGCTAAACCGCCATAATCCGTTTGTAGGTCTGGTAACCACATGGGCTTTTTACGGCATCATTTTAAAGCACCAGGCCTTAAACTTGCCGGCAAGTATGAATATTATTGCTACTGCCTGGGCTGGCCTTATTATAGTTGCTTTAGCTGTGCTGTTTGTCTTTTACCAGAACGCCGTTAAACCTAAAGAACCAGCATTGCTATAGTTGCGGCCTCCTGTTGGTTATAGCTTAAAACAGATCAAGACCCGTACTTTTGAATAACTGTTTCGAGTGCCTGCATAAACAGGTGCATATGGTAACCGTCGGCCAGGGCGTGGTGCAACCCGATGCTTATCGGTAGAATAACTTTGTCTGCTGTTAACTCTAATTGACCGTAACCAATTTTAGGTACGCCCGGGTCTTCCGGTGTCAGGCTGAAGGCGTGTTCCATACCTTTTAACTTAAACCAGGGCAGGGTGGTCATGTGCAGCAGGTCTACACCTTGGTAGCCATTAAACAGTTTTTTACTTTTTTTAACCTCAGCTGTAATGGCAGCAGCCTCCCTGCAAAAGTCCTCCAGCTTTTCGTGATACGGAAAATGGGTAAAGGCAATATTGTGATCGTCTTTCAGTATAGTTGTGGACAGGTCGAGGCCATCGTATTTTACAACTTGCCCGTTTTCGAGACGCAGCAGGAAGTTTTCTACGTTACGGGCAGCCTGCACTGTGGCATGCATGTACGCCAGCGAAACAGATAACCGGTGTTTTTTGCAATAGTGGTAAAGCGGAGTGATATCGGCTTCGGTGTGTACATTAAAAAATGGCTGCGAAAAGGTACTGAAAAACCGGAAAGTCTCTTCACGTTCCCAGCCGGCTATAGGTATTAATTGTTTGCTGTATTTGGTTGTCATATCTTTTTTTCTGCTGTTAGCCAGCTCTGGCTGCAGAACTATAGTTCAGACAAAAGTAGCGGAATTGTGCGTGCAAACCGGCATCAGTGCATCACAAATCTTGTGATGTCCGGCGGTAACTATAGCTGCAAAGGTTACGGGCTTCCTGCATAATACTATCGATGCGGTGCTGTTTTAAACCTGCCTTCACCAATAGTTGCCTGTTGTCCAGCAACTCCCTGCAAAGCACAAATTCATTATTAAGTAACTGCTGTTTTTCGGCGTGGGTCAGGGTTGTAAGGCAGGTAAGCGGGTAAAGGTCATACGAATTTACAAAGTCTTTTAAGCTGCTCTTAGCCGGAAAATCCCAGCCCATCAGGTGCATGCCCATGCAGGTACCATACCGGATGGCATCGTCTGTAAAACGCGTATTGGTTACCACCCAGCTTTTATGAAAACGAGTGGTAAATTCATTCTCAGCTACCTGCACCTGCTCCACATCTTTAAACCGGGAGTGGATGTACATCGGTATTTTTACATCGCTCTTGGTACCGGCCAGGTTATGAAACTTACACTCGATCATGTGGGTGTTCCCGTCTTTTATAGCCATTACATCGATCTCATGCCGCACGCAATGGCCATCTACAAATACCCCGATTTGTGTGGCATAGCCTTGTGTTTTCAGTATTTCGGCTACAAATTTCTCGAACGGGAAACCGCTTGGGCCCAGCTGCATAATACCCTGTTTTAAACTATAGCGTGCGGCAATTGGCCTGGAAAGCTTTTTTAGAATAGAGAAAGCCTTTCTGTAGATCTTTTTAGTTGAGATGCCCTCATAAAGGCTTGGTTCCAGCGCTGCCAACACGTCCTGTACCATACGCGCGTCGGCTCCGGCCCTGCGTAGTGAAGAGCTTAGTTTACGAATAGAAAATGCTGCTTTCTCGCCGGATGATTTGGTTACTGCCAGCTTTTCGCCAGATTGAGCCATAGTTGGGGCATTAATGGGTGTATACTTTACTGCCGTAAAATCAGCTAGATGCTATAGCTGGCTTTTTATGCTCAAGGTAAGTTTGTTGCGGGTGTTATGCAACTGTATTACGCAAAGGGCTGGTGTTAAGTACATTCTGGCTAGTAACGGGCTCGCTGCATTTGTTAGCTGCTGGCTATAGTGGCAGTAAGATCTTGGGCAGTGTTTTTTGTTTTGCCCAAGTATAAGCGGTAACTTAAAAGTAGTGCCTCAGCAACTGCAAACCCAACTATAAACTTAGTTATCAGTGTGTTTAAGTCGGCATAGGTAATGGCAACCATACCCATAAATGGCAGCAGTATCAGCGCTATATCTAGTTTAGTTAGTAACCCGGATCGTAAAATGGTGGTGGCAAAACTCGCAAAAACCAGCAGCGCAGCTATATTGGTGAGTGTTATACTTACAAATGTCATCAGTATAGTAAAAATGCTAAACCCTATACCCAGCCAGCTATAGTTATCTTGGCCGATAGCATCAGTGGTAACAGGTTGAATAAGGTGCTGGTGGTTGGGCTGAAACAGGAAACTGAATTTGCGGTGCTCCAGGCCAAGCAGTACAAGGTTAAGCCCCAGGAAAAACGTATTTACAAACGGGGTACCCACCCATTGCATAGACACCGTAACGGCAAGGATGGCCACGTTCATGGGTACCAGCATAACAGCGCCCAGTAAACTAAAGCGTTGCGACAGCAGCAATGTGCCGCAAATTACCTGGCTTACCGCCACTACCTGCGCAAAAAGCCCCAGCCCATACTTTGCCAATGATTCTTCCAGCCATGGTGGGCCAATCACTTGCCCGAACTCGCCGTGCGTAAGTTTGCATACACCCGCCGAAAAGAAAATATAGCCCAGGGAAAGGCGAATCAGAATTGTGAGGAGGTCTTTATTTTTCAGCATAGTTTGAGGTAGTATAGGTAATGGGAGCGATGAATAACTGTTAATTAAAAAATATCCTGTCGCTTTTAAAAATTAATTATACTAACCCGCTGATTTTCATGCTTAACTGGCGCTGCATTTATACAATGTTTTATCTATCAGCAGTAAGGTTGCTCTTTTAATAGCCCGCTATACTATAGGTTTTATCTTTATAAAACAGGTTGCTGGGGTTTTGTGTAGGGGGTTGGGTTACAGGCAGTTTTTTGGGTTTGCTGAGCTCATCGAGGTTAATGAAAAGCGCCATGCCCGGTGCGTAGGAATTATAAGTTGGAATAAGGGTAAATGGTTTGCGACCCCAACGGTTACGGTGCGACAGATAAGACAAATGCGAAGACAGGATACCCACGCCTGCGCCTACAAATACATCCGATTGCCAGTGTTTGTTTTTCAGCATCCGGATGGCAGCCACGCTGGCGGCAATACCATAGGCTCCAACTCCATACCATTGGCTATGGTGCCTGAGCTCGGTATGAACGATAGAAGCCGCCAGGAAAGCCTGTGCTGTATGCCCCGATGGCATGGCCTTGTTGTCCTCCCCGTTGGGCCGTTCCAGATTGGTAATTTCTTTCAGCCCGAACACCATAACTGCCATTACTGCTTCGGCTTTCAGGGTAACAAGTGCCGTGTTTATCAGGTCGTTGTTAGACCGTACCTGAGCCAGGTTTACAATAGCTAATTCTACGTAAGGCGCAATCAATAAGGGGTTATCAAGCCAGGTATCGAAATTGGGATACCTTTCCAGTATGTCTTCCCGGGCATCGTAACTGGAGTAAATGCCGTTGTCCCGAACCGTGCTAACGCCGTAGCCAATAAGTATAGCAGGAATAATAGTAGCTCTGAAAAGTTTTGATTTGTAAAAAGGTACTCTGAGCGAATCGGGGCGGGGAGTCTGGTATTTTTTTAGGGAGTCTTGTTGTTGTGCCTGTGCGGGCTGGCCGAACATAAAAATACAAAGCACCAGGCTAAGCCAAAAGTGTAGTATGTTCTTCATAGTTACCTTACATTAGGTCATTTCTAGAAATTATAAGTATAGCAGCAACCAGAGTAATTCAGGGTACTCCGGTACCTGGCGGCGTCTTGTGCGAGGTTTAAATCTAACGGTGTACTATTCATCTACATACGTAACAGGCCTGGTAACAACTCATCAAAAAACCATAAATAGATCACCGTTTACCAATTACTGCTGTACTTATCCGGTTTAAACTATAACTGTAGGGTAGAAAAAATGCAAGCGCGTAACAAAAGAAATAGAGTTGAGGTTAATGCTTAGAGTTTTACATAAATGAGATGAATGGATACTACGAGCATAATTGAATGGGGTGGTTTTCTTATTATTACCTTACTGGTATTTGCTGAGACCGGCTTGCTTGTTGGGTTGGTAGTGCCTGGCGGTGAAACGCTGGTATTTACAGCCGGCCTACTTGTAAGTACAGGTACGCTCTCTGTAGCTGTGCCTGTGTTGCTGATTGTGCTGATTGTGGCAGGTATAGCCGGCGACACGTCGGGTTATTTTATAGGCAGGAAATTCGGGAGCAAGCTTTTTGAGAAAGAGGATACCTGGTATTTTAAAAAGAAGTACCTGCACATGGCCGCCGATTATTTCGAAAAGCACCGTAAAGCAGCCCTTATATTTGGTAAATACCTGCCAATCATCCGCCCGTTCGGCCCTGTGTTTTCAGGCACTACCAACATGCAATTGCCTACGTTTATGTCGCTGACGGTGATAGCCGGAGTGTTGTATATGAGCACGTATGTGCTGGCTGGTTACTTTTTGGGCAACCAGTTCCCGGTTATAAAAGATTACCTGGGCTGGATACTGCCTATCAGTATTGTGCTGGCGCTTATACCTGTCTTTAACCAGATCCGGAAAAGTAAAAAGAACAGCGCTGCACACTAATTGTACGTTCAGCAAACCAAGTCAGATAGTAATTAAGAAGCCGCTCCCAGCAATAGGCAGGAGCGGCTTTTATATGTATAAAGTGCATAACTATAGTTACCTGAAACTATAGTTTATCAGGCTACTTTTTTCCGGTTCTTAAGCCAGTTTTTTATGATACCGATAATGGGCGGTGTAAGCGATAAGGCGATAATACCAAGTATAAGCAGCGTAAAGTTTCTTTTTACGGCCGGGATGTTCCCGAAAATATAGCCTACTGTCATAAAAAAGCCGATCCAGATGACAGCCCCGATAACGTTATAAGACAGGAATCGACGGTAGTTCATTTTACCGATACCAGCTACAAAGGGCGCAAACGTTCGCACTATAGGCATAAAACGTGCATAAATAATGGTACGGCCGCCATACTTTTCATAAAACTTCTGGGTCTCGTCTATGTGTTTGCGGCGCATAAACCAGAAGTCGCGCAGGTAAATCCGGTTCCCGATCTTGGTGCCTGTATAGTAGTTAAAAGAGTCGCCCAGAATAGCGGCAATGCAAAGCAAACCCATCAGCAGCCACAAGTGAAGGCCATACTCCGGCACCGCAGCCATAGCACCAAGCGCAAACAGCAGCGAGTCGCCTGGCAGAAAAGGAGTTACCACCAGGCCGGTTTCACAAAATATGATCAGGAACAGGATCAGGTAAATCCAGTTTCGATATTCATGAACCAACTCTACCAGGTGTTGGTCTATATGCAACACAAAATCAATCAGGTATTGAATAAACTCCATTGTTTTAGTAAAAGGATGAACAAAGTGCCTTAGTAGCTTACCGGCAGGCGTTAGAGCTACTATAGTACAAATTAAATCTTAAATTCTGAGAGATGCTAAAACAAACTGTATTGCTATAGTTGCAACTATAGTCCGGACTGACGTGACATAAACTATAGTGGCCTTTCATCCATGACTATACCTTCCAGCATGTGGGCAAGTATAGGGGCGCATTTTTCGAGGCAGGCAGGGTAGTAGTGGCCATGTTTCCAGGTAGCAGACTTAGGTGATAATCCCCACCAGAACTCTGCCATGGCAATTGGTTGTAGCCTGTGCATAAAAGCATACTGCAGCAGTTTGGGAGCAGCACACTCACCGGCTCCGGCGGGTGGGTTGCTATAGTTGGCCTGCAGAAAAAGCTGACGTAATGGTTTTTCTTTTCCGGCCTTGTTTACAAAACGATATTGGTCGAACAGTTTGCCTTGCAGGGCGATGGAGTTTGTTCTGCGCAGTTCCTGAAGTTGTTCAATTTTGGTGGTATCCTCAGTAATATTATTGGCTTTAAGCTGGCTTATCTCTTTATTTATGCGGCTTAGCTCCTGCATACCTTCACTCAAAAAACCGCCTTCTGCCAGGCCATCAAAAACGGGTGGTACAAAATTAGCATGGTGGTTGCTGCCTGCCAGTTTCCCCGAAAAAGCTGCCAGGTAACCCAGTTCGTTTTGTTGGTTCTTTACTACCAGCACTCCAAACATTTTCCCGATCACTTTTCCATCCTGGTTTTCATTAAGCCCAAAATTATGGTCCAGGTCGGTTAGTTGTGCAAGGTATTTCTGGAGCCCGGTAGCAGCCAGCAGGCTAAGCGGGTGTGGCGTATAGTTAAATGGATAGGTGAACCGTTCGGGTAAACTATAACTTTCGGTTGCTTCGCTGAAAGGGATAAAGCAGGTGAGGGGTTGTAAGGTAGAGGGTAACAAACAGATATTTTCCTGAGAAACAGCGGCTACAATGCCCCTGCAAAGGTAACAGGAAGTAACATCACTTTTTTGTTTTTAATGGAAAAGTATAAAAGGGAAAGTACAGCGCAGGGGAAATTTTAAGGTTGCAATCCAGATAGGCTTAACTATAGCCAGGTGTTAAAACTATGCGGCTTCGGTATAAGGCTCTATGGCTTGCTTTAAAACCTGCGGATGCTGTTTCTGCATACAATCTAAAACTAGCTGCATTAAGGTGTTATCCTCTAATTTTCCGTCGTTCTGCTCCATTAACCGGCTAAAGCAGGCAGGGTCATTCTCACGGATGTACGTAGTAAGCTGGTAATATAAAACCAACGCGTCTTTCTTATTCAAGGCTACATTCAGGTATTTGTAAGCTGCTATTTCCATCTTTCTTTCCCTCTACTGTAATTTTAAAAAGTAGCTTCTGCTTCCGAAACTTAAACTAAACTTTATCAGACTGTTATGTTAAATAAAAGACAAGTAATTCAGGTTAAAGGTTCTATAGTTTAGTAAATTATAAAAATTATTATAAATCTTATTTCGCTTTTATGCTGCATTACGGATATGGCATTGGCGGAAGTAGTTAAGAGGTGAACGTAGGTAATTAGATGCTCCAAACTAAAACTATAGGTCTGCCATTAAACCTTTAGGGGCCATCTTATTAATAATTTACACCCGTTCATGTATCTAACAATAGCGCTATATCGTTAGTAAGCTATACTTTAAAAACGGTACGGCTGTGCTTTTCAATATCGGCAGCATTCAAAAATGTACTAAACAACCTTATTTACGTTTTCATAGTATTGCCCAACGGCCTATAAATATAAAATGCATGCTTAAAACAACGTTTTTGAGTACCTTCTATGTAGTGTTGCTTTGCATCATACTAACCCTGTCCGGTTGCTTTAAAAAGCAGTCTGGCACCGAAGAAACAAACCCTGACACCACAACCCCTGCACAAACCGAAAAAACTGAAGCTTCAGCAAAGGCCCCGGAAACTATAGTTCCGGCAGAAACCAAGGCTCCTGCCAAAGTAAATGTGAACGTATACCTTGAGATCTCGAACGGGATGAAAGGCTTTATGCCAACCCCTGCTGCCGGAAAAGAAGCCACTACCTTCCAGAACAACCTCAACAAACTGCTCTCAGAAGTACAGGATGGACGCTACGTTGCTGAGAAAGGATTTTACCTGGCGAAAGAGGATGCCCAAAGCCGTCCAGTGCTGGATAGCGTGTCGTACAATACCATCAAAAGTTACATCGTTAGCGGGATAAAAGATGATGTACGTGGCACCCCGCTGCCGGCTTTACTGAAAACTGCATTACAAAAATCTATAGAGCAGGGGGCAGTAAGCGTTATCATTTCCGATTTTATACACGGCCCGGACCCGCGCGACCAGGGGCAGTTTATATCACTCGACTCAGACATCCGTAGCAGCCTTCGCGAAGCCGAGTACCAGGGGCTGGCCATTGCTATACTTGCTAATGCATCACCATTCTACGGTACATATCACCCGGCCGTAAAAAAACCGGAACTGAGAAGAACTTTGAACGGCGAGGAAATACCGTATTATATCTGGGTAATCGGAAAGCAGGAGGATGTGCAGGTTGTAACCAACAAAGTGCTGCGTAACCTTCCGGCACAACAGGCATACTTTGGCTTTGAGTACAAGTCTATACCATTTTCGGCCTTGCTCAAGGAAAAGCAATTTAAACCGACCGGTGTCGTTTACTGCAGCAGCCGAAATGCCGATCCGTGTACTTCTGTAAATCTTCAGCCAGAGAAAAAAGAACCTGTGGAGTTTACCATTGGCCTGGATTTGAGCCAACTGCCGCTGTCGATGCAAAGTACAGACTACCTGAAAAAGAACCTGAAAATAAGTAGCACGGGCAGCAGGCCAACTATAGTTTCGGTTACCGCTGCCGACGAAAGTATAAAGTCAACACCAGACCTGGCCAAGTATAGCCATTTTGTGCGCCTGCGGGTACCAGAACTAACTGCCAGTTCCGGAACTATAGCTGTGCAACTGCCACAAGTAACGCCAAACTGGATTACAGCCTGGTCAACAGACAACGACAACAACCCGGCTGTGGCTCCCAAAAAGACATACCAGTTAACCAAGATAATAGACGGCGTTCAGGCACTTTACCGCGACCAGAGCGACTTCGTTTTTAATGCAACCATACAATTTAAAAAAGCAGACTAACACCCATGATACAAAAGTTTTTCTCCGGACTCTACGAGCTGTTTTTAGGCCGGCCGATTCCTGCAAACTTCACCAACGATTACCGTGAAGTGGTTTTCCCAAACACCGGGCTGATGCTGTTTCTGATTACGCTGGGCATCGTTATACTTTACTACTATGTACTGAACCGCGCCATGAGCACTGGCCTGTATAAAACCCAGCACTGGGTCATGTTCCTGATCCTGAACGCCATCATCGCTTTCATCATCCCGATAACGCAGGTAACCGGCAACGAGATCGAGACACACTCTTACACGTATATGTTCGCTTTTGTGAACGTGATATACAGTATCATCCTTTTCTTCGTTTTCTCTATACTACTCAAAAGGGGCTCCGTGCAGGCATGGACAACTCCTATGAAATGGCCTAATAAAAAATAACTATGGCAAAGCTTTTTGTATTCGGAATAGGTGGCACCGGTTCCCGCGTGATCCGTTCGCTGGTCATGCTGATGGCTGCAGGTGTCAAAATTCAGAACTGTGATAAAATAGTACCAATCATTATCGACCCCGACACCCAAAACGGCGACATGAACCGTACCGTGGAGCTGCTCAAAACCTACAAGCACATACATGATGCCCTGGGTAACCGCGACGAAGGTTTCTTCCATACCGATATCAGCACGCTGTCAAGTATAGCCGGCGACGGAACAGCCAAGATCCGTGACAGTTTTGTGTATGATTTTGGTGGCATCAACAAGCCGTTTAAAGACCATGTAGGTTACAACCAGCTCGACATTGAAAGCCAGGCATTGATCGACTTACTGTTTACACCTGAGAACCTGAACAACAGCCTGGATGTAGGTTTCCGCGGTAGCCCGAACGTAGGTAGCGTGGTGCTGAACGAGATCATTGATTCTCCGGAAATGCGCTTTTTCGCGTCCAACTTCCAGGCTGGTGACCGTATCTTTTTTGTGAGCTCGATCTTTGGTGGAACTGGCGCTGCCGGTTTCCCGCTTCTACTTAAGAACTTTAAGGATAGCAGAACAACCTTGCCAAACGCGGCTAGTCTGAACTCAGCGCTGACAGGAGCAATGGTGGTTCTTCCATACTTTTCTCTGGAGCAACCGGCCGCCGGGGTAGAGGCAGATTTTATCGATTCTAATACCTTCACCACGAAGGCAAAAGACGCGCTATCTTACTACCAGAATCACCTGAACGGCGTGAATGCTGTATACTATATGGGTGATACGCCGGATAAACCAATGGAAAACAATCCGGGTCGTGCCAGCCAGAAAAACGACGCACATTTAGTAGAACTGCTGAGCGCTTTAGCTATAGTTGACTTCATGGATTACTCGGATAATGAGCTATCTGGCAACGAAGTATACCACGAGTATGGTTTGCGCGAAGATGTAAGCAACGTGCAGTTCTCGCACCTGGACAGCGAAACAAGAGACCGTATCGCTACACAGTTAATCCGTTTCCATTACTTCGAACGCTATTACGCTACCCACCTGCCGGGCGATGCACAGGCCGCTTATGCCAAAGGTGTAGACCTGACAGGGGCTATCCGTAACGAGCTAGTGTTTAAAGAGCTCAACAAGTTTTTAGCAAACCCGGAATTTGGTTACCAGTCGTGGTTGCGTGAATTGGGCCGCAAAGAGAGAACTTTTGCTGCGCTAAACCTGAACGAAACGGACTTTAACCGCATGGTATCGGATAAGCAGATTGAGACCGGTTTCCTGAACAAAGGAATAAGCCAGGGGGCTTTTGTAAAAGAGCTTAACCGCGCTTCCGAATCCATCTCTGACCGCGACGCTTTCAAGGCAACTATAAAAGCTTTTGAAACCGCTACAGAACGGCTGGTGGAGGAGAAACTGAAGTATAGTTAAGGTTGATAATCTTTAGTGAGACTGTCCCCTTGAGGGGACTGCAGGGGTGTAATCGTGCACGAGGTTTAGCTGCTGATAAATGTCCTCGAATCTTAAGCAGTTGTAAACACCCCTATAATCCCCTCAAGGGGATAGTTCTCTTCTGGATTACAAATCCTAAAGAGCAAAATGATAAAAGATAGCCCTCGCTCGCGTCCCGCGAGTGTGTGTTATCCAGTGGTGTCCCGCCACTTGTACCACAGGTACAAATTAAAGCGGCCAGAGTCCGCCAAATAGCTCACACTCGCGGGACGCGAGCGAGGGCAGGTAATCGTACTTAAAACAAAAAACAAACATGCCGAAAGTTCTTCGTCTACATAAAACCGGATCAAACGTGGAAGGCTGGGCTAAGACCAGCCAGATCACAAGCACCGAGATAAAAGATATAACCGATGGCGCTGGTGGCCGCGCTTTGAAGATTAACGCTTCCATACCAACGCCATTTGCCCGCATGCACCTTTTCGAAACCGCTTTCGAATTTGTGAAACGCGGCGTAGCAGGTAATAGCACCAACACCATTTACCACAAATTTGTAACCCATTTCTGGGATCTGTGGGAACTGCTTTACAATCACCAAAGCTATGCGCAGGCTGGTAACAAGATCATCATCCGCCGCTGGAACAAGCACCAGCAGTTGGGTGCGATGCAGGCCAACCCGAACACGAGCTTGCTGGGTCGCACGCTGGAACTGTTCATGAACGACAGCCGCTTCCAGGGAATCGATGACATTTTCCTGATCTTTTTTGAAACAACAACCCCACGCGGCGACAGGCACATGCAGCTGATTGGCGGTACATCGCCGCTGACATTCCTGTTTGTGGCACCAAACGTGCAGCCGCTTAGTATAAACCGTGCCCAGAATATCGGTACTTACTTCGACCATAATTTTGTATCGCTGGAAGATCGTGAGCAGGATTTCAGGGAGTATGTGCACAAGCTATTTGTATCAAACCCAGCCATGATCCAGGCATTTCCGGCGGTGTATAATTCATTGGACGAGAATTTGCTGCGCAAAATTAATATGGCAGGTGAGGTTGGTCAGGGAGCCATAGCTTCGGAGTACCTGCAACTGGTAGATTTTCAGCAAAACCCGGTACACGTGGGCCACATCAACTTCCTGGTGAAAAAGGATCAGACAGCCGTTATCAGTAGCGATCTGTTCATTCGCCCGACACATACCGGTTTTTCAGGCGAGCGACCAATTGTACTGAAGCCCGAACTACGCTTAGCACCAACTATAAAGTATGTAAACAACCTGGCATGGCCGGTTAATACAGTGGTGGGCTATTACGACGAGAAACCGCTGGAGAACCGTTCACTTCCGGGTGTCGGGTTTAACTATCCATACTTAACGATAAACGACCTGTTACAGGAAACGCTGGTGCAGGTTCCTTACGAAGTAAACACGGATCGTTTCTATAGTGGTACCGTAGTGTACCAGCCGGGTGTAACCGATAAAACTTTTAATTACCTGCTGCCGATCACCAGTTTATACTTCCAGTTTTTCACACCAGAAGACCTGGCCAATCACCTGACCTTCCATATCGATGTGAACCATGTGCGGGTAACACTGAACGTGCCGACGGAAAAAGGAAATGTGGTATACGAGCGCAGCTATTACGACAACCCACTGAACTCAAAAGACGCGAACGGCAACGTGATTCCGGAGAAAGGGCATATCCTGAAATCCAGAATTGGGTTGGGTGTATTTCCGTTCTATAAGTTTACCGACGCGGTGCAGTACAACGACTTTTACAAGGTGATGCTGGTAGATGAAGACATTGATCCGTTGTTGGTGAATAAGAACCATTCGCTCAATTTCTATGCAGGTGGCAAGTTACTGGAAGCTGGTGGTGGTATTATTTCAGCTACTGCACACCGCAGAACCAGGAAGAGTAACAGCAGCGCGGGCAGCACTTACTACGAGATCCGTGGCATACACTTCGATGTAGCGGAGTTTACTCATGCCGGGG
This sequence comes from Pontibacter fetidus, assembly GCF_010119545.1. Lineage (GTDB taxonomy): Bacteria > Bacteroidota > Bacteroidia > Cytophagales > Hymenobacteraceae > Pontibacter > Pontibacter fetidus. The sequence continues at coordinate 178,347 of NZ_JAAEAA010000006.1, read as the reverse complement.
TAGATTTTGTGGGCAAGGCACTCATCGTTCCTAAATTTGAAGAGAAACAGCAGGGTATTCATAACTTTACTTTTGCTATTGACTTTGGTACCTCGAACACGCATATCGCCTATACTTCAGGCTCGAACCAGCCGCCGCGCGAGTTTTCCATCACAGCTAACGACCAGCAACTGGTTATGCTCAACAAGCCTTCCGATGATCAGTCGCTAACAGATTACCAGCGTTTCCATAAGCGCGGCTTTGGTAGATTGTTTGCCGTAGAGACTTTGCTGAAGCGCGAATTTATACCGTTGATTATCGGCTCCGGTGGCTCGTTGTATAACTTCCCGACACGTACGGCTACCTGCGAGTCTATTGATTTTGAGAACCAGATCACGAACCTGTTTGGCAATATCAACATAGGTTTCTCCATTAATACCGAAGGCACGCACCAGGACCAGTACAAGCAAACCTACCACACCGACCTGAAGTGGAGCGAAACGCTGACCAATGCCGGCAAGCGCCGCATCGAAGCCTTCTTCACCGAAATCATGCTGCTCATCAAGAACAAGGTAGTACTGAACAACGGCAATGTGGCGAGTACCAAAATAGTATGGTTTGCCCCATTGAGCTTTGATGAATATTCCCGCAACATGTTCCAGAACGTGTGGGATACGGTGTACAACAACGTGTTCAAAAATGGCAGGAATACGGTTTGCATTACTGAGTCAGTGGCTCCGTTCTACTTCCTGTCCAGGACAGGGGCTGTAGTGCCGAGCCAGGACGAGAACCTGATCAACGTGGACATTGGTGGTGGTACAACCGATGTGTTACTGTTCACAAACCGCAGGCCTTCGCATAGTTCGTCGTTCCGTTTTGCCGGCAACGATTTGTGGGGTGATGGTTTTGCTACTGTAAAAACAAGTAAAGACAATGGCCTGCTGCAGTATGGCGTGGACCACGTATTGCGTATTCCGCTAACCGAAGAAGGACGCGAGTATCGCAAATTCCTGGAAACAGCTTTGGATAACCCGGACTTTAACTCAGCGGATATAAGTGCATTGCTGTTTAGTTATGATAAGGAACTGAACTATAGTTCGCAGCTACTGCAGGCGCGTCAGTTAAGACTGATGTTCTACCTACACTTCGGCTCGTTGATGTACCACCTGGCACAACTGGTGCAGCAACTGGATGTAAAAGTGCCACGCTACATTTCGTTTAGCGGTCGCGGTAGTTTATACATTAAGTTGCTGAGTGCAGGCAACAACCTGTCGAATGTGGAGCGCTATGCGAAGGCTATTTTCCAGAAGGTAACAGGGCAGGAGCCGCCGGCAAACTTTAAACTGGTACTGGTAGACAATCCGAAGCAGGTAACGGCCAATGGCGGCGCGATGGCACTGGAAGGCACAGACCTGAACGACTTAACGAACATCCCGATACTAAAACCGACTGGTTCTGCCAACGTAACAGATGCCCTGACGCCAGTAACCAAAACACAGATTACCGGTGAGCTACGCCAGGAAGTTATGGATAATGTAATGAACTGCCTGACCATGTTGCTGGATGATCCGGATATTTCGCCGCTGATGCGCTCGATGGGCGTGGAGGTAGACCCGATGCGTGTGCTGGACTTTATGCGCATGAACCTGCAGGACAGCTATACCATGGTGCTGGAAGATACCGTGCGTGGCCTGACAGACCGGGAGCCGCTACATGAGACCATGTTCTTTATGCCGCTAAAGCAGTCGCTGTACTTGCTATCGAAAGAGTTATATAAGCAGCAGTCTCAGGTAAGCGCTATTTCCTAACAAACAGAAAATCAAACTATAAATCAATCATTCTCAACTATAATCAGGGGTGGTTGATTTTATAGTTTGACAGAGTATACTTTCACAAAGACATTATTTCTTCATCAGAATAAAACTACATTGAAAAATGGTTACAATCGCAATTATAATAAGTTTAGTAGCACTGGTTGGGGCAGGTTTTGCTTTTATCAGGGCCAGCAGCTCACATCATATTTTAGGCAAACGCATAGAAGACCTGAAGGAGCGTGTAAAGTACCTGGAAGCAAACCAGAGCAGGTTACAAAGCTCAGCTAACCGGGGAAATAAACCAGCGCCTGAGCTGGAAGAGACTGGGCGTAGAAACCAGCCTAAACAGGAACAACAGAAGCCTGAGAGACAAGAGCCACGTCAGAAACAAAAAGAGCGACAGCCTCAACAGGAACGGCTACCACAGGAAAGACAGCAACCCGAGCGCCAACAGCAGGAGCGACGTCAGCAGGAAAGACCCCAACAACAAGAAAGGCCGCAACAGCAGCAACAGGATACAAGCCAGCAGGAGCAGCAACAGCGTCGCAAAAAAGAGAACCGCAGACGTAACGAGCCAAGAGACCGATCGGGCAACTCGGAAGAACCTGTTAGCGAACAGCCACTGGCAGCTACAGATGGTATAAATTTCGAAATTGTCGGGAGTCATTTGCTGGATGAACTGGAACAGGAAGCAGGATTTAACCAGCCCACAACTATAGCCGAACAAGCGCCCGAAGTGGTAGCCGATTCAGGTATGCGTTTTGCCATTATCCCGGAAGACGGGGTGATACGCCAGCATCATTTACAGCGCCAGCCCGACTCTGATAGTTACATTGAAGTAGATGTACCAGCCGAAGGCAGTAACACAACGCATTACCGTTTTAACCTGAGTGGTAACCATGCCTTTGTTATTTCGCAGGGGATAGACCGCCTGGAGAATGCCTTTGATTTTGAGAAGCCATCGAACCGCATGGTATCCCGGATAGTGCAGCAACAGGACGGCGTGCTGGCTAAAGTAAACAATGGCTGGAGAATACAGGAGAAAGCCAGAATCGATTTCAGATAACCCGCATACATGGAAGGAATATTTATTTTTGAAGCACTTTTAGTACTTGCTATACTTGGTTACCAGTTTTATGTATACCGGAATAACAAGGTCAAAATTGAGCTTATCAAAAACCTGTTTCCTTCCGAAGAGAAGTTATCTGTTACAGAAACCTTACTAGATCACACCGCACCTATAGTTGCCACTGCACCACAAACTATAGAGCAACTATGGGGGGCACTGCTGGCCGGCAAACCCTTCCGGGAGTTTACACCCTCTAACCCGGCTGTAAAACGCATTGTTGCTGTGGAAAATGACCTGCTGCACATCGAAGCAAAAGGTGGCCCGGTGCCGGCATATACTATAGCCCGCGAGAAGTTCGATAAACTGGTAACCGGCCATAACATTTACCTGGTGCAGGGCGACCCGGATGCGCTGGTAAGTTCGGTTTCGTCGGGTGGGAAAGGTGCTGCAACTATAGACTTGATAGAAGTCCGTAATCCCTCAGAGACGTTTAGCCGGATCATCCGGAACACCAACGAGTACCTGAAGCGCAATAAGGGTGCGGCCGCAGATTTCGATATACTGAAAGATGTATCGGAGCGCTACTCTGAAGCTCTGGATGCAGAAGTGCAGTCAACTATAACTACGCCGCTTTATGTAGGTTTACTGGGCACTTTTTCAGGGGTAATAATTGGTTTGTCGAGTTTGATCTGGTCTGGTTTTACGGCAGATGAAAACGGAGCAGCGGCAGGCTCTTTTATAACCGATCAAAACATTCCATCTTTCCTGTTCGGGGTGATGATCGCGATGGCCGGTAGCTTCTGTGGTTTGCTGCTTACCTTGATCGGGAACCATGCCCTGAAAAATGCCCGAAGTATACGGGACAGGCGACAGAACGATTATTATACTTTCCTGCAAACGCACCTGCTGCCCAAGCTGAACTCCGATATGGCGGCCAGCCTAAGCAACCTGAAGTCGGTGCTCGATTCATTCAATAAAGATTTCCTAGATAAGGTACTTGGCTTCCGGCCTATAGTTGACACACTTACGGAGAACATCAGCACCCAAAAGGAATTCATAGAGAAGCTGGACAAGATCGGTTTTACGCAGATGGCGAACGCTAATCTGCAGGTATTTGATAAGATGAAGGAAAGCGAACAGCTATTTAAAAACTTTATGCAGTACCAGGTGGCATTGAACGAATCGGTGCAGAAAGGAGCAGAACTGACGCATACGATAAGCGATGTGTTGGGCCGTTTAACCAGCCTGCAGGAAGGCTTTGACAAAGTGCCGGGCTACCTGCAAAAGCACGATGAGTCCATTCAACGGCAGGTTAACTTTTTTGGGCAGCACGAGCGCGAATTAAATGACATTGGCTCCCGCATAGAACAGTATTTCGATAAAGCCGCCCTTCGCTTAACCGACCTGATGGAAGCCCGCCTGCAGCACCAGGAACGCGATGCACAGAACGCCTACGAAAAGTGGCAGGAACATTTCCGGAACCTCAACGAAGACAACGTTTACCAGCGCATTCTGGATTATATGCAGCCTTTCGAGAACCTGAATCAGCAGCAAAGCGACCTGAACAGAACACAACAACAACTATCCGGAGAGATACAGCAAACCAACGAACGCCTGCTTCAGAAAATAGAGACCGACATGGCCATACAACAGCAGTTATTACAGCAACTACAGGTACTTAACATGCACATGGCGCGAAGCCTGGAGCCGGGCCCAATTAAAGCGGCACTTGATAAGTTATTTGGTGGCGGCAACAGCAGGAGGTAAGGATGAGCAAGGAGAGCAGAGACTTTTTCTGGCCCAGTTACGTCGACCTGATGACGGTGCTTTTTCTGGTGATGCTGGTGCTTTTTGTACTAAGCTATAAAATGTTCCAGGGCAAGGACCGGGAGAACCGCGAGAACATTGCCCGGCTGCAGGTAGAGGTACAGGAAAAGCGCAAACTAGACGAAATCAAAGCCGCCCTTGCCCGCCTGGATGATAAGTATTTCCAGTACAACGAAAAGTATAAACGACACGAATTATTGGTTGATGTACTGTTCGAGCAAAGCAGCGCTGTAATACCGGAACGCTCCAGGGCACCACTGCGCAGAGCCGGGCAGAACCTGAGCCAGGTCATCAATTCCATAGACGAGAAAGATGTAAAATACCTGATAGTGATAGACGGTCGCGCAGCCAGTTTCCCGGCTGGCGATCCGCGCAATGTTACCCAGCGAGAGTATGCCTTGCAGTTAAGTTACCAGCGGGCGTTGGCCCTGCTCAAGTTCTGGCAAAGTGCCGGCATCAAATTCCCCAAAGACCGGATAGAACTGATTGCTGCAGGTAGTGGTTTTGAAGGAGCCGGCCGTAAAGGCGATATCCGGGATCGTAGGTTCGTGATCCAGATTCTGCCAAAAGTTGGAACGCTCGAAAAGGTTAAATAACCAATTACGCAGGTATAGTTTACTCAATTTTAATGTATTGCTCGTTGCTATACTTTGGCGCTGGCGAAGGTTTACCCGGATTTGCAGCTATAGTTGAGCCTGAAACTGTACTCACATAATAGTCCATCTTTTTATTTTTCCCGAATTGCTTTAATGCTTTCTTAAATAGTCTTTCGTGTTGCGCTTCGGCTTTCATAGCATACCTAAACGACTGGGCAGCCTGGCTGGCATTTTCTTGTTCAGCTATTTTCACAAAATCTGGGTACAACGATTCAGTTTCTGTTTTTCTCCTTCAATCGGACCTTTCAGATTTGCCTGGTTGTTTCTACGCTAACGTCCTCATACACTATTTCACCGGGAGTGCCGCCCAGCGCCTCAATGGCCCGTTTGTGGTTTTGCGCATGTATCGCTTCTGATTTAGAAACTGCCTTGAAAAGCTTAGCAATCTGTTCTTGGTTTTCTTCCGATGCTTTCTGGGCAAACATTTCGTAACGGCGGGTAGCATTCGACTCTGCTTGGTACGCTTTTTCGAGGTTAGTGAGTGTTTGGGTGGCTTGCTGACTATAGCAAACTGAGACAAATGTCATTACCACAGATAAAATTAAAAGTATAGTTTTCATAGCTGCTTATAAATGATGGTCTATATCAGAACAACTATAGTTAAAAGATTACTTACTTAAGTCCTGGATATTAGTTAACAGCTTTACTGAATTGGTAAATAAGGAAAACAGGGTGGCAAAAATGAGGTGTAATTTTATAGCTGTAGCTTAACCGCTATACCATGCATAAGTATAACTTTATACTTACTTTGTGATGTCATCAACGCCGCCATATGTCTGAACTGCTTTTAAAATCTATCCGGGAAAAGGTTACCGCCACAGAAGAGGAGCTTCAGATCTGTAAAAGCTATTTCACACAGAAGAAATTAAAGAAGCGCCAGTTTTTGTTGCAGGAAGGTGAAGTTTGCAGCAGGCTGGCATTTGTAGAGAAAGGTGCGCTATATTCTTACACTACGGATGCAAAAGGCGGGCAGCATGTCATACAGTTTGCATTCGAAGGCTGGTGGATATCCGATATGTATAGTTTCTTTACCCAGGAACCATCTAACCTCAACATCGAGGCCCTGGAAAACAGCGAGGTACTATTGATAGACCAGGAACAGCACTACCAACTGTTAGCTGAATTACCCAAATACGAAACCTACATCCGGATACTTTACCAGAACGCCTACATTGCCCTGCAGCGCCGCGTAGAAAGTACCATAGGCCTTACCGCCGAAGAAAAGTATAACCGCCTGCTGGAGCAATATCCTTTTATACTGCAGCGCATACCGCTAAACTTAATTGCCTCTTACCTGGGTGTAACCCCCGAAACCCTGAGCCGCATCCGCAAGCAGATTTCCCGTTAACTGGCTTGATAAATGTCAAGTCCATTTCTTATCATATGTCATTCCGGTAGCTATAGGTAAGCCGTACCTTTGTATTGTAGCGGATAGGTATAGTTTATACTTGCTGCTACTTTAAACGATTGAAAATAGAACTGAAACTATGCAACGCAAACAGTTCCTTAAAACTATGATTACAGGAGTAGTAGGTATGACAACTTTAGGAGCATTTAACAGGTTTACGGATGGCTTAAATGAGCAGGACCAGCTGATGCCGGTTTTATTCATGGGCCATGGTTCCCCGATGAACGGGATAGAAGATAACGAGTTTAGCCAGTACTGGAAAAAACTGGCCAAAGAGATTCCTACGCCTAAAGCCGTGCTGGTAATTTCGGCGCATTGGCTGAGCAAAGGCACCCGCATTACAGCCATGGATTTCCCCCAGACCATACACGATTTTGGAGGTTTCCCGAAGGAGCTTTTTGCGGTACAATATAACGCACCCGGTAACCCCGAACTGGCAAAAGAAACAGCATCTATCATAAAATCAGTAGATGTGGAAATGGACCACGACTGGGGCCTGGACCACGGCGCCTGGACCATTATCCGGCACATGTACCCCGAAGCCAATATACCGGTTCTGCAGCTAAGTATAGATTACACCAAAGGCCCGCAATACCATTACGACCTGGCCAAGGAGCTTTATAGCCTGCGCAAAAAAGGCGTACTTATTATGGGAAGTGGCAACATGGTACACAACCTGCGCATGGTGGCCTGGGATAAAATGAACGAACCCGAATACGGCTACGACTGGGCCAAACAGATTAACTCAACGTTCAAAGACCTGATCAGTAACGGGCAGCATGACAAGCTGATAAAATATGAGCAACTGGGCAAGGAGGCGCTGTTAGCTATACCAACCCCGGAACATTACTGGCCATTGATGTACACCCTTGGCCTAAAAGGCACGAAAGACGACGTTTCGTTTTTTAACGATAAAGCGGTGGGCGGTTCGCTGACCATGACATCGGTACGGATCGGGTAACTATAAAAAAGAACACTATGCAAACTATAGAAACAAACACACCAGAGCTGCAGCAAGGGTTGGCTTTACAATATTTAGTTAGGCCGGCAAGCGCAGCAACTATACAACCAAAGGCAATTATTTTATTGCACGGCGTTGGCAGCAACGAGCAGGACCTGTTTAGCCTGGCGCAGCTGATGCCGGATGATTTTATAGTGATCTCCCCGCGCGGGCCTTATACCCTGGCTGCTAAACGCTACGCCTGGTACGAGGTAGATTTTGCTACTGGTAAACCGTTGATTAATGCAGCACAGGAAGCACAAATCAGGAATACGATAGCCGATTTTATAGCACAGGTAAAAACTACCTATAAAGTGGATGACGTGTACCTGGGCGGCTTTAGCCAGGGCGCTATCATGAGCTATACGATCGGGCTGCTTTTGCCTGCGGCCGTGGCGGGCATCTTAGCATTTAGCGGCAGGATCTTAAGTGAGATCAGGCCGTTAGTGAAACCGGGAGAGGAGTTACAACAGTTAAACGTATTTATATCGCATGGCACTCAGGATGCTACCTTGCCGGTACAGTATGCCCGTGAAGCAAAAACGTATCTGCAGGAACTGGGAGTGGAGCCAACCTATCACGAGTACCCGGCAGGCCACCAGTTAAACAACCAGATGCTGACAGATATGGTTACCTGGCTGCAGCAAAAATAACGATAGGCGCTAGCCCCAGGGGCATGAAACCCTCCGGGGAACTATAGGTATAGCGGCTACCGTGCAAACTATAGTTTATGCTTGTAAGCTGGGCGATGGTTAACTTAGCCGGCACTCAGTATTTTTACGTTTGATGAAGAAATTAAACCTATAGTTGTATGCTGGATATCGTTATCGAAGCCCGTAAAGCCTCTCTTGCTCCGGGCATGGATGTGCGCCGTATTTTGCCTTTCAGGCTTCGCCGGATGGTAGGCCCGTTTATCTTCATGGACCACGCCGGTCCGGTGCATGCTGCCCCTGCTGCGTCTCATACCATGGATGTACTGCCGCATCCGCATATCGGGCTCTCTACAGTAAGCTATTTGTTTGGCGGCCAGGTTACGCACCGCGACAGCCTGGGTGTGGAGCAGATCATCCGGCCGGGCGAAGTAAATTGGATGACAGCCGGTAGCGGCATAGCCCATTCCGAACGGTTCGAAGACCCTGCAGCCCTGGCCGGAGGCACCCTGGAGATGATACAGACCTGGGTAGCATTACCGGAAAAACAGGAAGAAGCTGCTCCGGCTTTTAACAACTATAAACCCGAACAACTGCCTATCGTTACAGATACCGGCGTCTGGATGCGACTGATTGCGGGAGATGCTTACGGATTACGGAATGAGGTAAAAACGCATTCGCCTATGTTTTATTTGCATGCTGTGCTGGAGCAGGGCGCCAAAATTACTTTACCCACTGAACACACCGAACGAGGAGTTTATGTTGCCAAAGGAACTATAGAAGTTGCTGGTCGGAACTATACTTTAGGACAAATGCTGGTATTTGATAAAAATGCGGAACCGGTTATAGTTGCCAAAGAGCCAACAACCTTAATGCTGTTGGGCGGAGAACCATTGGGAGAACGCTACATCTGGTGGAATTTTGTGTCATCCCGGAAAGAACGCATCGAGCAGGCCAAAGCAGACTGGAAAGAAGGCCGCATACTTTTACCACCCACCGATAACCAGGAATTTGTACCCTTGCCGGAAGATAAATCCAAACCAGCCGGTAACCCGTCGCCACAAGCATTGTCTTAAGCTATAGTTGTAATTCCGCTATAGTTGAAACTGTAACTGCTTGATACATAAAAATCAGAAAAGCCTGCTATTATTAACTATAGCAGGCTTTTCTGTATAAATTGTGCGTAAACTACGACTCTACATTTCCTATTACAGTAAGCTGCTCCAGGGTAGGTACTTTGCTACCGCCTACCGGCTCCAGGGTAACTGCAAAAGCCTGAGCAGCGCCAATGTTCTTCATCTGTTGCATGGTGCCCTTATTTCCCGAAATTTCAATCATACCGGCATCTATAGGCTGTCCGTCTTTCAGGGCCCATAGTTGGTATTGTTTACCGGCAGGAGGTGCAGGTAGTTTAACGACATTTACATATACCTGTTGTTGTTGCGGGTTCCAGTATACTTGCAGGCTCGCATCTGGGTGCGCCTCAACTCCCTTCAGTTTTACGGGCTTAAAAGCTGGGTCCTGAAGGATAGCTAACTTCTGTTCCTGTTGCTGAAGTTGAAACGAGGTATTTTTAAAGTTTTGGGCAAGTAACTCCTGATCGGCTGTTACGGTTGCCAGTTTTTGTTCGGCCTGCTGCCACTTCGTATAGAAATGAAAACTCATCCAGCCCGAAAGTAAAAACAGAACTATACTTGCAGCAAACATCCATCTGTACGGAGATGCAGCTTTATCTTCTTCGTAAAGTAATTGCGTTACATTGTTGTGTGCAGTGTCTGGTTCGCTGGTGTGGGTAGGTATAGATGCATTGATCTGGTCCAGTATCCTGTTTTTAAGTTCAGGTCTGGGCTGTACAGCATGGAGCACTGCGTACTCTTCCATCGCCATACAGGCTTCGTCCAGGGCTTTACGTATTTCAGGAGAGGCAGCAGCCCGGCGCTCCACCTCTTCACGTTCTGCCAACGATAAACCGCCCGCAGCATACAGCTCCAGAACTCCGGATGCTATGTAATCTTCGTTATGCACGGCCTTTAAAAAATCTTGCTAATACTTTTACAGCGCTGCGCGCTCTGGTTTTTACAGTTCCTAATGGTATGTCGTAGGCTTCAGCAATTTCGCTCTGGCTCAGCCCTTCAAAATACATCAGGTCTATGACCTGTTTCTGCTCCGGGTTCAGGTTGTCTACTATATCCCGTACGCCAATATATTCAGGCTTAAACTCGGCTGCCGAAAACCCGGAAACCTGTGGACCTTCAATATCTTCTGTCTTGGTATTTACGCGGTGCTGACGCGAACGGATTGCATCGATAGCCTGGTTCCTGCAGATATTTAACATCCAGGTAAAAAGCCTTCCTTTTGAAGCATCGTAGCTTTCGAATGAGTTCCAGATCTTTACAAATGCTTCCTGCAGCACATCTTCCGCGGTCTCCTCAATCTTCACTATCTGTAGAACAACACCATAAAGCGCCGGGCTGTACATATCATATAGTACAGACACTACAGAAGCATCGCGGGCACGCAGGCGCTCCACTAATTCCTCCTCGCTAAGCTTAAGTATAGGTTGTTGTTGATTCGTCAAGTATATAACCTTTATAACTATAAAACTTACAAAGGCTTACCAAAGATAGTAAATATTTAATACATATTCTGTTAAGCCCGTTCCTGAAATTAAATTGAAACTGCTACAGAAGTAAAAAGTTTAGCGCCAAACTAAAATAACTACACCACCACATGCAGTTTCTGACTTTTAATGATGAAAGATTTAAAAGAAAAGAGCCACCAAAGGCAGCTCTTTTCTATCGGGGTCTATGTAGAATTATTGAATGTCTATGTAACATTATTGACTAATAGCAGCCATCAATTATAGTTACTCGAACAAGGAAACGATTGCGGCAACCTGCTCTTTGGTCAGCGGCTCATCAAAAGCACCGGAAGCTATTTCGGCTGAATATCCGGCACCTAGCTTGGTGATATCGTTTATACCACCCTGTGCTACATTTTCTTCGCCGGCGTAAACCGGTTGTGCACCTGCTGGTACATTGCTGTTGGCACCGGCACCAACTATCCAACCCTGGTTGTTGCGCATGCGCCGGATGTGGGCGGCATGTCGGGCTTCTACAGAGTGTATCTGTAATGCTGCTGTCAGCACTGCGTCGTTGCTGATGAGGTTAGCTGCCTGTCCTTTATAAGCGCGTACGCCTGTGTCTTCAAACGCCTGTGCCAACGTTAAAAAGGTCTGGTAGTTCGTGTTCCAGTCCGGGAAGTTCTTACCGAAATTAAAAGTAGGTTCGCTGATAGGTGTGCCATTCAGGCTTTGTATGGTTGTTTTCAGAATTTCGACGTGGGCTGCTTCGTGCATCTGTATTTTCTGGATGGCACCTCTGGCGGCACCTTCAGGTATAAGCCCCGATGAAGCTAATGCCTGCGTATAGAAATTACGCTCCAGGTATTCTAGTTTCAAGGCAAAGTTCAGCACTTCCAGCACGGTGTTGTTCCCTTGCCCGTAAGCTTTCTGGAAAACAGAAGCCAGGGCAAATGGCACCGCAGCCATAGCTGCTTTTTTACCGATTGTGCCTAAGCCTTTGAAAGCGTTACGGCGTGAGTCTAACCTGTTGTATACTTCCGGGTCAACTTTTTCTATGTCTTCTATTATCTTAAATATGTTCATGGCGAGGCTTATTTAGGTAGGTTATTAGCTGAAATCTTTGTCTTGATAAATGGTGCTGCTGCTGCAAGCACATCCGCTGGCATCATGGCTGGGTCCAGGCCCTGGTTGTTAGCCGAATCGGAGAAAGTGCCATTAGAGATCAGGTCGCGGATTACAGCTGCGTGGCGTGCTTCAACAGAAACGATCTTACCAGCCAGTGTCAGGAAACCGGCGTTCTCCAGCAATTTTCCGGCTCCGTTATAGGCGGCTACGCCCAGGTCTTCAAAAGTGCGGGCTGTAGTTAAGATGCTGTTCTTATCGTTAAAATTGATGCTGCTGAAATTTACTTCCAGGTCGCGGATAGCCGAGGTGCCCAGAGCTGCTTTCAGGAAATCGCGGTGGATTCCTTCGTGTCCTTTAATGTCCTGCATGATTTGTTGCTCTGTCTGGCTGAACAGGCCAAGCGATTTTGCTACCACTTCTGCGTAAAAGGCTGCTTCCAATTGCTCCAGTGCGTAGGCATAGTTCAATATACCTGTATCTCCTTTGCCCAGGTCTACTGCAGTTGGGTCCATTGGCATGTCATCGCCGTCTTCGTCGCAGGAGGTGGTAGCAAACAGAAGGGTAGTAAGTGCTGCCGTAGCCCCTGCATAGCGCATAAACATACGACGCTCCATCGGAGCCTTCAATACGCCTGGTTCTTTCTCGGTGGGTTTGTCTTGTAGTTTTTCCATAATTTTAAATCATAAATTAACGAGATGTGAAATGGCCACAGGTTAATAGTGGTAACTGCAGCGTTGCGAGACCTACGAGGCAATAGTGAGTATTGGATTTAGCAACTATAAAAAAAGTTGTAGCGGTGCGCGTTAAGTACCGAACAGGAGACTACGTACAAAAAAACGCCCACCTGGTAGGGTGGGCGTTTTAGCTTTTAAGCTCTGAGTCTGGTTTCTGTTTCTACTGGTTGGGATTCTTCTCTTTCAGTCAGGGATACTTCAATATCCTGTTTGATATCCTTTGAGGCATCTTTAAATTCCCTGATGCCACGGCCCAGCCCTTTAGCCAGTTCCGGAATGCGCTTGGCACCAAAAAATAAAAGTATAGCCAATACGATCAGTACTATTTCTGTACCGCCCAAACCCCCAAGAAATAATAAAATGTTTGCTGCTACCATAGTTTTATACTTTTAAGTGGACCATACAAACGAGCGGGAGAGAAGATCGGATTTAGGAGACGTGATATTTAAATTATAAAAAGCAGAAAGTATAACCTGAATATGTAAATAAAGAAGCCCGGTTGCTCCGCTGAGTGCTAAACGGAACAACCGGGCATTATCAATTTTATAGTTTACCTACATGCGTAATCTAGAGAAGTTTACCAACCTATACCGTAATCCTCGCCGTGGTTACTGGAGCCACCCCAGAAGCTGTTATGTTTCCAGTCGAAGTAAATGGCATTGATGGGGCCGCTGGTTCTGTCATCAAAACTTAATGTATAACCCATTTTTTTAAGCTCGTTTCTTACGGCCTCCGGAGTGCTGTCGTGCAGTAATATGTGCCCCGGTTTTGGTTTTCGGTCGTCTGTTTTGGTACCACCCAGCGATAGCCATAGTTGGTTTGTGTTTATGTTGGCTGCCTCCGCGGCCTGCTGCACATTCATCCCGAATTCCACTACGTTTAAGAAGAACTGTAACAGGTTTTGATCCTGGGTGTCGCCGCCCTGCACTGCGAACGATAAGTATGGTTTTCCATCTTTTAAAGCCATAGAAGGCGTTAAAGTTACCCGTGGCCGTTTGCCCGGTGCCACCACGTTAAATGGGTTCAGTGTTTCATCCAGCACAAAGCTTTGCATGCGCTGGCTCATGCCAACACCTGTGTTGCCGGCTATAGTTGCCGGTAGCCAGCCACCACTTGGCGTAATCGACACTACCCAGCCTTCTTTGTCAGCTGCCTCAACAGTAGTGGTGCCGCGCCATAGTCTGTCCTGGTATTCTACCTGCGACGAGCCGTTTCGGGTGTCGTGGGTAGGGGCGAAGTTGCGTTTGGTCGTATCCATTTCAAAGCCTCTTTTCTTAAGGAGCTTTAGGTAAGGATTCTTTTTGCCTTCAAACAGGTAAGGATCGCCCGGGCCTATCGTGGGATCGTTCTTGTCGAATTGTATAAGGCTGGCCCTTTGTTTGGCATACGCTTTACTCAGCAGTCCTTTGATCGGTTCCTGGGGAGCAGCGTATGGATCGCCGTAGTAAAAATCACGGTCTGCAAAGCTGAGGTTCATGGCCTGGTATAGCGTATGGATGTATTTTGTACTGTTATATCCCATGCTTTTCAGGTCAAAATTTTCCAGGATGTTTAGTGCCTGCAGCATAACCGGGCCTTGCGTCCATTGCTGTAGTTTGTAAACATCAACGCCTTTGTAAGTTGCTTTTAGCGGTTCTTCCTCAATGGGTTTCCAGTTAGCCAGGTCCTGCATCGTAATCAAACCGCCTTGTTCTTTACTGCCCCGTACAAATTCTTTGGCAATGTCGCCTGTATAAAAGCGATCGTAGGCGGCCATAATTGCATCTTTCCTGTTTTTGCCCTTTTTCAGTGCTTCTCTTTCTGCTTCTACCAGTTTGGTAAGGGTTTGCAACAGGTCTTTCTGCACAAAAATCTCACCTGCTTCCGGGGCTTCGCGTTTTTCGCCGGGGTGCGTCAGGAACACTTTCTTGCTGTAAGGCCATTGCTTTATTAGGTCTTTGTTTTTCTCGATGCTGTTGGCGGTCTGGGCTTCTATGGGGTAACCGGCTGCCATTTCCATAGCGGGTGCCAGTACCTGTTCCAGGCTCAGAGTGCCATAGTTGGCCAGCATGTATAAAAGCCCGCCGGGTGTGCCGGGGGTGGTGGCAGCCAATGGCCCGTTCTCCGGCGGAAAGTTATAGCCTTTGCTTTTAAAGAACTTAGGAGTTGCACCGGTTGGGGCTACACCCATGGCATTTATGGCTATCACTTTTTTAGTTTTCGGGTTGTAAATGAGTGCCTGCGTTTCGCCACCCCAGCTTAACACATCCCACATGGTGCAGGTGGCTGCCAGCATCGCACAGGCCGCATCTACGGCATTTCCACCCTTCTGAAACGTCATGGCGCCAGCTGTAGCAGCTAATGGTTTACCGGTAATAGCCATCCAGTTTTTGCCATGCAGCACAGGCTTCTGGGTTTGCTGTGCCGTTGCAGCCAGTGAAAAAGTGATCAGTATAAATAAAGAAAATAGCTGTTTCATACGCTTCATAGTTTACTACCTAAAGATAGGGAAATCAACCTTAAAATAACAGGTGCTATAGTTGTTGTATGCTATAGTTGTACTCCACTTTTAGTGCCTGTATAGTGTTGAACTATAGTTTGTTACGTTGACTTACGGATAGATCATCAGGAAAATAAAGGCGAACAGGTTTACGAGCAACACCACGCCATACACAATGTTTGTTTTGCCGCTGCTCAGCGAAAGCATGACTGTAAAAACGGATAACCCAAGCAGGATAATGGATTTGATGTCCAGGCCTAAGATGATCTTGAAATCATAGATAATGCAAACGATGGCAACACTTGGAATAGTGAGCCCTATACTTGCCAGCGCAGACCCCAA
Source organism: Pontibacter fetidus (assembly GCF_010119545.1). Taxonomy (GTDB): domain Bacteria; phylum Bacteroidota; class Bacteroidia; order Cytophagales; family Hymenobacteraceae; genus Pontibacter; species Pontibacter fetidus. Next base: position 162,680 of record NZ_JAAEAA010000006.1, on the reverse strand, counting down.
CGACAGGTTTATACTTGTTTGTAGCCGGTTGTTTCTGGCCGCAATAATAGCCGCAATGCCCTCCGGTAACAAAATGATAGATGCGATAATTACGCCAACCAGTGTTTTGGGAAGATGATAGTTTGTAATGATACTTTCGATGGTAGGGGAGAGGGTTTTGGCCAGCAACACCACAATGCCCAGGCAGAGAATGAGAAAAACAAGGCTCATAAAAAATACCCTGTTACTGATGGGCATTGGCGCTGCCGTATCATCATCTTCGTCTTCGGTGGCAGACAGGAAGTAATCGCGGTGCCTTTTGGTTTGCGCAAAAAGGAAGAAACCGTAAATAACCAGGCAGGCAGCAGACGCAAATATCAACTGAGGATTAGAGTAATAGGACCCCGAAACGCTTTCGGTAAACGTAGGAAAAACCAGCGTAAAGCCAACTATAGTAACCAGCGACACCAATGCTATAGTTACCGATGGTTTGGAGAAGTTCTGTTCGTAATGTTTTATGCTTCCTATTAGCAGGCAAAGACCAACTATACCATTCAGGATGAGCATGGTGGCAGAATATACGGTGTCGCGGGCCAGCGAAGCAGCCTCTTTGCCTTCGGTTATCATAAGGGAGATGATGATGGAAACTTCGATAACGGTGATGGAAATGGCCAGGATGATGGTGCCGTAAGGTTCGCCTACTTTTTCGGCAATTATTTCAGAGTAATGCACCGCCGACATTACACTAAAAACAAGCAGGATACTGGCAATTAGCTGGAATATACTGCTGTCGTAAATGAGCCCCGAAAAGTATAGTACCCAGGCCAGTATCGGTATAATTACCGTCCATTGTAACAATGATTTCATAGTGAATTTGCAAGTTGAAGGGAGCAACGTTTCTCTCTGGATTACAGGTACAAGGTATTACCAAAAGATGTTTTACTGTACAGCCCATACGGGAAACAAAAACGTTGTATGCCAGCGAACTAGTTAACGCTGAATGAAAGTATAAGGCTGAGTTTGTGGGGATTTATTGTTACAAGTAGAGTAGTATGCAAACTATAGTTTAAGGAACTTTGACCTTGGTGATACCTAAAGATAGTTACCTCAGATCTTGTTTAGCAGAATCGGTTTTGGTGTTGGCCGGTGTAGGAAGGTTCCAGTGAAAACGCAATGCAAAAATGCGGAGCGTAAAACATAAAACCAGCGCAATAACTGCCACCCAGTCATCAGAAAGCCATTGTTGGTAATTACCCAGCACAACAATTACAGCCCCCATCAACGCAGCAGATGCATAGATCTCTTTTTCCAGAATTACCGGAACGCGGGTAAGCAGCACATCTCTGATTACACCCCCGCCAACAGCTGTAGTTATGCCTAACAGGATAGCCACCTCGCCGTTATGCCCATAAGACAAGGTTTTTTCGGCACCCGTTACAGCAAACAAGGCCAAACCCACGGCATCAAAGAAAAGAACGGGACGCTTCAGCCGCTGCACAATCGGATAAAAGCCTACTGTTAAAGCTGCGGCAACTATAGCTACTACCAGGTATGGCCAGTTGGTTAACCCGGCAGGCGGTATTGCCCCAATGCATAAATCCCGGATAATACCGCCCCCGCAGGCAACTGTAAAGGCAATGGCACAGATCCCAAACAGGTCGAGGTTACGTTTTCTGGCAGCAGTAGCGCCGCTTATAGCAAAAGCAAAAGTACCTGCAAGCTCGAGCAGATAATACAAAGAGTGAAGTTCTTCCATGCTGGCGAACGGTGCTATAGTTTTATAGTTGGCTTATGCTGCATCTGTTTAACAAAAGTTAATGCGCAGGTGCAAAGCAAAAGCAAAGTTGCTATAGTAAAGCAAATAAACATAGGTATGGGTATATTTTTATGTTACAGGCTATACTATACAAACTTACCCTGAAGTGGAAAGGATAAGAAAGTAAGGCAAACTGGTATAACTATAGGTATACCAGCTTGCCTTACTTATGCAGTGCTAATTGAGTTATAGTTGTGCGTGTTGTTTACTCCACGCGCTCGGTTTCCTTAGTTGTTTTTTCACCCAGAAACTCTACCCACGCCTTTTTGATGCACGGATAGTGCTTGGAGGCCTCCACCAGGTTCATAAAGCTCACCAGGTTATCTTCAAAGCGTTTGGCCAGCTTTTCATCTGCTATGCTTCCGCTCGTATCAAATGCCTCATGGGCCGTAGCCAGCGAAAACATATCCGGATATACCCTGGTGCCCAAATGTTCTAACGGAATTCTTAAAGACCAAAGCCCCCGGTTACCCCCGGCCATAGAAGGCGATGCAGACATCAGTAAGGCATGGTGCTGGTGAAAAGGTTGCGGGCGATACCGTGAAACCCAGTCAATCATGTTTTTAATGATACCGGGCATGGAACCATTGTACTCTGGTGATGCAATGATAAAGGCATCGTTTGCCAAAATACGTTTCCTGAATTCTTCAGCCCCTTTAGGGTGATAATTATCTACTTCCAGGTCCTGGTTAAAAGATGGGCAATCAAACTCGACCATGCTGGCAAAATCTACTGTTCCACCATTTTTCTGGATAACCTGTGCGGCAAGTTCTGCTAATTTTGTGTTGAGCGATCCGGTTCTGAGCGATGCCGAAAAAACAAGAAAGCTCGTGTGCCCGTGTTGCGTATTCTTTTGCTGTTCTTCCATAAGGTATCTGCCTAAAGTATAGTTAAACGTGACGTTACTATAGCGATACGAAAACAAGCCGTTGGTAGCCAGTTTAGAAGAGCTAAGGATGCTTAAAACCAACTATAGATTGCCTATAGTTAACCATAGAAGCAGTTAGGAACTATAGCGGAAACACAATTTATATCTTTTAAAATTACAAAAGCCGCATCGGAACGAAGCGGCTCTGTAAAGCATAGGTAGTAATTTTAAAGCGGTTGCGAAGCGTGGTTATCGCATTAAGAATTTAAAGTTATCGATGTTGTTGAGTGCAATACCTGTTCCTCTTATCACTGCCAGTAAAGGACCTTCCACAACATGTACCGGTAATTTTGTTTTCTGGGCCAGTCGTCTGTCCAGTCCGCGCAGCAGTGCCCCGCCGCCTGTTAAGTAAATGCCGGATTGGTGTATGTCGGATGAAAGCTCAGGTGGGGTTAGCTCCAATGTCAGCAAGATCGCTTCTTCTATTTTGGTAATAGATTTATCCAGGCAATAGGCAATATCCTGGTAGGTGACTTTTACCTGCTTCGGCAGGCCGGTCATCAGGTCGCGGCCTTTCACTGCAAAATCCTGAGGTGGGTCTTGCAGCTCGTTTATGGCGGCGCCAACTTCCAGTTTTATCTTTTCTGCGGTACTCTGCCCGATCAGTATATTATGCTCCTTGCGCATAAATTGTATAATGTCGTCGTCAAACGTATCGCCGGCCACGCGCACCGATTGTTCACAAACTATCCCACTAAGGGCAATCACGGCAATTTCTGTAATACCGCTGCCTATGTCGATAACCATGTGCCCGGTAGGTTCCTGTACATCCAGGCCAATACCAATGGCGGCTGCAACAGGCTCATGAATCAGGTAAACTTCCTTTGCCCCGGCAATAACTGCCGAATCCCGGATAGCTCTTTTCTCTACTTCGGTAATACCGGCAGGCACACACACCACCATTCGGTAAGATGGGGAGAAGCCCCGTTTAGCAGGGTTTGCCAGCTTTAGCATGCCCTTGATCATGTGTTCTGCTGCATGGAAATCGGCGATCACACCATTTTTGAGGGGCCTGATGGTGCGTATGTTCTCATGTTCTTTTCCTTCCATCTGTTCTGCCTTACTGCCAACAGCCATCACTTCGCCGGTAGCCCTGTTAAAGGCAACTATAGAAGGCTCGTCCAGAATTATTTTGCCTTCCTGCAGAACCAGGAAATTTGCGGTTCCGATGTCGATAGCAATGCCTTGTGTCAGAAAATTGAAGAAGCCCATGATGTTAAGTAAAAAAGTAAAATGCTGTTCGAGTATGCAGCAAAGTTTGTGATCCTGTTATGGTTGATAAATGGTAAATACAGAGTGTACCTTAATGGCTTTTATTTACCTACCTGGTGGCTGCCAGAGAGCAGGCTAGTATAGGTTTGTTTAAGTAAGGTAGCATCTTACTGGTATTGGGAGAGGCCGTAGTTACGGCTTATCTATTAAAGGCTTTGGGCGCCGAAAGAAAGTTTAGGCAATATCCTGTAAGTTTATCGCAAAGCGTTACATGGTGCGATGCTGCCACAAAACCGGTGATCGGCCTCAGGAAAGAAGTATGTAGCGTAACAGGTGGCAGCAAAACAGTATACAATATTTAAGTAGCAAATGTCGCGATAACAACGTTTAATTGCAACTAAAGAGTTTCCAGAGGAGATTGTAGAGATATTGCTATAGTTAGCAAAGAGGCTAGAAAATTATTGTGCTTAGCGCTTATATATTCCAAAGAGTGATAATTTACATTGTAGCGTATAATTTGGAGAAAAAGGGAAAAGCAATCAGAATGATCGTTTTTCCCTTTCAGTAGACCAAAGATTGAAGTATCGGACCATTTTTACAGGGATATGTTTTATTTAAGGATGCTTATGCATCCCTAACCAAAGTTTCAGATTTAAAAAGTTATTGCTTCACCATCCTTCGGAATGATCATATTATCTTTCATGATTTTTAACTCATCAGCTTTCTGACGTAGCGAATTTCTTGTGATGTGGCACCTATTCAGATTAACTAAACCAGGCTGCTGCCGCTGTCATCATTGCCTGAAGGCCGGTCTTTAATGTTGGGTGGATGACAGGTGCAAACTTAGGTGAATGATTACTGGGTATTGAGTTTAGCTGGTTATTCTTTTTAGCTTCCAGGTATACTATAGGATCTGTTCCGCCAACGAACCAGAATACATACGGTACTTGCCAGTTTCGTCCGAAAATACTGAAGTCTTCGCTAGCAGAAGCCGGCTTGGTTTCGAAAGACTTGTTGCCGAATTGCGCATTAAATGCTGCAGCTACTTTTGCCGTAGCAGCGGCATCGTTCTCTGTAAGCGGGTAACTGACAAGTTCTGTAAATTCAGGATCTCTCGGGGCATTGGACGCGGCACATTCCGCACAGCAAATCCGTCTGACAGCTGACAAAATATGGTCTTTTACATCTTCATTAAAGGTGCGGATATTCAGTTTCAGGGTGGCGTCTTCGGGAATGATATTTTCTTTGGTGCCGGCCTGCAGGGCGCCCACGGTAAGTACAGCATTTTCGATCGGGGCTATTTCGCGTGAAATTATAGTTTGCAGGCGCATAGTAGTAGCCGCCGCCATCACTACCGGGTCTATGGAAGTATGCGGCTGCGAGCCATGCGACCCACGCCCAAAGAGTTTTACGTTCAGACTGTTGCCTGCCGATAGAATGGTGCCGCTCCGATGCCCAACTGTACCGGCTTCGCCCACCATTACGTGCTGCCCCAATATAATATCCGGCTTCGGAAAACGCTCTACCATACCATCGTCTATCATACTTTGTGCGCCACGGCCTACTTCTTCGCCCGGCTGGAAAACAGCCATTAATGTTCCTTTCCATAGTTCCCGGTGCTCTGAAAACAGCCGGGCTGCGCCCATCAGCCAGGTTACATGCATGTCGTGCCCGCATACATGCGACACACCAACTTCTGTTCCTTCTTCGTCTCTGGCTATTTTTGTACTGGCATAAGGTAATCCCGTGTCCTCGGCAACCGGAAGCGCATCCATATCTGCCCGAAGCATGACAACAGGCCCGTCTCCGTTTGGTAGGATGCCGACCACACCGGTTACCCCAACACCTGTAGACACTTCAAACTGGTATCGGGTTAAATAATCAGCAGCTATCTGGGCCGTCCGGAATTCCTCCATAGATAACTCCGGATTTTGGTGAATATCTTTATAAATATCTTCCAGTTCAGGCAGCAGCTTATTTATAAAGCTATCCAGCGTATCATTAAAGGCTTTGATTTGAGGAATCTCCATAACTATAGTTTTAAGTCAGGCTAAAGATTAAACTTCTGGGTATTAAATGGCTTCTTTTGGCTTACCCTTCGGTATTGTTTTAAAAATGGCAACGATGGCTACAACAATCATAAATACATTAAACAGCAGTCCGATGCCGGCAGCAAATCGTATGTTTATGTTATCCGTTCTGCCCAAAAAGAGTTCAGCCAAGGGAGTAACACCTTCCATCTCGCTAAGGCCGTAGTAGATGGCTGCTGAAATGGCCACACCAAAAGCAGCACCCAACGACGAAGCCATTTTATAGATACCCGACGCTGAACCTGCTTTATTACCCGGCACATTACTAAGCGCTGCATCTGTAGATGGAGTTGCGTAAAAGCCGAGGCCTATACCAAATAAGGTAAACCCGATAAAGGAAGCGATGATGTATTGTTGGGCCAACAAAAAGGTAAGGCTAGTGAGTAAAATTCCAACCCCTGTAATAAAGCAGCCATATAACATTGGTTTTCGGGGCCCTAGTTTCTGCAGTAATTTCTCGCCAACACGAATAGTGCTCAGTACGGCTATTAAATAACCAACTGTAATTAAACCCGATTGTAACGAAGAAAGGCCTGCTTCTGCCTGAACCAGTGCCAGCGAAACCAACAACGTACCGGCAGCCCCGTTCAGCAGAAAGTTAGATAAAGTAGCTCCCGAAAATGTTTGGTTGTTAAAAAGCGACAGATCTACAAAACCATTTTCGCTCCTTTTTTCTATCCGTAGAAAGATGATAGTGGCAATGATAAAAACAGCTATGCCAATCAGTACAGCAGGACTTAACCAGCCAAGCCCCGAACCTTGCCCGACCACAATATTAATGGCCAGCATGGCAATGATAAAAGCAATAAGTCCCGGCCAGTCAAAAGCTTTATCTTCTGCAGCACTTGATCTACTTTCCGGTGTTCCTCTAATAAGCAGATAACTTATAATAGCGACAACTATAGACATAACAAAGATCCAGCGCCACCCTATAGTTGAGGCAACCAGACCACCAAACAAGGAACAGAGACCAGAACCACCCCAAGAGCCGATAGACCAGAAGCTAAGTGCCCGCTGGCGCGCTTTACCATCGTAATAAGCTTTCATCAGGGCCAGGGTCGATGGCATGATACAGGCTGCGGAAAGCCCCTGCAATATTCGTCCGGTTAATAGAAATACAGCGGTGCCCGAAGGGGAGATTATAATCAGGAAAGATCCGATAACACTAAGCAGCAACCCAACATACGTCAGTTTTACCCTGCCCAGCCGGTCTGCTAATCCACCGGCTACAACTATAAAAATTCCGGAGAACAGCGCGGTGATACTTACAGCAAGATTGTTCAGCTCATGGCTGATGTTCAGGTCTTGCTGCATTACGGGCGCAATGTTCAGGGTTGTTTGAGCAAAGAGCCAGAATGTGATAACAGCCAGAACTATACCTAAAATAAGCATGTCCGTGCCCTGGTAACTGGCAGTAGTAGGCTGTGTTTGGTTTAGAGAAGCCATCGCATGTTATCATTTGTAGTTTAAACGTATTTGGCTTCAAAAAAATAATGATAAGGGAAACTAAATTGCTTGTGCAACTCCACCCGTCCTGTTTCCTTATTGGTCTTTTCTCCCAGGAATGCCACCCACGCCTTTTTGATGCACGGATAATGTTTGGAAGCTTCGACCAGGTTCATAAAGCTAAGCAGGTTGTCTTCAAAGCGTTCTGCCAGTTTTTCATCTGCTATACTTCCGCCCGCATCAAATGCCTCATAGGCCGTAGCCAGCGAAAACGTATCCGGATAAATTCTGGTACCAAAATAAGTTTCCTGAATTCTTCAGCCCCTTCGGGGTGATAGTCGTTTACTTCCAGATGAAAATACTTTTCTAACTATAGATTAAAAGGTTATTGCACAACTCCGATCTGTTTCATCATTGCCAGGTTATCCCAGAACAGGTGTTCTTCTACTATTTTGCCGCCATCCCATTTTGCTACGGTACACATACGAAGTTTAAATTTCTTTCCGGTCGGAGGTATGGTTTTGCCATCCGGCATTTTCATGGGCTTAGTAAAAGTTCCTTCCATTTCTCCTACAACCGTGGTCCAGTCGCCGGTACCAAAACTGATGGGGTGTTCTTTTATTTTGGTATCAGGTGCAAAGGCGAACAAGGGCGTAAGCATGTCGATGTGTTCTGGATATAAGCCTTCTGTAATAGTGCCATCAGGATAAAAAACCTTAATATTATCGGCATGGCTGATGGCAAAAGAATCCCAATCCTGGTTGTTGTAAAACTGAAAGTCAAGTGAGTCAAATCGTCTGAGTCGCTCTTCAACAAGTTGCTGATCATCAGTTGCCATTTCAGTGTTAGCTTCCCCCTGAGTGGTTGTGGTTTGTTGGTTGGCTTGCTCCCCGTTGCAGGAAAGCAGAAGTAATAAGATGAAGGCGGCCAGAGACCATCTGCCTGTAATTAGTTTTTTCATAGTAATTGGTTTTATGTCATTTGCTTTATAGTTTGGGGTGAAGCGGAGGGATTACCTATAGTTAAGTGTGGAAACTTATGCATATACTTTTACGTGTTTGGCATACAGCAAGGTAGCTTGTTGTGAAAGCTGATAGTGCCGCTCACTGTTGAAGCCGGTAGGAAGTTAAAAGAGGGCTTTGGACTTTAAGTAACCAGTAAGTTTACATAGCGCAGTAAAAGAGATAATACATGTACGAATTATTCTTTCAGAAATTTAACGAGAAAGTACCGCTCACTCCGGAAGAGCAGGAGCAGATAAAAGCGTACCTGACTCCAAAAAAACTGCGCAAAAGACAATACCTCTTGCAGGAGGGAGATGTGTGTAAGTCCATTGCTTTCGTAGAAAAAGGGGCCTTACGCTATTGGCTGCAAGCTTAACCGCAATGCCAGTAAGCCGCATAACTTGTATGAAGGTTTCTTGTCTGAACTGGAAGTAGACCCACGTTACCTGCCCAAGCTAGCGGAGATCATGGAAGAGACCTATTATAAGTTAACCGAAGAAAGCCGAGTAGAAGAAAAGCGATTGAACACGCAGCACACGGAGCTGAAAAAGAAGCTGGATACGCTAGAGAGAAGATATGCTTTTGGAGAAATCGAGAAAAATATGTTTACAAAGTACAGCGCTGAGCTGAAGACTGAGCTCCTAGAAATAGAGCAAAATCTGGAAAAGTGCGTGCCAGCGTTATCGAACCCCAAAGAGTTCATTAAAATGGGCTTGCAAAAAGCAGTAACTATCTCACAATCATGGAGTAAAGCAAATGTGCAAGGCCGCAAACAACTGCAAGCGATGATGTTTCAAGATGGGGTGTATTTTGACCGTGAAATGGAAGGTTATCGAACCACAAGAGTAAATGGCTTTTTCGCCCTTTCCAGCCAGATACAGCAGTTTTTAGTGGAAAAAGAAAAAGGGAAAAGCGATCAAAATCATCACTTTTCCCTTTCAGTAGTCCGTAGGGGAATCGAACCCCTGTTACCAGAATGAAAATCTGGTGTCCTAACCCCTAGACGAACGGACCGTGCAATTGCTGTATTGCGGTGCAAATATAATTGGCTGTTTTAAAAAATGCAAACCCAGTTTCTGATTTTCTGAATGAAAATTTCAGAAGAGCAGCTAAGGATGCAGATAGTAATGTACTTTGGGTTTTAACCTATCTATATTTTAAATCGTTAGTGTACTTTTATAAGTCAATAATTAAACGAACAAAACGATATGTCAAGACAAGTGCATTTTACGAGTGTTAGCCCCGAAGCCTTTAATCAGTTAAGAGATAAGTTGAAACAACTGGGACTGACCCTGCAAGGCAATGAAGGAACTATAAGCGAAAAGGGTGTAAATGCAACGTATAACTATAGCCCGGAACAGCAAAGCTTACAGATAAATGACCTGAATGTTGGTTTTCCGGCGAGTATGATGGTGAATACAGATAGCCTGGTGCAGCGCATGACCCAAATGGTAGAAGAATTTGGCGGAAGAACAGCATCATAAGTTATCTGATAGGCTGGTAAACGCCGTATAAAGATTAATTTGAAAACTTACTAAATAGGAGAAGCATCTTAATAACTATGGAAAACGAGACGAAATCAAACAAAAATAACAATACTAAACCGGAAGCAAAGGAAAGTGAATCTGGAGACAGCATCCTGAAACTATTGCACCCGCACGACATGTCTAAAACGGTGGAGTCGGCGATGCATGTGCTGCAAGGCAAACACGAAAAGCTGCCGGATCTTTTACAGGATATTGGCAACATTATAGTGCGTGCGTCCAGAAAGTTTACTACAACCCAGCTTATACTTGCAGCGGGTGCCCTTACCATTGGAGCCGTATTACTGGCACGTCAAAATATGGATGATGACTTTGAATACTCTGTAGATTAAGCATACAACTATACCTGTTAGGCCCTTGCTTCTAAAGCAAGGGCTTTTTTATTTTCTGCATTTAGGATTTGTGGTATAACATTTGATATTCGCAGTTATATAGTAAAATACTATACTTTTGAATATCATTTTTATCTAACTAAAACTATAAACTCATGAAAAAGACATTATTCCTGTTGCTGGCTTTCTGTATAGTTGGTCTTGCGCAGGCACAGCAGCAGATTTTGCCTCCGATGGTAAATGTAAACGGGGTAGGCGAGGTGCGCGTGCAGCCAGACCAGGTTATACTTACTATGGGCGTTGAGGTACGCGAAAAGACATTGGAACAAGCGCGCAAACAAGCCGACTCTAAAGCTGCAGCCATTATTGCCTACCTTAAAAAGCAGGGGGTAAGCGAAAAAGATATTCAGACATCGTACATGAGTATTTACCCGATCTATAACAGTGGCGAATACGGTAAAGCTACCCCTGACTTTTATACTGCCCAGAAAACTATGACCGTGCTGGTAAAAAAACTTAACAAGTTTGATGACCTAATGTCGGGGCTATATGGTGCAGGGGTAAACCGGGTGGATGGTGTTGCTTTCCAGGTGGCGGATATTGAGAAGTATAAAACACAGGCCCGGAAACTGGCAGTAACCAATGCCAAACAAAAAGCTATTGTTTTAACAAATGAGTTAGGTGCCAAAGTTGGGCGTGTTTATGCAATTAACGAAAATACAACAGGTGGCAGGCCAATGCCTATGTATGCCGAAGCGGCAATGATGAAAACGATGGACAGTGCCGGTGGCGAAGGGCCAACTATAGCTGGTGGCGAAGTTATTATCACATCAAACGTAAGCATCAGCTTTGTGATAGAGAATTAAATTATCAGGCAACTATTATTTCGAACTATAGCTATTTTAAAAAAGGCTTCCTGGTTAGCAGGAAGCCTTTACTTTTTATTACCTCTCGAACCGATTTATCGTTTTAAGTTCGCCGTTATCATCTGTCAGGAAGGAGAGCGGCTGTTGGGGATTCTCCAGAATTTCCTTTTCGCGTATACTCCAGGGCTTTAACATTTCCTCCAGCATGTGCGCATACGCCACCTGGTCCCAGGGGTTAAATACTTCGTTGGTGATGTCATCTATCAGTGTGTCCAGCACCAGTTGTTCATCATCTGGCTTACCTGGCCGTACAAAATAATCCGGAACCACATTAAAAATATAGGCTGCATAAAATACGCGCGCTTTAAACTCCGCAATCTGGATAGGGTGCAGCTGCTGGCCTTCGGTTAGTTTATAAAGCCTGTTAAGTACATTTCCTATGATGCCGTTATCTAGCAGTTTGCAAACTATAACCACAGGGCCAAGTTTGATACTGAAAGCCATCGTTGTCAGTTCATCCTGGTACTCGAAAGGCAGTTCATCTTCGGTTGGGTCGGCCTGAACAATAAACAACGAGCAAGGCAGAAAATCAGAGAAAACCATGGGCACGCGCAACGACTGCAACACCTGGAAAAAAGTCTTGAACCTACCCAGCATCTGCGGGTTTTCGCTCACCGGGTTTTCGGGCATCACGAGCGGGTCTTTTTCCCTGATGAGTTCTGTCACCAGCGAGCCGTAATACATTTTGCCTATCCATTGGAATAGTTTTTTCGGGTCGAGGGACTTTATAGCTTCGTAGCCGCCTGCTGCTGCGGTTTCAATTTCCTGTTCCAGTGGCAGGATATGGTTTGCATTGCAGCTGGTGCAGCAGGGGATAGTAAGCTGGCTGAACGTGGTAATGCTTTTATCGAGCATCAACAGCTCTTTGTTCTGCAGGTTATAGTTGCGCTGCATCCACTCTCCGAAAACAGGCGTGCGTTGCGCGGTAGTTATAGTTGTGCCGCACAAAAAGCAGTGTTCATCCGAAAACTGCATGGTGGCAAATGGGTCGTATAGTTGTAAGTCAGGCATGGGGCTTGTCTCAAAAAAAATGCGCTGCAAAGATACGTAGCTTAACAAAAGAACTTAATACAAAATTGAAAGGATTTGAGGAGGGAAACACGTGTGCAAAGGGAACGACAGAAGTTAGTACCAGAGTGTAAAGCAACAGGCAGCAACATGCACAGATCAAAAAAGCCAATTCAACTATAGACTTGAAAAAGCCCGGGGCTCACTCTTTTGTTCTTTGTCAAAAAATATTTTGGTTTGTAAAAAGGCCTGAAAAGGGGGAGGGAACTATAAAAAGAGTAGCAGCAAGCCTGTAAGCCGGGTTCTGTCGCTACGCCCTAAGGCGCGCGTCTTATCATTTATCCAGGCCTGCACTCGCGCACAGGCTCCATCGACCTACCCACCGACATCGGACGAGCAGCCCTTAGTCCCGCCGAAGCGGAGACGCTGCCGGCCTATTTGGTCTTTCAACTCCTGAGGTTTACCCAGCCGGACTGGTCACCCAGCCGCTGGTGCGCTCTTACCGCACCTTTTCACCCTTACCGGACTAATCAATAATGATTAATTAATAATGAATAATTAGTCATTCATCATTCGTCATTAGTAATTAGCCCGGCGGTTATTTTCTGTGGCACTGGCTGTATCTGTTTCGTCTCCAAAACAGACCCTTCCCGTTAGGAAGCAGGATGCTCTGCGTTGCCCGGACTTTCCTCTCCGAATTTCTTCGCAGCGATAAGACGGCTTGCTGTTTTCTCTTTTATAGTTTACAAAGGTAATGCTTTTTTAGTTTAAGAGTTTAGGAGTTTGTGAGTTAAAGAGTTATTATGATTTTGTCATTTCGAGCAAAGCGGGAGATCTTTGAATCTTAAACCTTTAACTCCAGATTTCTCACAGTGTTAAAAATGACATAAAAGGCTATCTCTTAATATTTTAACTTTCTAACTTTCTAACTTTCTAACTTTCTAACTCATCCCTCTCTAACTCCAAACCTCTTACTTCAACCTTACTAAGGTAGCGCCGTAACCGAATTTCTCTTTTTTGGCGTCTTCAAAGAACTTAATGCCAGGTGTGCGGCTCAGTATTTTCTGTATCTCTTTGCGAAGTACACCGTTGCCTGCCCCGTGTATGAAAACGATCTCGTGCATGTTGGCGGCCATGGCACGGTCCAACGCATCCTGAAAAGTCTCTAACTGTAGTTTCAGCATGGCACTGTTGCTCATGCCGGCGTGGTCTTCAGTCAGTTTTTCTATGTGCAGATCTATTTCATGATCAGGGGCCTGAAGCTTATAGTTGGTTTCTTTCTGTTCCGCTGTTTCAGCTAGTTGTTCCTGTAATTTGCTGGTGTCTATAGTTGTAGGCTTGGTATCTAACTGGAATAGGTAAGCTTCTTTGTTGATGACTGGTGCCGTTTTCTTGCTTTTATAAAAAGAGTTAGCCCTGAACTGCACACGTTTCGTAACTGGCTCGAATAAAGCCGGAGCGCCATTGCGGTGTTGCAGAAACTGTACAACCAAACCCGGCCACTTTTCAAAATCTTTCAGGTGATAATGGGAGATGACACGCGTTGCTTTGGGGGCAAGTTTGTCGTTTTGCAGGCCACGGTATTGGTTGTTGCGCTCTTCGCCGGTAGTAAACAGTATATCGTAATCGGTGTTGTTAACTATAGTTGCCGCCAGCAATTCTTCCGATTGGTGTACCATGGCCAGATAAATGCCTTTTTCGGCTAGCACTGGCGCAGGTGGCTGTTTGCGTGTTGGCGCTTCAATAACGTCATCAGAGCGCATGTACTTGTTTTCTTCGGCGGCAATTACCACAACTTCGCGGCGCGACACCGGAATGGTAAAGTCGTTATCGATTGCCACTTCTACTATATTGTTGTCCAGTATCCTGGTTATAATTCCTTCCTCACGACCAGACATCAGTCGCACGCGGTCTCCTACGTTCATAGTTTCAGTTATTTGTTATTTGTTAAATTATGCCCTCGTCCCGAACGCTTTCGGGATGTGAGGTATTTTGTGGCGTCCCGCCACGTCAAAATACGGGTGTTACTATAGTTAAAACTATAAACTATAGTTTAATGCGGCCTGAGTCCGCTGTTAACTCACAATCGCGGGACGCGAGCGAGGGCATGGGCTTCAGCCTTACCCGCCAACTATAGCAAAGATACGATAGCTTTAGAAGTATAGCGCATGAAATTTAAAGCCATCCTTTCGGTTATATTCCAGCGCAGGGGCAGGTACTTTAACTATACTTAGCACATACAAGGCTGTATTCAGAAATTTGCTGCGGCCTTTAAAGTGCAGCAGGTTCAGGTCAGGGCTTAAATAGTATTGCCGGTGCGCATCAAAACCAGAACTATAGTTTGTCGGCTCATGATTAAAAACAACTTCTTCGGCACCGTAACCTACCGCTATACTTAACCACTTCGGGTACCTGCTTTGCTCTGGCAGAAAATCGCCTACATTTACCGATAACCAATAGGTTTGACCGTTATAATCTTTCAGTGCCTGTTCGGCTAAGCTTTTGCCAAGCACGTTTGGCCGTTCTGCTGCGTAGCGGGTTTTATGGAAACTATACTTGGGCATAATTCTTACCTCGCGCCAGGCCAGTTCCTGCGCAACTATAGCTGCAGAGCCGGCGGTATTTGCCACCAAATCTCCAACCGATGCGCCATAGTCTTTCTGGTAACCGTCAAAAATTTCTACAGGTGTTTGTAACACTACACCTAACAAGCCTCCATAAACTATAGCTTTTTTATCCGGTACGCCGGCCCAGCGCAGCATGTCAATGCCGGCGCGGCTCTGGTGAAAAGCTCCCCAGAAATGCCCGGCCTTATCTACTTGTCGCCATTGTTGGTTATCGTTAAAGAAGTGGAAACCGGTGCGTTCCTGCTCTGCATACCAGGCCTTGTTTAACCCAACCAGCATAGCCGTGTAGCCAACCGTAAAGCCAGCACCTAATACCAGTAACTTCTGCCTGTTAACCTGTCCGGAATCCGGGGTGGCGATAGTTGTAGCTTGTGCAGTGGTGAGTTGCAAGAGCAGGCAAAATAGCAGCAGAAAAGTAGCCAGTTGTTTCAGCATGGGTTAAAGATACGGAACACTGTACAAAATCGGGTATCGTTTATAGTTTATCCTGAATATAAAACTGGCAATACCATTGTAACTGCTTGGTTATAAGGCAGTGTTGCCTCTACTTATAATTCCAAAATATAGTGCAAATTGAATTATAACCTTATCTATAAAAATCCTGTATTAACGGGTGCTGAACGGGCAATAAAGTTAGTGCTTTGCCCTCGTTTCAGGTTCAGAAATCACCAGTTAAGTTTAATTGATAAACCGTGCTGCCGGAAGGGGAGCATCCAAACACCTGTAAATACTTTTACATTCATCTCACCTTATATGAACATAAAAAAAGTACTTGTTGCCAATCGTGGCGAGATTGCCATACGTGTGTTGCGTGCCTGCACCGAATTAGGTATAAAAACGGTAGCCATCTATACTTACGAAGACCGTTACTCGCTGCACCGCTACAAAGCCGACGAAGCCTACCAGGTTGGCAAAGACAATCAGCCGCTACAGCCATACCTGGACATTGATGCTATTATTAAAATTGCCAAAGAGAACGGTGTAGATGCCATTCACCCGGGTTATGGTTTCTTGTCAGAGAACCAGCATTTCTCGCAGCGCTGCGCCGATAACGGGATCATTTTTATAGGTCCGAAACCGAAAGTAATGGCCTCGCTGGGCGATAAGATTGCGGCTAAAAAGGTAGCCCTGAGCTGCGAGGTGCCTATTATCCAAAGCAATACCCTCGATCTGAATACCTATGATACGGCATTAGAGGAAGCGCACCGCATTGGGTACCCGCTTATGCTGAAAGCAGCTGCCGGTGGTGGCGGACGTGGTATGCGCGTTATCCGGGATGATGAGCAACTGGAGAAAGGCTTTTTTGAAGCGAAGAACGAAGCCCTGAAAGCATTTGGAGACGACACACTTTTCCTGGAAAAATATGTAGAGAACCCGAAGCATATTGAGGTACAGATTGTAGCTGACAACCACGGCAACATTACGCACCTTTTTGAGCGCGACTGCTCGGTGCAGCGCCGTTTCCAGAAGGTAGTAGAAGTGGCTCCGGCTATTAGTTTAGATGAACCGACCAGACAGAAACTATACGATTATGCTATCAAGATCTGCTCGGCGGTTAACTATAACAACGTAGGCACCGTGGAGTTTTTGGTGGAGCCGCACACCAACAACATCTACTTTATCGAGGTTAACCCGCGCATCCAGGTAGAGCATACCGTAACCGAAATGATCACAGGCATCGACCTGATCAAAACCCAGATATTTATTGCCGACGGTTACCGCTTAGACCACGAAGAAGTACTGTTAGGGCCAAACCATAGCGTACGTGCAAACGGCGTGGCCATTCAGTGCCGTATTACCACCGAAGACCCGGAGCAGGATTTTAAACCAGACTATGGTACCATTATAGCGTACCGTAGCGCCGGTGGTTTCGGTATTCGCCTGGACCAGGGCAGTGTGTACCAGGGCGCCAAAGTAAGCCCGTTCTTCGATTCGCTGCTGGTTAAAGTATCGGCGCAGGCACCAACCCTGAAACATGCGGCCATGAAAATGTCGCGTACCCTGGATGAGTTCCGAATCCGAGGAGTGAAGCATAATATCCCGTTCCTGCAAAACATCATCAACCATCCGGAGTTTATTTCCGGCGATGCTACGGTAGATTTTGTAAAGAACCACCCGGAACTGTTTATCTTTAAAAAGCCGAAAGACAGGGCCACTAAAATGCTTGGTTTTTTAGCTGAAACTATAGTTAACGGCAACCCGGATGTTAAGAAAGTTGACAAAGACCGTGTGCTTACCAAACCGGATTACCACGGCTTTAACCTGAACAAAGAATACCAGCCCGGCACCAAAGATCTGTTAACCCAGCTGGGTCCTGACGAATTTTCGAAATGGCTCCGCAACGATCCGCAGATACACTATACCGATTGTACGTTCCGGGATGCACACCAGTCGTTGCTGGCGACGCGCATGCGTACCTTTGATATGATGAAAGTGGCCGAAGCATTTGCCAAAGATCATCCGCAGACCTTTAGTATGGAAGTGTGGGGCGGTGCGACATTCGACGTTTGCCTGCGCTTTCTGCACGAAGACCCCTGGGACAGACTTGCCCAGATACGAAAAGCGGTACCGAACATTTTATTGCAGATGCTGATCCGGGGCTCGAACGGGGTAGGGTACAAGGCTTACCCGGATAACCTGATCGAGTCATTTGTTGAGAAATCGTGGGAGACGGGGGTGGATGTATTCCGTATTTTTGACTCCCTGAACTGGATGAAGAGTATGGAGCCGTGCATTGACTTTGTACGCAAACGCACCGGCGGCCTGGCCGAAGTGTCGATGTGTTATACCGGCGATATCCTGGACCCATCCAAAACAAAATATACACTGGAGTATTACCTGCAAATGGCCAGGCAGATAGAAGACAGCGGTGCGCACATACTGGCTATAAAAGACATGGCCGGCCTGCTGAAACCGTATGCTGCCAAACTGCTGGTAGAAGCCCTGCGCGACACCGTAAAACTGCCGATACACCTGCACACACACGATACGTCATCTATACAAGCGGCCACTTATTTAAAGGCTATTGAGGCTGGTGTGAATGTGGTGGATGTGGCGCTGGGTTCTATGTCTGGGTTAACGTCGCAGCCTAACTTTAACAGTATGGTAGAGGCCATGCGTTACCAGGAGCGCCACCGCGAGTTTGACCAGCAAAGCCTGAACCGCCACTCCAATTACTGGGAAACCGTGCGCGAATATTACTATCCGTTCGAGTCTGGTCTGAAAGCTGGTACGGCAGAAGTATATCACCACGAAATTCCGGGCGGGCAGTACTCTAACCTGCGCCCGCAGGCCAATGCGCTTGGTTTGGGGGATAAATGGGAAACTATAAAAGAGACTTATGCCGATGTAAATGCCCTGTTTGGAGACCTGGTAAAAGTAACGCCAAGCTCTAAAGTAGTAGGGGATATGGCGCTATACTTAGTGGCCAACAACCTGACCACGGTAGATGTGCTGGAGCGCGGCGAAGAGATCTCGTTCCCGGAATCGGTGCAGTCGTTCTTTAAAGGAGAGCTGGGCCAGCCGGTGGGTGGTTTCCCTAAAAAGCTGCAGAAGATCATCCTGAAAGATACCAAGCCCTTTACCGACCGACCAAACGAGCACCTGGCACCTATAGACCTGGAAGGTGAATTTGCGGAATTCCAGAAGAAGTTTGGTGAACAGACAAAGTATACCGATTTCCTGAGCCACCAGCTATACCCGAAAGTATACGAAGGCTACCACCAGCACCTGGAGCAGTACGGCGAAGTGGCACAAATACCGACCCGCTTGTTCTTTTACGGGCTGCAGCCCGGCGAAGAAGCCATTATCGATATTGCCCGTGGTAAATCTATCGTTATAAAATACCAGTCGTTGGGGCCGGTAGATGAGGATGGCATGCGCACGGTGTTCTTTAAACTGAATGGCCAGACGCGTAACATTGAGGTGCGCGACAAATCGGTGAAGGTGGAGAAGGTGCAGCACCAGAAAGTAGACAAAGCCAACCCAAAACAGATTGGTGCGCCGTTGCAAGGCCTGCTTTCGAAAATACTGGTGGAAAAAGAAAAGCCGGTTAAAAAGAACACGCCGTTGTTTATTATTGAAGCCATGAAAATGGAGACAACTATAACAGCCACAGCCGATACCACTATCTCGGCAATACACTTACCTGAGGGCTCGCTGGTAAATACCGATGACCTGGTGCTGAGCTTAGCGTAATTACCTCCCTCTGGCCCCTCCTGAAAACAGGAGGGGGTAACTATGGAAAGAATTTTTTAACCCTGTCATTCTGTAAAGAGTCCTGGTTTAAGGGAAGTTAAGCCTATGCTACTTCCAACAAGATCCTTACAGGATGACAAAAGAGAGAGTCAGAAAATGCACTCCCAGGAGGGGCAGGGTTGTTTCATTCTGAGGAAATCATATAAAAGAACGCCCTCGCTCGCCTCTGGCGAGTGTGGGCTATTTAGTGGCGTCCCGCCACTTGTGCCTCAGGCACAGTTTTAAGCGGCCAGAGTCCGCAGGTATCACACACTCGCGGGACGCGAGCGAGAGCAAAAACTATAGTAGCAAATATAACTATAGCATAAATTCCCTCTCCTGTTTTTAGGAGAGGGTTAGGGTGAGGTAAATTCCTCCCCAACTATAATTCGTGTTTTGGCTTATTTTCTTTAATTTTAAAGAATTTACACCTTCAAACTACGGCTGTTTGCACCGTCATCAGCTGTTAAAAAATAGAATATGTTTATAGCCCTGAGTACGTTTACCATTGCCAACGATATGGCCGCCGAAGTGAGACAAGCTTTTAAGAACCGCCCGCACATGGTAGATACAGAGAAAGGTTTTTTGAAGCTGGAAGTAATGTACCCGCAGGAAAACGAAAACGAGATCTGGCTGATGACCTACTGGACTGACGAAGAAAGCTACAAAGTATGGTTTGCCAACCACTACAAAGACTCGCACCATGGCATCCCGAAAGGTTTGAAGTTAGTGCCCGGCAGCACCAAGGTCAGGTTTCTGGAGCATGTTTGCGGGTAAACTATAGTTTAAGTATAACAAAAGAGCAGCTGATTAGGGCTGCTCTTTTGGTTTAGCGTGATCAAAAGACCTCACAGCGTCTTCCAGACCTGTGAGCGTCTTGGCAGCTACGAAGCAACCGTCGCAGGGTGCAGACGCTCACAGGTTTTCTAAACGCTGTGAGGTCTTTGGAGTCGGGAGGTCTTTTATAGTTCGGCGGTTGCCAACACTTCTTTGCCTTCCACTATAGCTATTTCTTCGTCGGTGAGGTTGTATAGTTGGTACACCAGCTGGTCTATTTCGGCGTCGGTGGTGGCTATGTTGGTTTTTAGGGCCAGGGCTTTTTCGGCTTCCTGGGTAAAGTAATCTTCCCACTTGGCTTCGTCCGAAAGGCTTAGTTTTACTTTCTTTTTGGCCAGCTCTTTTATAAAGTCGCCATACGAGAGCAGGTACCACTCCTGTAGTTTTTTTGGCAGCTCGGTTAACCCAAATTTACGGCCCAGTGTGCGCTGAAACTTCTGATTTATAGTTTGTAGTTCTTCATTTAACGAAAGCATCGCGTCTGCTTTTTCAATGAAGGGTTGTTGGGCTTCTGGGGAGATTGCTGGAACTGGAAAGTTTTCTAATGTATTGACGTTTATCTTTGGATAAGCTGCTCTGTTAAGATTGATGTTTGAGCTTTTGAAGTATGAAGCACAAAGACCTGATACAATTATTAGATAGAGCACTCTGATATCAATTATACTATCTGACTTAGGTATCAAGTTAAATACATCAGTATTGTTTATAAAAGTTTCTGAAACAAGGACGCCGTCAATCTTTTGGTTTGAAAGTATACGGTTAATCAGAATTCTATCTCCCTGAAATATTTCTGGTTTTCTTGGTGCAGCCAAATTTTTGCCATACTTAATAAATTCATCCGGCTTCTGTAAATTGAAACGTTTAATGTGCTTAGCTCCAAGCAACGGAAAGTAAGTATCGTCGAGTTTCGTGAGGGAATGATAAACTTTGTTATTCATCATTTCCCTTGTTTGTGGAGGAGTCCCTTTTCCTGCTTCGTAAGGCTGCATTCCTTTTTTGAAAACTAAAAAATCTTTTAAAGCTTTTTCTCCTTTTAACTGAAATCCAGTGTAAAAAGATATCAGAACATCATTATCTCTTTCTGAAAATACTTTAAAATCTTCAAAGTCCCACAAACTTAGATTTATAGCATTAAGTCGGTTTTCAATAGTTTTGTGAGAACTTGAAATGCTCAAAACACGAGTAGAATGAGAGTCTAATTTTATTTTTCTTCCAGTAAGTATAAGTGTATCAACAGTTGCGCTTTCAAATACTTCATAAGTATTGACAACTTCTAATGCATGGTTGTTAATAAAAACTTCTCTTCTTAACAATCTATCATACTTTGTAGAAAGCCAGTAATTTGGAATAATCAAACTATACAGCGCATCTGACTTCAGCAGATTTATGAACTTTTCAACAAAGACGCCATAAGTATTTATTTGATATTCAGTGGTCTTATAGTTATCGTAAATGTAGCTTTTATCTTTCTCGCTTAGTGAGTGAGACTGTACATACGGCGGATTACCAATCACCACATCAAAGCCGCCTTTCTCAAACACCTGCGGAAACGCCTGTTGCCAGTTAAAGGCTTTGTCGCCGGCAACTATAGGGTCGTCTATCAGGGAGTTGCCGCATTTAATGTTGTTGTTCAGGTCGTTTAGTTTGCGGTTGGGCTGGGCCGTGCGGAGCCATAAACTGAGCTTGGCAATTTCTACGCTTTCTTCGTTCAGGTCTACGCCAAACAGGTTGTTCTCTAAAATGCTTTTCTCTACATCGCTCAAAACTATAGAGTAGCCCATCAGTTTGGTCTGTAGTTCGTCGAGGTAGCGGTGTTCGGTTATCAGAAAATCGAGGGCCTGGTTCAGGAACGCGCCCGAGCCGCAGGCAGGGTCGCAGATGGTAAGTTGCAGCAGCCACGCGCGGTAGGCTTTCAGTTTGTCGTCTAAGGCTTTGCGGGTTTTAAGCTGGCGTTTTTTGTCGGTGCTATAGTCTTCGTCGTTCAGCTGTAGTTCGGCTTTCTTTTCGGCGCACAGCTTGCCAACGGTGTTCTCAACTATGTATTTGGTGATATACTTTGGAGTATAAAAAACGCCGTCTTTTTTGCGCTTGGTGCTGGCTTTGTCTATGGTCTGGCCGTCCAGCTGGGCTTTTATCTCGTCGAGCTCGTTCAGGGAGTTCTCAAAAATGTGGCCCAATATGTTTACGTCTACTTCGCTGGCAAAATCATACTCCGATAGTTTCAGGGCGTGTTTGTACAGCAGTTCGTCGTCAACTATAATGTTATCCAGTATGTCGTCGGCTTTAAACAAACCGCCGTTGTAGGCAAACACATCGTACTGCTTGCCTTTATGGCCCGTGTTCAGGTAGCCGAAGTATAGTTTAAACCTGTCGTATAGCGGTATTTCCACGTCAAGGTCCTGCAGGGTGCGCCACTGGCTAAGTATAAGCCTTACCGAGTTGGGCGGCAGCAGCTGGCGGTCTTCGGCAAAAAACAAGAACAGGAACCTATCCAGCAGCTTCTGCGATTTTTTAAACAGCTCCAGCGGCTCAAACTGCGGGTTAAGGCTAACCAGGCTCTGGTGCAGTTCGCGCTTAAACAGCGAGTAGTCTTTGTATAGTTGCTTGGTAATTACGTCTTCCTGGCTCACCGATTCGTCTTTCAGCTTTTTGGGCGTGCCCTTGGCAATACTCTCATAGGCCAGGCACAGGTATAAAAGCGCAAATTCCTTTTCGGTTAGCGTAAACAAGTTAAACTCCAGGTGCTCTACGGCATTATCCACATAAAACCGCAGCTTCTCGAAGTTAGACGTAACCACATACACGCAGCCGGGCTGGTTGTTTTTGTAGCCAAAAGCCTGGTCTTCAATTTTGCTTAGGTCGGTAGTGTTGGTGCCTTTCAGTTCTATTACCGCTTTTACGGCATCGTTTATCAGTATGGCGCCGTCGGCTTTCTTGCTGTCCTTTACGTTTTTGTGCTCGGTGGTCAGGTTATAGTTGGGCGTGGGGTTTTTGGTATAGCCCAGCACATTCACAAACAAATCAAGCAGAAACTCGCCCTGGTACTGTTCTTCCTTGCTGTTGCGTATGTTCTCCTGTATGGCGGGGTTATGGAAGTGGCTTTTAAACCGGGCATAAGCCGCCGCTATAGTTGCCTTATCAAGTGTTTTCAGGTATTTGTTAATGACCGAGGTCTGGAAGAATGCCATAATGCTTTTGTCTGAATCAGGATTTGCAGGATTAAAGGATTTTCAGGATGGAATTATATGGTAAAAATAGAGAATTATCAAGTATAGCATTAACTCAATAGTATAAGCTCGTATTGGAATGGATGCAGTCAGATGAAATAACTTTTAAAATAATTGCTTGTGCCATGAAAGTGCACCGTATCTTGGGTAATGGTTTCCAGGAAGTTATCTATCAACGATGCTTGGCTATAGAATTAGGTCTTGCAGGTTTAGGGTATGAACGGGAGATAGAGCAGACGATATTCTACAATGGCATTGAAGTTGGGAGCCGCAGGGCAGATTTTATAGTTGAAAATAATATTGTTGTAGAGCTTAAAGCTTTGACAGACTTAGAAGATGTTCACATATCACAAGCTAAAAACTATGTAGTAGCCTACAACTTACCCAGTGGTCTTCTCATAAACTTTGGTGCTATAAGTCTCCAATACAAAAAGATCTACAACAGTAAACTAAAATCATCCTAAGTCTAACTTTTTATCAGCCCATACTATAATCTCCATCCTGAAAATCCCTTAATCCTGCAAATCCTGATTCAGACAATATTTTGTTTGGAAATATGCTGCATGCATACTATTTTTGGTTCATGCAGCCGGCAGCTTAGTCATCTTCATAATCAAGGCCCATCAGCTTGTTGTACGCCTGCTGCAATTCTGAGAAGGCGTGCAGGTTTCCTTCCTGCCTGCTGATGAGCATTCCTTTTTTATAGATGCGTTCTGCTTCGTCGTTTTGTTCCAACTCTTCGTACAGCTTAGCTGCGTGGTAGTACGTACCCACGTAGCGCTCATGCTCAGAGAGGAGTTGTGTGTAGTAACTTAATGCTTTATCCTTATCTGTAGCCCTGTATTCCATAGCAAGGGCATAGATCGTGAAGGGATCATTCGGGTCTTCTTCCAGGAATTTATGAAGCTGTGTTATTCTATCTTGTGACATTTCGATTTGGCTATATTTTACTAACTTCGCAACAAATTTAACTTTTAATAAGCTAACTATTTTATCATATGAAAATATTAGTTTGCATCAGTAACGTTCCGGATACCACATCCAAAATCAACTTTACAGGCGATAACAAGTCGTTTGATAAGAATGGTGTACAGTTCGTGATCAACCCATGGGATGAATACGCACTTACCCGCGCTATTGAGTTGAAAGAAGCAAAAGGCGGAACTGTTACGGTACTAAACGTAGGTGAAGCAGATGCTGAACCAAACATCCGTAAAGCCCTGGCCATTGGCGCCGACGACGCGATCCGTGTAAATGCTGATCCGAAGGATGCTTTTTTTGTAGCGCAGCAGATCGCGGCTATCGCCAAGCAGAACAACTACGACATGATCCTGATGGGCAAAGAGTCTATTGACTACAACGGCTCGCAGGTGCACAACATGGTAGGCGAAATGCTGGGCATCCCATCTATAGTTCCTGCATCTAAACTTGACCTTATAGATGACAGCACAGCACGACTGGAGCGCGAAATTGAAGGTGGTAAAGAAGTGGTAGAAGTGAAACTGCCATTTGTAGCCAGCGCGCAGCAGCCAATGTCGGAGCCCCGCATCCCGAACATGCGCGGCATCATGACGGCCCGCACCAAGCCATTACAGGTAGTGGAGCCGGTAGCCGGCGAAACGAAAGCTGATTACGTGAGTTTCAGCAAGCCGGAGAAAAAAGGCGGCGTGAAAATGATCGACGCTGAAAATGCCGGTGAATTGATTACATTATTAAGAAACGAAGCTAAAGTACTATAACCATGTCTGTATTAGTATTTGTAGAAGGATTTAACGGAGAGATCAAGAAATCTTCGTTAGAGGCAGCCACTTACGGCTACCAGGTAGCACAGCAACTTGGCACTTCAGCTACCGCAGTAGCTATAGGCGAGGTGCACGAAGAGGCACTGGCAAAATTAGGCGAACAGGGTATCAGCAAAGTATTATATGATGCTGACAGCCGCCTGAACAATTTTGTGGCCGATGCCTATGTAAAAGTAATTGCAAAAGCTGCCCAGCAGGAAAACGCAAAAGTATTAGTGTTCTCTAACTCAAACATTGGTGCGGCCGTGGGTGCTAAGCTGGCGGTGCGCTTAAATGGCTCGCTGGCAACCAACGTAACTACGCTGCCAAAAACAGATGGTGGCTTTATAGTTACACGCAGCGTATTCTCCGGTAAAGCATTTGCCGAAGTAAATCTTACTTCTGATGTGAAGATCATCGCTGTTAAGAAAAATGCGCTTGAGATTGCAAATGCTGGTAGCGGCCCGGCAACCGTAGAGAAATTCTCTGCTGACCTGACTGATGCTGACTTTGCAGCTGCTCCGAAAGAAACCATTATGCAGGATACCAGCGGTGGTGTATTGCTTACTGAAGCTGAGATTGTAGTATCTGGTGGTCGTGGTCTGAAAGGCCCTGAGAACTGGCATTTAGTAGAGGATCTGGCGAAAGCACTTGGTGCTGCAACAGCCTGCTCTAAGCCGGTAGCTGACCTTGACTGGAGACCTCACCACGAGCACGTTGGCCAGACAGGTATCGCTGTGAGCCCTAACCTGTACATTGCTATCGGTATTTCTGGTGCTATTCAGCATTTGGCTGGTGTTAACTCTTCTAAAGTTATTGTCGTTATTAACAAGGATCCGGAAGCTCCGTTCTTTAAAGCTGCTGATTATGGCATCGTTGGAGACGCTTTTGACGTAGTTCCTAAATTAATAGAGGCCGCCAGAGGCCTTGACAAATAGACTAAGAAGGCTTAATTGTGAAAAAAATTCAATTAGAGATACTCGGACTTTCTTCCAGCCAGTCGCAGACGGGTTCGTTTGCGCTTGTGCTCGGTGAGAGAGATGGTAACAGAAGGCTGCCGATCATTATCGGTATGTTCGAAGCACAGTCAATCGCGATTCAGATCGAAAAGATAAACCCTAACCGCCCGCTTACCCACGACCTGTTCAAGTCGTTTGCGGAACAGGTTAATGTCAGTATTACCGAAGTTTTGATTTCGGACCTTAAAGAAGGGGTTTTCTACTCGAAGATCATGTGTACCGACGGCGATAAGGAATTTGAACTGGATGCACGTCCGTCAGATGCCATAGCTATAGGTTTACGTTTTGGTGTGCCGATCTATACGGTAGAAAGTGTGCTATCTGAAGCCGGTATTATACTCAGCGACCTGGAAGAAGAGGAGGAGGAAAGCGAAGAGGCAGCTGCTACCGTAAAAAGTGCAAGCACGGTAAGCAGTTCGTCTAAAGAGCCCCTGAATGAAACCTCGGTTGATGACCTGAACAAAATGCTGAACGATGCTCTTGAAAAAGAGGATTACGAGAAAGCTGCCAAGATTCGGGATGAGCTGAATAAGCGCAATTAAGACAACTATAATATAACATCAAAAGTCCTGCATTTAATAGGTGCAGGACTTTTTGTTTTATGACATTTATGGTTTACTTTTGACAAATTTTTAGCCATCTTATGTTTGATATTTTTAGAGGTTTAATAGGTCTTCTTGTCCTGTTATCTATTGGTTTTTTGTTCTCTACGAGCAGAAAGTCCATCAACTGGAGAATCGTAATCTACGGTGTTTTCCTTCAGTTATTGTTCGGGGTACTGGTAACTAAGGTTCCGTTAGTAGCCGATGGTTTTGCTTTCGTGAGCCGGGCATTTGTTAAACTTTTAGGCTTCTCAAACGAAGGTGCCCGCTTCCTGTTCGGTAACCTGGCCGATCCGTCGCAGAACGCCGGTTTAGGTTTCATCTTTGCTTTTAACGTACTTCCAACTATCATTTTCTTCTCGGCTGTTTCGTCAGGTTTATACTATCTGGGCGTGTTGCAGAAGATTGTGTATGGTATAGCCTGGGTTATGTCGAAAGGTATGCGTTTATCCGGTGCCGAAAGTTTATCAGCAGCAGGTAACATCTTTATGGGCCAGACCGAAGCGCCATTGCTGGTTCGTCCGTTTATTTCGCACATGACGCGCTCAGAGCTGATGTGTTTGATGACAGGCGGTATGGCTACACTGGCCGGTGGTGTACTGGCTGCTTATGTTTCGTTTCTGGGCGGCGACGACCCGGCACAACAGGCCATATTTGCAGCACACTTACTAACAGCTTCTATCATGAACGCACCAGCCGGTATTGTGCTTTCTAAAATGCTGGTTCCGGAAACGGAAGGAGACAAGATCAACACCAGGTTGGAGGTTAACCCGGAACAGATTGGTGCCAACATTATTGATGCTGTATCGAGAGGTGCTGCCGATGGTTTAAGACTTGCTGCCAACGTAGGCGGTATGTTGCTTGCCTTTATTGCTGTAATTGCGCTGCTTAACTATGCCCT
The DNA here is from genome assembly GCF_010119545.1 of Pontibacter fetidus. Classification (GTDB taxonomy): domain Bacteria; phylum Bacteroidota; class Bacteroidia; order Cytophagales; family Hymenobacteraceae; genus Pontibacter; species Pontibacter fetidus. The sequence goes on along the minus strand of NZ_JAAEAA010000006.1, from coordinate 135,165 downwards.
GATGAAACTTGGTGCCGTTACAGGTCTTAATGAACTTGTAGTTGCCAGCACAAATGGTCAGTTTGATGGTTTCTCGTTCCAGTATATCCTGGGGCAGATCTTCCGGGTATTCGCCTTTATTATGGGTGTGCCGTGGGTTGATACACTGCAGGTTGGTAGCTTATTAGGTCAGAAAACAGCCATCAACGAGTTCGTTGCTTACCTGGACCTCGCCAACATGAAAGCTGAAGGAACACTTTCTACCAAGTCTGTTATTATGGCTACGTATGCGTTGTGTGGGTTCTCTAACTTCAGCTCTATTGCGATACAGGTAGGAGGTATAGGTGGTATGGCGCCAAACCAGCAGGGTAACACTCGCGTTTAGGTTTCCTTGCCTTGTTAGGTGCTTCTATTGCCTGTATGATGTCAGCTACTGTAGCTGGTATGCTTTACTCGATCTAAACTATAGTTTAAATAAAATAACAAGGCCTTCCGTTAACATCGGAAGGCCTTGTTGGGTTATAACTCTTTTATACCTCACCCTGGCCCTCTCCTTTTAAAGAGGGCCCCTACCCCCAAAACAGGGGAGGGAGTTTTGGCCTTTGCTATAGTTGTGGGCTCTAGTTTTATAGTTGCTGCTGGTCATCCCCCTGCCCCCTTCAAAGGGGGACTTTTCTGCCTTTGCTATAGCTGACTTTATAGTTCTATAGTTACTGGCATAGCACGGACAGGTCGCGACCTGTCCCTACGGAAATACCACCATGATAAAGGTCGAAGCTTATAGGTTCAAACTATAGCTACAGGTTAATTGCAGAAAGATCACAGTCTTTGGGTTGAGCGCCTTGTAGATTTCTGGTGCCGTAAGGCATTTCGAGGAACGAGAAAAAGAAATGTACACCGCGCGATGCCCGAAGACGGGGCCTCCCGGCCGTGAGGGCACCAAAGTATAGTTGAAACGATAGGTGACTAAAGCTCCCAGGAATAAAAGTAGTTTGAAAAGATAACTTAGTTCAATTAATTATAAACTCTAACTATAGGACACATAAGATCCCTCGGCTATGCTCAAAATGACAATTGATCAACTATAGCATCAGACGCTAGCAGGAGCTACGCACGCTGCTAGGTCTTGCAAACTATAGAACCAGGATTTCTCCTGACGGCTAAACAAAAACTGAACTATAGCCAGCTATAAAATATAAACTAACCTTACTTAGATTCGCGGTTTTCCTGGTGTTCTTCGCGCTCCTCTTCTTCCACTTTTTTGGCGTCGCGCATCAGGCGGTTAGCAAATATAAACTCGTTCAGTTCCCTGATGTCGGTATCCATAATCTCGTCGCGGGTGCCTTCCCAAAGCTTTTTGCCTTCGTACAGGAACATGATCTTATCACCGATCTCGATTACAGAGTTCATGTCGTGGGTTACGATGATGGTAGTGATGTTGTATTCCTCCGTAATTTCTTTGATAAGCTCATCTATTTTCAGGGCTGTCAGCGGGTCGAGGCCGGAGTTAGGTTCGTCGCAGAACAGGTAGGTACAGTTTGGGGCAATGGCACGGGCTATACCGACACGTTTCTTCATACCACCGCTCAGTTCCGATGGCATTTTTTTGTTCGAACCTTCTAGGCCCACACGTTTCAGGCAGAAGTTTACGCGATCCATGCGTTCGCTTTTACTCATGTCTGGTGTAAGCATTTTTAAGGGGAATTCCACGTTTTCCTGCACGTTCATGGAGTCGAAGAGGGCAGAGCTTTGGAACAACATGCCTATTTTGCGGCGTATTTCCTGGCGTATGTCCAGCTTGTTGTTAGTAAAGTAGGTACCATCAAAAGTAACGCTGCCAATGTCGGGTTTTACGAGGCCTACGATACATTTTAGCAACACGCTTTTACCGGTACCGCTGGCGCCGAGCAGCAGGTTGGTTTTACCTGTCTCAAAAACACCGCTTACCCCATCCAGCACCTTTTTATCGCCGAAGGTTTTATGTATGTTATGTATTTCTATCATGATGAGTCTGACTATAGAAGCAGTTCGGCGCAAACGTAATCCGCTATCAGTACGGCTATAACACTGTTGGTTACAGCGGTTGTACTGGCAGCTCCTACTTCAAGAGCACCGCCTGCGGTATTGTATCCTCTGAAAGAGGACAGGGAAGAAATCAGGAATGCAAAAACGACAGATTTAATAAGGGCGAATACAATGTTATAAGGAATAAAAGCATCACGGATACCGGTGATATACTCCTGCGCGGTAAGTGCCCCCGTTAACGTGCCTGCCACATAACCGCCTGCTATCGACAAAAACATGGCCAGCGTAACCAGCATCGGGAAAACCAGCAGCGAAGCCAGTATTTTAGGGAGCACCAGGTAACTGGCCGAATTTATACCCATCACTTCCAGTGCATCTACCTGCTCGGTTATCTGCATGGTGCCAAGCCCGCCGGCTATACTGGAGCCTACCTTGCCGGCCAGTACGATGGAAGTTATAGTTGGTGCCAGCTCCAGTATGGTCATTTCGCGTACCATAAAACCTATAGTTGAGCGGGGGATGAGCGCACTGGTAAGGTTATAAGATACCTGCACGCACGTAACAGCACCAATAAACGTAGATACTATAGCCACAATCATAATGGAATTTATACCTATTAGTATGGCTTCATCTATTGTTCTGTTAATGAGAATGCGCGGCGATTCGCCCCGCACTACCAGCGTACTCATGAATAAAAGATATTTTCCGAAATGGTACAGCATAGGGGTGGTTAATCTCTTTTAACGTTTGGGTTTAGATAAGTTTAGGCCAAAAATAGCCTTTTAATCCCTATCTTACGGTTTAATTCAGTAAACATATAAAATTTGACATATACCACATGCAACGATACATTTTAGTTACAGGCGGCACGAAAGGTATTGGAAGAGCGGTAGTAGAACTTTTTGCAAAAGAAGGGTTCCACATCATCACTTGCTCCCGAAACGAAAATGACTTACAAAAGTTGAAGTTAGAGATAGAACAGGCCTATACTTTCTCTAAAGTGTTTTACCAGCAAGCTGACCTAAGCGACCAAAAATCGGTTACTGCATTTATAAAATATGTACAGGGGCTTAAGGTGCAGGTAGATGTGCTGGTGAACAACAGCGGCCTTTTTATACCGGGCAAGGTTACCGAAGAGGATGATAAAGCGCTGCCATTTATGATCAACACCAACCTGTATAGCGCCTATTATATTACGAAAGCGTTTGTAATGGATATGATAAAGCGCCGCACCGGACATATTTTTAACATGTGCTCTACAGCCAGTATTACGCCTTATACAAATGGTGGCTCTTACTGCATTTCTAAATTCGCTTTGTATGGCATGACCAAAGTGCTGCGCGAAGAAACCAAAGAACACAACGTAAAAGTAACGGCTATACTTCCGGGGGCCACGCTAACGGCCAGCTGGGAAGGAGTAGACCTGCCACCGGAACGCTTTATGAAATCAGAAGACGTAGCTAAGGCAATCTGGGGAGCCTACTGCATGTCGGAAAACAGTGTGGTAGAAGAAATACTGATCAGACCGCAGTTGGGAGACATTTAGAGTTAGAAAGTTTGGAAGTTAGAAGGTTAGAAAGGTAACTTAGTTTAGGAGTTTGGGAGTTTGAGAATAGTAGCGGCGCAATATTTTCGTCTTAATTCCAGTAGAACCAACCATACAACCATTTAACCTTCTGCCATTAACCATTTAACAATTTAACTATTCAACAATACAACCATCAACTAATAAAACTATGGAATTACGAGGTAAAATTGCGGTAGTAACCGGCGTTAGTAAAGGCATTGGGTTAGCAACCGTAGAGGCACTTCTAGAAAAAGGTGCTATAGTTGCCGGCTGGGGCAGAACATCCCCTGAACTGCAAAACGATAATTTTCACTTTTTTGAATGCGATGTGCGTTACCCGGAATCGGTACAGCATGCGTTCGATCAAACTATAAGCCGACTGGGTGTACATGTTGCCGTACTGGTAAATAATGCAGGACTGGGAATAGGGGGTAAGCTGGAAGAGATAAGTATAGATGACTGGCACACCATGTTTGAAACCAACGTGAACGGAGTTTTTTACTGCACACGCCTGGTACTGCCTGAAATGAAAGAACAGGGCGAAGGCCATATCATCAATATTTCATCCATAGCAGGCACAACCGGTATCGAAGAAATGTCGGGTTACTGTGGCAGTAAGTTTGCAGTACGTGGCATTTCGCAGGCATTGTATAAAGAAGTGCGTAACTATGGCATTAAGGTTACCTGCATTTACCCGGGCTCTGTTAACACCAACTTCTTCGATAACTTCGAGAACATAACTGCCAAAGAGAACATGATGCGCCCCGAAGACATAGCCTCAACTATAGTTCATGCCCTGGAGTCTCATCCAAACTACCACCACGTAGATATTGAAGTCCGCCCGCTGATGCCTAAAGGCAGAATACAAAAGCAGAAGTAAATTTTTAAGATTAAAGGATAAGCAGGATTTTAGTAATTTTGAAGTAAGATTTACAGAATTAAGTCAGATCACAGAATTGTCAAAAAATAATTAGTCATTACTAATTCGTCATTATTAACTAAACACCTTGTCTGTAGAAGTAAAGAACCTTACCAAGATTTTCGGGTCGCAGCGCGCCGTAGATGATATTTCGTTTACTGTCGAGCAGGGGCAGATACTGGGTTTCCTGGGGCCAAATGGTGCCGGCAAATCTACTACCATGAAGATTGCGACCTGTTACCTGCCACCAACTTCCGGAACTATAGTTGTAAACGGCCATGACGTAGTACAGGACCCGATTGCCGTCCGACGCATGGTTGGCTATTTGCCAGAGCATAACCCCCTGTACCTGGACATGTATGTGCACGAATACCTGGAGTTTGTAGCTTCTATCTATGGCCTGAAAGGGAAACTGGCAAAAGCGCGCGTGCAGGAAATGGTAGAACTATGCGGTTTAACATTAGAGCAAGGTAAAAAAATAGGCGCTTTATCAAAAGGATACCGGCAGCGGGTTGGCCTGGCGCAGGCGCTGGTTCACGACCCGCAGGTACTTATCCTGGATGAACCTACCACTGGCCTCGACCCTAATCAGATCGTAGAGATCCGTTCGCTTATCAAACGCATTGGGCAGGACAAGACAGTTATTTTCTCGACACATATTATGCAGGAGGTCACGGCCATCTGCGACCGTGTGGTGATCATAAACCGGGGCAAACTGGTAGCAAACAGCGATGTAGCAAGCCTGCAGGCTGGTAACGCAAGAGCCAAGGTAACATTAGTAGAGTTTGAACAGCCTATAGCTATTGAGTTGCTACAAACTATAGCTGGCGTAGAAAACGTAGAGCCTGTACAAAACAATACCTACCGCGTAACATCCCGCCAGGATGCTGATATTCGCGCATCGGTTTTCCGGATTGCGGCAGAGCAAAACTGGCCATTGGTTGGGTTACGTCAGGAAGAAAACTCACTCGAACAGATATTCCAACAACTGACAAAAAATGAATAATTAGTAATGATTAATGAGTAATACTTTGCTGAAAATTATTCATTAATCATTCGTCATTACTAATTAAAATGATGCTCGCTATACTTAAAAAAGAATTTAACGGCTTCCTGAACTCGCTGATCGCTTATATGGTGATCACGGTGTTTTTGGTAGCTACTGGTATGTTCATGTGGGTGTTTCCGGAGAGCAGCGTACTGACCTATGGCTTTGCCGATATGCAGACACTTTTCTCGATGGCACCGTGGCTGTTTCTTTTCCTGATTCCGGCCATCACCATGCGTACTTTTGCCGAAGAGAAACGTGAAGGAACAATTGAACTGCTCCTGACCAAACCCATTACAGATCTGCAGCTTATACTAGGGAAATACTTCGCTGCGCTACTACTGGTACTATTTGCTTTGCTGCCAACGTTGCTTTATTATTATACCGTTTATGAGTTGGGTAACCCGGCCGGTAACGTCGATTCTGCCGCAGTGGTAGGCTCGTACCTGGGGCTTGTCTTTCTCGCGGGTGTGTTCTGTGCCATTGGCGTATTTGCTTCTTCCATCTCCAGCAACCAGATCATTTCGTTTATAGTTGCCTTGTTCCTTTGCTACATCATCTATACCGGCTTCGACCTGCTGGCATCTATTCCGGCGCTGGCAAGCTATAGTTATTTTATCAGCCAACTGGGCATTTCCTACCACTACGATGCCATCAGTAAAGGCCTGATCGACTCCCGCGATGTGCTCTACTTTTTAACAGTTATTGCCATCATGATCCTATCTACTAAACTTGTTTTAAGCAGCAGAAAATGGTAACGCAGGAGACGATAAAACCAACTACTAACCGCCGCCGCGACCTTACCCGCTACCTTATAGCTATAGTTGTATTGGTGGTTCTTAATATACTGGTTTACAATTACTTTTTCAGGATAGATCTGACCGAGGACAAACGTTATTCCATATCGCCGGTAACAGAGCAGATGCTGGGTAATTTGCAGGACCAGGTGGTGGTGGAGGTATACCTGGAAGGGGATTTTCCGGCTGGTTTTAAACGCTTGCAGCAATCTGTAAGAGAGACGCTGGATGAGTTCCGGATTTATGCCGATGGCAATGTGCGCTATACTTTCTTTGACCCCAACTCTATAACGGATGAAAAGAAGCGAGCTGAGTATATGCAGCAGTTGGCGCAAAAAGGCATACAGCCAACCAACCTGAAAGCGACCGAAGAAGGCAAACAGGTAGAACGTCTTGTTTTTCCGGGAGCTGTGGTAAAGTATAAGGGCAAAGAATCAGGTGTTAATTTTCTGAAAGGTAACCTGGCAGCCTCGCCCGATGAGCGCCTGAACCAGTCGGTGGAAGGAGTGGAGTACGAACTGGCCACCGCCGTGCGCAAAGTAGCTTTCCAGGGAAATAAGATTATCGGGTACATAACAGGGCAGGGCGAGTTGCCGCAACAACAGGCAACAGACCTGCTTGGCTCGCTACAGGAATATTATCGCGTTGCTTTAGGGGATTTAGATCAGATTCCGTCTTTACAAGGGTTGGATCTGATCATAGTTGCGAAACCAACAACTGCTTATAGTGAAGCGGACAAATTTAAGATTGACCAGTTTATTATGAATGGTGGCAAAGCAGTGTTTTTTGTGGATGCCCTGAATGCCAGTCTCGATAGCCTGGGAACCGGTGGCACCTTTGCCATGCCGTATAACCATAACCTGGACGACCTGTTCTTCAAGTACGGCGTGCGCTTTAACCCGACCCTGATCATGGACCTGAATTCCGGGTTTATACCTTTGGTAACAGGCTACACCGGCGGCAAACCACAGACCGAAATGCTTAACTGGCGCTTTTTCCCGTTACTGAACAAGTATAGCAAGCACCCGATTACCCGGAACCTGGATGCCGTTTATAGCAAATTCATCGGAACGATAGATACCGTAAAAGCGTCTGGTGTTCGCAAAACACCCTTGGTTTATACTTCGCGTTATTCGCGCATCATGCAGGCACCCGTTCCGCTGACGCTGGAAGAAGCTCGTATGGAAGTTAACCCGGAACAATACCAGGCAGGCGAGCAGGCCGTAGGTTATTTGCTGGAAGGTACTTTTACATCACTGTTCCGTAACCGACGTGTTCCGGAAGGTATAACTGCTACAACTATAAAAGAGGACGGAGTACCTACTAAAATTGCTGTATTCTCGGATGGCGACCTGATACGGAATGATGTGAACCCGCGCACCGGACAAGCCTACGAGCTCGGCTTTGACAGGTATAACAACATCAAGTTTGCCAACAAGGAACTGGCCATGAACACCATCCACTACCTGTTGGATTCAGAAGGATTAATTAACGTTCGTAGCAAGGAAATCAAGCTTCGTCCGTTAGATAAAGTACGTGTGCAGGAAGAGAAAACGTATTGGCAATTGCTTAACTTGTTAGCACCAATTGTACTGCTGGCATTGTTTGGGGTAACGCGGTATTACTTGCGCAAGCGGAAGTATGAAAAATTCTGAAATAAAGCTTAAATGCGAGGTAAAACTTCAAAAACCTTTATAACTATACTTAGTATAAATCCGAATTATTTTTAACTTTGCCTAAATAACATTATAGGGATATAGAATGAAATTTATTGTTTCTTCATCTGCGCTGCTTAAGCAGTTAGCCAGCATAAATGGGGTAGTAACCAACAACCCGGTAGTGCCCATCCTTGAGAACTTTTTGTTCGAAATAAGCGACAGCACACTTACTATCACAGCCAGCGACCTGGAAACTTCTATGATAACGGAGTTACCGGTAGAGGCGAAAGAGAATGGCCGTATTGCCGCTCCTGCCAGAATTTTGCTGGATACCCTGAAGAACCTGCCAGACCAGCCGGTAACTTTCACAATCGACGAAGAAACGTATACCATCGAGATCAGCTCCTCAAACGGCCGCTACAAACTGTCTGGCGAGAATGCTACTGATTTCCCGCGTGTACCGGTTGTTAAAGGTGGCAACGCGATCGAGATCCCTTCTAATGTGCTTTCACGCGCCATTAACAAGACCATTTTTGCAGTTAGCAACGATGAGCTTCGCCCGGCCATGACAGGTATTTTTGTACAGCTGCGTTCTGATAACGTTACGTTTGTAGCTACAGACGGTCACCGTTTGCTGCGCTACCGCCGTACTGATATTGCAACAAGCCAGGAAGCATCCCTGATCATTCCTCGTAAGGCTTTCACTTTATTAAAGTCTACATTACCAACGGAAGCTACTTCAGTTCGTGTGGAGTTCAACAACTCAAACGCGTTCTTCAGCTTCGATAATATCCGTATGATCTGCCGTTTGATTGATGAGCGTTACCCGGATTATGAGAATGTTATACCTGTACAGAACCCGAACAAACTGGTAATTGAACGCCAGGCGCTGCTAAGCTCTGTTAAGCGTATCTCTATTTACTCAAACAAAACTACCCACCAAATCCGTCTTAAATTGTCTGGTTCAGAGCTGCAGGTGTCTGCTGAAGACCTTGATTTCTCGAATGAGGCAAATGAGCGTTTAGCCTGCCAGTATGAAGGCGAAGATATGGAGATTGGCTTTAACGCCAAGTTCCTGCTTGAGATGCTGAACAACATGGATTCTGATGAAATAGCATTTGAATTATCTACTCCGAATAGAGCAGGATTACTGATGCCAGTTGCCAACGAAGAAAACGAAAATGTTTTGATGCTGGTAATGCCTGTAATGCTGAACAACTACGTATAAGGAGTATATTTCTCCTAACGCGCAGAAGGCGGGCCCATAAGCCCGCCTTCTGTATTTTATAGCAACCTATAAGGCACAAAAAAAGATGCACGCTGGCATCTTGGACTTATTTTATACTTGCTCTCTTCTCTTACTTTACAACTTTAACTTTTATAAACACCGGGAAGTGATCAGAGAAACCACCCATGTAGGTGGTTCCCGAAAAAGTGGTGCGTGGCGTGTTTTTATACTTTCCAAAAGTATATTTCAGAAATTCCGGGTCATGTATCTCAGCTGAACCCATCACATATTCCAGGCCTTTGCTGTCCAGCATCCCTTTCGATACCATTACCTGATCCAGCATCTTAAAATCGCCCCGCTTAAAATAGCTGCCTAAGCCCTGCACGTAGTTAATATAAAACGTATTGAACAGTTCGTCTTTATAGTATGGGTTTGGCCTGCCGTTGGCTTTCAGGGTTTGCTGTAATACTTTAGACTTTGGCTCTTCGTCAAAATCTCCCATCACTATAATGTTAGCATCGGGGTTGGTTTTTAGTTCGGCATCTATTTGTTGGCGTAGCTTTTTAGCTGCGGCTTGGCGGTTTCGGTTGCCCTGGCGGGTGTTGCCATAGTTTGGTGGCCAGTGGTTCACGTAAATGGTTACCGGTTCCCCAGACATCAAGCCCTTTACCTGTACTATATCTTTGCCTTTAAAATTCTTTTGCGGGTAATTCACTTTCACCAGTTTCTGGTAGGTAGGTTTAAAGCGCTTCGGGTTATAGAGTAAAGCAACATCCAGCCCCAGTGGGTCTTCCGATTCAAAATGGATCACCTTATACTTCTTTTTCTTTAACGGGGGAGTAAGCACCAAATCGTCGAGCACTTTGTGGCTTTCAGCTTCTGTTACACCAAGTATGGCAGGGCCATCTTTACCACCTATAGTTGCTATGGCCTGTGCCATGTTCTTAAGTTTCTGCTGGTAACGGGCATCGGTCCATTTCATGGGGCCGTTAGGTGTATAATCCATGTTGCGGGCATTGGCTTTGCTGTCGTATAGTTTCTCGAGGTTATAAAAGCCAACCGCATATGTTTTGTCAGACCTGGTTAAAATAGCGGAGCAACCGGAAAAGAGCATAAGGGTAAAAAGCGTAAAGAGTGTTTTTATTCCGTGGCGCATCGCGTAACTTTGTAGGTAATATATGTAATCAGGCATATTACGAGATTTAGATACTATAAAGTTTAAAAATTAGTAAAATGAAGAAGTCAGAAATATACTTTAGCATAGCACTGGATGATCAGAAGATACCGGAAGCCATTAGCTGGCGCGCAACTGATGCCGGAGAAAAGATCCATTTTGCAAAAGCCATTAACATTTCGCTTTGGGACAGAGATGAAGCCGGTACCATGAAGATAGACCTATGGACAAAGGACATGCCGGTAGATGAGATGAAATACTTTTACATTGATACTATCGGTGCTATGGCGCAAAGTATAGCTACAGCTACCAGCGACAGCGTAATGGCCCAGAAAATGAAAGCGCTTTGCGAAGACCTGATGAATCATGTAGAAGCAGAACGCCAGAAGAACAATCAATAGTATGTGCTATAATAAAACAAAAGGGCCGCTATAGTTAGCGGCCCTTTTGTTTTATAGATTGGTTATATTTTAGTTTACTGTTACAGCGTCAGTGTTTGCGGCTGCCAGGCTTTTTGTATTATCTATTTCCTGTCCGGCGCTGGCAACAAATTCTTTGTCGTATTTGCTATATACCTTGCGAGAACCGAAGTAGTTGCTGTACTGTGCAGTGCTTAACACGTTCTCCAGTTTCTCATCGCGAACAGAGCAGATAGCTTTGCATTTCTGATCGATTAGTTCCTGGTTGCCTTTAAATTCAGCTTCAACAGCCATCATTTTTGCTACCACATCCAAGTTTATTTCTCTGATCTTGTTTGACTGGTAGTTGTTAAGGCGTAACTCACGGATCATTTGATCTGAAAGATGATTGGCTCTGTTTTCTACAGTTACAGCTTTCTCATTTCCGTTAGCTGATGCTGTAAAGATGAAACCTAAAAGTGCGAATGTTAATACCAATAATCTTTTCATAGTGCTTGTCTTTTCCTGTTTTACTTTATTCCCTGTTGTCTTCTTGTAAACCAATCTGCATCAAAAAAAATTCATTTTAGCAGTTGATTTTTATGGATGGCCAATTGTTTTCTGGTTGACAGGTGTAGTGCAGTTATTATGCCAAAAGAGCCATTCCGGCGTGGAATGGCTCTTTTTATTTCACTATATTAGTGATCTGTTACCAGTTGTTTTTCCACATCATGGATTCAACGGGCGTGATGGTGCGATTGTTATACTTGGCGTTTTCTTTCTTGTTATAGTAGTTTTCGATACCGCCGCTTACTTCAAAATAAATGAGCTGCCCGATCGGCATGCCATAGTAAACACGAACCGGCTGCGTTACCGAAATCTCCAGTGTCCAGGTGTTGCAGAAACCCACATCGCCTTTACCGGCAGTCGCATGTATATCTATACCCAAACGGCCTACACTCGACTTACCCTCCAGAAAAGGTACGTGGGCATGTGTTTCGGTATACTCCAGGGTTACGCCCAGATAGAGCGTTTCCGGGCGTAGTACAATGCCTTCTTCCGGTATCTCAAATACATCAATTTCGTTGTGTTGGCGTGCATCCAGAATTTCATCGCGATAGGTAGCCAGGTAACGACCCAAATGCACGTCGTAAGAGTTTGTGCCCAGGCTTGAACGTTTGAATGGCTCTATCAGGATAGTACCTTTTTCTATTTCTTTTAATATCTGGTTATCGGTTAAGATCATGAGGAATGCACGCTAAAAAGTTGATTGTAAAAGTAATGAATAAACGATATATACACCAAGTATAAACTAAAAAGCGACAGCCCCATTTGCAGGAACTGCCGCTTTTTTATAGTTGTAACTATAGTTCTTAGCCCTGAATGGCCTTTAGCGCTTCAAAGTTAGCTTTGATGTATTCATCTACCAGTTCCGGTGTAATGACCGTAGAAACAAAAAGCGACTCGTACTGAGAAGGAGCGAGGTAAATACCACGCTGTAGCATCTCGTTAAAATAACGGCCAAACAAAGCCGTATCAGAAGTTTTAGCGCTATCGAAATCGTAAACCGGCTGATCAGTAAAGAAGATCGTGAACATAGAGCCAACCTGGTTTATCGTATAGTTCAGGCCAAGTTGCTGCATGTTGTTACGCATTCCCGAAATCATGCGCTCTGTAGTTTCGTTCAATTGGGTATAAACCTGCGGGTTATCTTTCAGATAGTTCAGCATGGCCATACCCGCAGACATCGCAATCGGGTTACCAGATAAGGTACCTGCCTGGTAAACCGGCCCGGCTGGGGCTACGCAATCCATAATTTCTTTTTTACCACCGTAAGCGCCAACAGGCATACCACCACCAATAATTTTGCCCAACGTGGTCATATCCGGCGTAACGCCAAATAACTCCTGCGCACCGCCCGGGGCCAGACGGAAACCGGTCATTACTTCATCAAAAATCAGTACGATGCCTTCTTTGGTACACAGGTCGCGCAGGCCTTGCAGGAATTCCTGTGTTGGCAATACCAGACCCATGTTACCGGCAACCGGCTCCAGTATGATAGCTGCTACCTGGTCTTTGTTTGCATCTACCAATGTCTGTACTGCCTGCAGGTTGTTGTAAGGAGCTGTGAGCGTATCGTTGGCAACGCCTTTTGTTACACCCGGGCTATCTGGCACACCTAGCGTAATAGCACCACTGCCAGCCGCAATCAGAAAAGAATCGCCGTGGCCGTGATAGCAGCCTTCAAATTTGATCATCTTATCACGACCAGTATAGCCACGTGCCACACGTATAGCCGACATTGTAGCTTCGGTGCCAGAGTTTACCATGCGCACCTTTTCTATACTTGGCACCATACTGATGATCAGCTCGGCAATTTCGATCTCTTTGCGGGTTGGGGCACCAAAAGATAAGGAGTTAGGTATAGCCTGCATTACGGCTTCCTGCACAATTTCAGCAGCGTGGCCCAGTATCATCGGCCCCCAAGAGTTGATGAATTCCATGTAGCGGTTGCCGTCCTCGTCAAATAAATATGCGCCTTTGGCTGATTTTATAAAGCGCGGATTGCCACCTACGGCTCTAAAGGCTCTTACTGGGGAGTTTACGCCACCAGGTATAAAGTTTTTAGCTCTCTGAAACAGTTCTTCGCTGATTGGTGCTGTCTTCATTGGGTATAAGTTTTGGATTTATAGTTAGTAAACAGCGTTTACTACCATAAGTTGAAGGTTCTCTAATTTTGTGATCGGTACAAACTGGTTGTCGGAACGCAGTTCATTACGGTTTGTGCGGTTTACATAGCCAACGGCTGGATACAAAGCGCCCGGCTTAATCCCGGTTTCAAGTAAGGCTTGTGCCAGGTTAGGTCCATATTGCTGCAACAGGCTACCATAAAAGTATAGCATCTCGAATCCGGCATAAGCATACACAGATGGGGTCAGGTTATACTTGCTGATATACCGTTCTCTGAATTTCCTGATTTCCGGGTTAGCGGTATTTATAAATTTCGGGCTGATGAAATATACTTCCAGGTTATCGAGCTGCTTTAGGGTTATTTGGTTTATATCCAGCCAGTTGTGGTAAGTTATAAGTGGTAGTTTTGAAGCGCTTGCCTGTAGTTTGCTGGTAGCGTTTACGGCAGCGGTCATTTTCTCAGAGAAAACGGCCATGTGGCCAACATCTGTTAAAACCAGTTTGTTAAAAGTAGAAGCCGTAGCCGACGATTGACTGGAGCTTATCTTTTTGTATGTCTTGATTTTTCCGCCCAGTTTTTTGAATTGCTCTTTATAGAAATAAGCAAAAGTGGTGTCGTCTTTTGTATTCTCGAAAAGTATAACTGCAGTCTTAGGCGAGAAGCTATTGTAAGCGTAAGTTGCAGCTTGTCGTGCCTGGGTCGCTATAGAAGATTCAAACAAGTATACATTACTATTCTGGCCGGCAACATCCAGGTCCTGCGACAAGGGGTTGATAACCGGGATACCTGTAGTGCGTGCAAATCGGTTGGCAATGCGGGCGGCACTTTTATAAACCGGCCCTATTACCAGGTCCATCTGTCTTACTTCAGGTAGTTTTAAAATTCTGCTAACTATAGTTGTATCAGCACCTGCGTCATAAGTATACAGGTTCAGTTTTACGCCTTGTGCTTCCAGCGAGTCCTGGGCCAATTGCATACCGGCATACAGGTCATTTACGAATTGATTTTTGCGGGCATTCTGTCCAAAATCCTGGCTCAGCTGGAAGGGTAGGAGTAAAGCCACATCAAACCCTTGCTGGCGGCGGGCCGCAGCGTTCTGGTACTTGTTTTTATCTAGGTTATGTTTGTTTATAAGCCGCTCTAAGGTATTTTTATCTTCTGCACGATACCAGCCACCTATCAGTTTGTCGGCAAAAACCTGGCCCAGTACGGCATCATTTGGGTAGCGCTGTACCAGTTTCTCGAAAGTAGCCCGGTCGTTTATCTTTTGCAGGTAAAAACGCTCCAGACCGGCTGCATCTTTGGCAATTTCAGAAGAATTTAACTGTTGTACTTGCGTCAGGGCTTCGTCGTAATTGCCACGCTCAAAGTGGATATTTGCTAACAGGTAAGTAGCATCGGCCATCTGCGACCAGCCAGGGTACTGCATTTTCAGCTGCTGCAGCATCTCCTGTGCCTCTTTGTATTTTTTAGCTTTAAATGCCGCTAACGCATAAAAATAGGAAGCTTCCGGCGCATACGTGTTGCCTTGAGATGTAAGTGGCAGGAACTCGGCCATAGCCTGCTCGTAGCGTTGTTGCTGCAGCAGAATTTTACCGTTGCTATAGGTTACATCTTCGTTCTGCTGTGCAAATGCCGGCGTAACCATTGCCAGCATAGACAGCACAAGTATACGCTTACAGAAGTTCTTCATAGTTTAAATTGCTGATGGTTATATTGTTTGACGGTTAAATTGTTACGTGTTAGATTCTTAGCAATTTAACCATCAAACAATTAAACTTATTCCCACTCTATAGTTGCAGGTGGCTTAGAGCTGATGTCGTAAACGACGCGGTTTACGCCCTTTACTTTGTTAATGATCTCATTTGACACATCCGCCAGGAACTCATACGGTAAACGGCTCCAATCGGCGGTCATGCCATCTATACTTGAAACAGCACGCAACGCTACCACGTTTTCGTAAGTACGTTCGTCGCCCATCACACCCACCGATTGCAGCGGCGTAAGTATTGCACCTGCCTGCCACACATCATCATACAAGCCCGATTTCTTCAGGTTGCTGATAAAGATATGATCTACCTGTTGCAGTACGTTTACTTTTTCCGGAGTGATATCGCCCATAATACGGATGGCCAGACCAGGACCCGGGAACGGATGACGGCCAAGGATTGCGTCATCGATGTGTAGTGTTTTACCTACCAGGCGAACCTCGTCTTTAAATAAAGTCTTCAGCGGCTCTACCACTTTTAGTTTCATAAAGTCGGGCAGGCCACCTACGTTGTGGTGCGATTTTATAGTTGCCGAAGGGCCTTTTACGCTCAGCGATTCGATCACATCCGGGTAAATAGTACCCTGTGCCAGCCACTTCACGTCTTCAATCTTATGCGCCTCTTCATCAAACACTTCGATAAACACGCGGCCAATGGCTTTGCGCTTTGCCTCCGGATCGGTTAGTCCAGCCAGCGCTTCGTAGAATTTTGCTTTTGCATCAACGCCTTTCACGTTCAGGCCCATGTGCTTGTACGAGTCCAGCACGTTCTCAAACTCATCTTTACGCAGCAGGCCGTTGTCTACAAATATGCAGAACAGGTTTTTACCGATAGCATGGTGTATCAGCATGGCCGCCACGCTGGAGTCTACACCGCCAGATAAGCCAAGCACTACTTTATCATTGTCCAGTTGCTGTTTCAGATCCGCTACAGTTGCGTCTACAAACTGGTCTGAAGTCCAGTCTTGCTGGCACTCGCAGATGTGTACTACAAAGTTTCTAAGTAAGGTTTTGCCTTCGTCGGAGTGTGTTACTTCCGGATGGAACTGTATGCCGTAAGTTTCCTGGTCGCGCAGCTTATAAGCTGCAACTCGAACCGTTTCGGTACTGGCAATGATCTCAAAGTTATCCGGAACCTCTTTTATCGTATCCCCATGCGACATCCATACTACAGAACCCGGTGTGAGTTCTTTCATCAATCGGTTGGCATTGTGCAGCTCCGAAAGCCTGGCACGGCCATATTCGCGGATAGTTGATGGAGTAACTTCGCCTTTGCTTTCGTGCGCGATCAGTTGTGCCCCATAGCATACACCAAGTACGGGCAGCTTACCAAGGTATTGATCTAAGTTGATTGTTGGGTGTTCGGCATCCCGC
Source organism: Pontibacter fetidus (assembly GCF_010119545.1). GTDB lineage: Bacteria > Bacteroidota > Bacteroidia > Cytophagales > Hymenobacteraceae > Pontibacter > Pontibacter fetidus. The sequence goes on along the minus strand of NZ_JAAEAA010000006.1, from coordinate 118,538 downwards.
ACGGAGCAGGGGCTACCTGAAAGTATGACACCTTTTACATCTGCTGTGAGGGCAGGAACATTGTTGTAGGGGTAAATCTCACAGTATACATTAAGCTCGCGAACCCGTCTTGCTATAAGCTGGGTATATTGGGAGCCAAAGTCGAGGATGAGAATTTTTTCTGGCATGCGCAAAGGTAAAGCGCTTTTATAGTAATTGCCAATACTTTTAAAGATATGTGTTAATATAACCCCTTACTACGCTTTTTCTTGAAACATGGGAAGGAGTTTACTTTATCTGTCATAGTTTTAAAGTTAGTGTTTCACCTCATCTAAGCCCTCTCCTAAAAACAGGAGGGGGCCGGCTTTGCTATAGTTAACATTATAGTTCTATAGTTGCGGCCTCCACACTCCTGTAGTCCCCTCAAGGGGACAGTTTTACCTTTGCTATAGTTGCATGAATAGTTATATAGTTACTGAAATAGAAAAGGACAGGTCGCGACCTGTCCCTACGGAACTACAACCACGAGAAAACTGATCTGCTTTAACTAAGTGCAAACAAAAAAACTATAGTTAAGACTATAGCTATCGAATATGATCGCAGTCTTTGGGTTGAGCGCCTTTGACTTGTTGCGGTGCCGCAGGCAATCCGAGGCACGAGGATAGCAAGAAGGCAGCAGCGCGATGCCCAAAGACGAGCCCCCGCGGGCTAGGAGCGAGCCAAAGTAACTATAGAACTATAGGCAAGTAGAGCTACCAGGATTGAAAGTTCTTTGGAAGTATAGCTTGGCTTAAGTTGAAAGGAACGTCAACTATAGTTTGCTAAAGGACAAATAAGACCCTTCGACTGCGCTCAGGATGACATTACCAGGCTATAGTTTAAAACAGATTTCTCACGTTGTTCGAAATGACAAAGAACAAAATTATACTTCCTGAAACCCTGCTATTTACACTATAAACCGGAAATTAATCAGATTTTATATATCTAAAGTTTGCATTGAATAAGAATTTTGCTACTTTTGTAACGGCAAATCGGCACGGCCAGCTCCTGCCAAATCCCCCAGGACCGGAAGGTAGCAAGGGTAGGCGGTCGTAGCGGCGCGATGTTGGTTTGCCACTTTTTTTTGCCCATACCCCAACGGCAACCGCCGTAAAGCTCAAAATTATCCGCTTTCCTTCCGGTTTCAGGATTTATAGTTTAGCTTTGCAACTATAATCATCCCATCTCATATGAAATTCTTTATCGATACTGCAAACCTGCAGGAAATTCAGGAAGCACACGATCTTGGCGTGCTTGACGGTGTTACAACCAACCCATCGTTAATGGCAAAAGAAGGCATCTTCGGTCATGATAACGTAATGGCCCATTACAAGAAAATTTGCGAAATTGTAGATGGCGACATCAGCGCGGAAGTGATTGCCACTGATTATGAAAACATCATTAAAGAAGGCGATTTCCTGGCTGAACTGCACCCGAACATCGTGGTGAAAGTGCCGATGATCCGTGATGGTGTTAAGGCGATCCGCTATTTCAGTGAAAAAGGCATTAAAACAAATTGTACGCTGGTATTCTCTGCTGGTCAGGCTATACTTGCTGCTAAGGCTGGCGCAACGTATGTTTCTCCGTTTGTAGGCCGTTTAGATGACGTTTCTACAGATGGTATGCAGCTGATCGAGCAGATCGTGCAGATTTACAGCAACTATGGTTACCAGACACAAGTATTGGCTGCTTCGGTGCGCCACGTAATGCACCTGGTACAATGTGCCGAAATTGGTGCTGACGTTGTTACCTGCCCGCTAAACGTGATCACAAGCCTACTGAACCACCCACTGACTGACATCGGCCTGGCCAAATTTTTAGCTGACCACGCGAAAGGAAATAAATAATTATTAATGAGTAATGATTAATGAGTAATGGAGCTTACCGGCTTTATTATTCATTAATCATTATTAATTACTCATTCCGACACATGTACATCATCAAAGTTAAAGGCAAGGCTAAAATTCCGGATTATATACAGCTGCGAGACAGCAATTTTGTGCTGATCGCGTATTTCCGTGCCGACCGGCCACTCAAAAACCTGGACCGCTATGGCCTGGAGGGGAAGGAAGATGCGCTGGCCGCTTTGATAGAGTCGTTGGAATTTGGTAAACTGCAGAAATTAGAGATTTAAGTAGCGTAACGTAAAATGAGTTTTTCTTCTTCACCCGTAGTATCCCTTCGCGATGTAGCTGTTTACCAGGACAGCAATACCATACTGAGCGGCGTTAGTTTCGATATTGAGAAAGGGGAGTTTGTGTACCTGGTTGGGCGCACGGGCAGCGGAAAAAGCTCGTTACTTAAAACCTTATATGCCGACCTGCCACTTTTAACAGGATCTGCATCTGTTTCTGATTTTACACTCAGTAAATTAGCTCGCTCAAAAGTACCTTTCCTACGACGCCGCATCGGTATTATTTTCCAGGATTTCCAGTTGCTATTTGATCGCACAGTTGCCGAGAACCTAAGCTTTGTGCTGCGTGCTATCGGCTGGAAAGATAAAAGCAAAATTAAACAGCGTATTTCGGAGGTGCTGATGCGTGTTGGCCTGGATGCTGCTGCTAATAAAATGCCGCACCAATTATCTGGGGGCGAACAGCAGCGTATAGTTGTTGCCAGAGCATTGCTGAACGAGCCGGTTATTCTTATCGCCGATGAGCCAACCGGTAACCTCGACCCGATTGTGGCAGATGGCATCATGCAGCTTTTTATGGAGATCAGTAACAGCGGAACTGCCGTGCTGATGGCCACGCACAACTACGAAATCATTAACCGTTACCCAAAACGTGTATTGAAGTGCGAAAGCGGTAAGATGCTTGACTCGAACAAAGAAAGTTTCGCGTTTACTACCGCCAATTATTAAACTATAGTTTTACTGGGTTTTAATGCTGGCTATACTTTATAGTTGGCGGTTTTGCTGTGCTTATATGCCTGTATAGGTTTTTATGATTTTCCTTGCCCACACATTCATCTCCGGGTAAACTTTAAAGCCGAGCGCCAGTGCTGCGTAAACTATAGTTATAATTGTCGAGCGCACCACCATATCCAGGTACACATTGCCCATGTAAGGCACCAGGTAAGAGGCACCCAAGGCTATTAACGCAATTATAGTTATGCCCAGCGAGCTCCAGGCAAAAGGCTGCATTTTGTAGGCCCACCACACAAAGAACATCCGCAATAAGTTGATAAACACCAACGACAACATGGTGGCAAAGGCAGCGCCATTCATGCCATAAAGCGGAATAAAAATAGAGTTTGTCCAGATGGTGAGGGCGGCCAGAACAATGTTAAACAGCAGGTCCCAGCGGTATTTATCTGAAGTAGCCAGTATAATTCCGTTTATACCTGTAGCCAGATCTACCAGCCTTGCCAATGCTAAAAACAGGAATACATACACCCCGGCACTATACGATTTGGGCATGAAGGCATACAGGTTATCTAAATTTGCCCAGATACCCACAAATAACAGTAGCCCGATGATCAGGTTTATGAGCGTTATCTGCTTGTAAAATTTTGCCAGGCCGGGCATATTCTTGTCTTTCCAGAACTCGGCTACCTGCGGAAAAGCAATTTTAAAAATAGCCAGCGCCGGCGTTACAATTGCACTGGTTATCTGGAACGAAGTCGTATAAATGCCGTTATCTGCCAGGCTAACAGAACTGATCATAACCTGGTCTACAGACTTGATGATGGTAACCGAAATATTACCCATAAACGTGAACAGGCCGAAAAAAAGCATTTCCCGGAACGGAACTATACTTATGGCTTCAGAAATGGCCGGTTTAATGTAAAACTGTTTCAGCCACAAGGTATAACCGATCAGGAACAGCGCAATCGCGGAGTTGGCAGCAACATAAAGTATCACAAACATTCTGAAATCCATCCACCCGAACGTGTAAGCTATCAGCAGGGCCATAATCAGCACCCGCGACAGGAAATCTTTTACAAACGACGAAACGATGGTTTTAAAAAGCGACCGCAGGTAGGCTGTGAACAGGTTAAATAGCAGGGTAAAAAATGCCAGCGGAATAATGTAATAGTAATACTCAAGTATAAGCGATGAATTTTCGCGGTAATAATCTGAAATAACCGGCTGAAAGAGGAGAAACAATACGGTAATAAGCCCGAAACCCAGCATCGGTACTGAAAGCAGCATGAACAGGAAGCCATGGTGTTGTTTTTCTTTGTTGCGGAAGTAGGGGAAATACCGCACGCTCATGTTCACAAAACCCAGGGCTGCAAACTGCGCAAACATCTCAGCTATAGTTAGCAAAAGGCGCGTCAGGCCAACTTGCTCTTCATCCAGAATGTTCGGGAAAAGGTAAAGCACGTTTACGTACCCGATTGCGATGCCGGCATACGAGATAATAGTGTTCCAGATACCTTCGCGCTGTAATTGTCTACTCATTGGCTAAAATCAGGTAGCAAAGGTAAAGTTTTTAAAGAATTGTTGCACACCAGCAGCCTAAGCGTTTACCTGTTGATTACTACCAATAAATTCAGAGATGTATTTTAATGCCAGTTCGCTGCTTTTACCGTCAGAGGTAGTGCCTATGGTAGCGTTATAGTAACTGGCACGCAGGTATACTACAGGCTTTTGCTGCAGGTGTTGTTTCAGAAGCTGTTGTAGGCCAGCGTAATCCATGCAAGCATCAACCAGGCCATGTTTAATATAGCCATAATAGTCCTGCAAATTTTCTTCAGTATTCATGTTGTAGAATATAGACCACACATTTAGCAGTACAGCCTCGAGGTGTATGCCGGAATTTCCGCTTATCTGCACATCCAACTGCTGCAGGTAATCAAAGGTAGCTTCTTTCTTCCCGTCTGAAATAGTGATAACCGGACTTATAGCGGCTATAGTTTTAAAGTTGCGTGTGTCGCGGGGGTGGGGGCGAAGTATAAATTTTAGAGTTGGAAAGTTTGTTGTAAGTTGATGTAGCAGTTTTCCGATCTCTGTAAGGTTGTCCATCAGGTTGCACCCAATACCTATCGTTTTAATTTCGGTGTTCGTGTTTCGGAAAGGCATATACGCATCGGCTTTGGGCATGCCCACCAACTTCACACGACCCTGCACAGGCCCGCATAGTTTATACTTATCCAGCGAGTCCTGTCCTTCCAGCAAATTAAGGTCGAATTGCAAAGCCGGAAAAATAGGAGTGATGCTGGCATGCTGAATGTAGGCGGTTTTTATGCCTATTGTTTTAGCAGCCAGCAACATGGCACGGGCATCGGCATTGTGATCGTTCGCAAACACGATGGCCGTAGGTTTATACTTGCGCAGCTTTTGCAGGTACACTTCATAAAACCCGATAGCATCATACAACAGGTCATAAAACCGCAAGGTACTGTCTTTTTTATACTTCAGAAAAGTAAAGATCAGTGGCAGAAATTTATAGTAGTACAACAGCTTACGGCGTAACGAAATACGCTGCACTGTTTTATGATACTTGCCCAGTTCCTTGCTTTGGCCCGCTACCAGTACCGCATTCGGCAACCCGGCATTTAAAAACGCAAGGCTATCAACATTGTTCTGACTAACTACATACAGCCATACCTTGCCCTGCAGCTTCTCCCCATTTTCTACATCCTTAAAAAGATTGCCAACCAGCCGCACCAAACTATAGCCCATCACTTTCAGGAAACGGGTAAACGGTCTGGTAGGAGATACGGCATTCTTCGCACTTTCCGGGAGCTGATAAAACCCTTCTGAAAAGTGCAGGTGCAGGATATTACTATAGAGGGTGAACCATTTCATCATGGACTATACCATGTCCCAGGTAAGAGGCGTGCCGGCTTTTATGTTTGTAGCTGCGGGCTTGCCTAACAATTCCTCATAATGTTTGGGAGCTAAGCCAAGACCCGGACGAATAACACGGATATTTTCTTTGGTAAAAGGTTCGCCGGCTTTAATGTCTTTGGCAGCATACACCGAGCGTTTGAATAGTCGGCTTTTTTCTTCGGCTTTCTGCACGCCATACTGCACATGCCCCATCGCCAGCCAGGCCCTTTCCGATTCTACAACCAGCATTTTAAGTTCTTCCGGCTCCAGAGAGAAAGCAGAATCCACACCACCATCAGCCCGGCACAAGGTAAAGTGTTTTTCGATAACCGTAGCACCTAAGGCCACGGCCGCCACGGCTGCCCCAACCCCCATCGTATGGTCCGATAAGCCAACCTGCACGTTATATAGTTCGCGCATGTGCGGTATAGTCAGCAGGTTTGTATTTTCGGGGGTAGAAGGGTAGGTGCTGGTACATTTCAACAATATAAGTTCTTTACAACCAGCCTCACGTAATACCTGTACACCTTCGGCTACTTCCTGCACGGTGGCAGCACCGGTACTCATAATAACTGGTTTACCCGTAGCGGCTACTTTACGCAGCAACGGGTGGTCGGTGTTCTCAAAAGAGGCAATCTTGTAAACTGGCGCACCCAACTCTTCCAGAAAATCAACGGCAGTTTCATCAAACGGCGACGAAAAAGCAATCATACCGTGTGTTTTGGCGCGCTCAAAAATGGGCTGGTGCCATTCCCAGGGGGTGTATGCTTCCTTGTATAAGTCGTATAGTTCGCGGCCTTTCCATAACGAGTTTTCATCCTCTATTGTAAAAGCCCCGGGCAGGGTCATGGTATCAGCGGTGTAAGTTTGCAGTTTAATAGCATCGGCGCCAGCTGCTGCAGCGGCATCCACTATAGCCAGTGCCCGCTCCAGCGACTGGTTATGGTTGCCCGACATTTCGGCGATGATAAAGGGCTTATGGCCCGGGCCAACCAAGCGGCCGGCAATAGTTATATCGTTGATCATGATAATTTTAAGCTATACTTTACTGGTGGGTTGCAGCACAAAACGGAACGCTCCCGGATAATTTATAGCAGCCTCGCCATAGGCAAAACCAGCCTTCTCAAATGCTCTAACAGATGCCGGATTGTCTTGCTGCACCAGCCCTTCAATTAATTTTATGCCAGCTACTTCGGATTGTAGCTTCGTTATGCCTTTCAGCAATACCGTATGTCCCAGCCCTTTTCCCCTAAAATCCCTGCTGATGAGGTAGCTTATAGTCGCTGTTTCGTTTTTAAGATCGAACCGGATCTGGGCGGCAGGTTTACCGGCTACTTCTGCAATATAAATTTTACAACCGGCATCGTCAAGTTTAGACTTAAACCAGCGCGTATGATTCTCTAAAAGTATAGGTTCCGGGTTAAAAGACCGCTGGCGAACTTCCGGATCGTTGTTCCAATCAAAAATTAGTTGCAGGTCATCTATCGTTGCGTTTCTTAAAACAAGGCCAGCGCTGAGATCTAACTGCCGAAATACATCCCGTAAACGTGCGTCGCTTTGTCCATCAAAAAACTGCCTTTGTTTGGCTACCTGTTCTGCAAAACTTTGGGTGGTAACTATAGTTTCTGCCTCAGGACTATAGGCTTTTGCAATGGCATTTGACGTCAGGAAATGATAAATGCCAGACTGGTTATCTGCGGTCTGAAGTATAAATAGCGCACCGCCCACGGCTGCGTACTCATAAGCCACCCCACTTGCCGATGTAATGGCCATAGTGCATTGCAGCATCAGCTGGCACATTTGTTCGGCATTCAGGTTTTGGTGTAAACTATAGTTGGGGTATGTTTGTAGCCAATTCTGCAGTTCAGGAAGGTGTTTATAGGCACTGCCAACCACAATTGCGATAGGTGCTTTGTTATTTGATGCCGCCACTTCGCGGGCCAGTTTTAAAGTATAGTTTTCCGGGTCGGCACCGCCCATGTTCAGGAGCACCTGCTGTTCGCCTTCGGGTAGCGTTCTTTTTTGTCTGGAGGCATTTAAAAACGGCTGGCGCAACAAAGCATAACCTGGCCCAAGCAAAAGTTTGGTGTAAGGCGCTGCGCTATAGTTGGCAGCCGCTACGCCACCAGCCTGGTTCAGGACTACATCCGCCACAAACGGGTAGGCATGAATATCATCAATACAAATCAGCTGGGCATTTCTTGATTTTATACTTTGCTGGTAAGCGGTCTTAAAGTTATAGCCATCCAGCACTATAATTTCTTCTTCATAAATATATGCTGTCAGTTCGTAGGTAAATCTGTCTTCAGATGGTGCACAAACGGGTAAAGAGATGATGCCGTGGCAGGTTTCGAGTATCTGCTCTTTCAGGGCTTCCTCTGGTTCCTGAATGGCAAACACGCATTCAAAATCGTCGCGCAGCATAGCCGCCAGTGCCAGCGACCGCACCACATGGCCTAAACCAATGCGGCTGTTGCCATCAGCCCTGAAAATAATGCGACGCCTGTTAGATGCAGTTTTATGCAAGGTTATGGATCAGTTTATACTTTAGCTCAGCCAGTTTCCAGTCGGTCAGGTTATCAATGTCCTGCACTTCCAGTTCTTCTAACGTAACCGCCCCCGAATTTTCTGTAAACAAGGCCTTTTGCGACATAAATTTATCGACTCTGAACCAGTAAAATTGCCCCGCATCGTGAAAGGCAGACGGCAGATCCTGAGATCTACTATTCAGGTTTTCAGGCCAGTTAAGTTTTGCTTTGCCGTCTTGCAGCTTCAGACTTCTCCAGATAGGGTAACTATATTTTTGTACCGGAAAAACCGTGTCAAACTGATTCGTTGTCAGTAATTTAAAGCCCTCGGTTATGGTTGAGATCTTCAGCAACGGAGCAGTAGGGTAAATGCAGCAACCAAAGTCAAACGTTTCACCTTCGGTTTTATAGTTATTCAGCACTTCTTCCAGTACGGCAGCCGTCGTGGCAAAGTCATCAGCGGTAGCCTCGCTTCGCATAAACGGCACCTTTGCACCATACTGGCGTGCTATAGTTGCAATTTCTTCATCATCCGTCGACACCATCACCTCAGCAAACAAACCTGATTTTAGCGCTAACTCAATAGAATAAGCAATAATCGGTTTGCCTAAAAAATTGCTGATGTTTTTGCGCGGGATACGTTTGCTGCCGCCCCTTGCCGGAATGATGGCTATACTTTTCATCCCACAAATTCCTTCACTTTCCCGATCACAAATTCCTGTTCTTCAGCTGTCAGGCTTGGGTACATGGGCAGGCTAAGGCAAGCAGCATAGTAGTTTTCCGACTCCGGGTAATCGCCTTTTTTAAAGCCTAGGCCACGGTAATACGGCATGGTATGCGCCGGAATGTAATGCACCTGGGCAAAAATGTTGTGCTGGCGCAGGAAGTTGTATAATCCTTTACGGTCGGCTACTTTAATAACATACAAATGGTAGGCATGGCCTGTGTCTCCATTTTCAGATAAGGCTTCCGCAGATGTGCCCAATACCTCAATACCGTCTATAGTTGCAAAAGCTTCGTCGTACACTTTGGCAATACCTTTACGACGGGCAAGGCCGGCTTCGGCACGCTGCAGTTGGGTAACACCAAGGGCGCAAAGCATGTCCGGCATTCTATAGTTGTAGCCCAGTTCCTGCATTTCCATATACCAGCCACCGTGGTTTTCTTGCAGCAATTGTGGGTCGCGGGTAATGCCGTGGGTACGGTAAAGCAGAAGTTTCTGGTAAAGTGCTTCGTCGTTGGTAGTAATCATACCACCTTCGCCGGTAGCAATGTGTTTTACCGGGTGGAAAGAGAAGATAGCCATGTCGGCAAATTTACCGTTACCACAAAGCTGTTTTTCGCCCTTGCTATCAGTAAAATAACCGCCCGGTGCGTGGCAGGCATCTTCTATTATCCAAAGCCCAAACTCATCGGCCAGCTTCCTGAACTCCTCCAGGTTTACCGGGTTGCCGGCAAAATCCACAGGTATAATGCCGGTATAGTAGCCTTTGGGTTTGCTCTCCAATATAGCGCGTACTTTAGCAATATCCAGCAGGGCCGTAGTTGGGTCAATGTCTGCGAACTCAACTGTACCGCCACAATAGCGGACACAGTTAGCCGAAGCCACAAATGTGATAGGCGTTGTTATTACCCGCGATTCCTCATTTACACCCAAAGCCATCGCGCATAAATGTAGCGCAGCCGTTCCGTTGCTTACAGCCACAGCATATTTAGCACCTACATAGTTGGCAAAAGCCTGTTCAAACTCAGCCACTTTCGGCCCCTGTGTCAGATAATCAGATTGCAGCGTTTCTACTACCGCATCAATATCTTCCTGGGTGATGTGCTGCCTACCGTAAGGAATTGGCTTCATATTTCTAATGAATAATGTGTAATGAATAATGAGTAATCCGCAATCTGTAATTTATAATAATTGATGATGAGTAAATTATCAGTGATTCATCATTATTCATTACACATTAAAATCTGGATCTACGTGCAAGCGAATCTGGTCGCGAAGTTGCTCTGCATCCAGCCATTCGTCGTTGGTGCCGGAGTTATACTTAAAGCCCAGTGGCACCATTTTGCCATCAAAAGCTTTCAGAAAATCTTCGGTTGTCCAGGTTGGGGTAGACGGAAGTATAACGTAATATTTATCCAGCTCCACGGTGTTAAGCGAGTCGGTTTCGGTGATCATTTCCTCGTGCAGTTTCTCACCCGGACGGATGCCTACAACCTGCTGCTCACAATCTGGTCCAATCGCTTTGGCTAGCTCTGTGATCACGTAAGATGGGATTTTTGGAACGAATATCTCGCCACCCCAGTGTGTTTCCAGGGCATGGAAAACCATTTCCACGCCTTCTTCCAGCGAAATATTAAAGCGTGTCATTTCCGGGTGGGTGATAGGTAAAACACCATCTTCGCGCTTTTTCAGGAAGAAAGGCACCACCGAGCCGCGCGAGCCGATTACGTTGCCATAACGCACCACCGAGAATTTGATGTCGCGCTTGCCTTTCATGTTATTGGCTGCGACAAAAAGTTTATCAGAGCAAAGTTTTGTTGCACCATACAGATTTATAGGGGCTGCCGCTTTGTCCGTAGAAAGCGCAACCACATCTTTTACACCGCTATCCAGGGCTGCATTAATGATGTTTTCGGCACCCAACACATTCGTTTTGATGCACTCCATAGGGTTGTATTCGGCAGCCGGCACCTGTTTCATGGCAGCAGCATGGATGATGATGTCGATGCCTTCGCAGGCACGCTTAAAGCGTTCACCATCACGCACATCGCCAATAAAATACCGGATAGATTTATACTTGCTGTGTGGGAACGTCTGCGACATTTCGAATTGCTTCAGCTCGTCGCGCGAGTAGATGACAAGGCGCTTTACGTCCGGGAAACGGGCGTACACCATTTCTACAAATTTCTTTCCGAACGAGCCCGTGCCGCCCGTTACCAGTATAGACTTATGATTAAGGTCTAATGCCATGCTGTGTTTTAAACTTTATAGATGAGGCAAACTATAGCCAACATTTTGCTGCAAGTTAAATATTTAATTGTGGATTGTTGAATTGCGAAATGGTTAAATTGTAAGTAGCGTATAGTGCAGGTCTCTTGCTGTAATTGCTAAAAGGCGATAACGTCTGTTCTTAACTATAAACTATAATTTGTACCTTTCAGGCCATACTATAACGTTTATGCTTAAGAAGGCTTTCTTCGGGTTGTTACATGCCGCTGGTTATTATTTCCGTTACACGTCGGTGCTGCACCATGCTTCTAAAAAAGTAACAGCACCCACACAGGTTTTATACTTCAACGATCAGGAAAAGACATTTCTGGAGCAGGCAGCTGCCAGCTTTAACTATAGTTTAGATTATAGCCTGGGCTACCGGCAGAAAGAGCAGTATCTGGTTAAGTTGCGTGAGGCTTTAATCTTAGGTAATTCCGGTGCTATAGTTCAGGACGGCAAAGTTATAGTTGAGTCGGTGTTTGATGTAAGCCGCCTGGCAAAGTCTTCGGCCTATAAAACCCCTGCCTTGCTGTTGCCAAGCTACAAACAAGGACTTTATACTTCGGTGCTCCATTTACCCTGGGCCACAAACAATAATTATCATTGGTTCTTCGATTGCCTTCCACGTTTATACTTCGTACTTCAGGAGGTTAAGGAACCCGTGCAGGTAATCATGCGCCGCGACCTGCCGGCTTACATGCTACAGACGTTGCAATTTATACTTCAGGAGTACCCTCAGGCTACAGTTGTATACATTGGCAAGCATGAAAAGTGGCAGCTAGAAGAATTTATACTTCCATCGTTTATGGCCAATACCCAAAGCGGATACTTGCCAAAAGAGGTTGGAGCCTGGTTGCGGAATAAACTATGGAAAGGTTACGGAGTTCAGCCCACAACATTAAAGAAGCGCATTTACATCAGTAGGGCAAATGCCAAGACCCGCCGTGTGCTGAATGAGCAGGAGTTACTGCCTATTTTAGCAAAGCATAATTTTGAAATTGTAAGGGCTGAGGAGTTAAGTTACCAGGAGCAAGTACAGTTGTTTTATACCACTGAAACTATAGTTGCCCCGCACGGTGCCGGACTTACAAACCTTCTATTTTCTGAGAACTGCAAAGTCCTTGAATTTCATCCCTCCAATCTCATCAAGACACATTATTTCCTGTTATGCAAAGGCCTTGGTTTCGAATACTCGGCTATAGTTGGTAGTGTAGGTGATATGCGAGAGAATTATACTATAGATGTGCCGCAAGTAGAGAGATGGTTGAGTAAGCTATAGTTTCTTTTACATAGTTTTACCTCACCCCAGCCCTCTCCTAAAAACAGGAGAGGGAGTTTTTATGGCTATAGCTATGGTTAAAGCTATAGTTTCATAGTTGCTGCTTTAACATCCCCCTGCCCCCTTCAAAGGGGGACTTTATCTGCTACTGCTTATCCAACTGGCCTTTCGATAAAAGGAGAAATCTGAGTTAGTTATAGTAACAGCCTTTGAAGCGGACAGGTCGCGACCTGTCCCTCCGGAATTATAGCCACGATCAATTTCGAAGCGAGCAAGTTCAAACTATAGCTATAGGTCAATAGTAGAAAGATCACAGTCTTTGGGTTGAGCGCCTTTGACTTGTTGCGGTGGCGTGAGCCAACACGAGGCACGAGTGTAGCAAGAAGGCACGAGTGTAGCAAGAAGGCAGCAGCGCGATGCCCGAAGACGGGGCCTCCCGGCCGTGAGGGTACCAAAGTGAACTATAGAACGATGGGTAAGTAAAGCTCCCAGGATTAAAGGAAACTATAAAATGATAGTTTGATACGAATTACAAATTATAGAGCTATAGCCCAGACGCTAGCAGGAACTGCACACGCTGCTAGGTCTTCACCAACTATAGCAAACTATAGCACTTTGATTTTCTAGTTGTTCGAAATGACAAAAGAAAACCATAGACTTGAATTATAGGGTACATAAAATCCCTCGGCTTCGCTCAGAATGACAAAAAGTAATAAAACTAAAAAGCGCTGCCAGTATAAACCTGCAGCGCTTTTCTTATTCATAACGATAACTAAACTTTTACTTCTTCGCTTTTGGCTTAGCTGCCGCTTTTGCTTTGGGTGCAGCTTTTTTAGCTTGTGCCTTTTTTGCAGCCGGTTTCTTTTCTGCTGTCGTAGTTTCAGCTTTCTTCTTAAAACCACCTTTGCCTTTCTTGTCTGGTGTAGCTTCCGCCAAGTCTAAACATTCCTGTAAGGTTAACTCCAGCGGTTCCTTGCCTTTCGGTATCTTTACGTTCTTTTTGCCAACTACAATGTAAGGACCATAACGGCCATTTAGCACCTGTACCTCCGGGTTCTCGTCAAACGATTTGATCAGTTTTTCTGAATCGGCTTTGCGTTTTTGCTCGATCAGTTCAATAGCTTCTTCCGGGGTTACCAGCATTGGGTCCAGGTGTTTTGGCAGCGAGTAAAATTTGCTGTTGTGACTGATATAAGGACCAAAACGACCAATGGCAGCTTTCATTTCCTTATCCTCATAAACACCTACCACACGCGGTAATTTAAACAGTTCCAGCGCATCTTCCAGAGTTATACTTTCCAGGAACTGCCCTTTGCGCAGGCTGGCATAGGTCGGCTTTACACCTGTTTCCGGATCTTCTTCGCCTAGCTGTACAAACGGACCAAAACGACCCAGTTTAGCGATCAGTTTCTTGCCAGTATTTGGGTCAATACCCAGTTCTCTGGCCCCCGATACAGCGGCACGATCTATACTTTCACTGGACTCAATACGCTCATGGAATTTGCCATAGAATTTCTCCAGCATAGCTTTCCATTCTTCATGGCCCTGGGCAATCTCATCAAATTCAGCTTCTACTTTTGCTGTAAAAGAGTAATCAATTACCGTAGGGAAGTGGTCAACCAAAAAGTCATTTACCACCATGGCCATGTCCGTCGGGAAAAGCTTTGCCTTTTCGGCACCGGTTATCTCGGTTTTGGTCTGCGCGCTGATCTCGTCCTTCTTTAAAGTAAGCACTCTGAAAGGCCGTTCTTTCCCTTCGCGGCTATCTTTCTCTACATAACCACGCTTTTGTATTGTTGATATAGTTGGAGCGTAAGTAGATGGCCGGCCAATACCCATTTCTTCCAGTTTCTTTACAAGGCTGGCTTCGGTGTAGCGGGCAGCTGGGCGACTGTAGCGCTGCGTAGCCAACATCTGGCGCAGATCTATAGTTTGACCAACCGAAATAGGTGGCAGCATCCCTTTTACATCTTCATCCGTCGCCTCATCATCGTCTTTCGACTCAATGTATACTTTCAGGAAACCCTCAAATTTGATAACCTCACCGGTAGCGATCAGTTTTTCAGGCTGTGTTGAGATACCTATAGTTGCTGTAGTTTTCTCGATCTCGGCATCAGCCATTTGCGAAGCGATCGCGCGTTTCCAGATTAGTTCGTACAGGCGTTGTTCGTTACGGTCGTCGCTTACCGTCATTTTGGTAAAGTCGGTAGGGCGGATGGCTTCGTGCGCTTCCTGTGCAGAGGCCGATTTGGTCTTAAAGCGGCGGGTCTTTACAAACTTCTCTCCAAAAGAATTCTGAATAGCGTTTGATGCTCCTGCAATGGCCTCGTCCGATAAATTAACGGAGTCAGTACGCATGTAAGATATCTTACCGGCTTCGTACAGGCGCTGTGCCACCGTCATGGTTTGTGCCACCGAAAAGTATAGTTTACGGCTGGCTTCCTGTTGTAACGTAGAGGTCGTAAACGGAGGAGCAGGGCTGCGCTTCAGCGGCTTTTTCTCCAGGTTCTCTATCGTATAAGCAGCACCAATGCATTTCTCTAAAAAGGCCTGCGCTTCGTCTTCGGTTTTATACTTGGTTGGCAGTTCCGCTTCCAGTGTTTTTCCCTGTACATCAAACGTAGCGGTTATTCTGAATGTCGCTTCGGATTTAAATTTCTCAATCTCACGCTCACGCTCTACAACCAGTCGTACGGCCACTGACTGCACTCGTCCAGCAGATAAACCGGTCTTTATTTTCTTCCAGAGCACAGGAGATAGTTCAAAACCAACCAGGCGGTCCAGGATACGGCGGGCCTGTTGTGCGTTAACCAGGTCCATGTCTATAGTTCGCGGCGAATTTATCGCGTTAAGTATAGCGTTCTTGGTAATTTCCCGGAAAACGATGCGGCGAATTTTAGAATCGTTCAGGTTCAGGGCTTCGGTCAGGTGCCACGAAATGGCTTCTCCTTCGCGGTCATCATCGGATGCGAGCCATACGGTTTCTGCTTCTTTTGCCAGTTTACGGAGTTGGGCTACCACATCTTTCTTATCACTACTGATAACATACGTGGGCTTAAATCCATTTTCGATATCGATGGCATTGTTGTCTTTAGGCAGGTCCCGCACATGGCCGAAACTCGACTTTACCACGAAATCCTTCCCTAAATACCCTTCTATCGTTTTGGCCTTGGCAGGCGACTCTACTATGACTAAGTTTTTTATCATCCTTTATAGTTACAACCGGTCGGAGCTCAATTTTGCCCAAAGTTCATGTTTTTTTTCTGACTTTTACAACCTACATCCTATAACATAGGTTTAATACTTCTTAAATTACCCTTTAAAACAAGCAGTATTATTTATTTAGCAGCTATACGGCAACATCTGCAAAACTTATGCAACGATACCTCTTTATCTGCCGCCATGCAGAAACTTATGACCCTTATCCGTTACAACCCGATTTTGAGCGGGAGCTTACCCCAGAAGGTATACGGCAGGCAAACGAAACAGGTAAATGGGTGCGCGAACACTACCAGAAAGTAGATGCCATCCTGTGCAGCCCCGCACGTCGTGCCAGCGCTACTGCCCATATAGTTGCCAACCGCCTATACTTCAACCACGACCATATCCTGTACGACCCTGAAATTTATAATCCGAAAGAAAGCCAGTTGCTTAGAAGTATAAGCCAGTTACCGGACAGCGTAAAAAAAGTCTTGCTTGTATCGCACAACCCGGCGCTTACCCAATTGCTCAGAAACCTGGTAAACAAGAATTTAGCCTACATGGAGCCAGGGCAGGTAGTAGCCGTGTCGCTGCAACTGGAGCAATGGCAGGACATTTACGTTACCACCGGCGAACTTGCCGGAAGCAGTCTTGCACAGGCGCTATAGTATAGGCGCTTTTGGCTTACGCTTATTTTATACTTAGATTAGGGCTGCGGTTTTAAAAACTGCTTATACTTCAACGCAACTATACTATGGCAACAACCACAGTAGCCGTCATAAACCAGAAGGGTGGCACAGGTAAAACGACTACAACTATAAACCTTGGCAGTGCTTTAAGCAAACTGGGCAAACGCGTCCTACTTGTTGACCTCGACCCACAGGGCAATTTATCTTACTCACTAGCTGTAACAGAACCAAAAGCGACCCTTGCCGATGCATTTTTAGGCAACACCACGTTACAGGAAGTGCTGGTCGAAAAAGACGGGCTCTGGATTGCGCCAGGTTCTAACGAGCTGGTAGATATTGAAATATCACTGGTTTCGCAGCCGGAACGTGAGAAATTTCTGTACTCAATGCTGAAAGATCTGAAAGGCTTTGACTATATCCTGATTGATTGCCCGCCATCCTTATCGGTGCTAACATTAAATGCACTTACCGCCTCCGACGAAGTTTTGATACCATTGCAGATGGAAGTGCTAACCCTGCAGGGGCTCGATCAGATCTTAAATACGGTGCAAAAAATAAAAAAAGCGTTTAATCCGAAACTTAAAATAAAAGGCATCGTAGTTGTCATGTTTGATATGCGCAGAAAGCTAAGCCTGGAAGTGTTGGAATACCTGCAACAGAACGTGAAAGAGCATATTTTTAAACAAAGCATACGGTTAAATGTTAAACTCGCCGAAGCTCCCTCATTTGGAAGAAGTATAATGGAATATGATGCCACCTCTAATGGAGCAAAAGATTATATGGCCCTGGCCGAAGAATTTATAACCCGGTAATGCTACCATACCACATTTGAACAAACCATTTAAATTGATTAATTTGCATTGCATATCGTGCGCTCCTGTAATAGGGGGCAGAAAAGGAGATTTTTGTCTTTTCAGTACAATTCAAACAGCAATTCAACAGAACACATATGGCCTTAGGTAAAAACTTGAAGTTGAGCAAGGATAAGCTCATCAGTGATGAAGAGGGCAGTGCAGCAATACCAACGGTGCCTAAAAAAGGTAACGGTAAAAAAGCAACTGCTACAGCTACAACAGATGCTCCGGATGCAACTATAGTATCAGAAGCCGGAACATCAACTGAGAAGCCAGCCAGTTCGCCCGAAAAACCGATTAACGGTGCCGTTAACGGGAACACCAGCATTTCTGATGAAGGATTGTTGCAGAACCCCGACTATATTAACGAGCAACTGAACAAGGTCCTCTACGCACTCGATGCCTTTAAAAAAGGGGATATCTCGGTGCGACTGACCAAACAGAACAACGACATTTTTGCCGAGATAGCAGAAGCTTATAACTCGATGGTGGAGATGATCGGTGGTGTGGGTGGCGAGGTGTCACGTATCTCTAAAGTAGCCGGTGTGGAGGGTAACCTGAAAGCCCGTGCTTCTGCTGAGAACGCTTCCGGTTTCTGGAAGGACATGATCAACAACATCAATGGTCTTGTGGATTCGATTGCGGTACCGGTACTCGAGGTAGGTAAAGTACTTAAGAACATCTCGCGCGGTAACCTGGACGAAACATTCCAGATCCCGGTGTCAGGTGACTTTAAGGTGATGGCGGAAACGATTAACCGTACCATCGACAACCTGAACCTGTTTGCCGGTGAGGTAACCCGTGTGGCCCTTGAAGTGGGTACCGAAGGTAAACTGGGTGGCCAGGCATCAGTACCAAACGTAGCGGGTGTATGGAAAGACCTGACCGATAATGTAAATACCATGGCTGCCAACCTGACCCTTCAGGTACGAGACATTGCCAACGTATCTACAGCGGTTGCGAAAGGTGACCTTACCCAGAAAGTATCGGTGGATGTGCGCGGTGAAATTGCCCAGCTGAAGGACAACGTAAACCAGATGGTGGACTCCCTGAACATCTTTGCGGACGAGGTAACCCGTGTGGCACGTGAAGTGGGTACAGAAGGTAAACTGGGCGGACAAGCAAAAGTGCCTAATGTTGGTGGTGTTTGGAAAGAACTGACCGATAACGTGAACACGATGGCATCCAACCTGACTTCTCAGGTACGTGATATCGCAAACGTATCTACTGCCGTTGCGAAAGGCGACCTGAAGCAGAAGATCACGGTAAATGTTCGCGGTGAAATGGCTGACCTGAAAGAGAACATCAACCAGATGGTGGACTCCCTGAATATCTTCGCTGGTGAGGTAACCCGTGTTGCCCGCGAGGTAGGTACAGAAGGTAAATTGGGTGGCCAGGCAAATGTGCCGAAAGTAGAAGGTACCTGGAAGGAGCTTACAGAAAATGTAAACCTGATGGCTTCTAACCTTACACTTCAGGTACGCGACATCGCTAACGTGGCAACTGCCGTGGCGAAAGGCGACCTGACGCAGAAAGTATCTGTGGATGTGAAAGGTGAGCTGGGTGACCTGAAGGATATATTGAATGAAATGGTGGACAGACTGAATGTGTTTGGCGCGGAAGTATCGCGTGTGGCACGTGAGGTAGGCACCGAAGGTATACTGGGTGGCCAGGCAAATGTACCAAACGTTGGTGGTGTATGGAAAGACCTGACCGACAACGTAAACTACATGGCCAGTAACCTTACCAGCCAGGTACGTGACATTGCCAACGTAGCAACTGCAGTGGCGAAAGGCGACCTGAGCCAGAAGATCACGGTTAATGTAAAAGGCGAGCTTGCTGATCTGAAAGGTAACCTTAACCAGATGGTGGACTCCCTGAACATTTTCGCGGATGAGGTAACCCGTGTGGCACGTGAAGTGGGTACAGAAGGTAAACTGGGCGGACAAGCTATAGTTCCGAACGTGGCCGGTGTTTGGAAGGACCTTACTGACCATGTGAACACCATGGCGGCCAACCTTACCCTGCAGGTTCGTGATATTGCCAACGTATCTACAGCCGTTGCGAAAGGTGACCTTACTCAGAAAATTACAGTGGATGTAAAAGGGGAGATGCTCTCACTAAAAGAGAACATTAACCAGATGGTGGACTCCCTGAACATTTTTGCCGGTGAGGTAACCCGTGTGGCACTTGAAGTAGGTACTGAAGGTAAACTGGGTGGCCAGGCAGTAGTGCCAAACGTTGGCGGAACCTGGAAAGAACTGACCGACAACGTAAACGCGATGGCTGGTAACCTTACCGTTCAGCTTCGCGATGTATCTAAAGTAGCAACTGCTATTGCAAGCGGTGACTTAACGCAGAAAATCACGGTGGATGTGCGTGGAGAGATCCTGCAGATCAAGGATGTGATTAATATAATGGTGGATCAGCTTAGTTCATTTGCCAGTGAGGTAACCCGCGTGGCACGTGAAGTGGGTACGGAAGGTAAACTAGGCGGACAAGCGAAAGTTATAGGCGTAGCCGGTACCTGGAAAGACCTGACAGACAATGTGAATACCATGGCCTCTAACCTGACAACGCAGGTACGTGGTATAGTTAAAGTAGTAACAGCGGTTTCGAAAGGTGACTTAACCCAGAAACTAAGCCTGGAAGCACGTGGTGAAGTAGCTGAGCTTGCTGAAACGATCAACACAATGGTGGTTGACCTTAACAGACTAGCCGGTGAAGTATCTCGTGTGGCAAGAGTTGCGGGTGTGGAAGGTAAACTGACAGAGCGTGCGACACTAAAAGGTGTAGGTGGTAGCTGGAAAGAACTGGTAGATACACTGAATGATCTGCTGGAATCTATAGTTACGCCGGTGCTGGAAGTGTCTCGTGTAGTACGTGCGATCTCTGAAGGTGATCTTACTCAGAAAGCAGAAATACAGACTGCAGGTGATATTCTGGATATGGCGAACGCCCTTAACCTTGCGGTAGATAACCTGAATGCACTACTTGGTGAGATCAATGATTCCTCGCTGGTAGTAGGATCTTCTTCTGAAGAAATGGCTACCAAAGGGCTGGACATGAACAAAGTGACACTAGATGTGGCTTTGGCTATGCAGCAAATGGCAGAAGGTGCACAGAACCAGGCGTTAAAAACAGACCAGGCTTTTAAACTGATCGAGGAGATCATGAAAGGTACAAAAGAGACTGCCAACCGAGCCGAAGTAGTGAACAAAACAGCATTACTTGGTGAAGAAAGCTCTCAGATCGGTCTGAAAACAGTAGCGGAAGTGGTAAAGAACATGGAGGAAATCTCAAGCTCTGCGGCACTTACTGCTAAAACAATTGAAGTATTGAGCACACGCTCTCAGGAAATATCAAAATCACTTGGTGTGATCACAGACATTGCGGCACAAACCAACCTACTTGCACTAAACGCTGCCATTGAGGCGGCCAGAGCAGGCGAAGCAGGACGTGGTTTTGCGGTAGTTGCTGAAGAGATCAGAAAGCTGGCAGAAGGTTCTCGTAAATCAGCAAGTGAGATTGCAACACTTGTAGAGGACGTGAAGAAAGATACAGCCTCTGCTGCAACTGCGATCTCGACCATGGAAGGCCGTGTATTAAAAGGGAAGAATGCAACTTTTGAAGCTTCAAGCGCCTTTAAAAACATTGCGGCATCAAGTGGTGAAACGCTTCGTACGGCACAGGATATCTTAACAGCAACAGAAGTTCAGAAATCATCCATCGGAGACGTTGTGAAGTATGTGGAAGAAGTGGTTGCCATTGCGGAACAGACAGCTTCTGGTACGCAGCAGGTAGCAAGCACAGCCAAGCAGCTTTCAACTTCGATGCAGGAATTAACTTCTTCATCTCAGAACCTGAACGACATTGCGGCTGACCTTCAGATCAGTATCTCTGCCTTCAAGCTTATTGATGGTAACATCATCTTTAACCATAGCAAGCCAAAGCGCCTGACTTCCATACCATCTAACAACGGTGTCGGAAAACAGCGTACCCCTGCCAGAACGCAGGCAACCGGTAGAACCAACAGATTAGGAAACAACTAATTCAGCTATGCCGACAAAGAAAGATAAAGCCCTTGAAACTGCCTTGACCCAGGAGGAAACGGCAGCTTCCTCGGGGAATGGGAAAGAGGAGTCTGCAAAAATTAAGGTAAATGAGCCGTTGCTGCACCTGATCGTTTTTAAGCTTGGTGCTGAATATTATGGTATCAAAATAGAGCAGGTAAAAGAAGTAACAGTAACGCCAAGTATAACCCGCATGCCCCGCACACCCGATTTTATAAAAGGTGTTGCCAACATTCGAGGTGATATTATAGCGATCATGAACCTGGAAGAGCGGTTTGGCATACGGCCGGATACTTCTGTAGCTGCTTCTGACCTGACCTATACGCTGGTAATTGAAGCCAAGGAGTATAGTATCGGGGTTGTAGTTAGGGAAGTGCCGCAGTCACTGAACCTGGCCGTTTCTAAAATGGATAAAACACCTTCGTTTTTGCAGGACATTGCTGTACAGGAAAATTATATAGAAGGTATAGCAAAAGTAGACAACCGCCTTATTATTGTGCTTGATATGTTTAAAATACTGTCGAGCGACGAAATAAAGCAGTTATCAAACTAAAAACCACTCATTAGCAACTTCACAAATTATGAAAAGAATACTGATAGTAGACGACTCCTTCTACATGCGCACCATGCTGAAGAACATGCTGACCGATGCAGGCTACGAAATTGTAGGCGAAGCCCCTAACGGACAGACAGCGCTGGAGTTGGCCAGAGAAACAAAGCCCGACCTGATAACTTTAGACGTTATTTTACCCGATAATACCGGGCTGGATGTGCTGAAAGGTATAAAGGCAGAACAGCCAGACATGAAAGTGGTAATTGTAAGTGCTGTTGGCCAGGAGGTGATCGTGAATGAGGCCCTGGAATATGGCGCTCTTTCTTACATCGTGAAGCCATTCTCTGAAGAAAAAGTGCTGGAAGTAGTAAGCCAGGCATTAAAGGAAGCCTAAAAACTTTTCTTTAACCTTATTTAGTGCAGTTTATTGTTTATGTTGGAGTTGGCAACAGACATTAAAGTTATGATTGCAGATCAGTCCAGCCATAGCCGGCTGGTGCTGGAATCTATCCTTAATGATGCGGAGGGGATATGTGTAGCAGGGTTTGCTGCCGATGGAGATGAGTTACTCAAATCTCTGAAAGAGCAGGAGCCGCATGTAATTCTGGTAAACTATGACCTGCCTAAAAATAACAGGCTGTTTACGTTTAAGCGCATTTTCAGTGAAATACCTACACCTATCGTTTTGATGGTGAAACGGGAACAGCTTACCCTGGACCTGATACAGGAAACTACAGCACTAGGTGTTTTTGCAGTGGTGCTTAAACCAGAAAATAAAAAGTACCCGGATTACAGAAGCATTGCGCTAGAACTGGTAACTAAAGTTAAAGCAGTAAGGCAAACTATAAACTGGGATGTGCAGCAAATGCTGGCGCAACTGCAACAGGAAGTAGAAACAGCAAAAAATAAAGCAGAGTTACCGGCACCCATGGTGGATACGGTAATTGTGATCGGGGCTTCAACAGGAGGCACACAAGCTATTGAACATATAGTAAAACATCTGGCTGACGACTTACAGGCAAGTATACTGGTTGCTGTGCATTTACCGGCTGGTTTTACAAAATCTTTAGCTGAACGTTTGCAGGGCTATACCCGCCTTACCGTTAAAGAGGGCAGGCAGGGGCTGCTTTTAAAACCAAATAAGCTAATTGTAGCGCCGGGCGGGCGCAACATGGTCATTCAACCGGTTATGGGCAATGCGGCCAACTATAAGATCAGTTTTTCTGAAGAGATAGCCCAAACCTATGACAAGCCTTCTGTAGACCTGCTGATGCAGTCAGTGGCGAACAGTAATGTAAAGCAAGTGCTTGGCATCATCCTGACCGGAATGGGCAAAGACGGAACTATAGGTGCCACTACCATACATAAAAGAGGTGGTGTAGTGGTAGCACAAGACGAGGCTTCTTCCGCAATTTTCGGGATGGCTAAGTCTGTAATTGACAGTGGTATATCGCACCATGTGCTTCCATTGTCTGAAATTCCACATTTCATTAACAGTTATGTGGCAAGTCAAAACACCGTTAGCGTGGCTGACGATACTTTATGAAATCAAGAGAAGAGGAATACAAGGAAATATTTATTGCAGAAGCGCTGGAGTATTTTGATGCCCTGAACCGGCACATCAGCGACCTGGAAAAAAGACCGCAGGATGAACAAATCCTTGCGGAAATATTCCGTTTGCTTCATAACCTGAAAGCAAATGCCAAGGCTATTGGCTACCTCAACATCTCTGACGTATCGCACAAACTCGAAACAGCCTTTAGCCTTATCCGCAACAAGGAGCTTAGCTTCAGTGATGAAGTGGTTACTGTGTTGTTTGAAGGAATTGACTTGCTAGGCGAGCTTATCCATAATATCGATAACGCCAGTTACGGCGACCCGGATCCGGTTTTACTCCGCAACCTTGATATTATAGTTGATAACCTGTCAGACAGTACCATAGAACTGGCGAAAGTTCAGCGGTATAATACATCCAAAAATCTATCGCTTTCTGAACTGGTATATATCCAGATTAAAAAGCTTGACCACCTGCTAAACCTGGTAGGGGAACTTGTAATAGACCGCGACCGCATCGTTTCTATCAGCCGCGAGTTGGAGAACGACGAATTAAAAAATGTGAGCTCCCATCTGAACCGCATTACCGAAGACCTGCAATACAGTATTATGGATGCTCGTCTGGTAGGTATCGGCTCGTTGTTCAATAAGTTTCCCCGGATTGTCCGTGATATTGCCACTGCCGAAGGGAAGGATGTGGATCTGACTATGGCCGGACATGATATCCAGATAGACAGGAACATACTTCAGATCATTACCGACTCGTTGTTACATTTGGTTCGGAATGCCATTACCCACGGTATCGAGAAACCGGAAAACCGCCTGAAAAAAGGCAAGCCACGTAACGGAAGCTTATCGCTGATAGCCCGTAACGACCGCGAAAATGTGCAGATACAGTTAACCGACGACGGTAAAGGCATAGACCTGACGCAGGTGCGCAAAGCAATTGTGGAAAGGCAGTTGTTACCAGCCAGCACCGTAGAGCACCTTTCAGACACGGAAGCACTTTCTTATCTTTTTGAACCTGGCTTTTCGCTGGCGAAGGAGGTAACTGAGTTTTCGGGTAGAGGTGTTGGCCTGGACGTGGTAAAAAATGCAGTGGACTCGATTGGTGGCAGAATCAGGATAGAATCGCAGAAGGGGAAAGGAACTACGTTTATACTTCAGTTACCGACCTCTATTGCCGTAAAAGGGGCCTTGTTATTTGAAGTAGACGAGATATTTTACGCTATTCCGTTGATACATACCGAGCAGGTTGTTGCCCTTGAAGTAGAGGAGCTGCACGAAGTAGGCGGGGTTATGGTAGCTGACATTTTTGGCGAAACTATAACCGTAGTTTACCTGCACGAGTTATTAAACGTGAAGGAGCAGGAAATGAACCTGGGAGATAAGACCAAGCTGAAAGGCATGGTGCAGAATATTATCATAGTATCTTACAATAACAGAAAGCTGGGCATAATTGTAGACAAACTGTACAGGCAGCAGGACATTGTAGTGAAGCCACTGAGCAAACCACTGGATGCCGTTGAACTGTATGGAGGTGTTACCCTGCTGGGGTCAGGTAAAGTTTGCCTGGTGCTGGATGTACCAGCAATAACACGTTATTTTATTAGCAGAAAACAAGTATTGGCAGGCGAGCATAATTTTTAGTAGCATGACAAACATAAAGGAACCTAACGTAACGGAACTTGAAAGAGACATCATTAAGGAAATCCTTAATATCGGATTGGCGCGTGCAGCTGACTCTTTTGCAGCTATAGCCAAAGATAAAGTGCTCCTGAAAGTTCCGGATATACAGTTAATAGAAGTAAAAGAACTGATAAAGCTGGTAACCAAATACGAAAGCACTCACTTTATCATTCAGTCCGATATTAAAGGTGACTTTAATGGCGCTACGCTGATGCTTTTTTCAGACGACCACATCTCGCGCTTGTCTGAAGTTTGCCTGAACATGCTGGAGGTGCAGAAAGGGGAAGTAAATGCCATGCAGGAATCGTTGCTACTTGAGATCAGCAACATTATTACCGGCGCTATGGTAACCCAGTTAGCCAACATACTGAAAGCCAATATTTACGGTTCGCCGCCTAAAGCTCCTAAAAGCCACATTGCCGATTCCTTGAAAGATATACTGGTACAACATCCACTTTTTCAGCCGCTTGTTTTTACCGTTATCACGAAGTTTACACATAATTTTAAAAGCGTAGAGCTACCATTACTTTTGTTCTTCGATACCAGCACGTTCCTTAAAATACTGGATATCATTCGTACATTCGATATGGATAAAAAAGCCTGATCGGGTAGCAGTTTTAAAATAGATCTATACCTTCTGCTATTTTAAGATCGGCTATACTTATAGTTTAACTATAGCCTGCATCCTGTAAAGTTATTGTGGGCTACCACTTAGAGCGCTATACTTTGTCTTGCACAAGTATAGGTGCCAATGCCTGATTTATATCCTTCCCGGCTATACTTTACCCTTTGCTCAAACTATAGATTTGAGTTTTACTTCCTTCCTCTGAAATTATTTATTCCATTTGTGGTTCTATAACTTATTGCCTGCCAGCAAGGTATAAGATATGCTATAAGCTATACTTTTGATTATAGCCATAGATTTCGTTTTTTTGCCAGATTATTACTTTACACAATCTTACACGCAATTGATGAACGCATTAGGAAGACACATCCTGGTAGAATTTTACAACTGTTCTCCTGAACTGATGAACGACGTTGTTCATATCGAGAACAGCATGGTGGCTGCAGCCGAAACCGCTGGTGCAACCGTTATTAACAGTACATTTCACCACTTCTCGCCATACGGTGTTTCCGGTGTGGTCGTGATTCAGGAAAGTCACCTGGCAATTCATACGTGGCCGGAGTTTGGCTACGCAGCTGTTGATCTTTTTACCTGCGGCGATTCTGTTGACCCTTGGGTATCTTATAACTACCTGAAAGATGCGTTCGAGGCCAGCCATGGTTCTGCCATGGAGTGCCGCCGTGGCCAGTTAGACCTGTTAAAGCGTAATGATTTCAACCTGGAGTCGCTGAGAGATGTTTCTCCACAGCCACAGGAAAAGCTTGGTACAATAACCCGCGATGTGTGGTTTACAGAGCGTGATGAGAACATTGCCCTTTCGTTAAAACATACCGGCAACCAGCTTTACAAAAAAGATTCGCCTTACCAGCGCGTAGAAGTATATGAAACACTTGCCTATGGTAACCTGCTTACCCTGGATGGTATGGTAATGTGCACTCAGAAAGATGAGTATGTATACCACGAGATGATCACCCATGTGCCGATGTTCAGCAACCCGAAAGCAAAACGTGCGTTGGTAATTGGTGGCGGCGATGGTGGTACCGTGCGTGAGCTATTGCGCTATGAGCAACTGGAAGAAGTTACTCTGGTGGAAATAGATGAACTTGTAATAGAAGCCTGCAAACTACACCTTCCTGAAACAGCTGTTGCTTTTGATAATCCGCGCCTTAACCTGCTGGTTGAAGACGGTATCAAGTATATTAAAGAATGTGCGGATGAGCGCTACGACCTGATTATAGTTGACTCGGCTGATCCGGTTGGCCCGGGCGAAGGCTTGTTTACAGCTGAGTTTTACCAGGAAGTATATCGCTGCCTGACAAAAGATGGTATCATGATCACGCAAAGCGAATCGCCACGCTTTAACAGTGCCGTGTTTGTAGAAATTTATGATACTTATAAGCAGATTTTCGGTGCTGAAAAAGTACATTGCTACCTGGCTGCCATCCCAACATATCCTACTGGTACCTGGAGTTTCTCTTATTCCTCAAAAGGGGAGGCACACCCACTTACGTTTGATGTGAACGGAGCCGCAGCATTCTCGAAAGCGCAGGGTCTGAAATATTATAACGAGGACATTCATATGGCTGCCTTCGCGCTTCCTAACTTTGTGAAAGAACTTTTAAACGCTAAACCGGGCCAGGTAACAAATGAGTACTCCGCAGAACCAACAGCCTAACAGCAAAGCTGAAAAAATAGCAAACTTCGACCCTAATGGCGTTGGGGATATTAACGCCGGACTTTTTGGCCTGCCATTTACGGTGGATGAAGCCGAAGTTGTAGTTATACCTGTGCCCTGGGAAGTTACCGTTTCTTATAGTGCCGGTACAGCAAATGGGCCGCAAGCTATTCTAGATGCTTCGCCACAGATAGACCTGTTTGAGCCAGCCATAAAAGATGCCTGGAAAGCAGGTATAGCTATGGAAGAGATATCGGAGGAGTGGCATGCTGTGAGTGACCAACTGCGCGAGAAAGCCGAAAAGTATATTACCTGGCTGGAGGAAGGGCAGCCTGAAGCTGATGCTGGTGATCTGGAAAGTGTACCGGAAGAGGTTACCGCAAAAGGAGAGGAGCTGTTACAGTGGCTGAAGCAGAAAGCACTTGGTTACATGGATCAGGGCAAAGCAGTATGCGTACTTGGCGGCGACCATAGCACACCGCTAGGTATGATTCATGCGCTGGCCGAAAGACATGACGAATTTGGTATACTACAACTGGATGCCCACGCTGATTTGCGTGTAGCTTACGAAGGTTTTAAGTATTCGCATGCGTCTATCATGTACAATGCCTTACAGGTACCGCAGGTAAAAAAACTGGTGCAGGTAGGTATACGTGACCTTTGCCAGGCCGAAGCAGAAATGGCCGAACAGTCAAATGGCCGCATCACTATTTTCTATGATGCTATACTGAAAGAAAACCTGTATGCCGGCGATAGCTGGAAAAAGGAATGCAAGAAGATAATTGCGCAGTTGCCACAGAAAGTATACCTGAGCTTTGATATTGATGCCCTTGATCCGAAGCTTTGCCCTGGAACAGGTACACCGGTACCAGGGGGCTTAGAGTTTGAAGAAGCTGTGTACCTTATAAAGCAGCTGGTTAAATCAGGGCGTGAGATAATTGGCTGTGACCTGAACGAAGTGGGCCCGGGAGAGACCGAGTGGAATGGGAACGTAGGGGCACGCCTGCTATACAAGATCTGTAACTGGATGGCCGTATCGCAAGGTAAGCTTGAAGTATAGCCTGAACTCAACTATAAAAGTATAACTATACAAACCGACCACCCATGACAGGATTTTTAATTAAAGTACTACTTACAGGTATAGCCGTAATAATAGCTACTTACATCATTCCTGGTGTAACTATAACCGACAGCTTTTTAACAGCTTTTGTGTTTGCCTTTGTGCTGGCCCTGCTCAACACATTCGTAAAGCCGGTACTAACATTTCTTACAATACCGATCACCATCATGACGTTGGGCTTGTTCCTGATCGTGATAAATGTAGGGATGGTTTTACTGGCTGATTACCTGGTAGATGGTATTGATATTGCCGGCTTTTTTACCGCACTTATCTTTGGCGTTGCCATTGCTATACTTACCTGGATACTAAACCTGATCTTTTAGTAAGAGAGCTCACTTTAAAATAGAACGGGGCAGGAGTTAAATCCTGCCCCGTTTTTATTTATATGTAATGTGTTAGCCATTCATCCATTGCGAACAGGCATCGGCGCATTCGCGGCAGGCTTCGGCACATTTCTGGCAATGTTCGTGACTATGTTTAGAGCACTCGTCTGCACACATTTTACAAATTTCAATGCACTCTTTCATAACGTGTTTGGCATGCTCTGAATTACGGGCAACAAAACGGGCCGTAAGCGTACAGATGTCGGCACAATCCCGGTCCAGCATAATGCAGCGGGCCATCATTTTTACATCATCTTCCTGAAGACACATAGTTGCGCAGGTTTCACAGGCTGTGATACACTTTATAAGTACATGCTCCAGGTTGTTTGTTCTCTCAGATTTCATAGTTTTTTATTTTAGAAGTTATCTATCAAACTACGTGTTGATATTCTGAGGGTTATGAAACTATGGTTTAGCCTGCACTGTTCCCATGGCTAAAATAGTCTTATCTTTGGGTAAGGAGAGAAAGTGCTGCAACTATAGTTTGTGGCTCTAAACAGGATTATGATGCAGATCAGGGAGGCGCGTGAGGCGCTAAAATTATACTTTGGTTACGATAATTTCAGACCGATGCAGGAGCAGATCATCTCCCGCGTCCTGAACCGTGAAGATGTGGTAGTGCTGATGCCGACCGGAGGCGGAAAATCTGTCTGCTACCAAGTGCCAGCCGTTGTAATGCCGGGTATAACTATAGTTATTTCGCCGCTTATTGCGTTAATGAAAGACCAGGTAGAGGCCTTGCTTGAAAACGGAATAAAAGCTGCCTTTCTTAATAGTTCTTTATCTGCTGAAGCGCAGTATCAGGTAGAGAATGCCTGCCTGGCCGGTGAACTTAAACTGCTGTATGTTTCTCCTGAAAAGCTGTTGTCATCCGGGTTTCTGAATTTCCTGAAGCGGATACAGGTTTCCCTGTTTGCTGTAGATGAAGCACACTGTATCTCGGCATGGGGACACGATTTCCGACCGGAATATACCCAGCTTAGAATACTGAAACAGCAGTTTCCGCAAACGCCCATGGTAGCGCTTACCGCTACCGCCGACAAACTTACCCAAAAAGATATACAGGACCAGTTATCACTCCGTGACCCACAGGTTTTTGTTGCCTCTTTTGACAGGCCAAACATTAACCTGATGGTAAAGCCTGGGCGTGACAGGCTGAATAAAATTACGGAGTTTTTGGAGCGGCACCACGGGCAACCGGGTATTATTTATTGTTTGAGCCGTAAGGGTACCGAAGCAATTGCGGATAAGCTGAAGAAAAACGGTTTTAAAGCCACCTGTTACCATGCCGGCATGAATGCCCAACAACGTGCCAAAGCACAGGAAGATTTCCTGAAAGATGACGTGCAAATCGTTTGTGCTACAGTAGCATTCGGGATGGGAATTGATAAGTCGAATGTGCGGTGGGTGATACACTATAACCTGCCTAAAAATATAGAAGGCTATTACCAGGAAATTGGCCGTGCCGGTCGTGATGGCGCCGCATCTGATGCATTGCTGTTTTATAGTTATGCCGATGTGATGAGTATGCGCAGCATGCTAACGGAGGGCAGCGAAAAACAACTGGAACTGCAACTGGTAAAACTGGACCGCATGCAACAATATGCCGAAGCCACTATTTGCCGCCGCCGAATACTGCTGCAATACTTCGGCGAAACCATGCACAAAGACTGTGGCAACTGTGATATATGCCGTAATCCGCCAACTTCTTTTGATGGTACGCTACTGGTACAAAAAGCACTTTCGGCTATAGCCCGCACCCAGGAGCAGGTAAACATGGGGTTGCTGATTGATGTGTTGCGGGGTTCCCGAAATGCACAGGTGCTGGAGGGTGGCTATGACAGGATTAAAACCTATGGGGCCGGCCGCGAAATAAGTACAATGGACTGGCAGCGTTACCTGCACCAAATGCTGAATGCCGGCCTGGTTGAACTGGCCTATGATCAGAAGTATGCCCTGAAACTGACAGAGCAAAGCCGTCAGGTTTTATTTGAAGGCAGAAAAGTGCAGCTTGTTAAGTTTGATGAAGTTAAACAGCCTACAGAAGAGGTGCGCAAGGCAAGACCTAAAAAAGAAGTTGTTCAGGATGCGTTGTTTGAAAGGCTTAGAACCTTGCGTAAGAAAATGGCTGATGAGTACGGGGTGCCGCCTTACGTTATTTTTACGGACAGTACCTTGCAGGAAATGTCTGCTGAGAAACCAACTAACCGGATTGCCATGCTGGCTATTTCCGGGGTTGGCTCTCTGAAGTATGAGCGTTATGGCTATGATTTTGTGAATGAGATCATCAGCTTTATGACCGAGGAGCAGGATAAAGGCAATAAACTGAAAGGCGCAACGCACCTGGTAACTTACGAAGCCTACAAAGCCGGCAATAACCCTGAGCAGATAGCCAGGCAACGTAACCTTAATCCGGTAACTATATACTCGCATTTAGCCACTTTATATGAACAAGGTTATGAAGTTGATCTGAACAGGTTTATAACTAAAAAGGAGTTTACTGAGATACGAAAAGCCATCGCCAGTTTAGGCCCCGATGCTAAACTAAAAGACTTGTACGAAGCCCTGGGAGAACAATACGAGTATCATAAAATTCGCTTAGCCATCTCCCTGTTTAAAACAGAAGTATAGAAAGTATTAACTATAAAATAAAAATGCCGGCCTATCAGGGCCGGCATTTTTATTATGCTTTAGTTCTTGTTCTGTTACTATAGTATGGCGATAGCATCCGGGTTAGCATCCACATCGCCGGTAACGGTACCGTTAGTGTTAACTTTGCCTTGCAGTAATAAAATACCTGCTACGTGTGGTGCTGCAAATGAAGTGCCTGTTTCGTACTGGCTGATACCGCCGCCTCTAACTGTGCTGGTTACATTTACACCAGGCGCTGAGAAGTCTACAGGCGTGCCATAGTTTGAGAAGGTTCCAAAACGATCGTAACGGTCCATTGCTGTAACAGTGTAAACGTTTGTTGCATCTACACGGGCAGGAGAGTTGTTTACACAATCTGTTCCGCTGTTACCAGAAGCAATCGCGAACATGATTCCTTTTGCTGCTGCAGTTTTAACGGCATTATCCAGGGTTGAAGATATGCCACCACCAAGGCTCATGTTAACCACATCGCCAGCTGCACCTACATTAATTACATAGTTAACCGCTGATATAGCTCGTGAGATAGTGCCTTTACCAGCATCATCAAAAACGCGCAGGGCAACAACAGTAGCACCTGATGCAACGCCTATCATACCTGTACCGTTATTTTTAGCTGCAATTATACCGGCAACTACTGTTCCGTGGCCATAACCATCTTCAACAGACGTTACACCATAAATAAACGAAGTGCTTCTGGCCAGATCTATATTCAGGTCCGGGTGGTCAGTATCGATACCAGAGTCAATGATCCAGGCAGTTTTGCCGGTACCATCGCCATATCCCACGCGGGCAACATTCCAGGGAACAAGTTCACCTGCAAGCGGAGTAATTGTGTTATAGTTTCTGGTAGTAGGAGTTGGTTCTGTTACAACCGGGGTAGGTTCAGTTGGAACTGGCTCTGTAGGTACCGGTTCGGTTGGGGTTGGCTCAGGAGTTGGTTCCGGGGCTGGCTCAGTTGGCGAAGTGGTTGGCTTCTTTCCACCTTTTGATTTAAAGAGGTTGGTGTCAGTCTTTTTGCTCAAAGCAGATGGCCTGGTAAGCGAAATAATTCTGTCCTGCTCTATATGAGCAACCTCAGGGTTTGACTTTAGCTTTTCAAGTTGCTCTTTCGATAGCTTGGCAGCAAAACCATTAATGGCTCCATCAAAGGTTTCTTTTACTGAAGCAGGTTCAATGCTGATTTCCTCAATCAGTCGCTGACGAATGCTTCTGATGTTCTGACGATCGCGTGCATTGAGGCCGTTGTTTCTGGTAGCTGTAGCGGTGGCACCAGAGTGCTTCATTACTACAATGTACTGTCCTTCAATGGGCTGGCTTTTAATTTCAGAAAAGGTAGCAGTGGCTTGGTCAAACTGCTCTTCCATTAAATCTTCTTTCTGGCAGCTTGTCAGGGTGACAGCAGAAGCCAGAAAAGCCAACGATAAGGCTTTCTTGAATGCGTAATTCATCTTAAACTTGTTTTGGCTAAAAGTTAAAATTCCTATTTGTAACCTTTTGTAATTTGATACGTAACTGCGGCCTTCTTTATAAAGTTCAATACCTGAAGGTTTTTAAAAATTTATATATTCAAACTATAAGAGGTTGTATTTTTCTAAAGTTTTTAATTATGCTTAAAATTTAAATATATGCATTATTTAATATAAAGCAAATTGCATTAAGTTTGTTAATCACTGATTAACAGTGCAGTAATGGGTTTGTTTGAGTTGTAAATATAGGATTGTAGTGAGGTGATTTCAAAATAATAGTTACACACTTTACAAAGAATAAGTATAACAAAATGAAGTAAATGGTTAATTTTGAATAAAATCTTCATAACACCACAACAATTTAAAGAATTGTTATACTTGTAAAAGTGCAGAATTATATATTTGCTAATATTGTTAGTAAATTAAATAAAGTCTTCTTATATTTACTTTTCTTTTGCTCGTATATCTAATATAAGCAGATTTTAAGCTAACAACTTTGGCATAACTACAGACATGGTAACATCTAATTTAAGATATCTCAGAAAACAGGCTGGCTACACACAGGCACAACTTGCCGAGAAGCTTGATATTAAACGGTCGCTGGTGGGGGCTTACGAAGAGGGGAGGGCTGAGCCTAAACTGAGCACTTTGGTAAATATTGCCACGCTGTTCGGTATCACACTTGATGACCTTATAACCATAGACCTTAGTACACAGAAAGCAAAAGGTAATGCAACCAATACTGAAGGCGGTAAACTGCGTGTATTGGCGATTACTGTTGATGGTGATGATAAGGAAAATATCGAATTGGTACCTTTAAAAGCAAGCGCCGGCTACCTGAACGGGTATGCCGACCCTGAATTTATAGAAGAGCTTCCTCGTTTTAAGTTGCCAATGCTGGGTACCAGTGGTACTTTCCGGGCTTTTGAGATTAGCGGCGACTCAATGCTGCCCATTACATCAGGTACTGTTATAGTTGGCCGTTACATTGAGGATTGGAAAACTATAAAGGATGGCACACCTTGTATTATAGTTAGCCAGAAAGAGGGTGTGGTGTTTAAGCGCATTTACAATAAGCTGGAAAATACAGCCGTACTTCGCCTGCACTCCGATAACCCTGTGTATTCCCCGTACGAGCTTCATGTGGAAGATATTCTGGAAATCTGGGAAGCTAAATCATATATCAGTTCTACGTTCCCGATTGCTGACCTTTCGCTTGATAAGTTATCATCTATAGTTTTAGACCTGCAAAAGGAAATGCAAAAGCTAAAGAAGGTAGATTAATATAATCGAACTATTGACTTTTATAAACCCTGCACATGTTTGTGTGCAGGGTTTTTTATTTGCTAAGCATAAGATAACCAAAATAGAGCATTTTTAACAACTAAGTGTAAATATGCGTAAAGGCTAACAGTAAGTAAACAGTGTGTAATATGCTAAACCTATACTTATAGCAGTATCATGATAAGACAGATAAGCGCAACCGAGCGCCACGAAGCTAAAACCGGAGACTGGCTCCGCTCCAATTACCTTTTCTCCTTTGCTGATTACTACGATCCGGGTAATGTGCAGTTTGGTCCGTTGCGGGTATTTAACGATGATTACGTAAGTGCTAACTCTGGCTTCCCGACACACCCGCACACCGAGATGGAAATTGTAACGATAGTGCTGGATGGAGAACTAACACATACCGATAACCTGGGTAACGAACTGGTGATACATGCCGGAGAAGTACAACGCATGACATCGGGCACAGGCATTACACATTCGGAAGCAAACCGGTCTGATGCCGAGGTTCATTTATTGCAACTATGGTTTTTGCCAAATAAGCGTGGCCTTGCACCCTCGTATGAGCACCTTAAGATAGATTTTATGGATACCAAAGATGAGTTGGTACCTTTGGTAACTGGTCAGAAAGTGCTGGAAGATGTGGTGTTCATCAATTCTAATTCTACTATTTTTTACGGTAACTTTAGCCAGGGCAAGGATTTAAATTACCAGACTTTTAAGCTTCGCAAGAATCTGGTGTATGTATTGGATGGTACCCTGCTCGTGAATGGTGTAGAACTGGAACAAAATGACCAGTTAAGATTAGAAGACCAGGAAATGATCACGTTCCATGCAGCATCTAAAGCGTCGTTTATACTAGTGGATGTGCCCGCCGTAGAAGCAAATTATTAGCGAATAGGATAGTGTGTTGCTATCGTACTCCAAGTAAACTATAAAAAAAAGCAGCGACAGAAATCTCCGTCGCTGCTTTTTTCTTTTGCCAAACTATAGTTCATAGTTCAGCATTCATAATTACCTTAAATAGTGTACTTGCGGCCTTTGTTCTGCTGTTTCAGATAATCCATCAATGGCTGGAAGTAGGCCACCATCGCTCTTGCGCTTAGCTCTTCTCCTGTCTTATCCTTCAGCATCTTACGCCAGTCTGCCGAAGCGCCTGGATACATAATATCGTGCAGGAACTTTCCAACTTCTTTGTTCCCATAATAGTTGGTAGCGTGCGGGTCCTGCTTCAGGATGTTTTTGGCAATGTGGTCGTGCAACTGGAACAGAATCACATAAGACAAAGCATAGTCGTAGTACTGCGCTGCGTCGTCGTTAATGTGAGTTTTAGTTGCTGCATCCAGGTAGTTTTCGCCGCGCTCGGTTGGCGGCACCATGCCCTGGTACTTTTTGGCAAGCTCCCACCAGCGTTTGTTCAGTTGGTCAGCAGGCAGGTTTTTAGCATAAAAGTCGTGTTCCCACTCGCTCATTACGCCCGATGCAAACGGTATAAACGTTACGTAGCTCAACGCTTCTTTTAGTAAGGTTTGTACTTCGTCGGTTTGGGTGTTCTTGTCTATCAACTGCAACTCAGCCAGGAATGGTTTCTGCATTGCAGCAAGGCCCATCAAACTACCAATTGCCTCATGGTACGCACGGTTAGCGCCACCGCGAAGCAATACCGGCACATCCGGGTTGGTATAGGTCATGTAATAGTAAATATGGCCCAGTTCGTGGTGCGTGGTTTCGTACCATTCCGAGTTAGGCTCAACACTCATCAGGCTGCGCACGTCTTTATCCAGGTCCATGTGCCAGGCCGAGGCGTGGTTGTTCTTTTTATAGTTGGCATTTGGCGGTAGCGGGTACAAGCTCGATTTCGTGTAAAACGATTCCGGTAACTCATCAAAGCCAAGGCTTACATAAAATCGTTCCGCCTGCTCTACCAGCCACTTGTCGCCTTTGGCTTTCAGAGCACCATCAAGGTCTATGCCTTTTACTTCTACCATCGGGCTCCAGTCCTGTCCCCAGCGGTTAGGAAGCCAGTGGGCAGGCAGGTAATCAGGCACTTGTTTTACACCATACTTTTTAGCAAGCTCGTAACGGGCATAAGTGTGCAACTCGCGGTACAAGGGCATCAGTTCCTGGTTAATTTTCTCCATCATCGCCATCATTTCCGGGCGCGTCATGCCATAGTCAGAGGCCTGGTAGGTAAAATAATCGTCGTAGCCCAGGTTCTGAACAGTTTTGTTTCGCAGGTCGCGCAGCTTCAGCAGGCCGGTTTTAAGGCCGGGACCCACTTCTTTACTCGCGTTCCAGGCGGCAAGGCGTTTCTTAACATCGTTCTCCGTTTTCAGGATGTTGTCGATGTCGTTGGTGGTAACAGATTTGCCATTTAAGCGGTAATCGAAACCATATAGTTTTTCGGTTTGCTCGGTTTCGGCTTTGATTCGGGCTTTTACTACATCAGGCACTGTTTGAGGGTTATTGGCTGCCGCATAAAGTATAGCATCCAGCTGTTTTACCTGTATGTCGGTTAACTTGTCCTTTTGCTCCAGGTATTTTTTAGCTTTCTCTATATTCTCAACGCTACCAGTAAAGGCTGCAAAAGCTTCGTTGGCTTTGCGGGTGGCAACAGCGTTGGTAGAGTCTCCTTCCACAATTTTTGTGTTCGATGCCCATTCCGCTTCCGCCGATTTGGTATACAGGTCCTGGAATGTTTTAGAATATTCGTCCAGGAAAGCCTGGGCCTCCTGTTGCTCCGACGTCAGTTCAGTGGTTGTGGTGTTTTCCGCTGTCTCCGATTTCTGACTAGAGCAGGAGAAGAGTATGGCAGCTGTTAAGCCGGTTAAAATGATTTTTTTCATAAGGTGTGTTGTGGTTATCTTACTAAGATACTTGTTTCGTGATGCATTAGCAATAGCGGAGTTGTAAGGTTGTAGTTGGTATTAAGTTAACCCATCCCTAACCCCTACGAGGAGGGGGATAAGTTTGTAGCTTATAGTTTACGCTCTGGCGCCGTAGTTTATTGCTGAACTATAAGCTATAGTATGAAAGCGTATCTATGGCGCGCGTCTTCGTTCGTGACGAACTATAGTTAGGCCTCTGGCACAGTTGAGTTACAAACTAAACGCCATATCAAACCTCAAGTTTAAAACCTGCGGTAGAGACAAGATAGAATTAATTGGAATCAAACTTCTAGTTAGAGATCTGAAAAGTGGGAAACCTATAGTTTATATGGTTTATATGCTAGCCAAACTAAAAATTATTAGTGCCTGGCTAAACTATAGCTAGAGAATATTCCCCTCAGAGGAGGGGTTAGGGAGTTAACTTAATACCAGAAACTATAGATTTACTTCCTGATTTTCTTCGGTTGCTTGGGCCTCCAGTAACAGGCTTTCGTCTATATTCTTGCTGGTTTTGGCGCCAAGCTCTTTTAGTATTTCAACTCTTCGTATCAGGTTGCCTTTGCCTTCGGTTAGCTTATTCATGGCGGAGTTGTATGCGCTTTGGCTGCTTTCCATATGCTTGCCGATCAGTTTCAGGTCGTCTACGAAGCCTACAAATTTATCGTATAGTTTACCGCTTTCTTCTGCAATTTTCAGCACGTTGCGTTTCTGGTCTTCCTGACGCCACACGCCGGCTACAGTGCGCAATGTTGCCAAAAGGGTAGAGGTAGTTACCAGTACAATGTTCTTTTCAAAGGCATCGGTAAACAGGTCATGGTCGTGTTGCAGGGCCAGGTTAAAAGCAGGCTCAATCGGGATGTACATCATCACAAAATCCGGGGAATTAATGCCGCTCAGCCTGTGGTAATTCTTGCCGCTCAGGTCGCGGAAGTGTGAACGGATTGAGTTAATGTGGCTACGCAGGTATACTTCCAATTGACTATCGTCTTCACAGCTGCAATAGGCCTCATAAGCTACTAGCGAAAGCTTAGAGTCAATAATCAGGTGTTTGCTATCGGGCAGGTGAATAATTACATCCGGACGGTATACTTTGCTTTCGTCGTTCTGGCGTACTTCTTCGCGCTCATAATGCAAACCTTTGCGCAACCCGGATTTCTCCAAAAGGCTTTCCAACAGGTATTCACCCCAGTTACCCTGTGTTTTACTTTCACCTTTCAGAGCTTTGGTCAGGTTCAGGGCATCCTGGCTCATTTGCTGGTTAAGCGAAGCCAGCTGCGTAATCTGCTCTTTCAGGGATACACTTTCTTTCAGCGATTTTTCATAGGTAGCATCTACTTTGGCTTCAAATTCTTTAATGCGCTCTTTTAGCGGCGAGAGAATTTGCTCCAGGTTTTCGGCAGAGGCTTTTTTGAAATGCTCGGCGTTGTTCATCAGCACCTGGTTGGAGATGCTCTGGAACTGCTGCAGGAATTTTTCACGGAGTTGTTCCAGTTCCTTATTTTGCTCCTGCAGGCGCTGGTTCAGGTAATCGTAGTCGGTTTCGGCTTTGGTGAGCGCGTTGGTCAGGTCCAGTATTTCGGTCTGGTTTTCGCGCAGTTGGGCTTTTAATTGCTCCGCTTCATCAGCTTTCAATTTCGCTTGTCCTTCTAAAACACCCTGCGTAACCGCAGACTGATTTATAGTTTGTTGTAAGGCGTTCAGCTTACCTTTCAGGGCCAGAAAAGCAACTATAACTCCGGTTAAAAATGCGGCAAAACCTACCATGATCTCCATAAGAGGTAAAGGTAAACTTTTTTAGCATTTTACGCTATAGTTTTGCTAAGGAAATTAGCTAATTGCGCCTAAGGTAATGGAAATGAAAACTATAATTACTTGACCAGATGCACCCTGAACTTTCGACCTTTTATCTTTCCATTGCTCAGTTTCTCAACTATAGTTTGGGCTTCCGCACTCGGTACGGCTACAAAACTGGCTCTGTCCTGCACTTCAATCTTGCCTATCTGGTCGTGTTTTAACCCGGTTTCGGCAACTATAGCGCCAACAATATCGCGCGGGCTGATCTTGTCTTTTCGGCCGGCATTTATAGTTATAGTTGCAAAAGCAGCTGATGGTGCTATAGTTGGCCCAGATTTTTTCAGGAGCTCTTCTGCTTTAAGCCAGCTGTCCATCCGCACCATATCCCAATCGCGAAGCTTACGTTCGTCGCGTGGCGTTGCTAACGTATAAACCGTTCCTTTTTTGCCGGCCCGACCGGTGCGCCCACTACGGTGCTGGTAAGCGGCTACATCATCGGGCAACTCATAATGCACTATAGTTTCGAGCAGGGCAATGTCCAGGCCGCGTGCGGCAAGGTCGGTGGCTACCAATACCTGTGTCGTACCATTCCGGAAAAGCGTCATCATTTTATCGCGGTCAGGTTGTTCCATGCCGCCATGCAGCGGGCGGGCAGCAATTCCATCAGCTTTTAAGGCATGGGCTAGTTCGTCGGCAGCGGCGCGGGTATTGCAGAACACTACAGTACCTCCGGCTTTTATATTTCTAAGCAGGCTAACTACTGTGTCTTGCTTCTGGGTCTGCTCCACTTTTACCCCAATCAGTGTTAACTGTTCCGGAATGGCGTTAGCTGATGCTTTTACAAACTGCGGATTTTTGAGCGAATCTTTGATCAGGTCCTGCACATCCTGTAGCATGGTTGCCGAGAAAAGTATAACCTGACGTTTAGCTGGTATTGCCTCCATAATCTGGTCAATCTCTTCCTCAAAGCCCATTTCCATCAGTTTATCAGCTTCGTCCAGCACCAGTTGGTTTACCTGGCTTAGGTCTACCGTTTTTCTAAATAAGTGATCGGTAAGGCGGCCGGGCGTGGCTACCAGAATTTGAGGCGGATGTGCCAGCGATGCACGCTCCTGTGAAAAAGAGTGCCCACCGTAAAAAGCACTGATTTTTAAGTTAGAGATGTTTTTGGCATACTGTTTCAGTTCCTGCCTTACCTGTAAAGCTAATTCGCGTGTGGGAACAAGTATAAGCGCCTGTACCTGTTGTTTTTCGGTATTAACCTGCTGAATGATGGGCAAACCAAACGCTGCTGTCTTGCCACTTCCGGTTTCGGCCTGCGCGGCCACATCTTGCCCGCTTAAAAGCAACGGAATAGCGCTTTGTTGAATAGGAGTAGGAGTCGTATAGTTCAGTTCCTGCAGGTTCTGCAGTAGTGTGTTGTTCAGTTTCAGGTCCTGGAAAGTGGCAGCCATAGTATAACGTATAAGCTACAAAGGTACGATGCAGCAAACGCTTTAACTAACTTATAGTTTATAGCAGGTATAATTCCGGGTTAGATGGCGGCAGGTGCTATATTTGCTGATGCAGGCGAACGGTGTTGCAGGTACATTTTCCGGAAAAAGAAAAAGTGCATGGCAAAAGCAAGCGGCACAAGGAATGAGGGCAGAAACACAATCGGGAATTCGGCTACCAGTGTATTAGCCGGCTCATTCATAAACACTCTGAAAGGCACCGGTGCCGAAAGTATAGCTGTAATTACGATGTTAAGTAAAAGTACCAGCCCGGCAATGTTCCAGGCGATTGCCAATTTGTGTAGTCTGCGACCCTGCGCGTAACAGATCCAGGCAAAAACCGGAGCTGTTAAACCGGTCAGCAGGTCAAAGTTTCTGCCTTCAAAAGTCATTTGTACAGGCGTAAGCCCATCTAAAAACTGCCACCACAGAAACAACTCAACCGGCACCCTGAAAACCTGGATGTACATGAGCCACTGTTCCGGAACATGCTTTATAAATTCCCTGAATTTTGGATGAAACGTAACAATAACTATAGTCAGCATCGGAATCAGGATGATGACGAAGAATTTAGGCGGGGTGCCCGAGAAATCCTTTATGACGCCTGTTAGTGAAAGTATACTGGCAGCGGTAAGCCACGTTAAAAGTATTGCGGCAACTATAGCTGTTCGTTTTGTAGCTTTTGCAGAAGTATAGCCTAAGCGCGTAAAGATTTTGTGTGAGCCCCAAAGTATAAACCCCACACAGATTAAAGTTAAAAGTATAAAGCCGACCTGCTCAAAAGGTAAATAGTTGGTATCCATAGTTTTAGTTTGATAGTGAGTGTATTAAAAGAGGGTTTATAGTTGAAATATACTTTAATTATTAAACACTATACTAATTTAAAGAATTAATTGGTTTATAACGCAATAACTTCAACTACATTAAGATAGAAATTAGCCTATAGCTGCCTTTTATAGGTTAAATTATGCTTACTTTGGTTGTTCGCTCCTTAAATCCATGAAAAAGCAGAACAACTATACTTTACCTACCCAGGACCTGCTGTTTGAACGCGAAATAGCCGTTATGCCGCTGCAGGAGTTTAAAAGTGAATTGTCTGCTATTCCGCACCGCCACGATGCCTACCAGCTTATGTTTGTGCAGGAAACCAAAGGCGGCGATAACCTGATTGACTTCCGGAGATACGATATGCTGGCGGGTAGGCTTTTTCTTATCGGGCCGGGGCAGGTGCATCAGCGGTTGTCTTTGCAAGAGCAAGGAGTGATCTTGTTTTTTTCGGAAGCTTTTCTGCAGGCAACCGGGCTAACTGCTCACGATGCGCTGGTACTTTTTGGCGCTGTGTACCAGCACCCGTACCTCGACTTGCCAGAAGATCTGCAACAGTTTTTTCTGAAACTTTCTGAGCTTATAGTTCTGGAATTGAAGCAGGAAACACCCAGCCAGGCTATACTTTCGCGTTATCTGTTTATACTGTTGAGTTACCTGCTCCGTGAATGCCATGTACAAATTGCCCAGCTTACCCCGGCCCGCCACAGCGAGCGCCTTTTTAAACTGAGCACGCTCATAGAAGATCATTACCTGGCACATAAGCCAATCTCGTTTTATGCCGAAGCTCTGCACATTACGCCCAAACACCTCAACAATCTTTGCCGTCAGTACCTGCACACCACTGTTTCCGATATGCAAAACGCACGCCTGCTGCTCGAAAGTAAGCGCCTTTTACATTTCTGTAACTTAACCGTTAAAGAGATTGCCTATAAGCTGGGCTTTGAAGACGATTCCTATTTTGTGCGGTTCTTTAAGCGCATGGCAGGCCTTACACCGATGCAGTTCAGGGCAAGTGGTTCCGAAAGTACCATAGCTGACGTATAAAGTGCCGTGACTTAAACCGGTTTTGCCCGTACTTTTACATTCTTAAACAGGAGAAAGTATGCAGGCAAATCAGAACTTGAAGGCAATTGGTATGGGCGTGGTGGCATCAGTCTTTTTCTGCTCTACTTACGTTTTCAACAGCTTTATTTCGGTAGCGAACGGGCATTGGGCCTGGACGGTATCGTTGCGTACCATTTTCCTGCTTGTGATCTTACTAGGGATATTACAGATTAAAGACCAGTTGAAGCCATTATGGCGCATTTTACTTAAAATGCCCGGCACATGGGTGTTTTGGGGAAGTATCTGGTTTGGGTTGGTATATGTGTTGCTAACGGCTGCTGCCTCCTTCGGGCCAGGTTGGCTGGTTGCAGGTGTTTTCCAGTTTACAATAGTTGCCGGCATTTTGCTTTCGCCCTTTCTGTATAAAGATAGTCGTGCAAAAATACCTGTGCGGGCCCTGCTACTTTCTATACTTATATTAGTCGGTATTGCCCTGATGCAATGGAGCCAGCGTAACGGATCCTATTCCGATGCTCAACTGCTGATTTGTATTGTGCTTGTTTTGCTTGCCGCTGTTATCTGGCCCTTGGCTAACCGCAAAATGCTGCTTTTTGTAGAAGAGCAAGGCTACGAACTTAATGCAATGCAGCGCGTTGCCGGAACAGCCATGGGTAGTTTACCGGCGCTATTTATATTAATGGGTATAGGTTACTACCAGGCTGGCTTACCCGGACAAACCCAACTATGGGCCGTTTTTGTAATTGCCTTAAGTTCCGGGGTAATTGGTACCATTTTGTTTTTTAAAGCCACCCACCTTGCCCGCACCGATAGCGCCGCACTTGCTGCCGTAGAGGCAACCCAATCTATAGAGATACTGGCAACCGTAACAGGAGAGGTGCTGCTGCTGGGAATTGCCTGGCCAAACTTAACCGGTAATGTAGGCATGTTGCTGGTAACCGGCGGCCTGATACTTTATAGTTTACCAGCACGCAAAAAAGTGTTGCGCCCGGCTTAGAGTTAATTTTAAACAGCCACTTAACCAAACTATAAAAAGCTAAAAGCCCTGCCAACTATAAACTGGCAGGGCTTTTTGGTTATGGCAACTATAGCTATAGTTTACTCTTGTGCTTCAGCGGTTGGCACAAAGTCAGAACGTATTTCGGGGTGATTAATTTCGCCGCCAGATGTGCCTACCTGCCGTGCCACAAA
This sequence comes from Pontibacter fetidus, assembly GCF_010119545.1. GTDB lineage: Bacteria > Bacteroidota > Bacteroidia > Cytophagales > Hymenobacteraceae > Pontibacter > Pontibacter fetidus. Next base: position 74,859 of record NZ_JAAEAA010000006.1, on the reverse strand, counting down.
AATGGAAACCAGACCTAGTACAATCGTTAAAATGAAAAGGGTTTTGCGCATGGCCATTTGCTTTACATCAGCAAAAAATGAGATGGCCGCCAGCACCCCGACACCAATTATAAGCCAGATGTATAGCTCTGCTTTTTCTTCGTGTTCGTGGATCAGGTCGTGGCTCATGCCCTGCATATGTTCTACGGTTTCTTCGGCTTCTTCTCCGGTCAGGTAAGTGGGGATGGCGGCTATGGCACTAACTATAAGTATAAACAATGCCGTCCGGATGGTGTCGCGGCTTTTAAAGAACATACCTGCCGCCAAAATAATAACACCAATGATGCTTCCTATAATAGGTACATGGTTTAACGTGATATGCAAATGAGCTTCGTTCATGGTTGTGTTGGGGTTATAGTTTATTCTCAATTTCAGAATCATAAAATTAAGAATCAATATAAATTGAGCCGGAACGGAGCAGGCCATAAAAAGCAAAAAAGCCTGCAGTAACTACAGGCTTTTTTTAGTTTGTCCACTAGCTCTAAATGGCTTTCTGTTAATGGCCGCGCATGCCCGGACCCCAGTTTCTGCGCATGTTTTCCTCAGGGGCAGAGCCACTGGCAAACTTCTTCAGGTTGTAAGTAAACGTTACCATAAAGAAGCGCTGCAATACAGTTGACTGCACATCCTCGATGTAGTCTGTTTCTACGTTACGCTGCACACTTACATTCTGACCCAGCACATCGTTCACGCTAAAGCTAAGTTCGCCCTGCTGGTTTTTAAACAGTTTCTTGCCCAGGCTCATGTTCCATAGTATGTAGCTTGGGTCAACGCCACGCGATAAACCTGAATTGTACACATGGTTCAGCTCGGTGCGGTAAACCAGTCCTTTTAACAGAATCCAGTTGTAACGCAGGTTGGTGTTTTGAGTAAAGTAGTTGCTGTTTTGTGTCAGCAGTGTATTTTTAACAATATTATAGTTAGAGTTGGTAGAGATCGTGAAATCTACCTTTTCGCTGATGTTGCTGCTGATGTTTATGCCTGCACCTAAATTGGTAGTGTTGGCATAGTTTACTTTACCATCCAGCATGCCCGGCTCGCGCTCAAAACCTACCATACTAAACAGGTTAAAGTTAGAGCTGATAAAAGTAAGCGGCTGGCCATAGTTCAGGAACGAACGCACGTTGTAATAGCCATCCATGTTTACAGGGCGTGATAAACGGGCACCTGGCTGCGGCGTGTAGCCTTCTGTAAAATCAGCCGGAATATCGCGGGTGTAAACGCTGTTGGCTATGTAATTCTGGGTAATGGTACCAAACATACCTGCAAAGAACACGCGGTTGGTTTCGGCATTAAAGTTACGGTAACGGATGTTGATGCGATTCTGATAATCCTGGTCAAGTTCCGGGTTACCGATGCGTAACTGTGTTGGTCTTGATATATCCAGCACTTCCTGCAGGTTAGTTACTGAAGGCACATTGGTGTTTGAACGGACGTTAATGTTCAGGTTGCTTTGCTCCGAGAATTTGTACTCGTACTCCGCAGAAGGAAGTATGGCATTAAAATCACGCTTGAAAGGATACGGCTCAGGGTACAGGTTTTCGCTTTGCAGCGATGCGATCTGGTAGCGCATGTTGGCCTGGAACCTTACTTTTTCAGAACGGTACTGGTAGCTTGGCCCAAACGTTTGAGAAAGGTAATCGCTCTTGAACGTATTGCTCAGCGGGGCATTCGGGTTACCGTCATACACTCTGTCGCTTGCTATAAAGTCAAAAGTTCTTCTGTCTGAATCGTTTATCTGGTTGCCAATGTTATACTCCAGCTGCAGCCTTGAATTCTCGCCTAAACGCTGCGAATAATCCACGTTACCGCTCCATGTCAGGAAATCCCTGTCCAGGTTTATAAACTGGTTTCTGTTCACATCTTTTGTCGGGTCGGTGTTATTATCAGTGTCTTCCAGCTGGTACGTTTTAGCGTCGGTGCTGCTATAGCTGGTTGTAAAGTTAGTAGTTAGTATGCGTCCAGATTCGCCGAAACGGTGCGAGTAAAGGATGTTGTTATTAAAGTTGATGTTGGCATTGCGGCTATCGCTTTTCGTAAGTGAGCTGGTCAGTGCTTGTGCTTCGGCCGTTTCTGCGTTATCTATAGTTGATGCGTTGATATAGTTTATGGCATCGGTATTTTGTACGCTGATGCTCGGGGTTACCAATAAACGGTTGTTTTCGTTGATGTTGTATTGCAAGCGCAGGTTAAAGCGATGGCTGTTATCCTTTTCATTATCCAGCGTGTTTTCCAGGTAGGTGGTGTCGGTGTTAATGAAATCGCGGAAGCGGTACTGGTTATTTTCGTTATCGCGGTTCGTGAAACTATAGTTTCCGCTTACTTCTATTTTCTTGCCCAGCATATCGTTAAAGTTGATGCTGAACATGTTGGTGTTGCTGATACCGTTTGGAGAACCACCGCCAAAAGGACCACGGCGGCCACGCATGCCACCCCCCGGTGTTTCGCCTACCGAAAAGTCAGACATGTTGATGTTGTTGGTTAAACCGGTAACGGTTACGCGTCTGTTGCCATTATAGTAGTTAACGGCTGCACCCACCATGTAGCGCTCGTCGGTGCCGTAGCCAGCCGATATTTTACCCATATACCCCTGGCGACGATCTTTTTTAGTGGTAAAGTTCAGCGTTTTTACACGGTTACCGTCATCAAAGCCACTAAAGGCGGCGCGGTCGCTCTGTCCGTCAAAAACCTGCACACTTTCAATCATATCCGCAGAGATATTACGTACCGCTGAGCTTACATCTTCGCCGGTGTAGCGCTTGCCATCTATCATAACCTGCTTCACTTCCTCGCCCTGGGCCTGTATTTTACCATCCTGAATGGTGATGCCCGGCATTTTGGTTACCAGTTCTTCGGCACTTGCATCGGGCGCTGTTTTAAATGCTTTGGCATTAAACTGCGAAGTATCGCCTTTCTGCTCGCCAAGCGGCGCGCGGCCTACAACTTCCACTTCGCCTATAGCTGTTGAAGCTTCTTCCAAGATAAGTGCACCCAGGTTAAGAGCTTTGCCTTCCATTTTTATACTCTTGCTAAATGGCTGGAAACCAAGATAGTTGATCTTTATAGTATAATCGCCGGAAGCTACGCGCTCAAACCGGAAATTACCTTCGGTGTCAGTAACAGATGCTACGGTGGCTGCTGTAGTTCCGTTAACCAGCAACACACTGGCGCCAGGCAACGCCGATTTATCCTGGGCACTACGGATGGAACCCGTAATAGAGGCAGTTTGAGCATATGCTCCTACGATGGTAAACAAAAGTACCAGCGCGAGTAAAAACTTTTTCATTTATAAGTTTTGATGTGGGGTTATTGTCTGGTTTAGACCGGGCAATTGGTAAATGGTTTAATGGATAGCAAAATAATTGTTACACCATTAATGTCGATCTTTCTAAAGAAGCCGAATACTGTTCTCTGGTTTAAAATTTATAAGTTAAAATGCACGGTTTTGAGGTTACTTTCCGTTAAATGCCGTATTAAGTGTATACTTTTGCGGGGCAAATTCAGCGCTTATCCGTAGCCCGGGCTTCTGTCAGAACCGCAATTTCAGGAATAAGCTTCTAAAACTATTTAACTGGCAGCAACTGCTTTTTACCGTGAAGGAATTTTTAAGGCGCAGAATTTTACAACCCATCCTTAACCTGATGAAGCAGGGCATGTCGCCGGGTAAGCTGTCTGCAACTATAGCGGTAGGTTCGGTAGTGGGCATAATACCTGCTATTGGTGTGGCCACGTTGCTGAGCACGGCAGTTGCCGCCCGTTTCCGGCTTAATATTGCTGCCACGGTGCTTATTGTATACCTGATGCAACCCCTTCAGATCCTGTTAGCTATTCCTTTTATAAAGCTGGGCATTTACTGGTTTGGTATGTCAGAACTCCGGATGTCGTTTGAGGAAATGATTGCCATGTTCCGGGAAGACTGGCTGCATGCGCTTAAAGAGCTATGGGTAGCTAATCTGGCAGGTATTTCGGCCTGGGCACTTTTAGCCATACCGGCGGGCGTGCTTTTGTATTTAGTTATGCTGCCTGTATTTAAGAGAGTGCTGCCCACAGGTACTATAGTTCCGGAAGTAAGCCCTGAAGTATAGTTTTATAGTTGGTATTTTATCTCAACTCAGTCCTCACCAGAAAGGAGAGAGTTTCTGTCTGAATCAGAATTTAATGGATTTCAGGATTGGCAGGATGAACTATAGTTCTATTGTTTGCGTGATCCAATCATCCCTGCCCCTTAGCGCTACGCTCGCTACCTTTAAATTCTCTTTCTTAGTAGTTCAGGGCAGGGGCTGCTATTGCTATAGTTGGAGCTATAGTTTTATAGTTGCTGACTGTCATCCCCCTGCCCCCTTCAAAGGGGAATTTCCTGTCTTTACCAATTTAACAGCTATAGTTCTATAGTTACAGTCCATGAGGCGGACAGGTCGCGACCTGTCCCTACGAAACTATAGCCACGATAAATTTCGAAGTAAGCAAGATCAAATTATAGTTGGTGGTCAATAGTAGAACGATCCCAGTCTTTGGGTTGAGCGCCTTTGACTTGTTGCGGTGCCGCAGGCAATCCGAGGCACGAGGATAGAAAGAAGGCAGCAGCGCGATGCCCGAAGACGGGGCCTCCCTTAAAGAGGGCCCCTACCCCCGCCGTGAGGGCACCAAAATATAGTTGAAACGATAGGTAAGTAAAGCTCCCAGGAATAAAGAATTTTTGAAAGGACAGCCTAGTTCGAGTAGCAACTATAGTTTCCTAAAAAGCTGTAACAGATATCTCGCTATGTTCGAAATGAAAAATGCAAAACTATAGGACACATAAGTTTCCTCGGCTATGCTCGGAATGACAATTGATCAACTATAGCATTAGCCGCTGGCAGGAACTGCGCACGCTGCCGGGTCTTTAAACTATAAGCTGAGATAGATTTCTCCTGACGTCTAAGTGACAAAATAGTGAAAGACAAATAGGATTTTCAATTAAAACTCGAAATAACAAGCAAGGAAACTATAGCTCCTATCAAGCTATTGCCAGCACATAGAAAAAATCAACCTTAAACTACAAAATGGTTACAGCATCACGACTGATAAGTGTAGTTCCCTGATACCGGTGGTCGGTTGGGCCGTTTTCCAGTTTTAAAACACCCCTTGGGCAAACATGGGCACAAATACCGCAGCCAACACACGATGCGCGGATGATCGGTTCGCCTTGCTGGGCATACCAGCGCACATCAATACCCATTTCGCAGTACGTAGAGCAGTTGCCGCAGGAAATGCACTGGGCCCCGTTGGTTGTGATCCGGAATCGTGAAAAATATTTTTGCAGGATACCCAGGTAAGCAGCCATCGGGCATCCAAAGCGGCACCATACACGGCTCCCCATAACAGGGTAAAACCCTACGCCAACAACACCTGAGAAAATAGAACCGATAAAGAAACCATAGCTTCGGGCAAATCCTCCGGAAAGGTCTCCGAATATGCTACCACCAGACCAGGAATTGATCCAGAGCAGGAGGGTGGTGAGGATGATAAAGCCAAGTATCGGGTAAATAATGGCGACCTCCCATTGCCAGGCCTTCTTACTTTTATCAGATAATTGGCGATAAGGGTCGCCGGCGGTTTCGGCAAGGCCGCCGCAGCCGCAAACCCAGGAACAGTACCAGCGCTTGCCATAAAAATAAGTAAGCACCGGCGTTGCCAGGAACGAAAGTATAGCTCCCCAAAATACCATAAAAAAACCAAGTGCCTGCCCATTCTCCAGCAGATAACTTACCGTGCCCGGGAAGAGGTAATCGTATTTAAGTGGCCAGAAATAACTGAAATAAAACTCTGGTTGGTTAAAGGCCAGCAACAGGCCAGGCAACAGAAATGCAAACCCTAACTGGAAAAAGATGACTGAACACGTGCGGATAAGCTGGTAACGGTTATTACGGTACTTTAACAAGGCCCAGACACCCATCACAAGCACGGCAATAGTATAAAACAACCCGTACAAAAACCACTGGTCTGCGGCCTTGTTCCGTAGTAACCTGCTCAGTGGCTCTACTGCGGTAATCAACCCTTGCAAGGAATCCGGAAACCAGTAAAGCAACACATAAAACCCAGTGAGAGCAATGCCCAGCACCCAGGCTGAAAAGCCCCGCGAAGTTGCACCGTTTTGCCAGATGCCGTTGTTCTGATGCGCAACATGCCGGTTAGCCCGCGTTAAAAAAATAAGTAGCAACCCACCAGCCATCAGCAAACCGATACCGCTTAATCCCCAGGCTATATGGTCTATAGTATTACTGCCAGTTAGCGTTACAAGCAAGCATAAAATGCTGATTGCCAGTAAGGAGTAGCCGAGGTATGTAAAGTAAAAGTATAGCTTGTTTGTAGCCATAGTTAGCAGTTGTCAGGAATAGAAGAGAAGAGGGAGAAGCGCTTGCGAAGTTGCCACCAACTATGTTGTTTTTCAGGTGCATTGCGGTCGGGGAACTGTTGCAGATACTGTTTCAGTAATTCGGGCTCGTAATGCTGGAAAAATTCGGTATCGAAATTAACGGCATGGAGTTCTTCCATCACCTGGTGGATGGTATAGTTTTGCTTCAGCCAATGGTGGCACAGGTCGTGGCGGTAGCGTACACCCAGCAGGTTTATACCTTTCAGCAGGCCGCTTTGCTTTTCGTAAAGTAACCGTATCGCTTTGGTTTTAACAGGATGTTCCCAGTATAGCGAACTATAGCGGGTGTCGTCGCAGTTGCTGGGCACAAAGCCGTAGGTCTGGTACTCGATGTTCAGGAACTTAGCTGAGTTAAACCAAGGGCCACGCACATAAGGTTTTCTATCGTCACAAAGTATTGCTGCCAGTGCCTCGCCATGTTGCCTTCCGGTATACCATAGTTGCTCTATAGCTGCCTGGCCGGGAGTAGGGTCGGTAAATTGCGCACAGTCCCCGATGGCGTATACATCTGTTGCACTTGTCTCGAAGTAATTGTTTATAAGAATGCCTTTATCTGTTTTAATAAGCGTGTTTAATGTTAGGCTAATTTGTGGTTTAACACCGGTTGCTATGCCTACAAACTGGCAGTGTATTTCGATGCCGTTCTTTGTCTTTACTTTCTGTACATACCCGGTTTCATCCCCTGTAATTTCGGTCAGCTCATCTGACAGGTGTAGTTGTATGCCACAATCCCGGATATGTGTTGTAACCAGTTCTGCTTCGGGGGCGGGCAGGTTGTTACGCCAGTACAGGTTATCGCGCACGATCATGTGAACAGGTATGCCTTTGCTTTGCAGCATTTCTGCCATCTCTATCCCGATCAATCCGCCACCAACTATAATGGCCTGTTTTATGTTCTGGGTCTGGGCCTGCATTTGCTCCAGGTCCTGCAACGATATCAGCGCTTGCACTCCCTTCAGGTGTTGGCCGGGCCAGTTGTAATACACAGCTTCGGAGCCGGTTGCCAATACCAGTTTATCATACCGCACCGGTTCTCCGTTTGCTAGTTTCAGTTCTTTTTTTTCGGGATCTATAGTTGTTACCAGTTCATGCAGGCAGGTTATTTGTTTTTTGGTCCAGTACCAGTCGGCATACGGAATGATGTCCTGGTAGCGCATGTGGCCCATGTAAACATACATAAGCGCCGGTCTCGAAAAGTGGGTAGCAGACTCGGCAGAAATAACCGTAATGCGGCAGCTACTACGCGCACGGAGCTGTTTAGCAAGTGTGATACCCGCTATCCCGTTTCCGATAACAACAACATGCTGGCCTGGCTGCATTTTGTCTCTGGTTAACTATAGTTCTGTAAATATTTCCGGGGCTTACACCGCGTTGCAACTTAAAAGCCTATTGTGCGCAACTATAGATCAAATATACTTTAAATATATGTTACGTGTTGATACGTTGGGTAAGCCGATGGCGGTGACTATAGTTGAAAGTGTCGTTTCGATGATAGGCCTGTTTAAATTAGCGTGTAAATTATAGTTCAGTTGCAGCTTAGTGCTTGATAAGCTATAGCTATAGTTGCCATGTCAACAAGAAGGCCGGAATGGATATCCCGGCCTTCTTATCAGTATAATACTTTGTTAATTAATGTTTACCTGCGCTGCTGCCAATATCAGAGCCCCCATCCTGCACATCGGCACTGCCGCGGCTACCGCTTTTCTGCGATGGCACACCGCTTACGTTGCCTTTTAGTGCATTCTTATTGGTTGCATCCTGTTTCTGGCCTGTCGGGTTAATATTGGTTGCTTTGTTATCCTTGTTTCCCGACTTGTTCTGATCCTTATTGTTCTTATTCATAGTTGTTTTCAGTTAAAATGTATAGCCCACTGGTTTAGTAGCGGTCGTAATAACGGTCGTATGCATTACGTTCTCTGTCTCTGTCAATGTCACGGTACTGGCGCTCGTTGTCCTGCTCCGGGTGGCGGCTGGTGTAGTTGCCATGGTAGCTTCGGCGGTGGCCGGTAAGCGGGTTATAGTAGCGGTTTTCGTTCCAGTCCGCATTTCGGTTGCCGTCGTAGCCAACACTTAACGAGCCGGCCATGTTGCCATAGTTCTCGCCGCGCCGTGCATAATAATTGTCAGGCTGGTAGTTACCTTCAAAATTGCCGAACACACTTCTGGAGCGGTACATGCTTTCCGGTTGCTGGGTTTCTTCGTCCATCCAGTAGCCACGTCGGTGGTCTCCGCGGTCACGGTTACGGTCATCGTAACGGGAAGTATTGCGTGACATGTTCTGGTTTTCGTTATAGTTGCCGGAACGGCCTGAACTATAGTTACCCGATGGCTGGTCAAAATTGCGTTGCAGCTCTCTGTTATAAGTAGTTACGTTATGATGCGGGCTTTCCGTATCCAGGCGGTAAGCCCCTCTGAATACACTCTGGTCTATCGGACGATCGTCGCCTCTGAAGTGGTTTCGGTAATCCGTATAGCCTGTACTGTTATACCAATCGTTTCCTTCCATAGCATTATAAAATCATTAGTGATAGCATTTATAACGCGTTAAATCGCCTATGGTTGAGGTATTTATGCAACAGATTGCATTTCGGGTTTTAATCTAAACCGGTGCGGCTACCGTAAACAAAGGCAAACTATTAACTCTAAAGCTATGAGAAACAGACAAGAAAACGATTACCGCGATACCCGCCCGCAGGAAGAACCTCGTTGGTTAAACAGCCACCGGCACGGCGAAAACTCGGACAGGGGAAATTACCGGATAGATTCTCATTTTAACCGTGGAAGGGGAGAGTACGACCAGGATTACCTGGACAATAGCTCGTTTAACACCAACGCCGACCAACGCTATAGTTCTCCGGAAGGACGCTACCAGGTAGGAGGCGCACAATATGCCGGCCAGGACTTTACAAACGCACGCCGCCGCCGCGGATCAGACAACATGTATGGCATGACCTACTTACCAGAAGATGACCGACACTCTGGTCGCCACTACGATCCGAACGCCAAATACCGAAACTCAGACTACAGCAACCTGCGCAACCAGGGTCAGCCCCGCGACCTGAGCCGCGAACGCAACGAACGGTTTGGGCACGAACTAAGCCGCAACAACCGCGGAGAGTTCCTGGGCCATGCCTCTATGGGTGATTATGAATCGTACAGGAGATATGAGCAAAACGACCCGCGATACGACAACGACTACAGTGGTGGCTTTGCAGGCCGAAATTACTCTGAAGGCACAGACCACTATGGCGAAGGCAGCTACTACAGCAACTTAGACCGCTGGAGAAACGAAAGCCAGAACCGGGAGAGCAGCAGCAGAGGAAAACGCAAACGCTAAGTTAACTTGAGATCATTATCAGTGGCCTGGAGATAGAAAAAAAGACAGGCTACCCACTTAAACTATAAAGCTATGAGAAGAGACAGCGATAATATGTTTTACGGAAATTTTGAAGAACGCTATAACCGCGACCGCGACCGTTACAACAACCAAAACAACTACCAGCAAAATACCTATAACAGCAGACAGCACGAACCTGGCGAACAGTACAGGATGCAGCAACATGACCCTTACAGTAGCCGCAACGACAACTACGGAACGCGCGAAGATTATTACAACGAAATGTACGACATAGCCAACTACTCCGGGGTTCCGCGTGAAGATGATTACGGGTTACCGCACGGCCCTGAAAACGACCTGATGAGCATAAAGCCAATGCCGTTACAGGAAGGACCGTACTTTCAGCACCGCCGGTACAACTATAGTTCTGGCTACAACCCCAACTACGATAACCCCGAAGAAGGCGACATGTACCGCAATTTCGACAGCCGTGGCAACCATGGGTACCGCCACGATGCCTCTTATGGCAACGAAGACGAGTTCAGGGATTTTGGCAACGACCATTACGGCAGTCAGGACCACACAAACCGTACTTCCGGAGACCGTTACCGCGGTTATGACAGGTATTAAGTTACCTGACTGCAACCTTAACGTATAAGCAAAAGTACATTAGTATTAAATTTCCATCTGAGAAAAGGCCGCGGCATATGCTGCGGCTTTTTTATTTGCCATGGCAGGGTGTTGCACAAGCAGGTAAGTATATTTATATTTGACTATACACCTTAACACCTTCACTTTATGAAATTATTGAAGAACATCGGCCTTGGCCTGCTCTCGGTGCTGGTTTTGCTGGCCGTTTTTTCATTGTTTATTTCCTCTACGTTGCGTATAGAACGCTCTGTAGAAGTTGCCGCTCCGGCTAATGCAGCCTTTGAGCAGGTAAACACGCTGCGCAACTGGGAACAATGGTCGCCGTGGCATAAAATAGACCCACACATGCTGCTAACCTATAGCGGGCCCGACGGCGGCACAGGCGCAAGTTACAATTGGTTCAGCAAACACCCGGATGTAGGCGATGGCGGATTTAAGATAACCAAATCAGAACCTAACAAACTTATACTTGCTGAAATGGACTTCGGCCCGAATGGTGTTGCCAATGCAACCTATACGTTTAACCAAACCCCAAAAGGCACCCGCATTTCCTGGGTAATGGAGTCGGATCTGGGTATGAACCCGGTAGGCAAATATATGGGTCTGTTTTTGCTGGATGAAATGGTTGGCAAAGACTTTGAGACCGGCCTGAACAACATAAAGCAGATACTGGAAACCAAGCCTGTAGTACAGCAAGCAGACGCACACGCCGGCCACGGACATTAATTTATAGTTTAATTAAACTTATTCTGCATTTGCCCTCGCTCGCGTCCCGCGAGTGTGAACTACATGTGGCGTCACGCCACTTTATACTTGTTATTCATTAAAACAGCCAGAGTCCGTTGGTAACTCACACTCGCGGGACGCGAGCGAGGGTTTTGTATTAAGTAAAACACTTCAAAAAACAGAAAAGCCAGGTTCTTCGCCTGGCTTTTCTGTTTTATAGTTTGTGCTATAGTTTAGATAAGTTTATACAGCCTATCGCGGAGGCCAGCCGATGCTTCTACTAAAGGCAGTCGTACTGCAGGCTCGCAAACACCGAAACGCTCCAGCAACGCTTTAACACCAACCGGGTTACCTTCTTCGTACATCAGCGGGTTAATGTCTATAAAGTCGAACAGCAGTTGGCTGCCTTTGGTATAGTCGCCGTTCAGGGCGCTGCGGGTCATGTTGCTGAATTTTTCCGGGAAGGCATTGGCCAGCACCGAAATAACACCTACTGCACCAAACGCGATCATCGGCACTGTCAGCATATCATCACCAGAGATCAGCATAAAGTCGGCTGGTTTGTGTTTGGCAATGGCCATGCACTGCTCCAGGTTACCGGATGCTTCTTTTATACCGATAATGTTCGGGTGTGCAGCCAGTTTTAGCGTGGTGTCAGCAGTTACGTTGCTGCCTGTGCGGCCCGGCACGTTGTAAAGTATAACCGGCACCGGCGATGCATCGGCCACAGCCACATAATGCTGGTAAATACCCTGCTGCGACGGCTTGTTATAATATGGGCTCACTGAAAGGATTGCGTCAATGCCATCCAGGTCGGTAGTTGCAAAGCTGTTTAGTAACTCTTGTGTATTGTTGCCACCAAGGCCATAAACCAACGGCACACGCCCGTTTACGTGTTGTTTTATAGTTTGCAGCAGCTGCTTCTTTTCTTCGGCAGTTGTAGTAACCGACTCGGCAGTTGTACCATTAATTACGATATAATCTACGCCGCCATCCAGCACAAAGTCCAGCAGCTTTGCAAGGCCGTTATAGTCTACAGCCAGGTCTTTTGTAAAAGGCGTTATCAACGCTACGCCCGTTCCTTTTAATCTTTCCTGAATCATCAATTTAAAATAAGAACTACGAAGTTCTGATTATGTATTGGTTTGTGCAAGTTTTTTGGTTGAGATCAATATTTGTTTACTCTTGTAGAACTGACAATTCTTGTAGTAATTTTATAGTTTGTATTGCCTTCTGTAGGTTTGGATCATTAGAATAACATTTTGCGAAATAACTAGGCGCGTAAAAGTCAGCCCTCTTTATGACTGATTTACTTATAAAATAAAAAGTATTTTCATCTCCATCGTCTATGCCACAAATATCATCTGTATTAACCTTACTTACTTTTATATTCCATAATTGCTTTACCTTTAGTTCCTTCCAATAATCCTGAAGTATCGAAGGTTTAATATAATGTGCAACCAAGTATCGGTTTGTATCTGGTAAAGTTTGATCATACTTAAAATCTTCTTTAGCATAGAGCTTATGCAAGTCACCTGGTAATGAAATGCCTTGAGCTTGACGATATGGATTAGCGTATGTAAAAAAGTAAAGTTGGTTTTTATACTTTGTTACTATGATGTAATTAGGTTGTGAGTTCCAATTTGACCAACGATGGTAAATAATGGTACTATCATAATTGGCCTGGAAGAACTGATGTAAAGGAGTAATCTGCCTGACTTCCTGAGCAAGTGCAAACTGTACTTTCAGTAATAATACAGAAGCGAAGACGACTAAAATAACTATAGTCTTGTTCTTCATAAATAGTAAAAGTAGTTCAATTTATCTGCCAGATATCCTTACTGGAAGGCCATAAACAGGGGCGAGTTTCTCATCATTTAACAGTCATTACTAATTCGTAATTTTAGCCGTTGTTGGTGTTTTCACCAACAACTATACTTCCGCTTGATTTCTTGCTGGTGAAAACACACAGCAAGGGCGTCTTACGCTTCAAGATCAATTATTCATTACTCAAAAGTAATTACTCATTACATTATATTATTCTCTTCCACCCACTTCAGGAACTGGTCTTTGTAAACTTCGCCGATCGGAATTTCTTTCTGGCCGATGCGGATGCGGCTTTTCTCGATGCTGTCGATCTTTTGCAGGGCAACTATAAAGGAGCGGTGCACGCGCAGGAATTTAGACTCCGGTAGTTTCTCCATCATCTTGTTCATCGATAGCAGCGTGATGATCTTCTGGTCTTTTGTCTGGATGATCACATAATCCTTCAGGCCTTCAATCCAGAGTATATCCTTAAAATCAACGCGTATGGTTTTGTAGTCGGCCTTCACGAACATGAATTCCTGCTCGTGTGCGGCGGCCTGTGGGGCTATAGTTTGTTCGCCTTGTTTCGGGTGGCGCTGCTGCATGCGTTCCTGCGCCTTGGTTACTGCCTTCAGGAAACGGTCGTAGGGGATAGGCTTGAGCAGGTAATCTACGGCATCGTGATTAAAACCTTCCATGGCGTACTCGGGGTAAGCCGTTGTGAAAATTACCAGCGGCTGGTGCTTAAGTATGTTCAGGAACTGGATGCCGGTCAGCTCGGGCATTTCAATATCCAGGAACATCAGGTCGATCTGTTCTTCCTGTAGCACCTGCATGGCCTCGGTGGCGCTGGAGCAGGTTTTTACCAATTGTAAATAAGGCAGCTTACTGATGTAGCTTTCCAGGATGTCGAGAGCAAGCGGTTCGTCGTCTACGGCAATGCAGCGGATAATCATAGTTTAGGTGCGTTTGGTGTTTGGAAGTATAGTTTCATGGTGGCGTAAAATACACCGTCCTTGTCTTCAAAAGTAAGCGTGTAGCGGTTTGGGTACAGCAGTTTCAGGCGCTGGCGCAGGTTTTCGAGCCCGATGCCTCCAAAGTCACGTTTTTTATGGGTACTTATGTTGTTTACTGTGCTAAACTGCAGTTCGTTATCTGTAACCTTCAGGTTTATAAGTATACCAATCTCGTTCTTGCTCACCAGGCCATGTTTAAAGGCGTTTTCCACCAGCGTCATCATCAGCATAGGTGCAATCTGTTTGCCTTCTATTGTTCCTTCAATGTTAAACTTTATACTTGTTTGTTCGCGAAGACGCAGCTTTTGCAGGTCTATAAAGTTGTTGATATGGTCTACTTCTTTCTGCAGACTTACCAGCGTATCGTTACTCTCATACAACATGTAGCGCATTAGCAGCGAGAGCTTCATAATGGCGTCGGGTGTATCGGGGTGCTGCTTGTAGGCCAGCGAGTAAATGTTGTTGAGGGTGTTAAACAAAAAGTGGGGATTTACCTGCGATTTCAGGAAGGCCAGCTCTGCCACCAGTTTCTGGTTTTCCAGCTCTTTGTTGCGGCGCTCGTTGCGTATGTAGTTGCCCGTAACTTTTAAGCCAGAACTGATAAAAACCAGCATCAGTCCGCCCAAGCCATACTGCAGCAAACGTTCATAAGTATATACAGCCTTCATGTTCGGGTTAAAATCCCGGAACACGTAATAGTCCATCGGCGATTTTGCAAGGCCATATAGAAGGAGCAGCGCCAGTACGTTTAAAACATACAACATCAGTCGGTTACGGGCAAGGTACCTGGGGATCAGGTAAAACCAGTTGATATAAAAAATAAGGAGCCAAAACACCAGCCCGACCAAAACATCAGCTATACGGTGTGGCGTAAGGGCTTTACTGTCATTTATATAATAAAAAACCCATGCCCCGAAAGCAAGCCACACAAAAATGTGCAGAACGATCTGGTATCGCTTTTTCATGGTAATTTCCGGGAGAACAAAAGGTATTGCTGACAAGGTATACTTCGGTTTCGGGTTAAAAGCAGGTTAAGACAGCGGATGCTTTATTATACTGGATAAAGATAAATAAAATTAATACAGCTTTTGCTATACTTTGTACGCCCTTCTATAGACAGCTGAAAATTGCCTGCCAAGCCGTACTTTTAAAAGATTAACGCGCGCTTTATCACGCTGTTAGCTCTTGCTTACACTTGCAAAGCAGTGTTATTTATCGGCTAATCGGGTATTGTAGCAGATAAGCGCTTGCCCGGCAGTATGCTATAGTTTGTCTATAGTTTTGGGCTGTTGGTATAATGTATTTTGATGGAAAATATAAGATGCTTCCTTTGTATAAAACCAGTTACCTGTATGCATGCTGCAGTGCGTAGGGGTAACAGATTTTGGTCATTAACATTACGTTTGTTGTTTGTTTTTGCAAGTAGCGCCACCTGTTTTACAAGTGGCGCTACTTTTTTAAGGCTAAACTATAGTTTAAGATTACTGGATCATCGCTAAAAACTGATCTTCCGAAAGTATAGTAATGCCAAGTTTGTTGGCTTTCTCGAGTTTGGCAGGTCCCATTTTGTCACCAGCTACCAGGTAAGTTAACTTTGCCGAGATAGAGCTGACCACTTTTCCGCCATGGCTAACTATAAGTTGTTGCAGTTCGTCGCGGCTTATCGTTTCAAAAACCCCGGATATTACAAAGGTTTTGCCTTCCAGCTTATCGCTCTGCATTTCGGGTTGCACTTTCTCTGATTTAAACTCAAGCCCCGCAACCTGTAACCTTTCCAACAGTATCGCATGGCCCGGTTCAGCAAAATACTCCTGAATAGAGTTCGCAATGCGACCACCAATTTCGTTTACAGCAATCAGTTCTTCGTAAGTAGCACCACGTAACGCAGCTATATCCGGAAACTGATCGGCCAGCTTTTTAGCTACCGTGCTGCCTACAAACCGGATGCCCAGCGCAAAAAGTACCCGTTCAAAAGGCGTTTCCTTAGACTTGGCAAGGCTGTTCAGAATATTGTTCGCTGATTTCTCACCCATTCGTTCCAGGTTTGCCAGTTGCTCAAAGGTCAGGTCATACAAGTCGGCTACGTTGCGCACATAACCGGCTTTGTATAGTTGCTCCAGCGTTTTAGGTCCCAGCTCATCCACGTTCATCGCTTTGCGGCTGATAAAATGCTCCAGCTTTGCCAGTATCTGTGGTTCGCAGCCTTTCTCGTTCGGGCAATAAAACTGCGCTTCGCCCTCAACACGCACCAAAGGCGTATGGCAGGCAGGGCATTCGGTCGGGTAAACGATTGGGGTACTGTCAGCCGGGCGTTTGGTTATATCTACCCCGGTAATTTTAGGGATGATCTCGCCGCCTTTCTCTACAAAAACGATATCGCCCAGTCGCAGGTCCAGACGTTGTATTTCGTTGGCGTTATGTACCGATGCACGTTTTACCACCGTTCCGGCCAGCAAAACTGGGTCCAGTAAAGCAACAGGTGTAACGGCCCCAGTTCGTCCTACCTGGTATTGTATGCCCTGTAGTTTGGTAGCGGCGCTCATGGCAGGGTACTTATATGCAATTGCCCATCGCGGACTCTTCGCCGTAAAGCCCAGTTCTTCCTGTAAGGCATAGCTGTTTACTTTTACCACTACACCGTCGGTAGCAATAGGCAATTCGTGACGTTTCTGTTCCCACTCGTTTATATACTCCAGCACTTTATCTATAGAACTGCACTTGCGCCAGGTATCGGATACTTTAAAGCCCCATTTCTGTATTGCTTCCAAACTTTCGGAATGCGTATCGAATGGCATGTTGGAGCTTTGGAAACTATAGGAGTAGCAACCCAGTTTGCGGCTGGCAACTATACTCGAGTCCTGCTGCTTTAGAGTGCCGGAGGCTGCATTTCGGGGGTTAGCGAGCAACTGTTCGCCATTTTCTTCACGTTCCTGGTTCAGCTGCTGAAATACCTGTAGAGGCAAAAATACTTCCCCGCGCACTTCAAATAGGTCCGGGTAACCCTGGCCGTGCGCTTGCAGTGGTATATCGCGTATCGTGCGCACATTGCTGGTTATATCGTCGCCGCGCGTTCCATCGCCGCGGGTAGCGCCCTGTACTAAAATGCCGTTTTCATAGGTTAAACTGATGGCTACCCCGTCAAATTTCTGTTCGCACACATATTCTACTTCGTGTCCGATGGCTTTCTGTACCCGGTTATCAAACTCACGCAGGTCTTCTTCGGAGTAGGTGTTGCTCAGCGAGAGCATCGGGTAGCGGTGGAAAACGGTTTTAAAGCTTTTGGTTATAGTTCCGCCAACACGCTGGGTAGGGGAGTTGGGTAATCTTAGCTCCGGGTGTTGCTCTTCCAGTTCCTGCAAGCGCTTCAGCATCATATCAAACTCAAAGTCTGGTACTTCTGAAATGCTGTTCTGGTAATACTGGTAATTGAGGTAGTTTATGCGTTCGGTCAGCTGTTTTACTTCAGTTGCTACGTCTTGTGGTGTTGCCATAGTTCGGGGTTATACTTCACGTAAAAATATCTAAAACCGCTGTAGCGAACAACGTGAAAGTTAAGGAAGATTGTCAGTGAGTGATATAACTTATAGTTTGATCCCGAGTGTTAGTTGCGAGACCTCATGTGTTTTATAGGTTAAGGCTATGGTTTTTATTTGTGTCATTCCGAGCGAAGCCGAGGAATCTTATGTGTCCTATAGTTAGAGTTTATACTTACTTGAACTAAGTTATCTTTTCAAACTTCTTGTATTCCTGGGAGCTCTACTTACCTATCGTTTCATCTTTAGCATTGGCTCCCTCACGGCCGTGAGGCCCCGTCTTCGGGCATCGCGCTGCTGCCTTCTTGCTATCCTCCTGCGTCGGACTGCCTGACGGCACCGCAACAAGTCAAAGGCGCTCAACCCAAAGACTGCGATCTTTCATCTATTGACAGCTTAGTTATAGTTTGAACTGATAAGCTTCGAAATTTATCATGGTTATACTTTCGTAGGGACAGGTCGCGACCTGCCCGCGCATGGTCTGTAACTATAGAACTATAGTTGTAACTATAGCAGTAGCAGAAAGTCCCCCTTTGAAGGGGGCAGGGGGATGACTAACACTAACTATGAAACTATAAAGCAAACTATAACTAATGCAGCAATTCCCCTCTTGAGAGGGGTTAGGGGTGTGTTAACTCCCTCTCCTGTTTTTAGGAGAGGGCTGGGGTGAGGTAAAACTATAGCTCTCTGAAACAAAAAAGCCACCCGAAGGTGGCTTTAAACTATAGGTTAAGAACCGTTATTTTAACTTAACGCCATCGGCTACAAAGCGCAGTTCTTCTTTAGGGGTTGTGATGGCGGCTATTTCGCGGGCTGTTTTACCGGCATCTTCGGCGTAGTGGCGCTGGTCTTCAACTG
Source organism: Pontibacter fetidus (assembly GCF_010119545.1). Classification (GTDB taxonomy): domain Bacteria; phylum Bacteroidota; class Bacteroidia; order Cytophagales; family Hymenobacteraceae; genus Pontibacter; species Pontibacter fetidus. The sequence continues at coordinate 56,478 of NZ_JAAEAA010000006.1, read as the reverse complement.
AAATAACTTCGCGCTTGGCAGTGCCTGTAAATACAACTGTTTTTCCTTTCAGGTCTTTAACAGGCAAAAAGAAACCGTAATCCCGGAAAGTAACTTTCATGTTGGTGTTGTCAGCCAGTTTTACATCCATCCAGCAACCTTTAGATTGGCAACTCTCTATAATTTCGCCGGAAACAGTAGCCTGCACTGAGTCCTTGTCTGCTACTGCGTCTTGTAACTGCGTAACCGAAAGCAGGTTCTGCTCTTTAAAATCGGTACCAAAAACATTGGTTTCAGTCGGTTTCTGTGCAACCTGAGCGTCTGTCTGTGGCTTGTTGCAGCTAGAAAGCAGTACGCATAGCAACGAAACAGAAAAGAGTATCTTGATCATGGGTGTGTTGTTGTGTTGTGCTGTAAATATAACAGTAGCCGGCAATAAATGCTATACTTACTTATTGCCTATAGTGCTTAACATCCAAATTGCCTGTAGTTTAGTATTGGTCTATCCAGCGGGCATTACTGATGTTGATGAGCAGCCGGCCCGTTAAAACAGGTATGTACCGTACAGGTATACTCGCATCAAAGTTAGAAAGCCGCAGATCGAAGTTAGTGCCAAAGCTAAGCCGGTTGCGGTCGGGGGCAAAAACTATAGGTATGCGGGTCTGGTTCGTGATGCCTTGCAACGTAATGTAGGTGCGTTGGGTCAGGGGTTCGGGGTAAGGTTTGCCGCTACTGATGATCTCCTCGGGCACATCGATCTGGAAAGCAAATTCCGGGAATTTGGCACCGTATAACACTTCATAAGCCATGCTGGCTGGAATGGTATCGCTGGTCGGTGCCAGCGAATTTACCATAACACTGCACTCCAGTTGGTCAGTAAGCCGGTTGTAGCGCACCAGTAAATCCTGCGACTTAAATTCATACCTGCCCTTAGGCCCTTCCAGTACTATGGTTATGTAGTTGTTAGAGGTATAGGCCCGCTGCGCCTGTGCACTTGCAACCGAGTTAAAAGCCAACATAAAAATCAGCAGTAAAGCAATCTGGTAACGTAATGGTGTGGCAGGCATATGCGGCGTGGTTTAGATATTCCTTCTAACGCAAGCCAGTTAAGTTGGATGAACAATCCCGCTTAAATATTTAATCTTCTGAACTGAAGTGCTATATTGTTGCCTCCCAGATGCTTATACCTTAAAGTATATTTATCTGGTAGTATGCTAAACAAACAGAAATCCGTATAGGTATATAAACTGAAAGTGTACAAGCGTTTTGAAGCTGCCGGTGTGCGCCGGTAATCTTTTTTTACTACCAATGGATTCAGATAAAAAAAATAAAGTCGGTTCCAGGCAACTTTCTGCCTTTAAGCAAATAGAACGGATGCACCCTATCCGGATGCTGCTTTACCTGAGTATGGTGGGCATTGGCGTACTGTTCTTTATTTTGCTGGTAGCGTTTATCCGTACAGGCGGTTTCCAGGGCGAAAATGTACAGCTTCCGAAGTTCTTTAGTATCAGTACTGTGTTGTTGCTTTTCAGTAGCTATACTATAAGCCGCGTGCCGGGCATTTACCGCAAAGATAAACTGCATAAAATGACGCGTTACCTGGGCGCAACGCTGGTGCTGGGTTTGCTTTTTATAGGAGCACAGCTGCTGGGCTGGCGCGAAATGACATCGGAGGGTATTAACTTTAGTGGCAAAGCATCCGGAACCTATTTATACCTGATTTCGGCCCTGCACATTCTTCATTTGGCTGGGGGGCTTATTTTCCTGTTTTTCCTGTTCTTTAAAACGGCCCATGTTGCAACCGACAGCGTCCGCAGCCTCATCTACATTCGGGACCCATACCGGCAGTTGCAGTTAGCTATGCTGAGCAGTTACTGGCATTTCCTCGATTTTATGTGGCTTGGGTTGTACCTGGTATTTTTGTTTATGTTTTAGAGCTAGCGAACTATAGTTACACTGCCTTTGTACTGTGTGCTGCCAAAATCAATCACGTAAAAGTATACCCCGTCATTTACGCCTTTGCCGTCCCATTTAAAGTTAGTCTGGTTACTGCGGTAAACTTCATTGCCCCAGCGGTTCATCACTTTTATGCCTGCAAACCTGGCCGAGCAAAAATCTGATGGCAGATCCGGGATTTCGAAAAAGTCGTTCAGTCCGTCGCCGTTTGGGGTAAAGATATTTGCTGGAATAAAATCGCTGAGCAGAGGCACCCGCACTTTAAACTCCAACGTAAGCACAGGCTCCGGTGCCGGATTACAGGTTTGTTCATCCAGTATAAAATTAACTTTTACGGTGCCTTGTGCAGCCATCTGGCAATTGGCTATTAGTTTAAATACCCCCTGGGTGTGGCCGTTGCCGGGCGTAGTTGTAAATTCCATGCCCATATCAGCCAGGTTAAAACCTTCGCCAACGGCCTGCAATTTTAGCGGGTCCAGGTCTATATCATCGCCAAAGAGGTTTGCTTCAAAAGGTTCGTTCAGGTTAAGTTCGTAAAGTATAGGCGCTTTGTCTGAGGTTAAGGTAGGGGCGTTGTTCGGGGCTTTTATCCTGAATTCTATGGTTATAGTTTGGTCCGGAGACGGAAAGCAATTGTCTTCTTTTAACGTAAAAGTTACCCGCCGTACCGCCTGCTCTTCGGAGTTACAGACTACAGGCCAGGTAAATTTGCCGTTTGCTGCACCTTTGCCGCCTGTGCTGCTAAACTGCATGCCGGCCGCTTTCATATCAAATCCTTCGCCTTTGGCACTCAGCGTTAACCCGTCCAGGTCAATATCGCGGCCCAGTACATCCATTTCAAAAAGCTGGCCTCTTTCCAGGGTTATTATGTTGGTAGCAGGGTTAGTAGAGATGGTCGGAATTTTATTTGTGCTTTCCATTTTATAGCTAACCCGGATGGTATCCTGCCGCGGAAGGCTGCAACCATCATCCTGCACGATCAGGTCGAGCATGTAAATTTTGTCTTTCGAGTCAAAGCAATCGGCAAAGCACATGCTGGCTTTTAAGGTGTCTGGAGTGCTGCCTTTGTTTATAGTGCCTTGTAGGGTTCCGGACAAACTATAGTTTGCCGCACTGAAGTTAACCGGTACGGCCTTTAGCGATACAAACTCTGTAAAATCCGGGTCTGTGAAGTAAATTTCTACACATTGTTTGCCGTTCGGAATCACCTGCAGCACTTCGCCTTGCTGGTAAAACGTTTTTTTGTCTTTTTCGCGGGCCAATACTTTTGGGCTCTGGTTTTTAGGGCAGTTCAGGACAAGCACCTGGAAATCGCGGCGCACTTCGCCTATCTTTTTCTTTTTCCTGAACTCCTGCACCCGGATGCCAAACACATAAAGGCCCGTCTGGGTGGGCCGCATGGTAAGCCGCCCGGACCGGCTGTTGATGTTAACGGGTGGGTTGCCGAGCACCTGGTTATTGGTATTGTAGCCTTGCTCCCATTGTATTGTTGGGTAAGGGGCCGGTTTGGGTTGTACCTGTTCAAATCCTCTTGCGCCATAAAAGGGCATGGCTTCGGAGGTAAAACCATTCAAAGGGGTAATCATATCATACACCAGCGAGTCGCCATCCGAGTCTGTGCCGCCAAAGTCGAAATAAAATAGTTCGTTTACGCAGGCATAATCGCTGAGGGGCGGAAATAGCCTCGGAGAAGAATTCTGAAAGAAAACACCGTTTTGCATAACTGCCGGAAACTCCATATAAAAGGTTTGGGCAGCGGCTTCGGGTTTGATGATGTTATTGATCGTATTGTTGCGGCAGCACCGTTCCCAGGTAACATAATACCCGGCCGGGTTATTAAATACAGTAGGGTTTAAATAGATCTGCTCTGAATAAACCAGTTTACTTGTTTTCAGCTCGCCTATAGTACACTCAATATTAGTGTAAGGCACATTAGTTACTGAACGTAGTGGCATAGCTTGTTGCCCTACCCAGCGGTTACTTCCTTTCTCAAAAACATTTACAACTATAACATCATCGCGGGCACCGGGGTCTCCGTTAATTTCGTCGAAGTATAAATTAAGGCTAAGTCTATAGTTGTTTCCGAACAGGTATTGCAGTTCAAATTCGCCGCCTACAATGTGCGTAGCGTTTGCAGTAACAGCGCAAAGCAATACAATAAACCATGAGAGTAAATAATGCTTCATGCAGTTACGTTTTTGAAATGCGAACTATAGAATATGTTACACGTGCGTTTACTGAGACAGTCTACGCCTAAACTAGAACTTAATCTTAGTAAAATTAAAGGAATCTCAACTATATACGTTACCGCTAATTTTCAGTTAGTTGCAGTACGTTTGTTAGCAGGTCTGAGAAGGGAAGGGGAGCGCTGAAATATGTATCAGTAAAGGTATCGGTAATAAACCGTATATACCCCGCGTGTTGGTTTACGCGCGTAAAATCGATAAGGATGTTGCCGTATAGTTGGTTGCAGATAGCGGTGCCCGGCAGGTTTGCCGGTAGCGGTGTAAGCAGATAGGTCTCGGTGTCCTGGGTATAGCGTTCGTGTTTAAGTTTGCGTTTGTCGGTGCTGTGCAGCTGGTAGCCCTGCTGCAGAACCTGGTCTTTCAGGAAATCAAAAAAGTAAGAGAATTCGGTCGCATCTATAGTTGGCGCATAAAATAAAATAACGCCCTGTCGGTTACGTTCCTCTATTAACTGCACGCGGTAGCTGCAGGCAATGCCCGCTTTTTTATAATGGCAGGCTTTATAAAAATTAGTGACCAATTCACCATGCGCACCCTGTTTCAGCCATGCGTTGTATCGGGCCTGGTAACGGTCAGATCGTTGCAAAATAGCGCATTGCGGCTGATTATGAAACAGCCCCAACAATCGTTTAAAAAATCCGTTTAACGACATTTAGAAATTTAAAGCAAAAACACCTGTTGCCCTTAATAGTTTAGTATCTTACACGCGTCAGGTATAGTTTGCAGTTAATTAAGTTTATCAATCAGAATTTGATGTTTCAATTACCATTCCCTTTCGGGACTCTGGTACATAAACCGGATATGGAAGGTATGGTTTAAACTTATACACAGAAGAACATGGTTGCACAGGAATTAGAACTTAAAAAAAGGCTGTTGCAGGAATGCACAAAGGTGCTTAACACCCAGATAAAAGCAGCGAAGGACGCGATGGACGATGCCCAGGAAAGCGCCAACGAACACCAGGGAGCTATTGAGGATAAATTTGAATCGTTCAGGGAGGCTTGCCAGATACAACGCGACATGTATGCCCGCCAGCTGGACGAGCTTATTACGACTATGAGCGTACTGAAACGTATAAATGCTACCAAAGAAACCAAAGAAATAGCTTTTGGTGCCGTAGTGCACACTAACTTACAGAATTATTTTATCGGGGTAAGCCTGGGGCAGATTGAAGTGGATGGGGAAACCTTTTTTGCTATCTCCGGGATGTCGCCGGTATTTAAAGCCATGGCAGGTAAAACCGAGGGCGAAACGTTTGAATTCAGGGACCAGAAGTATAAAATTGAGCATGTAATTTAACGCAGGTTATAACCTTACAACGTAAATTGAAGTACATACTACGGTAAAGGGTTAAAAAGAAAGGCTGGCAAATTTGCCAGCCTTTCTTTTTTATAGTTTGGTTTATTTAACGCGTGTCCAGTTCTGGGTTCTGCCAATCAGCGATATGCCGATGTAACCTTTTACTTCCATTTTGTCTTTACCGGTCATTTTCATGTAGCAAGAGTAAGTCTTTCCGCTTTCCGGGTCGTAAATGGTACCATCATCCCATTTGTTGTCGCCGTCGTACTCAAAACCTTTCATAAATTCTAACCCAAGTAGCGGACGCTTCTGAAGTTTTTTGTCCGGGTTGTTATCATCCATTTTTGGCTTACCGTTACGGAGCGGTTCTTTTAAGGTAACCAGTTTGCCACACAGTTGCTCGCCACATTTATAAATTTCAAAACGGGCTTTGCCTTCTTCGTTTGTCCAGATGCCAATCGGAGATAATTTCTGGGCCCATGCGCAGGTGCTGAACAGCATGAGAACCACTAAAGTAAGAAGATGTTTTTTCATGATCGGTTAGTTGTTTGATTAATGCAACGAAAAATAACAAAAATAATTCATTTAGTATAGCGCTAAGGGCATTTAAGGTATTTTTAATACTTGCGGTCCTTTATTAGCAGCCGTTGTTATAGTGCTTCTGCAAATACTATTCCCTAAATTATAGTTAGTAAATACAAAGCATTATCAGTGCTAAAAGTTATACTTTTGGTAATCAAGTGTTTATGTTTAAAAATGCGTTGTTGCTTGTTTTAAAGTGGTTTTATATGCTGCCTACCGAAATAAATACCTAAAAAAACTTAAAAAAATAAGTACAACCCTTGTGAACTTAATGGCGTTTATTTAGCTTTAGTAATAAGTTATGTAGCGAGTGCTACGGCTCTGGTCTAACAACCTTATCATATTCGGTCGGAGGTTCAGGGTTTATGTTGGACTATAGAGAAAGGAGGTACAAATGTCTAATCCCAAACAAGTTTTATCGAGCCTAAGTAATTGTATTCACGTAATCTGTGAGTCGGCTTCGTAAACGGGATTTTTGCTGTTTGCACAGCTTAATATTACTGAAGGTCTTCGGATGGTAACCTGAACAACAGGAAGCCGCTTGTTAAGACTTTTTAGGATTCTGAAACACCTGGTGTAACTTGACGGGCTACATCAGGTGTTTTGCTTTTATACCCGTCTATAGTTACAGGTCGTCTTTGTAAATGGTGTTGTTGCGCAACCTGCGTTCCCGCATAAAAGTCCCTATAAATACACCCACCGCTACCAGGCAACTTACTCCCATTACAAACAAAAGTATATGTGTCGTGTCCCAGGTTTCGCCGGCGGCATTCAGGCGCATAATTACAATTATAGCTGCCAGCAAGGTAAGGGCAGTTACTGTGTGCGTTACAAAGCGGTTATGCTTGCGCAGATGATAGGTACAGGCCAGCAACATAATACCCAGCCCCGGCGCTACCAAGGCCAGCAAAGGCCTGACAGGTTGAATAAAGTATACAGCGAGCCCGGCAACTATAAGTATAGTTGCGTTGATAGAATTGATGATGTAGGGGTGTAGCATACAAAAAGGGTTTTTCGGGTACAATGCTTTGTACGAGAAAAACCCCTCAGGTTGCGGTAATCGGTTGGTGTATAACTATAATACTCTTCTGACCTGCAGAAAGCGAACATCGTAGCGGGTGCCTTGCACTTTGCTTATTTTTACTCCTCCGTTTGAGGATGAATGTACAAATGAGATCGTGTCACCGGGTTCTGAGATAACGATGCCCACGTGGCCAGGCGTTCTGTCGTTTTCATCTGTTCCGGTAAATATTACGAGGTCGCCGGGAGCGGCTTCCGCCTTAGAAACTGGCACCCCCTCGTTTGCCTGCATATCAGACGAATGCGGGATGTCCATGTTATAGTTGTCGAAGACATGTGTTACAAAGCCAGAGCAATCAAATCCGGCTGGCGTGATGCCGGCATACAGGTAAGGCGACCCGATCAGGCTTTGCGCATACTCCACAATAGCATACGGCTCAGCTTTTGCAAAATTGCCTGCCGATCTGGTGGTCTTATCCATTCGTATCCACTTATCTTCAGTTGCAGGAGTAGCTGCTTTAGTTTCGATTACTTTAACTATAGTTGCCTGCTCAGCAGTATACTTGTTAGTTGTGTTTGTGATGTTATAGCCAAAGAGCAGCAATAAAATCAGCAACACTACAGGAGCAAGCATTAACATTACATTCTTTTTCATAGCCAGTGGGTTAGTTTAGTCAGGTAACTTTCCAATACCATGCCAAAAGGCTAAAGTTGGGCAGTTACAAAATAGGGCATACTTTATTATAAGACGCCTTTACCTTATAAAATGCTTCTTTTACCGCTAAAAGTTCATCTTTTACCACCTTTCAATAATATGTAAGAACAAATACAGCGATAACATAGGTTTAATAAGAATTAATATTATATTTTTGTAACATAAAATTTAAATGTTCTAAGTAATGGTGCTTTTTAAGTCAAGAAATTTTACTGTTGACTTACCTGATGGCAGGCAGTGGGTTTGTGTGAGTTGTAACGCTCTGCCTGACTTTAAAGAATTTAAAGAAGGCTTGATGAATGCATTGGATTACGTTAGAACAGGGCGCTTAAACTTCTGGCTATTTGACCTACGAGCTATAGATGAGTTGAAGGAAGAGGAAGAAACCTGGCTGCAGGTACAGTTCTTTCCGCAATTAATGATGCTTGGCCGCGAAAACTATATAGCCCTGGTAGTTTCAGAAGCCTGTTATGAGAGGATGCTGCAGGAAGTGGGGGCATATGGCCTTAAAAGCTACAATTCATTTATCATTATCGATACGTTCTGCCACGTACCCGAAGCCGAAGCCTGGCTTCGTTTCCACCAGTCAAATCCAGTAGAATAGGGGGCAACTATAGTTCTGTAATTTTGAAAACAAGCATATTTGTTGTAACATGCTTTATAATCAAAATTTAAACTATAACATGTTTCGCACACTAAACCACCCTAAACTTTATCTGCTAATACTTCTATTGTCGTCTGTAAGCCTTGTTTCCCCGGCTTTTGCCGCAAACCTGCGCTATACCTTAGAAATGCCGGAGCCGCATACCCATTATTTCCAGGTATCGGCTGAGGTAGAAGGGGCAAAGAAAAAATACATCGATTTTACAATGCCTGTTTGGGCGCCCGGCTCATACCTGGTGCGCGAGTTTGCCAAAAACGTGGAAGGCTTTACGGCCACTGACGGAAAAGGTAAAACGCTTCGTGCTGAAAAAATCGATAAAAATACCTGGCGCGTTTACAGTAACAGGGCTTCTGAGGTAAAGGTAAACTATAAGGTATATGCTTTTGAGCTTTCAGTTAGAACCAGCTTTCTGGATGCATCGCATGGGTATGTAAATGGTACAAGCATTTTTATGTATCCTGAAGGATTTGAAAAGCAGGCCGGCACCCTGGTTGTAAAACCGCATAGCACGTTCAGCAAAATTTCGACGGGTCTTACAAGTACCGGCAAGTTCACCTATAGTTTCCCTAACTACGACATCCTGGCCGATTCTCCGCTTGAGATCGGAAATCATGAAGTTTATACTTTTGAAGCTGGTGGTGTACCGCACGAAGTAGCCATGTATGGCGAAGGCAACTATGACCCGGAGCGTTTAATGGCCGACATGAAGCGTGTTACCGAAGAAGCGATTTCTGTTTTTGGCGAACTGCCAGTAGACCGTTATGTATTTATTGTGCATAACCTGCAGCGTGGCGGAGGCGGCCTGGAGCACCTTAACTCTACTACCTTACAGACCAGCCGTTTTAACTATGGCACTGACAGCGGTTATACTGGTTTCCTGAGCCTGGTAGCCCACGAGTATTTCCACCTCTGGAACGTAAAGCGTATGCGCCCTGCACCTCTTGGCCCGTTCAACTATAACGAGGAAAACTATACCAAACTGCTTTGGGTATCGGAAGGCATTACAAGTTACTACGATGACCTTATTGTACGCCGCGCCGGCCTTACCTCCGCAGATCGTTACCTGGACGTAGTGGCAGGAAGCATCAACGCAGTTGAGAATGCTCCTGGAAATGCCGTACAACCTGTTAGCGAGTCGAGCTTTGATGCCTGGATTAAATATTACCGCCAGACAGAGAACTCGAATAACGCTGAAGTATCCTACTATACGAAAGGTGGTGTGCTGGGCCATTTGCTCAACATGGAGATCATGAAAAGTACTAACGGAGAGAAGTCGTTGGATGATGTGATGCGTTACATGTACAACCGCTACTATAAGCAGCTTAACCGTGGCTTTACCGAAGCCGAGTTGAAAGAAGCGATAGAGCGTGTTGCCGGGCATAATGTAGATGCTTTTTTCAGGGATTATGTGAACGGCACCAAGTCCCCGGATTACTCTGATTACTTTAAAGCAGCAGGCCTGAAAATGGTAAACCTGAATGCTGGGACAAACATAGGAAGTTGGGGAGCAACCACCTCATTTAACGACGGCCGGGTTACCGTTTCGGGGGTATCTAAAGGTAGCAGCGCCTATGAAGGCGGCCTGAATGTAAAGGATGAAATAATTGCAGTAAATGGCTATCGCGTAGGCAACGACCTGGACCGCTACGTAACTGGCGTTAAGCCTGGCGAAGAACTGGAAGTACTGATTGCCCGTGATGGTATTTTACAGGTACTGCAAATTAAAGTGCTGAAAGATACACGCTCGCGTTTAAAGTTTGAGAAGTTACAAAACCCTACGGCAGAGCAGGTAAAAATATACAATAAATGGTTAGGTATAGCCGGTGCGTAAACCCGTAATTGTGCTATAAAAACAAAAAAGAGAAGTATGGTCGTAAAAAGTCATCCTTCTCTTTTTTGTTTAAAATTGAGCAGGAAACAGATTATAACTCCAGTTGATCAGGTTTGCTTAAAAATGATACTGACTAATACAAAAACGTGTTATATGCTTCAGTAAACTATAGTTTTAGCTTTTATCTCCGTATTTATTGTGATAATGCATGGCCGTTATATACGAACTACTACTTAGCAAATAAGTTTAGTTTAAAGTTTTAAAGGAATAGGTAATATAGTGTTTTGTTTATTCTTCAGGCAATGCAATTAAGCATTTTGTACTATCATTTATAATGTATATATTTCGTGCAAATTGCTTATATTATTGCTCGTGATGGCATGGTAGTACATTCTTCAACATATTCTGACATCATTTTTGACAGTGAATTAGAAATATTGCAGGTTATCTGGAAAGCAAAGCCTACGGACAGCGCTTTTAAAGAAACTTACCTGCAAGGTCTTTCTTTTGTGCAGGAAGTACAGCCAGTAATGTTGTATTGTACTGATCTTACCATAATCGGGCCACTGGAGCGCGAGCAGGAGGCATGGCTTAACAATGTTTTTTATGGCAAATTGCACGATGCTGTAAAACAAGATGTGTTTACTGCTGTTGTTTTTACCGAAGCGCATTTCAAAGCCATCATCACGAACTATGCCGCAACTGAAGCTGTAAACACACAGGACTTCATGCTTTTCAATTACTTTACCGATAGAGCAGAAGCCTTGCATTGGCTTGAGAGCGTAAAAAAAGGCCAGGATGCATCTTTATTCCCGATCTCTTTACATATCTAACTGCTACATCCTTTTTAAGGAAATATACCCAAAGCCTCGTAACTTACCCCGATCTTCTCAATAGCTGTCAGAAACGCAGCCGTCCGCATATCCGGAATTCCCTTCTGTCGCATGGTTTCTCTTATCTCGTGGTAGGCGTTTATCATCGTATCTTCCAATCCGGAGCGTACCAGGTTTACTTCATCTGACCCTTGCGTAAGTATAGCTTTTTCCTGAGCAGTCATGGTTTTGCCTGAAGCAGATTCTATGGCGTTTACCAGGCGTTTATAGCTGGCTTCTTCTGCCCGTTTGCCCATGCGGCCAAAGCGCACATTCGATAGGTTCTTGAGCCACTCAAAATAGGACACTGTAACACCGCCTGCATTTAAATAGAGATCTGGTAATATAACAATGCCGTTTTTCAGGAGAATTTCTTCTGCTTCCTGGGTAACTGGTCCGTTGGCACCTTCGGCTACAATTTTGGCTTTTACTTTTCCGGCATTACCCAGGTGTATCTGGTTTTCTAACGCTGCCGGTATAAGTATGTCGCACTCCATCTCGAGCAAGTCGAGGGTATTTTGTATGTTTTGGCAGTTTTTAAAGTTCAGGATAGAGCCTGTTTCATTGCGGTGTTTGAATACTTCTTCTACATCAAGGCCTTCCGGGTTGTAAATACCACCTTCGCGCTCGGCTATGCCTGTAATAATGGCGCCATCTTTCTGGCAGAACCAGGCTGCGTTATAGCCAACATTGCCCAGTCCCTGCACAATTATGCGCTTGCCCTGCATGGTAGTGCCTTCTAAATTTTTGCCTTTTAAAAGTTCAGTATCGGCCAGTGCTTCCCGTATGCCAAAATATACACCAAGCCCGGTTGCCTCAGCGCGGCCACGTATACCACCTTGCCCTACAGGTTTGCCGGTAACACAACCTAATGCATTGGTTTCGCCATACTTCAGGGCCTGGTAGGTATCGGCAATCCAGGCCATTTCGCGGCTGCCTGTTCCGTAGTCTGGGGCCGGTACATCCATGCCAGGGCCAATAAGGTTTTTCTTTATCAGTTCGGCGGCATAGCGTCTGGTTACTTTCTCCAGGGTTTTAACAGAGCTTGTTCTGGGGTTAATTTTTACGCCGCCCTTAGCTCCACCAAACGGTACATCCACTACTGCACACTTAAACGTCATTAGGGTGGCCAGTGCCTTCACTTCGTCTTCATCTACCTGCATACTAAAGCGAATGCCGCCCTTAGAAGGTAGTTTATGGTGGCTATGCTGCACACGTATGCCTTCTATTACCTCAATCTTACCATCTACTTCAACCGGAAATGAAACTTTGTAAACACTGTTGCAGACTTTTATTTGCTCGAGTATACCCGGAGAGAGTTTAGAATATTTGGCAGCATTATCAAAATACTGATGTACACTGTGAAGGAATTTGGCTCCTTCGTTTTCATTATCAGCCATGTTTATAATGGTTTAGTGGTTCGCATAAGACTGATTTTAGAACGATATAGCAATTGTTTTGTTCTGTTTAACTTTTTATGCCTGTATTTTAATCTTAAGGAATAAAATATTTCGGGGATAAGCTGCGTTATAGGGATGGTAATTAAGTAAGTATTAATTATAAATAATAGTAGTATAAGTTAATATTATCTTGCTTAGTAACTATAGATAGCTTATACTTGTCTACTTATTTATTACCTCTGCTATAGTTTCCTAATCAGTCAGTTAAAACGCGTAGCCAACGTATGTTAAATCAAACTGTATTCCAGTTACGGGGTAGCCAGGTAGTTTCCGGTACCTATTACCCGGACGACGAGCATGTTACAGAAAATCTAAAAGTGTTATATCATCCTGCAACCGGAATATTGCATGTTAAATGGCAGGGACAGGTAGGTACCAAGGAGTTTCGGGAAGGTTATACACACATTTTACGTATGGTCAGAGTGTACAAACCTTCAAAATGGATACTGGACCTGCAAAACAGGGAGTTGATCCACAAAGACGACCAGCTCTGGGTGTTTAAAAATATCTTTCCACAGATATTGCGGATGCTGCAGCAAGATGTGTTTATAGCTGTTATTTTGCCTGTGTATTTATACGAGAGCCTGATACATGACATGGATGGCGATGATTTTATAGATAACGGCAACTTGCTTATCATGAATCATTTCCTGTATTACGAAGAAAGCCTTCGCTGGCTGGAGGAAGTACAGGTATCGAACTGAGGTAATCTATAGTTTAAACTATAACAGAAAAGGCCAGGCTACATAAGCGCCTGGCCTTTTCTGCTTTGCTCCGATAGGTATTAATGCACCGATATCAGCTCTACATCAAAAATAAGTGTAGTGTCCGGACCTATTACGCCACCTGCACCCTGCGAACCATAGGCTAAATCAGATGGAATGTATAGTCTCCACTTGGCACCTTCCTTCATCAACTGTAAGGCTTCTGTCCAGCCGGCAATAACGCCGTTTACCGGGAATGTTGCCGGTTGCCCACGCTCATACGACGAGTCGAACACAGTGCCATCAATCAGGGTGCCGTGGTAATGTGTAGTAACTTTATCAGATGCTGACGGCGACTTGCCTGTACCTTCGTTTATGATCTCGTATTGCAGGCCGCTTGGCAATGTTTTAATACCTGCTTTATTTTTATTCTCAGCTAAGAATGCTTCGCCTGCTTTCTTGTTTTCTGCGCCAGCTGCGCCTTGTTTTGCACCCATTTCATGCTGTAACTCCATCATGGCCTGCTGTATCTCTTCCTGCGACAATGAAGACGGCTTACCTTCCAGCGCTTCTTTCATACCTGTATGAAATGCCTCTGCGCTTACATCTATTCCTTGTTTTGTAAGGTTGCCTGCCATGTCGCGGCCAATAATGTAGCTGATCTTTTCTTGTAATGTCATGTTTTGTTGATATATGATAGAAAGTATAAAATTACCAGTTAAGATGGTTTTTACCTAATGTGCTTATAAACGGTAAAAGCGAACCGTAAGGCTCGCTTTTACTTTAATTTAATATGTGTTAATTTATAAATATAGGTGTACTTCCTCATCCGAAAGGTCTATATGTATATCATGTGGAGTCAGCCAGCTTTTCATAAAAAAGCCGAACGTTGTGCCTATCAGCAGCAACGAAGATATGGTTGAGAGTCGCTTCATGGGAATTGTATTGTAAAGGGTTTGGTACTAGCTATAACGGCAGAATGTGCTCAAGGTTGCTTACCTATATAATTAAACCGTTAAGCTATAGTTATGAATTAGTTACCTGCTGTTATAACAAAAAAGGAGCCAGTGTTAACCAGCTCCTTTGCATTTTAACTATAGTTTAAATTATAGCTTACATATTTCTGCGGTACTGACCACCTACCTCAAACAAGGCGTTGGTAATTTGGCCCAGTGAGCAGAATTTTACGGTTTCCATCATCTCTTCGAAGATGTTACCGTTGTTGATGGCTACCTGTTGTATACGCTTCAGCATTTCGCCAGACTTATCTTCATTGCCTTTTTGCAGCGCCTGTAGCATAGAGATCTGGTATTGCTTTTCTTCTTCAGTAGCACGGATAACTTCCTGCGGAATTACAGTAGGAGAGCCTTGCGAAGAAAGGAACGTATTTACCCCAATGATCGGGTACTCGCCGGTATGCTTCAGGGTCTCGTAGTATAAACTTTCCTCCTGAATCTTGCCTCGCTGGTACATGGTTTCCATTGCACCCAATACACCGCCACGCTCTGTAATTCTGTCAAATTCTAACAACACTGCTTCTTCTACCAAATCAGTCAGTTCTTCGATGATGAACGAACCTTGCAGCGGGTTCTCGTTTTTGGCAAGCCCCAATTCACGGTTGATGATCAGCTGGATCGCCATCGCACGACGAACAGAAGCTTCTGTAGGCGTGGTAATGGCTTCATCGTAAGCGTTTGTGTGCAGGGAGTTACAATTGTCGTAGATTGCGTACAGCGCTTGCAGTGTCGTACGGATATCGTTGAAGTCGATTTCCTGTGCGTGCAGCGAACGGCCGGACGTCTGGATGTGGTATTTCAGCATCTGCGAGCGGGCATCGGCGTTATACTTGTGCTTCATCGCCTTCGCCCAGATTCTGCGTGCTACACGACCGATAACCGCATACTCCGGATCGATACCATTGGAGAAGAAGAAGCTCAGGTTTGGCGCGAATTTGTTGATATCCATGCCGCGGCTCACATAATACTCTACAAACGTAAAGCCGTTTGCCAGCGTAAAGGCCAACTGTGAGATTGGGTTGGCACCAGCCTCTGCAATATGGTAACCGGAGATAGAAACCGAGTAGAAGTTACGTACGTTCTTATCAATAAAATACGACTGTACGTCACCCATCAAACGCAGCGAGAATTCTGTAGAGAAAATACACGTATTCTGCGCCTGATCTTCTTTCAGTATATCGGCCTGTACCGTACCGCGCACTGCTGCCAGTGTACGGGTTTTGATCGGCTCGTATACTTCGGCAGGCAACACCTGGTCACCGGTTACACCCAGCAACATCAAACCTAAGCCATCGTTACCTTTTGGCAGTTCGCCCTGGTATCTCGGACGCTCAACGCCTTTCTCTTTATAGATAGCTTCGATCTTTTTGTTGATCTCATCTTCCAGGCCGTTTTCTTTAATGTAAAGTTCGCATTGCTGGTCGATGGCAGCGTTCATAAAGAAGCCGGTAAGGATAGCCGCCGGACCATTGATGGTCATAGAAACCGACGTCATCGGGTCGGCCAGGTTAAAGCCAGAGTATAGTTTCTTGGCATCATCCAGGCAGCAAATGCTTACGCCTGAGTTACCGATCTTACCGTAAATGTCCGGACGGAAATCCGGGTCTTCGCCGTATAGTGTAACCGAGTCAAAAGCGGTAGAGAGACGCTTGGCAGGCATACCTAAGCTTACATAGTGGAAGCGACGGTTAGTACGCTCTGGTCCGCCTTCGCCGGCAAACATACGGGTAGGGTCTTCGCCTTCGCGCTTGAAAGGGAACACACCCGCTGTGTAAGGGAATTCGCCCGGTACGTTCTCCTGCAGGTTCCACTTCAATAAGTCACCCCATGCTTCGTAGCGCGGCGTAGATACTTTTGGAATCTGTAGGTGAGAAAGAGATTCAGTATGCGTCTTTATCTTCAGTTCTTTATCACGAACCTTGAACACGTAGAACTCATTTTTATAAGCCTGAACTTTGTCTTTCCAGTTTTCAAGTATTTTCTTGTTCTGTCCATCTAAGCTCAGCGCTACTTCGGCATAAGCTTCTTCCAGTTGCTTAACCAAGCGGTCTTTGTCAGCAATTTCTATACTTTGAACTGCTTCGATCGACTTTTTAATGCCGTAAAGTTTCTGCGCTACTTCCGCCTGGTCCTTGCTCCATTTGTCGTAGTTTCGGATGGTCTCTGAAATCTCAGAAAGGTAACGCGTACGGGCAGGAGGGATGATGTATACTTTCTCCGACATCTCCTGCGAAGTGTGCAGGTTAGAGTTGAACTCTACACCGGTTTTCTCCTGTATCTTCGCCATTACCGCACGGTATAGGCGATTCATGCCCGGGTCGTTGAACTGCGACGCTATAGTTCCAAATACCGGAATATCGTCGTCGTTCGTATCCCAAAGCTGATGGTTACGCTTGTATTGCTTCTTCACATCACGTATCGCGTCTAAAGCGCCACGCTTGTCGAATTTGTTCAGGGCAATGACATCGGCAAAGTCCAGCATGTCGATCTTCTCGAGCTGCGTGGCGGCACCGTACTCCGGCGTCATCACATACAAACTCATATCCGAGTGCTCGATGATCTCGGTGTCCGACTGACCGATACCTGAAGTTTCTAGTATAATTAAATCGAAATCAGCAGCTTTTACAATGTCCACGGCGTCCTGTACATACTTGCTCAGGGCCAGATTGCTCTGGCGGGTAGCTAGTGAGCGCATGTAAACTCTGTCATTTGAGATCGAGTTCATGCGGATCCTGTCACCTAGCAAAGCACCACCTGTCTTACGCTTCGATGGGTCTACGGAGATAATAGCAATTTTCTTGTCCGGGAAATCCAGCAGGAAGCGGCGAACCAGTTCATCTACCAGAGATGATTTACCGGCACCACCAGTACCTGTTATACCTAAAACCGGAGTCTTAACTTCTTTGGCCTGCTCTTTAACTTCATCAAGTATAGCTCTGGCTTCTTCCGGGAAGTTCTCAGCAGCTGAAATTAAGCGGGCAATTGATTTGGGGTCTTTGTCGCGCAGGTGCTTTACTTCGCCATTCAGGTTCTGGCCTGTTGGGAAATCGCACTTCTGCAGCATGTCGTTGATCATGCCCTGCAAGCCCATAGCGCGTCCGTCGTCCGGGGAGTAAATTCTGGCTATACCGTAACCGTGTAGTTCTTCAATTTCAGACGGTAGGATAACACCGCCACCGCCACCGAAAATACGGATATGGCCGCAGCCGCGCTCGCTCAGCAGGTCATACATGTACTTAAAGTACTCGATGTGGCCACCCTGGTAAGAGGTAATGGCAATGGCCTGTGCATCTTCCTGAATCGCGCAATCCACGATCTCCTGTACCGAACGGTTGTGACCTAAGTGTATCACTTCTGCGCCCGATGCCTGAATAATACGACGCATGATGTTAATGGCAGCGTCGTGGCCGTCGAACAAAGAAGCAGCTGTAACTATACGGATATGGTTGACAGGCTTATATGGTTCTACTGTAGTAAATGACATACTTTAGTAATACGTTTTATCAAAATATGATGCGAAGATAGGACTAAGATTTATAAGATTAAAGGATGCACAGCATTTGCGATAAATCCCGATACTATAGCTATAGCATAACACTAGTTACACCGCTTATAAAGTAGCTCAGAGCATAAACCAAACTACAATTCCGGACATAGATTTTTTCAGCTAAAACACCCTTGTTAACCATAGTAAGGTATTGTAAATGAGCTGGCGATTACATATTATTGTAGTAATATCCAATTTACGATGCAAGTAGATTACCCTATCTGTACCTCTTTAAGAAGTATAGCAGACCTGTAATTTCTAACCTTTTTAAAATATAATTTATGAGATTTACTGTTTACATTATTGGGGCTATCGTGGCCATGCTTATCATTTTGGCTACACTTTTTAAACAAATGCACTGGGCAGGGGCAGATATGCTGATCGTTCTGGGTTGGTCGCTGGCAGCTTTGTTATTTGTACCTGCTTTCAGCATTTACAAGTATAAAAAAGGCAAAGTAGCTTAAATTAGAGCTAAATTAATGACACAGCGCCGGGCAGAAATACTATTTTGCCCGGCGCTGTTTTTTTAACGGTATTAGCTTTTATAAATAGATAGTAAACTATAAAAGGCAGATTCAGTAATGATTTTGCTTGCAGAAGCAGCAACAAAGCCACTTTCTTCTTAACTTTGTCTTTCGTATAGACATTTATGAAGAACATTCGCAATTTCTGCATCATCGCACACATTGACCATGGTAAGAGTACCCTGGCCGACCGCCTGTTGGAATTTACATCTACAGTTGCGGAGCGCGAGATGCAAAACCAGTTGTTAGATAACATGGACCTGGAGCGCGAGCGCGGCATCACTATCAAGAGCCACGCCATCCAGATGAACTACCATTATAAAGGAGAAGACTATGTGTTGAACCTGATTGACACACCAGGCCACGTAGACTTTTCTTACGAAGTTTCCCGCTCTATTGCAGCCTGCGAAGGCGCTTTGCTTATAGTTGACTCTTCGCAAGGTATAGAAGCCCAGACGATTTCTAACTTATACTTAGCGATAGGCAACGACCTGGAAATTATACCTGTTCTGAATAAGATCGACCTTCCGCACGCAATGCCGGAAGAAGTTTCTGATCAGATCATCGACCTGATCGGTTGTGAAAAAGAAGATATCATTCACGCTTCCGGTAAGTCAGGTATAGGTATAGAAGAGATTCTGGCAGCTATATGTGAGCGTATCCCGGCCCCGAAAGGCGACCCTGCTGCACCGCTTCAGGCGTTGATATTTGACTCTGTTTTTAACTCTTACAGAGGTATAGAAGTATACTTCCGCATCTTTAACGGCACGCTTAAAAAAGGGGAGAAGGTTAAATTTATAAACACCGGAAAAACCTATGAAGCCGATGAAATTGGCGTACTGAAACTGAACCAGGAGCCACGCCAGGAAATGGCTGCCGGTAATGTGGGCTATCTTATTTCAGGTATAAAAAATGCCAAAGAGGTAAAAGTTGGTGATACCATTACACACGTAGATCGTCCGGCGGAAGGCATACAGGGTTTTGAAGATGTGAAGCCAATGGTATTTGCCGGTATTTACCCGGTAGAGACCAGCGAATATGAAGAACTGCGCGCTTCGATGGAGAAGCTACAACTGAACGATGCCTCGCTGGTGTGGGAGCCTGAAACATCGGCTGCACTTGGTTTTGGTTTCCGTTGCGGTTTCTTAGGCATGCTGCACATGGAAATTGTGCAGGAGCGTTTGGAGCGTGAGTTCGATATGACCGTAATCACGACGGTGCCATCGGTACAGTTTCATGTGCATACTACAAAGGGTACTTTATTAAAAGTAAGTGCACCTTCCGAAATGCCGGAGCCAAACTATATCGACCACGTAGAAGAGCCATTCATTAAAGCGCAGATCATTTCGAAGTCTGAGTTTGTGGGTCCGATCATTACCCTGTGTATGGACAAGCGTGGTATCTTGAAGAACCAGACATACCTGACCAGCGACCGTGTGGAGCTTACCTTCGAAATGCCATTAGCTGAGATCGTATTTGACTTCTTTGATAAGCTGAAAACAATTTCCCGTGGTTATGCTTCACTGGACTATGAACTGATCGGTTTCCGCCAGTCTAACATGGTGAAGCTGGATGTGATGCTGAACGGCGAAGCGGTGGATGCATTGTCGGCTATAGTTCACCGGGATAAAGCCTATGACTGGGGAAAGCGCCTTTGCGAGAAGCTAAGGGAGTTGCTGCCACGCCAGATGTTTGAGATTGCAATACAGGCGGCTATTGGCCAGAAGATCATCGCCCGCGAAACAGTAAAAGCCCTGCGCAAAAACGTACTGGCCAAGTGCTACGGCGGTGACATCTCGAGAAAGCGTAAACTACTGGAAAAACAGAAAAAAGGTAAAAAACGCATGCGCCAGGTAGGCAACGTGGAAATTCCGCAAGAAGCCTTCTTAGCTGTGCTTAAACTCGACTAACATACACAAGCCCCGACGTGCTGCCTGCGCGCCGGGGCTTGTCGCTTATATACATTTTGAAATGCTTTGACTATAGACTGTTTGACAAAAGACATAAGACTTCTTCTGAACCAGCTAATTCTTTTGTCCTTTATCAAATAGTCCTTTGTCAAATAGTCTTTTTTCAGATACCATGTACGCCGACATAACTATAAAAGCCCGTTGTTACGACCCTGCTAAAACAGAAGCAATACTTCTGGACCAAGGCGCGGATTATGTTGGGTTAGATGTGCAGACTGACACATACTACGAAACAGATTACGGAAAACTTAAGTACCGACAGGGTACTTTCGAAAATGTGCTGATCCATTATAACCGCAGGTTTAGCGACAATGCGTATCAAACGGAAGTTTTGTTATACCTGAAGAACCCCGGTGAAGAAACTATAGCTCAAATCTGTGGTGGACAAAAGGTGTTAATGCAGGTAAATAAATTGCGCAAGATTTACTTTATAGAGAACGTAAAGTTCCATCTCGATTACCTGGAAGAACTGGGCCATTTTGTAGAAATAGAGGCTATTGATCTGGATGGCTCGCTTGGGACAGTTATGCTACAGCAACAATGCAACTATTATAAAGAGCTACTGCAGATTGAAGAAGACGACCTGGTTACCAGTGCTTACACCGATTTAATACAACATTCATAATTCGAAATTCATCATTCATAATTCAATTAAACTATGATCCTGCTCGACGGTAAAAGAACATCCGAAACTATACAACAAGAAATAGCCGCTGAGGTAGCTGAGATAAAAGCAAATGGCGGAAAAGTACCGCACCTGGCGGCTATACTGGTAGGTAATGATGGAGGCTCGGTTACGTATGTTACCAACAAAGTGCTGGCCTGTGAACGCGTAGGTTTTGGATCCAGCCTTATCCGCTACGAAGATGATGTAAACGAAGAAGAACTACTAAACAAAATTCAGGAGCTGAATGAAAGCGAAGAGGTAGACGGTTTTATAGTGCAGCTTCCGTTGCCAAAGCACATTAATACCCAGAAAGTGCTGGAAGCTGTTGATCCTAAGAAAGACGTAGACGGCTTCCATCCGGCCAATGTGGGGCGTATGGTGGCTGGTTTAACCTCGTTTTTACCTGCTACGCCTGCCGGCATCCTGCAACTGATAGAACGCTATAATATAGAAACGAATGGAAAGCATTGCGTTGTAATTGGTAGAAGCAATATAGTTGGCTCCCCGATGAGTATACTGATGGCTAAAGCTGCTTACCCGGGCAACGCCACCGTTACCTTGTGCCACCGCAATACTGTAGATTTAGCTTACTATACACGTCAGGCAGATATTATTATTGCTGCGGTTGGTTTGCCGGGGTTAGTTACCGCTGATATGGTGAAAGAAGGCGCCGTAGTAATAGATGTTGGTACAACCCGTGTACCAGATGATAGTAAAAAGTCAGGCTACAGGTTAAGAGGCGACGTTGATTTTGATAATGTAGCTCCAAAGTGCAGTTATATTACGCCAGTGCCGGGTGGTGTTGGTCCGTTAACTATAGCCATGTTGCTTAAGAATACTTTAAAAGCCGCTAAGCGCGAAGTGTACGCTTAAGGTAACTTATACTTACACGTTTACAATTAAACATCAGACCTAGCAGTGGGCGCAGCTCCTGCTAGCGTCTCATGTTTTATAGTTTCCGTTTTCTTCAACTCAGAGCAAGCCTTTCTTTCAAACTACTTTTATTCCTGGGAGCTTTACTTAACTATAGTTTTATAGTTCACTTGGCTCGCTCCAAGCCCGCGAGGGTTCGTCTTTGGGCATCGCGCTGCTGCCTTCTTGCTATCCTCCTGCGTCGGATTGCCTAACGGCACCGCAACAAGTCAAAGGCGCTCAACCCAAAGACTGTGATCTTTCTACTATTTACCACTAACTATAGTTTAAACTTGCTCGCTTCGACATTGATCGTGGCAATAGTTTCGTAGGGACAGGTCGCGACCTGTCCGCGCTATAGGCTGT
The DNA here is from genome assembly GCF_010119545.1 of Pontibacter fetidus. Lineage (GTDB taxonomy): Bacteria > Bacteroidota > Bacteroidia > Cytophagales > Hymenobacteraceae > Pontibacter > Pontibacter fetidus. The sequence goes on along the minus strand of NZ_JAAEAA010000006.1, from coordinate 34,148 downwards.
GACTATGAAACTATAGTTTAAAAATTGGTAAGGCAGAAATTCCCCTCTTAAGAGGGGTAGGGGTGTGTTAAAGCAAAGGCTAAATTTCCCTTCTCACAAGATCCTTTTAGGATGACAAAAAAGGGGAAGGAATAGTAGAGAAACTCCCTCTCCTGTTTTTAGGAGAGGGCTGGGGTGAGGTAAAATGCCAACTATAGAACTAGAGCTCCAACTATAGAATTAACAGAATGTCATCCTCTGAAGGGGGCAGGGGATAATTAGTCGCTAACTATAAAACTATAGCTCCAACTATAGCACAAATTCCGGTACATCTATTAAATGTGTTGGAACAGAAGACACTATAAACCTTGTTGCAAATTTAGTTACCTTTGTAAGTTTTATAGGTAGCCGAAGCTCCTGTAGAAATACAAAATAAAATACAAGATCGGCCATAGCGGGCGGTGTAAAAGTAAATTAGTACATTGGAAGTAACTACAAAATACAAAACAGCCTCTATACATCAGGTGCCAAAAGATGGTAGCCGTTTACCTTTAATGGAGGCTTTCTATACCATTCAGGGCGAGGGCGGAAACACGGGGACGGCAGCATATTTTATACGGTTAGGTGGTTGTGATGTAGGCTGTCATTGGTGCGATGTTAAAGAAAGCTGGGATGCTGAACTACACCCTTTAACACCTATAGAAGATATTGTGCAGGCAGCTGCTCCTTTTCCGGGTAAAACAGTGGTGGTTACCGGTGGCGAGCCCTTGTTGTATAATCTTAATCCGCTTACCACACAACTACAGGAGCAGGGCATCCGGACAATGATCGAAACGTCGGGGGCTTACCCTTTAAGTGGAGATTGGGACTGGATATGTCTGTCTCCTAAAAAGTTTAAAGCACCTGATGCATCTGTATATCCGTTTGCCGATGAGCTGAAAGTAATTATCTTTAATAAGAGCGATTTTGCGTGGGCCGAGGAACATGCCGCAAGGGTAGGAGAGAAAACGAAACTTTACCTGCAACCAGAGTGGAGTAAGGCCAACCAATTAATGCCGTTGATAGTAGAATACGTGAAATCAAATCCGAAATGGCGTGTGTCGTTGCAGACACACAAATACATGGACATTCCTTAACGTTTTATGGCGAAGCACCTGCTTGTTTTTATCCTTGGCTTTTTAATTTCTGTAGTTGGTTTCGCGCAAAAGCAAACCCTGAGCACCACCTCCAAAAAAGCCGAAAGTTTATACTTAAAAGCAGATGATTACGCCCGCTCGCGTGACTTTGGTAAAGCGCTGGAACTGCTGGCAGAAGCCGTAGAAAAAGACCCGAATTTTGCTGAAGCCTACCTAAAGGCATCTAATTTAAATAAGATGATGGGCAATAAGGCGGAAGCTTCGGAGCAGTTAAAGCAAGGCTTGAAGTTGATGCCATTTAACCCCGCGTTCGCAAATTATTACATGGACCTGGCAGAGTTCAGCTTTGATAAAGGAGATTACCAGGCAGCTAAATCCAACTACGAAGCTTACCTGAAGGCTAATACCAAGAATCCCAAATTTATAGCTTACGCCAAAAACCAGGTCGAAACCATTAATTATGCCGTAGAAGCCATGAAGCACCCTGTAGCGTTTAACACGGTACAGCTTCCGGCAGCTATTAACAAAAACCCGCTGCAATATTTCCCTTCCACTACTGCTGATCAGCGTTTTCTGATTTTTACGGCACGGCGCGGCAGCCAACCCGACCACGATGAGAACATATTGATAAGTGAAAAGAAAGATGGTCAGTGGCAGGCACCGGTTTCTATCTCCGAAAACATAAACACGCAGGCCAATGAAGGGGCTGCAACTATTTCTGGAGACGGTAAAACATTGGTTTTTACATCGTGCAGCCGCCCCGACAGCTTCGGGGATTGCGATCTGTATATTTCCTTTCGGACCGGTGAGGAGTGGAGTAAGCCAAAAAATATGGGTACTACCGTAAACTCGAAAGCCTGGGATTCGCAGCCAAGCCTCTCTGCCGACGGCCGTACACTATATTTCAGTTCGATGCGCGGCGGCGGTATAGGTAAAGAAGATATCTGGGTAACTAACTTAACAGATGACGGTACATGGGGCCAACCCCGTAACATGGGCGAACCCGTAAACTCGAAAGGTCGGGACCTGGCACCATTTATACATGTAAGCGGCGCTACGTTATACTTTGTAAGCGACGGACATAAAGGTTTGGGTGGCCTAGATGTTTTTATGACGGACCTGACCAGGCAGCAGAAATGGGAAACTCCAAAAAACCTTGGCTACCCACTTAACACACACGCCGACGAAAGTTCGCTTTACATTACTCCCGATAATAAACTTGGCTTTTATGCCCGAACTATAAACACAGCATCCGGTGAAATGGCTGTACAACTTTACGCCCTGGATGTGCCGGCTGCGTGGCAAGCAAAATCCAAAAGCACCTATGCGCAGGGCCGCGTGTTTCATGCCGATACAAAAAAGCCTTTAGCTGCCACCGTGCAACTATACGACATTGCCACAGACTCCTTGGTACAGCAAGTACAATCTGATAAAGTATCCGGGGAGTATACCGTGGTGCTTACTGAGGGTAAACAATACGCTCTGTACGTGAGTGCTCCGCAATATATGATAAACAGCCTGAGTTTCGACTATACATCGCGTAAAAACCTGACTCCGGTTGCGCTGGATGTTTATTTGTCACCTATTAAGTCGGGCTCGGCTGTTGTGCTCAACAACCTGTTTTTCCCCTCAGCTAAGTACACACTCGAGAAGAAATCTGAGACGGAGCTGAATAAGCTTATCAGTTTTATGCGTCAGAATAAGAATCTGAAGATTGAGATAACCGGCCACACAGACGATGTGGGTTCTGATGCTGCGAACCAGGTGTTGTCTGAAAAACGGGCCAAAGCCGTGGTGGAATACCTTGCCTCAAAAGGTGTTCCTGTCAGCCGCATTCAGTACAAAGGTTATGGCGAAGCAAAACCTGTTAAACCTAATACTTCTGAAGAGAATCGTCAGTTGAATAGAAGAATTGAAATGCAGGTATTGTAGGTTTGTTTTTGGAGTTCATTCCGAACTTAGGTGTCTTAATCATCATTTAGTTGAAAGCTACAGGTTTCTTTTTATCATATCGACGTTAGGAGGAATCTGTATCAGCTTATAGTTCCTGTTTTCTCCAATTTAAACTAAGCTATACTTTTAAATTTCCTCTAATCCTGGGAGCTTTACTTGCCTATCGTTTCAATTATACCTTAGCTCCCTCACGGCCGGGAGGCCCCGTCTTCGGGCATCGCGCTGCTTTCGCTTCCTTTGCTCCTAAGGTCGCAATGCCTGACGGCACCGGACCTCTCGAGGCGCTCAACCCAAAGACTGTGATCTTTCTACTATTAACCACCAACTATAGTTTGAACCGATTAGCTTCGAGATTTATCGTGGCTATAGTTCCGTAGGGCCAGGTCTCGACCTGTCCGCATCATGGACTGAAATTATGAAACTATAGCTGAAGCAGAAAATTGCCTTCTTGATAGGGGCAGGGATGTGTTAAAGCTACCAGATTTCTCCAGCTGGTCGAAATGGAAGATAGAAAGTTGTAGCTGTTAACTCCTTCTCCTTCCAGGAGAGGGCTGTGGTGAGGTAAAAGCCACTAACTGGAACCTCAAATGCTATAAGGATTAAACAAAAAAGGCTGGTCGTTAAACCAGCCTTTCTCTGTATTATTCTTGAAGTCAGATTATCTTCCGTTCATCGGAACGTAGTTACGCTCTTTTTCGCCGGTATAAACCTGGCGCGGACGGCCGATTGGCTCTTTCTGCTCACGCATTTCTTTCCACTGCGCTATCCAGCCTGGTAAACGACCTAAGGCAAACATAACTGTAAACATATCCGTCGGGATGCCAAGTGCGCGGTAAATGATACCTGAGTAGAAGTCTACGTTAGGGTATAGTTTACGATCTACAAAGTACTGATCGGTAAGCGCTGCTTCTTCCAGTTCTTTTGCGATATCCAGGATCGGGTCGTTTACACCAAGAGCAGTTAATACTTCGTCGGCTGCTTTTTTGATGATGGTAGCACGTGGGTCGAAGTTTTTGTAAACTCGGTGTCCAAAGCCCATCAATCTGAACGGATCGTCCTTATCTTTTGCTTTCGCGATAAACTTCTTAGAATCGCCACCGTCAGCTTTAATTTGCTCCAGCATTTCGATTACAGCCTGGTTTGCACCACCATGTAGCGGGCCCCAAAGTGCAGAGATACCAGCAGAAACAGAAGAGTATAAGCTTGCATTTGCTGAACCTACTAAGCGCACAGTAGAAGTAGAGCAGTTCTGCTCGTGGTCAGCGTGCAGGATAAGCAGTTTGTTAAGTGCCGTTACAACTACAGGGTCGATCTGGTAATCCTCAGTTGGGTACGCGAACATCATGTGCAGGAAGTTCGAGCAATAGTCCAGCTTGTTTTTAGGGTAGTTTACCGGATGGCCGATTGAGTTTTTATAAGACCAGGCAGCTATAGTAGGCAGTTTTGCCATCAAACGGATGATCGTCAGGTTAACTTCTTCCTTGCTCTGGTTCGGGTTAAGCGACTCAGGGTAGAAAGCAGTCAGGGAGCTGATCAGGGCAGAAAGAATACCCATTGGGTGCGCCGTAGACGGGAAACCATCTAAAATTTTGCGCATATCCTCGTTTACCAGCGTATGGATCTTGATCTCATTTGTGAAAACATCAAGTTCCTGCTGTGTAGGCAGTTTGCCATAGATCAGTAAATAAGCAACCTCAATAAAGCTCGATTGCTCGGCAAGCTGCTCTATCGGGTAACCTCTGTAACGTAGTATACCTTCTTCACCATCCAGGAAAGTAATCGCACTTTCGGTAGCACCTGTATTTTTATAGCCTGAGTCGAGGGTAATGTAACCACTCTCGGAACGCAGGTTATTGATATCGATTGCTTTTTCATCTTCGGTACCTACTACAACTGGCATTTTGTAGGACTTACCGTCTAAAATAATTTCAGCGAAATCTGACATTGTTTCTATTGGTTTATGTCTGTTGTTGTGTCTATTGTGATAAAGGCGAAATTATGGAAAAATGTAATAAAATGAAATCAGGAACGCCCTAAATATCTAAATTTTACAATGTTTAAAGTTGCGGAACAACTATAGCCTAACCTATTAACGGCTGTGCCTGAAAAAGTTTTGTTATCGGGTTTATAATATATGAACATTTGTTGCAAACCTGTAAAAGTATAATTGCCTATGCCCAAACCACAAGTACCAATTACAGTCATAAACTATAACTTTAAAACATAGCGGTTATAGTTTTGTTTTGTAACACTTTCCGGTACTATAAAAGCAAAAGCCGCCCTGGTAGAGCGGCTTTTGTATAAACTAAATTAAAAATCAGACTTGCTACTCTTTTTCTCCTGCTTGGCTGCTTTTTTCTCTTTGGTAGTTTTAGCAGGTTTCTTTTTTACTTCCTTTTTTGCGTCTTGCGATTTTGCCATGGTTGCTATCGTTAAGTTTCTCTAAAGCTATTGAATATTACGCGTATTACGTAACTATCTGTAACTATAGTTTAAAAATTAAGGCCTGTTTAGGTAAAAAATACTGTTGTTTACCAGGTTGCAGGCCGGTCATCGTCCTCCAGGTCACCGCTTGTAAAACCATCGCGGGGGTTGTACGGCGTGCCTTTGCCCTCCAGGTGGTTCCGCATATCGATGTGCAGTTTTATGCTGTCTAGTTTCATAAATTCGTGCCATCGTTCCTGGTCATCTTCTGAAAGCCTGTCGATAAGGTCGTGTAGCTGCAGGCTTTTGTTTTGGTGCAACAGGTCTTTGATATACGGATCAGAATCAACTAATATCTGTATGCGCACCCGGAAGTAGGAGTTCAGTTCCAAGTACCGTTCTTCATCCCAATTGTTTAGTTCTTCCGCATCCATATCCTACATTTACTTATAGCTACTACTACGTGTTCAGCAACTATAGTTTATTACTATAGCTTACTGGCTAAACTATAGCCCTTAGTTATTAAAATGATACAGGAACGTGATGATACCTGTATAAGCCGGTTTTTTGCTGTCTTTTATTTCCAGGGTAACCTCTATACGGGTTTTGGCAATGCCGCGCAGGTCTTTTACAGATAGCATGTTGGCACGTAGGCGCACTTCGCTGTTCACGGTTACGGCCTGGTTAAAGCGCAGATTTTCGATCTCATAGTTTACCTGCATTTTCAGGTTGCTGATCTCTACAATCTGGTGCCATAAATATGGTAGTAGCGATACGGTAAGGTAGCCATGCGCTATAGTTGCGCCAAATGGTGTTTCGGTTTTAGCACGTTCTGCATCCAGGTGTATCCACTGAAAATCGAGGGTGGCTTCGGCAAATTTTGTGATTTGCTCCTGCGTTATGGTATGCCACTCCGATACGCCCATTTCTTTGCCTTCGTACTGCGTAAGTTCTGCCAGGCTCTGTATTGATAATTTGCTCATGTACTTGTTTTGATGTTTTATAGTGTTGTGTACAGGTTGTAGTTTACGTTTGTAGGGTTTGGTACTTACTCGCCGCTTTCTGGGTTTATGCCGGGCGGGTTAAAAAGTCCCCAGTCGTCTATACTATAGTTCCAGGCATCAAAGCCCTTTACCCACTCCCGGAACAAGACCTTATAAGCTTCGATGGCTTCGCGGATAAGTACCAGGTATTGTGTGTCGGTGAAACCATACATTTCTAAAGTAGTGCAATGTGTAAACAGGTCACGGCCGGCTTTCCGGATAATGGCTGCATTCTCCATCCGGATATCGTAAAGGTCGCCAGCTTCAGCCCCTGATACTTTAACCGTAAGCAGAGCTGCGTCTTCCAGCATCATGCCTTTCACATGGCTTAATATTTCGTCATTCTCCGGTATCAGGTCGATGATTTTGGCCGTGATCTCAAAAATTTCCTGGCCTTTCAGGTATATGGGCAGTTGCCTGTGGTGTGCTGGCATCGTAAATAATGTATAGTTTACTGGCTACGGTAAAAGTATAAAATTATTTAATGTGGATAGGCAGGATCAAAGTTAATACCATACGCTATTGCACGCCAAACTATAGTTGTGATAAGGTAATTTTTATAGTTTAAATAATCCGGAGAATGGAAAGTTGCTATACCTTATAAAGTTGTGTTTAACTTTCTAAATAGGCGTTACCCAAAATGAACTTGCAGTTCGTTGTTAGCGAGGCCAAAGGCAATACCGCGAAGTAAAATTTTACTGCTGGGATGGGAGCTGTCGCTCAGTTCGTTTTCGATATCGGAAATAGTGGTCTGCATTGCGTCACCATCAAAAAAGCGGAACCATACTTGTTTGGTACTTACCTCGTCGTCATCTTCTTCCTCATCAGATAAAAGCTGTAGTTCTATTTCGCGCAGTTTTAAAATCAGTGTTTCCAGATCTATGGCTTGATCAAGGTACTGGCTAAAAACCTGCGTAGCAAGCGAAGTATAGTGTGGTTGGTGGGGCATAGGCTGTGGAATATTTAAGAGTAAATCAGAAACTATAGTTTAGCGGTAGCCGCCTTTAAAAACTTCGTTAACGTGCCAGGTAGTAAATTCGGAGTTGGGGTAATAGATTTTCTTTTGTGGTGCTTTTATAGATTTGCCATCATATCGTAGAAGCCACTCGTTTGCGCCGATGCCATTTACCTCATCTGACACGCGCATTTTAAGCTCTTCGGTAACAGTAAAAGCTCCGAGGTCAAATAATTTATGATGCGTAGCACAAAGTGCTAAACCATTAACTTCTACATCTGGTCCGCCTGCCTGGTGCCACATAATATGTGCTGCCTCAAGAGCTAACAACTGATGCCGGAGCCTTACACTAAATCCGCAAACAGCACACTGGTATTCATAAGCTTTCAGAATGCTATCGCGGAACAGCGGGTCGCGTTTTCTTACTGGTTTAGCTACACGTCCTACAGGTGTTATTGCCAGATCAAGGCCAACCGCATTAAGTATATCCTGGTGAAGTGTTTCAGGAAAGTTTTGCTCTAATATAGTTTCGGCTATAGTTTTTAAAAGCTCAGGGTCTTTTTGCAATTGAATGACTACATATTCCGGGAACTTACCAGCTAAATGGTTATCTCGCAGGTATTTAGAACTATAGTCTTGCCTTGTATCAATAAGACTAGGCTCATTGAGTTGCCACAACCCATCATTTGCTAGTTTAGTGAATGGAAAATTGGGGTAATAGCTTTGCCTGTATGGTCCAAAGTCAATCAGTAGATCTTTCAGCTTAGGTTCTATAGTTGTAAAAGGTATAAAACCCGGGTTTCCTCTCTGTATCTCGCCCAAAGCTAAAAGTATGAGCAACGGCTTATGTGGCGCGCGCGTTCCTTTGCTTTTCCAGGTATTGATGTTCTGAAATTGGGAGAGGAGGTCTGCGTTCGTCATTATAGAATTTAAACTGTTATCTACTTTAAGGTATAAGTATAATTCCTGAAACTACTTTCCGATGCAGAACTTAGTGAAAATATTATCCAGCAAGTCATCGGTGGTGATTTCTCCGGTTATCTCGCCTAAACTATAAAGGGCACGGCGGATGTCAGCTGCTACCAGGTCTCCGCTCATGCCCAGCGCCAGGCCGTTGAGCACGTCGTCGAGGGCTGTGTAGGTTTTGTTCAGGCTGTCTACGTGGCGGAGGTTGGTAACTATAGTTTGTTGCTGGGTGTTAAGTTTGCCCAGGTTTACTTTTTCTACCAGCGCATCTTTCAGCGCATCCATATTAGCCCCTGCTACTGCCGAAATTTTAACTATATCCTGTAGGTTATCGAACGCAGAAAGGGTAGCAGGTGAAGCTTCGTCTATTTTATTGGCAACCGGCAGTACAGGTAGTTTTTTAGGGTTGAGCTCCTGCAATTCGGACAGAACTTCTTCAGGAGTAGTAGTAGTTATGTCGAACAGGTAAATGATCAGCGACGACTGGCTCAGCTTCTGCAGGGTACGCTCCACACCAATGGCTTCTACTTTGTCAGTAGTTTCGCGGAGGCCGGCTGTGTCGATAAACCGGAACGTGATACCGCCCAGGCTTATCTCATCCTCAATAAAATCGCGCGTAGTTCCCGGCACATCTGATACAATGGCTTTTTCTTCGTTCAGGAGCTTATTAAGCAGCGTAGATTTACCGGCATTGGGCTTGCCAACTATAACAGTAGGCACACCATTTTTTATAACATTGCCCAGCTCAAACGACTTCAGCAATTCCCGGATAATGCGCTGTATGTTCAGGATAAGATTACGCAGCTGGTCGCGGTCGGCAAACTCCACGTCTTCTTCGCCAAAGTCCAGTTCCAGCTCAATCATCGAGGCAAAATGCACAAGTTCGGCACGCAAGCGTTTTATTTCCTGCGAGAACCCACCGCGCATCTGTTTCATGGCCACTTCATGAGACAGCGCTGAGTCAGAAGCGATCAGGTCGGCCACTGCTTCGGCCTGAGCGAGGTCAAACTGCCCGTTCAGGAAGGCGCGTTTGGTAAACTCGCCGGCATTGGCCAATCGTGCGCCCTGCTTCAGAAGCAGCTTTACAATTTGCTGCACAATATAATCAGAGCCATGGCACGATATCTCTACCACATTTTCTTTGGTATAGGAGTGAGGGGCTTTAAACAACGATACCAGCACTTCATCTACAATCTTGCCTTCGTCGCGGATAGTGCCAAAATGGATAGTATGCGAAGGTTGCTGCTCCAGGTTTTTACCTTTAAACACCCGTTGGGTTATAGTTACAGCATCAGGTCCGGAAAGACGGATAACGGCAATAGCACCTGCTCCAGCTGCAGTGGCTACAGCTACAATGGTATCGTTGGTAAGTATATGCGGGTTCAAATCAGTTCTTTTTATAAGATTACAAATTTAACATTTATCTGCTGATGTAGTTGGATTTGATTTATAGTTGGTTGTTGGAAGTATTATAATAGTTTTTTTATTGTCATTTCTATGGAAGGAGGAATTTGTCTCAGCTTATAGTTGCACGAAGAACTGGCAGCGTGCCCAGCTCCTGCTAGCGTCTAATGGTATAGTTGATTATTTGTCATTCCGAGCGCTAGCCGAGGAATCCTATGTGTCCTATAGTTGACGTTACTTGCTATCTGAGCCAAGCTATCCTTTCAAACTTCCTATCATCCTGGGAGCTCTACTTACTTATAGTTTCAAATCGGCTTGGCTCCCTCCTGGGCCGGGAGGCCCCGTCTTCGGGCATCGCGCTGCTGCCTTCTTGCTATCCTCCTTCGTCGGATTGCCTTCGGCACCGCAACAAGTCAAAGGCGCTCAACCCAAAGACTGAGAAGTTTCTCATAGCTATAGTTCTTCTATAATTTGATTTTAATCGCTTCGACGTTGAGCGTGGCTATAGTTCCGTAGGGACAGGTCGCGACCTGTCCGTGCTATGCCAGTAACTATAGAACTATAAATCAAACTATAGGTAAGGCAGAATTTCCCCTATAGGGAGCAGGGCTGTTTCATTCTGCTGAAATCATTTAATAAAGCGCCCTCGCTCGCGTCCCGCGAGTGTGAGCTACTTAGTGGCGTCCCGCCACTTGTGCCCCAGGCGCAGTTTAAAGTGGCCAGAGTCCACAGGTACCTCACACTCGCGGGACGCGAGCGAGGGCAAAGAATAGAATGAAATGGCCCTGCTATAGGGAGGGGCAGGGGTGTGTAAACGCAACCAGATTTCTCCCACTGGTCGAAATGACAAATGTAGTAGACGAAAAGCTCCTGTCTTAGATAGGATGGATTGGTTGGACAACTACATAACTAAAGACAGCATCCTTGCTATGGGGGTAGTTGGGTCAGGAGACGAAACACGGCAGACAGTTTCGAGCCCAGAGACTCGTGAAATAGGAAGTTGAACGGGCCAATCGTAACTCAGCACTGAAGGAACAAAACTTATTTCTGTTTTTCGTACTCCTGCCAGGTCATGGTTTTGTGATGGTTTTCGCCGAAGTAGCGAATGATTTTTGTGAAGGCTTTTTTATCGAGGTAACCGGCAACTGGGGTCAGCATTTTCATTTCTTCGTCGAGGTAAACAGTGGACGGGTAACTCATCTGGCCATTTAGTAATGCCAGGGCCAGCTCATGCGATTTGTACTCGGGTTTAAATGTATAGGTATGGCCTTTCACAGTGATAGGTTTTTTACCCTCAGCATCCAGTTTTACAGCGTAATAATGTTTATTAATATAAGCTGCAACTTCAGGGTCAGAGAAGGTGGTCTGATCCATTTTTTTGCACCAGCCGCACCAGTCGGTATACACATCGATCAGGATTTTGCGGGGCTGCTTTTTAATTTTCGCCTCTGCTTCCTCTATTGATATCCAGTTTATAGTTTCTGCTTTTCCTTTTTTACCTTCGTCAGGAGTGGTTGAACTGGTAAAAGCCATGATGCCGGAAGCCAAAACGAACAGTAACAACAAGGTATATATCTTTTTCATATCAGAGGCATTTTGAGCGAACTACAAACTATAGCCGGAAACAGTTTCGTAACGATGCAGGTATTTAAACTGGTATAGCCTTTTTGTTTTTAAATAACAGTCCGTGTAAAGGGGAGAACAGGAAGGCCAGACCAAATTGTAGCCCTGTAATAGTTGCGATGGCACCTGCAATAGACCCATCGAGCCAGTAAGCCAGGTAATAGCCAACTATAGCAGCCACCACTCCAATCGCTACCGAAAGTACCAGCATTGTCTTAAAATTATCAGTAAGCAGATAAGCAGTTGCTGGCGGCCCAACCAGGAAAGCCACCACCAATATAGCCCCCACAGACTCAAAAGAGGCGACCGTAGTAAGCGAAACAGCCGTCATTAGCAGGTAATACCAAAGCGTTGTCGAGATGCCGATAACAGCGGCATAGCCGGGATCAAAAGCAGTAAGGAACAGTTCTTTATACCCCACCAAAATAAACCCGATAATCAGCAAGGTTACAAAGCCAAGCGTCCAGATGGTGCGCGGCCCAAAACTCAGTCCAGAATCTGTAAGCCACAGGTCTAAAGGCACATACGCGATCTCTCCGTAAAGTACGCAATCCTGATCCAGGTCTACCTGCCCCGCAAATACCGAGATTAGTATAATACCGATAGCAAAAAGCCAGGTAAACGTAATACCGATAGAAGCATCGGCCTGCACGCGGGCGTACCGGTGAAAAAACTCAATCAGAAATGTAGTAAGCACGCCCAGAAGTCCTGCACCAATTATCATCGGGATAGAGTCCCGGGAGCCGGTAAAAAGGAACGCGATAACGATACCCGGCAGCACCGCATGCGAAATAGCATCGCCCACCATCGCCATCCGGCGAAGTATAAGATAGCAGCCCAGTAAACTACAGCAGGTTGCCACCAATGATCCGGTCAGTATAATCCAGAAAGCGTTCATATATTATTGCTGGTTGTTTATTATTGAATTGCTAAATAATCAGAGGTTGAATTGATGAACCGGCTATAGTTTAACACACGAATTATGGCGCTTTACAATCATCTACACTTTCTAACTTCCAAACTTCCAAACTTTATAACTTCTAAACTAAGGTATCTTGGTTTGATGCGGATCCAGGGCCGGGTAATTCAGTTCTTCCATCAGTTTCTGTTCCAGCTCGGGAGTGATGATGTGTTCTATCGTTTCGGCGTCTTCGTGCACGTGGTCGGAGGCCAGCTGCAGGTATTGCGTTAAATATAGCTCCCATAGGCGATGCAGACGCACAACGCGTTTGCCTCGTGTTTCGCCTTCCTGTGTCAGCGCCCAGCCTTCAGCATGACGTTTAATGTATCCCTGTCTTTTTAACTTGGCCAGGCCTGCTAAAGCTTCCCGCTTTGGTATATTACGGCGCGATAGTATCGTATCCAGAGTCCGGTTGCTGAAATAATCTTCGTGCTGTTCGCCGAGTTGGTAAAGTAACTTCAGCAGGTTTTCTTCCAGTATCTGGGTTTTGTTATGGCGGCGGCGCAACATTCGGGCTACCCAACCGCGTTTCGGGGCAAAGGCAAACGACAAAATGGCGATCATTGATACGATGAGTACGATCCAGGGGCCGGTTGGCATGGCCGGAGCCGTATACGACACAAAAGCACCCGTTATACCCGAAAAAGCACCAATAATAGCAGCCAGTAAAAGCATAACTCCCAAACGTTCGGTCCAGAAGCGGGCAGCTGCGGCGGGCGTAATCAGCATGGCAGCCATCAGCACTACACCAACAGCCTGTATACCAACCACCACAGCAAATACGGTAAGTGTAGTAAGCAGCAACTCCAGCGACCTGACCGGGAAACCTATACTTTTGGCAAAGGTCTCATCGAAACAAAGCAGCTTTAGTTCTTTATAAAAAAGTATAGTTGTAATGAGCAGCAATATAGCCACTGCACTAAAAACAACCAGATCTTCCCCGACAAGCGAGGCCGCTTTCCCGAACAGAAACTTGTCGAGGCCACTTTGGGCTGCGTTGCCTGAATGTTGGATGGACGTAAGTAATAAAATGCCGATACCAAAGAAAACCGACAGCACCAGGCCAATGGCTGTATCTTCCTTAATGCGCGACCGGGAAGTAATGTAATCGATTAGGATAAGGGAGAGCCAGCCGGTCACAAAGGCGCCAAGCAAAAGTATAAAAGGATTTTTGGTACCGGAAAGTATAAAAGCTAAACAAACCCCGGGCAAAACAGCATGTGCCACAGCATCGCCAACCAGTGCTCGTTTCCGGAGCAGCGTAAAGCAACCAACCACCGCCGAACTGCTGGCCAGTAGCACCGAGCCTATCGTTACATAGCGTATGTTGGCATCCCCAAACGAAAAGAACTCTATAAACTCAGACATGGGCTTTTATTGTTGGTTGCTAATTGCTGTTTGTTAGTAGGTAAATTGTTGTTTGTTAAAAATGTCTGAACCAGGATTTTCAGGATGAAAAGGATAGGCAGGATGTTAGCTAACTATAGTCCTATGCGCATCATCAGGATCACTTTCTAACTTCTTTAACTCTTCCTTCCTAAACTCTCTAACTATTTAACTCTCATCTTTCCCTTGCCGGGAATTCCTGTTTGCGGAGCAGATCGCCTACTTTACTGAGCACGGTTAGTTTGCCACCGTAGGTTTGTTCCAGCATTTCCTGTGTCAGCACCTGCTCGGTTGGGCCAGAGGCTACCAGGCGCATGTTAAGCAATACTACCCAGTCAAAATACTCGCTTGCCGATTGCAGGTCGTGGTGCACAACTATAACTGTTTTACCCTGCGCGCGCATCGTTCTGAGTAATTCTATGATTGCCGTTTCGGTGGCAATGTCTACACCGGCAAAAGGCTCATCCATAAAATAGATGTCGGCATTCTGGGCCAGTGCCCGCGCCAGGAACACACGCTGCTGCTGCCCACCCGATAGTTGTGATATCTGGCGATCGGCAAAGGCCTGCATGCCTACTTTTTCGAGCGCCTGCATGGCAGCATCTCTGTCTGCTTTGCGCGGACGGTTAAACAGGCCTAGTTTTCCGTAGCGCCCCATCAGCACCACATCAAACACCGAAGCCGGAAAATCCCAGTCTACAGACTCGCGTTGCGGCACATACGAAATACGATTGCGGACCTGCTTTATAGGTTCATCAAAAATGCGCACATATCCGCTGCTGGCCGGCAACAGGTCCATGATGGCTTTTATCAGCGTAGACTTACCGGCTCCGTTCGGACCGATAACACCAACCAGCGAACCGGCAGGCAAGGTCAGGTCTACGCCCCATAGTACGGGTTTGCGGTCGTAACTCACTGTCAGGTCGTGCACTTCCACTACCGGATTGTCTACTTGAAGTATCATGAGATAAGTATATTATTTTAAAGCAGATACAATACTGTTTACGTTTTGCCTGACCATGCCAGTATAGGTTCCGGCAGGGGTGCCTTTTTCACCGAGCGCATCGGAAAACAATGTGCCGCCAATCTTTATTTCATGCCCTTTTTTACGGCTACCAACCACTACTGCTTCAATGGCTTTCGGGGATACCGACGACTCTACAAAAACAGCTTTTACCTTATGTTGTACTATAAAATTTACGAGGTACGAAACATCCTGCAAGCCAAACTCCGATACCGTAGAAATACCCTGCAAGCCCCGCACATCTATATCGTAAGCATCCCCGAAGTAGCCAAACGCGTCATGCGCAGTAATTAGAATGCGCTGCTGTTTCGGGATGGAAGCAATAGCCTGTTTAGTATAGGAGTGTAGCTGTTCCAGTTGCTGCAAATAAGCCGTGGCATTTTGGGCGTATAGTTTGGCATTCTTAGGGTCTTTGCGCTGTAGTTCGTTAGCCAGGTGCGCTACAACCTTTTTCCATAACGACACATCAAACCAAACATGCGGGTCGTGGCTGTCCTGGAACTGTTCAGACCTACGCAGCATATTTTCAGGAATGCCGTCGGCAGCTGCCACTACAGATTTGAATCGACTTAGTTTAGCTAACACTTCGCCCATCTTACCTTCCAGGTGCAAGCCATTGTAAACTATAAGATCGGCATCGGTCAGTTTCTGAAGGTCGCCCTGGGTTGCTTTGTACAGGTGCGGGTCCACGCCACTGCCCATTATAGCTTCTACGGTAGCAGCATCGCCAACTATATTCGCAACAGCATCGGCTAATATACCGGTGGTAGTTACCACATACATTTTTTTACCTTCGGGTACAGGGCCTTTGTTTATAGTTTGCGAACAGCCCCAGCAGAGCAGGCAAACTATAGTTGAGAGCAGGAGTGAGGTGCGGTACCACATCATACAGCTAGCTTAAGCAGACAGGAAAATATTGCGGGCAACTTCGCTGGATACAATCAGGTTCTTTTTGTTTTCTATGTTGATCTCCAATGAACTATCATAGGGTATTTTATCCAGAACTTTAACTTTAGCTCCCAGGAAAATTCCCATCTTATCGAGGTACTGAAGAAACAAGGGCTGCGAGTCGTTTACGCCAACTACTATACCTGCATCATGTACCTCCATTTCGGCCAGCAGCTTTTGTGGCTTTAGTTTCAGCTCGCCGTTTTCCGACGGAATAGGGTCGCCATGCGGATCGAATTGCGGGTGCCCTAGGAACTCATCGAGGCGGCGGGTGAGCAGTTCGGAGTTTACATGCTCCAGTTCTTCGGCTACTTCGTGTACTTCGTCCCAGTTAAATTTTAGCTTCTCTACCAGAAAAACTTCCCATAGCCTGTGTTTCCGGATTACCTGCAACGCCACGCGTTCACCGGTCTCCGTAAGCGAAACACCCTTATACTTCACATAATCTACCAGGCCTTTGGCGCTCAGCTTTCGCAACATATCCGTAACCGAAGCAGCTTTGGTATCCATGGCATCGGCAATGGCATTGGTATTTACGCCATCTTTGCTGCCACCCGATAACTTATAAATCGCCTTTATGTAATTCTCTTCTGTAAAGCTGTGCACAGGTGTTCAATTAATAATGAATAATGATCAATGAAGAATAGGGCTTACCGGTTATCTTATTAATCATTATTCATTAGCCATTACTCATTATTACCAACGGATTAAAGCAGAGGCCCAGGTAAAGCCGCTTCCAAATGCTGCCAGGCAAACCAGGTCTCCTTCCTTAATGCGTCCTTCCTGCACTGCTTCGCTCAGCGCGATAGGCACCGATGCAGCCGTAGTGTTGCCATACTTATGAATGTTGCTCATCACCTTTTCGGCTGGTAAACCCATTTTCTGTTGTATGTAAGACGTTATGCGCAGGTTAGCCTGGTGTGGTATAAGCATGTCAATATCAGATGCTTTATAGCCGTTTTTGTTAAGTGCTTCTTCAATTACTTCCGGGAAGCGGGTTACCGCATGTTTAAATACTGTGTTACCATTCATGTATGGATAAATGGCTCCGTTATCTATCATTTCATGCGTCAGGCGGTCTTTCTTATTGGTGTCTGGGGCCAATACGGCAAGTTCTTCAGCAAACTCACCATCGGCGTGCAGGTGCGTAGATAGTATGCCTCTATCTGTGCTTTCAGAAGGTGTAAGCACTACCGCGCCGGCACCATCGCCAAAAATAACCGATACATTGCGGCCGCGCGTCGAGAAGTCCAGGCCGCTGGAGTGGATTTCGGAACCAACTACCAGCACATTGTTGTACATGCCTGTTTTAATAAACTGGTCGCCTACAGAAAGTGCGTAAATAAAACCAGAGCATTGGTTTCGCACATCCAGGGCAGGAATTTCTTTCAGGCCAAGTTCACGCTGCAATAACACCCCTGAACCCGGAAAAACATAGTCAGGACTTAGCGTAGCAAAAACAATCAGGTCGAGGTCAGTAGCTTCTAGTCCGGCATTTTTAAGGGCCATGCGTGCCGCATTGGCTCCCATGTTAGCTGTAGTGTCCACGCCTTCTGTAAAGTAGTGCCGTTCAACAATGCCGGTACGCTCCCGGATCCATTCATCCGACGTGTCCATGATCTTTTCCAGGTCTTTGTTTGTAACTACTTTCTCCGGTACGTAATGGCCAACGCCAGCTATTTTTGAATTGCGCATAGTTTAGTTGTTTGATGTTCAAATATACTGTTATTTCTAAAATTTAGATACGTCTAAAAATAAATTTATTTTTATCTTACACATTATTGTCTTGTAAAAGTGGCGTTACTACACTCATCAGCTTTTCCTCTTCCGTTTGCCAGTAAATATCATCGGGTATTCCAGAACTATAAAAATGTGTGTTATAAAGTGTTTGTAATAAGGTAGTAACATTTGGCTCAATAAAGTTTATGTTTAAGCCAACTGTTGCTTTATTTAACAGGTTTTCCCAGATAGGGTTTTGCTGTATAAGTATAGGCAGGCCATAAGCCATATACTCGTATAGTTTTGTAGGGATGCACCTGAAGGTACTTGGGTTTGGCTGATAAGGTAATAGCCCGATATCATGGGTAGCTATGGCCTTGAGAATTTCTGCGTGCGGTACTAGCTTTTCGCCACCTATTAAAGAAATGTAATGCTTATCAGCTATAGTTTGCTTTAGCTTTTGTAAGGTACCTGCATGGGCACAATACCCGATTATAGTTAGTGTTACCAGCGGGTTTATAGTATGTAGCTGTTCTGCAAGTCGCACTGCCTCAAACACACCATAAACACCGGATATTGTGCCAGAGTAAAGCAGCTTTATGCCCTTGCCCTGACTAACCTGCACCGGAGTAGTGGGCTGGCTATAGTTGGCTTCCGGCTTAAACTTGTTCTCTAGAATAGTAAAGCGCTTGTCTATAAAAGGCAGTTCCTGGGCATAGCTTTGCTCAGCCAGTAAAAAGTGATTTATAGTTGGGGCTGTCAGTTGTTCTATTTGTCTTACCCCAGTAGCCAGCACTCTTTTTAGTATAGGGTTGTAACTGTCCTGGGCTGTAAGGTTTAAACTATAGTTTTCCTGTACATCGTAGATCAGGTGGCAGCGGTAACGTTTGCAGTATAGCCAGGCGGTTAACAGCAGCTCATGGGTACAAACTATAAGCAGGTCAGGCTTTATAGTTTGTAACAGTTGCCAGAATTTTTGCTGCGCCGTAAACCTTTGTAAGCTTAACCTGCCAAAAGAGAAAATTGGGTATAACTGCACATTAACCGGAACAGATGCGGGTAGGGGCGCCGAAAAGCCTGCAATATGCACCTGCGTGTTAGGTAACTTGCTGAGCGAAAGCCCGAGTTTGCCATACATACGGGTATCGTTTACGGGTTTTAGCAGTGAGGCAAGCAGAATTCTCTTTTCAGACATCGGTTAAATTTAATACTTTTACGCATTATTCAATATCAACTATATTTTAGATGACGCTTCAGACGATAATAGAGCAAGCCTGGGAGAACCGTGAGCTGTTGCAGGAGCAGGCTACTGTAGAAGCAGTACGTGCTGTAATTGAAGATTTAGATAAGGGCAGACTACGTGTAGCTGAGCCCGTAGGCGACGATTGGAAAGTAAATGAGTGGGTGAAGAAAGCCGTGCTGATGTACTTCCCGATTCAGACCATGAAAACGATAGAAGTAGGTCCTTTTGAGTTTCATGATAAGATTGCACTGAAGACAAACTATGCAGCGCAGGGCGTGCGCGTAGTGCCTCATGCTATTGCGCGTTATGGTGCCTATCTTTCTAAAGGTGTGATCATGATGCCGTCGTATGTAAACATCGGCGCATGGGTTGGCGAAGGTACTATGGTGGATACCTGGGCTACGGTTGGTAGCTGCGCGCAGGTAGGCAAGCATGTGCACCTAAGTGGTGGCGTTGGTCTTGGTGGTGTATTAGAGCCAGTGCAGGCTGCCCCGGTTATCATTGAGGATGGTGCCTTTATAGGATCGAGAAGCATACTGGTGGAAGGTTGCCGCATAGGCAAAGAAGCCGTGATCGGTGCTGGTGTAACTATAACCGGCAGCTCTAAAATTATAGATGTAACTGGCAGCGAGCCGAAAGAATACAAAGGTTATGTGCCACCTCGCGCTGTGGTTATACCGGGTTCGTATACTAAGAAATTCCCTGCCGGCGACTTCCAGGTGCCTTGCGCCCTAATCATTGGACAGCGTAAAGAAAGCACGGACCTGAAAACATCGTTGAACGACGCGCTGCGTGAGAATGCGGTAGCAGTTTAGGTTTTCTAGTTAAATTGTTGGATAGTTAACTTGTTGACCTGAAATCTAAATAGTAATTAACTATATAATTAGAAGAGTCTTTGCCTAAGTGGTGAATGCTCTTCTGTTTTATAGTTACCGTTAGACGCTCACAGGTCTGATAGACACTGTGAGGTCTGCTTGATCCAAAATGACCTCACAGCGTTTTTCAAACCTGTGAGCGTCTGAAATCAAGAAGCCGCTGCAAGTATAACCTGCAGCGGCTTTAATTTTATAGCTGAGAACTATAGCTGAAGGTTAAACCTTCAACAATTTATCAATCAACAATTATTTCTTCTTAAAACGATCGGCAACTACTAGTTCTTTGGTGCCGTGGGTCCAACTATAGAAGCCCTGGCCGGTTTTAGCACCTTTGTGGCCTGCCTGCACCATGTTTACCAGCAGTGGGCAAGGTGCGTATTTCGGGTTACCAAAGCCGTCGTGTAATACATTAAGTATAGATAGGCAAACATCCAGGCCTATAAAGTCAGCTAACTGCAACGGGCCCATCGGGTGTGCCATACCCAACTTCATAATAGTGTCAATCTCACTTACGCCAGCAACGCCTTCATATAAACTATAAATTGCCTCGTTTATCATTGGCATCAGGATGCGGTTTGCCACAAAGCCAGGGTAGTCGTTGCACTCGGTTGGTACTTTGCCCAACTTCAGCGATATGTCCATTACCTGTTGTGTCACTTCATCAGAAGTAGAGTAGCCACGGATGATCTCCACCAGTTTCATTACCGGAACCGGGTTCATAAAGTGCATGCCTATTACTTTGTCCGGACGATCGGTAACCGAGGCTATTTTGGTAATAGAGATGGAGGAGGTGTTACTGGCAAGTATAGCTTCCGGTTTTGTAAAAGCGTTCAGGTCGCGGAAGATCTTCAGTTTCAGGTCTACGTTTTCAGTCGCAGCTTCTACCACAAGTTCTGCGTCTTTTACGCCGTCCTGCATGCTGGTATAAGTCGTAATATTATCTAAAGTATGCTTTTTCTGTTCCTCAGTCAGGTTGCCTTTGGCAATAATACGGTCCAGGTTTTTAGCAATCGTGCCCAGCGCTTTGTTCAGCGCATCTTCCGATATATCAACCAGGGCCACCTGAAAACCATTTTGTGCAAATACGTGCGCAATGCCGTTGCCCATAGTTCCTGAGCCAATAACTGCTACTTTCTTCATAGGTTGTGTAAACGTATAGTTTGGTATTGTATGCAAAGCTAAAATAAAATCTGTTAATCCAGAGATATAATCAAACGTATCTTCTTATACTTCAAAAAGTAGCTAAACCTGCGGAGCAACACATTACCTTTACAAAAATATTATGCAATACTGTTAATGCTTTTTGATCGGGAAATGCAGGTTGTGTTAGGCAGTAGCTAACTTTATTGATGATTAAGTAGTTAGGGGTTTGTTGCAATGGGCATGAAAAGTAATGATATAAGTTGTAACAATATTTTATTTCAGAAAAAAGAACGGTTTAATACATCCTTTATGATATATATGCGTAAAAGCTTAAACAAAAAAGTACAACTGCTGACTCTCACCGGTGTGTAGCCGATACAAACTGGCAGTTGTCGTTAAACTAAAGACTCTTATATAATGGGAAACTTACTTTATATCATTGCTGTGGTGCTGGTAATATTCTGGCTGATCGGCTTTTTAGGATTTCCGGATGCCGTAGGTGGTATCATACATGTGCTACTTGTACTGGCTGTAATTGCAGTTTTGCTGCGATTGGTCCGGGGAGTTTAACTTCATTTCAGAAAACACGTTAATAAACAAACAAACAAACAACGTTGAACCTTCATTAAACAATTAAAACTATGGGAAATTTATTGTATATTATAGCAGTTATACTTGTGATTTTTTGGCTGATTGGTTTCCTGGGCTTCCCGGATGCCGTTGGTGGTCTGATTCACATTCTATTAGTAATCGCCGTTATCATGGTGCTGTTACGCCTTATTAGGGGCTAACCTAACCATTGATCATATGTAAAAATAAAAGGGCTGCCTTACCGGGCAGCCCTTTTATTTTTATAAGCTTGCTAAAATTTAGCGCCTGAATGGTAGATTTATACCAGCCCGTATAACCGGGTTGCTATAGGGGTTTACCGGGTCATCGTTCATGTTATATAGCAATAGCAGGTCGAAAGAAGCTTTTTCGCTGATGCGTTGCCTGTAACCAACCCCGAACATGGGCATTACAAGAGTCTTTCGCAGCTTGTCATACGTATAGTTAGGGTATACCCGTAAATATTGCCGGCTCAGGGCTTCTACTTCGGCATGTGCCAGTAGCGCACCATCCCCGATATTTACAACTTCCAGTTGCGTAAATGCACGCCCGCCATAGTTGTGCAGGCTAACACCGCCATCGCTTATAAAATGGTAAACTATACCTGTACCAACGCTAAACTTGTCTGTAACCCTGTAACCTATAATGGGCAACAAAGTAATGTTGGTGTAGCTCCCGAACTGTAAACCAAAGCTGCCGCCAAAGTATAGCTTATCAATAAATTCCTGCGGCTCCTCTTCTTCCTGCTCATCCTGCGGCTTTACCACTTCCGGTTGTGTTACCGGCGGCTTGGGTTGTGCCTGTGGTTTTGGCTTAACCTGCGCAGGTGCGGGTTGCGGGCTGCCCGGAGGGCCGGCAGGCAAGGTAGGCTTGCGCTTAACGGTGTCCGGTTCAACCTGTGCTACTGCACTTAAACTATAGCACAAAAAAAAGCAAAGTGCCAGCAGGCACTTTGCAAAATGAGGAGTAGGGGTAGCAGACATGTTTAAGTTATACAGTTGCTGTTTCGTACATTTTTTTACGTAGTTCACGGATGTTATCGTCCTGCAGGTATTCTTCGTAGGTCATGCGCTTGTCGATCATGCCGTTTGGTGTCAGCTCTATGATACGGTTGGCGATAGTATCTACAAATTGTAAGTCGTGCGAGGCGAAAAGTACCGTTCCGTCAAAATCTTTCAGGGCATTGTTCAGGGCCGTGATCGATTCCAGGTCCAGGTGGTTGGTCGGGTCATCCATTACCAGGAAGTTACCAGACTGCAGCATCATCTTAGAGAACATGCAGCGTACTTTCTCACCACCCGACAATACGTTAGCTTTTTTCAATGACTCTTCGCCGGAGAACAACATACGACCCAGGAAACCACGGATAAAGCTTTCGTCTTTCTCCACAGAGAACTGACGCAGCCAATCTACCAGGTTAAGGTCGGTGTTAAAGAATTCGGCGTTGTCTTTCGGGAAGAAGGCTGTATTGATCGTTGTGCCCCACTTAAAGTCACCGGAATCGGCAGCCATTTCACCAGCCAGAATTTTAAAGAACACCGTAGCGGCAACGTCATTCCGGCCAAGTATGGCAATCTTATCACCTTTATCAACCATGAAGCTTACATCCGTAAATATCGGCTGCCCTTCAATAGACTTACTCAGGTTCTCTACCTGCAATAACTGGTTACCTGCTTCGCGCTCTGGCTTAAAAGCGATGTAAGGATACTTGCGCGACGATGGCTGTATATCTTCTACGGTCAGTTTTTCGAGCAACTTGGCACGTGAAGTAGCCTGTTTTGATTTGGAAGCGTTGGCGCTGAAACGGCGGATGAATTCTTCCAGTTCTTTACGCTTGTCTTCGGTTTTCTTGTTGGCATCGGAGCGCTGCTTAAGCGCCAGCTGGCTCGACTGGTACCAGAAACTATAGTTACCGGCAAACATTTTTATCTTGCCAAAGTCGATGTCGGCTACGTGTGTACAAACCGCATCCAGGAAGTGGCGGTCGTGCGATACAACTATAACCGTGTTCTGGAAATTGCCCAGGAAGTTCTCCAGCCACATGATCGATTCCGCATCCAGGTTGTTGGTAGGCTCATCCAGTAGCAGGATATCCGGGTTACCGAAAAGGGCCTGTGCCAATAACACACGTACTTTTTCGCTACCGCTCAGGTCGCGCATTAACGAGTAGTGCAGGTTTTCGCTTATACCTAGGCCGCTCAACAACTCAGCTGCTTCATACTCCGCATTCCAGCCTTCCATGTCGGCAAATTCGCCTTCCAGTTCGGCAGCGCGCTCGCCATCTGCATCTGTAAAATCAGCTTTGGCATAAATGGCGTCTTTCTCCTGCATAATATCGAACAGGCGTTTATGGCCCATGATAACCGTTTGAAGTACAGGATACTCGTCGTAAGCAAAGTGGTTCTGCTTTAAAACAGCAAGGCGGGCCTTTGGTGGAATATCAACTGAGCCGGTGTTGGGGTCTATCTCGCCCGACAGAATCTTCAGGAAAGTAGATTTACCGGCACCATTGGCACCGATCAGGCCGTAGCAGTTACCAGGTACAAATTTTATAGTTACATCTTCAAATAATGTGCGCTTACCGTAACGTAAACTTACATTGCTAGTACTGATCATGCGTTTGTGTTAGAGAATTAAAATTGATTCTTATTGCAAAACTACGAAATAAAAGTCGGGAATACTGAAATACGGACTCGGGCATTTAAAGAAATTAACGCCTGCCCCTCTGGTAAATGATTTTGTTACAGTCAGTTCTGCCTTATATAGCAAAAAATTATGCTTCAAATCACAACGCCACCCTTACTTCTATAGTATATTGTTTAAATAATATTCGGTTAGCTGCACTGCAAATAACCTTTTATTTGTGCATTTGCTTGTATTATAACCATTTGCGCAGCTAAACTGTTCATTCATCAGAAACTAATTGATATACCTAGAACAACATTCATATGGCATCCACAAAAGCAGATTATCAGAAAGTATCGATCAAGTATGGCATATTTGTAGGAATAGCACACATCGTTTATTTCCTGCTCATGGGCTTGCTGGGGCTGCACGACGTAGTTGAGCTTTCCTTTTTAAGTGGTTTATTCCTGATCATCGGTATTATTATAGCTATTTCGAAAGTGAAGCGTTTAAACAACGGGAACATCAGGTACTTTGAAGGCCTGGGTATAGGTGCTACGGTTGGGGTGGTGTCTTCGGTCATTCTGGCTATTTTCCTAGGTTTCTACATTGGCTTGTTTAATGCCACTTACTTAGAGAACCTGCAGGCAAGTGCGCTCTTCCCGAAAAGTATTTCCCTGTTATCGTTAATGCTGCTCACCATTATTTACGGCACTATACCGGGCTTCTTTACGGCCTTTATAGCTATGCAGTGGTTTAAGCGCGAAGGCCATACCATGACGGAGCGCATCTAACGCATAACTATAGTTAACCCTTTACAAACTACCTGAACTATGGAAAAGATTGGCCTGAAGTATGGCCTCCTGACTGCCGCCGGACTTATTGGTTATTTTCTGATAATGCGCCTGCTTGGGTTGGTGCACATACTGGAGTTTCGTTTTCTGAACTCGGTAATAATGGCGATAGGTATTGTGTTGGCCTTACGGGCGTTTAAGCGTGCAAAGCATGGCAACATTGGTTACTTAAGTGGCCTTGGCGCCGCGTTTCTGACGGCTTTAGTCGGTACACTCATCTTTTCGGTATTTATGCTGGTGTATATCAAAGCGTTTGACGATGCCTTACTTAAAGTGCTGACCTCAAACCGGATGGTAGGAGAGCAGGTTGCCAACACGCCGGGCCTGGTCATATTTATGGTACTTATGATGGAAGGCGTTATATCGGGTGCGATGATTGGTTTTATTGCCATGCAGTTCTTTAAACGCGAAGACCATACTGTACCAAACAGCCCCTGATTAAAGTATAACTTAACTATAACATAAAGGCCGCAGTGGGTTTACCACTGCGGCCTTTATGTTATATTATGCTCTCCAAAATTCACATTTAAGTTTAATAGTGTTGCTTGCTAAAATACCAAACGCAATTATGGATTATAGTCTATAGTTTAAATTGGTTTGCATTCATTTTGCACCGCTTAATATATGTTATTCTGTATATAGTATTGATGGTATTTGGAATAATCATATTTCTGCTAAATGCGAGGGAGTAAAGGCCAATATGTAGTTTATAAAAAATATACTAAAATAGGCTAACCTGATCCGGGAATTTCCGTTGAAGTAGCTAGTAACATATCCTGTAGCTCAGCAGGTTTTCAAATCAGTGATTTTATGAAAATATATATACTTATACTGGCGCTTGGCCTGGTTTCTTCTTCAGGTTTTTCGCAGCGATTAACAAAAGGAGACGATAGTCTGGATAAAAAAGTATTGGCAGTTGAAGTGGCAGGTCCCGAACTGCTGACCAGAGAAATGGTGCAGGAACTGAAACTGACCGTACCGCAGCAGGAAGAGGTAAAACTGTTAAACGAACAGCGCTATCAGCAGTTATTACAATCAGAACAAACAGCAACTGCCAACGATGCCACCATCCAGAAAGTGCATTTCCAGAATGACAAAGCCCTGACCAAAGTGCTGTCTTCAGAGCAGTTAAAGCGTTTCCTGGAACTGGAAGGCCGTCAAAATGCTTACCAGCTGACCGAATTGTATAACCACTAAGGTTACCGCACAACTATAGTTTTATCAAAGCCCGGGTTTACTCGGGCTTTGTCAGTTCTTCAGGGTTGCTATAGCTGATACCCGATACTTTGCCCAAGGAGTTTATTCGTACTTCCAGGCGGTTGGCTTCAGAAAGTTTGCTGGCGTCCTGGCACTGCGTTCCGGCCTCTAGGTAATAGTAATAAATTCGCTGGCTGCGTTCCAGTAAGTTTTCCTTATCCGGCTTACCCAGTACGTTTCGCACTATAAATTCCTTTTTGCCATACATCTCCTTTCTTATCTTTTCAAACTCGGGAGCTAATTTAGCACGGTCTCCTTTGCAGGCGTTTTTATCCGCTTTCCAGGTATCGCTGTCAAATCCTTTCAGGCTTTCGGGTGTGTAGCACGACCAGGTCATAAAACACAACAATAAGTATAGGAGCTGTTTTAGGTTTTTCATGCTGCAAAAGTAAAGTATAAATAATCAAAATGCCTGTAAAACAATGGGTGAACTATAGTTAATGTTGCGTAAAAACTATACTTTAATTAGGTATAATTATACTATTAAGCGTCTGTGTTGCGTTTATTTTGTTATAGTGCTAGCTTACAGCATTTTGGGTACTACATAAGTGGCATTTTTACCCTGATGGAACAATTTTGAGGGTTTTACCTGTTACAAAACGAACCACGTTAACCAGATATCTTACAAAACCTATGTTGAGAACAGCTATCCTCTTACTAGCCCTGAGCCTAATGTCCTCAAACTCGCCGGAAGCCAACCCTATGGCAGCAAGCCCGGCTGCAACTTCAGCCTTAGTTACAGATAAGGCAACCACTGCCAGCAGCGCCATGTCATACGACCAGAAACAGTTGGCTTTTACAGAACACGTAGAAGATATTTATGATGATGCCGACCTGAAAGGTAAAGGCTTATCGCTGCCCGTTTTCCAGAAAGCCTATATTGGCTTCATGAACCTGAAGCAGCGCCACAAAGTATCTTCTTCCAAAGCTATACTTACCGTTATTGATTTCACAAAGTCGAGCCGCGAGAAGCGTATGTGGGTAATAGACCTGAAAGCTAAAAAGGTATTGTACAACACGTTGGTAGCGCACGGTCGCAATACTGGCAATGTACAGGCTGTTAAGTTCTCGAACCAACCAAACTCTTACATGAGCAGCTTAGGTTTTTATGTTACCGATAACACTTACTTCGGCAAACACGGCTTATCGCTTAAACTGGATGGTTTGGATAAAGGCTTTAATACAAATGCAAGAGAACGTGCTATAGTGGTACATGGTGCCGATTATGCTACCAAGGATTTTATAAAGCAGTATGGCCGATTAGGCAGAAGCCTGGGTTGCCCTGCGTTACCAACCGAGGTATCAAAAGAAGTGATCGAAACTATAAAAAATGAAACGGTAATTTACCTGCACAGCAACGATAAGTCTTACCGCTCAGATTACCTGAACATGAACCTGGCAGTAGAAAGCTTTGCCGCTGAAATACCCGCTTTTGCCCTGAACAGCTAATTCGGAAACAGGTTTACCTGGTATACTATAAAACAAGAAAGCCCCGGCAGTTATGTCGGGGCTTTCTTGTTTTATAATAACTATTGTCAGGTCTGGTCTTTGGTTGTCTTTACAAGGCTTATTCCCGAAAAGAAGAAGATCAACCCGATAACAAACGGAACAGCAGCTGTAAATTTGCCAACTGCCACACCATCACCACCCATCAGGAAAGCATATGCCCCCCAGATAATACCTATGATGCCCAGTATGGTAAGCAGGGCACCAAATGTTCTTTTCATATTCATAGTCTATAGTTTAGGTCTGTATTTTGCGCCCTTACGGGCAGCTTTTGTATACGTAATACGATAAATCTATAGTTAAGTATAGCATTTTTTGCGGTAGCTTTTGTACCGCTTGTTTGCGTTTGGTTATACGTATGCTATGAGCCAACGTGAAGCAAAGCCGTATAAATCCGAAAAGCTACTACACATATAATAAAGTGCACTATATGCAACTATAACCTAACACTATGAGAGGACTGATAAAATTCATAATTGCCATACTAATTGCGGCTGTGTCGCTGGTAACATATTGGTGCAATACCGAACAAAACGAATTTACCGGCGAAGAACAACACGTAGACATGACCGTAGAGCAGGAAATAGCGCTCGGGCTACAGGCTGCACCTGAAATGGCATCGCAGTATGGCGGCCTGCATCCGGACCAGGAAGCGGCCAACCGCATTAAAGAAATTGGCCAGGCTATAGTACAGCAGACCGCCGCAGGTAAATCGCCGTATAAATTCGACTTCCATTTGCTTGCGGATGAACAGACCGTAAACGCTTTTGCTTTGCCGGGTGGCCAGGTATTCATTACCGCAGGTTTGCTGAAACGCTTAAACTCGGAAGGTCAGGTAGCTGGTGTGTTAGGGCATGAAATAGGGCATGTGGTAGCCAGGCATTCGGCGGAGCAACTGGCGAAGGCAAAACTTACGCAGGGGCTTACTGGCGCTGCAGCTATAGCAACTTACGACCCTAGCAACCCGGCCTCACGGACCGGTGCCATTGCTGCCGCCATGATCGGAAAATTGCTGAACATGCGCTACGGGCGCGAGGATGAACTGGAATCAGACAGGCGGCGGTGCGCTTAACTGGTGAAGCTGGTTATGACCCAAGGGCTATGCTGGAAGTAATGCGCATACTGGAAGAAACCAGCGGCGGTGCCAGCGGACCCGAGTTTGCCCAAACCCACCCAAACCCCGGTAACCGGATAGCTAAAATAGAACAAGCCATACAAGAAGAATACCCAAAAGGCCTGCCTGAAGACTTAATTCCGTAAAAAGTGCAAAATAAATAGCAGCATTTACAACCTTACACAGAACTTTATGTATAAATGTATTGCAGTTTACTGCAAATAAGCTCTCGCAACACAGCTGCAGGCTGTGGGTACTTCTGATCTAAAACAAACTTAAACTGAAAGCTAAATTACAATGGCAACTAAAAACGATAACTCAAAAGGTTCTTCGAAGTCAGGATCTTCTTCTTCGTCAACTTCAGGTAAAACAAATGCCGGAAAATCAACAACTTCTAAATCTTCAGGAGGTGCATCTGGTTCTTCATCATCAGGTTCATCTTCAAAATCCGGATCATCAGGTTCTTCTAGCTCATCTGGAGGATCTAAATCAGGAAGCAGATAAGACGTAAACAAAGCCCGTAACGGGCTTGCAGGAAAAAACTAACCTATCGTACAGGTTAGTTTTTTTTGTGCCTTACCTTATCCGTAATTTACCGTATCAGTGGTATCAAAACACGAAATACCTGTTAAGAAGATGGAAAATGAAGTGCCCCATACCATACTGTTCGTCATTAACCCGATAGCCGGTGATATTGATAAGGAAGCGCTGGAAGAAGAGATAGAAACCATTTGCCGGGAGCATAACATAACCCATGTGTTTTATAAAACGACCGGCGAAGAAGACGACGCAGCTATTAAAAAACTGATAGCAGAACATAAACCGGAAGCAGTATTTGCGGTGGGCGGCGACGGAACGGTTAGCCAGGTGGCCGCCTTGCTGATAGATACCTCTACACCGCTTGGTATTATCCCGCTGGGTTCTGGTAATGGTTTATCAAAAGACCTGCACATCCCCCAGGATACCGAAAATGCTCTGGAGCTGATCCATCGCCATGTGGTGCGTAACATTGATACCCTCGATATAAACGGACAGCCTTCCATCCATTTATCTGATCTGGGGTTTAATGCTTTGGTGGTGAAGCGTTTTAGCGAAGGAGAAACGCGTGGTCCAGGTTCTTATGCCTGGATAGCCTTGCAGGAATACCTGAGCTACGAGCCAAAGTTTTATACCATCGAAACCGATACGGAGCGGTTTGAAGGTGAAGCGTTTATGGTAACTATAGCCAACGCCAATGCATTTGGGAGTAACGCTGCCATAAACCCCACAGGTATACTTAACGACGGACGTTTTGAGATTTGCCTGATAGAGCGATTTCCGAAAGCAGCCGGGCTGGGTATCCTATACAAACTATACACCGATAGTATAGATGACTCTGTTTATACCCGTAAACTTACCTGCCGCTCTGCCATTATTCATAACGCGGAGCATGAAGTGATGCACATTGATGGCGAACCTGTAAAACTAAGCGACGAAATACGGGTGAAAATTAAACCTAAAAGCCTGAAAGTAATATTGCCCCAGCCTGAAGCGGAGAATGAATAAAAAAGCAGATTTCTTGATTATGAAGGTATAGTTGAAATACCTCTGGTTTGGTAAAGGCTATTATTAGATTTTGTAGTTAAACACAAAAGTAATCCCCGCGCAAGTATATGGACCTTGCCCGCGTCCCGCGTGTGTGCATTATCAGCAGACTCTGGCCACATCAAACTATAGTTTATAGTTGTCAGAATTTTTAAGAAAATTTTAAAACGTGTCAGGACGCCACAGGTAGCTCACACGCGGGACGCGAGCGGGGGAAATAATTTAATGGGCACGAGACCTTTCGAAAGCAAGTCACTTTTCTAAAACCAGGAGAATTTCTAGGGTAGGACGCTTGTGCCATGCTGAAATAAATTCTCCTACTCGAAGGGGTTAGGGATGGGTTAATTTGTTAACATTACCAGCTTCTCCAAGTATCAAGCAGGCTGTTCGCGGGGTACAGTTATAGTTTGTAGTTTTTTTCGGAAGATGACTTCATCTGGTGCTGTCTCAGGTGTACCTGGTGTGGCAATGTGTATTTCCAGCCAAATGTCGCCGTTGCTATAGTAGTTGAGCGTTACAAAGCCCGGTTGTTCTAACGTAAATGTAGCGCTCCCGCCTTTTTTAACGAACGATGTTTTACTGCCGGAGCCGCTTACCAGGTAATGGTTTCCCCGTTTCTCGAAATGCTGCAGGTTGTGGTCATGTCCGGCTACGTAAACTATGTTCTGGTACCTGTGAAAGATCTGCAACAACCTTTTACGCATGCGTTTATACTTTTTATGCGACATATCCTCATAAGCCCCGAAGAACTTGCGGTAGAACGGGTAAAGCGAACCAAGTATAGGTAACGGTATCAGAAAACGTTTATGAGCCGCCGTTAATGGGAAAAGGTGCTGCCTGATGGTAAACTTACCACCATGCAGGGCGTTGCTGTAAAGCGGGTGATGCGCAGCAATGATGATATGCTGATGCCTGTTTTTGCGGAGCAGGGTATTAAGCTCAATGTAAAATTCTTCTATATCGGTATAAGGGCAATTATACTTGCTGCCTAATGGCTTTTCGCCGCGTTGCACCCACCATTGCGTATTGATCACGACCAGCAACAAGCCTTCTGCCAACTGTATAGTTACCGGACCAGGACAGCCATGCGGGGGCTGGTAACTTTCGGGGTTTTGCAACGCTTCGGTTATGTACTTTTCCTGGCGCAGCATGTACTGGTAACCGTCAGGGCGGCCTTTGTTCCAGTCGTGGTTGCCGCTCAGGAAAACGGAGCGGGTATTATAGTGCTGTAGTTGGTCAAGTATAGTTTGCAGGCGTTTCTCGGCCAGTAAGCGATGACGATGCCCTTCGGGTGGCAAGCCAACAGGGTACAGGTTATCCCCCAGAAAAACAGCGATGCCAGCCTCCTCATTTTGCTGCTGCCATTTTTTGAATTGGTTCAGTACCGGGTCAGTGCCATCGGTTGCCACTGCGCCTACATCGCCGAGCATTGCCAGCGAATAAACTTTCTCATTATCGGATGGGAGTGGGGTTTGCCGCCAGCCTACATCCGCAAGTTTGTAGTATGGTTTGCGCCTATACTTCCATTCCTGCCAGTAACTGAACAGCAGAAACACGATAAAAAGTGTGGGTATGATGATGAGGAAGTAAAGAAGCATGTAGGAGTTTGGGAGTTTAAGAGTTTGGGAGTTAGAAAGTTTATAAGTTAGAAAGTTAGAAAGTGATTTATTGATTGTTAAAACTCGGGTGGTTTTAGGTATTTGAAGTGGCCGTTGAGCTTTACGCGCTCTTTCAGTTTTTCGGTTTCCAGTACAATGGGCAGTATGTTTTCGAGGTGTTGTAAAATGGCTTCCTGGCGGTCGCTTTCGTGTAGCATTTGCAGCAGTGCGTATTCCTGGTCCAGGTTAAGGCCCAGCTGGTGGGCTATATCAAAACTCTTAAAATCCGTTTTCAGGTCCATGGATAGGCTTTTTAAACCGAGGGCCTCGTATAGTTTTTCCATACATTCCCTGATCCTGGTTTTGGTAACGATATCCTCGTCATCTGCATATGTTACCCACTCAACTTCTCCGGCTGCATATAGCCTGCCCGGGGCAGTTCTGTCAAACTTTAGCACTTTAAACACGCGTGTGCCCTTGCTCCGGATATCCATTTCGCCGTTATCATATTTCTTTTCAATACCCAGTATTTCTACTTCGGTACCAAATTGTCCCACACTGTTCTGAATGTAGGTCGGGATGCCGAAATTTTTGCCGCTCATAATGCAGTCGAGCACTAGTTGTTTATACCTTGGCTCAAAAATGTGCAGGTTCAGTTTTTCGCCGGGGTACACCACAATATTCAACGGAAACAAGGGCAGATAGTCTGGCATCGGTCACAACGGGTTTTGTAGTTATAAGCCGGTAAACCGGCTTTTGTTTAAACCATACGTAGCGGCACCGGAAAGCAGATAATTGCATCTCAAAATTTGGCTGAAAAAATCCGGTGAATGCTATACCTTTGCGACCTTAATCTGAAGAGCTTTTATGAGTAAAAAGCGAATTGGCCTGCGCCAGGTAAAGTTAATTTTTGTGAAGTTGGTGCTTACCCTGTTTTTGCTGAGTATAGCCTGGGTATTGCTGTATAAGTGGGTAGACCCGCCGGCTACGCTGCACATGGTAAAACGCCGTGCCGAAGCCGGCAAAGCCGACAAGAGCGACCCAACTATAAAACATACGTTTGTAGACCTTGATGAAATGTCGGAGCAGTTGCCACTGGCTGTAGTTGCCTCCGAAGACCAGCTTTTTCTGCAGCACCACGGCTTCGATGTGGAAGCTATAGTTGATGCCTTTCAGCGGAATCGTAAAGGCACTACCATACGCGGCGGAAGCACGATAAGCCAACAGGTAGCCAAAAACGTTTTTCTGTGGCATGGGCGCAGCTATTTGCGTAAAGCCGTAGAAGCCTATTTTACGGTACTGATTGAACTGATCTGGGGTAAAGCGCGCATAATGGAAGTGTACCTGAACATTGCCGAAATGGGCGATGGCGTATTTGGTGTAGAAGCAGCCAGTTGGCTATACTTTAACAAACCAGCCAAAGATGTAGGCCGAAAACAGGCAGCTTTATTGGCAGCTGTGTTACCAAACCCGATCAAGTACAGCGCTAAAAATCCGTCGGGCTTTGTATTGCGCAAGCGAGGCCGCATTGCCCGCGCTATGGGTCGCCTGGGTGGTACAACATATATCAAATCTATACTTCCCGCTTATGAAAACCAGAAATAGTTTACTACTACTAGTGGCTTTTGGTCTGCAACTTATACTTGGCAGCTGCCAACCTGCCAGGCCAGTTGCAACAGCACAAACACAAACTATAACCCAGCCCGAAAGTATAGAAGCAGTAAAAAAAGTACTGACTGAACAAGCAGCCCATTGGAGCGCCGGCAACCTGGAAGGCTACATGCAGGGCTACTGGAAATCAGACTCGTTGTTGTTTATTGGCAAAAGTGGCTTAACATATGGCTGGCAACAAACCCTGGACAACTATAAACGCAGCTACCCCGACGTATCAGCTATGGGTAAGCTCACTTTCGACCTGAAAGAAGTACGGCCATTGTCAGCAGATAATATACTGGTAGTAGGGAAGTGGCACCTGCAACGCGAAGCTGCCAAAGGAGATCTGCAGGGACATTTTTCAGTGATTTTTCAACGGTTTGCCGATGGCTGGAAAATTGTGGCGGACCATTCAAGTTAATGTTTTAAGTGTGTAGCTAACGGTTAGTACAGGCTGTGAACGAGGCGAAGCCGAGTATGGAGCCTGTGCCGGGTTAGGGTGCGCAATTTCTACAGGAAGGTCAAACCAATTTTCTTATTTAGCCCCTTTTCAAATATCCTGATCA
>NZ_JAAEAA010000005.1 GCF_010119545.1 Pontibacter fetidus | reverse complement strand
TGATCAGGATATTTGAAAAGGGGCTAAATAAGAAAATTGGTTTGACCTTCCTGTAGAAATTGCGCACCCTAACCCGGCACAGGCTCCATACTCGGCTTCGCCTCGTTCACAGCCTGTACTAACCGTTGGCATTAACTCAAATGAAAGCAAATAAGAGAATAATATTCTTTGCAGTTGTCTATATCCTGATAACACTTGGACTTTATGGAAATATGAAAGAAGACCAAAGCATGACTATTGCTTATGTTCTTTTATATTTTCCTGCCTTCTGGATAATGGGTGGTCTCTTACTTGGATTTTTACTTAAATTTAAAAAGATAAGTATAAAGACTCCTATTGACTTTGCAGCTTTTATTCTGTCCACTCCATTACCTGTAATTGCTTTTTTGGTAATAAGAAGTTTTAGTCCAGCAGCACAAAGTCCATCCTACACACGTGAATATAATAGGGATGGACACCGTCACAGAGAAGTGATGTACCAATATACCGATGGGCAAAAAGAAAGAATAGAGTACTATAAAAGCAGGGATTCTGTCAGTGAATCAAATCCTTTTCCTGCTGAAGATGTGTGGCTCAAAGATAGTGTGTGGACTTACTATAACACAGATGCTTCAATAAAGAAGCAAGTGAATTATAAATAAGTTGAAGGTAAATAAAAGAGCATAAGCCAACAAGGTTTATACCGTATGCTTCGGCTGATAGCCTTGCACAAGGTATACACGAACACGTTGGCGGTAATCAGAAACTATGAGAACAATCATTATAATTTCAATTTTTAGTCTGAGTTTATTTGGGTGTTCAGAAGGGTATCCAGAGTTAGGAAAAGGGTATAAAATTGTTGGAGAAGGAGGCTATACCACTGCTGTTGTGAATAACCAAAATACTATAGTGGTTTCGGAATATATACTTGACTATGCAACGGATTCAACTTTTGTTCTTATTGCTCAGTCCCCACCAGACAGCTTGCCTGAGATGAAATTCTTTTACTATTCAGATAATGATCGGAAAGAGATTGCAGCTAATAAAAATGTGTTCAGGCAATATTGGATTATTAACAAGAAAGAGAATGACTATTACTCATATGACTCAACAAATCAAGTGGCCAGATATTCAAATGTATATGGACCTTACAATAGGAGTCAATATTATGAGCAATGCATTAATTTAAACGTGCCAAAGAATCTAAAACTTAAAAACGATTAAAATGTCTGCCGCCAACAAAGTGCAGCTTTAACCCTTGCTACGCTGCGGGCTTCTGCTGCACCAGTACGTTGGCCGTGATTGTGAATTTACGGATTTAAAAGTGGCGCGATTTTCAGGCTTTTTTTAGGGGCTGGGCGGCATCAAAGGCCACTAAAGCCGGGCAACGATCAGAAAAAGAGCCAAAGGCATAAATGGAATTTTGGCCTGAGAAGTCTTGCTTCGGCGATGCCGGGAGAAAGCCAGCGCTTTCGGACGGGAGCGTCCAGACAAGACTTTGGTGAGGCGAAGTTATAGTTGGAAAATGACAAAGTCAAGAGCATAACTTCGACAGGTGGCTCTTTTTCAGAGAGTTGCCTTGCAATAGAGAGGCCAATGATTATTTAATCTTTCTTTTGATGGAGGCCAGCCCGGAGCCTGACGCCTGTGGCAACGTTGCTAATACCTCGCTATTAACAGCATTGCCACAGGGCTAAAGCGCCACTTGAGAAACTGATTTTTAATAGGTGTAAAACTTCCCAACCATCCGGGTTGTTTTTCCCTTATTTTTACATTCGCAGTACCGGGAGAAAAAGGGAAAAACAACCCCGCCCAACACACCCTAGCAGACACCTTCGCAAGCTTGACAAGTAAAAGCGTCTGCTAGACCATTTCGTTGGGCTAAATATGTAAGTATAGAATGAAGAATCTAAAAATAATCTTATGAAGCAGGGATTACTTATTTTAATAATCTTTGCTGTAATCTCTTGCGCTGAAGAGAAAGTAAATAATACAGATGAATCAACGTCTATTTCCCTAACGAAAGCCGAAGTCGAAAATAAACCTTCTAAAGAGTCTCAAGAAATTATTGCTAATACATCTTTAGTTGAAAGCCTAAAGCTAGAGACGTTTAGTACGTACTCTGATGATTTTATTGGCTGCGGATGTTCTTACTTTTTATCAGATCAAGACAAACAGAAGGGAAGCTTTATTTACATAGATGTGGGCGATATAGCGATGGTAAAGCTAAATGGACAGGTGCAGATAGTGAACTATAAGGGCCAGGGTAAAGGCTTTACCTACTATTCGAATGACTCTATAGAAGTTAAAAGAAGAACAACCAAAAGTGTAGAAAGCACAGAAATGGAAGAAACTACAGATGTTGAAGGAGTACTTACCGTTACAAAAGGTCAATATAAAGTTGAAAAAGAGTTTGTTGGGTACTGTGGTTGTTAATGAGAAAGTATAGCTAAGTTGCGATTAGAAATACTTAGCCCAACACAGTGCATAATACAGGCTTCGGCTACGCCTCACCCACATTATTGCACGAGACCGTTGTACAGAATCTTAATTAATGAAGAAATATTATATCATAACATACCGTGGGAGTACATCAGGCGAAAGTGGTGAACAATGTGGAACGGACTATATTTTTGACAATGCCTGTGTAGTTTGCGGAACTGGTGCTGAATTGAAGGGCACCTTGAAAGTTAGAGGAATAACTAAAACTAAGAAAAACCTCTTTGAAACAGTTAATGGTGATTGCCTAATATCTAAGAGTTTAAAAGAGAGTATAGTTGAAAAGCTACCAAACCTTAGATTAGAGCAAGTAGTTGATAAAAAGAATCAATCTATAGATTTTTACCACCTTTACACCAGATTGAATCTGCCAAAATTTAAGGAGACTTCTACTGGATATGTTACCGAAGACCAATGTCCAGTTTGCATGCGGAATGGTTTTTACAATGATGTAACAATAGGCAACCCTACTATAGTAAAACCTTTGGCTTTCACATATAACTACGAAGACTTAGTGTTAATATCTAACGCAATTATCTTGAAAACTTGGGAATGCAGAGGTCTATCTAACAAAGTTAAGTCTGGTAATAAGGTTGTAAGATTTGCGAGACCTTGGATAGTAGTGAGAGAAGATTTGAAAGAAGTTTTAGAAAGCGAAAAGATTAAAAATATTCACTTTGAGCAAATAATAATAGAAGGATGTGTACAACAAAACCTATAAGTTAGCTTCGCCACTTTATAGCAAAAACGTTGTGCATAATAAATATCATCCAAAATGAAGAAACTGACTTATTTACTAATCACGGCTCTGACTTTGAACTCCTGTTACTTATTTCGAGAAAATGGAATAGAAGTTGAAATTGAAAATAATTCAGCAGCTCCCATCTATGACGTGAAGTTTACAACGTCTGAAAAATTAAATTCTGTTGATTTTGCAGCCATAAGCACTAATGAAAGAGTTTCTGATTTTTTAAGAATGAGTGAAAATAAGATAGACGGGAGTTATGTGTTAGAATTTACTCGTGAGAATGGTGAAAAAGAAATAAGTAAAGCTGGATACTATACCAACGGTGGCTCTCTCGACAGTCGAGTTGTTTTCAAAATTGAAAAAGACACCGTTTTTGCTTCAACAAGCCAATACTAAAAATACTTTGCACAACATTGCACATAAGCCAAGCTGCGGCTATGCCTTGCTCACTTTATGTACCAACCGTTAGGCTAAATCTCAAACATAAATAAAAAGTAATGCTGAATCTTTACCTTTCAAGGACAAGTTTAATCGTTCTTTTTTCATTCTCTTTACTCATAACAGGTTGTGCCGAGAGCCATTCTTCCTTAGCAGAAGATGACTTAAAAGATTTATCAGCCTATGCAGTAGGTTTGAATGTATCAAACAGATTCGATTACTATCCTTTAATTGAAGTAAAAATCCCTCAAAGTCATAACCCAGAGCTTCATCAAGATGTACTGGAAATTGCTATGGTGATAGATACCTTAGCTATGAAATATATTGAACAAACTGGTGGGATAGCTGAAAATGGCACTTTTATGAATCCAAGGGAAAGTGGGGAGAAAGGAGCACAAATCTATAAAGAATTGAAAGTAGAAGCCAGATTAACTGATTTGCTCACTAAAGCTAAGGCAAAGGCAGGCTCTTCAGATAAGGACCTAATGAAGGTTACAGAATATATTGTCCAGAACCAGTTCTTAAGTGAGATACCTTACTTCAACCAGCAAAAACTAACGCAAAGACCGCTGTCAGTATTAAGCCTTGAACTGTTGCTTTTGGAAAATAAGATATGTGCTGTGCTACTGAATAGTCTATTGGTAAACAAAGAACAGCAATAGACTAACAAGGTGCATAATACAGGTGTCGGCTACGCCTCACCCATATCATAGCACGAACCCGTTACGGGAAATAAGGAAGTATAAAGAAATATTTTTTTGTAAATTATAGTAACTTTTAAGTTACATTTACTGTTGAAAATACAGCAGATGGAGAAAATCAGAGAAATCATCGCCTACAAAAACTACTTTGAAGATTTCTTATAGGAGCAACCAACAAAGGTGCAGGATAAGATATTCAAGATTTTGGAAGCGATAGAAACGCTTGAGCGGGTGCCTCAAAATTACCTGAAGCACTTGGCAGGCACAGATGGGCTTTATGAAGCACGCGTACAACTTGCTTCCAACATTTGGCGGGTCTTCTGTTTTTTCGACGAAGGCAAGCTGGTCATTCTACTTAACGGCTTCCAGAAGAAAACACAGAAAACACCAAAGAAAGAGATTGAAAAGGCACTACAATTAATGGCTGAATATTATGAAGGGAAAAGATAAAGAAAGAGAAGTTAGTTCTTGGGCAGACATCAAGAACAGAGTATACGGAATGAAAGGCACAGAGCGACGTGATAACCTTGACAGGGAGTTCGAATCGTTTAAAATTGGGCTTGAGCTAAAAAAAGCCCGTGAAGCTCGCCACCTTACCCAGCAAGAATTAGGTGAAATAATTGACAAGAAAAGAACTTACATATCCAGAGTTGAAAACGACGGAAGTAATCTCACGCTCAAAACCTTATTCGACATTGTGGAAAAAGGATTGGGCGGAAAAGTGAAAATCTCTATTGAGCTCTAAAAGAAGAATTACTACTCCGTAACCTGGTGTAGCCGCAACCCTTGCAACGCTTCGGGCTTCAGCTGCACGAGTAACATTGGCACGTAGAAAAGTTAAAAAGGATAAAAATTGAATTTATTCGTATATTTTCAAAAAGTTTAGATATGGCAGCTATAAAGGAGGATTTGCATAAACTGATTGATACCACTAATGATGAAAAATTATTAGAAGACATCTTCATGATTCTTTCCAGTAGAAGAAATTACAAAGAAGGAAGCCTTTGGGCCAGCTTAACTGAAGCTCAGAAACAGGAAGTTTTAGCAAGTGAGAGCGAAATTGGTAACCAATCTGCCTGGATATCTCAGGAAGAGATGAAAAGAAGAAACTCTAAATGGCTCAGATAGTTTGGAACAAGCGAGCAAGCAAACAATTAGCTGATTTACAAAACTATCTGCAGCAGGAATTTGGAGAAAAAACAGCGCAAACATTTACTTATAGAATATTCAAGTTTTTAGAACTACTTGTTAAGTACCCTCAAATAGGTACATTAGAAAGTCCTGAAAAAGATATTAGAGGATTTTTGCTGCACAGACACACCACCATTCTTTATAAGCAGAAAGAAGAAACTATATACATTCTCGCCTTATTCGATAACAGGCAAAATCCTCAGAAGAAGACAATCTGAAAAATAACAGGTGCCAACCCAGTTCAGCCTTTGTGCCTGGCTCCGCCACGTCCATCGGCTGCACCAACCCATTTGGTGGTAAGAGGAATTACAGATAATGCCTTGGACGAACCAGATAAAAACTTTACATATGCCATTTTAAAAGTATTTCAAAAATGGTCGCTGACCAACTACTGTCACTTCTATCAGCAAGCGGGTATCTTCAGCTAAAGCGATACGCAACTGAAGCGTTTTACCGGCGCCTACTACCTGTAAAGAATCTACCTGCTTCTTCTTATATCCCAGGAAATTTGTGTGTACAAAGTATAAGCCTTGCTGTAGGTTCTCAAAACTGAAGCTGCCTTTGTCGTCTGCCACAGTTACCTGCACAAATCCGGCATCTGTATGTTTTTTTAATATTATAGTTGCAAAAGGTACTGCTTTCTGGTTTAAACTGTCCTGTACCGTGCCTGCCAGCTGCCCTGTAGTGGTCTGGGCGAAAGAAGTATATGTACTCAGGCTGTATAAAACGAATGCTAGTGTTTTAAGTAATGTTGATTTCATGGGGCTTGTTGTTTAAGTGATGTCCAAACTTAAACAAGCCCTTATACCTTAAGAAAAAAGATACACCAACTGGCTTTTTGTAGGTACAAACCCAGCACTTTTGCCAGATTTTATCATACACCTTTACTTGAAATCAATCCTAAACTGATTTGATGTTGGCTTAGTTTCGCCGGTTGCAGCATATGGTCTACAACTATAAAAAGCTGCTCCATTTAATGTGGAAAGGCATTTTTGGTTTGACTAGTGAGCTATGACCAGTTTAGGTATGCACGATGCAGTTTCATCACGTTAATAATCCCAGGGATTGCAGGGGTCACCTATAGGGTCGCAATCAGGTGCACAATTGCAGGGCGGGCCAACTATAACAAGTACCGTGTCAGCATCAGACAAACCATCGTTGTCTGTTACTTTTAAAGTAAATGCATAATCTCCTTCAATTAAGTTTTTCACTTTGGCTTCAGCTGCAGTAGAATTGATAAGATTATAGGATGCAGGCCCGCTTAGCTTTGCCCACTCGTATTTAGCTATGGTACCATCGGCATCGGTTCCGCTGCCAACCAGTTTAACACTGTCCACGGGCAGATAAATACGCAGATCCGCTCCTGCATTGGCTATGGGTTGTTTCTTGTTACCCGCCGGATCAATCGGTGCCGGATCGGGATCATCACCATTACTGCAACCAGCAGCAAGTAAAAGCATCGTCCAGATAAAAATAACAGATAGGTAAAATGAGGTTTTCATGGCTTTATTAATTACTTAAAAGCATTCTAGTTCAGAGGCAGACAAAACAACTGGTGGGAAGTAAAGTATACAGCTGTAAGATGATACAACAAGACCTGGGGTTACAACTATAGTATTAAAAGAGAGGGCATTTAAGTAAAAATCCGTCTGGTAAGTCGTAGCAGTTAGCGTTTCGGGCTTCCACCCTTTACTGTACCAGGAAAATCAATTTGCCGGGTGCCGGCAAAAAATAAGGCAAGGATGTTAAACCAAACTGCAAGTCAAGGTTTTACCACATCGTAACTAAGTTTACGAATTCTGGCCAAAATCTGTCAGATCAACGGCTTCTGAACTAGGGGCATATGCTCTGAAAGCAGCGTTACCAGATTTGGGATACACTGGTAAATGAGAAGCCTTAGTTTGTAGCTACCGAAGGCTCGCCTGGGTTTTTCGCTCTGAACAAGAAACCGATGCCAGGGCAAAACACATGGTACTATTCTGGGAAGATGAGTATAGTTTAATCTTCGCTTTGGGGCAGTTTATTTGATGCGTTCGTATTTCCAGGCGAAGCTTTTTTCGCTTTTTTTGCTTCGGCTTTCAGAAGTTCCTGGTGCTCTTTTCTCTCCTTAAATTCTTTCTGTCGCTGCTTCTTTTGTTGGTCTTCTGCTCTGGTACCCATTATTTAGTCTGGTCTATTTGTAAAACGTGTTGGAGCTTAACGGCCCATACCTATACATCAGGTTTATAGTTATACGCTCTCACGAAAATACATTTTCATTTCGGGTACCGGGTAGTTAAAGCTGGCAAATTTTCGTTTACCAGTTCGTAAATTCCTTCCGCTGCGTACAACTATAAGCACACTACCCATAGCACATAGAACGATCTTTTGTTTCAATATCCTTCAATCCTATCTGCTTTTTATTAGCCAGGAGCTTAAAGTGAACAAGATGCGGGGCACGTGCCTTAGAACAACTGACCGTGATGGTAAAATTTAACTATAGTTACCTGCCGCTTGTAGCTGTCTATAGTTTGTAAATGTAAAAAGTTAGCACTTGCGCTGCTTAACTATGCAGAAAAAAGGAGGCACCTGCCACCAGGGCAAGCGCCTCTTCTGATTCAGGACAAAATCAGAACTTAATGCTATTTAGTGTTTAAGCCAGTGTCCTGTAGTTGTGGCTTATTTACCTCCTGCTCTGTTCACCTCATCCAGGTTTATGTTTTTCTTATTCGACTTAAACTCACTGCCTCTGCTGAAGCGGTACCGAAAATTGATCTTAAAGCTTTGGGTGCCCCTGTACTGATCGGACTCAATTGTGTTGCCAGTTATGTTTATAGTTCCCAGCACTTGTTTGGTTTTAAAGATGTCGGTAACGCTCATACTTATATCCAGTTTATCGTCCATAAAAGAACGCTTCAGGCCGGCATCTATTCCCCAGTTAGCATCTATGCGATACAACCCATAAGCTACCGGACCCTGGTAGGCTGCGTTTAGTTCAAGGCGTATATCCTTAGGCATTTGCACGGCTTGGCTTGATTGCAGCACAAAAGAAACCTGCTTGTTTTGCAGTAGTTGCTGTTCCTGCTCGTCGGTAAACTGCTGGTACAAAACAACAGCTGTATTGTTGATCTGCCATTTCGGGGAAACCTGGATTGGAGCTACCAGCGTTGCATTAAAATTCTTCATCTCCTTCAGGTTCTGCTGCTCAAAATAAGTGGTTTTGGCCCCGGCATCCTGCACCGGTATTTCGGCTATAAAGTCTTTTGTTACCGCGTAGCCCACTACTACATTGTAGCGTTGGTTAATGGTCTGGGTTACTGTAAAAGCGTTGGTATACTGCGGCTTTAAGTATGGATTACCCACCACCCAGGAATAAGGATCGATGTAGAAGATAAAAGGGTTAAGAGCACTATACTGCGGCCTGTCTACGCGGCGGCTGTAGGAGTAACTTACCTGGTAATTCTCGTTTACGGTATGCTGAAGAAACAACGTAGGGAAAAGGCTCAGGTAATCTCTGTTTGTTTTGTGCTTTAGCGTAACCGAGTTACCGGTTGCAAAGGTTTGCTCGGCACGCAGACCTGCCTGCACCGTTAGTTTTTTACCTATGGCTGTGGTGTAAGCGGTATACGCTGCTACAATATTTTCTTTGTAAATAAAATGGTTGCTGCGCTTTGCGTCCGGCTGCATGGTCCCGTCCGTCTCTTCGTAAAATTTTAACTCGTTGTCCGATATCACCCGGCTTGCTTTTGCGCCCAGTTCCAGTTTACCTGCCTTACCTATAGTTTTGGTAAAATCTGCTTTGGCAGCGTAAATGTCGTAGTTGTTCGGGTTGTCGTATTGCAGGCGGTTTATAGTTACACCGGCCGGTACGCCCAGGCTATCCAAGCGGTTCAGGAAGGTGGCATCATCCTGGCTGTAGAGGCGCACATAATCCAGGTCGGCAGATAAGGTAGTACCCAGCGTATCTAATTTACCCAGGTAATGCAGGTTTAGGGTGCTGTTCTGTTTATAAGCTTTTCCGTTGTTCAGCGCATCAATCAGCACATCCTTTTCCGGGTTGCCATCTGCCAGCTTAGCTATAGTTCTGATGTTGTTTTCGGTGTTGTAAACAGATGCGTCGGCCATAAAACCGATACTATGTCGTGTGGTAAGGTCAACATCGGTGCCCAGCCTTAAGGTAGGTACTGTTCGTGTTCCTTCCTCTCGCAGGTCCTGGCTAAGTTGGCTGTCCTGCTGGTTCCGGAAGGTGCGTTTCATTTTGTTTGTTCT
This sequence comes from Pontibacter fetidus, assembly GCF_010119545.1. GTDB lineage: Bacteria > Bacteroidota > Bacteroidia > Cytophagales > Hymenobacteraceae > Pontibacter > Pontibacter fetidus. Next base: position 229,913 of record NZ_JAAEAA010000005.1, on the reverse strand, counting down.
GAAGTTGGCACGCTCTGCAAAATCAAAGCTGGCAAACGAGTTCCAGGGGCCTTTTTTATAGTTTACTTCCGCACCGGTTGTATAGCCGTTCAGTTGGTTGTATTGGTAACCCGCGTGCAGGCTGCCGTTAAGGCCCGTGTCTTTGTTCTTCTTCAGGTTAATGTTGATGATACCCGACGCGCCTTCGGCATCATACTTGGCAGACGGATTAGTGATGATCTCCAGTTCTTTGATATTGTCTCCGGACACATTCTGGAGCAGGCTTTGCAGCTCCTTACCAGTCATGTAAACCAGTTTGTTATTGATCATCACTTTTACATCGGCTTTGCCATTAAGTTTCAGGTCCCCGTTCTGATCTATCCATACACCCGGAGATTTAGACAACACCTCGTAAGCCGAACTTCCGGCGGCCATGGCTGTACCAGCTACATTTACCACCGTTTTATCTGCGTAAGTAACCACGCTTGGGCGCATCGCCTGTACTACCACTTCCTGCAATACCTGTGCATTCTCTTTTAAGGTTGTGCTTCCGAAGTCTTTCGTAAAATTGTCAGTGGTTACTTCAAAAGGTGCAGCATCCAGTTGTGTATATCCCAGAAAGTTGAAGCGCAGAAAGTACGTTCCTTTTGCCGGAGATTTTATCTGGAACCTGCCTTCGGCATCGGCGGTGGTGCCGTTAACAACTGTAGCGTTGGTAGCATTTAAAAGCGCTATAGTGGCAAAACCTACTGGCTGCCCCTGTTCATCTTTTACAGTGCCTGTTAAAAAACCAGTTGCCTGGCTAAAGCCTGCCAGCGGTAAAACAAATAGCAGCAAGATGAGGATGTGTTGTAAATTTTTCATTTTCATTACGTTTTATTTGTCCTGAAATCAATTAATTGATTCAAAGATGTGACAGCAGTAAAAGGATTGAAACCAGTTTCTGATGAAGCGGGACCTGCGGCAGGTGAAATGGGATATGCGATGCCTGAAATGGAAATGGCCAGCGATGAAACGGGCAGGTGAAGGAACAAAACCAGCAACTATAGCCGCTGCATCGCCGGTTTGTTTTTGAGCTGTAAATAGATTTACTTCGACATGAATTGTGCCCGAACCCTGACATGCCGGCCAGCAGGCGTTAACCTTTAGAATGCGTAAAATGCACGCCAACTATAAACCCTTTTTAAAACAGGTAGCTACCGCCGCCCTCACGACAGTATTCCTGTACTATGCGCTGGTGTTTGTACACCTGGGTACTATCTGGGTTTTTGACAGAGGTATCCTGGTCGAGCTATTGGTGGCGTTCTTTTTTCTGCTGGCTATTTTTTTGTCTAACAGTTTTATAGCGCAGGTTTTCGCTACAGGCTTTGCCAGCCGGCTGTCAGGTAATTTTAAGGCAGTTTTGGAAGGGATTACGGTAGTTGCCAGCAGTGTTACGCTTTGCTTTTTGTTATACTATGTGCCTTACAGGTTTATTTATTACGTAGCTGATACAGAGATAAATTTGTTGCCCGAGCGCGTGCGCCTGGCCTATGTCATCAGCAGTGTTACGGCACTTTTCTTCTACTATTTTGTGGAGCGCGAACGTAACCTGAAGCAGCTGCAGGCAGAGCATATACGCGCAGAACAGTTGCAGAAAGAAAACTTTAAGGCACAGTTAGAAGCCCTGAAAAACCAGGTAAACCCGCACTTCCTGTTCAACAGTTTAAACGTACTCAACTCGCTTATTTACATCGACCCGGACAAGGCAGCAACTTTTCTGGGCCAGTTGGCAGAAGTATACCGTGGCTTGCTTGATACCGGCGACAAACCACTCGTAACGCTTGAGAAAGAACTGCAGCTTGCCAACGCTTACATTTACCTGATGCAGACCCGCTTCGGCGATAACGTACAGTTTAAGGTTGATGTGCCTGCTGCCTACCTGCACTTGCAGTTACCTCCTACGTCGTTGCAGATGCTACTGGAAAATGCCATAAAACACAATGGCTCTACTCCTGCTAAACCGCTACACATCTCCGTGTTTGTAAAAGAAGATAAGCTGGTAGTGGAAAACAACATACAGCCACGCCTGGATGAAGTAACATCTACAAAAGTAGGTTTGCAGAACATCAGCAGCAGGTACCAGTATTTTACAGATGCAAAAGTAGAAGTGGCCCAAACCGGGCAGTCGTTTATAGTTGCTTTACCATTACTTAATGCAGCACCGTATGAAAGTAGTTATAGTTGAGGATGAGCAATTGGCGGCCAGCGCGCTTTCCGCTATCGTAAAGAAACTACGGCCACAGGCAGAGATCCTGTCGCAGCTGGGCTCTGTAGAAGAAGCGGTGCAATGGTTTATCCTACACCGGGCACCCGACCTTATCTTCTGCGACATACATTTATCAGACGGCAACAGCTTCGAGATTTTCAGGCAGGTAGCCATTAACTGCCCGGTTATTTTTACAACAGCGTATGACCAATATGCCATCGAAGCCTTTAAGGTAAACAGCATCGATTACTTACTAAAACCTATTAAGGCAGAAGATGTAGCCCATGCTTTAAAAAAATACGAAAACCAGCACCATCCTGTATCACTGGATATCAATAACCTGCAGCAGTTACTACAGCCACAGCAGCAACTAAAATCAAGGTTTCTGGTAAAGCAGGGACAGGGCATTAAAGCCATTGCTGTAGAGGAAGTAGCTTATTTCTGGGCAGAAGAAGGGGTGGTGTTTTTAGTAACCAGGCAAGGCAAACGCTTTATCATCAACTATACTTTGGACCAGCTGCAAGAGCAACTCAACAGCGCTGTTTTTTTCAGGGCAAACAGGCAGCTTATCGTTCACATTAATGCTGTGCAGGAAGTACGGCCCTACTTTAAAGGCAGGGTTTCGCTTCTGTTACAGCCCCCCACCGATAAAGACGTTATCATTAGTAGCAGCAAGGCACCCGAGTTTAAGGAATGGCTGGATATGTAGCTGGTGCTGGAAGTACACTATAGTTTAAGCTATAGTTATGGAAAAGCCGCCCTATGTATTTAGAGCGGCTTTTCTTTTTCTGAAACGTTATTTGCCCTACTGTCTGGGTGCTGGTCCATCAAACTATAGTTTCCGGTTCTGTAATTTTAGTTAAACTATAGTTGTGTAGCATTAAAGGTATCGCCTTGCGACACATCGCCGGTTTCAAAGCCTTTTCTGAACCAGCGTACCCGTTGGGCTGATGTACCGTGTGTGAAAGAGTCTGGCATTACGCGGCCGGTGGCCTGTTTCTGAAGGCGGTCATCACCGATAGCGCTTGCTGCATTCAGGGCTTCTTCCAGGTCGCCGGGTTCCATAAATCCGGTGGAGCGTTGGGTATGGTGCGCCCACACACCGGCATAGAAATCAGCCTGTAATTCCAATCGTACCATCAGTTTGTTAAAATCAGCTTCAGATAACTGGCCACGCATGGCGTTCACCTTATCCATGGTACCTGTCAGCTTCTGTATGTGATGCCCTACCTCGTGGCCTACCACGTAGGCTTGGGCAAAATCTCCTTCAGCACCAAGCTTGCGTTCCATCTCATCAAAAAAGCTGAGGTCGATGTATAGCTTCTCATCGCCGGGGCAGTAGAAAGGACCTGTAGCTGCCGAAGCAAGCCCGCATGCCGAATTTACCTGCTCCGAAAACAGCACCAGCGTTGGCTCCCGGTAGCCCTGTATCGTTTTGTTCCAGAAATCTTCGGTATCTGCCAGCACCACGGCCGTCTGGTCGGCCAGTGCCTGCTCTTCGGGGCTCGGCTGGTACGTTGTTGACTGGGCATATTGCGGACTGCCGCCTACAAACTGTTGCAGTAGTTCTAAGGGGTTGGTTCCTGTCAGGAACATAATGACCACTATTATACCTACAATGACCAGTCCTACCTTCGAGAAAAGGAGACGGAACAATGGGATCAGTAGCATGGGGCTTATGCCTCTGCCTCCTCCAAAACCGCCCGCCGATTGCCCTCTACGGTCTTCTATATTGCTGCTTTTTCTTCTGCCTTGCCATTTCATATGGATTCATTTTAATAAGATGAATGATTGTCTAGTTGCTTGCTTTCCATTTTGCCACTACTCCGTTATCACTATCCAAAGAGTTTAACGGGGGCGGCTATACTTGGATGTATACATTGCACACAGAATGTTGTTACAAGATCAGAAACAGGGCTTGCACAGTTATTTTTAACTGGTTGCATACAAACTATAGCCGGCATCCCCGGAAGCAAGTTGCAGGATGATTTAACAGGCCAACGAACGAAAATGCTCCTAAACTATGGATATGCTCATGTTATCAGAACCTCGTCAAACAGGAAACTATAGAACACAACTACCTGGCCTGCTACACAAAAAAAGGCCGCTCCGTAATAACCGGAGCGGCCTTCTGTTTTAAGTTTTACCTATTAGTATTAAGTATGTCCTGTGAATGAACCGGATGTTATTTCTCCAATACTAACTTAACCGATTTTGTTGTTTCATTTGCTTCAAGTTTAAGAATGTATAACCCGGCAGTAAGCGTAGCACCGTCAATAACTATAGTTTGGCGTTCGCCTGCTTCCGCTTTTCCAGATTTCAGTACAGTTACTAACGCACCCATATTATCGTAGAGCGAAAGGACAAAATCTCCGGTTTCCTGCAGTGTAAAATTAACAGTTGCTGTTGCCTGGAACGGATTCGGGTAAACCGTTAAGTTGTTCAGCTCATCGTTGCCTACAGCTTGCAGTGTGCTTACAGAAGCCGCCGAAACCGAAGTAGCTACAATCGTAAATTTATCCCGGGTTGTTGTGCTGCCTGCAGGCGTAGTGACTGTAATTTTTACCGCACTTGGCAGCTTACCGTTAACCCCGGGCACTTTGGCTATAATAACCCCGTTGTCCATCCTGAAGGTTGCGGTGGCCGGCCCGAACGTTACTTTTGTTGTACCTGCCAAATTCAAACCTGTGATGCGTACTTCGGAGCCTATTGCGCCGCTTGCCGGGCTAAAGCTTGCTATAACCGGAAGTGCCATAGTTGCAGGTATAACCGTAAAGTCTGCGGTACTGGTAGTTGTTCCGCCCGGCGTAGTAATACTGATCTTTCCGGTAAAAGCCCCAGCCGGTACTATAGCTTTTATGGTGTTATCATCTACCAAAGTGTATTGCGCAGCCGTCTGGTTAAACATTACCTGGTTAGCACCAGTAAACCTGTTCCCACTGATCACAACTTCATCGCCAACTGCCCCTGAAGTTGGGCTAAAACCCATTATCACCGGAGCCTCTGGTATAGTTGCCAGCACGGTTATAGTTATGCTTTCAGAGGTAGCAGTTTCGCCGTTTATATCTGTGGCTTTGGCAACAAACCTATAGTTACCCGGTACATCTGCACTCCAGACAAATGCCCAGCCGCTTGCACCGCTTTGGCCTTCACCCAGCAGGTTGTCTGTACCTCCATCAGTTCGCTGGTAAAACTCAACTTTAGCAATACCGTCGTTGTCTCTCGCATCTGCTGTTATAGTTACATTGGTAGCCTGTGCAAAACTGGAGCCTGAAACCGGCGAAACAATTTGTACCGTAGGCGCTGAAGATGCTTCTTTCAGCACCACAAAGTCAGTGGCGCTTGTTGCGGAGCCGTTGGCAGCTATGACTCTTATTTTACCGGTAATGGCCCCCGCTGGCACCGTGGTTGTCAGGCTGGTTGCCGACTGAGAAAGTATAGCGGCTTGCAGGTTGCCAAAGTATACCGCTACCGGGTCGATCAGATTTCTGACTGCCAGTATAACCTGTGTACCTTCAGTACCGCTCTGCGGGTCAAAACTTATTAATTCAGGAACGGACTGTTCGTTTACAGTGATGGTTATGTTTTCGCCGGTTTGTGCCAGGCCGTCGCTTACCCTGAGGTTGATCTTATAAATCCCTTTCTGATTTGATGCTGGCTTCCAGGAGAACTCACCTGTCAGTGCGTTGAGCGATGCCCCTGCCGGAAGTTTGTTTGCCGAATAACTCAATAACTGTTCTGGAATATCAGCATCTGTTCCCACCATTTTAAAGTAAAGCGTGGCTCCGATACCGATTTGCTTATTACCAATTGTTGCAAGCACAGGCGCCTGGTTCACTTCCGTAACGTTAACCCTGATTTCTTCTTCGTCTGTCAGGTTGCCATCACTAACTTTTACCACAAATTTGTAAGTGCCAGGTCCGTTAAGTTCAGAAGGTGTCCAGGTAAAGGCGCCGGTTTTTGCATCTATTTTAGCTTCAGGCACGGCACTTACCAAGGTGTATTCCAGGTTGTTTACAGGAAGGTCAGGGTCTGCTGCAGATGCAGTAAAAGCCAGTTGCACGCCTTCCTGCGCCGATTTACTACCTATAGTTGCCAGCACCGGGGCAGCGTTAACTTCCGTAACTGTTACCTGTATCTGCTCTTCAGCCAACAATACTCCATCCGATACGCTGATCGTTATCTGGTGCACACCATCCTGGTTTTCGGTGGGGCTCCAGGTAAAGGCGCCTTGCTGAGTTATAGCAGCGCCTTCCGGTGCGCCGGTTAAACTATAGGTCAGGGTACTGGTAGGTACGCCATCGTCTGTAGCTTGCACCTGGAAGCTTAGCAAATTACCTTCGGCAATGGTCTTATCGCCAATGCTTGTCAGAACGGGCACCGTATTTTCAGGCTGATTTATAGTTAGTTTAAACTCATCGCTCACTTCTCCGCCTTTTCCATCCTGTGCTGTTAAGGCTATAGTCAGGAAGGCCGGGCTGCCTGCGGGTGGTGTACCGCTAAAGGTGCCCGCTGTAAAACCAAGCCAGGTTGGCAATGCTGTTCCATCTGCTAACTTCGCACTATAGGTCAGGGCATCTTCATCGGGGTCAGTAAACGTGCCAGCGTCCAAAGTATAAGTAAATGCAGTGCCTATAGTGGCAATCTGGTCCGGAATAGCCTGCGCCACTACAGGAGCCTGGTTTGCAGGTGCATTTACGGTAACAGCCACCTCTGCCGAAGTAGTAACCGCGCCTTTGTCATCTGTAGCTTTGGCTGTAAGCTTATAGTTGCCCGCCGCTACATTGGCCCAGTTATAGTTCCAGCCATTGGTACCGTCTGTATCCTCTCCTATTGATACTGCCCCGTTAAAGAATTCTACTTTCTGGATAGTTCCGTCTCCGTCGGTTGCAGTTGCGGTAACAGCTATAGTTGCCGGAGCTGTAAAAGCGGCATTGTTTTCAGGGGCAGTAATGCTTACTACCGGCGGTTGATTTGCAGGCGCATTCACCGTTATGTTAACTATCCCTGAAGTTGTAACTGCATTTTTATCATCCGTTGCTTTGGCCGTTAACTGATAGGTACCAGCTGCCACACCCGCCCAGGTAAACGTCCATACCTCTTCTGAAAGAGCACCGTTCCCTATTTTATTTTCTCCGTTGTAAAACTCTACTTTGGCAACAGTGCCGTCGGTATCGGTGGCATTGGCGGTTATAGTTACCGATGCAGGTGCAACAAACGTAGCATTATTTGCAGGTGCTGTAATAGCTATAGTTGGCGAAGCATTATTTGCAGGCGTAACAGTTGTGTTAAACACCACATCTACCCAATAGTTAGATGATTTAAAGCTCTCGGTCGGGAAGGCAGGCGTTGTACTTTCGATGTACACACCATTACGGCTACCGGTAGTGTCTTTTAAAGCAATCAGCGGGCTTCTGTTTAAGGCTTGGGTAAATGCATTGTTTGCGGCGGTATAAGACCCGTTGCTACTATGGTATGATATAATATAAGTAGTACCCGCACTAACAGCCACCGGAGCTGAGAAGGAGGCTTCCTGCCAGCCAGATGCTGTTTCGTTTTCAAAAGTTACTGTAGCCAGTGCTGTGCCGGTGTTACTATACAGCTGCCCGGTATGTGTGCCGGTGTTTTCAGGATGCTTATAAAACCTGACACCCGTAATATACCCGTTTACAGTAGACCTGAACCGCATACCTAACTGAATAGCAGAACCGGTAAAAATATTGACTACAGGCGGCTCAGTTGAATTGAAAACAGTGCACGGGCAAATGGCTGTTACTGTTACAACCGATGCTTCTGAGACGGTAACAGCACCGTTGTTGTCTGTAGCTTTTGCTGTTAAACTATAGCTTCCGGCAGTTACATTGTTCCAGGTATAACTCCAGCCATCTGTACCATCCATATCAACTCCCAGGCTGGCGGTGCCATTCAAAAATTCTACCTGCCGCACAGTTCCATCCGTATCCGTTGCATTGGCAGTAATTGCTATAGTTGCAGGTGCCTGTAACGCTGTGTTGTTTGCCGGTGCCGTAATGGCTACTGTTGGGGCTACGTTCTGTTCCGGTGCTGTCGTGTTAAATACCACATCTACAAAATAACTGGCTTCGTTAAAAGTTTCGGTTGGGTAAGCAGTTGTAGGTGTGTATTTGTACAGACCGTTGCCTGCACCTGTAGCACTTGCAGGTGCTATTAAAGGTGTCCGGATAACATCGTTCACAAACTCATCTCCTTTTGCAGAATAATATCCCTGGCTACTGAAATAAGAAATGACATACACAGTGCCTGCCTTCACAGAAACAGGGTTTGTAAAAGTTGCTTCCTGCCAGCCTGATGCAGTTTCGTTCTCAAAGGTAACTTCCGCTAACGCAGTACCACCGCTATTGCTGTATAACTGACCGATATGCGTACCCAAATTGCCTTCCTGTTTATAAAACCGGACGCCAGTTACATAACCATCCACGGTCGCTTTAAAACGCATGCCTAGTTGTATTCCATTCGCTCCTTCACCATCTCTCTGCAAAGTTCCAGTTGGTGCATCCGTTGGCTGATAGATACTGCACGGACAGGCAATGGCTCCTGGTTCTCCTATAGTTACCGATAAGGTTACGGCTTCACCCATGTTACCAGAATCGTCGAAAGAGCGGCTTTGTATAGTTGCCGGGCCCTGTGTGGTTGGTGTCCAGGCAAAAGTCCAGTTGGTTGTTCCGTTTGCTGTTTTCCAGGTAGTGCCACCATCCGTCGATACTTCTACCCCGGCTATCGTTGCAGCATCTGTCGCGGTACCGCTTATAATAACTTCTCTGTTGGCTGGCAGTGTAGTATTATTTGCAGGGTTACTAATTGCTGTTACAGGTGCCTGCGTATCGGTAGTGGCAGAAGCTGGTGTTAACCCTGCCTGTAGATTTTCGGGCTGCACGCCCATGTCTGCAAACAGGTTAACTGTTGCCTGCTGCATGTCCTTACTGGCAGGTGCGCTGCCCCGGTCGTGGTTACTGTCCAGTCCCCACGACCATTGCACTGTGCCGGCTCCAAATACCAAAGCGCCACTGGTGTGCCTGTAAAGCGATACCTGGTGCACTTTATCTCCTACCTGTGTTCTGGAAAGTATGATTCTGCCTTTCGGGTAAGTAGCCCTGAACTGCTCTTGTTCCGGGTTCCATTCATAACCTATAGTTCCCTGTGTTAAGGTAGCCGCCTGTCCGTCGGCCAGCGAGGCTATACTTGTATTTCTCCAGAAGCGAAGGTTTTTAAAAGTAGCGGGCACCTGTATCTGAGCTGTATTCTCAGCCCAGCTTATCTGCCCCGAAAGTTCGTTTTCGGGGTTGCAGGCCAGCGGGTCTCCTGAGGTATACTCACAGCCGCTTCTCCAAAGTCCGGTCCATTCCGAGCTTGGGTCACATTTACCGTTGCAGGTATTTTCGCCACTCGAGCCTTCTTTATAGCACACCAGGGTACGGTGCGATGCCCCACTGCCATCTACACTGTTCTCCCAGCGGGTTTTCCAGTATATTTCGTTACCACTAAAAAAGGCCAAATGCGTGCCTGCATTGCGGGCATTGGTAACGTGCGTGCGCTGCGCGCCGGACCAGTATTCGTCGTGCCCTACAGACATAAATACCTTGTGGTTCCTGATGAGGTTACCGCGGCGGTCACTGTCGACATTGGTTGTGTAAGTTACATCATAGCCATTTGCTTCAAGCCAGCGGATCATAGGGTACTCGGCATTAAATATCCAGTCCTCCTCGGTTCCGCCACCGCCACCACCATTTCTGGTTACAAACGGACGGTTATAGCTTACTTTTACAGCTTTGCCACCTGCGCCGGCGTAAAGGCTGCGGCCATTGCTGTTATCTCCATACACGTTATAAGCCTGCCAGGTAGCATCAGATGTCTGGAACAGCAGATCGGAAGTGCTCGCATCATCTCTGACTATAAACATAATATGGCTTGAGCCACCTCCGCTTCGGGTTAACCTGGCAATATAAACCCCGGATACAGCATCGGCAGGTATAGCCCAGCTGGCCGATTCGCTCCAGTTACCGCAATCCAGTAGTCCTGTAGCTTCGTCATAAATGCAGTTAGGTTGAGTTTGCGGCAGCGTGGCTGTTACCGTAGCAGTTCCCTGCAGGCGGGCGCCATTGCCCTGGTAATAACCGAGGCGGTAAATATTTATCGTATAGGCACTTGCATTGGTCTTGATCTTAAACTTAGCTGTTTCGCCTTTGTTGTAGCTCATGTCGGTAGCAAAGCCCTGTATGCTCAGATCGCCGGCGCCTGAGATCTGCCATTCCGATTCGGGGTTGCCCTGCAGCTCGTTTTCTTCTTTTATGCTTCGGGACATACCGGGAGTGGTAGCGCCTGCAACCGTTATGTTTATAGCTGCTGAGGTAGTGGTCAGGTTACTGTTGTCTGTAGCCCTGGCCGTAAGCTGATAAGTGCCTGCCGCTTCACTTGTCCAATTAAATTCGTAAGGGCTTGTCAGGTCTTCGCCTAATAAGTTTGTACCGTTAAAAAACTCAACTTTAGCTATAGTTCCATCGCTGTCTGTTGCATCAGCTTTAATACTGATGGAAGCTGGCGCGGTAAAAGCAGCATTGGCAGCCGGCGAAGTCAGGGCTATAGTTGGTGCGTTATTTCCTGGCTCTGTGTTTATAGTTGCGTTATAAATCACGTCCACCCAATAGTTACCTCCGTTAAAATTTTCTGTCGGGAAAGCTGGTGAGCCGGTGTATCTGTACACCCCGTTTGGTCCGTCTACACCGGATGCAAGGGCTTGCAGGGGAGCACTATCTTTGGAAGTTGTAAAATAAGGCACCGTAGCCGAATAATATCCCGCACTGCTGTGGTACGAAATAACATAGGTAGTACCTGCAACAATAGATACCGGTTCAGAAAACAGCGCTTGCTGCCAGCCTGATGCCGTTTCATTAGTAAATGCTACTGAAGCCAGCACTGTTCCGGAGTTGTTGTAAAGCTGACCGGTGTGGGTACCGGTGTTGCCTGTTTGTTTATAAAACCGTACGCCAGTTACAAAACCATTAGCACTGGCCCTGAAACGCATACCAAGCTGTATACCAGTTGAGTTATCGCGGTAAAGCTGCGATGTTGCGGAAGGCCCCTCTGTAGCACTGAAAACTGAACAGGGGCACTTCGCTGCTACAGTTATACTGATGACCTCCGAAGTTGTAGCAGTTCCTGTGTTGTCGGTGGCTTTTGCAGTAAGGCTATAGTTGCCTGCAGCTACAGGGGTCCAGTTAAACTCATAAGGGGCAGTGGCATCTTCTCCCAGTTTTGAAGCACCATTATAGAATTCTACTTTAGCAACCGAACCATCCGGGTCTGTAGCATCAGCGGTAATGTTAATAGTTGCCGGAGCCTGTAATTGTGCACCGGTTTCAGGTGAAGTTATAGCTACTACTGGTGCCTGGTTTGGTAAAGCAGTTGCATCGTACCTGGCCACATACGTACCCGAGGTTACATTAAAGAAAGCATACTCCACCCCTTTTATAACTTCGCGCCGGGTTGTTACGGTGTTGCCATTAATTGTAAGGCTTATCAGTTGCCCGCTGCGCTCAGTTATGGGTAGCATACCTTCTATGCTTCGGGCACCGGGTGCTATACTTGCCGTAAAGTTCAGCTCACTTCCATCCCAGGTCATCGCACTAAAGGCAGAGCCATTTCTGCCATCGAGCCATGCAAGCAGTTGTTTAGATGAAATAACCGGAACGTTACGGGCTTTGGCAGCTGCAATAATCACATCCGAACCTTCCGATGTGGCGTCATCGGTGTGCATGTTGGCGCAAAAAGTACCATAGTAACCGGTAGCACCCAAAGCGTTATCAAGCAATTTTGTTATATGCTCGCTATACACCATGCCAGACTCATCTGTCATTTGGGTTGTAACCTGGTAGCAGTTTATAGTTTCGCCGCTAAGGCTGGCAAAGCGCATAGGCAAACCTGAACCGGTAAACATGCCTGGCCTGTTCTGCAACCAGGCTGCCGGCCAGTAATAGTAGTTGGCATCTAACCGTATTCCATTCCTGGATTCTATAGTAGGCTGTGAGTCCCAATCGCTCCAGGCAATGCAATGGGTACGGTTGGTAACCGGTGCCGATATGCTTTGGTATTTGCTCCTGAAAGAACTCAGCTGGGTGGTATAAATTTCGGAAAGTGAGGAGGGTGTAAAATTGTCGCAGTTTGTGTTTACGTGCAGTGCAACCTCGAAGCCCTGATCCTGAAAAGCCTTAGCTTCCGCATCGGTAAGAGGTGTGCTAGGGTATATGTAAGATGTACCCCTTATGGCTCTCCAGTCGGCTACGGCTTCGGCGCTGTTATCTTCACTTAGCGCCAAGTATTGATTAAAGCGTCCTTTGGTACCGCCGGTTCCGTGGTCATCCCCCGTCATTACAACGGCTGCTTTTAAGCCTCTTGGCAAATACCAGAAGCGTGGCAATGGCTTACGTGCCCGTTGTAAAATAATGTTTGCCAGTAACCGTTGTTGCTCATCTGCTTGCGGAATGGCTACTTTATTCAGGTCTACCCAATCCGGGTAAAACAGGTCATTGGATCGGATAGGGCCTGACTGTCCGTCTCTTTCTTCACCGGCCCAATCCGGGTTGCCTTGCCGTAAGTATACCACGGAGCGGGCTAGGTCGTAGGTGAAAGCAACTGCGCTGCCCCCAAGGGTACCAACCTGTTTTATAGTTACTGCCGGGTTACCTGTTACTGTACTTGCGTTTGAGTAGAGTTTGGCTAGTTCGGTGGCACCATCTAAACTATAAAGATCTGCTTCGCCTTTAAACTGTATCGTTTCGTTTACAATACCTTTACCCGGACCAGAGGCAGTCTGCACTTTTAAGTACCTGTTGGCTAAGGTACCTCCTGTTGCTGCCAGGCCAAGCAAACCTGCCAATTTAGGATCAGGGCTGAAAGTGATAAGCGTACCTCCGGCCTCTGTCCAGTTCGAAAGCATTGCTACCTGTGCGTCTGTCAGTGCAATATCGCCAACTATAGCTACATCGTAATTGTTTAAGACGTCGGCGGTTAAGGCTGCTACATCTGTTCTTCCGAACCCATTAAACCCTTCTGCCAACAAAATTTCAGCGGTATATTCACTGAATTTGTTTGATGCGGAAGAAACCAGAAGTATAGAGCCACTACCACCTGCAACGGGCAGGGATGCACTTACACCTTTTGTTATGGCTTGTTTAATATGCTCGTATTCTGACCTGTTTTGCTTTTGGTTACCTGCGCTGTTAAGGTATTCTGCATTATTGTTTGATGCCAGGATAATATCGGCAGCATCTGGTTTTTGAGACGTTAATACGCTCTGCACTATAGCTTTAACAGGGTTATGTACTAGTATCTGGGCTGAGGCGATATAACACAGGAGAAGGGAAATAACGGAAAGTATAACGTTTCTCCAGGTAGGTGTATAAGTGGTTTTCATGAGGTAATCAGTTACAGTGCTTTTAGGTTAACTTCAACAACAAGAGCTTAGATAATCTAAGGCGGGGGAGCAATGCCTGAATAACCTCTTACCTGGGCTGTAGCGCAGAAGGGCAAATACTATTTCAAGCAGATATGGAATATGACTTATTTGTTATCATATTCTTTCACACAGTTATAACCCAGTAAAATATTGACTGGTAATTAGCAACAATAAAAATCTGTATAGTTCATTTGTTTATTAACTATACAATATTATTTTATAAATTATTTATTTTAAGCTTGAATTTTTATTACGATGTTAATTTTAATTAGTATTTTTAATATAAATGAATATAGGTTGAATTGGATCAATTTCTGTGTGAGGGGCGGTGGGTTATTAGTAAATAAAAATTGAATATTATATATAAACTAAATCCGGTTCCTGAATCTGCAGCAATCTGGCAAGTGACGGCAAGAGCCTAAGCTTAGTTCTGAAGTGCTGAATTTCAGGTTATTGCTAATAGATTAAAGCAACCTCTTTACTCCTCGCTGAACCGGATATTTAGTTCGAACCTGGTCGCATGGTTCTGGCTTTTAAAACCTGCGTTTAGGTAAAAGCTATAGTTACCGGATATACAGCTATATTCAACATCCTGCTTTTACTATATTAAAAGGAATGCTACCTTGCACCCTTAGCTAAACTATAAACAGCCGAATGAAAAACGTATTTATACCCGAAACTACAGACGAGCTTATTGCACGCATCCAGATGTTAACCTCCGACACTAAACCACTTTGGGGTAAAATGGATGTAGCCCAAATGCTGGCCCACTGCAGCGTAACCTACGAAATGGTGTATGAAGAAAAGTACCCCAGGCCAAATCCTTTCATGAAGCTTTTACTTAAACTGCTGGTGAAGAATTATGTGGTTAACGAAAAACCTTACAAGCAAAACGCGCATACGGCTCCGCAATTTATTATAACCTCCGACAAAGATTTTGAAGCAGAAATAGCACGCCTGATCAACTATATCCGAGAAACGCAGCAGTTGGGTACCACACATTTTGAAGGTAAAGAATCGATCTCGTTTGGTGCCCTGACCAGCCAGCAATGGAACAACATGTTTTACAAACACCTGAACCACCACCTGACCCAGTTTGGCGTATAGTTCCACAAGACTATAAAAGCATATTAAGTGGCAGATAAGCAGACATTATACTTACAACTATAAGACCTGGCAAACAGAATAATCTATAGTTTAGTCTGAAACAAAAAAGCCACCGGGTTAAATTACCTGATGGCTTTTTTTAAGTAGCAAAATTGCATAAGTCAGTTTAGGTTCTGACTTACCGATAACGTTACCGGATAATCAAAGCGCTTTTACCTGAAGTCGGAATTACCTTTGTGCCGGCAGACTGTACCGAGTACCTTCCGCCGAAGCTTAAGCCTGCCATGTTCTGGTGCATGGAAATGTTTGCGCCGCCCGCAGAAACCACATTGGCTCCTCCTGCCGATACGACATTGGCACCACCAGCTGACACAACATTACCGCCACCAGGCGAAATAACGTTCATGCCGCCTGCAGCTACCACATTTGCCCCACCGGCAGATACCACATTCATGCCGCCTGCCGCCACAACGCCGCCACCGTTTTTCGAGATCAAAGCTACGGCTACCTGCTCGCCGTTCAGGTATAGCCCGGTAAGCTGGTTGCCGTTGGCCGTATCTACTGTCTTAATCTGGGCATTATGGTTTTTAAGAGAGTTCTGAAATTCAGCTACAAATCGTTTTAACTGCGCGTAGCTAGCCCACGAGCCACCGTTATAGTTATTTACGTTCAGCTCCAGTGCAACCGGTTCGCGACGGTATAGTTCGCGGTAGGCTTTAAATATCCAAGGGTCTCCTTCCAGTTTTACTGTAGTTGCAGGCACGGAGGCTTTTGCAGTGCTGCTATTTTTAGTTTGGTATGCTTTAATATAGGTGGTCAGGTCTGCGTAACTTCCCCACGAGCCATTGTTATAGTTACGGATATTACATTCCTCGGCTGTAGGGTTTCGGCGGTATTCCTGCTGGTAGATCTGCACAATCCAGGGGTCACAGTTTTGAGCCGGCGTAACAGAAGGTTTAGCAGCCGCCTGTCGGTTTTTATAATTCCGGATATAGCCTGTCAATTCTTCGTAGCTGTTCCAGGAGCCGTTGTTATAGTTGCGGATGTTACATTCTTCGGCTGTAGGCACCGCATTATACTGTTGTTTGTAAATCTGTACGATCCAGGGGTCGCAATTTTGGGCCATTGCACCTGCCCAGCAGAGCACCGTGAAACAGAAGCTGAAAAGTAAACGCTTTAAGTTCATAGAGAGATTGTTTGATTTAGTGATAGTATACAAGGTTATCGTTCAGGTATAGTTGCAATGCCTAAGTCCTACTCCAAAACCGGGAAAATCCGGAAGCAAAAAATGAGTTGCTGCTCGCACCTTTGGCCGCACATTCAACTATAGCATTGAGAAACCAATAGCTTACAACCCAACCTTCAACACCCTGCAATGCAACAAATTACATCAACTATAGCTGAAGTAAATCTAACCTGTTGTACAGCTTGGCAGCACAAAAGATTAGCCGCCTTAAATATACCGTAATTTCTATTATTTGTAAATTATATGCAAATTTTTATTCTTGAATTTATAGCCGTTGCTACCAGGAATCTATAGTTCAGAACTAAAGTGTGGCTATGGCAGCGCTACTCCGGGAAGCTGACTGAAAAAGTAGTGATTCCGGCCTCTGAGTCACTCTCCAGTGAGAATGGAAAACCATGATTCACGAGTATCTCGCGTACCATTGTTAAGCCGATACCCTGGCCATATTCTTTGGTACTGAAGAAGGGCGTAAAAAGCGATGCCCGTACATTTTCTGGGATGCCGGAGCCAGTATCAGTTATCGTTAGGCGGACTGGAGTTTGCTGCGTTGTTATTGTGATTTCGCCGTTCTCTCCGATGGCTTCCATCGCATTTTTGAGTACGTTAAGCAATACCTGTTCTAGCTGCTGCTGATCTAAATGAATAAAAAGCGGCTGTGGAGTAAGTTGTAAATTGCAAACTATAGTTCTGCGCTGCAGTTCAGGTTGTAGCAGCAGGGCCATGTTGCGCAGCATTTCGTGCAGGTCGGCTTTTACTTTTTTAGGCTTCGGAATGCGTACCACGTTGGCAAAGTTGGCCATAAAGCGGCTGAGGTTGGTATTGCGGTCTATGGCAACCTGCAGGGCATTGTCAAAATCTTCGCGATGATCCTGGGTAAGTTGTGGCGCATAATATTGCAGCGAGCCAAGTATAGAATTTACCGCACCCGCCGAGTTGTTCACCTCATGCGACATCATCCGGATTACCTTCTCGTACGCCTGCCGCTCGTTCTGAAGTATTGCTTCGGTCAGTTCCTCAATCAGCACAAAGTAATGCTGAAAACCACGGTCTAAAAAGTGCGCGCGGTGGCAGCGATACGTCCGGATGCCATTTACCCGGAACGTAATAGAACTGCCTGTTTGTAGTTGGGTAAGTTGTCCGGCCCATACTTTCGGTAGCTGGCTGACATGTTTGCCTATCAGGTTAGCGGCAGGTTGTTGCAGGTACTGTTCAGCCGCAGGGTTTACGTGTTCCACCTGGTTATCGAAGCCCAGCAAAAGTATACCCGCCGGCGATGCCTGAATCAGTTTCTCCAGAAAGTAATGTTTCTCGGCCTGTGCCACCCGCTCGTGTCGCAACTGGTCTATCATGCGGTTGTACACGTTTATCAGCTCGTCAAGTTCCTTCTGCCCCACCCCCATAAACTTGGTAGAGAAGTCCTTGTCTTTTATAGATTGGATGCCAGCCCGAATGAGACTGAGCGGTTTAAAGAAAGTGCTGTATAGTTGTGCTGTAATAAAGACAGAAACAAGTATAAGCAGCTCCATGCCCAGGAACAGGTACACGTTCTGTTGCAGCAGGAAGTACGCCATTAGTGCCAGCAGCCCATGCAACACCGCGGCAAAAAGGATAAACTTACTCCTGAGGCTCATACGGGATGTTAAACTTCTCGAGGCGGCGGTAAAGGGCAGCACGGCTCAAACCCAAAGCGCGCGCCACTTTACTGATGTTGTTGTGATAATGGTCCATAGATTTCCGGATCATGGTAGCTTCCATTTCGTCCAGGGTCATGGCGCCCACGGCTGGCAGGGTCTTATCGCCGGGTTTGGCAGCGCTGCGCTGTGCCTGCGCCTGAAAATCTTCTGCTTCCAGCACATCGGTGTCACTTACCAGCACAGTTCGCTCCACCAGGTTTTTCAGTTCCCGTATGTTTCCTGGCAAGGCCTGTTCTTTTAGCCACTGCAAGGCACTTTTGCTTATAGTTAGCTCCGGTCGGTTGTACGTTTTCTTGAGATTTCCCAGGAAGTACTGCACCAGTAACGGAATGTCATCGGCACGCTCGCGCAGGGATGGTAACTTAACGGTGATCAGGTTGATGCGGTAAAAAAGGTCTTCCCTGAATTTACCTTCGGCTACCATTTCTTCGAGGTTGCGGTTGGTAGCACAAACTACTCTTATGTCGAGCTTTCGGGAACGGCTGTCGCCCAGCACTTCGTAGGTTCTATCCTGCAGCACGCGCAGCAGTTTTACCTGGCTGTTCATGTCCAGTTCGCCAATCTCATCCAGGAAAATAGTGCCTTTGTTCGCCATCTCGAAACGGCCAACCCTGTCGCCTTTGGCATCGGTAAAAGCGCCGCGCTTGTGGCCGAACATCTCGCTCTCGAACAAACTGGCCGAGATGCCGCCCAGGTTTACTTTTACAAACGGCTGGTTGCGGCGCGCGCTGTTCTGGTGTATGGCTTCGGCTATCAGTTCTTTACCTGTTCCGCTTTGTCCTTCTATCAGCACCGAGGCATCAGTAGCAGCAATCTGTCCTATCTTTTTCAGCACTTTCAGCAGGTCCGGGTCCTGGCCAACAATGTTCCTGAAATTATACTGCTGGTCCAGTTTTTTGCGGGTTAGTGCCTCATCCGAACTATGGCTTTGCTCTGATAAACTAAGTGCTGTTTGTATGGCCTGTAACAGGTAGTCGTTGCTCCAGGGTTTGGTAATAAAATCAGCGGCACCCAGGCGCATGCCTTCCACGGCCAGACTGATAGAGCCCCACCCTGTGATAAGGATGACCGGCAATGCCGGATACTGTTTTTTAAACTGCCCAAGCAAAGCCAGACCATCGTGACCGGTTGTTTCAATAGAAAAGTTCATATCCATGATTACCAGTTGAAACGGGTGCAGCTCCGCCAGCTGAAGCGCCTCTCTGGGTGAAGCCGCCTCTTTGGTTTTAAAGCCATTTTGTTTCAGCATCAGGCTCAGCGAGGCACGTACCGCTACATCGTCATCAATAATCAGGATCATGGAAAACCAGTGGTTTGGAAGTATAAATATAAGGTATTATAGTTTAACTAAGGCAGCTATAGTTGCAGGTATAATTCTATAGTTAGCGTTTGTCATTCCTCTACTCCTTTCTAGGGTGACTTTTCATTCTATTAAATCAACTAGTGTCCTCGCTTGTGTCGAACTATGGTCGGGCTTCTAAACCTGTCTAATCACATATTCAACTTTAAAGTAAGTCACGTATTACTGATTCGCAGCAAAAGTTTATCTGCTTGAGTTATCATCCCCCTACCCCCTTCCAAGGGCAGGGCCGTTAATTTCTGCCGAGAACTATCCCCTTGAGGGGATTATAGGGGTGTTATTCAGGGCCAAAATGCTAATTGTTAGCCAGTTTTAAATTCACCCGCTAATGCAAACACCCCTCTGCGCTCCCCTCAAGGGGAGAATTTGCTAGAACTTAACGGCCCTGCTTCCAAGGGGGACTTTTTCAGGTAACGTAAATAAAATTTTAATTTTACGCATTGCTGATTGTCCCCCTTTGAAGGGGGCAGGGGGATGACTACATCTGTAGATAAATCTACTTAACTATAGTTACTCTTCGTGTAGGGCAACAGCCGGATGTATGGCTGCTGCCTGCCGGCTTGGATAAAGCGCGCAAATAGTTGTGAGTAGGTAAATAAGCACTACAGCACCGGCAAGCGCTGTAAAGTATACCTCTGACTCTACCTGGAAAACCTGTAGCAACGGAAACTGAACAGCAAACAGCACCCCGAAGAGCAATCCGAAAGTAGCCAGTACCAGCACCTCGCCTATAAACTGGCGATAGATTTGACCAGACGGGGCACCAAGTGCGCGGCGCAAGCCTATCTCGCCGTTGCGGCGACTGATGTTGTACCACAGCACCCCAAACAAACCCAGTGCAACGTTCAGGATCAGGAAGCCACAAACCAGGCCCAGCGCAATCATCGGAACAAGCGTAACTTTAGCTTTATTCTGGCGCATTTTTTCCAGCGTAGCCACTTCCAACGCCCAGTCTTTCCCGATGCCAGCGATCTCTTTCATCATTTTCTCTTCAAAGTCTATACCTGTGCCAGGCTTCACCCGGATCAGCATTTCGTTGGAGATATAATTGAGGTTCTTTTGGAGGTTAATGCGCGTAAAGACAGCCGGGTCTTCGGCAGC
The DNA here is from genome assembly GCF_010119545.1 of Pontibacter fetidus. GTDB lineage: Bacteria > Bacteroidota > Bacteroidia > Cytophagales > Hymenobacteraceae > Pontibacter > Pontibacter fetidus. Next base: position 209,690 of record NZ_JAAEAA010000005.1, on the reverse strand, counting down.
AAATTCACTGCCCGCCCGGAAATAATCCGTTACACCCACTACCTGAAATTTAGTAGTATCATCTACCTGAATTATTTTACCCAATGCTTCTTCTGAGCCAAACATATGCTGCTGGAAAGCCTTATTGATCACGATAGGTTCATGACCTGCCGCATTGTCGTTTGTGCTGAACCAGCGACCTTTTATTACATTTAGCTGCATTACATCCTTGTACTCATCCTGCACTTCATAAACATCAGCATCTATACTTTTGGCATTACCGAAAGAGAAGTGATTGTTCATCTGACTGAAAGCAAATGGCGCATTGCTGGATGTAAACGATGCATGTTCTACTTGTGGGAAAGTACGCACCCGTTGGATCACCTGTTCCATTATCTGCCGGTTCTGGGCAGTAGAATCGGTAGGCGGACGCATGGTCAGCAACCAAACGTTATCGTGTTTAAAACCAAGTGGTTTGCTATAGTTGCGTACGTTGTATACGATAAAGCTAAGTACCCCAAACAGCACCAGGAAACAAAAGAATATTTCAGTGATCAGCAGGAAGTTGCTTTTCTTCCGGTTCCAGATCAGTTTAAATAAATGGCGTATCATTTCGAACCTCCTTTCAGTGCCTCTACGGCTTGTAAGCGTGACATTTTATAAGCTGGATAAACACCGGAAATTAATCCGAACACAAGGCAAAGCAGCAGCCCAATACCGAACACACGCAGGTTTAGCCCCAGGTTGGCATACACGATCATGCCGCTGTCGTTTATGAGCCAGAGCACTCCTGCCGAAAGTATAAAACCCAGAAAGCCACCCAGCAAAGTCAGGAAAATGTTCTCGACAATAAACTGCCCGATAATGGTGGAAGAAGAAGCACCGAAGGCTTTGCGAACCCCGATTTCGGAAGAACGCTCCATGATGCGGCTGATGTTGATACTGACAAGATTTATAGTTGGCAGCAGCATGAACAGCAAGGTCAGACCGGCCAGTATACCATACAGAATCCCTACACCGGTATCATTGCCATTGCCAAAAAACGTGCGGGCGAAGCTCTCCAGAAAAGTATCCGGGAAAGAGAAAAGTTTAGTACCTTTCTCGGGATGCTGGCGCTCTACTTCCTGCATCATCGTGGCGTACTCTGCTTTTATTTCAGGTACATCGGCGGCGCTACGGGCTTTTATAGTTGCAAAGTAAGTGCCTCTCATACCGGGCTTCGAAAAGTCCTGGCTTTTAAGGGTAACCGGCACCCAAACATCGGCATACGACTGCACGCGCAGCACCGGTACGTTCTCTACAACGCCTACTACTTTATATTTTACCTGATCTACCACTATATCCTTGCCTACCGCCTCTGTCTCTCCAAAATATTTTGCGCGGGTGTTTTCGTTAATTACGGCCACACGGTTTGCGCTTTTTACATCCTGCTGCGTAAAGGCATTGCCTTCCAGGAAATTAAAGTCCAGTATATCCCAGAACTCACGGTCGGTATACTTGATATCAATCGCCAGTTTGCGGTTGTTGATGTAACTGTTCACCTGAAAAGGCATGGAGTTGATCGATACTTTTTCGGGTGTTTTGAGGGTGCGTACGTGGCGGTCGAAGAAGCTATAGCTGGCAGGGCCGCTATTGGTATATCCCTCTTTTACCTGCTCCCGGATCAGGTTTACAAATAGTAAGCGGTCTGTTTCGCGCTCCGGCATTTGCGGGCCAAACGTGTGGTCGAACAGTGAAGTAGCTACCATCAGTATCATAAGTGTAAAGCTGATACCGAAGAGGCTGATGAAGGTGAAAAACTTGCGCCGCAAGAGCACCTTCCAGGCTATTTTTATGTAACTCTTAAGCATAGCTATACTTGCTGAAAGGTTGCAAACAACTTAGCATCCGATACCTGCTGCCCATCAAAGAAGCGGACCAAACGCTCTGTTTTAAGGGCCATGTTCTCGTCGTGCGTTACCATAACTATAGTGGTACCATCCAGGCGGTTCAGGTCCAGTAGTATGTTCATTATTTCTTCGCCCATCACAGAGTCCAGGTTACCAGTGGGCTCATCGGCAAGTATAATTTCGGGCTGGCCAACCAGGGCACGGGCAATGGCTACACGCTGTCGCTGCCCACCCGATAACTGGCTTGGAAAATGCTGTGTGCGAGCGCTTAAGCCAACTTTTTCTAAAGCTGCTTTAGCTCTTTTGGTACGCTCCGAACCTGAAATACTGCTGCGGTATAGCAACGGTAGTTCTACATTGTCCAGCACGCTCAGGTCGTTTACCAGGTGGTAGCTCTGGAATACAAAACCGATCTTCTGGTTGCGGATGTGTGCCAGCTCTTTGTCCTTATAGGTCTGTATGGGTTGCCCGTCTATAGTTACCATGCCGGAGCTCGGAATATCAAGCAGGCCCATAATGTTGAGCAGTGTAGATTTGCCGCAACCCGATGGCCCCATAATAGAAAGGAATTCTCCTTTGGGTACCGTCAGGTTTACGTTCTGTAAAGCCACCGTTTCGATGGTTTTGGTCTGGTAAACTTTCTCGATGTTGGATAGCGTGATCATAGTTTTAAATTTATCTCTTTTAATCTTTTATTTACTGTCATTTCGAGCCTCAGCGAGAAATCTATCTCAGCCTATAGTTGCAGTTTATACTTAGCTATAGTTTCAAATTACCTTTTATCCTGAGAGCTCTATTTGCCTATAGTTTTATAGTTAGCTTGGCTCCCTCACGGCCGGGGGGCCTCGTCTTCGGGCATCGCGCTGCGCGAATCTCTTTTGCTCTTTCCTCGCAATGGCTGCGCCACCAGATATTCACAAGGAGCTCAACCCAAAGACTGTGATCATTTCGATAGCTATAGTTTATCTATAGTTTGGAACTGTAAGCTTCGACTTTTATCGTGGTTGTACTTCCGTAGGGACAGGTCGTGACCTGTCCGATCTTAGTCTGTAACTATAGAAATATGTTTAACCTCGGTAACACATGTCCTGTGGATTCCGAAATTTGATGTTATGCACTCATTCAAAATTTCCTTCATTGTATTTAATCGGCTGCTGTTTTTCAAAATCAAATAATGTCAGTTGCCTCAGGCTATAGTGGGCTGCCCAGAACTGGCTGAGCGACGTTATGTAGGCACGGCGCGCCTGGTCTTTTTCGGCTAAAGCAATGTTCAGGTCTGTGATGCTGATTCGGCCAACTATAAAAATGTTCTTCGTGATCTGGTAGCGCTCTTCTGCTATTTCATCTGCTGTGGCGGTAGTGCTAAGCCTGCGTTTCAGGGTAATGTACTGGTTTGCCTGTGCCAGGACTGCCTGTTCAAAAGTAGCTTCTTCCTGGGCTATGGTGTGTTGCACTAACTGGCGGTTCAGGTCGGCTACTTTATAGTTGGCGCGCTGGCGGCCCCAGTCCAGTAGCGGCATGTTAAAACCGATACGGGCACGCTGCAGATTTTCGGGTCGGGTATAAACATCCGTAAAATTGCCGGCACTGTTCGATAATCCGAAGGTGGCAAAAACACTCATGTTCAAACCATTATCGCCTTTCGCTTTGGCCACCAGGCTTTCTGCTTCCAAAAGCCGCCGCTGAAAACTGACAGCTTCTTTCCTATTCTTTTTCGCTTCCGCTAAAGCCATTTCCGCAGATACTACTTCTTCCGGTATATTGTCTGGTATAGTCAGTTGCAGCGCATCCGTATCTTTTAAGCCGACAAAAGTTTTCAGGGCAAGTGTGGCATTTTGTTCATCCAGTTCGGCCTGGTCCTGGGCTAGCTGCGCATTTAACACCGCTAGCTTTAATTGCAACAGGTCGTTTTTAGATAAGCGCCCCAGGGTATACTTTTCTTCCGCTATCTGGTAAAGCGTATCGTTATTGGCTAAGTTTTGGGTGGCGATGCGTTGGTTTACCTGGGCAAGCAACAGGTCGAAGTATAGTTTGGTAGCTTCTACTGCTATACTTTCTTTGTCTTCCACAAACTTGCGCTGCGATTCCTGGTAACGTAAGGGCTCTACTTTTTTGGCCCACGCATACGGGTTAAAAGCAAATAATGGCTGCTCAAAACCAACTATAGCCGGGTTACCGTTGTAGCGTGTTATATCGCGGTCAAAGTCATCGAAACGTTGCATAAGCGAGGTAACAAAAATGCTCCCTCCCGTAGGACCCACCAGTTGCTTAAGCGTTACACCTACATCGGCATTGTTAATGGATACCGGCTTAAAATCGGTGGTACCATCTGGCTGGATAACCGGCGTATAGGTTCTGCTGAAATCTGGCAGAGTACCGGTCAGGCTTAGCTGCGGCCGATAATCAGATTTGAAACTTCGCCATTGCCAGTAACTGCTCTCGTGGCTTACCTCAGCCTGTTTTGCTGTTGCCGACTGCTGTTGCGCCATCGTAATCACCTCCTGCAAACCTAAAGTTCGGGCGGGCTGGGCTATACTTTGTGCGCAACAGAGCAGCATTACAAACACTAAACAGGTAAAATTACTTTTCATAGGTTTATTTTATACTTGGTATCAGCTATATTTCTATCACTTAAAAAGGGTATCTGTAGCGCTTACTTAAGCTTTATCTTTTCTGTGTGCTCGTATTCGGCCATATCCGAGATCACCACCACATCGCCAGGTTTTACGCCATCTTCCAGCTCCACAAAATCCACGTTGCTCACGCCTATAGTTGCAGGCTTGCGCAGTATCTCGTTGCCCTGTACTACAAACACCTGTTGTCCCTTGGCACTGTTAAAGTATGGACCATTCTTCACGCGCAGCACGTTGCCTTTAGAGGCCGTTGTTACAAACACATCTACCCTTAAACTTGGGCGCAGCAATGCGTGGGCTTTATCCTGTAGGGCGACATAAAACGTAACTATGCCGTTGCTGACTGTGGGCTCTATGGAGGAGATGATACCCTGCAGATCGGTATCGTTGATGCGAACGATGGTACTGCCTCCAACTTTCAGCTGCTCGGCAAAACTATCGGATATGGTGGCTTTAATTTTATAGCTGCTCAGGTCGGCGAGGCGGGCAATTACATCCCCAGCATTTACGGTGCTGCCAATTTCGTTCTTCACCCAGGTTATCACTCCTTTGTGCGTAGCCCGTACTTCGGCCTGTTCCATTTTGCGCTGCAGCTCTTCTATCGATCGGCTCTGCATGGCCAGGGTATACCCAAGTTCTTGTTCATCAGCTTTAAGCAGTTCGCGCTCGGTAGCCATGTCCTGCTGTATTTCGGAGAGTTCCTGTTGGGCGATGCGGAGATTTAGTTCTGCCTGGTTCACGCTTTCCTGGGTAGTGCCGCCTATTTTTAGCAGGTATTTTTCGTCCTGTAGCTGGGCCTGCAGGCTTTTAACTCTAAGCTGTTTTATAGTTAGCTGCGATGCCAGTTGGTTGAGTGTTTTGCGAAGGTTAAGGCGCAGCTGCACGCTTTTGTGCTGGTTCAGTTGCTGTTCGTCTTTCAGTTTGTCGTAAGCCAGTTGGGTATAAGCTCTGTCGAGTAGCAGTATCTGGTCGCCGGTTTTTACCTGCTCTCCTGCTTTTAATAACACCTGCTCTATGCGTGCCTGTATCGGACTGGTAATTACCTGTTCCTGTTCCGGCACCACCACACCACTCGCCGATATAGTTGCAATAACCGGCCCCTGCTCGACTACAGCAGTGCGCAAAGCCTCCCTGTTTATAGTTGGGGTAATCAAGGTTCTGAAGCCAAACACAGCCAAAGCCAGCAGGGCTACAGCTATACCTAACTGCCAGTAGCGTTTGCGTTTGTTGACTTGTTTTGTAGTGGCTGATAATTCGCGGTCCATAGGTTTATAGTGTACTTTACAAGAACTGCTTAGCCAACTAATATGCCAGCTATGTATATAACTGATTAACAATTAATTACGCAACAAAACTATAGTTTCAGAATAAAATAAGGTGTTCGTTATTGAACAGGTATGTTCGGTTTCGGGGGCTGTACCTGGGTAAGGCAAACTCAGCTCAATTATCCGTTCAGTTTTATGCTTTGCCAGCTCATGCAACAATCCATTTCTATAGTTGAGCCTGATGTTGTTAGAATTCTTGCCCGGGTAGCAGATTAGTTAAAATAACACTTTGGGTGTTGCGCTTCTGAAATGTAACTGTGACTTTTGCTACTATAAGCCGACGCACATGCATATCATCATCCCCGACGATTACCAGCATATAATAAGCACTCTGGATTGCTTTCAGCTGCTGCACCAACACCAGGTAACCATTTACCACGATACAGTGAAGGACATTGATTTACTGGTTGAGCGTTTTAAAACTGCTGATGCCCTGGTGCTTACCCGTGAGCGGACAGCCATTACAAAAGAACTGGTTTCGCGGTTGCCTAGGCTCAAACTCATCAGCCAGACCGGTAAAATATCTAATCACCTGGACCTGGCAGCCTGCACCAACTATACTATAGCCGTTGCCGAAGGAACTGGCTCACCGGTTGCCCCCGCAGAGCTTGCCTGGCTTTTGATAATGAATGCCCTGAGACAAGTGCCGCAAGCCATAGCCGCCATGAAAGAGGGAAAGTGGCAAACCAACATTGGCAGTACTATAAACGGCAAGCTCATCGGCATCTGGGGATATGGCAAAATAGGTAAATTGATAGCTGGCTATGCCAATGCATTTGGGGCTAAAGTTATAGTTTGGGGCAGCGAAAACTCCAGGGATAAAGCCGTACAGGACGGGCATTTGGAAGCTGAAAGTAAAGCGGCATTTTTTGCGCAGGCTGATGTGGTAACACTGCACCTACGCCTTACCGAAACTACCCGAAATATAGTTACAGCAGCAGACCTGGCGCAAATGAAACGCGATGCAGTGCTTGTAAATACCAGCCGGGCTGAGTTGATAGAAGAAGGCGCGTTATTGCAGGCACTTAAGCAAGGCAGGCCCGGTTTTGCAGCGCTGGATGTGTATGAAACCGAACCTATACTCGACAAAGATTATCCGTTGCTTCAGCTATCAAATGTAATCTGTACACCACACCTGGGCTATGTAGAAAAGAACGGGTACGAACTATACTTCCGGAAAGCTTTCGAGAATGTGGTAGCTTTTGCAAACGGCACTCCAACCAACATCGCCAACCCTGAAGTGTTGCAACTATAACCTGCTCTCCGTACACTCCTGCTTAACTTAGTTGGCTTTACCCCTCTGTAAACTATAGTAAGCAACATTTTTCTTCTGCTTTGCTATAAAAACAGAACCGCAGAAAGTTATAGTTTTCCTGCGGTTCTGTTTAAATGTACTTAGTTATAGTTTGTAACTATAGCCGTTAAAGCAATTTTACTTTTTGGTAACCAGCACATCGATACGACGGTTCTGGGCGCGGCCTTCTTCGGTTGTGTTGTCAGCAACAGGGTGCTTTTCGCCGTAACCTTCCGCCTCCAGGCGGCTTGCATCTATACCTAATTTCTCAATAGCAGCTTTTACTGCAACAGCCCTTTCCTGCGATAGTTTAAGGTTGGCAGCAGGCTGGCCCACATTATCAGTATAGCCTCCTATTTTGATATTTACCTGTGGGTAGGCTTTCAGTATTTTGGCAATATTATCAATCTGTTCCTGCGACTCCGGTTGTATTCTAGCGCTTCCGGTATCGAAATTCAGGCGGTCAAAACTGAACCAGCTGGTTTTATCTGGCGCTTTGTTTTCATCTTCAATAAATGCGACCAGTTTACTTTCAATGCCATTTGGCGGTATGTTAAGCACTACGCCGCCTGGTATCTCCCGTTCTGTAAATGCTGCGCCTGTATCTGTTGTAGCCATTGTATCTGTGTCAGTGGCAACTGTTGTTTCTTCGGTGGTAACTGGTTCTGTGGTTACGGTCTCAGTATCCTTGTCATTGTCGCAGTTACGAAGTCCGAACAGCAGCAACAACAGGGCTCCAATGCCAAGCAGCAAAGGCCACAGCCAATTCGTTTTCTTTTCTGGTACCGGAGGTGGCGTATGCTGTACTCTTTCGGTAACAGGTGCATGCATTGGTCGCTCGATAGGCGGTACAGCGGCTGTAGCGGCAGCACCTGCCCCACCCAAACCCAGCAAACTGCCAAGCCCCGCCGGAAGCGCGCTCATGATACCTGCTTTCTGGCTGTTCAGGTAATTTCTTAGTCCGCCTTCATCAAGCTCATCATCGTGTGTTTTCTTCCCTAAAAATCCTAATACCAGCGGTGCTACATAACTAAGTATGGCCGTTACTGATGTAGACTTAACACCTGCGTAATTACTGAGTGCATTGCTCACTCCCCCTAAATTGTTACCAAATATCTCGGACAGGAACTGGTTACCAACAGGTGCAGCGCTACCTAGCGCCCCCGGAACAGTATTGGTTACATCAGCTAACAAACCCCTGTCACTATGCCGGATGAGGTTAAAAATAGACCCCATAGCTCCAGGGTCGGAAGTACGGTTAACTAATCCGCCTAAAACGGCTGGTACTATACCGCCAAATGCTTTAGCAGTCGCAGGCTCACTCTCGCCTAATTCGCTGCTTGTTCTTGCTATAAGGTCCGGGGAAATAAATCCGCGTAAAGACTCGAGTAAATCTGCCATAATGGTTATCGGTTAGGTTAACAAAAACTAATTCTACTATATACCATTATTATCCTATTTTGTTGTGATATATTACAAGCACTAACTGGCGACAGCTAACTATAATTTATGTTTAGTTTGGTATAGTTTGTAAGCTCAGATGGTAAGTTTAAAAACCTTAAAAGTGAGAGCTCTATAGTTTGCTTGATTATATCGGGAAAAGAAAATACAACCAAATAATATTCTATATAAAGAAATTCAGACTGGAACATTTTTAATAGTAAATTTGCTTCTTGTAAAGGTTTTCAACTCCGCTGCCTGCATGTATTTTCGGGAAGCTGCGATTTGTATCCGGCACCCAAAAATCTCTGATAACGCATACACTACATGCTAACATTAAAAGAGCTTAAAACTATAACAAGTGAGAATAGGCGCTTATTAACGGGTCTGGCATCGGGCATTTTTATTTTTGCAGCGCTTATCTATGGCATTTCCTACAACCTGAAGCGCGAAAACGAAATAGCCCAATGGGTACTGCGTGCCCAGGAACAGATATACCAGATCGAAAAAACTATATCGCTGGCAAAAGATTTCGAGACCGGCTCCAGGGGCTTCCTGCTTACGGGCTCGGATGCATACGAGCTGCCCTTACTGGAGGCATCGCAGGTACTGGACGCAACTATAGCACAGCTGAAAAACCAAACCAGGAACGACCAGATCCAGACCCAAAACCTCGATTCGCTAACCCTTTATCTTTATAAAAAGGCCCACTTCTCTAAAACCATTATCCGGCTAAAACGCGAGCGTGGCCAAGCTGCGGCTATGCAGGCCTTTAGTACCAACGCTGGTAAAAAGTACATGGATAAGATCAGGTACTTTGCCCAGCAAATGCACCAGCACGCCAAAAAGGAGCTTACGCAACGCAAACAGGAAAACGAAAATGCACTGCTGGCTACCAACCGGGTGCTGCTTACAGGCATTATCGTATTTATAATTTTGCTGGTATATGCCATCTGGAAAAGTTGGGAACAGCAACGCGAAAGAAAACTGGCCAACCATCAGCTACGCACCGAAAAAGCTTTTTCTGAAGCCCTGCTAAGGGCCAGCCCCGATGGCATGATAGGCTTTAACAAACAAGGCGAAATTGTACTGTTTAACCACCGCGCCGAAGTGCTGTTTGGCTACAGTCAGCAGGAAGTACTGCGCACCCCGATTTCGGCACTTATAGTTGGGGAAGATTTTACAAACCTGAGAGAACTGGCGGGGCAAATAGCCAACAACAGCAGCCGCGAAATGCTGGTGCTGAAAAAAGACAAAACAGCTTTTCCGGCTGAAGTGCGCCTTAACCTGGTAAATGCGTATGAAGGCAACATCCTGATTGCCAGTATCCGGGATATTTCGCAGCGCAAGGCATCCGAACTACAGCTGAAAGAATCAGAGAAAAACCTGCAGGCTATACTAAGCAGCTCCCAGGAAGCCATTTATCTCCTCAACCTCGATTTCAGGCTGGTACTGCTGAACGACCATAGCAAAATGATTATAAAGCAGGGCTATGGATTTGATTCAGAACCGGGCCATAACTTCCTGGATTATTTTGAGCCTGCCTTTAAAACCAGGCTGCGCGCTATTTACGACCAGGTACTTGCCGACCAGAAAGTGGATGTGGAGCGCACGTTTATGCTCGATGAGGGGGAAGCCTATTATTACTCTACCTATTTCCCTGTAAAAGATACCGACGGTACCATTATAGGTATTTGCTGTGCATCTAAAAACATAACCCAGCGCAAAAAAAGCGAGGAAGCGGTAAAGGCTGCAAACGCCGAAAAAGAAGAATACCAGTCGCGGTTCAAAGCTATACTTGACTATTCGCCGCAGCCCATCCTGATAAAAGACACGCAGGGCAACCAGATCTTTACAAACAAAGCCTTTACTGACCTGTTCGCACCTGAACCTGGCCAGCAACCGGACAGCTCACTGGGTATTGTTTTAGATGATGCCGAGGTACTGCACGAGTTTACACAAAACTATAGCAGCCACGAGGCCGGTAGCTTACACTCGAAAGAATGGCAGCAGCAGGTGGTGTTGCAAAACGGGCAGGTACTGGAAATGGAGATCATAAAATTCCCGCTCTACGACAGGCAGCAGCAGCTATTTGGTATTTGTACGCTGTTTAAAGATATAACTGAGCAGATACGGCACCAGCAACAACTGGTAGAGGCCCGCGAAAATGCAGAACAAGCAGAGCGCCTGCAGGAACAGTTCCTGGCCAACATGAGCCACGAGCTGCGCACCCCGATGAACGGTATTATAGGCATGGTAAACCTGCTGTTAACGTCTTCGTCGCTGCAACCAGACCAGAAAGGCCGCTTACAGGTTATAAAGCGCTCATCCGACACTCTACTCAATCTCATTAACGACATCTTAGACCTATCAAAAATAAAAGCGGGTATGTTAACTATAGACCACGTTAATTTTGACTTTAATGATACCATTGCCGGCACTGCCCTGCTGTTCCGGGAGAAAGCGAAAGAAAAAGGTATAAAGCTGGCCGTAGCTGCCGATTCGTTTATTCCTCGCTACCTTAACGGCGACCCGCACCGCTTAAATCAGATACTGAATAACCTGCTGAGCAATGCCATAAAGTTTACCGAAAAAGGTTTTGTGCGTCTGGAGGCCTCGCTGCAAAGCGAAACTCCGGAGCAGGCTATAGTTGAGTTTGTTGTAAGCGATTCCGGCATTGGTATTGACACCGATAAACTGCAATACATCTTCGATAATTTCACACAGGAGTCTACTGATATTTCGAGCAAGTATGGCGGTACCGGTTTGGGTCTTGCTATTACCAAAAGGCTGATAGAATTGCAGGGTGGCACTATTGAGGTGGAAAGTATAAAAGATAAGGGCACGACCTTTACCTTTACTATTCCTTATACGATAGCCGATGAAACCGCTACTATAGCCGTCACCAGCCATGTGGCCGTAGCGGAACCACCACGCAAAAACTATAGCGGCAAACGCGCCTTAATAGTAGAAGACAACGACATAAACCAGGCGGTGCTTACTTCTACGCTGCAGCAGCACCATTTAGAGGTAGTGATCGCAAACAACGGCCAGGAGGCAGTGGATATACTACAGACCGGCGAAACGTTTGATATTATTTTCATGGACCTGCGCATGCCGCTGATGAACGGTTTCCAGGCTACAGCTTACATCAGGCAAACCCTGCAACTGCAGACGCCTATAGTTGTGTTAACGGCCAGCGTACTGCGCAACGAGCGCGACCGCTGCCTGGAGATAGGCGCCTCTGACTATATGGCCAAACCGTTCTCCATCGCTGACCTGGCCCGCACCCTGGAGCGCTTTATACCACTTGCCGACGAAACAAGAACTATAGCAACACCGCCTATAACAGAGCAGCACATGCCAACTACGGCCAAAGCCTTTGATGCAAGCCGGTTACTGGAGCTGAAGAATACCACATATGTAAAACGCATCCTATCGCTCTTTTCCGACAACATGCCGGTATACCTGCAGGAACTGACAGCGTTGGCTGCTGCCAACAACAAAGCAGCGTTTTTAGAAAAAGCCCATAAAACCAAAGGCAGTCTGTCAGCTATCCATATAGAAGAAGTACACCAACTAATGCTTGCGATAGAAGAAAATGCACCTGCCCAGCAGCACCTGAACGTGTTTGTGCCAGCCCTGGAACAGTGCAGCGCAAATTGCCAGGCACTGATGCCAGCCATAGTAGCAGAAGTGGAAGCCTCTCTTGCACATTTAGAAACGAGCAACTAACCTCCCATGAAAATACTGATCGCAGAAGACGAACCAATAACGCTGGCGACCATGGAGCTTCGCCTGACCAAAGACGGCCACGAGGTAATAAGTACCGACAACGGGCAGGATGCCTTAGGTAAACTCAGTGATTTTATGCCAGACCTGGTCATAACCGATATTATGATGCCCTTTGCATCGGGGCTGGAGGTGTTGAGTTTTGTAAAAAAGCTGAATGCCAGGATACCGGTTATCGTACTCTCTGCAATGGGCCAGGAAAACGTTGTGTTAGAGGCCTTTACTTTAGGAGCCGACGATTACATCACGAAACCCTTTAGCCCGAATGAACTTGCCCTGCGGGTAAAACGTTTTGCGATGCGAATCTCCTGACCTATAGTTGGTAACTGCCTGTGACTACATTTTTAAAAAGCGCCTTTCAGCAACTGAATAGTTTTACAGCTATAGAGCTGTTTTACATAGCCATTGCTGTTTTTACAAGTATCATCCTGGGGCTTATCAGCGCTATGGTTTTTATTATGCTTGCCAAAAGTAAACAGGCCTCCCGGCAAAAGCACCTGCAGGCCCAGTTTAAACAATGGCTGGTAAGTATCATTCTGCACGAGCCTGAAGACAAAAAAACTGATTTTGAGATACCTGCAACTATAGCCCTGTTACTGCAAAAGCGCTTTGCACGAAGGGCATTACTGTCTGAGCTTATCCGGTTAAAAGATAACCTGAGTGGGCAGTCGGGCGATAACATACAACAGCTTTTTAACCAACTGCACCTCGGCAACCTGTCTGCCCACGACATGCGCAGCAGCAAATGGTATTTAAAAGCCAAAGGCATACAGGAGCTGGCGGCTATGGAGCAAAAAGCCTACTTACCCGAAATTTATACTTTAACCCAGCACCGCCACCCGGTGGTACGCATGGAGGCACAAACTGCATTGGTATACCTGCAAGGCTATGCCGGGCTTACGTTTTTCAGGCAACTGGCTTACCCGTTAACAGAATATCACCAGGCAAAACTGCTGCAACTACTGGCCAATCAACCCATACCTTCCCCCGAAATGGTCAGAAGCTGGCTGGTTTCGCCTAACCCTACGGTGGTGCAGTTTACTTTAAAGCTAATAAGCGAGCAGCACGCCACACAGTTTCAGGAGGATGTGATCACTTGCCTCAGTCACCCATCCGAACTGGTGCGCAGCCAGGCCATTTCGTGCTTGGGCGAGATACCATCAGCACCGGCCGCGCTGGCGCTACGCACACATTATACTTCCGAAAACAGTAAAGCTTTGCAATTAAACATTCTGTCAGGGCTGCTTAAAACAGGCACAACAAACGACCTCCCTTTTCTGCACCAACTCCGGCAAACACCCGACGAGGGCATGCGACTGGCCGTAGAAAAAGCGATCCGGCACCTGCAACAGCAAGCTTAAATCATAACCCATCAATATACTTTTAGCCTTTTACACTTCATGGTGCATTTATACAATCTGTTTCATTATGGGATGCTGTTATATGCTGTTTCCATGCTTGGCTGCTACATCTTTTTAAGCTCCCTGGCTATAGTTGAAGCAGTAAAATACCTGCGCCGCAGCCGGCTTACCAACTATAACCTGCTGGCCTCTTCGGCTCAGGCACCATCGGTAAGCATACTGGCTCCCGCGTATAACGAAGGGGCCAACATCATCGAGAATGTACGCTCGTTGCTGAGCATCTACTATAACAACCTGGAGCTGATTGTGATAAACGATGGCAGCAAAGACGACTCTATGGCCAAGCTGATACAAGCCTACGACCTGGAACCTGCCCATCTGGATTATGCGCCGCAGCTGGCAACCAAAAACGTAAAGGCCGTCTATAAAAGTACCAACCCGGTATACCACAAACTACTTGTTATTGATAAGGAAAACGGTGGCAAAGCCGACGCGCTGAATGCAGGTATTAACGTAGCGAAAAACCAGTATTTAGTATGCATAGATGTGGACTGTATACTGGAGCAGGATGCCTTGCTGAAACTGGTGAGACCGTTTATGGATGAAACCAGGAAGAAGGTAATTGCCACAGGCGGCGTGGTGAGAATTGCCAATTCCTGTGTCTTTAAAAACGGCAAACTGATGGACATAAACCTGCCAAAAGAGTACCTGCCCCGGGCGCAGGCGCTGGAATATATCCGGGCGTTTTTGTTGGGCCGCATGGCCTGGAGCAACCTGAACGGGCTGCTGTTAATTTCGGGCGCTTTCGGGGCTTTTGACAGGCAGGTGGCCATTGCGGCTGGCGGCTATAATCATAACACCGTTGGCGAAGACATGGAACTGGTAGTGCGCATGCGCCGCTACATGGCAGACCGCAACATACCGTATAAAGTAGCTTTTATCCCCGACCCCTTGTGCTGGACCGAAGCCCCTGCCTCTTACCAGATCTTAGGCAGGCAGCGTAACCGCTGGATGCGCGGCACCATCGAAACCCTGAACATGCACCGCAAACTTTTCCTTAACCCGAAGTATGGCGTACTTGGTTTAATGAGCTACCCATATTGGCTATTTTACGAATTGCTGGCACCGGTCATCGAGTTTACAGGGTTTGTCTTGTTCCTGGTACTTGCCTTTGCCGGACTGATAAACTGGTCTTTCTTCCTGGTGCTAACGGCATTTATCCTGTTATTCGGCTGGCTGTTCTCTACGTTTGCGATACTGATGGAGGTAGTTACCTTTAACCAGTACCGGAAACCGGGCGACCTACGAAAGCTTATAGTTACCGCGTTGGCAGAGCCGTTCCTGTTTCACCCGTTTGTGGTGTGGTCGTCTATAAAAGGCATCGTGGACCTGCTGCGCAAGAAAAAATCGTGGGGCGAAATGACCAGGCAGGGCTTTAACACTGTGCCGCAGACACCTAACGCATCCACTTAAAACCGGAACTGGTATAGAGTTGAGATCTGAAGCTGGTTGCCTTTTGTTTCCGGCTGGTATTCTACATTTTCGTACACGCCGTTTATGCCCAGCACGTGCCTTGTAGCCAGGGTAAATCTGTAGCCGGCACCTGCTTTAAAAGTCTTAAGGTTGCTGGCAGTGTTCAGCCTTATTGCCTGCGCGCGGTCATCCGGCGACACACCCCAGCCAACTATAGCCGAAACATAATTGTCAGCGCTTTTCAGGTAATAGCGTGTGGTTAAACTATAGGCATTGGCCAAACGGGAAGTGCCTTCTGTAAGATAAACCCTGCCATTTACCCAGAAATTGCCCACATACTTGCCGGCAGCAAGCGTGTACGCCCACACATCGTCATCAAAATGTAAATAACGCAAGCCTCCTTCCGCTTCCCAGGCCTTCGGCAGATTAGCAAATAAAGAGAAACCAGCCCGAACAGTCGGGAACACTGGTAGGTCTTTGGAGTAAGCGATGTTGGTGTAGGTATAAAACGTCTTCGAAATTTTAGGGTAGGCCTCGGCTTCAAACTGTAAACCTTTGGTGGCAAACCTGTTCGCATAGCTGATGCGTGCCGTTACGGGGCCTGCTTTTGTCTGTGTTCCATAGCTCAAACCTGCCAGGTGCCAGGCATCACTGAACTGCTTATCGAAGTAGGTATAATCATAGGTAACTTCAACCCGCGAACTATAGCTGTACTCTTTTAGCTGCGCGCGCAGGGCCTGCAACTGGCTGTTGCCGGGTTCTGTAACTAAAAGGCTATCGGTGAGTTGGTGGGCGTGTTTATAGTTGCCCAATGCTGCCAGTATGGTTGCTTTGCGCGTCAGCAGCTCCCGCGCCTGTGGGTTATGCGCCAATCCTTTAGAGGTATACAGCAGCGCTTGGGTATAGTCTTTTTCAAAGTAATGTACATCAGCCAGCGCCAGGGCGGCATCCGCGTTTGCAGGGTTTTGAGCAAAGGTTTCGTCAAGTATAACTATAGCGGAGTCTGGGTTCCCGTTCCAGTAATACAGCCTGCCCAGCAATATTTTAGCATCTGTGTAGCCCGCATCCTGTTGCAAAATGTACTGGCAAAGGTTTATTGCCGCTTTATAGTCTTTCTTTTCAAATGCCAGGTTACGGGCCTGCTGGTAGTTGTCAGAAAGCGATGTTGCCTGGCCCAAAGCACCCGTAACGCACCATACTATAAGCATGCAACAAACCACAACCCTGTTTAAAATGCTGTTACTGAAATCAAAAGAAAGACCGCTCACAACCTGTTTTTATAGTTTAAAGCTCCGGAGGTATGCTAGCTCCCTGACCAGGATTACCACCGATGCGCTCGGCAAAATTAATGGAAGCTGTGCATATAATCTGTAAGATGAACGGGTAAATGTTCAAAGATGAACTGGGCATCCAGCTTTTTGGCAACTATAAACTATAGCAACCATAACGTAAAGCCTGCTACTGGCACTATAGTTATTTTTAAAAATAGTAGTTTTACCGGAACCGGAAACAATTTTATAAGAAGTCTGTAATACGTGCATTACTGGCAGAAACTTGTAAACATGAAACTTATACTACTGATTGCTTTCTTAGTGCCAACGTTTGTACTGGCGCAAACAGGCGTAATTACCGGCACAGTGCGCGACCGCAACACCCAGGAGCCCTTAATCGGGGTTTCGGTGCAGGTAACCGGCAGCCAGTTCGGTTCTGTAACCAACGAAAAAGGCGCTTTCAGGATAGAAAGTATACCAGTGGGCAGTTACACTATACAGGCAAATTACCTGGGTTACCAGCTACAGTCCAGGTTTAACGTGAACGTAACGGTAGGCAACGTGCAGATACTTAACTTTGAAATGGTGCCTGCCGCTAACGAACTGCAACAAATAGAAGTAGTATCCAGCCGCAGGCAAAGCGCCGCTGTAGCCGACCTTATCACGCCACTATCGGTACAGAGCCTTACGACCGAGGAGATTCGGAGCAACCCGGGCGGCAATTTCGATATCTCCAAAGTAGTACAGGTATTGCCAGGTGTAGCTACCAACGGCACCAGCGGCGGCCGCAACGACCTGATCATACGCGGTGGCGCTCCTTCAGAAAACGTGTATTACCTCGATGGCATCGAGATTCCGCTAATAAACCATTTTACCACACAGGGCAGTGCAGGTGGTGCTACCGGCATACTTAACGTATCGTTTGTAGAGGATCTGAAAGTAAGCTCTTCGGCTTTTGATGCACGCTACGATAATGCCCTGGCGTCGGTGTTTGAGTTCAGGCAGCGTTACGGCAACCCGGAGCGTTTTTCGGGCAATGTGCGCCTGAGCGGTTCGGAGTTTGCCACTACCCTGGAAGGGCCTGCGGGGGCCAACACTACATATCTTTTGTCGGCGCGCAGGTCGTACCTGCAGTTCCTGTTCAAGCTTCTCGATCTCCCTATCCGCCCGAATTACTGGGATTTTCAGTATAAAGTAGATCATAAACTAAACGACAAAACCTCTGTGTCTTTTATAGGGGTAGGTGCTATTGATGAGTTTGCCTTCGGAGTGCCGCGCAAAAGCACTCCCGAAAATGAGTACATCCTGCGTTCGGTGCCATCTATAAACCAGTGGAACTATACCACCGGCGTGGCAGTAAAAAGACTGGTAACAGATGGCTACGTGAACCTGGCCCTGAGCCGCAATGCTTTCGATAATGAACTGACCAAGTTTGAGGCGGCCGAAGAAGGAGAAAACCGAGCGCTTACGCTAAACACCAACTCCCGCGAAACTGAAAACAAACTGCGCCTGGACGTAAATATGTATAAAAACGGCTGGAAATACGCGTATGGCCTGTCGGGGCAGTATGTGCAGTTTACTAACAATATTTACAGCGTTATCCGGAAAGAGCTGCGCGACGAGCAGAATAACGTAGTGCAGCCCGGCATTACCCTGGACTATAACACAGACCTGGATTTCTTCCGGTACGGAGCATTCGGGCAGGTTGCCCGGTCGGTGCTGGATAACCGTTTAGGGCTATCGTTTGGCCTCAGAACCGATATGAACTCTTTTACCGACGAAGGCAGCAATCCCCTGAAAACCTTATCGCCACGATTGGCGCTCTCCTACCTGCTAAACGATAAATGGACGGTAAACGCATCTTCAGGTATTTATTACAAACTGCCGCAATACACTGTGTTGGGTTATCGCGCTAACGACACCTACCTAAACCAGCAGGCTGATTATATCAAATCTATTCATTACGTGTTGGGTACCGAGTTTTTACCACGCCAGGACCTGCGCTTTACCCTGGAAGGTTTCTATAAAGATTACAGCCATTACCCGGTATCTGTTCGGGATGGTATTTCGCTGGCAAACCAGGGCGGTGACTTTGGTGCCATTGGCAACGAAGCAGTTACAACTACAGGGCAAGGCCGGGCGTACGGGGCAGAGTTTTATGTGCAGAAAAAGCTGACAGGCACCGTATTTTCGGTACTGTCTTACACCTATGTGGTGAGTGAATTTGCCGGACTGGACGGAAACTATATTGCCAGCGCCTGGGATTACCGCCATCTGGTTTCGGGCTTGGTGGGCAAAAAGCTACCCCGCAACTGGGAGTTTGGAGCCAAGTACAGATACGCCGGCGGTGCACCCTCTACGCCTTTTGACCTCGAAGCCTCCCGCAGAAACTACGCCTCTTTGGGTGTGGGTATCCTGGATTACAGCAGGCTTAACTCTGAACGCCTGAAGTCTTTTAACCAACTCGATGTAAGGATCGATAAGAAATGGACCATTAACCGCGTAACGCTTGACCTGTTCCTGGATATTGCCAACGTGCTAAGCAGCAAAACTCCCGGCTTCGACCGCTATACGTTTGAGCGCAACGAAGATAACACCGGCTTTGCTACCACCGACGGAAACCCGCTACGCCCGGATGGCAGTAACGCTATACCGGTAATTCTAAAAGACAACGATGGCAACCTGGTACCTACTTTAGGGTTTATAGTTGAATTTTAAGTATTTCCATGTTCCTGATTGATTAGAGCTGCTTTTTGTACAGGAAAATAACCCACCCTGCTCCTTGCGGGAAGGTAATTTATGCCTTATCTATAGTAGGCTATAGTTTGAACGTTGCGACACACGTCGAACTATAGTTTAACTCGGCCATAGATTGCAGGTAGTTTACACTCCGTAGAAGTTCGTGACGAGGGCATGGCGCAGAAATGATTTCGGTGGCAAACGATAAAGTCGAATCTGAAGATTGAACCGAGCAGGAAGTTCAACTATAGTTCGATACAAGTTGCGGATACCAAAGAATTTCGGGGTGTGGGCACTCGCGCCATACTTTACCAATTCCCCTACCCTGAGGTGTTAGCGGAGCGTTTACACCTTATTAAAATAACCCACAACTATAATTTTGTAAAACAGCCACTTCCGGTTACCGGGTGCATCTTTCTTTTCTTCAATTCCATTTTTACAGTCCTTACTCGTCGCATCAGTAACAATGCCTGCACATTGTAGCCAGCACCGCAAAGTCCGGCTCGGGCGAGGTTATTACTACTTGCTTCTCACTAGATAACCTGACCTTTCACCCGCGTTTCAGGTACGTTTACCATATAAATCTAAGTTAAAGATAATCAATACCTTACTATAGTTCAATATATCCGTATTATTCTCCACATCATCCTGGCAAGCAGGCCAGCGCAATACGCACTAAATAACTTCATATATTTTTTCACCTAAAATTATATCATATGGATATGCAGAAGTTTAAACCGACAAAAGTAGTGTTTCCGGTTTTGTTTGCTGTTGCCGGCTTGTTTGGCTGTAGCCAGGAAGAAGATTTTGTATCAGCTGATAACCTTGGTCAGAGCGCTGTCAGCGCCGCTACCGATGGCTCTGTAGCAACAAATGTAACTTTCCGGGGCAGGCATTACATCGTGCAGTCTACAGCCGAAAAGCTTCCGGCTGGCCTTGAGAACCAGATCAGAAATGCAAACGGCAAGGTTACAAGCCTTTTGTCGCAGGCGGGTGTAGCAACAGTATATTCCGAAGATCCGAATTTTATAACCAAAGCCAGCAAAATAAGTGGGGTGCGATCTGTGGTACGCGACATAAATGTGCAATGGCTGAAGCCCGAAGACCAGAAAGTGGTAGAGCTTGAAGACTATGGCACGCCACCGGCCAGTGGCGATAACGACCGCTATTTCGACCTGCAGTGGGGCCATGCAGCTATAAAAGCCTCTGAAGCCTGGAACGCGGGTTACCGTGGCCAGGGTGTGCGGGTTGCTGTGCTGGATACAGGCTTTGACACCGACCACGCGGATCTGGCCCCGAACATTGACATGAGCGCAAGCAAAAGCTTTGTAACTGGCGAGGGCCTGACATACGCACTATCGGGTGTAGGCAGCCACGGCACGCATACGGCCGGTACTATAGCCGCTGCTGATAATGGCATTGGTACGATAGGCGTAGCCCCGGAGGCGAAGCTAATACTTGTGAAAGTGCTTCGCGATTCGGGTTCAGGTGCTTTCTCCTGGATAATGGAAGGTATTGTACATGCCACGCAACAGGGTGCCGATGTGATCAACATGAGTATCGGGGCAGCTATACCACGTAATGGTAAGTTTCTGGATGATAATGATACCCCGGACGACCCGACAGATGACTTTATAGTTAGTGACACCAAGGCAGTGCAGGAACTGCTAAACGCCCTGAGCCGTGTAACCAAATATGCCACTAAAAATGGGGTAACCGTTATTGCATCGGCAGGTAACGAAGCCAACAACGGCAATACCGACAAATCGCTTGTACACCTGCCTTCGGGCGCTGGTAGCGTTATTTCTATTTCGGCAACAGCGCCAATGGGCTGGGCACTAAACCCTGCTACAACTTTTATGGATAACCTGTCTTCTTACTCAAACTATGGCATATCCGATGTAACGTTTGCGGCACCGGGCGGCGACTATATTTACCCAGGCAACGAAATAGCAACTATAGGTGGCATTCGCCAATATGTATACGTGTTTGATTATGTGTTTAGTACAGGCAGTAACCTAGACCCAACTAAGGCATCTTATTACTGGTCGGTAGGTACTAGTATGGCGGCACCGCATGCGGCTGGTGTAGCGGCGCTTATAGTTGGGGCTAACGGTGGGCAAATGGCTCCAGCGCTGGTGCTGGCCAGAATGCGTGCCACCGCCGACGACCTGGGCTCGCCGGGTCGTGACCCCCTGTATGGCTATGGCCGCCTGAACGCTTTCCGGGCTGTAACTGCAAACTAATTAAACTATAACTACCTGTTAAGCGCCTGGCAGACATCTTTCTGCCAGGCGCTTTTTTTATAGTTTCCGATCTTAAATTGCTGCAGATTCAGAGTGACGGAGCTTATATTAGTTGCTGCTACATGGCAAATCACAAAAACTCCGGAAAGGCGTTCTGCTAAAACTATACGTTAAGCACACACCCTTACCTATAAACCACTATATTTATAAGCGCTACCATAGCAACAATCACCACATTTTAAGCCCTATTCTTAGCCTGATGAAGAAACTGCTACACCCGCTTTGCCTCCTGCTTCCTATAGTTATACTTGCCTTTCTGCTACCTGCGCAGGCCCAGAAAAACAAGCACCGCTTTGAGCCCGAAGAACTGGCCAACCCACTTATGGGCACCGACTCTAAAGTAAGCTTATCTAACGGTAACACCTACCCTGCTGTGGCGGTGCCCTGGGGCATGAACCTTTGGACGGCACAAACCGGCAAAATGGGAAATGGCTGGGCCTATACTTATGATGATGACAAGATCCGGGGCTTTAAGCAAACCCACCAGCCATCGCCCTGGATGAACGACTACGGACAGTTTGCCATTATGCCGGTTACAGGTAAACTAAAGTTCAGGGAAGATGACCGGGCCAGCTGGTTCTCGCATAAATCCGAAATTGCAAAGCCTTACTACTATAGCGTATACCTCGCAGACCATGATGTAACTACCGAATTTACGCCTACAGAACGCGCTGCCCAGTTCCGGTTTACCTACCCCAAATCCGACAGTTCGTTTATCGTTATCGATGCTTTGGACAAAGGCTCATACATCAAGGTTATTCCTTCTGAAAACAAGATCATAGGCTATACCACCCGCACCGCACGCAGCAACCCCAAAGACTTTAAAAACTACTTTGTTATTTATACTGACAAACCTTTTACCGTAGCCTATACCTGGCACGATACTACGCTGGTTAAAAATAAGCTGGAACAAACGGCCAACCACACCGGAGCTATAGTTGGGTTTAAAACCGCGAAAGGCGAAAAGGTAACCCTACGTGTGGCTTCCTCTTTTATAAGCATGGCGCAGGCCGAGCTTAACCTGAAACGCGAACTGGCAACAGATGACTTTGAGACGACTAAGCTGAAAGCAAAAGCGCTCTGGAACAAAGCCATGAGCCGCATTACGGTGGAAGGAGGTACCGATGAGCAGCTGCGCACATTTTATAGTTGCCTGTATCGCACGCTGTTTTTTCCGCACAAAATGTATGAGCTGGATGCAGCTGGCAAACCTGTACACTATAGCCCCTACGATGGCAAAACATACGCCGGCTACCGCTTTGCCGGCACCGGTTTCTGGGATACGTTTAGGGCGCTATATCCTTTCCTGAACCTGGCCTACCCAAGTATAAACAAAGAGATGCAGGCTGGTCTGGTGAACGATTACAAGGAAGGCGGCTGGCTGCCGGAATGGTCTAGCCCGGGTTATGCCAATATTATGATCGGGAATAACTCTGCTTCGGTAGTGGCGGATGCTTACGTGAAAGGACTTCGCGATTATGACATCAACACCCTATACGAAGCACTGCTGCACGGCGCAAACAACGAAGGCCCGATTACGGCCATTGGTCGTGCTGGCGTTAGCTTCTATAACAAACTCGGCTACGTACCTTACGATGTAAAGATAAACGAAAACGCCGCCCGCACCCTGGAATACGCCTACGATGACTTTGCCATTTACCAGTTAGCTAAAGCGCTTAAGCGCCCGCAAGCTGAGATAGACCTGTATGCCAAACGCAGCCAGAACTACAGAAACCTCTACGACCCTGCTACCGGCCTGATGCGTGGCAAAAACCAGGATGGTACCTTCCAGTCACCCTTCAATCCGTTTAAGTGGGGCGATGCCTTTACCGAGGGCAACAGCTGGCACTATAGCTGGTCCGTTTTCCATGATGTGCAGGGCCTGATAGATTTGATGGGCGGTAAGCAGAACTTTACGGCCAAACTGGATTCGGTATTTACCCTCCCTCCGAAGTATGATGAAAGTTATTATGGTGGCGTGATACACGAAATTCGGGAAATGCAGATCGCTAACATGGGCCAGTACGCGCACGGAAACCAACCTATCCAGCACATGATCTACCTGTACAACTATGCCGGCCAACCCTGGAAAGCGCAGTACTGGGCACGCGAAACCATGAACCGCATGTACCAGCCAACACCCGACGGTTACTGCGGCGACGAGGATAACGGACAAACCTCAGCCTGGTACATCTTCTCGGCCTTAGGTTTTTACCCGGTTACGCCTGCTGTAAACCAGTATGTAATGGGTGCCCCCTTGTTCAAAAAAGCAACTATACAGTTAGAGAATGGCAAAAAGTTCGTGATCGAAGCCCCTGCTAACAGCCAGGATAACCGATACATACAAACAGCCACCCTGAACGGAAAAAAACTGGAGAAGAACTGGATTTCGCATGAGGACATTATGAATGGTGGCAAAATGAAGGTTAAGATGGGAGCTGCACCAAATAAGAATCGGGGCACAAAAGATGAATCTGCACCTTATTCGTTTTCGAAAGATGAGAATTAACCCTCCCCAACCCTCCCCTACAAAAAGGAGAGGGCCGTTAAGTTCTGCCGAGAACTATCCCCTTGAGGGGATTACAGGGGTGTTATTCAGGGCCAGAATGCCAATTGTTAGCCAGTTTTAAATTCACCCGCTAATGCAAACACCCCTCTGCGCTCCCCTCAAAGGGAGAATTTGATAGAACTTAACGGCCCTGCCTGAAAACAGGGGATGGAGTCTTTTCTGGCGCCGGTATCCAACCGGTGACGCTCTGTGGATGCTAGTCTCCAGACTCGCTGTTGCTGGGCAACTATAGCTGGGTTTATACTTTAAGTATGAAACACATGTAGACCAAGGGCCCAACTATAGTTCGTTGCGGGAGAAGACGCTCACGCCATGTTTTGCTTATTACCCTCCTCAGAGGGATTATGGGTGGGTTAATTAAACCACCTATAGAAACAGAAAAGCACCTCCAACCAGAGATGCTTTTCTGTTTCTATAGTTTTCAAACTATAGCTACGGAGCAACAGCCATTAGTTTTTTGTTAGGTTTGTTGCCCATGTAAAAGGTAATCTTGCCACCATTCATGATCTCAGCATGCGTCAGGTAAGTGCGGTTTACAGGTTGGCCGTTCAGCTCCATTTTCTGGATGTATAAATTCTTGTCTTTCTGATTCTTCACATCTATCGTAAACGTCTTACCATTTTCCAGATTTATAGTTGCTGACTTTACTGCCGGACTGGTGATGGCATAATGGTCGGAGCCGGGGGCTACCGGGTAAAAGCCCAACGCACTGAAGATGTACCACGCGCTCATCTGTCCGAAATCGTCGTTGCCGCCCAGGCCGTCTATAGTTGGTTTATACATGGCTTTCAGCACCATGCGCGTGCGCTCCTGCGTTTTCCAGGGCTGGTCGGTCCAGTTATACAGATAAGCCACGTGGTGCGAAGGTTCGTTGCCATGTACATAGTTGCCGATAATACCGTCGCGGGAAATATCTTCTGTATTTTCAAAATATCTGTCCGGTAGTTCCATCGTGAAAAGCGAATCGAGGTGTTGGGCAAAGCGTGTCTTGCCTCCCATCATGGCAATCATTTGTGCCGGGTCGTGGGGTACGTATAAACTATAGTTCCAGGAATTACCTTCAATAAAACCTTGTCCGTGCGTGTCCAACGGATCAAATTCTTTTTTCCAGCTTCCATCACTTAACTTCGGACGCATATATCCAGACTTCGAATCATATACATTTTTATAGTTGAGCGCACGCTTGCTGAACTCTTCGTAAATGTCCTGCCGATTCAGTTTTTTAGCCATCTGCGCAATGCACCAGTCATCGTAAGCATACTCCAAGGTTTTAGAAACTGATGATCCGTTCTTGTCTTCAGGCACATAGCCCATATCCATGTAGTAACCCAAACCGTCATAGTAACGGGTGCGGGCAGTTTGCACACAAGCATCCAGGGCGCGGTTGGCATCAAAGTTAGCCGTTCCTTTCATCACCGCATCCGCAATAACCGGCACAGAATGGTACCCGATCATGCACCAGTTCTCGTTAGCGTAATGCGACCACACAGGCAGCATTTTGTGTACACTCTGATCGTAATGCGCCAGCATCGATTTGATCATGTCGTTGTTGCGGGCGGGCTGCAAAATGTTGAAAAGCGGGTGCAGTGCACGGTATGTATCCCAGAGCGAGAAGCTGGTATAGTTGGTAAAACCGTTGGCCTGGTGCACGTTCATATCCAGCCCTCTGTACTTGCCATCCACATCCATATAAGTAGTTGGACCCAGGAAGGAATGGTACATGGCGGTGTAGAAGTTTACCAGGTCGCCTTTACCAGCATCCACCACTACTTTATTCAGTTCTTTGTTCCAGGCTGTCTGCCCTTCGCGCTTCACACGCTCAAAATCCCAATGCGGTATCTCGGCGCGCATGTTGGCCAGGGCACCTTCGGTACTCACCGGCGACAAGGCAAATTTTATTTTGATCTTCTCCCCTTCTGTCGTTTTAAAATCGAAATAAGCGCGTAGCTTTTTGCCGGCAAACTCCGGGAAGTTTTTGGTCTGGTCGAACTTGCGCCAGAAGCCTTTATAAGCCTGTGCCTCTGAGTACTCTTTGTTGCCATACTGGTAAAAAGGCTTGCTGAAGGCCATGGCAAAGTATACTGTGCGGGTGCGGGCCCAGCCATTGGTCTGGCGGTAACCGGTAATCAGGGTGTCGTTCTCCACGCGCACAAAAGTCCAGGTGGTTTTGCCGTCGTAGTTATAAATGCCCGACATCAGATCCAGGATAATATGCGCCTCATCCGACTTCGGGAAAGTATACTGGTGCATGCCCACACGGTTGCTGGCCGTGAGTTCTGCCAGTATGTTATGGTCGTCGAGTTTTACCTTGTAGTAAGCGGGTTCGGCCACTTCGTTGTCATGAGAGAAAGCCGAGCGATAGCCACTTTTGGGATCATCTTCCGTGCCCGGATTTAGCTGCAGATTACCTATAGTTGGTGCTATCAGAAAATCACCGAGGTCAGAATGCCCTGTTCCGCTGAAATGTGTATGGCTGAACCCAACTATGGTATTGTCGTCGTGCTGGTAACCGGCGCAATATTTATATACATCCTTGTTATACTTGCCATTTACCTCGTAAGGTATCGTATCGGTATCGGGGCTGAGCTGCACCATGCCAAAAGGTACGGTAGCACCCGGGTAGGTGTGGCCCATTTTGGCCGTACCGATCATCGGGTTTACATATTTTACCAGGTTAGGGGTGGCCTTTGTTTGGGCCTGCAACACAAACGGAAGGAGCAGCAGAACAGACAGTAAAAGTTTCTTCATCAGGGTAGTTTTTTGCGCGGGTAAAATTTTAAAGCAATAGCTAAAGATAAGGTTAATTCCCATAAACTATAGTTACTTGCAGCACTGTTATCGTGGCGCCTTTGCTCTGCTTTTGAATTCATCAGTTATCGCCTGCGTTACAGCACCATGTATCAGATTGGTTTTGGTGCCGGCAGGCAGTTAAAATAAAGCCAGGGTTTGCTAACTTACAGCGCTACCAGGTATAGCTCATCATTTACGCAGTAGTTTTGTCTTACAATGAAGTCCCTTAACACCTCGCTCAAGTATTTTATAGTTCAGAAATTAACGGTTTCCAATAAAGTGGCTATCGATTTTATAGTTTCGGGGCGGGTGCTGGTGAACGGCGCAAAAGGCAGTGTAAGCCAGGTGCTCTTACCCGAAGATGAAGTACAGCTGGACGGCCAGGTACTAAAAGAAGGACGTAAAAATGTGTACATCGCCTACCACAAACCGCGCGGCATCGAATCCACGACCAATACCCAGATCGAGAACAACCTGTCGCAGGCTTTAAACTATAGCCAAACCATTTTCCCGGTTGGCAGGCTGGATAAAGCCTCGGAAGGGCTTATGTTACTTACCAATGACGGCGATACGTTATTTAAAATTCTGCACGCTGAAAAGTATCAGGAAAAAGAATATGAGGTAACCGTAGACAAACCGTTAACGCCCGAAGCTATAGACAGGCTGGCAACGGGTATCGTTATCATGGGCAAAACAACCCGGCCCGCCAACGTAAGGCAGGTAAATGAAACGACCTTTAACATCATCCTGACACAAGGGCTAAACCGGCAGATCAGGCGAATGTGTTACAAGCTGGGCTACCAGGTAGAAAAACTGGTTCGTATCCGCATTTCGACCCTGGAACTGGGCAATCTGTCGCTTGGCGAGTGGCGCCACCTCAACCATTCAGAAGTGAGCACGTTGCTTCAGCAGGTATCTGGGTAACCTAAATTAAGGACAGTTGTCTGCTTATAGTTGGTAACAGAATTATTTTCAAATCAAGACAAAGCTATAGTTACCAAACTATAACCCACATATTAAATAACCAGTCTTACACCGCCAAGCTCCTCCAGGCCATAAGGGAAATGGTTGCCGGGCGAACCAATAAACATAAAGTTTTTAGGAATGCCCCATTTAGCGGAAAGCTTCTGAATTAGTTTGGGTCCGAACTTACCCCTGATGATCACAAAATCCACTTCCAGTTCGGGATAAGCCAGGTCCAGCACTTCCACTTCGTGCATCAGCCGTTTAGGTGGCTCCTCTCCTTTTGCCAGCACATTTACAATCTTCAGCCGGTTGGTATGTTCGTTTTCTACAATATAGCGCATCACTTTATTTATGTTCGCGATGTTATCGCCTTTGGTAAAAAACACAAACTGCTGAGACCGTATGGTTTGGATAAGGCGCTTTATAGTATACGATTTAAAGGGAAGTATCTTTTTAAGCGGGCGCTCTATCTGTCTGACCAAAAAGGTAAAAAAAATCAGCAGCTCGATACGGTACAGCATAATGAACACCAACGAAACAGTAGGGATAAAATATTTGAGAAACACCCATACGTAAGCCGGGTTGAGAATAGCATTGCCTACCAGCGCCGCCAGCACTGCAGAAATTGCCAGGAACAGCACCAGTACCGAAGCGCGCACCGGGCGCGGCAAACGGTTACGGCGCAGTTTCAGCAGTACATTCCCAACCACAAACAGGGCCATTACCGATAGAAATGCAATGGTATAAACCCCGGCCAGAGCGCCAATATCACCGGCCGTGATAAACAGGATTGAAACACACAGCAGGAAAAAGGTGATCATGATCAGGTAAGCCGAGCCCCTTTTGTTGGTGCGCAGCAAGAACTGCGGAAGGCAGCGGTCTAAGGTCATGCGCTGTACCAGGCCGGTTACGCCCACATAAGAAGTTAGCACGGCTCCGCTCAGCACCATAGCTGCATTAACCGAAACTATAGTTGCAAGCCAGTTACCGCCGGCCACCTCACCCAGGTAAGCCAGTAAAGCCGTCTGGTTTTGAGCAACCGCCGCCATAGGTAAAATAGCAATTGCCAGGAAAGCTGTAAGCGGGTTAAAGACTGTAACGGCCAACCACATGTTGCGCAGGGTTTTCGGGAAAACGCCGGGCGCCTGCTCCTCCACAAAGTTGGCCGAACTCTCGAAACCTGATATCCCGAGCATGGCCGCCGCAAACCCGAAGAACAAGGCCCTCCAAATGCTGCCCTCCAGTGGCTGGCTATAGTTAAGGGAAAGCGTATCAAACCCATGGTTAAACAAAAACAGGAACCCAACTACCACCAGCAGCGTGAGCGTGGAGATATGCGTGATAAAAATGATGACCGCAACAATAGACGACTCGCCGATTCCCAGTATAGTTAAGCCCATAAAAAAAGCCAGCAGCCCTATAGTTGCGTAAAAAACCGGAAGCCCTTCCCAGAGATGATGGACATAATGCATGCCTTCGGTAGCAGAAATAACGGCCGTAGCCATGTAAGATAACAGGGTAAGGCACGCCGCCAGCGAAGCCGTACTTTTGCTGGTTGTGTTCAGCAAGGCATTATAAGCTCCCCCGTTTAAAGGCAATGCCCCTACTACTTCGCCATAAATACTCCGGAACAGGAAAAGCACCCCGCCAACCATTAAAAGCGCCACCCAGGCATACTGCCCCGCATAAATAATGGCCAACGCAGATACATACAAACACGACGAAGTGATATCATTTCCGCAGATGGCAGTGGCCGGTAGTTCTTTAAGCTTATGGGGTTGAGCTGGTACTGGTTCAACTATGGTAGTAGAATCCTGTTTCATTTGGCCGTGTATAAATGTTATGACGTATACGAACCGGAAGGCACAATAAGTTTTAGGCTACATAAACTATAGATGCCTGTTTAGTAAGCATCACCAACTGTATAGTACACGGCAACTGGCTGTTTATACTTCACCCTCCTTAACCCTGCTCCATAACTACCGTAAAATCAGGAACTTTTATAAAGCTTGCGCCGCATTTTTATTCTGATTGATGTACAGGCTACCTGCTATGGGTTCTGTTTGTATCGACTACTTACTTTCTAACTTCATTTAAGTAATAGCCATTATGACATTTGCCATTATAGGAGCAGGCCTGAGCGGTACATTAACCGCTATTCAATTGCTACGAAGTGCCGTAAACCCGACAACAATCTACCTGATAGAGCAGGACAGGTATAGGGTAAACAAAGGCATTGCTTATTCCAGCCAGCTAAACTTTCAGCCCCTGAATGTGCCTGCCGCTGCCATGAGTATTTTCCCCGATCAACCGCTTGATTTTTATAACTGGCTTACCCAGCACCAGCACCACTACAAAGCCGATTTAAGAACGGAGGTTACTCCACACGATTTTATACCTCGTTTTATTTTCGGAGATTACCTGAAAGCCCGCTTCCGGGAGGCCGTTGCAGCCGCAGCAGTTAGCGTAAAGGTTGTGACACTCTTTGATGAAGCTGTAGCGTTGAAAAAACAGAACGGGAGTTTTAAGGTATCATTTAAAAATACGAAGGCTATACTTGCCAACAGTGTAGTGCTTGCCCTGGGCAATTTTCCGCCGGGCCAGCTACCTATACCTAACCAATCATTTTACAAAAGCAGCCACTATTTTGCTTCGCCCTGGTCTGCAAAAGTCCTTTCGGGGCTGAAACCAGATGATGCACTATTACTGATAGGTTCCAGCTTAACGATGGTAGACCTGGCAGGCAGTTTGGCGGCCCAGGGCCATAAAGGCAAGATTTATGTTGTGTCGCGGCACGGGCTGTTGCCTCAACCATTTGATGTAAATACCCCTCCTTACCCGCCGTTTAAGATCCCGTTATATATCTGTTCTTCAGCTTTGGAGGTATTCCGGTATATCAGAAAAGAGATTAAAGCAGCAGTTGCCCAGGGCTATACCTGGAGGAGTGTACTGGATGCCATGCGTAACGATTTACCAACTATATGGCAGGCTTTTACCTGGCAGGAGAAAAAACGTTTTCTGCGCCATATACGCCCGTACTGGGAAGTGCACCGCCACCGTATGCCCGCAAGTTCGGCTATACTTTTAAATGAGCTACAAGCAAAAGGGCAGTTAGAAGTAATAGCCGCCAACATTGTGGACATGCAGGAAGAAACGCAGACTGCAAAAGTAATACTTAAGAAAAGTATGGATGCAGCGCCTCTTAATGTACATGTAAACCGGGTAATAAACTGCACTGGTCCGCTGGCCGACTATACTAAAATTAAACTCCCGCTTATACAGCAAATGCTGGTCGATGGCTTACTTACGCCTGATGAATTGCGCCTGGGCCTGCAAACCGATGCGTATGGAACGGTGATAGGCAGTAACAACTTACCTGTAACCGGCATCTACACACTGGGCCCTCCCCGCAAAGCCATGCTATACGAATCCACCGCTTTGCGTGAGATCCGTCAACAGGCGTTGGAACTTTCTCAGAGGCTTTTACAGGAAACAAAACCTTTTTTAAACCCTGATATTCTTTCGGTGCCATAAAATTTATACTTACACGCCTGTGTAGTACATGGCATTTTATAGTTTATATTAAAACGCTCAACTCATAATAAATAAGTACAATTGGTGTGCGTTCACCCCAGTTTGGTCTGTTGCATAAAAAACAAGAAAGCCATTTTGCAACATGCAAAATGGCTTTCGGGGTATAAACCAGTCCGTTCTTTACGAATCAGTAATTAATTCCAGCCGCCGCCCAGTGCCTGGTATATGGCAACGTGGGCATTCAGTTGCTGCATTTTGGTTTCAATCAGTTCAAATCTCGATTCCAGGGCCTCGCGTTGGGTCAGCAGCACTTCCATATAATCCGCTCTCGCCGATTTAAACAAATCGTTTGAGATACTGATGGATTGCGTAAGTGCCTCTACTTGCTTCGCTTTCAGGTCGTAGCTTTTCTCGAGGTTACTGATGTTCGACAGCTGATTTACAACCTCGATGTAAGCATTAAGAACAGTACGCTCGTAGTTGTAAACGGCCTGCAGCTGTTTTGCATTCGCACTATAGTAGGTTGCCTTTATCGCATTTCTATTTATCAGCGGAGCAGTCAGGTCGCCGGCAATAGAATAAAGCAACGACTCCGGAGACTTCAGCAAATACGATGGATCAAAAGCCTGGATACCGATACCTGCCGTTATACCCAGTGAAGGATAAAAATTGGCTTTGGCTACCTCCACATCCAGTTTAGCTGCCGCCAGGTCCAGTTCTGCCTGCTTTATATCTTTCAGCTGGCCTTTAGCAGCCACGAGCACCGCCGCGACATATACCAGCACATGACCGACTGGGAAACCAAGAAACAACACCTACCCGAGGATATAAATCAATTTGACTGGCGCAGCTTTCAGCAGGAATATCGCGATTACATTGACCTGGCTAAAATGGCCCAACTTATACCTATAATGGGGGCACCGGTTGGGGCGGTAGTAAACTATAGATTACTGCGCAAGCTCGGCCAGACCGCCATGAACGCTTACCGCATGCGCTGGCATGAATTGGGGAAACTATAGTTTATACTTTATTATAGAGATGGAATGGCAATTTATTTTACCTTGCAGATTGAAGTATAGCTACAGTCTTGCTAAACTACAGTTATAGTGCAGATAAGCGTATGTTGTCGTTTATACAGTAGTTGGCAATGATTAAAATTATAAGAAGGGAACAATCAAGATAAGGCATTTAACAATGAACCTGACAAAGAACAATTACCTATTTGCTTTGATTGCACTACTTTTAGTATTCTACTTCTTGTTTTCATTGTTTGAAATTTTCAATGTAGGGGCCTTGTATGGTGACCAAAGAAGACTTGGCAATATTACATCCTCTGGACAGAATGGATTAGAAGAAACTGTTCAGCAATTGAGATTTTGGTATTACTTCTTTGTAATTACTTGTCCCATTTCAGCAATAGCCCTTTTGTTAACACTTTACTACAAGGTTAAGCCGAGTAAGCTGGACCACTAAAGTTAATTAAATAGAACATTATAGAATAACCTTTGCCAACCATGTGTATACTCTATGCTTCGGCTGAAAGCCCCGCACATCGTCTACACCAGACCGTTATACCAAAGGCAATTTTCTCTGCTACAATTAAACTTAACACCCCCGCTCACCTCTACTCAAAATCATCATCAAAAAATATTTTACAAATTTAGTTCTGTAAATTATGAACTAAGGGAACAAGTCAATACCTTTGCACTGTTAAATGGTATGATTGACGCAAAACCAATGGTTCTAAACGATAAACAAAAAGCCCTGATCGAGAAAATCGGGATTTACCATGAGAACAACGGCATGCAGCCCGCTGTTGCCCGCATCATGGGTTTGCTCTTTGTATCTGACCAGTCGCAAATGACTTTCGATGAAATTTCGGAAGCCTTGCACCTGAGCAAAAGCGCAACAAGTAACGCACTTAACCTGCTGCTGCAACTCGGCCAGATAGAGTATACCACCTTCTCAGGCGAACGCAAGCGCTATTTTAAATTAAAACTTAGCAACTGGCGCGACGGCTTTACCAAGAAGATAGACCAGATGATCAGTTTCAGGGAATCATTGCAGGAAGCGCTGGCACTAAAAGCCGACAAAGATTGCCAGGCCAGCCAGAATATTCATGAGCTCATCGGATTTCTTGATTTTTTGAGCCAGGAAATGCCAACCCTGCTGGAAAAGTGGGAGAACAGAAAGCAATAATTTTTTTACCTGCTTGGTTCAGTAATTTATGAACTAAGTATAACTACATAAACTATAAAACTTTACAACGTGATCAAAAAATATTTAGCGCTGGGAATACTGATGGCCTTTATGCAGACCGGGTTTGCACAGGCTCAGCAAGAAACAAAGGAGCTGAACTTGCAACAAGCCGTTTCCTATGCCCTGGAGAATAACGAGACCATAAAAAAGGCAAGTAACGATGAGCTGAGCTCGAAGTATATGATAAACGAAGCGCGCAGCAATGGTTTGCCGCAGGTTGATATTAAAGGTACTGCCGTAAGAACGCTTGAAAAACAGATGATAGCGCTTCCTGCCGATTTTAACCCCGAGCAAAACGGTAAGCCGCTCATTAAACCAATGGGTACCGACAATACGGTGCAGGCTGGTATTTCGGTAACGCAGCTGCTTTTCAGCAAATCGTACTTTGTAGGCTTAAAAGCTGCCCGTACCGCCGAAGACGTTTACCGCATTCGCAGAGAAATGGCTAATGAGGACGTGATCTTTAACGTGGGTACTGCCTACTTTATGGTGCTACAAACCAAAGAGCAGTTTGAGAGCATTAACGCTAACCTCCGAAAGCTGGAACAGCTGGAGAAGATCCTTACCCTCCAGTATAAAAACGACCTGGTTAAAAAGGTAGATGTAAACCGCATAAAGGTGAGTAAGATAAACCTTGAGAACCAGAAGAAAAACCTCCAATCGGGTTATGAGCAGCAACTTAACATGCTTAAATTCTTTATGGGTATGCCCCTGGAACAACCTATCAAATTAACCGGCTCAGCTGATAATGCTATACTTACTACACAGCCAACTCTGGCCGAAGCCGAACAACCTGTTACAGAACGCACAGGCTACCAGGCCCTTAAGAAACAAAAAGAACTCACAGCCCTGCAAATTGAAGGCGTAAAGGCTGGTTATTACCCGTCGCTGGCGGCTTTTGGTAACTATAACTACCAGTCGCAATACAACGGCCGCATGATCAGTAACCAGGAGGCTATGTGGTTCCCTAACTCGCAGGTAGGACTACAGGTGAACATCCCGGTATTTGATGGTTTGCGCAAGAAATCACAAGTACAGCAGCACCAGATTGCTTTGAAAAACCTGGAATTGGACCTGCAGCAATACAACAAAAGCACGCAGGTAGAGCTTAGCAATGCCATTAACCAGCTAAATAACACCAGAGGTAACATAGATGCCCAGGACGAAAATGTGAAACTGGCGCAGGAAGTATACAATACCACCAACGAACTTTACAAAGAAGGTTTAGCACCGCTTAGCGATCTGTTAAATGCAGAGACGTCGTTGCGTGAGGCGCAGACAAACTATAACAACGAAAGGCTGAAATACCAGATAGCGCAACTGAACTACCTGAAAGCCAAAGGAAAATTAGAAACATTAACAAAATAAGACATACACCACCCACCAAAATGAAGAAGTTAATTTATATAGCAATTGTTATTGTAGTGCTGGTAGCTGTTGGCTTTAAGCTGATGAGCAATAAAGAAAAAATGGCATCTAGCGCAGCGGTTGCAGAGATTAAAAGCGATGCGATACCTGTAAAGGTAACCGAAGTAAAAACAGAGCAACTGGATAAGTCATTCACGGCACAGGGTAACTTTGCTCCTATCCAAAGCCTGACTCTGATGTCAGAAACGAGCGGCCAGGTGCAGCGCGTGTTAAAGCGCAAAGGCGATAAAGTTAGAGCCGGGGAGTTACTGCTACAGGTTGAAAGTAACACTATGGCTGCTGACCTGGCAACTGCCCAGACAAACGCCGAAAAAGCAAAGCGTGACCTTGCCCGTTTCGAGAACCTGGCTGCCGGCGACGCGATCACACAGCGCCAGCTGGAAGATGCCCGTTTAGCTGCAAAATCTACACAGGCACAATTGGTAGCAGCCCGCCAGCGCTTAACTAAAACCCGCATTACAGCCCCTATCAGCGGCGAAATAAACGAGATCTATGTGGAAGTTGGTTCTTACTTAGGTATGGCTACCAAACTATACGACATCGTTAACGTGGACAAACTGAAGCTGGAAGTTAAGGTCAACGAAGGTGAAGTGCTGCTGATCAACAAAGGCCAGAAAGTAAAAGTGAAAGCGGATGCCGGTGCCGGCCAGGAGTACGAAGGTATAGTTACTGCGATTGCTGCTCAGGCAGACCCCACCCTGAAGTTTGATGTGGAAATTGAAGTAAAGAACGCTGCTAATAATAACCTAAGAGCCGGTATGTATGGTACAGCCTTCTTCGAGGTAGCCGATCAGCGCGAAGCAACACTTTTACCGCGTGAAGCTATAGTTGGTAGCATCCAGAACCCAAGCGTGTATGTGGTAAACAATGGCGTTGCCAACATGCGAAAAGTTAAAGTGGGTGTGGTTACACAAGATAAAGTAGAGATACTGGATGGCGTGAAACCAGGCGAAAAAGTAGTACAAAGCGGCCAGATCAACCTGCGCGAAGGCATTAAAGTGTCGTTGCTGTAATATTCGCTTACGATTGTCATCCCCCTGCCCCCTTCAAAGGGGGACTTCAGGGAACTGCTCTTCCATTTGTCATCCTGAAAGGATCTTGGTGGATGTTAGTAAAGCCTCTGCTATAACACACCCCTGCCCCTCTCAAGAGGGGAATTACTCAAGCAGATAAAGTCCCACTTTGAAGGGGGCAGGGGGATGACCCGGTTTAGCAGATCAAAACAAGAATATTTCTTTTTAAAAGAGAAACTATAAAATGAACATAACCAAATTATCAATACAGCGATCAACCTTGGTAGTGGTGGTATTTACCGTCCTTACACTGCTTGGCGTTGTCAGCTATAAGTCGCTTAACTACGAGCTGTTACCAAAATTCAGCCCGCCGGTACTTACTATCAGTACTATTTACCCGGGTGCCTCTCCAAACGAGGTAGAGAACTCGGTAACCAAGGAAATTGAAGACGCCTTATCGTCACTGGAGAACGTGAAGGAGATGAAAAGTACCTCACTGGAGAGCTTTTCCATCATCACGATACAGCTGAACCAGGGCACGGATGTGGACCTGAGTTTGCAGGATGCGCAGCGTAAGATCAACACCATTCTGGCCAAACTGCCGGAAGATGCCGATGCACCAACCCTGAACAAATTTGACTTCGATGATCTGCCTATTATTAAAATGGGTGCTACGGCCAACATGTCTGCCACAGAGTTCTATGACCTGATCGATAAAAAGATTAAACCGGAGCTTTCGCGCATACAAGGCATGGCTGCTATTAAAGTACTGGGTGGCCAGGAACGCGAGATTAAAGTAAATATCGATGCCAACAAACTGGAAGCCTATAACCTGTCTATACTTCAGGTACAGCAGAAAATCCGTAACTCTAACCTTGACTTCCCTACGGGTAAAATAAAGCAGGAAAGTGGCCAGACGCAGATCCGACTGGCTGGTAAGTATAGCTCCCTGGCCCAGCTGAGTAACCTGATCATCCGTGAAGACCAGAATGGTATAGTTCGCCTATCAGATGTAGCCGAAGTGCAGGATACGCAGAAAGACGTGGAAGTATTGACCCGTAACAATGGTAAAGCTTCGGTGGGTATCACTATACAAAAGCAGTCTGATGCCAACGCAGTAGAAGTAAGCCGCCTGACGAAAGAGGCGCTTGCCAAACTGGAGACAACCTATGCTTCACAAGGCCTGAAATTTAACATTGCCAGCGACTCTTCTGACTTTACCCTGGAGGCTGCCGATTCGGTAATGCACGACCTTGTTATTGCGATTATACTGGTGGCTGTGGTGATGTTGCTGTTCCTGCACTCGCTGCGTAATGCCATTATCGTAATGATCTCTATTCCGGCATCGTTGGTGGCTACCTTTATTGCCATGTACCTGCTGGGCTACTCGCTTAACCTGATGTCGTTACTGGCGCTTTCGCTGGTGGTTGGTATACTTGTGGATGATGCCATTGTGGTGATCGAGAACATTCACCGCCACATGGAGATGGGCAAAAAGCCTGCCCAGGCTGCTTACGATGGTATCCGTGAGATCATGGCTACAGTTACTTCTATTACACTTGTAATTGTGGTTGTGTTTATCCCGATCGCGCTTTCAAGTGGTCTGGTATCTGATATCCTTCGCCAGTTTGCCGTGGTGGTAGCTATCTCTACGATGATCTCGTTGTTCGTAGCATTTACCTTGATCCCGTTACTCGCCAGCCGTTTCTCACGATTGGAGCATATCTCAGACACAAACATTTTCGGACGGTTTATACTTGCTTTCGAGCGCTTCCTGGACAGGATAATTGATGGCTTTACGGCTGCTCTGAAATGGGCGTTCAACCATAAGTTTATCACGTTGGGTGTAACTATACTGATGTTATTTGCATCGTTTGCGCTGGTTCCGTTTGGCTTTATAGGTTCTGAATTTATACCTGCCGGCGACCGCGGTGAAGTGAGTTTACAGCTGGAATTACCGAAGAATGCCACCGTAGAGCAAACCAACTTTGCTACTCGCCAGGTAGAGCAATATTTAGAGGCTATACCAGAAGTGAAGAAAGTATTTACAACAGTAGGTACAACTTCATCGGCGCAGGCCGGCCAGAACACAGCTTACAAAGCAGATGTGGCGGTTTCGCTGATAGATGTGAAAGAGCGTACTTTTAGTACAGAGCAGTTCAGCCGCCAGGTAAAAGCTGACATCGAAAGCAAACTGCCTAACGTGCAGGTAACACCGGTTCCTGTAGGTTTGGTTGGTACTGCGCAGGCGCCAATCCAGATCATCATCTCTGGCTCTAACCTGGATTCTGTGATGGCTTTCTCTCAGAAGGTAATGCAGATAACAGAGAGTGTACAGGGTACGGCCGACGTAGAAACATCTGTAGAAGGTGGTAATCCGGAAATTGAAGTAGTGGTAGATCGCGACAAGATGGCAAACGTTGGTCTGTCGCTGGAAAGCGTAGGTGCAAGTATGCAGCTGGCATTTAGCGGCAACTCCGATGTAACGTTCCGTTCCGGCACCGAAGACTACGACATCAACATACGCCTGGATGAGTTTGACCGCCGTAGCGTGAACGATATTGGCAACCTGTCTTTCGTGAATAACAAGGGGCAAATTGTTCGCCTATCACAGTTCGCTGATATTAAACAATCTACAGGTCCGTCGCAGTTGGAGCGTTATAACCGCGTTACATCTGTAAACGTGAACTCGCAGGTAATCGGCCGTCCATCTGGTTCGGTGGGTGCCGACATTCAGGCGAAGATGGCTGAAATTAAAATGCCGGCTGGCGTTAACGTAGAGTTTGGGGGTAACCTCAAAAACCAGAGCGAAGGTTTCGGTACGTTGGGTATTGCCTTGCTGGCTTCTATCATTTTCGTGTACCTGATCATGGTGGCGCTGTATGACTCTTACATCTATCCGTTGGTGGTTCTGTTCTCAATTCCGTTGGCGATCATTGGCGCCTTGCTTGCCCTGGCGCTGGCTGCTCAGTCACTGAGCATCTTCTCTATACTTGGTATCATTATGATGATCGGTCTGGTTGCGAAGAATGCGATTATGGTGGTTGACTTTACGAACAAGCTAAAAGACGAAGGTGTGTTTGTGAAAGATGCCCTGATAGAAGCGGTTCGTATCCGTTTCCGCCCGATCCTGATGACAACGCTGGCGATGGTAATTGGTATGTTGCCGATTGCGCTGGCAGGTGGTTCGGTGGCTGCTACTAAAAACGGTCTGGCCTGGGCTTTGATCGGTGGTCTGAGCTCATCCATGTTCCTGACGCTTATAGTTGTTCCGATTATCTACTATGGTTTCGACCGTATACTTGCCAGGTTCGGTATGGATAAGAAGACCAAAATAGAGCTGGAAGATAAGACACTGGAAGAGTTGGAGCACGAAACCAAGGAACTGGAAGAAAAGAAAATGGCGCACGAGTTTGCGCACTAAGCACCTGACAATTTTTAAGCAGATAGAAACAGATTGCGGAGGCTGCTGGCCTCCGCAATTTTAATGCCCCGCACAGCTTTTGAAGATAAACTGAAAGCAATATTTACTTATTTACCTTTTACATGCCATGCAAAATGTAATTCCAAACATACAGGCAATTCAGACAGAAGTGGTGAAGATCATTACTTCAGTTACTAAAATTAATCCTAACCTACTGCTAAAGGTCCGCGACCTGACCCGTTTAGGCCTTGACATCATCGACGTAGTAGATATCATCCTGAAAGTAGAAAAAACCTATAGTATAGTTATTCCGGATGACGCGCCGGTTTACACTGTAGATGATTTCGTGAACTATGTATATGCGATAAAGCAGGTTAGCTAAGTCAGATAAAGCGAAAAAAAGAAGGAGCCGTAACTATAGTTGCGGCTCTTTTTTGTTTTATCCCAGTGCCTCTCTAAGTACCCTGCCCTCGCTCGCCTCCCGCGAGTGTAAGCTACCTAAGGCCTCTGACCGCCTTAGGTGTTATTTATAACACAATATTTACTGACCGCTCTTCCGGACATCTACGTCTGGAAGTAAACTGCCTGGGACATCCATGTCCCAGTTTAAGATTTACGTGGACGTGGACGTCCGCAGAAGATAAGTTTCTAACAAGGATGTCCGAAACAGCTGCAAAGTCTGAAACTGCTGTAAGTGATAAAAGCCAATATTCATCAACTATAGCTTGAAGCTGCCAGAGGCCGTAGGTAGCTCACACTCGCGGGACGCGAGCGAGGGCGAGTAGGTTTAGTTCTGGAAGCATTAAGGAAAAATGCGTGACGTTCTCAGTCAAACAATAGTTTTGCTTCTAAACTTATAAATTGTACCTCTTAATTATACTTTTAAAGTATAGCTCTCTTATAAATTGCTTTTATTTTTACAAAAAACATCAAATCAACTATATAGCCCCCTATCCTTGTTTGGATAATTCCGTAAAGGCTTTCAGAACCTGAAACGGATAGAAACATCGCAACTGCAAAACATATCGGAAAAATAACGGCCAAGATCATACTTGGGCTACTGCTGTTCATCATTACCTTGGTGATCATTTTAGTTATTGCCTTACAGTTCCCGAAAGTACAGACCTATGCCGCAAAAAAAGGTGCCAATTACCTGAGCGACATGCTGGACACCAAAGTAACGATCGGCGGCTTTACCACCGACTGGCGCAATGCCATGGTGCTGAAGGAAGTATACATCGAAGACCAGCAACAGGACACCCTCTGGTATAGCCAGCGCCTGGGTGTGGACATGAACATATCTGGCCTGCTGAGGGGTAATATTGATATCAGCAAAATAGACTTGGACCACGGTCGCCTGAATCTGCACATCCGTCCCGACAGTTCTTCTAACTTCGACTTCCTGATAGAAGCCTTTGCCACCGATACCACTGCCGCTACTCCTGCTGACACTACTGCTATGGCCATTAACCTGGATGTGATAAACCTGGATGATGTGCATGTAAACTTTAAAGATGAAGCCGGCGGTAACCTGATAGAAACACACATTGGGCAGTTTAACGGCACGATGGATGAGCTGAACCTGGAAGAAGAAAAATACCTGGTAGATAAGGTTGCGCTAAAAAATACCTGGATAAAATATGAGCAAACCAAACTGCCACCCGAAACAGAACCCCAACCTATCACCTATAATTTTGGCCTGAACAAAGTTGACCTGGAAAAGGTAAAGCTCAGTTACATAAACCGCGTTGCTGACCAGCGCATTGAGCTCGATCTAGGTAAAGCCAACCTTACATCCGATAACATAGACCTGCCAAATGCCCGCATAGATCTTAGCAACCTGGACCTGCACAACTCCACTATAGTTTATGCCCAGGAAAAGTATAAGCCAACCGATTCGCTGGCCGTTAACCCCGCTGAAATAGTGCGCGACATGGATGAATCTGTAGAAAAAACACAAGGCAAGCCTGTAAACTGGGTCATTACCTTAGGCGAAACTGATATATCCGGCGTCAACATTAAGTTCGACAACTTTAACACTCCGGTTCAGAAGCGTGGCATGGATTACGACCATCTATACTTCAGCGATGTAGTGTTGCAGGCCAACAACCTGAAGTATAGCCGAAGCCGAACCGAACTGGACCTGAACCAACTACAGTTAAAAGAAAGAAGCGGCTTTAAAGTAGAGAATTTCCAGGCAAACATTCTTTTCGATTCGGTACAAACCAAACTCACCAACCTCGACCTGAAAACGGGTAGAAGCCACATCCGCCGCGACCTGGCCATAGGCTATACTTCGCTGGACGACCTGGCAGAGAAACCCGGCAACACAAAACTGGACCTGAACATTGTGGACAGTCGCATTGCCATGCAGGATGTATTATACTTTATGCCGGAGCTGCGCAATAATCCTTCGTTCAGAAGTGTGATGAACTCAACCTTAAACCTGAGCGGAGACGTGGAAGGAACTGTAGATAATATGATCGTAAGGCAGCTGCGCGCATCGGGCCTGAACGGAACTATAGTTAATGTAACGGGCAACATCCGCAACGCCACCAACCCCGATAAGCTGTTCCTGGACCTGGACGTAAACCAACTGCAGACCTCTCGTGCTACTATACTTGCCTTTGCTCCTGCCGGCACCATTCCGCCCAATATCCGCATCCCCGAAAGGCTGAGTATGGAAGGCACGTTTGAAGGCAGCATGACCAATTTCGATACCCGTGCCAACATCAACAGCTCCATCGGTAACCTTACGGTAGATGCAAACATGGGCGGCGGACCAAAAGGAGCAGAACCGTTTACAGCAACTATAAAAACTGGCGGCTTTGCAGTAGATAAACTGATAACGGATAGCCTGGGAGTGGGAACCGTAGCCGGAACTATAGTTGCCAAAGGACAAGGTCTGACCCCGGAAACCATGGTAGCTGACGTAAAAGCGGACCTGACTAAACTGGAGTACAACAATTATACTTACCAAAACATTAAGGTAGATGGCGACATCAACAAAAACCTGTTTACGGTAAAAGCACGCTCTGCAGACCCGAACCTGGACCTTGCCCTGAACGGGACCTTTAACCTGCGCAACGCGGAGCGCGCCAACTATAACTTTAACCTCGATCTGAACCAGGCAAACCTGCAGGCGCTTAATTTTTATGGCGAGCCATTAAGTATAAAAGGGAAGATAAAAGCCAATTTTACGGGCGCCGATATGGCAAGCCTGAATGGTACGCTTGCTGCGCGCCAACTGGTAGTGGAGCATAAAGGCAAAGTATATCCAGCCGACTCCCTGATGCTTAACCTGCAGCAAAAAGCTGGGAAAACAGATGTAAAGGTTCGTTCCGACATTATGGTAGCAAACCTGAATTTCGGGAATACCCTGGAGACATTGCCTACAGCTTTACAAAAGCATTTTTCCAACTACTTCGACCTGCAGCCCGACCCTCCTTTTCCGGCTAACCTGAGCCTGGAAGATTTTGCTTTTAACATCGACCTGAAGAAACCGGCTATAGTTACCTCCTTTGTTCCGGGGCTGGAGCAGTTGCAAACCAGCGGCCCTGTTACCGGCTCTTACGACGGCGAAACCCAGACCTTTAAAATGGATGGCGTATTCCCTAAGATAAAATATACAGACTATACGTTGAACGGACTAACCCTGCAGGTGCGCGGCGACCGCAACCAGATAAACTATAGCGCCGACCTTACCCAGTTTCTATCGCCGTCATTGCGCGCTAAAAATGTGGCCTTAACCGGGGCAGCCCGCGACAACGACCTGGTGCTAAAACTGGCAGTGGCCGAAGACAGTACAGATGCTAAATTTATAGTTGGCGGGGTGCTCAATAGCCTAGGGCGTGGTTACCGCTTTGCTTTTAATCCCGATCAGCTGGTTATAAATGGCGACAAATGGACTGTTTCGCAGGATAACTTTTTGCAGTTCGACACCGATTTTATTTACGCCAACAACATCAACCTGCAGCATAACAACATGTCGCTGGGGCTTAACAGCCAGGGTCCGGTCGGGCCAACTGCCCCTTTAGTAGCTACTTTTAAAAACTTCGAGATCGATTACTTAACACGCTCTTTTCAGCAAAGCGACAGCCTGATGTCCGGAACTATAAACGGCAACGCGACGCTCCGCAATATTATGTCGGATGCACCGGGCTTTACTTCCGATATCACGGTTACAGATTTTGCATATGAAGGTGTACCCGTTGGCGATCTGGCATTGGTAGCAGGCACCGCAGGCAAAAACCGCTACACTATAGATGCAAAACTGACCGATGAAGGCAACCAGATGCTGATAGATGGTTTTGTAGAGATGCAGCCAAACGCCACGTTGCTAAACCTGACCGCCAACATCGCCAGCCTTAATATAAAATCGTTGCAGGGCTTTACGGCTGGCGCGGTTAAAAATATGGATGGAAACGCCAGCGGAAACCTGCGCATTACAGGCACTTTAGCTGATCCGAATATTCTGGGTGAGCTCAACTTTAACCAGGCACAGTTCACCATTACGCAACTAGGGTCGCTTTATAAACTGCAGAACGAGCGCATGGTGTTTAACGAGAACGGCATCAGCTTACCGGAGTTTACGCTTACCGACTCACTTGGCAACGAACTGGAACTGAATGGCAATATCTACACCCAGAACTATACCGACTACCGCTTCGACCTGACAGCCAATACCGACAAATTCCTGGCCCTGAACTCTACTGCCAAAGACAATGAGCTATACTATGGCACCGTGTACATAGATGCCGGCGCAGCCATTACCGGAACAATGGCCACACCTGTTGTACAGACCAATGTCAAAATTCTACCCGGCTCGGCTTTTACTATAGTTATTCCGGCGGATGAAGTGGGCGCAGCAGAGCGGGATGGCATTGTGGAATTTGTGAATCTGAACGACTCCGCCACTGCCATCATCGGGGGCCAGGCGCAGCAAGATTCGGCACAGGTTACAGGCTTTGTTGGGGTTGATGTACGCTCTCAGATCTCTGTTACCGACGAAACCCCGATCACGATTATACTGGACCCGATAACGGGTGATAACCTGGTAGTAAAAGGCACCGCCGACCCGCTTTTTATTGGCATGAAACCGAGTGGCGAAATTAACATGTCGGGGCGTTACTCGATAACAGAAGGCAAGTACAGCATGGATTTCTACGACCTGGTATCGCGCGAACTGGCCATTGAAAAAGGCAGCTATATTGCCTGGACCGGGGACCCGCTGCAGGCCAACATGCAGGTAAAAGCCATTTATAATGTAGAGACCGCACCAATGGAGTTAGTTGCCTCGCAGATAGGCGGTACCCAGGACCCTATACTTCAGAATGACTTTACGTTCCAGGTGTTTGTGGATGTGGAAGGCGAAATGCTGAAACCGGAGATAGGATTTGACATACAGGTGCCGGAACAACAGCGTACACAAATTCCGCGTGAGGTACTGACCAG
Organism: Pontibacter fetidus; assembly: GCF_010119545.1. Lineage (GTDB taxonomy): Bacteria > Bacteroidota > Bacteroidia > Cytophagales > Hymenobacteraceae > Pontibacter > Pontibacter fetidus. The sequence continues at coordinate 164,751 of NZ_JAAEAA010000005.1, read as the reverse complement.
CCTGGGCAACCTGCGCACCGACGAAGCAGAGATGAACAAACAGGTTTTCTCGCTCCTGGTACTCAACCGTTTTATGGCACCCGATCCGTTTACAAGCTCGGGTGGTGGCTTTGCATCTACCGCCCGTAACAGCTTAAGCCAGGTAATGTCTGACCAGCTGAGCAACCTGACACAGCGTTATGCCGGTGGCCTTGGCCTTGAACTTGGCCTGGATTCGTATGAGGATTATTCGTCAGGGACAGCACAGGGCCGCACCGACCTGAACGTAGCCTTGCGCCAGCAGTTCCTGAACGACAGGATGACAGTAAGAGTAGGAACAGACATTGGCCTGGAAGGCGGGCAGCGCGAACAAAGCAGCATGAGCGGTTTTGCCGGTGATATCTCCGTGGAATATTCACTGACCTCTGATGGCCGCTTACGGGTACAGGCATTCCAGCGCAACCAGTACGAGGATTTTCTGGAAGGTGATGTGCGGGCTACCGGTGCCGGACTTATTTACCAGCGCGAATACGACAACTTTTCAGACCTGTTCCGGAACCTGGAAGAAAGACATAAACGGGAGCGCGAGCGCCGCCTGGCTGAGGCCGAAAAAATTAGAGAAGACATTACAAAATAACCCTATATGTTCGCAGTTATACCTGTAAACTTTATTTTCAGAAAACTAGCTATAGTTACAGTAGCCATGGTGCTGTTGCTATTTTCGGGCTGCGCGGGCACCAAACGCATACCCAAAGACGATGCTTTGTTTACCGGCTTTACAGTAACTGTAAAAGGCGACAAAGACAGCAGCAACCGCCAGAAAGTAATCAAAACCGAGTTAGCCGGCACGGTGCGCCCAAAACCCAACTTTTCTATACTTGGCATGCGCCCCAAGCTGGCCATCCATAACATGTTTTATACTGAAAAAGAGAAAGGTATAAAGCACTGGATACAGACCAAACTGGGTGAGCCACCGGTACTTATCTCGACAGTAGATACCGGAAGCGTGAACGAGGTAATGCACAGCCGCTTGCACAACAGGGGCTATTTTAACAATACCGTACAAAGCAAGACCAACATCAAAGGTAAAAAGGCAACCATAGACTTTACAGCCTTTATCAGCGAGCCTTACCGCATTCGCAAAGTAACGTACACCCTGGCTGATTCGCTGCCGGTACACCACGACATACAACAGGCAAAAACGGAATCATTACTCATCCCCGGCGACCCATACGACCTGCAGACCATGACGGCAGAAAGGGTACGGATCGATGCCAACCTGAAAAACAAAGGCTACTATTTCTTTAGCCCTGATATGCTGATCTATAGTGTAGACACCACCGTAGGCAACCGCCAGGCCGATGTATTGATGCGTCTGAAAAGGGATGTACCAGGCGAGTCGTTGCAGCCTTATACTTTAGATGATGTCTATATTTTTGCAAACTATACGATAGCCGACAGCCTTTCGGTAAGCGATACCATAGACTACAAAGGCTACCACTACATACCAAACGAGAACTATGTACGGGCGCGCCATTTGCTGCGTGGTGTATTTTTAGAGCACGATAGTTTGTACTCACGCCAAAACCACCTGCTAACTATAAACAGGCTTGCCGGCTTGCCTGCCTACAAATTTGTGAACATCGACTACAAACCAGACACTACTCAGGTAAACAAGCTCGATAGTTTTATTTACCTCACACCGTCGTTTAAGAAGTCGTTGCGTCTGGAGGGCAGGTATGTAAGCAAATCGACCAACTTTGCCGGGCCCGGCATTACCCTCTCGTTCCGGAACCGCAATGCCTTTAAAGGATCAGAATTGCTTACCGTGGAGGTTACAGGCAACTTTGAAAGCCAGGTAGGCGGGCGCGGCTCCGGCACACTGACTGAGGGCCAAACTACCGTCAGCAAAAACCTGAGCTCGTATGAACTGGGCGTACAAACGACGCTTACCATACCACGCATTGTGTCGCCGTTTGAGCTGCGGAACATGCGTACCGAATTTGTACCGAAAACACGGATGGCTCTTGGTTTTAATTTCCTGGACCGGGTACAGTATTTCCAGATGAACTCTTTTAATGCCTCGTATGCCTACAACTGGCGCCCGAAAGCCAAGTTCACGCACGATATTACCCCCATCAATATCCAATATGTTCAGCTGGCTAATACCACCGATGTATTTAAGGAGCTCTTAGCTGAGAACCCGTTTTTGCGACGTAGTTTTCAGGATCAGTTTATAGTTGGCTCGATGTACCAGTTCACGTTCACGAACCAGATGGAAACCAAGCGCACCCACCAGTTCTTCGATAATTTTATACTGGATGGTTCGGGCAACCTGATCAACGGCATCCAGACACTGACCGGTGCAGATGACCCTGAAGATGAAAAGCCCCGCACCCTTGCCGGAAAACCTTATTCGCAGTATGTGCGTGCCGAAAACGACTTCCGGTATTACTTTAATTTTGGTACCGAGAGCCAGATCGTGACGCGCTTACTGGCAGGTATAGGCTATGCGCATGGTAACTCTACGGTACTGCCTTATGTAAAACAATTTTCCATCGGCGGGCCAAACAGCATCAGGGCGTTCCGGGCGAGAAGTATAGGTCCGGGCACTTTTGAAGACACTACCCGAACTACCTACTTTGACCAGACTGGTGAAATAAAACTGGAAGGTAACATAGAATACCGTTTCCCGCTGGCAGGCTTTTTTAAAGGCGCTTTGTTTGTTGATGCAGGTAACATCTGGCTGATGAACGAGGTGCGTGACGAAAATGGCAAAGTGGACCGACCGGGAGGTAAATTTGAAAGCAGCCAGTTTCTGAACGAGCTGGCAATAGGCACCGGCTTTGGTTTACGCGTAGATGTGGAGTTCTTTGTCCTTCGCTTCGACCTGGGCATTCCGGTCCGTACTCCCCAGCGCAATGCACTCTCTGATTTTAAGTTCGGGTTTAAAGGCGATAACAGCATGGTGCTGAACATTGCCATCGGGTATCCATTCTAAAGTATAGTTATAGCTGCATATATTCGGTTTCAAAGCTTATATTTGTTAGGTTGACTTATTTACCGAACCCAAAACCTATGCGGAACTATAAACTATACATACTCCTTATTTTCTGCCTGCTGGCTAGTGGCACTGCTTTTTCGCAAAGTATAAAAGTGAAACCCAAAGTAGCAAAAGCTATCAAAAAAGCAGATTCCAACGCTATAAAAGCCCACATCGATTATTTGGCAGATGACAAACTGCTGGGCCGTAAACCGGGTACGCCCGGCTACCAGATGGCCGTGGATTATGTGATCGATCAGTTCAAAAAAACAGGCGTTGCACCCGCCGGAGAAAATAACAGCTACCTGCAAACTGTGCGCCTTCGCCAGGCTACAACCGGGCCCAATGCAAGTATAGCTATCAGCAGCAAAGACGGAAAAAGCGAGACATTAAACGCTGAAAATGCGGTTATTTACCCAAACCCTGCGCAACCAAGTGTAACTATAGAAGCGCCTCTGGTATTTGCCGGATACGGTATTTCTGCTCCTGACCTGAACTATGATGATTATGCTGGTATTGATGCGAAAGGGAAGATCGTAGTAGTTTTCAGAGGTGCGCCGGAGCAGTTTCCGAACACCATTGCCAACTACAGCATGGACCTGCAAAACGTGCTAAAAAATGCTGCTGCCCACGGCGCGGTTGGTGTTATAGTGGCAGCCCCTACTGACAAAGCAAAGTTGCCAAACCTGGATAAAGGCGTGTACAGCGTGATGACCCCCAACGGTAAAGTAGGCGCATCGCGTACTTATGCTTCTGAGGAAATAAAACTATTGGCTAACATCAGCTACACCACACTACAGAAATTATTTACCTCCAACAACCTGGACCTTTCTAAAACACAGGCAAGTATAAAATCCGGCAAAACCGCTTCGGCTGCCCTAAATGCAACTATAAGAGCAAACTATACTTCCACCTACCAAGATATCGAAAGCTACAATGTAGTTGGCAAAATAGAAGGCTCGGATCCGCAACTGAAAGATGAATATGTAGTACACAGCGCGCACCTCGACCACGTCGGCGTAGGCACACCTATCAACGGTGATTCTATTTATAACGGTGCCCACGATAATGCTTCCGGTGTTGCCAGCTTACTCGAGATTGCTAAGATCTATCATAACCTGAAAGCAAAACCAAAACGCTCGGTTTTACTTGTAATGGTTACGGCAGAAGAAATGGGGCTACTGGGCTCTGCTTACTTTGCAAATTACCCAACCGTGCCGACGGATAAAATGGTAGCGAACGTGAACACCGATATGCCGGCTATTATTGCGCCGTTATTGTCTGTTGTGGCGTTGGGCGCACAGCACTCGTCATTGGCAAACCAGGTGGCGCAGGCTAGCAGCTATATGGGCTTAACTGTAGAAAATGACCCTGAACCAGAGCAGAACCGCTTTATCCGCAGCGACCAGTATAGTTTTGTAGTACAGGGCGTGCCGGCACTGCACATTAAGTATGGCAACAAAACTGCAGATGGCAAAAACAACCTGGATGAGACCGTGAAGAAATGGCGCGAAGTATACTACCACAAACCACAGGACAACCCAGACGGCATTTTCGATTACAATGCCGGCAAAAAATATGCACAACTTAACTTCCTGATCGGTTACCTGGTAGCACAGCAACCCGAAAGACCAACCTGGAACAAAAATGATTTTTTCGGAACAAGAGCTAAGAAGTAAACTATAAATTATCCTCTAAATAAAAGCCACCTGTATAACCTGCAGGTGGCTTTTATTTTATAGTCGGGCTATAGTTCCAAACAGGCTACCTACAACATGCAATTACATAGGTATATACACCCCACGCCGCAAATCGAATAATAAAGTCTGGCAGTTTGGCAATAAGCAGCTAGCATTGTAACTTATACCCTGTTTCCGGATTTAAACTATAGCGTATGCGCTTTACTACTTTCCTTTCTTTACTACTGATTTTTATAGTTACGCAAGTTGCGCAGGCACAACCTAGTACAACTTACCTGCTTAAACCAGACCGCGTGTTTGATGGCGAGAAGATGTACGAAGGCTGGCAGGTATTGGTGAAAGGAGATAAGATTGAAGCCGCAGGCAATGCATTACAGGTTCCGGCAAATACAAAGGTAATTGAGCTGAAAGGCATGACCTTACTACCAGGTTTGATAGAAGGACACAGCCACCTTTTTCTGCACCCCTACAACGAAACCTCCTGGAACGACCAGGTACTGAAAGAGTCGCGGGCGGAGCGTATGGCGCGGGCGACGGTGCATGCCAAAAATACGTTACTAGCTGGCTTTACCACTGTCCGGGATCTGGGTACGGAAGGCGCTGGTTATGATGATGTGGGGTTGAAACAAGCTATTGAAAAGAAGGTAATTCCTGGCCCACGCATGCTGATCGCTACTAAAGCTATAGTTGCCACTGGCAGTTATGGACCCAAAGAGCTGAGCTACGAAATTGAAACTCCGATCGGAGCTGCAGTTGCCGATGGCCCCGAAGCCCTTACCCGCGAAGTGCGCGAACAAATAGGCAAAGGCGCCGACCTGATAAAAGTATACACCGATTACCGCTGGGGCCTGAACCAGGAAGCTGCTCCGACTTTTACTTTGGATGAATTGAAGACCATAGTTGAAGTTGCCAACAGCAGCGGCCGCAAAGTGGTAGCACACGCCGCCACGCCCGAAGGCATGCGTCGCGCTATACTTGCAGGCGTATCAACGATAGAGCACGGCGATAACGCTACCCCCGAAATCTACCGCCTGATGAAGAAGCACAACGTAGCCCTCTGCCCTACCTTGGCCGCTGGCGATGCTATTTCGCAGTACCGCGGCTGGAAAAAAGGCAGCGAACCGGAGCCCGACAGGATACAACAGAAACGTAAAAGCTTTAAAGCCGCCCTGGATGCTGGTGTTACCATAAATATGGGTGGCGATGTGGGTGTTTTTACGCACGGCGACAATGCCCGCGAAATGGAACTGCTCGTGAACTATGGCATGCAACCACTGGATGTACTCAAAGCAGCTACCTCGGTAAATGCCGACGTATTCGGGATAAGCAAAACGGTTGGCCGCATTAAACCCACGCTGCTGGCAGACCTAGTAGCTGTAGAAGGCAACCCTGCCACAACTATAACCGATATCCGGAAAATAAAGCTGGTAATGAAGGGCGGCGAATTAATAACCCCGCAACTATAGGATGTTGCTCATTCCCCGCACTTTTGCTTTGCTAAATCATAATCCGCTTCAGCTACCGGGCAGTTGAAATGCGACAACTATAGTTGGGCTTTCTGCAGCAGTACGCTCATGTTCAACATCCTATCACAATCTACGTTAAGTTCTATTTTAAACACAGGCACCTATAGTTCAAAATCAGTCTTAAGGCTGTTTCATTTCATACCTGACTATCCAGAACAAGACGCAATAACACAGAACACAAAGCAGTTAAAAAACATATTTCTGTAAACATAGTGGTTTACCAATAAGCTGTCCTTTAAATTTGCTTTGCTTTATACTACATCAAAAAAGTATAAACTGACTTTTAGCCGAGCCGCCCATGCATAATAAGTTTACACCGGAGTTTTACAGTGCCATTATAAAGAACAGTCATGACATGATCACGATTCTGGATCCTTCCGGAATCTATAAATATGTCAGTGATTCGGTGGAGCTGCATTTTGGCTTTAAATCAGAAGAGCTTGTAAACAACAGTGCCCTGCACCTGGTACACGCCGAAGACCTACCAGAGGTTTTACAGGTGCTGGAAGCTATCAAAAATGAAAAGCAGATAAAAGTAAAACCATTCCGGTACCTGCACCAGAATGGTACCTGGCGCTGGCTAAGCCTGATCATTACCAACATGCTGGATAACCCGGACATAAACGGTTACGTGACCAATGCCCGCGATATTACAGACGAGGTAACCTCTGTGATGAAACTTGAGAAGAGCCAGGCCTACTATAAAGCGCTTTTCTTTAACCATCCCGACCTGGTGTTTACCTTAAACGAGTACGGATTGATAGAAGAGCTGAACGCCAGCGTTTCCAGGTTATCGGGGTACTTAACGGAGGAGGCCATTGGCAAGCACTTTACGCATTTTATGGCGCCTTCGCACCTCGAAGAAGGCCTGCAGGCTTTCCGCAAGGTTATTGCCGGGGGCGCCCACACTTTCGAGACCAAGATCCTGAACAAAGACAATCAGTTAGTTGACATTAGTGTAACACTGGTACCTGTATGGCTTGCTGACCGCATTACAGCTGTACATTGCATTGCCAAAGACATTACCCAGATCAAGCTATCGGAAAGGCAACTTCAGGAACAAACCACCCAGCTCAATAACATACTTGGCAGTATAACTGAAGCTTTTTTTGCCCTGAACAGGCAGTGGTGCTTTACATATGCCAACCGCACATTTGCCGAATATTTTAAGCTGCCACCCGAAAAACTACTGAACCGCAACATCTGGCAGGACTCCCCGGAACTGGTGCGCACCTTTTTTTACCGCAAATGCATGCAGGTAATGGCCACCGGCGTTGCCCTGGAGTTTGAAGAATATGTGGAGCCGATACAGGCCACCGTGTGCTATAGAATTTATCCTTTTGAAGATGGTATTGCGGTATGTTATACCGATATATCAGCCCGAAAAGCTGCACAGGACGAACTGAACAAACTATCGTTGGTGGCCAGTAAAACTACCAATGGCGTTATCATTACAGATAAAAATGGCATTATAGAGTGGGTAAATAACTCGTTTATGAAGCTGACCGGTTACGCCATAGATGAGCTGCTGCACAAAGACCCCATTGCCTTACTGCAGGGCCCCGAAACGAGCAAAGCCGATATTTTAAACCTGAAACGTTTGCTGTGTCTGGCTATTCCGTTTTCGGAAGAGTTGCTGAGCTACAAAAAGGACGGCGATAAAATATGGGTGGCAGCTGATATTACACCTATTCTGGATGAGGAAGGGGCCGTTGAAAAATTTGTAGTAATCTATACAGACATATCGGACAGGAAATTTGCCGAAGAAAAGCTGTTGCAGATGAACGAGAACCTGGTAATGCAGAACCGCGACCTGGAACAGTTTACCTACATTGTGTCGCATAACCTGCGTGCACCCATTGCCAATATGATGGGCCTCACCCGCATCCTCCCGAAGCTCGATATCTCTACGCCAAGTTATAACACTGCCATTGCCAACCTCGACAAATCGGCATTGCGCCTGGATGCCGTTATCAGCGACCTGAGCAAAATCCTTTCAATCAAAAGTCCGGACAACGCCGAAAAAACCGAAACTATAAACCTACAGGAAATAACTACAGAAGTTGTACATAGCTTGCAGGAAAGCTTTAGCGCTATAAATGCAACTATAAACCTGCAGGTACCGGACAGTTTGCAGCTAAATGCAAAACGGGCTTACCTATACAGCATTATACACAACCTGATGACCAACGCCATAAAGTACCGTTCTGAAGAAAGGGCATTGCAGGTGCAGGTTGAGGTTGCTCTGAAACCGGAAGGCATACTGCTACAGATACAGGACAACGGCCTGGGTATGGACATGGAGGCTGTGCGCCCGCATATTTTTAAACTTTATAAACGTTTTCATGTACATACTGAAGGGAAAGGCCTGGGTTTATACCTTGTAAAATCGCAGGTAGAGGCCATGGGCGGAACCATAGAAGTAGAAAGCGCCAAAGGGACCGGCTCGGTCTTCCGGATACTATTCAGAAACCAGCAGTATGATCGACAGGGCTTATATAATAGATGATGATGAGATCAGTATCTTCCTGACATCGGCGCTGCTGGAGGCTGAAAACTTTGCCTGCCATATAGAGTGTTACCAGTTTGCCTCATTGGCGCTAGATAAGCTGATAACAATAAGCGACAAATTGCTGCCCCAGGTTATTTTTCTGGATTTGAACATGCCTGTATTAAACGGTTGGGATTTCCTGAATACGCTGACCATGCAGGAGAAACGATTTTTAGGGAAATGCAGGATATTTATACTTACCTCGTCTATTGATGCGCAGGAAAAGGAGCTGGCCAGGCGCTATAAACTGGTAAGCGGTTTTCTGCAGAAACCCATAGACGAAACCGAAATATCGCGCATCAAACAGATTATTTAGCCGGCCATAGCCTGCCACCGGTTGGTTATAGGCTGATGTTCATTAAGAAAGCAGCTCTCTGCAATGGCCTCTACGTGCTGCACCAACAACCGCAGAAATCCCTGTATTGGTACAAGCGCTATAACAGCCCGCAGCACCCGTTGCGAGGCGTTCAGTTTATCGTACTGTTTTTCGGAATTTACCTTGTAGAAGAAGAAGTAATGCTCCCCATCGATAGGTTCGTAGCCACAAAATTGTAAAAGTTTTACAGGCACAGTTTCCAGCTTATCCAGTTCCTGCACGTAATATGTAATTTGCTTTGATAAACTAAAGCTCTCCTCATCTGCAATCAAAGGCAGGGCCTGGTTATCGTGGAAAGCTTCAGGTGTGTACAGCGAAGGCAGCGCTGCAGTTAATTCTGCATAATATGCTTCTAGTCCGTTTTTCAAGGTAGTAAATACAGAGGGTTAAGTAGTTATGGCCCGACAGGCACCTTTGCACAAACCTCTTAAGCAGCACCAAAGTTCATTATACGGAGCCATAATTGGTTTGTACCGTTTATAGTTTCTATGATTTTCTAAGCATTGTTCAAATCTTTTAAAAGCAAGAACATGATTTATAATTCTTCTTAAAAACGCTAAATACCAGCTTAGGTGCTTAATTTTAAGAAACTATTACAGTACGTAAACAGGCATCATATTTTAACTAAACAGCTAATCTACAATTACATAAAAAATTAAAGCCACTTAACTAAGTGGCTTTAAAATGAGTAAACCTTATTGAAATTTCTTTGATGCTATCGGTAATTGTAAAGCTGCACGTGCGTTACACCAGTAATAATATTTAAGCCAGTTCTTTCAGCAGCTTGCGGGTTTTTACGCGCACCGATAACCAGCCATAGTTGTTGCGCAGGCGCTCAAAATTGTTGCCCTCCACTATACCATTCACGCCGGTTTGCGAAAGCGCATTTTTAAGCTCTTCGTCTTTTACCAGAAAATTATCCTGCACCAGGCCATATTTAATGAAAGAACAAGTAAGCCCATTTTCACAATTTTTTAATACCATTGTCTGGCTGTTTTCCAGTCCTTTTTTTAATCTATCTAATTCTTCCATAGTTACTAGCATATAGTTTCTATACACTTACATTCAGCTTATAGTTCATTTCCACATAAAATTAATGCTATAGTTTTAAAACTTTATCTTTTTGCTATATTATATGGTAAACACAGTTATTTTTTGGTTAAATGCTATCTGACTCAGGGTATCTGTTTTAGGTGTTATCGCCGAGATTAACAATGTGAAGTTAATTTCGTTAGCTAACTATGTATAAAACCAGTAACATGACAACTATTTATAACGCAACTGATGCAGACCTGCGCCAGCTTGTTTTCCAAAATGAATATGTAATCGTAAAGTTTATAGACAAGGAATGTGATATCTGTAAAGCATTAGCCCCATCTTTTGATACCTTGTCGCAGCGTGCTGCGTATACCGAAGTGCTGTTTTTAAGAATGGATGCAAAAGAAAACCCGGTATCGTTGAAAGAAGTGCGCTTTAGCAAAGCACCGTTTATAGCTACTTATAAAAAAGGTATACTACAGCAATGCGGCCTCGTGAACACCGAAGAAGAAATTACCGCCATGCTGGAGCAGTTACTGGCCTGACAAACTATAGATAAAAGCTATACTACTACCTGTAACGTTTCCCGAAACTATAAATTTACCGGCATAAGCAACCATAAACTATCCTTAGTCTTCTATCAGGATACCCATTTTACCTAACTGGTAATCGCGCATGGCCTGCATCACTTCCAGTTGGGTATTCATCACAAACGGCCCGTACATCGATACTTCTTCGTCTATCGGTTCGCCGGCGAGCAGCAAAATGCGGGTGTCTTGTTTTGCTGTAAGGGTGCAACCTTCGCCATCAGAGTTTAGCTCCACAGCATAATGGCCTTCTATCATGCCGTGGCCTTTTAAGAATATCTGCCCGTCGAGTAAGTATAAAACAGCATGGTAACTTTCTGGTATGGGTACTTCTATAGTTGCGCCTGCTTTGAGGGTAAGGCGCAATATTAGCAGTGGCGTTAAAGTTCTGATGGGGCCTTTTATTTCCTGAAACCGACCTGTTACAACCTGCACTTCGTAGCCTTCGCCTGTTACAACAGGGGTTTCGTTGGCGTGCAGTGGCTGGTAGTATGGCTGGCTCATTTTATACTTGCGTGGCAGATTTACCCATATCTGAATTATTTCCTGCACTCCTCCCCTTTCCTGAATGTCGTGTGGAGGGCGCTCGCTGTGCATAATGCCCATACCGGCATCCATCCATTGCGTACCGCCTTCATATACCACACTGTTGTTGCGGCGCGAATCGCGGTGGTGCACGCCTCCTTTGTAAATAAACGTAACCGGCGAAAACCCGCGGTGCGGATGCGGACCGATACCTGCTTTGCCTGGGTCAATATCAGGGGAAATGGTTGTAACATGATGCAGCATCAGGAAAGGATCGATCTGGTCTACCTGCCCGGTCGGGAAGGGCTGGCGCACAGGCGCTCCGTTCATATCCACTTCTTCGGCGTAGAGCAGGCGGGCAACGGTTCTGTTTTTCATTGCAAATAATAGGTGTGATACGTTACATAACTAAGGTACGGCATTGGTGGCAAAACTGTATAGCAACTATAGTTACAGGGTATTAAAAAAAAGCCGGCTATAGTTGCCGGCCTTTCTTTGCTTTATCTCAGTAGTTAGGGTCGTAGTTACTGTAGCCGCCCCGGTCAGCATTTCGTCTGTCGTAAACCGATGTGTTGCCAATCCCAAAGCTTCTATAGTTCATCCCGTTATCATCCTCATTTCCGCTGTTATCATTGTAGTTATCCCGGTTCCAGGAGCTGCTCCTCTCGCTGGTGCCATAGTGCCGGTCGCCATAGTTACTGCCAAACCCTGAACTGCGGTAATCCGAATTATATTGTCCTGATCTGCTGCTGCCGCTGCTATAGTTTGGTACGCCTCTGTCAGAACGTACCGGCACGTTTCCACGGCCACCTCCATAGCCCGACATCGATACGTAATCATCTACGTTACCACCTCCGCCACTCATAGCACCATACTCCTCGGAGCCACCAAAGCCCCCGTCAGAACTATAGTTTGAACCGCCAAAAGCTGCGCCACTGTAGCCACTGGTTCTACCTGAGCCATAACCCCGATCATACAGATAATTGCGGTCGCGGCGCATACGCTGTTCAATGTTTTCGCCGGTGTCAGTAAAGCGGTTTTCGCCACCAACATCAGAAATGCCATATCCCCGACGGATTTCGTTAGGGTCATGACTTTGCCCGTGGCGGCTGGTATAGTTTCGGTCTGTGCCATAGTTGCGGCGGCGGTATTCTTCGTCACGGTCGTGAGTGTTCCGGAAACGGTTTTCGTAGTCGCGGCCAAAGTCACCGTCGCGTGAGGAACGGTCCCAGTCGCGGCGGTTCTCGCTTCCTAAGCCGCTGTGGTAATAATTATCTCTGTCGTATCTTTCCATAGTTTCTGTTTATAGTTTTAGGATGTATTAATATAAAAGCTGCATGCCAACTATAGCTGCAAACCTGAAACAGCAAACCCGCTCTGGCAGGTCCTGCCAAGGTTACATGGTATAATCGTTGCGGTTAAGGTTGTTTCGGTTGCCTCTAACGCTGCGCTCGCGGTCCAGGTCGCGCTCATCGTACCTGGTAGAGCCGTAGCCCTGTGGCATTCCCCTGAAAGACCGGTCGTAGCCCTGATTACGGTCATAATTCCGACTGTAATCGTTGCCCGAACTATAGGTATCGCGGTAGTAGCCGCGGCCGCCTGTGTTATAAGGTTCAGGAGTGTAATCGTCTGGTTCGGGACTGTTGTCAAAGCTGCCATAGTTGCGGCTGCTGTAATCTATATATTCTTCGTATGGGCCTGTGTTATATTGTTCGCGGTTCTGGTATGGGTTGTTTCTGCTGCTATAGTCCGAATGTCCGTAACCTGTACTTTCACCGTACCGCATTCCTCTACTCCTGTCATCATACGGCCGCGCGCCAACGTTTTGGGAGTCTACGTCGTTATAGTTACGGTAATCCTGCGCTGCATTGTGGTAATAATCGTTGCCCCGCATGCTACGGCCTGCGCCTATTTCACGTCCTCTATCATTGCCTCCCGATCTGTGTTGGTTATCATAATCGTGGGTATAGCCACCATCAGAGCTTGTACCGTAATAGCCACCATACGACCTGTCGCGTTCATACTCATTTCGTCTTGCCATAATTAATCTGTTTAAGCGTAAAACATTCCTTTATAAACGGAGCCCCCGGGTTGCGGTTCTGATTTACACTTCTAAATACCTGGCATTCACGGTGCTGCCCTGTTGGTGTAACCCGGTAACCACTATATGGTCTAACTATAGTTACCGTTGCTGCTGCGGGCTCTGGTCAGGAACAAAACTGCCGAAAAAAACCGTTTTGAACGCAAGGTAGCGGTACGCTAAAATTGCCTGAACAATACGCCCGATGTGGGGTTAATTATTGAAGAAAAGGTTATGTAAGCTGGGCACTTGCCCTTACATTTACGGCACCAGCCAAGGCTGGCATAATCATAACTATTTAACTAAATGTTAACGACAGATATATGTATAGTTGGCGCAGGCCCGGTGGGTTTGTTTGCCGTTTTTGAGGCAGGTTTGCTTAAAATGCGCTGCCACGTAATTGATGCGCTGCCTGTAGTGGGTGGCCAGTTATCAGAAATTTACCCTAAAAAACCGATCTACGACATACCTGGTTTTCCGGAAGTGCTGGCCGGCGACCTGGTAAAGAATCTTGAAAAACAGATAGCCCCTTTTCACCCTACGTTTACCTTAGGCGAGCGCGTAGAGCACCTGCACAAACAGGAAGACGGCAGCTTTATCGTAGAAACTTCGGAAGGCACCCATGTAGCCTGTAAAGTTGTGGTTATAGCGGGCGGACTGGGTTCTTTTGAGCCGCGCAAACCTGCTATTGATAACCTGGAAACATTTGAAGGCAAAGGTGTAAACTATATGGTGCGCGACCCGGAGCATTTCCGTAGCAAAAAAGTAGTTATAGCCGGTGGTGGCGACTCTGCCCTGGACTGGGCTATTTACCTGGCCGGCATTGCCGAAGACCTGACCCTTGTACACCGTGGCACCTCGTTCCGGGGCGCTCCCGAATCCGCACAAAAAGTAGTGAGCATGGCCGAAGAAGGACACCTGAAGCTATTACTGAAATCGAACGTGACGGATGTGCATGGCAATGGAAAACTGAATGCGGTAACTGTGCTGGTAGATAACGAAACGCCTTACGAAATAGAGACCGATTACTTTATTCCGTTGTTCGGGCTGGTGCCAAAGCTTGGCCCTATCGATAACTGGGGATTGGAGCTGGATAAAAGTGCAATCGTGGTAAACACCGTTGATTATTCTACCAACATACCGGGCGTTTATGCCATTGGCGATATTAACACCTACCCCGGCAAGCTGAAGCTGATATTGTGCGGTTTCCATGAGGCTGCTTTAATGGCCCAGAGCGCTTACAACATCGTGTACCCTGACAAAAAATTTGTATTGAAATACACCACCGTAAATGGCATACAGGAACTATAGCCCATGGAAGATCTGATAAAAATTATAGTTGAAACCCAGAACGGTGAACGTGTAGAGCTGGAAGCCCCGACGGATATGGGCCTTTCGCTGATGGAAGTGATGAAGGCTAATGAACTGGATGTGCCTGCCATTTGCGGCGGCATGGCCATTTGTGCTACCTGCCATGTAGAGGTACTGGAAAGCGGTGAATTACCAGAAATGAACGATGACGAAGCTTTTATGCTGGAATCGTTACCACATGCTACCGAAACGAGCCGGCTATCGTGCCAACTGCGCGTAACCCCCGAACTGAACGGGCTGGTAGTACGCCTGCGACCGGAAGCTTAAAAAGCTGAAGTATAAACTATAAAAGGCATCTTGTGTAGCAGGATGCCTTTTGTTTTGGGTAAAACCTATAGTTACCGGCTATAGTTTTGGAAAAAACACAGAGTATCGGCTTTCCCGGTAAACAGAAGATACCCATTTAAATCCCAGCTAAGCTTATACTCGGTGTATAGAATTCGGGGCAAGAACTGTACTCAAATGCAAAAAGGGCTAGATACCGGTTATCACCCAGCATAGCCCTTGAACTATTGCTATAGTATGTAACTTCATATTAGCCTATCATGCATGCAACTGGTTGAAAACTGGGAGTACATAGGTCTCTTCGGCCGCCATCAGGTGCACAGTTATCCCACACAGCGAAAATGGCTCGCCAGTTTCAATCTCGTAAATACTGTTGCGTGTAATCTTCATGCCATCTACAACAGTTACCAACCCGGTTCCGATTACTTCTACATGCCGGCCTTCTGTTACAAGTACAGCCGTATCCTCTTCCAGACCGATGCCAATACAGCCAGGGTTAGTTGCTATGCACTGCGCCATGCGTATAATGCGGCCGCGCTGAATAAAGTGAGTATCTATGGCTACGTTTTTCAGAAACTCCAGACCGGTAGTGATGCGCACATCACCTTTCAGCATGCCTTTATTGGTTTCACCCTCATAAATCATAGGTGTGGAGAGTGCCGCTGCGCCCGCACTTGTGCCGGCAATTATAAAATCGTTGAAAGTATAGCGCTCTTTTATAGTTTCCAGGAAAGACGTACCCCCAAGTATAGCTGTTAGTTTTAGCTGGTCTCCGCCGGTTATCATAATGCCGGCCGCTTTTTTTATTATTTCGCAGTTCTCTTCCTTCATCGCGTCGGCCCGCTCTCTTATATCCAGCACCTGCACATCGTTTATACCCAGGTTTTTAAACTCTTTCACGTAGCTTTGGGCACTTTCGTCAGGCTCTCCTGATGCAGTTGGCAACACTGCTACCATAGGGTTTTCGCCACGCAGTTCTTTTACAAAACGTTTCAGAATTTCTTCGCTGATAAAGTCTTTACTCAGGCGCTGTACTTCAGTCTGCTCTTCCCCTGACTTGCTTTCTTTGCCGCCTATTGCCAGTAGCTTGCCTTTAGGCACAGGTAACTCCACCGTCTGGTTATTGGCTTTAACTACCGGTTGTTGATTTTTCTTTTTTGCCATGGCAGGTTTTTATTTTATGTAAGCAACTACAATTACGGTTTTTTATAACTGATCACTCTTGTCGCTACTGAGTCAGTAGTTTCAAGTTTGCCCGAGAAAGTTATCCAGCCTTTACTCTCTGAATCTTTCGGCACAAAAGCCACTGACAATTCTGATTTCTCCTTTTCTGCACCACTTTTATAGAGCTTAAATTCTATAACCACTTCTTCGGCAGTCGCGCCTCCTTTATTAAAAATACTTACCAAATAGCGGTTAGGCGCTAACTCAGACGGATCGGCCATTGCTTCGGCGTATATGTCGGGTTCGCCTGGTTTATGCTGTATAGTCTGGTATAAGAGATAGCCCAGTATCCCCACCAATAAAAACAGGCTTACCCCAAATACAAGCCACTCCAGCCAGTTCTTCTGGTCGTTGCTGTTTTGTTTATCTTTCTTTTCCACTGTCATTGCTTTATTTTATAAGTAACCTGCCCGCCGATGCTCCTAACGAAGACAACACGCCCAGCACAATTACTTCTGAAAAACCTGTCCAGAAGTTAAGCCCCTCGAACCGGCCAAAAAACCAGAGTGTTACTGCCGATGCCAGCAATGCTACCAGGTAACTTACGCAGGTATCAAAGGTTAGCCAGAAGTAAAAATCGGAATTTCGGCTGCTGGATGATCCCTTAAAATCGCTGAAGTATACAACTATAACACTGAGCCCTACCGACGTAAGGGCCATAAACAGAATATGGACAGGCATAGCCTCTACTGCCAGCATAACTACCTCCTCGGTTGGGGCCACATTGCCGCCAATAAGTATAGCGCCGCAAAATGCAAGCACAACCATACCAAAGCGTCCGGGCTCTTTTTCTGCTTCCAGTTCTTCGTCTTCTTCCTGTTCTGCGTCATTGGTGGCGCCAAGCTGTGCCGTACCAATCGATACCCCAATGGATACCGCCATGGCCTCTATCACGGTTTTGCCAATTATCTCGCTCAGGGCCATCCCTGCAAGTTCTATCCGGTTAAGCACAAGCAACACTGCAAACGAAAGCACCAGCCCGATGCCCATTTCCTCGACAGAATCTATCATGATGCTGCGCCAGGAAACACCAGGCCGCATGCCCGCATACCGGTTATACCCGAGCAATAACAAATAAGTAAAAAGTACCAGGCCCAGAAGCTGCGCAGGTGTGGCACTAAAACCAGCCCACCATACCTCCATGGTAAACAGTAACGGAAAACTAAAAAGCAATCCGCCGGTAATACCGCGCATGTACTCTTTTACCGATAATTTAAGCGGCCGGCCGCCCGTAATCTGTGACTTACTCAAATTGCACTGTATTTATTTTTAGGCTTTATACGAAGGGGTACACACAAAGTATAGATTAACCGTTTTCTGCTCAGCTTACTTGCAAAAACCTACTTAAAATCCCTTAACTAATACATATTATGTTATTAATATGTTTCTATATTTTTACGGAAACATTTATGAAAACAAACATGAAAAAATTATTAACAGCAGCCGTTTTAGCTTTATTAAGTACAGGTGCATTTGCACAAACTACTCAGAGAAGTATAGTTGTATCAGGCACTTTAGGGATCAACAGGTCACAGGATGAGATTGAAAGCAACAGTGATCCTCGTACAAATACCATTACAAGTTTCGCCCTAAAACCAAGTATAGGTTATATGGTAAGTGATCGCCTTGAACTCGGAATGAATATTGGCCTTAATTATTCAAAGACCGAGTTGGTTATCGGTAAAGAGTCTTATAAATTTACCAGTGAGTCAGTTTCTACCAGTGTTGAGTTCAGTCCGTTTGTAAGAAAGTACTTTATGCTTTCGGAGAAACTCGCCTTTACCGGAACTGCTTCAGCGGGATTCTCTTTAGGTAACAATAAAACTGAAAATAACTTTAATTCAACCAAGACGGAGTCTACACGGAATTGTGTATTTGCAAGCATAGTTCCTGGCATCACTTTCTTCCCAACTGAAAAGATTGGCTTAAGCACTTATTTCGGCTCGCTTGGCTATACCAAGGTCACTTTTAAGCCAAAAGAAGGATCATATAAAGAGGTTCAGTCAGATTTTGGCCTTAACTTAAGTAGCAGCACATTTGGCATTGGCTTCAGCTACTATATCAACCGCTAAACTATAGTTTAACAAAAACAAAGAGGCCTGTGCACTTTATAGTTGCACAGGCCTTTTTATATATGCTATAGTTTATAACTGAAACTACATTCAGCAACTCTACAATCAAAAACTACCAGCCACTTGCCAGCACATCGGCAATGTGCATGGTCCTGATAGGCTTGTTCTGTTTTTTAATATACGCCTCTAAGTGCATCAGGCAGCTGCTGTCTGTAGAAACTATAAACTCGGCTCCAGTGGCCAGGGCATTATCTACTTTCTGCTCGGCCATGGCTGTTGATATGGCTTCGAACTTAACGGCAAAAGTACCACCAAAACCACAGCAGGTTTCGTTATCAGCCATCTCTACCAGTTCAAAGCCTTCTACGTTTTCCAGCAAAGCACGCGGGCCAGCTTTGATGCCGCACTCACGGAGAGCGCTGCACGAGTCGTGGTAGGTAAACTTGCCCGGCAACGAAGCACCGGGTATAGCGGTAATGCCCATAATATCAGTCAGGAACTCCGTGAACTCATACACCTTTTTCTGCATGGCGCGGTACTTCACCAAATTCGACGACTTCACAAAAATATCCTGGTATGCATTACGCACCATGCCCACACACGAAGCCGAAGGCGCTACAATGTAATGCGAAGTCTCGTTCGAGAAATCATCCAGAAACTTGGTGGCTACTTCGCGGGCTTCGCTAAAAAAACCGGCGTTAAAGGCAGGCTGTCCGCAGCAGGTCTGGTTGGGGTTATAGTTTACCTCGCAGCCTACACTTTCCAGCACTTTTACCATGTTCATAGCTGTTTCCGGAAACATCTGGTCCACGAAACAGGGAATGAAAATATCTACAATTATATTCTTTGCCATAATCAGGAAAACACAGCATCAGACTGTGAGATGGCCGCATCCAGGGCGGCCTGGTTCAGGTTCAAATTTACACCAATCGTGTTAAAGTATGTTACTAAATTTTCGGTGGCCATATTGCCTACCAGTTCGTCTTTCGCCATCGGGCAACCACCAAAACCGCGTATGGCCCCATCAAAGCTACGGCAGCCGGAACTATAGGCAGCCTCCACTTTTTCGTGCCAGGTAGTAGGCGTGGTATGCAGGTGCGCACCAAACTCAATGTGTTTAAACGCCGGAATCAGGGAACTGAACAAATAATGTATATTCTCCGGATTAGAAACGCCAATGGTATCAGACAGCGAAATGATCTTAACCTGTAGTTTGTCCAGTTCGTGAACGAAGTGCAGCACCGTTTCGGTATCCCAAGGGTCGTTGTACGGATTTCCGAAACCCATGGAGATGTATGTTACGAGGGTTTTATTGTGCTTATGGCAGATTTCCTGAATGTGGGCCAGTTGCTCCATGGCCTCGGCTATAGTTTTGTTGGTGTTGCGCTGCTGAAACGTTTCGGAAACTGAAAGCGGGAAACCCAGGTAATCGATCTGTTTATGCTGAGCGGCTTCTTCTGCACCACGTATGTTTGCAATTATGGCCAGCAGTTTTGAGGTGGTGTTATCCAGGTCCAAGTTAGCCAGCACTTCTGCCGTATCGCTCATCTGCGGTATAGCCTTCGGCGACACAAAGCTTCCGAAATCAATCGTATCAAATCCTACTTTTAGCAGTTGGTTGATGTACTCAATCTTAACATCGGTAGGTATAAATTTCTGGAGCCCCTGCATTGCATCGCGCGGGCATTCGATTATCTTCATAGTAGTGTGTGCTATACTTTGGCAACCTGTTCAATGGCTGCTTTCAAAGATACAAATTTATCGTATCTGCATGTCTGTTTTCTAAATCAGTAGCTATCGTTCTATTTTATTTAAATACTTATTAATTTAAAGATGCTTTTAAAATATACCTATCGCTAACTATGACACAGATCTCGGGAAGTATAGTTTTGATAACAGGCGGTGCCTCGGGCATCGGCAACATAATAGGCCGTAAATGCCTGCAGCGTGGAGCCAGCCACCTGGTTATCTGGGATGTGAACACCGAACTGCTTAACCGGGTTGTTACAGATTTACAGGCAGAAGGTTTTAGCGCAAGCGGGTATATAGTAGATGTGGCCAATGCACAAAACGTGCAACAAGCCGCGGAACAGGTGATACAGGAAGTCGGGTTGCCAACTATAGTTATCAATAATGCCGGAATAGTGGTTGGTAACCTGTTTCAGGAGCACAGCTACCGCGACATAGACCGCACCTTAGGCATAAATGCTGCCGGGCCGATGTATGTGGCCCTGGCTTTTTTAGATGGTTTTATTACGCGCGGAAGCGGCCATATTGTAAACATTGCCTCTGCGGCAGGCCTTACACCAAACCCGCGCATGAGCGTGTATGCAGCCAGCAAATGGGCGGTACTTGGCTGGTCTGAGAGCCTGCGCCTGGAGTTGGAAAAGCAAAGCAAAGACCTGCACGTTACCACCGTTACGCCAAGCTACATAAATACCGGTATGTTTGCCGGTGCACGCGGGCCTTTGCTCACGCCTATACTTGACCCCGATGTCATTTCAGAAGCTATTGTACAAGCCATAGCAGATAACAGGATCATTGTGCGCAAACCTGCTATAGTTCACCTTTTACCATTGTTCCGGGGGCTTTTGCCAACACGCCTCTTCGACGTTATAGTTGGCCGTATATTTAACGTATACACTTCTATGGATAACTTTACGGGACGAACTGCTTCACCATCTCCAACCGACGACATCAACTCAAAACGTTAGCATATGGCCCTTTCCCAACAACACGCCACACCTCCTGCAACCGGGGAAGACAGCCAGGAACGCATCGAAATGCTGTTGCGCCTGCAACGCACTTATTTTGCTACCGGCCATACCCTGCCCGTTAACTTCCGGAAGGCACAACTGCGCAAACTACAACACATTTTAAAAGCGCACGAGCAGGATTTGTTTGATGCCCTCTATGCTGATTTCCGGAAGCCTGCCTTGGAAGCGTTTGGCACCGAGATCGGGTTTATAGAACTGGAACTGAAGCTGGCCCTGAAAAGTATAGACGACTGGGTAAAACCCCGCAAGGTACCAGAATCGCTGATCAATTTTCCGGCGCGCAGTTATGTATACCCCCAACCTTACGGAGTGGCGCTCATCATCTCGCCCTGGAACTATCCGCTTAACCTGCTTTTCACTCCGCTGATCGGGGCTATGGCAGCCGGCAACTGCGCTATACTTAAACCCTCTGAAATTGCGCCAAACACCGCAGCTATAGTTAACCGCCTTATCTCACAAAATTTTGAGGAACGTTACCTTGCCGTAGTAGAAGGTGGCGTACAAACCACCCAGCAGTTATTGGCACAGCAGTTCGATTATATCTTTTTTACGGGAAGCACACAGGTTGGCAAAGTAGTGATGAAAGCCGCCGCCGAAAACCTGACACCTGTTACGCTGGAGCTTGGCGGTAAAAGCCCGGCTATAGTTAGCGCTGATGCGGATATGGAACTTGCAGCGCGTCGCATTTGCTGGGGCAAGTTTTTAAACGCCGGACAAACCTGCGTAGCCCCCGATTATGTGTTGGTGCAGGAAGATGTAAAAGAAGAATTTATCCAGCAGATGGCCCAATGCATCCGTGATTTTTATACCGAGCATCCTGCCAGCAGCCCCGACTTTGCCCGCATCATCAACATCCGGCATTTTGAGCGCCTAAATGCCATGCTTACCCCGGAAAACATCCGGATTGGGGGCCAGACTGATCCTTCAGAAAAATACATCGCGCCAACTGTGCTTGACAACATCACCTGGGATCACCCGTCCATGCAGGAAGAGATCTTCGGGCCCATACTTCCGGTAATTGCATTTGATACCTTAAACGAAGCCATAACCATGGTTAACCGCCATGCCAAGCCACTTGCGCTATACTTGTTTACCAATAATAAACTATACCAGGACCAGGTACTGCAGCAGGTGCACTTTGGCGGAGGCTGTATTAACGATACTATTTCGCATTTGGCTAACCCTAATTTACCGTTTGGCGGCGTGGGCAGCAGCGGCTTGGGCAGTTACCACGGCATGGCCAGTTTTGATGTTTTTTCGCATCAGAAAAGTGTGCTATACCGCGGCACCTGGCTCGACCTTCCGTTCCGGTATCCACCATACGGCGATAAACTTAAGCTGCTTCGTAAATTTTTTAAATGGCTTTAAACTATAGTTTCTGAAAGCTATAGCTTAAAATCCGAAAATAAATTCTGTGAACTGCGTATACTTCCATACAACGCAACACCCTGCAAATTACTATGGAAAACCTGACACAATATTTAGACAAATCGCTGATTCCGCTGGAAGATAAGGTAAAAGAATACCTCAACATTGAGCGCGACATTCGTTTACTGGATGTAGAACTGCTTTCGCTACAAAGCATGAAATCGGATTTTGATCCCGAGCAGCACGACCTGGAGCAGGAAATTAAAGAAGGCCATAACGATCTGAATGACAAAGAACAAAAAATGGCTGACCTGTTATCAAAATACAGTACCCTTCGTTCTGAGTTGATCAGCATGCTGCCGGAAAAGAACCGGTTTATAGAGATAAACCTTGGCTATGGACCCAGTATGGTTGGGTACTTTACCATAGACCACGAAACCCGCCAGCCGCTGCCGGAACCCGTATTACGCGTAGTGCATTAAGTGATTTTATAGTTACTGCCAATAGCAGCAAAAAGCCCGCAGACACAAAAGTCTCTGCGGGCTTTTTGGTAACTATAGTTTCTAAGATAATTATATTGGCCAGCCCAGGCATGCAGCCCATGCCTTTAATAAAGTGAAGCTTATAACTCAACTGGTCGGGACGCCCAGACTATAGTTCGACACGAGCGAAGATGCCTTATCATGTCCCATAACATTTCCATCTTCGCCCTTTTTCAGTTAAAGATTTCTTTGACAAGAGAGAATTATCCCCTTGAGGGGATTATAGGGGTGTTTTTTTAGCAAAGCTTATCATAACAGATGAGCTTTGGGCTAATCCGTTCCCTATCGACACCCCTGTAGTCCCCTCAAGGGGACAATCCCTTATAATAAAAGCCCATTCCGATAAAGTTGTAGTCCAGGAAAAGGCAACTACGCCCGCACCATATTATAACTATAGCTCCTATTAATGAAACTGCTGTTCTTCGGTAGAGCCTGCCAACGCAACTGTAGAGGCAGCACCGGCTGTTACAGTATTCTGTACGGCATCGAAGTAACCGGTACCTACAAACGACTGGTGTTTTACTGCTTTAAAGCCATCTTTGGTAAGGGCAAACTCCCGCTCCTGCAACTCGGAGTAACCCGCCATGCCGCGCTCTTTGTATGCCTTGGCCAGCTCAAACATACTGGTGTTAAGTGCATGGAAACCAGCCAGCGTTATAAACTGGAATTTATAGCCCATCTCTGCCAGTTCTTCCCGGAAAATAGCCATCTCTTCCACACTTAATTTAGCTGCCCAGTTAAAAGACGGTGAGCAGTTATATGCCAGCAACTTACCCGGAAACTCTCTATGGATCGCTTTGGCAAAACGGCGTGCCTGATCCAGGTCAGGGTGTGATGTTTCCATCCAGATGAGATCAGCATATGGCGCGTAGGCCAGGCCGCGTGCTATCCCCTGCTCTATGCCGCAGCGCACATGGTAAAAGCCTTCGCTGGTTCGTGGTGCATCCAGTATAAATTCATGATCGCGTGGGTCAATGTCGCTGGTGATCAGGGTGGCGGCATCAGCGTCGGTGCGGGCAACAACTATAGTTGGTACGCCCATTACATCGGCTGCCAGGCGCGCGGCAACCAGTTTATTGATAGCTTCTTGTGTAGGAACCAACACCTTACCTCCCAGGTGGCCGCACTTTTTAGCAGACGATAACTGATCCTCAAAATGCACTCCTGACGCGCCCGCTTCTATCATCATTTTCATTAACTCAAAAGCGTTCAGGTTACCGCCAAAGCCGGCTTCGGCATCGGCAACTATAGGTACCATGTAATCTATTTCTCCGTCGCCGATTACACTTTGTATCTGGTCGGCACGCAGCAGGGAGTTGTTAATCTTCTTCACCACATTCGGTACAGAGTCGGCCGGATACAGGCTTTGGTCGGGATACATGTGCCCGGCCAGGTTGGCATCAGCAGCTACCTGCCAACCGCTCAGGTAAATGGCATTCAGGCCTGCCTGTACTTCCTGCACCGCCTGGTTTCCAGTTAGCGCGCCCAAGCCAGCCACATACTTTTCAGAGTGCAGCAATTTCCATAGTTTTGTAGCCCCGTTTCTGGCCAGTGTATGTTCTATCTGTACCGAGCCCTGTAACTTCACTACCTCTTCGGCACTATAGGGTCTGCGGATGCCCGCCCAACGCGGATTTTCAATCCAATCTGTTTCGATCTTCTGAATTCTTTCTTTCTTGTTCATGGCAGTAATTAATGAGTAGTGAATAATGAAGAATGATTAATGATAAGTGACCAAGGACTAATGATGAATGCGAAATGGCTACAAACAGCAATTCTTCATTACTCATTCGCCATTAATCATTATTAATTAATCCAGGTATTTGTAAGCTGGCAGGGTCAGAAACTCGACGAAGTATTTTGATAAGACCAATTCGGAGAACAACTGAGCAGCCTTCTCGAAATGACAATTCTTGAACATCACCAGGCCAATCTCTTCTTTTATGTTCGCGGTTTCTTCTTTAATAAGTTGCAGTACGCGCTCCTCGGTTATCTCCAGGCCATCTACCGTTCTGGTATTTTCGTGGTGTAGCCATTGCCATACCTGTGCCCGCGAAATTTCCGCAGTTGCAGCATCTTCCATCAGGTTATGAATAGCCGCCGCGCCTGTGCCGCACAACCAGTTGCCGATGTACATGATGCCAACATTTATATTCAGCCGCAGCCCCTGTTCGGTAATTCTACCATCCGGAATAGTAAAGTTGAGCAGGTCCTTTGCGGTAACCTGTACATCCTCTCGGAGCACCTCTTTCTGGTGCGGTTTATCACCTAATACATCATCGAAAGCAGCGCGGGCAACTTTAACCAGATCCGGGTGAGCAACCCAGGTTCCGTCGAAACCATTGGCTGCTTCAAAGGCTTTGTCTGCGGCTACTTTGGCAAAGGCTCTCTCGTTTATAGTTGGGTCGTGGCGGTTAGGTATAAAAGCGGCCATCCCGCCCATGGCATGCGCCCCGCGTTTGTGGCAGGTCTTTACCAGCAGATCAGTATAGGCTTTCATAAATGGCACCTGCATGGTCACGTCTGTTCTGTCCGGGAAAACGATTGTTGCATGCTTCCTGAATTTCTTGATCGCACTGAAAATGTAATCCCAGCGGCCGGCATTCAGCCCAACTATATGGTCACGTAGTTCATACAGGATCTCTTCCATCTCAAAAGCGGCTGTTATGGTTTCGATGAGCACGGTGCATTTTATAGTTCCGACAGGAATATCCAGCGCCTCCTGGGCGGCTACAAACACATCGTTCCAAAGCCGGGCTTCCAGGTGATTTTCCAGTTTAGGCAGGTAAAAGTAAGGCCCGGTTCCGCGCTCTAAAAGGGCTTTCGCGTTATGGTAAAAGTATAAACCGAAATCAAAAAGAGACCCTGAAACCGGGGTGTCACCGATCAAAACATGTTTTTCAGGCAGATGCCAGCCACGCGGGCGCACCATCAATACGGCCACTTTCTCGTTTAGCCGGTACGTTTTGCCGTTCTGTACTGTAAAATCAATGTCCCGGCGAATGGCATCGCGCAGGTTAAGTTGCCCGTGCAACAGGTTTTCCCAAGTTGGTGAAGTGGCATCTTCAAAGTCGGCCATAAACACATTGGCTCCGGAGTTCAGCGCATTGATCACCATCTTGCGGTCAACAGGGCCGGTAATTTCTACCCGGCGCAGCTGCAAGTCCTCCGGTATACTTCCCACTTTCCAGTCAGCTTTGCGGATGTCTTCGGTATCAGTCAGAAAACCCGGTAACTCACCAGCATCTATCCGTTGCTGTCTTGTTACTCTTTCTGCCAGCAACTCCAGCCTCTTAGCATTAAACCTGTCGTGCAGCATTTCCACAAATTCCAGGGCATCGGGTGTAAGTATTTTCTCAAAGGTTTCTGTCATCTTTCCTTTTACTTCGATCGTGCTTTCAGTAATCATGACTTTATAAGAATTTGATGGTGAGATACTTTTAAGGATTTTTAGAACTATACGGGCGTTTTAAAATTTTAGCGAATTTTCGCTAAAAATATTTTTACGCTTTTTTAGGAGTTATCCATTAAATCCTCGTATTTCACATCAGCGCCCAAACTATAACCCTTTACATGAAGCTGCAGGAAGACATTATCCGACTCATCCTCGGATTGAAAATTAAGCAACTGCGTATCGAAAAAGGCATCTCGCTGACCGACCTCGCGGCTGCCACCGAAATATCAGTATCGTACCTGAATGAGATCGAAAAAGGGAAGAAACACCCGAAGCCAAGTAAGATTGCAACTATAGCCGATGCCTTGGGCGTGAGTTATGATTCGTTGGTGTCGCTGCAGTTATCGAAGCGACTGCAACCGGTAGGTGAGTTGCTGCATTCCAATATCTTATCGGAGTTGCCGCTCGAGCATTTCGGGCTGGACCTGAGCCGGCTGGTAGATATATTTGCTACTGCCCCGGCCAAACTGAGCGCTTTTATTAAAACGTTACTTGAAATTTCCAGGGCTTTTGACCTGCGGGTAGAACAGTTCTATTTTTCTGCGCTGCGCTCGTACCAGGAACTGCACGAAAACTATTTTGAGGATATTGAATCGGAAGCGGAAACCTTTCTTACAACTCATGGCCTCGATCCTGAATTTACACCTACCCTGCCCCAGTTAAACGACTTGCTCCTGAATATCTATGGCATCGAAACTGAGCTGGCTACTTTTGACGAACAGCCTGCCCTTAAGCCCCTGCGCAGTGTTTTTATACCGGACCCATCGCCTAAACTGTTACTGAATGCTGCCTTAACAGAACAACAACAGGCTTTTGCCATGGCCCGCGAACTTGGCTTCCAACACCTGCAACTACAGTTGCGGCCTTATACATCTACCTGGGTTAAAGTGACTTCTTTTGAGGAAGTGCTCAACCATTTCAGGGCTTCGTACTTTGCCGGCGCCCTGCTGCTTAACCGCGACCGACTGGTGCAGGACTTGCAGCGTTTTTTTTCATTACCTACCTGGCAACCGGAGTTTTTGCTGCAACTGATGGATACCTACAAAACATCCCCGGAAACATTGCTGCACCGTATCACATCGCTGTTACCAAGGTTCTTTAACATCAAACAACTGTTCTTTCTAAGGTTTAACCACGAGCCGGGCACCCAGCATTATTCGCTTACCAAAGAGCTGCACCTGGCTGGTTTGCATAACCCGCACGCGTCGCTGCTGAACGAACACTATTGCCGCCGCTGGATCTCACTAACCTTGTTTAACGATTTTGCAACCATGCCGGGTGGTGGGCCTATAGTTGGGGCACAACGCTCCAATTACATCAACTCCGAAAACGAGTACCTGGTCATAGCGTTGGCAAATCCATCGGAGCGGGCATCTGAAACGGTAAGTATTGGTTTGCTTCTGAATGAGAATTTGCGCCGGAAAGTAAAATTTTTGCAGGACCCTGTCATACTGCACCGGATGGTAAACGAAACCTGCGAGCGCTGCCCTGCCCTGGACTGCCTGGAACGCGCCGCGCCACCGGTCATCCTTCAGAAACAGGAATGGCAACAGCAGGTAAACGAGGTATTAGCGCAACTTCAGCAACCTAAAACGCAACAATAAAACCAAACAAATTAGCAACCTTACAAGTATAGTTATAGTACTATATAAAGTCGCAGGAGCAAAAAATTTAAAAATTCCGGTATACTTACCTTACAACTATAAAATCAATTCGTAATTTGCTATTTATAGTAGAGTAACCCTTAATCCGGCTGATGTCCCAGTTATTTTTCCGGCAGACCACTGTTTACGAGGAGTTCCAGACTCCTCTGTCGCTCTTTGAGCTGCACCAGCAGATCAGGGAGGAACTGGAGATTTCGTTTCCGGACAGCTACTGGGTTGTAGCCGAGATAGCCCAGATTACTCCGGACCGGCGCAAAGGCCATTGCTATGTAACGCTGGTTGATAAAGGCGACGATGCCCGCAATGTGGTGGCCCAGGCTCGTGCTACCATCTGGAGCGCCCGGTTTTCGATGCTCAGCCGTTTTTTCGAGGATAAGACAGGTCAGCCGCTTAAAGCAGGATTAAAGATCCTTTTCCAGGCAACGGTGCGTTTTCATGAGCTGTATGGCTTGAGCCTAGATATCCAGAACATCGACCCAAACTATACCATCGGTGACCTTGCCCGCCAGCGACAGGAAACCCTGAAGCGACTGGAAGCAGAAGGATTACTGACTGCAAATAAAGAACTGGAACTGGAGGAAGTTCCGCAACGCCTGGCCGTAATTTCGTCGGCCACAGCGGCTGGTTACCAGGATTTTATTCATCAGTTGCAAAATAACGCGTACGGCTATAGTTTCCATACAACGCTTTTTCCGGCAACAGTGCAGGGCAACGACGCCCCCGCTTCTGTAAATAAAGCCATGGCCCTAATCGCAAACTATAAAGAGCGCTTTGATGCTATTGTTATTATTCGGGGTGGTGGTTCGCAAACCGATCTGAGCTGTTTTGATGACTATAGTATAGCTGCTTCGATTGGGAATGCCCCTTTGCCGGTGTTAACAGGTATTGGCCACGAGCGCGACGAAAGCATTGCCGACCTGGTAGCACACACCCGTTTAAAAACGCCAACAGCTGTAGCCACTTTCCTGATAGAACGTTTCCGTAGCTTTGAAGAATATACCGAAGGACTTTACGATAGCATCCGGATGTTTACAGCCCAGCAACTGAACCTGACAGAAGACAAACTGGAAAGGGTACGACTACGGATATCCAACACAACCAAAGATTTCTTACAGGAAGGTCGGGACTTGCTGGAAACATTATCGCGGGGATTACTGGTTAAACCAAAGGCTTTTCTGGATAGCCAGAAACATACGGTAAGTGACCTGGAACGTGATATTAGTGCATGTACCAAAGACCGGATGCATCAACGGGAGCGCTACCTGAGCGAGCTCGCCGTTTGCGTAGAAGGTAAGGCACAGCGCTACCTGCATATGAAGGAGCATGAGCTAAACACGCTCAGCCACTGTGTAGAGACCGAAGTAAAAGAGAATATAAAACTAAAAGAGATCAGTTTTACCAAACAAAGCAATAAGCTGGCATTTGCCACTGCCCGCAAACTGCAAACCGACGAGCACCGGCTTAAACTGATCGAAGCAAGCATAAAGGCCAATAACCCCGAAAAATTGTTGCTGCGCGGTTACACGCTTACGTTGGTTAACGGCAGGATCATAAAAAGCATAGCCCAGGTGCAGGACGGCGATGTAGTAGAAACCAGAATGAAAGACGGCACCATCCATAGTATAATCGTAAACAAAGAAGCCAATGACACCCTATAAAGATATCAGCACCATGACCTACCGCGAAGCAACGCAGGAGCTAGAAGAAATTCTGAGAGCGATTGAGAACGATGCGGTGGATGTGGATGAACTGACCCAGAAGGTACAGCGTTCGTCGCAGCTTATTAAACTCTGCAAAGACAAACTGCGCGCCGCCGAAAAAGCCATAGACCAGGTATTTAACGAAGAAAACTGCGAAGAGCCCGCCAAGCCTAAAAAGGTTGAAAGCAAGAACAGTGGTAGCGGAACGCTGTTTTAGGATTTTCCCCTGCCATCTCCTTTTAAGAGGGCACCTACCCTCAAAACAGGGGAAGTAGTTTCTGCTACATTTTCTTTTGTCATCCTGGAAGGATCTTGTGAGAAGATGCGTTAAGACTATACTATAACACACCCTACCCTCTCAAGAGGGGAATTTCTGCATTAGCTATAGTTAAAGTTACAGTTCTATAGTTGGCGGCATAATACGGACAGGTCGCGACCTGTCCCTACGAAACTATAACTATGATAAATCTCGAAGCGAGCAAGTTTAAACTATAGATAGTGGTCAATAGTAGAAAGATATCAGTCTTTGGGTTGAGCGCCTTTGACTTGTTGCGGTGCCGTCAGGCAATCCGAGGAACGAGGATAGCAAGAAGGCAGCAGCGCGATGCCCAAAGACGGGGCCTCCCGGCCGTGAGGGCACCAAAGTTAAGTTGAAACGATGGGTCAGTAAAGCTCCCAGGAAGATAGGGAATTTGAAAGGAAGACTTGTTTCATATTGCAGAAGTCTTCAACTATAAGCTGTGATAGATTTCGCACTTTGTTTGAAATGACAGAAGACTATAGGATATATAAGATTTCTCAACTTCGTTCTAAACGATATAGTAAAAACTATAAAAACCTAGGTTTTCACTGACCTTGATATGATAAGTTCAAATTCTATTAAAACACAAAAGCCACTTTGCAGTGGCTTTTGTGTTTTAATTCACCCCGTCATTTTAGCGTTGGGCGGCATCTCTCTTGATTCCTGTTTTATAAGTTTCGCTAACATCTCCCTTACTTCGCCAGGGCCATCTAAATGATACTTGGCGATAGAATACGCATTACCTGTTTTTATAGTATAGGCGTTACGTGGCATGGCTTTAAAAATTTCTTCATCGCCCCAGTCATCGCCAACGGCCAGCACAAACTCATGCGGATACATGTTCAGCCAATGACTGGTTGCCTTGCCTTTATTTACTTCCTGCGCTTTTATCTCCACCGCCATTTGCCCATCCAATACCTGCAGGTTACTGTTTGTCGCCAGGAAGTTCAGGTGGTTAACCAACTCGCGGGCACGCAGTTCGCCTAAGCCGGTTTCTACGCGGCGGTAGTGCCACACCAGCGAATATTCCTTTTCTTCGATAAAGGAGCCAGGTGTGCGGTCAACATATAGTTCCAAAATCAGGCGAATATCGCTTTTCCAGTCGTCCATCAGGCTCATCATGGTTTTCCAGCCTGCTCCACGTTGTTTAAGCCACACACCATGCTCGGCAACTATATCCAGGTTCAGGTGGCCCAGCCAATCTTCCATGTTTGCTTTTTCGCGGCTGCTAATGATTACAACTCTGTTTTTAGGATTAGCACTCAGGTTTTCGAGTAGTTCCAGCAGGTCTTCATCTGGGCGGGCCATCAGCGGCTTAGCTTTATAGTTGGTAAGTGCGCCATCGTACTCCAGGAAAATAAGTCGTGAGCTGGCCAATTCGTAAGAGTCGCTCATTTCCTGGAATGTAGCTTCGTCGAGGTAGCTGGTTTCCAAAGACATCTGCTTGATCTTCACATAAGAAAGGCGGTCCATAAACAGGCTTACCCAGTGGTGAATGTTATAGCGTTTCAAGGTATCCTGCATCACGGCCATGTGCATTTTCTGCTCTTCTTCCGGCATGGTCAGGGCTTCATGCAGCGCCTCAACCATCTTATTTATGTCATTTGGGTTTATAAGCAGCGCATCTGATAGTTCTTTAGAGGCCCCGGCCATTTCGCTGAGTATAAGCACCCCTTTCTGGTCTAGTTTACTGGCTACATACTCTTTACACACCAGGTTCATGCCGTCGCGCATCGGGGTTACCAGGGCTACATTAGCCATGCGGTAAAAAGCAGAAAGTACCTCCAGTGGCAACGATCTGTAAAAATATTGTATCGGGTTCCAGTTGATGTCGCTATACTTGCCATTGATGCGGCCAACCAGTTCGTCTACTTCTTCTTTCAGTTCTTTATACTTCTCCACGGCATCACGGCTTGGCACCACCAGCATCACCAGCGTTACCTTTCCATGAAACTCGGGGTAACGTTCCAGGAACATTTCAAAAGCCTGTAAACGCTGTGGTATTCCTTTAGAATAGTCTAGCCTGTCTATCGAGATGATGATATTTTCGGTACCAACGTTTTTACGATATTGCTCCTCCAGTTTCAGCACTTTTTCTGATGCCGCTACTTCCGAATACTTTTCATAGTCTATCCCCATCGGAAACGAATCGACGAGCAGGGAACGGGTTCCGGTATTTATCCAGCCATGCATGCCGCCGTAGCCAATCAGCCTGTTTACCGAACTCAGGAAGTGGCGCATATCGTCATAGGTATGGAAACCCACCAGGTCAGCGCCCAGCATCCCTTCCAGTATCTCTTTACGCCAGGGCAGCAGCCTGAACACCTCGTAACTCGGAAACGGAATGTGCTGAAAAAAACCTATAGTTGCATCGGGCAGTTTTTCGCGTAGCATAGATGGCAACAGCAACAGTTGGTAATCGTGTACCCAAATGGTATCGTTGGGGCTGGCATGTTTCAGTATCTCGTCGCAGTATTTCTGGTTTACCTCTACATAGGTGTCCCAAAGGTCCTGTTCGTAAATGGCGTACTGGCTGAAATAATGGAAAGTAGGCCAAAGTGTTTCGTTACTAAAGCCTTCGTAAAATTCTTTTACCTCGTTTTCTGTCAGAAAAACCGGGTACATGTTATCCTTCCGGATCTCTTCTATAACAGTTTTCTGCTTCTGTTCGTCCTCTATCACCATGCCGGGCCAGCCAATCCACAGGTTATCTTTCTTTTTATAGATAGAGCCCAAACCGGTCGCTAATCCTCCTTCACTGGGTGAGTATTTCAGTTTCCCGTCTTTCTCCTGTAGTTTAACCGGCAGGCGGTTAGATACGATAATCAGTTTTGCCATCTGAAAAAAGTAGTGTTTATAACTGGCAATTACGTTTAGTTTTTGTGGCTATAGTGCCAGATTTTACATTGTCGAATTTGATGAGAAAAAACACAAGTTTGCTCTTATATCCTTACGTAGGTATACGCGGTTACGTTGAGGCCTATATTAAGCTTTTGCTATAGTTACATAAAGAATAGGCAATAGCTTAAGATACCTGACAAATGATAACCCACAGGCACTTTAGCAAGTAACTATGCAGAAATATACCGGCATGTATGTCTGTACCAATGCTTAACCCATGGAAAGACTCCGATCTTTTATAGACCACCTCGATAACCTGGCCATTACCCTGATCATATTTGCTGTAAGCGTTTTGCTGGGCCTGCTCCTGAAGTACATGTTATTTAAGTTACTGAATCTGTATAACAGGTACTCTAACCCAAAGTTGGTAGCATCGCTTACAAAACACCTTAACCATCCGCTTACTTACTTTTTCCCGTTGCTTTTTATATCGATGGCATTGCCAACTGTTCCGTTATCAGAGAGCAGCATCCATTCGCTAAGACGTGTAATCGAGATCTTCAACATTATTGTATTTGCCTGGATACTGATAAAACTAGTGTCGGTGGTGCAGGATATAGTGCGGCACAAGTATGCTATCGATAAGCCGGATAATTTCAGGGAACGGAAGTTATACACGCAACTACAGTTTGTCCGGAAAATCACCATTATCCTCATCGTTTTTATAGGAAGCGCCATGGTTTTGTTACAGTTTGAGGCTGTAAAGGCGTTGGGTACCGGTTTGTTGACATCAGCAGGCATAGCTGGGGTGGTACTTGGTTTTGCGGCGCAACGCTCGCTGGCTAACCTACTGGCCGGTTTACAGATTGCGTTTACCCAACCCATCCGGATAGACGATGTGCTGGTAGTAGAGCAGGAATTTGGCCGCGTAGAAGAGATAACCTTAACCTATGTGGTGCTACGCCTCTGGGACAACCGCCGGCTTATCCTTCCGCTCAACTATTTTATCGAGAAGCCCTTCCAGAACTGGTCGCGCACCAGCACTGATATTTTAGCTACCGTTTATTTTTACACCGATTATGCAGTACCCGTAGAGGAACTCAGGAAAGAACTAAAACATATACTATCCGGGTCTGCGTTATGGAACGGCGAGGTAGCCGGCCTGCAGGTAACCGATGCGCAACACGACAATGTACAGCTTCGTGCGCTTTTCAGTGCCCGTAATTCCGGCGATGCCTGGGACCTGCGTTGTCTTGTCCGTGAAAAACTGCTTTACTTTATCCAGAAAAACTATCCTGAAGCGTTACCTAAACTACGGGCTTCTGTTTCAGGCAACAACATACCAAACTAAAACTATAGCCACCCGACGAAATTTAACTACAAATGAATTTATTCAGCGGATTAGACCCAACTATAACAGAGTGGGTAATTATTCCTTTATTGATCTTTTTTGCCCGCATCATGGACGTTACCCTGGGCACCCTACGCATCGTGTTCATTTCCAAAGGTGACAAAATGATCGCGCCTGCGCTTGGTTTCCTGGAAGTGCTGATCTGGCTGGTGGCCATAACACAAGTGATGCAGAACCTGAACAACGTAGCCTCTTACCTGGCCTGGGCCGGCGGCTTTGCTACTGGTAACTTTTTAGGGCTGCGCATTGAGCAGAAGCTGGCCCTGGGTCAAATGGTAGTGCGCGTTATTACTGTAGATTCTGCACAAAACCTGATAGAGCGGCTGAAAGGCCACGGCTATAGATTGACTTGTGTAGATGCCCGTGGCACCCGGGGCAAAGTAAACCTGCTGTTCATGATCGTGAAGCGCAAAAAGCTGAACCATGTGCTGGACATCATCCGGGAATACAATCCACAGGCATTTTATACCATTGAAGATGTGCGTTCGGTATCAGACTATAGTTTACCACAGGAAGAATCTAAAAGAGGATTGAGTTTACGCCGCCTCTTCCCCCTCCGGAATGGAAAATAATTGAAAGTTAGAAAGTTTGGAAGTTAAAAAGTTAGAAAGGTGTTTTTCACTCTCTATTATAAATAACTTCCAAACTTATACTTTTCTAACTTTTTAACTTAAAATATACCACTGCCAGTGGCGGTAACTTCAGGGTCAGGGAGTAATCCCGGCCGTGCGATGGCTCTTCTGCAGCCTGCAGCGTTTCTGGATTCTGCACGTTACTTCCGCCGAACTGCTCGTCATCAGAGTTGAAGAGTTGTACCCATTCGCCTTTGTGTGGCACGCCTAACCTATAGTTTTCATGTACTACCGGGGTAAAGTTGCAAACTATAAGCACGTCATTTTTGGGGTCATTGCCTTTCCGTAAAAAGCTGATCACGCTGTTATGCGAATCCTGAAAATCAACCCATTCAAAGCCGCTGCTGTCGAAGTTATGCTCGTATAGTGCCGGTTCTTGTTTATACAAATTGTTTAGGCGTTGTAACAGGCGTTGCATGCCACTATGGTAATGGTACTGCAGTAAGTGCCACTCCAGGCTGCTGTCGTGGTTCCATTCGGAGCTTTGGGCCA
Organism: Pontibacter fetidus; assembly: GCF_010119545.1. GTDB lineage: Bacteria > Bacteroidota > Bacteroidia > Cytophagales > Hymenobacteraceae > Pontibacter > Pontibacter fetidus. The sequence continues at coordinate 129,212 of NZ_JAAEAA010000005.1, read as the reverse complement.
GCTCGCCGCCCATAAACAGGAGTTTTGTGCCCGGGTGTGCAAACATGTAACTATAAAGCATGCGCAGGTTGGCAAACTGCTGCCATTCATCGCCCGGCATCTTCCGGATGAGTGAGCCTTTGCCATGCACTACCTCGTCGTGCGAGAGCGGCAGCATAAACCGTTCGGAGAAAGCGTAAATAATGCTGAATGTGATTTCGCCCTGATGGTGTTTGCGGTAGATAGGGTCTTTAGAGAAGTAATCCAGCGTATCGTGCATCCAGCCCATCATCCACTTCATATTAAAGCCAAGGCCACCATCGTTTACCTTGCCTGTTACAGCAGGCCATGCCGTGGATTCTTCGGCTATAGTTTGCACATCCGGATACTTCTCATGCACGGCCTGGTTAAAGTCTTTTATCAGGGAGATGGCTTCCAGGTTTTCGCGCCCGCCGTGTTCGTTTGGTATCCACTCCCCTTCTTTACGGCTATAGTCTAAGTACAGCATCGAGGCCACCGCATCCACCCGCAATCCATCCACGTGGTATTTATCCAGCCAGAAAAGCGCATTGCTGATCAGGAAAGAACGTACTTCGTTGCGATCATAGTTAAAGATGTAGCTGTTCCAGTCGGGATGGTAACCTTTGCGCGGGTCGGCGTGCTCGTACAGGTGCGTGCCATCAAAGTAAGCCAACCCGTGCTCGTCAGACGGGAAGTGGGACGGAACCCAATCCAGAATTACACCTATGCCATGCTGGTGCAGCACATCGATCAGGTGCATGAGTTCCTGCGGGGAGCCATACACGCTGGCCGCAGCAAAATACCCGGTGATCTGGTAGCCCCAACTGCCCATAAACGGGTGGTGCATGACCGGCATGAACTCCACATGCGTAAAGCCCATTTCCTTTACATATTGCGGCAGCTCCTCGGCCAGTTCGTGGTAGGTCAGGGGCCGATTATTATCTTCCGGTCGTCGCCGCCAGGAGCCTAAATGTACTTCGTACACGCTCATGGGCTGCGCCTGCCCGGCTATAGTTTTGCGGTGTTCCATCCACTCGTGGTCCTGCCACTCATATTTCAGGTCGCTGATGCGCGAGGCGGTTTGTGGTGGTTTTTCGCGGGCGAACGCAAACGGGTCGCTCTTTTCTACGTGGTACAGGTGGTAATTCGATTTAATGTGGTACTTGTATAGTTCACCGCCTGTCAGATCCGGAATAAAACCTTCCCAGATACCAGAACCATCTTCCCGTACTTTTAAAGAATGGCTGTCGCGGTTCCAGTGGTTAAAGTCGCCGATAACCGTAACGCGTTCTGCATTAGGCGCCCAAACAGCAAAGTAAGTCCCTTTCTGCCCGGCATGCTCCATACAGTGCGCGCCCAACTTATCATACAAGGTAAAATGGCGGCCTTCCTTAAACAGGTAAACATCAAACTCTGAAAAACGGCTTATATCGTGGTAAACAGCCCGTTTCTCCTGCGGAACTATAGTTTGCGATTGTGCTATAGTTGTAGCGCCTGCTGCTTTTTTTGTAGCTCTTACCTTTGGCGCTGGCTTAAGATCAGTAGTCTCAACAGGTACTGCTTTGGTACGCGTCCTCTTTGGTTTTGCAGCAGCAGGTGTAGCTTCAGTATCAGGAACTATAGTTACTGGTGAACCCATTTCCGCAGCCAGGTCGGCCTTTTTAGGCCGACCGCGCTTTGCTGCTGGCTTTTCGCTACCTGCATCAGTTAATGGTGTCGTTAAGTTTGTTTCCGGTGCCTTCTCAAGTTTCTTCTTAGCCATTCTGATACTTTTTCATGATGTACTTAATGCCCCGGATCGGGATCAGCACCCAGTCCGGACGGTTATTCAGTTCATATCCGAGTTCGTAGATCGCTTTCTCCAGCAGGAAGGTTTCCATCAAAATTTCGAAGTCTTCCTCCTTATCAGGCACGATGCCGGTCCCCATGGTTTTATCGAGGTAGCAGTGCATAAAGAAGTTGCTGGCATAATGGTACCATTGTTCTGCCCATTCTTCCAGGTAGCCATCCTCTTTGCCAGCCGAATCCTGCTGAAACAGGGCATTGTAAGCTGCATAATGGAACGAGCGGATCATGCCGGCCACATCGCGCAACGGCGAACGCTTTAACCTGCGCTCACTGAACGAGCGTGCCGGTTCTCCTTCAAAATCGATAATAATGAAATCCTTACCTGTAAACAGAACCTGCCCGAGGTGATAATCGCCGTGCGTTCGTATTTTCAGGGTATCTATTTTGCGGGAGAAAATGCGTTTTAAGCGCTCCAGAATCTGGGCACGCATGTTCAGTACTTCTTCGGCTTCGACACGCACATTGTCCGGTAGCTTTGGTAAATGCTTGCGCAAACTATCGAAGTTGCTGCGCACCAGCGAGGTTAGCGACGAGTATAGAGAACGCTGGTAGTGCAGCGAGAAATCTTCCGGCGCAAAATCTTTTGAGTCTCGGATAGAAGCCAGTGCCAAGTGCATTTCTGCCGTTCTCAAACCCAGCAGTTCTATCCTGTTCACCGAGGCGCCGCCCAACTGCATTTGTACAGCCTCCGGCGTATCCGAAAAAGCAACCGGCCGCGACAACGTACCTATAGTTGGAGCCGTCTTTACACGCTCGCTCTGCGTTTCAATGCGCTCAAAGAAGCGTTTCAGCGAATCCTCCATATTCTCCCAGGCATCGCCCTGGTTAGGCACCAACTCCTGCAGCATAGCCAGCACCATCGGCGAACCTGTGTCCGATTGTTGCTCGATCATCCCCATAAAACTCGGAACCTGCGGAAAACCTACTCTATCCGTAAGCGCCTGCACTACTTCCACATCCGGGTTCAGTGCCCGATCTATTTTGCGGTAGATCTTCAGGAAAAACTGGCCGTCGTAAACTATAGATGTGTTGCTTTGCTCAGCACTCAGTATTTTAGATGACAGGTTACCGTTGTTCTCACGCAGCACATTGCTCACGCGCTGGTGACTATGGCCAACAAGCTCGCCCTGTCCTGCCCGTAGGCGGCGACGCCTGGCTATCAGGTGCAGCAGCATTTGCCGGAATTCCTCACTATACAAGGCATCGTATAAAATACCTTCCTGCCCGTTCAGGGTAACCCGCGCAATCACGCTCGCCGGATGATGACTGATCAGATCCTGCTCTAGTTCGCGGGGCATAAAGGCAACCGGCAACTGGTATAGTTCCGGCAAGCCTTCGTTATAGTTCACCTCTATCAGCAACCACGACACGCCCTGATTATTCAGCTGCAGCGGCATGTTGTCGATGATCTGCATGCGTTGAATGGTGCGCGCTTTGCCCCCAAACCAGCGCCTGTTCAGTATGTAAGGTGGCAGCACTTTAGCTTCGAGCTGTCGAACCACATTTTGCGGCAGGCGCTGGTGCAACGGTGCTATTTCCATTACGGAGCGCTGCATGTCCAGTACCTTTTGTGCCGATACTTCCTGTGGCTGTAACTCAAACCAGTAATAGCCGTGCCCGCCAATAGTAAACAGGTAGGAATCGTCTTTTATAGTCGGGAATTTATTCTTGCTGAATACTTCTCGTGGAGTATAGCCTTTAAACTCCTGCATGTCCAGTTCCACCGCCTCCGGGAAGCGCGACAGGTTGGCAATTACCAGGATGTTCTCGTCTTCATAAGAGCGGATAAAGGCAAGTACTTTAGAGTTTGAGGGATTCAGGAATTTTATGCTTCCACGACCAAAAGCCTTGTAACGCTTACGCATGTTTATGATGCGGCGCATCCACCATAGCAACGAGCTGCTGTTTTGCTCCTGCGTGTCAACGTTCACCGACTCATACTTATATTCCGGATCAATGATGACAGGCAGGTACAGTTTCTGCGGGTTGGCTTCCGAGAATCCGGCATTGCGGTCGTCGCTCCATTGCATTGGCGTACGCACGCCGTCTCGGTCGCCGAGGTAGAAGTTATCACCCATGCCGATCTCATCGCCATAGTATACCACTGGCGTTCCCTTCATCGAGAAGAGCAGCACGTTCATCAACTCAATCTTATTGCGGTCGTTGCCCAGCAGCGGCGCCAAACGGTGACGGATACCCAAGTTTATCTTAGCCAACGGATCGCGGGTGTAAACTTTGTACATGTAATCGCGCTCTTCATCGGTTACCATTTCCAGGGTAAGCTCGTCGTGGTTGCGCAGGAACATAGCCCACTGGCAGGTTTCAGGTATCTCCGGTGTCTGGTCAAAAATGTCGATGATCGGGTAACGATCTTCCATCTTCACCGACATAAACAAACGCGGCATGATCGGGAAGTGGTAGTTCATGTGGCACTCATCTCCATTGCCGAAGTACGATGCTGAATCTTCCGGCCACATGTTGGCTTCTGCCAGTAGCAGTTTTCCAGTATATTTCTGATCTACGTGGGCGCGCAGCTTTTTCAGGAAGTCGTGCGTTTCAGGCAGGTTCTCGCCGTTGGTCCCTTCGCGCTCAAACAGGTAAGGCACAGCATCCAGACGGAACCCATCCACGCCTAAATCCAGCCAGTAATCCAGCATCTTGAACACTTCCTTCTGCACAGCAGGGTTATCGTAGTTCAGGTCGGGCTGGTGATGGAAGAAACGGTGCCAGTAGTATTGCTTGGCTACGGGGTCCCAGGTCCAGTTGCTTGGCTCATAGTCGGTAAAGATAATGCGGACATCCTTGTACTTGGTCGGGTCGTCGGACCACACGTAAAAATCGCGGTGGTTAGAGCCCGGTTTGGCATGGCGGGCGCGCTGGAACCACGGGTGCTGATCCGAAGTATGGTTGATGACAAGTTCTGTAATTACTTTCAGGCCGCGGCGGTGCGCTTCTTTCACAAAAAGCTTAAAGTCGCGCATGTCGCCATAGTTCGGGTTTATGCTATAGTAGTCGGCAATATCATAGCCATCGTCGCGCAGCGGAGACGGGTAAAAAGGCAGCAGCCAGATGGCTGTAACTCCCAGGCTTTCCAGGTAGTCCAGCTTCTGCATCAGCCCTTTAAAATCGCCTATGCCATCGCCGTTGCCATCTTTAAAGGCTTTGATGTGCAGCTCATAAATAATGGCGTCCTTGTACCAGTGAATGTTATCGTCTAATAGCTCTTTGTCCGCAGCCATAGTGTAGTTTTATTTTTATTCGTGGGTGGTATGTTCAGTCGGGAGCCAGGTATCGTCTAAATTATTGTGGCCCATTCCGGTATTAGCTTCTTCTATACGGAAAACATGCACCGGCATCTCATGCGGCCGTAGTTCTACGTAATTCCATTCGTTTTGCCAGGTATACTTGTGCTCCGTCAGCAGGTCGTGCACCATGTATTGCTCTCCTTCCGGTAACTGTAGTTCGCGTATCGGCACCTGTACCCAACCCGATTGCGTGTTGTACGGGTCCATGTTGGCAACAACTATAATCTTGTTCCGTTTGGCGCTGTCCCATTTGGCAAAGCATAGTAACTGCGGGTTATCGGTATCTCCGAAAGCAATGTTCCAGGTGGTTTGCAGGGCCGGGTTTACCTTGCGTATTTTGTTGATGAGCGTGATGACTTCTGAAACCTTGGTCTTCTTGCCCCAGTCCCAGTGCTTCACTTCATACTTCTCAGAGTCGATGTATTCTTCCTTACCCGGATATGGCGTGCCCATCGAGAATTCGTATACTGGGCCATACAAGCCATAGTTGGATGATAGCGTAGCTGCCAGCACAACGCGCATAATGTGCGCTGGCTCCCCGCCATGTTGCAGCACTTCCGGCAAAATATCGGGGGTATTCGGCCAGAAGTTCGGGCGGTAGTATTCGCGCATTTCGGTTTTGGTAAGCTCGGTCATGTACTCGCGTATTTCCTGCGGGTTGTTGCGCCAGGTAAAGTAGGTATAGGATTGCGTGAAGCCGATCTTACCCAGTCTTTCCATAACGCGCGGACGTGTAAAGGCTTCGGCCAGGAAAATAACCTGCGGATGTTTTGCCCGCACTTCCCGGATCATCCACTCCCAGAAACCAAAAGTCTTGGTATGCGGATTGTCTACCCGGAAAATATAAACGCCCTGCTCTATCCAGTGCAAAACTATAGATTTAAGCTCCTGCCACAGGTTTTGCCAGTCTTCGGTTTCAAAGTTTACAGGCAGCACATCCTGGTATTTTTTTGGTGGATTCTCAGCGTACTGCACGGTGCCATCCGGTCGCCATTTAAACCACTGCGGATGCGTTTTTACATAGGGATGGTCGGGTGAACACTGGATGGCAAAATCAAGCGCTACTTCTATGCCGTGGCTGCGTGCTTCGTGTACAAAGTGCCGGAATTCATCCAGCGTACCCAGTTCAGGAAGTATGGATTTATGTCCGCCCTCCTCGGCGCCAATGGCCCACGGCGACCCTGGCTCACCCCGCTCTGCTGTAACAGAGTTATTTTTACCTTTCCGGAAAGCGCGGCCTATCGGGTGAATGGGTGGCAGGTAGATGGTATCGAAACCCATTTCGGCGATGCGGGGCAACAGCCTGATACAATCCTGAAAAGTACCATGGCGGTTGGCTTCCTGCGCTGCCGACCGAGGAAAAAATTCGTACCAGGTGCTGAACAGTGCCTTCTGGCGCTCCACATCAACCCGCAGAATTTTAGAATACCAGGTCACATTCCCCCGCTCACAGCAGGCATTCATCTGGTCGGTTACATCGTGGCTTGTTGCCAGCTCTACTCCATCTGCCGCCGATATATTGCCACGCAGCTGTTGCGCCCATTTGTGCAACCGTTTTTGCTGACCGGCTTTGGCGGTAGCAGCAGCTTCTTCCATTAACTGTGCCCCAATCTGCAGCTCTACGGTTATGTCCTTGTTGGCCTCAAATTTCTTGCGCAGTCCCTTTTGCCAGGTATAAAAATGGTCTATCCAGCCTTGCAAGGTATACTCGTACATGCCCATCGCATCAGGTACAAAAGCGGCCTGCCAGTGGTCGTTACCCAGGAACTTCATGGGCACTTCATTCCATTTTTTACTTCGGCTGTGGCGATAAAGCAGTACCGCTTTTACCTCGTCGTGGCCGTCTCCAAATATATCTGCTGTTACCTTCAGCTCTTCGCCTACCACCCGCTTTACCGGGTACTGGCCACAATTAAGTTCAGGTTTTACATTTTCAATGATGACTCTGTGAGTTCCGTCAAGTCCTTCCATGTATCGTGTATGCTTTGGTCTGTAGTTACTTGCCACCTGCACATCGGGTTACAGGTAAGTTTATAACATACGGTTAAGTTTCGGTAACGATATGCAGGAGGCGGCAGCAGTTCGGTCAGCTATAGTTTGCTTTCACTAAAAAGCTATAACCTTAGCGCCTCAGGCACAGTTAATCCTGCTTAGTATACTTAAGCTGATGTATGGGAATAACCAGAGAGATAGGCGCACATTATGTACCCGAAACGGGCACTACATTTACGGTTTGGGCACCGGAAGCAGAAAAGGTAGATGTTGTAATACACGGAGAGAAAAAGCAAACTATAGCCATGCAACGCGAAGCTTTCGGCTACTGGGTAGGCCTGGTTGAGGCTGCTAAACCCAGCACCCGCTATAGTTTTAGACTGGACAAAGAAAAAGAATTACCCGACCCGGCCTCCATGTCGCAGCCCGATGGGGTGCACGAACCTTCAGAAGTCATCGACCCAAACTATAGCTGGACCGACCAGCACTGGAAAAACCTGCCTCTGGAAGAATACATTGTGTACGAGCTGCACGTGGGCACTTTTTCAGAAGAAGGCACTTTTGAAGGCATCATTAACAAACTACCTGAATTACTGGATTTAGGCATAACCGCTATAGAGCTCATGCCGATTGCGCAGTTCCCGGGCAGCCGTAACTGGGGCTACGATGGCGTTTACCCCTTTGCTGCGCAGAATAGTTATGGCGGCGTGGAAGGACTTAAAAAATTAGTGGATGCCTGCCACCAGGCTGGTATGGCAGTGGTGCTGGATGTAGTCTATAACCACCTTGGTCCGGAAGGAAATTACCTGAATGAGTTTGGCCCCTACTTTACTGAAAAATATAACACACCCTGGGGTGCTGCCCTGAACTTCGACGACGCGCATTCTGACCATGTGCGTAACTTCTTTTTCCAGAATGCACTGATGTGGCTGCGCGATTTCCATATAGATGCGCTGCGCCTGGATGCCGTGCATGCGATACTGGACACCGGCGCCAAACACTTTTTGCAGGAACTACAGGAGCACGTAGATCACCTGGCAGAGCAGCAAAACAGACCTTTCTATTTAATTGCTGAAAGCGACCTGAACGATGTGCGCCTGATAAACCCTATAGAACAGGGTGGGTATGGCCTGGTGGCGCAGTGGATGGACGATTACCATCACGCCATACACACCATGGTTACCGGCGAAACGGAAGGATATTACGCAGATTTCGGAAAACCGGAGCACTTAGTAAAAACCCTGAAGCACTCGTTTATTTACAACGGTATTTATTCTGAAAACCGCAAACGTACCGTTGGTTCTGACGCTACTGCTAACCCGGCAAAGCAATTTGTAGTTTGCTCCCAGAACCACGATCAGGTAGGCAACCGCATGTTGGGCGAGCGCCTGACGCAACTGGTCTCGTTTAAAATGCTGAAACCGATAGCAGCGCTGGTTATACTTTCGCCTTACACTCCTATGTTGTTTATGGGAGAAGAATACGGTGAAGAAAACCCTTTCCAGTTTTTTGTAAGCCACACCGATAAGGACCTGGTAGAAGCGGTACGCAAAGGCCGAAAAGAAGAATTTAAAACCTTTGCCTGGCAGGGAGAAGCACCGGACCCACAATCAGAAGAGACCTTTAACAACTCTAAACTACAGCACAATTATAAAAACAGCGAAAAGCATTACCGGCTTCGTGAGTTTTACAAATCCCTCATTCAACTCCGGAAAACTATAGTTCAGAAGTTAAGCAAAGAGCACCTCGAAGCTACACTAAATGAAGATGAAACGGTGTTGCAGTTTACCCATAAAGCGGCTGGTTTAGGATGTATGATCAACTTTAGCAAAGAGCCACAAACTATAGAACCGGAAGGTAAAGAATGGGAAGTTGTGCTAAATTCTGCGGACGAAAAGTGGGGCGGACCAGGCATAGAAAGCAGTAACTATAGTTCCGGCAGCTTCGCACTCCAACCCGAGTCTGTTATAATTATTCAGGCAAACGCGTAAGTATGGAAAAATACATTTGCATACATGGTCACTTTTACCAGCCGCCGCGCGAAAACCCCTGGCTTAACGAAGTAGAGATGCAGGAATCGGCGGCGCCTTACCACGACTGGAACGAACGCATTACCGACGAATGCTATGCCCGCAACTCCGCATCCCGCATCCTGGACAACGACGGAACTATAGTTGACATTCTGAACAATTATGCCTGGATGAGCTTTAATTTCGGGCCAACGCTGCTGGAATGGATGGAGAAAAAAGCACCGGAAACCTACCAGGCGATACTTGCAGCCGACAAAGAAAGCCAGCAGCGATTTTCGGGGCACGGCTCGGCGCTGGCGCAAGTTTACAACCACATGATCATGCCGCTGGCCAACGAGCGTGACAAGCACACGCAGGTTATCTGGGGCATTTACGATTTCAAGAAGCGCTTCGGCCGCGACCCGGAAGGCATGTGGCTCGGCGAAACTGCTGCCGATACGCCAACCCTGGAAGTGCTGGCTGATCATGGCATCAAATTCACCATTCTGTCGCCGTACCAGGCTAAGAGTTATCGCAAAATTGGGGAAACAAACTGGCACGATGCTACCAACGCGCAGATCAACCCAAACCGGCCATACCTGGTTAACCTGCCATCAGGCAAAGCTATAGTTGTATTCTTTTACCAGGCACCTATCTCGCAGGGTGTGGCTTTTGAAGGCTTGCTGCATAACGGCGAAAAATTCACAAACAGATTACTGAGCGCCTTAGATAACTATACCCCCGAGCCACAACTGCTGCACATAGCAACAGATGGCGAAACATATGGGCATCACCACCGCTTCGGCGAAATGGCCCTGTCCTACACCCTGCACCATCTCTACCACGACCATCACGTCAACCTTACCATTTACGGGGAATACCTGGAAAAATATCCGCCACAATACGAAGCGCAGATCATCGAAAAAAGCTCGTGGAGCTGCTTTCATGGGGTAGAGCGCTGGCAAAGCGACTGTGGCTGCAACACCGGCGGCAACCCTACCTGGAACCAGAAATGGCGCAAACCGTTACGAGCAGCATTCGACTGGCTGCGCGATGAACTGGAGCCACTATATACTTTGCAGATGCAGCAACTGGGCGCTGATCCGTGGCGGTGTCGTAACGATTATATCCAGGTTATTTCAGACCGGTCAGAAGAAAATGTGCAGCGCTTTATAGTTGATCATTGTAACCGGGAGCTACCTATAGATGAGCAGCGCACCTTCCTGAAATTGCTGGAGATGCAGTACCATGCCATGCTGATGTATACCAGTTGCGGATGGTTTTTTGATGAAGTAACCGGCATCGAGACTATGCAGGATATTTTATATGCCGCGCGTGCCCTGCAGCTTGCCGAAAGCATCAGCGGGCAGAACTACGAAACAACTTTCCTGGAATACCTGGCAAAGGCCGAAAGCAACAAAAAAGAGTATAAGAACGCTGCCGAAGCCTACCGTGCTATTGCCAAAACCACCATGCTCGATCTGCTGCGGGTAGGCGCCCATTATGCCGTTTCATCCCTCTTCTCAGACTATACCCAAGAAAGCAGACTATACTGTTACAACGTAAAATCAGAAAAACACCAGGTTGCAGAAGCTGGCAGGCAGAAACTGGCCGTAGGCCGGGCACGTATCCGGTCTGCCATAACCTGGGATGAAACTATAGTTTCGTATGGGGTGCTGCATATCGGCGATCATCAGTTACTGGGTGGCGTCCGCGAGTTCAGGGGCGATGATGCGTTTGAAACTCTGTACAACGAAATGGCAGATGCTTTTAAGAAAGGAATGATCAGTGAAGTGATCATGCTGTTGGACAAGCATTTCGAGTCGCATAACTACTCTTTCTGGCACCTGTTCCGTGATGATCAGAATAAGATACTGAACGAGGTTTTAAGCCATACAATGCTCGCCATTGAAGGAGATTTTGAGCAGGTATACTATAACAATTACCCGTTGATGGCGGCCATGCATACCTTAAATGTAAAGCTCCCGCGTCCGCTGCAGGTAATTGTAGAATATACCCTGAACAAAAAAATGCTGGAAGAACTGGCCTCGGATGTGCCAGACCTGGAAGAGATGAAGCGCCTGAGTGACCAAGCCGAACGCATGCAGCTGAAACTGGAGCTCGAACCCATTACGTTCGCTATTTCTAAGCGGGTAGACCGGTTTATGCAGCAACTCGAAAAGCAACCCGATAACCTGGAACAGATGCAGCTGCTCAACAAACTGCTAACAGCACTACAGGCAACCACCCTGAAGCCTGATTTCTGGCATGCCCAGAACATTGCTTACCGCATGAAGCAGCAACTATACACCCATCAACCACCCGGCTCCGAATGGGGCAAACAATTCATCGCTCTATACGACAACCTAAACATGAAAGCATAACATGACTTATATACCACTAGCCACATACCGCCTGCAGCTCTCGCCAAAGCTTAAATTAACCGAAGTAAAACAGCTGATTCCGTACCTGCACGACCTGGGCATCAGCACCATTTACGCTGCCCCTTTTTTCACCGCCGCACCCGGCAGCGAACATGGCTACGATGTAGTGAATCCGCACCAGATAAACCCCGAGATCGGAACGCTGGATGAGTTGGAAGATATTGCTGAAGAGCTGCGCAAACGCAACATGGGCTGGCTGCAGGACATCGTGCCTAACCACATGGCCTACCACCCCACCAACGTGTGGCTGATGGATGTGCTGGAGAAAGGCCAGAAATCAAACTTCTATAGTTTCTTCGATATCAACTTTACGCACCCAGAATTTGAAGGAAAAGTGATGGTGCCGTTCCTGGGCGAGCCACTGGAGAAGGTTCTGGAGCAGAGTCAGCTAAAACTCACCTATGATGAGACCGGCTTCCACATCGCTTATTTTGATAATGTGTACCCGGCAAGTATAAACTCCTACCCTTACCTGCTGCAGAAACTGGCTGATGCTTCCGGAGACCAAACTATAAAAAAACACCAGCAGCACTTAGAGCAAACTATAGCTTCGGATAAAATAGACATTGCCCGCTGGCAACAGGCAAAGCAGGCGTTACATTCAACTATAAACAATAGCGCTGCGCTGGAGAAACTGCTGGAAAAGATAAACGCAGATCAGAAGCAGTTACAGGAGCTGCTCGACCTGCAGTTCTTTAAACTATGTTTCTGGCAGGAGTCCCAGCAGAAGATGAATTACCGTCGTTTTTTTACGGTAAACGACCTGATCTGCCTGAGCATTGAGAAGCCGGAAGTTTTTGAAAAGTACCACCAGTTTATCAAGCAGCTTTGCCACCAGGGGTTGGTGCAGGGCCTGCGCGTAGACCACGTTGATGGCCTTTTTGATCCGGATAAATACCTACAGCAACTCCGTGAAATGGCCGGCGATGAAAAGTACATTGTGGTAGAAAAAATTCTGGAAGGCGAAGAAGTGATACCCGATTACTGGCCGATACAAGGCAACTCCGGCTACGACTTTTTAGCGTGGGTGAGCAATGTGATGACTGACCCGGAAGGCAAAGAAAAGCTGACCGAAGTATACCAGCGCGTAGTACCCACTGCCACTACAGATTACGAAAAACTAGTATTCGATAAAAAGCTATTTATACTGGAAAAACGCATGCAGGGCGAGCTACAGAACCTGTTGCGCCTGCTGCAACACCTGCAGATCGTGCCCGAAGCCTACGAAGAAACATGGTACCATGCATTGGCGGTATGGCTGGCCTCTTTCCCGGTTTACCGCGTTTACGGCAACAGCTTCCCGCTGCCGGAAGTAGCCCATGAAGTAATTGAGAAAGCATATACTACTGCACTGGAAAAAGCTCCTGAAAGACAGGAACAACTGGAAGCGTTGCGCAAAGTATATCAACCTGACCTGACTGAGCCTGAAGATGTGTTGCGAGACAAATTATACTTTGTGATGCGGAGTCAGCAGTTTACAGGTCCGTTGGCAGCCAAGGGTGTGGAAGACACTACTTTTTACAACTATAACCGCCTGCTCTCGCTCAACGAAGTAGGTAACAGCCCGGAGATCTTTCACCTGCCATCGGAGCGTTTCCACGAGCACATGCAGCGCCGGCAGCAACACTTTCCGCACTCCATTAACGGCACCGCCACCCACGACACCAAACGCGGCGAAGATGCCCGCATGCGCATCAATGTCATCAGCGAACTGCCCGAAGAATGGGAACAGAACGTGCAGCAATGGATTGATTTTGCCGTGGAAGTAGCGCCCGGTATGGTGCCGCGCCGCAACGACCTGTACTTTATTTTCCAGGCGCTGCTGGGAGTAATGCCGATGGATGAAACTATAGACGATGCCCTGATTGAGCGGGTACAGGAATACATTACCAAAGCCCTGCGCGAAACCAAAGCCCGCACCAACTGGACCAACCCGAACGAGGAATACGAAGAAGCTACGAAAGAACTTGCCCAGAAACTGCTCAAAAGCAAGCGCTTTCTGGATATTTTCCTGCCGTTCTTCCGCAAGCTGTCGCACTACGGCTGGCTCTATAGTTTAAACCAGTTGCTGCTCAAACTTACCTGCCCCGGCGTACCTGATGTTTACCAAGGTTGCGAGTTCTGGGACCTGAGTTTGGTAGACCCCGATAACCGCCGGAAAGTAGACTATAGTTTGCGTCAGAGTTCACTGGATAAGCTACAGGCTGCTGCTACCGGCGACCAGGCAGAACTACACCAGCAACTGCTACAACAACCGGAAAATGGGCAGGTAAAACTATACCTGCTGTTCAGAACCCTTGCAGTGCGCAACAACTTCCGCGAAGTATTTGAACAGGGCGAATATTTGCCAATGAAAGCGACTGGAAAGTGTAAAAACCACGTGCTGGCCTTCGCACGAAAGCACAAAGATCAATGGGCTATAGTTGTTGTGCCGCTGCTGCTAACAAAACTGACCGGTGAGAAAGACTTACCCTTAGGCGAGCAGGTTTGGAGTGATACCGAACTCGTGTTACCGGATGGAGCGCCGCAGCAATGGCAGAACGAACTGGGCAATAAGCAGCTCAGCGGCAAACTGACTTTAGCTACCCTAACTGAAACATTCCCTGTTGTACTTTTAACCGGAACAAACGCATGATCTTACCACATCGCAGCTGCGGCATTTTACTGCACATCACCTCGCTGCCATCCAAATACGGCATCGGCGATCTGGGCCCGGAAGCTTACAAATTTGCCGACCAATTAGAAGCAGCCGGGCAGCGCTACTGGCAAATACTCCCACTAAACCCAACCGAAACCGGCATGGGTAACTCACCCTACAGCAGCCACTCTGCTTTTGCCGGTAATCCGTTGCTGCTAAGCCCCGATTTGCTTTTAGAAGATGGCCTGCTCACCAAAAAAGACCTGAAGCACAACTATAAGTTCTCCGATTCCCGGGTAAATTACGAGGCGGCAACAGCTTTCAAAAAAGAGATCTGGCAAAGGACATTTACCAACTATAAAACCAGCACCCCTGCAACTATAAGGCAGGAGTTTGAGGCTTTTCAGGAAGAGCACCACTTCTGGCTGCAGGACTATAGTTACTTTGTAGTTTTCCAGCGGCACCACGAGCAGAAACCCTGGATAGAATGGGATGAGGCCATAAAACGACGTAAAAAGGAAGCTTTAAAGCAGCTGGGCTCTGTACTGGCCGACGAGATAGAGAAAGAGCAGTTCCTGCAGTTCCTGTTTTTCAGGCAGTGGCAAAACCTGGTAACCTACTGCGCCTCAAAAATGATAAAGCTGATTGGCGATATGCCGTTCTATGTCAGTTTCGACAGCGCCGATGTCTGGACAAACCCCACGTACTTTAAGCTGGATAAAGACGAAAAACCAAGCGCTGTTTCAGGGGTGCCGCCCGACTTTTTCAGCGAAACGGGGCAGTTGTGGGGTACGCCGGTTTATAACTGGGATGTGCTGGCCAAACATGGGTTTGACTGGTGGATACGCCGGATAGACCATAACCTGAAACTGTTTGGCCTGCTACGCCTCGACCATTTCAGGGCTTTTTCGGCTTACTGGGAAGTGCCTGCCACCGATAACACTGCCATAAACGGGAAATGGGTAAATTCGCCGGGTTTTGAGCTGCTCACCCTCATCAGGCAACACCACCGCGACATGCCTATTATTGCCGAAGACCTGGGCGACATTGACCAACCTGTTAAAGACCTGATAAAAGATTTTGATTTGCCTGGTATGCTGGTGTTGCTGTTTGCATTTGAGGTAAGCGAGCATGCGTTCGATAGTTCTTTTTTGCCACATAACCACACCCCAAACAGCCTGGTTTATACCGGCACCCACGATAACACCACCGTTCGTGCGTGGTTTCAGCAGGCAGTTCCGGCATCCCGGCGAATGCTGAGCAACTATAGTTTTCGGCAGGTTACCAGTAGCAATGTGCATGAAGTTATGATCCGGTTGGCATATGCCTCGGTAGCGCAGCTGGCTATAGTTCCGATGCAGGATGTGCTAGGCTTAGGCGCCGAAGCCACCATGAACAAACCATCCACGGCAAGCGGTAACTGGGAGTGGCGACTGCGTAAAAATCAGTTTACAGCCAAACATATAAAGTGGCTGAATGCGCTGGCAGAACTGTACGGCCGCAAGCGGGAACTATAGCTATAACAATACAAGCAGCAGAAATCAGTTTGTAATGTTGCAAGTTTATGGTATTTTAGGAGTGCCGGCGGGTTATACTGAAGGCACATCTCTCACCCTAACCCTAAAACTATGGCTTACGCTACTGAGATTGCATTAGGCACGCAGGCGCACGATTTTGCGTTGCTCGATACCGTAACGGGCAAATTATTTTCGCTTCGCGATGTAGCCTCTACCAAAGCTACGGTTATTATGTTTATCTGTAACCACTGCCCGTATGTGCTGCATGTAATTGATAAAGTAACAGAAGTGGCCAGGCATTACCAGCAGCAGGGCGTACGATTTGTTGCTATTAACGCCAACGATGCCAGCACCTACCCACAGGACGGCCCCGAAAAAATGAAGGCCCTGGCCAAAGACTATAGTTTCCCGTTCCCGTACCTTTACGACCAGACACAGCAGGTAGCCCGCACGTACCAGGCCGTATGCACCCCCGAGTTTTTTGTGTATGATGCCAACATGCGCTTAGCCTACCACGGGCAGTTCGACGATGCCAGGCCTGGCAACAACATAGCAGTTACGGGCTCAGACCTTACAAACGCCCTCGATGCTTTACTACAAGGCCAGCGCCCGGCAACTGAGCAGAACGCGGCGATTGGCTGCGGCATTAAATGGAAACATCCGTACTAGGCGGAAGCTTTGTATTGTTGGGGTTGTCGTTTATCAATTCTGCCATAGCGGTGGTGTGGTCCAGGTAATGCGAAGTGTAGGTATCTTTGTTGGCGTGTATGTACATGGCGGTGCTGCCCATTACGGTTTTAATAATATCTTCGTGCTCTTCCATGGGTAAGGCCGGGCAACCCAGGCTTCGGCCAAGCCTGCCAGACTGTTTTATAAAAGCCGGGCTCGCATACTCGGCCCCGTGTATCACTACGCAGCGGTCCAGGGCGTTGGTATTAAAGCCTTCGTCCAACCCTTCCAGTTTTAGCGACAACCCATGCTTGCCCTGGTAAGTGGCCTGCGTTACATAAAAGCCTATGCTGCTCATATAAGACTTATCATCGTTCGAGAAATTTTCTGCAAACTCTTCGCCCGAGTTACGGCCATGGGCCACGTATGTGTGATGCAGCATTTCCTTCTTTTCGATATCTACCACCCAGAGCCTTTTCTGTTTTGATGACCGTGTAAAGTCGACCATCGTTAATACAGGTTTATCAGATAAACGGCCTTCGTGTTTCATGTTATAGTACCCTGTCAGCGCCTTGCTGAATATCTCGTACTTCAGCCCCGTCTGCCCCAACCCCATCTCGTTATATAAATTGTAAGCTACCTCATCAAACTGCATAATTTTGTAACCGGCCACAACTGTTTTGTTAGTGCTCTTCGCGCTTTTCTTTGCGGCACTTGTGCTGATCGGTGATGCCATTGGCGAAAATATAAGCGGTGCAAAAAGCGGGAAAAGCCTTTTAGCCACTTTTCGTTTCCGTGCCCGCCATCGTGGATTTCTCATATCAGTAATATAGTTTATGCGTACGTCCTAACGTATAGTTTACGCCCTGCAGGCTCCATAGTTTAAACAGCAAAACTATACCGTATAAAGGCAACTGCTTTTCTGATGCATGGCAGCACTAAAAAAATACGCTACCCAGCTTAGTTATGGCCATTTTTGATTTTAAAGGATGCTGTTTTCTGATTATCTTTGAAAGTAGCAACCTTCATTATAAACCTTTAAAACAATACCGCTTGTTAAAGTTAGCCGCCATTGACATAGGATCTAACGCCGTAAGATGCCAGATTTCCAGCGCTTTAAGCCAGAACTCCAGCGTTATATTCAAACGAATAGAATACATCCGGTATGCCATCCGTTTTGGCGAAGATGTATTTAATACCGGCCTTATCAGCGAGCTAAAAATACAGAAGTTTGTAAAGTTGCTGCATGCCTTTCAGTTGCTGCTGGATGTGCACGACGTGGATCATTTTATGATCTGTGCGACCTCGGCGATGCGTAACTCACAGAACGCACCCGAAATTCTGAGCCTGGTGGAAGAGCGCCTGGGCATGAAGATAGACGTGATTGACGGTGTGGCCGAAGCGGAACTGATCAACAAAGTGATCGTTAATTTCCTGGATGAACGCAACTACCTGCACATTGACGTAGGCGGTGGCAGCACTGAATTTAACATCTATGTAAACCGCGAAAAAGTGGCTTCCCGGTCGTTTGAGCAGGGCTCTATCCGCCACATGCACGGCCGCGACTCCGAAGAGCTCTGGAATAATATGCGCCTCTGGATAGAGGAAAACTCCCGTAAATATCACCTGTCGCGCGCAATAGGTACGGGCGGTAACATTAACAAGATCTATGACATGGCCGGCAAAGTCGCTGGCAAACCCATTTTCAGAAAGCAGATCGAAGAAGTAGTAACGCTGGTTTCGGGCATGACCATGGAAGAGCGCATCACCAAACTGCTCCTAAACCCCGACCGTGCCGACGTTATTCTGCCAGCCGCCGAAATTTACTTATCTGCTATGCGCTGGGCCAAACTGGAAAGTATGATGGTACCGAATGTTGGTTTGAAAGATGGCATGATCCACGCCCTTTATGAGCAGTTTCATCCGGAGCGGTTTGTTATTGGCGGGATAAATTAAAAGGTTGGGTGTTAGGTTATAGTTATAGAACTAGGATCTATACTATAGTTAAAGACCTCACAGTGTTTTCAAAACCTGTGAGTGTCTAACGTACAGCCATTTCGCCGTTAAGAAACACTCACAGGTCTTAAAGACGCTGTGAGGTTTAAAAATCCTGCAAATTCTAATCAATCCTCAAAATCCTGATCCAGACAAAAACTCCCTCTCCTTTTCTGGAGAGGGCTGGGGTGAGGGACCTACACCAAATCAAAATCTGCGTTTTCGTAAATGCTGCGGTTGTAGAAAGCCTTGTGGATGTCCACGACCTCTTCTCCTACAGCCGGGCGTTTTTTCACGTAGGTACCATCTTCGCGCATAATATACGAGTTCTGGTTATCGAGCAGGTTATAGTGCAGAATAGTGATAGCTTCGCGTTTCAGTTCTTCGTTTAGTATCAGGAACAAGGCCTCAATTCTTCTGTCGAAACTACGCACCATGATGTCGGCACTGCCACTGTATACCTTGGCGTCGCCACTGTTATGGAAGTAGTAAATGCGGCTGTGCTCCAGGTACTCACCAACTATAGATTTCACGAAAATATTTTCGCTCAGATCTTCGCGGCCAGGACGCAGACAGCAGATACCCCGAACTATAAGCTTAATAGGCACACCGGCTTTAGATGCTTTATAAAACTCATCCATCACCTCTTTATCTTCCAAAGAGTTTATCTTGATGACAATACCACTTTTCAAGCCTTTTTTGGCATTGCGAGCTTCGTTGCGTATCAGCTCTATCAGCTGTGCGCGTAACCCCTTTGGCGAGGTCATCAGCGATTTATACTCGTTGGGGCGGGAGTGCCCGGTTATTACATTAAAGAATTCTGAAACGTCGTGGGCGTAAACTTCGTCGGTGGTAAGCAAACTAACGTCGGAGTACAGGCGGGCGGTTTGCTCGTTATAGTTACCGCTGCCAATGTGCACGTAACGTGTTACCTTCTCCCCTTCTTTCCTGATGATCATCAGCATTTTAGTATGTGTTTTATACTTGCTGATACCGTAGATCACAAAGCAGCCGGCCTTTTCCAGACGGTCTCCTTCTTTCAGGTTGCGTTCCTCATCAAAGCGGGCTTTTACCTCGAACAATACCGATACGTGCTTGCCATTTTCAGCGGCTTTTAACAGGGCAGCCGTAACCCGACTCTGGTCTGCGAGGCGGTAAATGGTTTGCTTAATGCCCAGTACGTAAGGGTCTTCGGCGGCGCGCTCCAGCAACTGTACCACAGGTTCCATGCTGTTATAAGGGTGGTGCAGCAATACGTCGTGCTCCTTCAGGTACTGGAACAGATCTACGCCATCGCTTGGCAAACTTACCGGCATAACCGACGAAGGCTGCTTAAAACACCTGTCTTTAAACTGCCGGTGGTTGATGATCTGCCAAAGAGCTTTAAAATCGATAAGGCTGTTAATGGTAAACACGTTGGCATTATCTATTATCCAGCGCTCACGCAAAATCTTCATCATAAACGCAGACGGGTTGCGCTCCACCTCCAGGCGCACCACGCGGCCTTTTTTACGCGTCTTTAACTTGGATTTTATCTCCTGTACAAAATCGGCTTCTATGTCATCAGACTCTTCCAGGGTAAAATCACCGTTACGGGTAATCCGGAACATGTTAACCGACACGATCTCAACATTGCGGAAAAGCTTCTTTATTTTCCAGCGGATGATCTCTTCTATCGGCACAAATATGATCTTGTCCTTTCGGTTGATCTCGTAAAAACGCGCCAGGTTTTGGGGTATCTGTACAAACGTTAAGCGGTCCTGCGCTTTCTGGTCTTCATCGGTGCGGGTTACCACGCCAAAGGTCAGCAACTGGTTCATCAGCAGCGGAAAGCCGTGGTAATTATCGAACACCATGGGCGTGAGTAGCGGAAAAATGGTGTTTTTGAAATACGAATCCACTTTCTTCTGCTCGATCTCGGTCAGCTCGCTCACCAGCAACACATCAAAGCCGTGCTTATCAAAAAGGGGCTTCAGTTCGTTGTTGTAGGTCAGGTACTGGTCGTTTACAAAGCGGTGCGAATAATCGAGTAGCTTTTTACGGAATGGTAGTTCGCGCAGCCCGGAGTAGTCGGTACGTTCCTTTCCATAATCGATGTAGTTGTACAAACTGCCCACCCGGATCATAAAGAATTCGTCCAGGTTTGAGGACGTGATGGCCAGGAATTTCAGCCTGTCGAAAATAGACTTATTGGTATCGCGGGCCTGATCGAGTACGCGGTAGTTAAAGCGCAGCCAGCTCAGGTCGCGGCTAATGTATTTACTTTTTTTAATCTGGTCAGAAACCTTATTGATAAGCATGCTTTCGGGTGTTTAAGGGCCGGTCGGGTATAATTGCCGGCGGTAATTCAGGTTGTTTACGCTCCTGTCTGCTAATATATAGTTTGTAACGGATATTGTATAGTTTAGGCTAAGGCAAACTGTAAATATCTTACAAATGGCGGCATGTTTCTATAGTTTATACTTGCTGCAAGATACAAATTGCATAAAAATCGGGATGTTATGCAGAAGCTATACTTGCCTTGCCAAAGCAGTTGCTTTCAGAAGATTTGCGTAAGCGCCTGGATGCGTGGCAAACTATAGTTGAACAGGCTGCCCCAGTCTGATTACAAATCCGACATTATAAGTAAGTCACGGATCGCAGATCCGCGCCAGCAAAAGAGGCCTTTTTAATGCCTTCGCTCGCGTCCCGCGAGTGTGAGCTACCGGTGGCGTCCCGCCACGTCAAGCAGCGATTCTAAATCTTTACTAAGCTATAGTTTTACGCGGCCAGAGTCCGCAGGAAACGCACACTCGCGGGACGCGAGCGAGGGCTTCTGTCGGCTTTGAATTTTAGTATGCCGCAAGTTTAGCGATAGCACAACTTGTGACTGCACATAAGGCCAGTTCCCTAAAATGCTTCGGGACAAGGCAACTAGCGAAGCTATAGTTCCGGAATTCGCCAGTTACAAACTGGCTGTCAAACTAAATCACCAGTTACCGCTGCGCTCAAACTGTCGGCATGTTACAAAAACTATAGGTTAGCTATTCTATAGTTTCGCTATCCCAGGTGATGACATAAGCAACGCCGGCACTTGCCGAAATGCCACTTATAACGGACCGACGGGCAACATCGCGGTACTCTTTGCCGGAAGTTGTGGCTTCGTTAAACAACGCGGGTGTAAGATAGCGGGCTTTGGTACCCGACATGTATTCTACGCTTCCTTCGAAACGCCATTTGCCTTTGCCTAGCTGCACTCCTGTTCGGGCACCGTAGCCCAACGTGATGGACGAAAACAAGGGGTCATCGTCAGCAGACATGTCATCGCTTTTGTAATCCATGAACCGGAAGCCAAACAACAGGTAAGCAAACGGATGCACATAGCTACCCATCGCTTTAGTAGCCCCTACATGAAAGGTTAACAGGCTCGTTCCGGCTTTCATATCGGAGTTGGCATCGTAGCCCAGTATATTCCGGGAAAAACTGATGCCTCCGGCCCAGGGCGCAGCGCCAGGTTTTATGGTGAGCGAGGGTTCGTAGCCAACAGAACTATAGGTTTGGCCAAAGGTGCCGTAGTAACCGGTGGCACGGGCTTTTAAACTAACCCCTGCGTGTGGTTGGGCAAGTGCCGGCAAACTCAGAAAAGTAGCGATGATAGCGATAGCAACTTTAATCAATTTCATAATAGCGCTATACTTACTTTGTAACCTTACCATTGCCGAAGATCAGCTTTAGTGCCAGCGGCATACGTCTGGCCCAGGCTGCTTCAGAATGCTTGTCCTGCGGTGCTTTTACCCACACAAAATCCTTGTTCTCTTTATAGCCTTTTGCTTTAAGCGCTTGCAGCATGTCGTCGATGCCTGGTTGTAGCCTTTCTTCCAGCTCTATGCCGCCGTTATCAATGTATAAGAAAACCTTCTTCTTTTTACCACTATAGTTCATTACATCATCTACATAATCTATATGTTGTATTTTAAAGGCCGGCGACATGCAGATGGCTTTCGAGAAAACCTCAGGATACTCCCAGGCCAGCATAAAGGCCATGATACCGCCAGCCGAGGAGCCACCTATGGCCGTATGTTTTCTGCCTTTTTTCGTGCGGTAGGTTTTATCTATAAAAGGCTTTACGGTGTTCACTACAAAATCCATGTAGGCGGTGCCTTTTGGGCCGGGTGTGTACTCGTCGCTTCTATCAGAGGTGTTGTAGATGCCAACTATAACAATCGGTTTTATGGCTTTTGCTTTTATCAGGCTGTCGGCGGTTTCGTCGAGGTGCCAGTCTACTCCGAACGAGCTGGTGGCGGGATCAACTATATTCTGGCCATCGTGCATGTATAGTACCGGGTACTTTTTGCCTTTGCTTTGTTGATAACCTTCGGGCAGCCAAACTATAATATCGCGGTCTTGCAGGCCTGTTGCTTTTAAGCCTTTATGATACTTTACCATGCCGGTAATGCCGCCTTTAAACGGACGTGTTTTTTTATCCAGCCAGTGCTCTATGGTGTTTGCTATAGTTGTGTCCTGTGTTATAGTTGTGCTGAAGTTTTGTAGCGGAAAGCCTTTTGCGTCGGTGCCTTCGCGGTCCCAGGAGCCGAGGGTATACTTGTATTCGAGATGTGTTTGGGCCGGAAACTGCACCTGTATTTGCCAGGTGTGGTTGCCTTTGCTTTGGAGCTTAACTTTTCCGGGGTTCCAGTTGCCGATCTGTGGTTCGCTTCCGGCTATATAAACGGTGCTGCTATCGGCAAGCGAGGGAGCGTATAGTTTAAAAGTAACGGTTTTAAGTAGAGCCTGCTGCGCCACTGCAACTATAGTTGCCAAAAGTATAAAACCTAAAACAAGGGAAAGCTTTTTCATAAGTATAAACCGGTTCGGGTAAGTATAGAAATCAGGAGTTAAAGTTATTTAATTTAACCTAAGTTGCGATTTGCCTGCGTTATTAAAATTTAACCCGCTTCTAACTTCGCTCAAGGGCAGGGCTGTTAAGTTCTGACAAAAACATTTACTATAACGCCCTCGTCCCGAACGCTTTTGGGTAGAGGGCAAATGTACACTCCTGTTTTGCAAGTTTTTGTGTCCCCCTTCGGAGGGGGTAGGGGGAGGATTTTTACTTTATTTGATCTTAAATTCACGGATCAGGTATGTGTTGTCCTCCCCCTACCCCCTCCAAAGGGGGACTTTTGTTCTAAGAAAACGATCTAAAAATCTACTGTCATTCTGTTAAGAAACTTGGTGGAAGAAGAGGGCCCCTACCCCCGGAGGTTAAGCCTTTACTATTAACTCAAAAGATCCTTACAGGATGACAAAAAATGGAGAATGAAACGACCCTGTCCAAAGGGGGACTTTCATTCTCCGTTTTGCTTGCGCGGATCTGTGATCCGTGACTTATTATAATCGTGGATCTGTGATCCAATGGCCGGATGCCCAACTATAGTTCGACACGAGTCGCAGATCCCGAAGCATTTCGGGGCAAAAACGCTCGCGCCATAGCAGCTTAATTTTAAGAATGAAACGAGCATGCCCCTCCAAACCAGGACTTTTTCTACTGGTTCTGCAGTGCCAATTACATATATAAACTTAAATATAGCCAAAACTATAGTTACAGGTATAGTTAGCCCACAAAAAAAGCCGGCTATACTTTGCAGTACAGCCGGCTTTTACCGGCAATGTCGCAGGTTTAGCGTAAGCGTAACTTGTGACTGCACATGGGGCCAGTTTGCAACTGGCGAAACTATAGTTCTGGAATACGCCAGTTACAAACTGGCCCTATACCCCTGCCCTCGCTCGCCTCTGGCGAGTGTGAGCTACTCGCGGCCTCTGGCCACTGTAACTTATACTTTGTAGCTCAATCTGTTCTATATATGAAGTATGACGTGGCGAGACGCCACTTGTAACTCACACTCGCCAGAGGCGAGCGAGGGCAATTATTAGATGCGCAAAACTCAATCAATAGTGGTATTATACCACAAACTATAGTTTCGTCAGTTGCAAACTGGCACCATACTCCACCTCCAGTTACTGTTGCGCTCAAACTGGCGGCATTTCCAGGAGATTTCCAATAAAAAAGCCGGCCATACTTTGCAGTACAGCCGGCTTCTGTAATCAATAAGAACTATAGCTTACACGTCTACGCGTGCATACTTGGAGTTACGCTCAATAAAGTCGCGGCGTGGGCCTACTTCGTCGCCCATCAGCATCGAGAACAGGTGATCGGCTTCGGCAGCTGATTCTATAGTTACCTGCTTTAAGCTTCTTACTTCCGGGTTCATGGTCGTTGTCCAGAGCTGTTCCGGGTTCATCTCACCAAGACCTTTGTAACGCTGCACGTTCACACTTTCGTCTTTACCTTTACCAAGTTCGGCAATGGCATCTGCACGGTCTTGCTCACTCCAGCAATAGCGTTCCTCTTTACCTTTTTTAACCAGGTATAGCGGTGGAAGCGCAATGTATATATAGCCTTTCTCGATAAGTTCGCGCATATAACGGAAGAAGAATGTCAGGATCAGGGTTCGGATGTGTGATCCGTCCACGTCCGCATCCGTCATGATGATAATACGGTGATAACGAAGCTTCTCCATGTTCAGGGCTTTCTCGCCTTCCGAAGTACCGAAGCTCACACCAAACGCCGTGATCATGTTCTTGATCTCTTCGTTCTCGTAAATGCGGTGCTCCTGTGCTTTCTCTACGTTCAGGATCTTACCACGCAACGGAAGTATAGCCTGGAACATACGGTTACGACCTTGTTTAGCTGATCCACCCGCAGAGTCACCCTCTACCAGGTATATTTCGCAGTTTTCAGGATTGTTATCAGAGCAGTCGGCCAGTTTACCAGGCAAGCTGGTGCTGGAGAGTACGTTCTTGCGCTGCACCATTTCGCGGGCCTTGCGGGCTGCGTTACGGGCCTGTGCAGCCAGTATCACTTTCTGAACTATAGTTCGGGCTTCTTTCGGATTCTCTTCAAGGAACGTATTCAGCATTTCGCCAACAGCCACATCCACAGCACCCGAAACTTCGGAGTTACCCAGTTTGGTTTTTGTCTGTCCTTCAAACTGCGGCTCCTGTACTTTAACCGAGATTACAGCTGTCAAACCTTCTCTGAAGTCGTCACCGGCAATGTCAATCTTCAGCTTATCCAGCATGCCTGATTTCTCGGCATAAGCTTTCAGGGTACGGGTAAGTGCCCGGCGGAAACCGGCTACGTGCGTACCACCTTCAATGGTGTTAATATTGTTTACGTACGAAAAGATGTTCTCAGCATACGAGGTGTTATACTGCAGCGCAATCTCTACTGGTACACCATTTTTCTCGCTTTCTACGTGTATCGGTTCCGGAATCAGGTTCTCGCGGGTCTCATCCAGGTAAGCAACGAATTCTTTCAGACCACCTTCAGAGAAGAAGGTATCGTTCAACGGCTCGCCCTGCTCGTTTAGTTCGCGCAGGTCTTTCAGGTTAATGCGGATGCCTTTGTTCAGGAAAGCAAGCTCACGTAAACGGCTTGCAACAGTGTCGTACTTATATTCGGTTACCGTAAAAATGGAAGCATCAGGCTTAAAATGCACCTGCGTACCCGTTCTGTCGGTTGTACCAATTTCGCGTACCGGGTAAGCCGGTATACCAATGTTATAGTGCTGTTCAAACACTTTACCGTTGCGGTGCACCGTTACGTGCAGGTCCGTAGAGAGTGCGTTAACGCAACTCACACCTACCCCGTGCAAACCACCCGAAACTTTATACGTGTCTTTATCGAATTTACCACCGGCGTGCAGTACCGTCATTACTACCTCCAGGGCAGAGCGGCCTTCTTTCTGGTGAAAATCTGTCGGGATACCACGTCCGTTGTCTGATACTGTAACAGAGTTGTCCTCGTTGATGGTAACATTGATCTCATCGCAATGACCTGCAAGGGCCTCATCTATAGAGTTATCTACTACTTCCCAAACCAGGTGGTGCAAGCCCTTTATACCAATGTCGCCGATGTACATGGCTGGTCTTTTACGAACTGCTTCAAGTCCTTCCAGTACCTGTATGCTATCTGCTGAATAATCGTTAGCTCTTTGTGCTTCTACTTCACTCATGTGTGTTAATAAGGTAGATTAATAGGTAAAATTACCACTTTTATTTTGTTTATGCTATACTTTGGGCGGCTAAAAACTACCTGCCTTGCAGTGCCGGAATTTTATACTTTGCCTAAAGTAAACCACATCTTTATATCAACAAAATTATAATTGCTTTAGTGCCTGTGTAGCAACCTTATACCCAACAAAATACAAAAATAAACTATAGTTATAAGTTACCCCAGGGCCATGTCATAAAACAGCAATACTATCCTGGTAATCCGGACTTACAGCTAAAGGCAAACTATAGATTTTATTTGCAGGATACACCCTGTAACTGTTATACTTTAACCGTTACGTTAACTCAACTGTAGTATTAAAAAAGCACCACACATAACAATAAAATATAGCTGGCGCTTTTAGTTTAAAATATAAAATCAGGTATGAGGTGGTAGCAGTTGCAGATATTTTCTTAAATTTTGAAGCTAATCGCTGTACTCATGAAAACGATAGTTCTGCTGCTTATCTCTAACATATTTATGACCTTTGCCTGGTATGGACACCTGAAGTATAAAGATGTGTCGCTTTGGAAAGTTATACTTATCAGTTGGCTTATCGCGTTTTTTGAATACTGTTTCCAGGTGCCTGCCAACCGTATTGGTCATGGGCAGTTTAGCGCCTTCCAACTCAAAACAATTCAGGAAGTAATTACACTGGTAGTGTTTATCGGCTTTTCAGTGTTATACCTGCGCGAAGAAGTAAAATGGAATTACATTGTTGGCTTTGTACTAATTCTGGCTGCGGTATTCTTCGTGTTCAAGAAATGGTAGGCTTTAATGAATAGTGACGAATTATGAATGACTAATTTTCATAACTCATTATTCATTAATCATTCGTCATTACCAATTAGTCATTCCATATCTGCTTTGCTGTAAGCTAAATCCAATTTAAAACTGCCTGCATTTTTACATTGCTATAGTTAACCGTACCTTCGCGGTTGTAATTAAAAGCTTCATCCTGAAACACATCATGAAAAAGCTACTTATACTTCTGGCACTGCCTGTAACGATACTTTATAGTTGTAAACCAGGATCCTCGGAAGCTGAGCAGAAAACCGAACTCGAGAACCACGTAATGGCCGTACACGATTCTGCCATGGCCGAAATGGACCAGATCTTCAAACTCCGCCGCAACCTGAATGCCCTGCACGATACGCTAGCCGCACAGCAAACAGACAGCGCCACGTTGCAACTGCTGCAGCAAAACATTAACGCCCTGAACAATGCCGACGAGCATATGATGGGCTGGATGCGTAACTATAGCGCCCCGGACTCTTTGCAGCACCAGCAGGCAATGGAGTACCTGCAGCAGGAATTACAGAAAATAGAACGCGTAAAAACAACCATGGACAGCACCATACAGGCTGCCCGCCAAACTTACCAGCAACATGAACCAACCAACTAACTATAGCCTGAAACAAACTATAGTTGCCGTCGCTTTTATACTAACCGCTGCCCTTACTTATAGCTGCCAGAGCAACCCCGCCACAGAAACCTTACCTATTTTGGGCGAGCGGGAAGCTGTAGAACGCCAGGTAAACGGTAAAACTATAGTAGATACCGTTTACCACCAGATACCCGACTTCAGCTTTGTAGACCAGGACAGCCAACTGGTAACACAGGAAACTGTGGCCGGAAAGGTCTATGTAACGGATTTCTTTTTTACGACCTGCCCCAGCATTTGCCCTAAAATGAAAAGCCAGATGCTGCGCGTGTACGAGGCTTATAAAGACAACCCAAATGTTGTTCTCCTCTCCCATACCATAGACCCAAAACACGACACGGTAGCTGTTTTAAAAGAGTATGCCGAGCGCCTGAACGTAGAAACCGACAAATGGCACTTTGTAACCGGCGACCGGGACAGCATTTACGACATGGCCATGCAATATTTTGTAGGTGCCCAGGAAGATAAAGGCGTGGAAGGAGGCTTTTCGCATAGCGGCCATTTTATGCTGATAGACCAAAACCGCCACATACGCGGCAAATACGAAGGCACCGAACAGGCAGATGTAGACAGGCTGATTGAGGATATGAAAGTATTGCTGAAAGAACAACAGCATGAGAAAAAGTAGATTTACAACTATAGTTTTTGGTGCAACTGCGCTCCTAACACTTACACAATGCTTTACCAATAAACAGAACCAGGGCCAGAAATTATATGCGCAGCATTGCCAGAGTTGCCACATGGAGGATGGTTCCGGTTTACGTGGCCTTATTCCGCCTATTGCCAACGCCGATTACCTGCAAACCCACCGTAACGAACTGGCCTGCCTTATCCGTAACGGTGCCGATGGTCCGATGGTAGTGAATGGTATTGAATATAATAAGGCTATGCCCGGCGTACCTACCCTGCGCGAGGACGAAATCACTAACCTGCTAAACTATATACAAACCAATTTCGGCAACAAAAACAAGCGCTATACTTTTCCGGAGGTAGAAGTGATGTTAGAAGATTGCCCGGTAGAGCATAAGAGAGATTAAGTTTGGCAAATGGCGGCTGCCCATTACCTGAAGTGCTGAAATTTATAGTCGTTTCAGAGCTGCTTTTCTGTTATTCTTTATAAATCCCTTGTAACCACTCCATGGCATCCCGCTCCATGTAAAAATATTGTGTCTCAAAAGGTGGAGTCTCCTGCTTTACCCTTACATCTAATGCCTCATTTGTAAGTTGCTGCATCATGTTTGTAGAAGATACAATTGCCAGATACTTTAGCTCACTTTTTGAGATAACTTCAATAGATATCTTTGCGAGCCAGCCCTGGTCATCTGCAGTAAGCACATCCATCAGCTGATTATTGACAAGCAGCTTTTCCAGGTTATTTTCC
The DNA here is from genome assembly GCF_010119545.1 of Pontibacter fetidus. Taxonomy (GTDB): domain Bacteria; phylum Bacteroidota; class Bacteroidia; order Cytophagales; family Hymenobacteraceae; genus Pontibacter; species Pontibacter fetidus. The sequence continues at coordinate 99,878 of NZ_JAAEAA010000005.1, read as the reverse complement.
AGCAAAATTTTACCAGTTTCTTTAATGCCCGTTCTATATTCCCTACTATCTACAGGTCTTAGCCATTTAACAGTTAAAATACCGCTACCTGTATGCAAGGTTATAATTACATAATCTTTTTTATAGCAGGTTATTACACTATCCGGTAACGGTTTAGAAGAAAGGTAAGGCATTACAAGCTAAGCAATTGGTAAAACCTGAATATACTAAAACAAGTTAAATCAGGAAAGAACAAAGCAAACAAAAAAGCCTCTTCGCACAATGCAAAGAGGCTTTTTAGTGATCCCGTTTGGATTCGAACCAAAGACCTACTGCTTAGAAGGCAGTTGCTCTATCCAGCTGAGCTACGAGACCATGGTTACAGTGTTTACTGTATCCTTTAAACAAAAAATTTCGGAATTGCTTCCGAAATTTTTAAGTCGGGGTGGCAGGATTCGAACCTACGACCTCCACATCCCAAATGTGGCGCGATACCGGGCTACGCTACACCCCGAACTATGCTTTCAACTCCGGTAACACTTACGTGCTGTTATTGTTGAACGCGGTGCAAAAGTAAGAGAAGTTTTTAAACTGTCAAAACAAATTTTAAAAATATTTCTCTTGCGGAGGAGGGGGGATTCGAACCCCCGGTACCGTTACCAGTACGGCAGTTTAGCAAACTGCTGGTTTCAGCCACTCACCCACCCCTCCGGGCCTCTTTCTGCTAAAGAGTATGCAAACTTACAAAAACTTTACGACCGTGCAATAGCTGTACTCAAAATTTAAAGGCCTTTTTCAGCCAATCAAGTCAACCCCTCCCCTTGCCTCCTGCTTAAGTAATTGATACTAAATCAACTTGCCAATATCCTACTCTAAAAAGTTTTTTAAGGCACCACACAAAAAAAATTAAAAAGTGCGTTTCTGAGGCTGCAAACGCATAGTTACGGGCTGCAGTTAATTCTTATCTTTGTAACCGGTTGGTCTATAGTTTGAGGCAAACTATAAACTATAGCCCGTTTTCTTTTGCACTAAATGACCTGGTACCAAACCATCACCCTGCTCGAGATTTTGTTCGGTGCGCTCTTTTTTGGGCTGTACATCGGCTACCTGTGGCGTGTGCAGCGGGTGGCACAGTTCTTCGGGCAACGGCCGCATGGCATCTGGGTTAAATATGTGTTGCGCCACCTCTACCTTATCCTTATAGTTATAGCTATACTTGGTCCCTCTTTCGGTGCCATGAAAAAGGAGATCAAAACGATAGGGAAAGACCTGTACATTGCCGTAGACCTTTCGGCTTCTATGGATGCAACTGATATACAGCCGTCGCGCCTTGAAAAATCGAAACAGGAAATTGAGCGGCTTATTACACGCTTTAACTCCGACCGCATCGGGCTGATGATCTTCGGGGATGACGCTTACATACAGAGTCCGCTAACCTACGACCAGAATGCCCTGCAGCTTTATACCCGTACCTTATATACCCGCCTGCTGCCAAACACCGGAACCGATTACGAACCTATACTTGAGCTTGCAGTTGAGAAATTCGGGCAGTTGGGTAATAGTCCGGCTGCAGAGCAAAAAGCCCGCGTGCTGGTATTGGTAAGTGATGGCGAAGACTTTGGCGAAAATGTAGAGCAGCTGGCCGAACAACTTCGCGAACAGAACATACGGGTGTTTACACTGGGCGTGGGCACCACCGAGGGCAGCCGCATACCGCAAGGCAACCGTTTTAAACGCGACAACGACGGCAACATTATAGTTACCAAACTTAATCCGGAGCCTTTAGTAAAACTGGCCGAACTTACCAACGGGCAATACTTTGAGGTAAACGACCGCATCAGTGAAGTAAGCCGGTTGGTAAGCGCTATCAACAACATTGAAGGTGAGCTGCGCGAAAGCAAAACAATAGATGTAACAGCTAACAAGTATGTTTACCCATTGGCGCTGGCGCTTATCCTTATATTGCTGGATGCGTTGATAACTATAAAGATCGTGCGGATATGAAAGTGTGGCTGGCTATACTTCTTTTCCTTACCATTCCGGGGTCTGGCATCAAAACCATTTCCAGGATAAACGATTACGCAGACCGTGCCGCCAAAGCTTACGCAAAAGAGAACTATGCCGAAGCCATTACTGCTTACGAATACCTGTTGCAAGACCTGGAAGTAAAGGATGACCAGCTGCGCCTGAACCTGGGACACGCTTACTTTAAAGCCGGTTTGATGGAAGATGCGCAGGAACAATACCGCCTGCTTGCCGACCATTCATCCGAACACATCCGGTCGGTGGTGCATTTGCAGTTAGGAAACATCGCAGCCGATCAAAAAAAATATGCCCAGGCCCTTTCGCTTTACCGGAACGCCCTAGTGGCAAACCCCGAAAATGAGATAGCCCGCTATAACTACGAGCTCCTGAAAAAATACCTGTTACTGCACCCCGAAAAAGCGGAACAGGACAAACCGGCACCGGAAGCCAGGCAAAATGAGCAGGGAGACGAACAGTTGCCCCCTCCCGCTTTTGATGAAGAAATGGAGCCGCAACCCAAACAAAAACCTGACGCAAACGGCACCGACGAACAGGAAATAGAACAGCCGCAACTCGACCCAGCTGGCCAGGAGCAGAAGCAGGGTGGCCAAAGCAAACAACCAAAACAAAAAGATAAGGAACAGGCAGTTGGCAATGCTCCCGGCGAAACCGAAGGACAACAACTCGACAACCCGTTTGACCCTAACCAACCAGACCAGCGCGGCAGCAGCGACAATGCATCTGCTGAAGACACACGTGCCCGCACACAATCAGAAAGGCAGCAGGTAAAAATAAGCGCCGAAAAAGCCAAGATGTTATTGAATGCCATGCACGATGCCGAACTGCAATACCTGCAACAGCTTCCTAAAAAGGCAAAAACCAAAAAAGACAACAGCAAACCAGACTGGTAGCCCCTACCCTATTCAATTCTATACTTATATTTTGCAGCTTTTTGTTTTGAAATTAAAAACCGAACGGTTTATTTTGCGTTTATATAAGCTGTAACTATGGATACCGTAACCAAAGCCGAGCGCACACGCCAATACATAATTGAGCAAGCAGCCCACCTGTTTAATCAGCGAGGGTATGCTGGTACGTCGTTGCAGGATATAATGGCAGCGACCGGGCTTACAAAAGGTGGTATTTATGGGCATTTTGAGAGCAAAGAAGAGATTGCGATTGCTGCTTTTGAGTATGCGTCAGGGCACATCCTACAACTGCTCGCCCAAACTATAAACGGTCATGTTACCGCCATTGCCAAACTGGAAGCTTTACTGGAGTTTTACAAAAAATATATCATCACGCCTCCTATTACTGGTGGGTGCCCAATCTTGAATACTTCGGTAGAAGCTGACGACACTAACCCCCTTTTGCGCGCAAGCGTTGTAAAAGTGCTCCATAAAATGCAGCGCTCCCTCGAAAATATAGTACAGCTAGGCATACAGAACGGAGAGCTGAAAGCAACGACTAACCCGGAACAGTTTGCTATACTTTTTATAACCATGATAGAAGGTGGTGTTATGGTATCGAAAGCCTATGGCAAACCGCACTACCTGCATACCGTGATCAGGCAGTTGCGTCAGATGATATCAGAAATGAAAAGCTAATTTTTTTAACCATAAATAAACCAATCGGTCTTTTTTAAATTTTACAACTATGAACGAAACAGCATTAGTAAAACATCCGGAGAGTACAGCACTCATCCGCTTCGAGGACTGCGATCCTTTTGGCCACCTGAACAATGGCCGTTATACCGATTACTTTTTGAACGCCCGCGAAGACCAGCTGCGCGACAACTATAACCTGGATATTTACCGCCACATGCAAACGGCTGGCAAAGCCTGGGTAGTTGCTACAAACCAGATGGCCTACCTGCGCGAAGCAAAACTGATGGAAACCGTAACTATACGCACTTGCCTGCGCTGGTTTACCGACACCGACCTTCTGATGGAAGCTATTATGCTGGATAAGCGTACAGAGAAAATAAAATCAGTAGCCTGGATGCGCTTCAGCTATATTGATGTGAAGCAGGGTAAAAAAACCCAGCATGAAGACCACTTAATGGAGCTTTTTGGCAAAGTTGCTGTTCTTGGCGAAGGCAAAGACCCGATGATGTTTGAAGAACGCGTACTGGAACTGAGGCAGGCAGCCGCTGTAGTTAGTTAAGCCATTTATAGTTGTTTACTTTTTTCAGAAAAATTGTATCTGCTTGCAACCATCCGTGCTGTTTGTGGCTCTTGCTTATATAGTGTTCTTGTTATACACGAGCAGCACACGTATAAAGCAGTATTAACTATAGTTTAGTCATCCTCCTACGCTAACCTGATATGAAAAGTGAACTTAAGAGCATTCTGGAAGTAATTACCCTGGCCGAAAAGCTTAAATGTGAAATGCGCCATAGCTGGATGTCGGATGGCAGACAGGAAAGCGTAGCTGAACATACCTGGCGTATGGCGTTAATGGCCGTGTTGCTGGAGCCCTACCTGGACGAAGAAGTAGATACAGCCCGGATGCTTAAAATGATTTTGATACACGATCTGGTAGAGATTGAGGCAGGCGATATACCGGCATTTCAGGTACTGACTGACGAGGCAAAGGCGCTGAAACAACAGAAAGAACTGAAAGCGATAGAGAACCTTCGGGAGAAGTTAGGCAACGGAATAGGCCAGCATGTATACGAACTATGGCACGAGTTTGAGGAACGCTATACCTACGAAGCCAAAGTTGCAAACGCCCTAGATAAGCTTGAAGTACGCCTGCAACATAACCACGCCGACATTGCCACCTGGCTGGAAGTAGAACAGGAAAACGTATTTAAAATGGGCGACCATACCGGCTTCGACTCCTGCCTGGACCAGTTAAAAGACCTGATACAGGAACAGGCTGTACAGAAAATGGAGAAAGCAGGTATTTCGACCACAACCGTGCTGGCCAGGTTAGCTTCTCAAAATGCTTTAGCTTAAAACAGAGATTTAGATTATAAGATTGTAAACAGGTAAGTGCAGCAGGCGTTGGTAATACTACCAGCGCCTTTCTGTTTTTATACTTCCGGCAAAGTATAAGCCAACTTATAGTTATGCTTTTGTATACTTGTGTGTTTTAAATTTTATACGATGGATGCCACTACACATTACCGCAAACTAGAGCAACTATACCATAGCGCCAACATTCAGCAGTTTATTGATGGCAGCCAGATAAAAGTGGAACACCAGGCGGCTGAGATCACGTTGCCGGTGCAGCCAAAGTATCACCACGGAGCCAATGCCATGCATGGTGCGCTTTACTTTAAATTGCTGGATGATGCCGCTTATTTTGCAGTTGCTTCTATAGTTCAGGATGTGTTTATAGTTACTTCATCTTTCCAGATAAACCTGGTACGGCCCGTAACTGGAGGAACAATAAAAGCTGTGGGCAAAGTACGAACTATAGGTAAGAACTTATTTGTGGCAGAGGCTACTTTGTTTAATGATAAAGGAAGAGAGGTTGCATTTGGCACTGGCCAGTTCATGAAAACAACTCAACCACTCCATAGCCTGCAGGGATACAGGAGTTAGAGAGTTTAGGAGATAAAGAATCAGGAAAGTTAAGGCACAAAGACTAAAACTTATATCTATAGCTTACAAGGCATTCTGTTTCAGTATTATCAGTATTATTCACTCCTTCTAAAACCGGATTTTTCATTTACTTGTTAAATCTATGCTTTCCCACTTACCTTATGGCTGCTCACCAGTCTTTTCATAGCTAATTTTTAAACCGGACTATATGCCCTCGTAGGTATGTTTCATTTTTAAAATTATAAAAACGCTATGAAAAACTTTATTCAAAAAACAATCGGTTTTGTGGTTGCCCCTGCCCTCCTTCTTAGTTTCAGCGCCTGCGATCAGTCTGATGTTAGCCCTGAGGCAAACTTATCAACCCAAAATGCTGATGCCGCTCATCAGACCAACTCCATGAATCTTAACAAAACGTACACTGTTGAGCTAATGGAGCTAAATGGCTCGGGAGTTCATGGCATGGCACATATCGAACTAATGGGCAATGAGATAGAAGTTAGTTTGGAAGCCGCCGGGCTAACACCTGAAATGGAGCACATGCAACACATTCATGGCTTTATAGAAAATAACAGGAATGCTGTCTGTCCGCCTATGTCTGCAGATACCAATGGCGATGGGTTGATAAGCCTGGCTGAAGGTGTGCCTTTCTATGGACCGGTTTTAGTCGCGCTGGATCCTTACCCAACAGCCGATGCTACCGGTATGGTAGATTTTATGAACCAATATACTATAGCAAGAGCAGCCAGATCGCTACAAAATAATGTGATCGTAATGCACGGCATGTATGTAGATGGTGTTTATGACCCAACTATACCAGTAGCCTGCGGCCAGATTAAAGTTGCAAACCAGGGCAAATAATTCTGAGCGAAAAACAACGGTTCAAAACAAAAAAGGGAGCAAGTATAAACCTGCTCCCTTTTTCATTTTGGTCAACTATAAACTTACTGATTTACCTCGCTGGCTACTTCCGGTTCAGGCTGTGGTTGTGGTTCTAGTTCAAAACCATAGTCTTTCCCTTTTAAGATAGTAGGCACACCTTTTTTCATCCAGGTTGGCATTGGCGCGCCTTTCAGGTAATAATCAAAAAACTGCGACATTCTAACTGAAAGGTCTTTGCGGTTTTTGCGCTGCATCAGGTTATGGTCTTCACCATTATACACCAGCATCCAAACCGGCTTATTCAGTCTGCGGAGCGCCATAAAATACTCGATGCCCTGGTACCACGGAACTGCACCATCCTGGTCGTTATGCATGATGAGTAGCGGCGTTTCCACGCGGTCAGCATAAAATAGCGGAGAGTTTTCGATAAACTGCATTGGTTTCTCCCAAAGTGTGCCACCAATACGACTTTGCGTTTTCTCGTACTGGAACTGGCGGCTCAAGCCTGTACCCCAACGGATACCACCGTACGCACTCGTCATGTTAGATACCGGTGCGCCTGCCATTGCTGCTTTAAACAATTTGGTTTTGGTAACCATATAGGCAATCTGGTAACCTCCCCAGCTCTGGCCCTGCAACGCCATGTTTTTCTCATCTACAAAGCCCTGCATCACCAGTTTCTGCACGCCAGGTATAATACAGTCCATGGCGCTCTCGCCTGGGTAACCGTTTTTGTACACAATATCCGGCACAAACACCAAGTAACCGTTGCTCACAAAGTAAGAAATATTTACCGTAGAGGCACTTGGCGCAGGTGTTTTATGGGCATGCAATTCGTCAGAGGAGCGCTCATAGAAATAAGCAATCATCGGATACTTCTTTTTCGGGTCGAAGTTTTCCGGCTTGTACAGTAAACCTTCCAGCGGCGTGCCATCTGTCGATTTCCAGTTAACCAGCTCTACCGTGCCCCACAGGTAATCTTTCATTTGTGGGTTGGCGTTGCTCAGTTGGGTTGGCTTATCAAATGCAGTTGTAGCTGTGTACAGGTCCGGAAACTCCTGGAACGAGCCTTTTCGGAACGTAAAGCGGTTATCGTTTTTAGCCTTACGCAAACGCACATAGCTGTTCGGAGACATTACCAGTTTTTCAGGCTGGGCATCTTTGCTCACATAATCGCGGTAATAACCACCCGACTTGTCTTTATTATTGAAGGCACTTAAGTATAACGTAGCATTTTCAGGTATAAACTTCTCGTCCTCGTCTAACTGCTCATATCTAAAGCTAAGCTTGTTCTGGCGGCCATACTTGTCAGTCAGGTTTACAGGTGCTTTTTTATTGGTCGGGTCCAGCTTCCAGATGTCGTACTTATCATATACTAACAAATAACTATCGTTCTCTACCCAACCAGCCAGATCGTAAGAGCCAGGCAGCACCGGCATGTCATTGCTTTCATCATAAAATGGCAAACCAATGCGCTTAGTTAGGTTCAGGTTTTTGCCGTTTTTAGTTGCCATGGCATGCCAGCTGCTGTCAGTTGGCTCGTACCAGTAAACATAGTTACCTTTTGGCGATAACCGTGGATAGCCGCGCGTTTCGTTCAGTACCTGCTTGCGTGTACCTTTTTTCAAGTCGATCAGATAGGCATCTTTGCGGGTTGGCGTATCATAACCAATTGTCATTTTATACTTCTCATCACTCACTCCCAAGGCCACATCGCCTTGGCCATACGCATCCAGGTAAACATCTGGAATCTCCAGGGTAGCCAGTTGCTGCATGCGCTTGCCTTTAAAATCATACATCGCCAGGAACGACTGCTTCAGGTCACGGTCTTTGTTCTTCAACTGCATTGGCTGTATCAATGGATCTTTATAGGTCCAGATATCCAGGCTTACTTTTTCTTCTTCCAGTTGGGTAGTGTCTTTTTCGTAGCGGGTCGGGCGCGGGAACGTACCGAAGAACAGGCGCTTGCCATCTTCGGAAAAATTCAGTCTGCCATGCTCACTTACCATCCAGGCTTTCGGCATGCCAGCGCGGGCGGTGTCGGCAAGTATCGTTTTGCGGTTGTCTTTTTTGGTCCAGTGGTGCAGGGCAAAGTAACGGATCTCGGCTTCCAGGGTATCGTTGGTTGCCACATAGGCCAGTTGTTCGCCTGCTTTATCCGGTGTTATACTTTTATAAGATACTTTACCAGTGTCAATCGGCATTACTTTCAGGTCGGAAGTGCTAACGGCGTAAACGCCCGCTTTGTGCAACGAGTCCAGCTCATCTTTCACAAAGTATAGCATGTTGCCCTTCTCCGAAAAAGTATAATCCATTACCCTGTCGAAGCGTTTTTCCTGGCCGGTTTGCAGGTTGCGCAGTACCAGTTCGGTGCCGTTATACTTCTTGTTCTTTTTCGGGGCTTTTTTAGCTACGGCTGGCTTTGCAGTTTCTTCTTTCTTTGCTTCTGTATTTGCGGTTGGTGCGTTTACTTCGTTGGTTGGTGTAGTTACTGCTTTCTTCGAATCCTTTTTAGCAGGCAGTTCTTTCTCCAGGTGGTAGGCTATCCAGTTATTTCCTTCTTTCGGCAGCTGGTACGATTTCACACGCGGCATTTTTACCACATTCATACTTTCCAGCATAACTATAGCCAGTGAGTCTTTTGGCAGGTCGTCGGCTTTTTTCTTTTTCAGTTTTAGCTGGCGCACTTTCTGGTACTCCGGCTTTATCTGGAAAACGGCATAGCGGCTGTCGTTGGTAAAAGCGGCTTTAGTGCCGCGGGCAAAACTGGTCAGCTTGTTTGTAACCAGGTCGCGCATCAGCAATTCGCCGTCGCCTTCCTGTGGGTTTACTGTAAACAGAACGTACTTTCCGTTATTCGATAGCTTCTCGCCATCCACGCCTTTCCAACTGTCGTAAACATCGTGGGTGAGTGGTTTTTTTGCTGTTTGCTGCTGCGCATTGGCCTGGTAAAAGCCTACGCTACACAACACAGCCAGGTATAAAAGTTTTTTCATCCTGGGTGAAATAGATTGGTTAGTTATAGTTGATTAGTTTGTCTGTAACTAAAGGTAAGTATAAACTGCAAAAGGTGTTAAAACATTGGTATAGTTCAGGTTAAATCCTTATTCGGTTTATACTTTTAGTTTTTAAAGTATAAAAACAGTTTAAGAGTAAGAGAATTTATGATCTAGTGTGTTTAGGAAACAGATAGTTATCGCTGAACAATAGATTAACTCTTTAATTCTAAAATTCCCAACTCTTTAACGCACAATCTCCTGAACTCTTAAATTCATAAGCCTGCTTTTAACAACTACTTGTTCTGATAAGAGTAAACATCAGGTATAAACCTTACTGCAAAACAAATCCCCGGAGAATCTATATTTATGGGAAAGCAACCCGAGAAGGCAGACGAGCATCAGAAGCTGGTAGAACTGAACGACGTATTGGAAAACTATTTCAGTAACACGATCATTCCGCAGCTTTTTGTGGATGCCAATATGATTCTCCGCAAGTTTACGCCAGCCGCCATGACCCACTTCAAATTATCTGATAGCGACCTGGGGAAGCACATAAACGACGTATCCAATAACATCCGTTTCCCGACGATCATTGAAAACATACAGGAGGTGATAACTGAGAAAAGAGCCATGGAGAAGGAGATCCAGACCACTGACAAGATCTGGTACCAGATGAACATCCTGCCTTACATTATCCGGAAAGAAAACCGCACCAATGGTGTCATCATTACCTTCATAGATATCAACGACCGCATCCAGATCCTGAAAGGGTACGAAAAGCTGAACCGGAACTATGAGAACATTATCCACTCCATCTCACACGACATAAAAGGACCGCTCTCCAACATTGAAGGGCTGGTTGATATTTTAAGAGATATAGAAGGCTGCGAAAAAGAAACCTCCAACATCCTGGACATGCTGAGTAAGTCGGTGAACTATCTGCGCAAAACTATAAATGAACTGGCCGATATACAGGAAAGCGACACTGATTTTGCCAGGGAAAGAGAGCGTGTAAATTTTGGGAATGTGATTGAAGACGCCAAGCTGGCCCTGAAAGATAAGATAACGGAGTCGGAAGCACAGATTAAAACCGAGCTTGATGTAACAGAAGTCAATTTCTCCAGGAAGAACATCCGAAGCATAATGTATAACCTGCTTAGCAATGCCATAAAGTATAAAGCAGCAGATAAAGTCCCCAACATCCTGATTAAAACCAAAAAGTCCGGCGATGATATTTTACTCTCTGTCAGCGATAATGGCTTAGGTTTAGCGAGAGATAAAAAGCAGACAATTTTTGACCGCTATACCCGTGTAAGCACCGATGTGGAGGGAACCGGAATGGGTCTGTTTATAGTAAAGCGCATGGTAGAAGATATGGGCGGCCACATAGAAGTAGAAAGCAAACTAGGCGAAGGCACTACGTTTAACCTGTACTTTCAATCTCAGCAATCATTCTGATTATAAGCAATTTATAAGTTGGTATAGTTGGTTACAGCATGTGAGCCTAACGTTCGTTTGGTTTTAACTATAAATCCTGATAATTTCACAGTACCAATTAAATCCTTTCAAAATCATGCAAACTAAAGAAGTATATATTATTTCGGCTGTTCGTACGCCAATCGGTTCGTTCGGCGGTGCACTGGCAAGCCTTTCGGCTACCGAACTTGGTGCAGCAGCCATTAAAGGCGCTGTAGAAAAAGCTGGTATCGATAAAAACCTGGTACAGGAAGTTATCATGGGTAACGTACTGTCTGCAAATGTTGGCCAGGCTCCGGCACGCCAGGCGGCTGTTAAAGCTGGTTTGGGTTACAATGTTGAGTGTACAACTATAAACAAAGTGTGTGCTTCGGGTACAAAGGCAATTATGTATGCGGCGCAGGCCATTATGCTGGGTCATAAGGATGTGATTGTAGCTGGTGGTATGGAAAGCATGAGCAATGTGCCTTACTATGTAGAAAAAGCACGTTGGGGCGCTAAAATGGGCCATACCCAAATGGCTGATGGCTTGATCAGAGATGGTCTGTGGGATGTTTACAACGACTTCCATATGGGTAACGCTGCTGAAAACACCGCCCGCGAAATGAAGATCACCCGCGAAATGCAGGACGAGTACGCCATCAACTCTTATAAAAAATCGGCGGCAGCTGCTGAAGCCGGCATGATGAAAGATGAGATCATACCGGTTGAAATTCCGCAGCGTGGTAAAGATCCTATAGTTGTGTCGGAGGACGAAGAGTACAGAAAAGTTAGCTTCGATAAGATTCCTGGCTTGCGCCCTGTGTTTGACAAAGAAGGTTCTGTAACAGCTGCCAACGCATCTACTTTGAACGATGGTGCAGCCGCGCTTTTACTGATGAGCCGTGAAAAAGCGGAAGAGCTTGGTGTGAAGCCAATCGCGAAGATCCGTGGCTTTGCTGATGCAGAGCAGGACCCGATCTGGTTCACGACTACACCATCGCTGGCTATCCCGAAAGCACTTAAAAATGCAGGCTTAACGCCTGAGGAGGTAGATTTCTACGAGATCAACGAAGCATTCTCGGTAGTTTCTATCGCTAACAACCAGAAACTTGGTTTGGAAGGCGGTAACGTAAACGTATTTGGTGGTGCCGTATCACTTGGTCACCCACTGGGTGCATCGGGTGCGCGTATTGTAACTACCCTTTGCAATGTACTGGATAAAAAAGGTGGTAAAATTGGAGTAACCGGTATCTGTAACGGTGGCGGTGGCGCTTCTGCCCTTGTAATCGAGAAACTATAGTTTGCCTTAAGGCATACATTTTGCAGGGAGCCTTACGTTAAAACGTAAGGCTTCTTTTTTATACCTTAGCCACACATTAAACTGTTTTCTATACTTTTAGTGTTTAACTGTACTGACGAAACGAATGACATTAGAAACTGAGTTAGCTAAGTTCTGGGATTGGGCCAACATGACTCCTGAAACCTATAACGAAGAAAGAGGCTTAGGCGAATGGGAAATAGAATACCCCGGCTGGGATGAACTTTACAAAGCAGCAGACGAAGCCCTCGAACAGCTTAACAAGGAATTTAACCATGACCTGGCCCAGCTGCTGGTTTATGCCCTGGCTATAGATAACGAATCGGGAACGGTGCTGCAGAAAGTGGATGAAAAGCTGGAATCCAAACTGCGGTTTGTAAAGAAAGCTATCAATTCGGATCAGTCGCAGGCCAGGTGGCAGGCAGCCGAACTGCTTGGTAACACCGAAGTAGAAGACCGGGAGAAAATACTTGTTAACCTCATCAGCCGTGATAAAGACAAGTATGTTGTTAGAAGAGCGTTGATGAGCCTGGCTAAAGTGAACCATGTTAAAGCTGCGGATTTTGCAAAGGGCTACTTAAAGGACCCGGATCCGTTTATGAAATTAGTATCAAAAGAGATCGTTAAAAAGAAAGCCTGAACTATAGGTTAGTTATTTCATTGAGTTCTATACATATGTATAAATTATTTTCAGTTCTGTTTACCCTATCCCTGGTAAGCACGGTTGCGCTGGGGCAGGCCCGGAAAGTAGTAACCTACCACGACGAGGCCCGCACAACTATAAAAGAGGTTTACTTTATGAAACCGGATTCGGCTATAGTTGGCAATTACGTGCGCTACTACCCTACCGGCGAGCGTGAGGCTTTTGCTAAGTTCGTGGAAGGTAAAAAGGACAGCGTTTTCACGGAGTTCTACCCAAATGGCACACCTAAAATAAAAGTAACCTATAAACTGGATGTGAAGCAGGGACCTTTCCAGGCGTTTCACCCGGATGGCCGCCTGATGCAGGAAGGCAGCTACGAGAACGACCAGCAGAGCAGCCTGTTCAAGACCTTTTACGATGATGGCAAGATCCGGAAAGAGACTACGTTTGTAAAAGGTTTCCCGGAAGGATTGGTGAAGGAATACTACCCGGACGGAAAAGTAAAATCGGAGATATACTATAAGAACAGCCAGCAAAGCGGCCCGGCCAAAACCTACTACCCGAACGGACAACTAGAATCTGATGCCACTTACCGCGGTGGTATGCTGGAAGGCTCCTACAAAACTTATTACCATGACGGGCAACTACAGCAGGAAGTCATAAATGTGGCAGGTCAGCGCCACGGCACATTTAAAAGCTATTTTCCGGACGGTAAGCTAAGTACCGAAGGTGGTTTTGCAGCTGGCAAAATGAACGGACCGAGTAAATCTTATTACCAGAACGGGCAGTTACGAAGCGTTATAAACTATAAAAATGGCGAACCTAACGGCCAGACGCAGTTCTTTTATGAAGATGGCACCCTGCGCGAGCAAGGCAACTATAGCAACAACGGCGCAGACAGCAAAGTAACCACCTACTACCCAAGCGGAAATATAAAAGCCGAGGAAGAGTTTAAAGACAAGCTGCAACAAGGCAACTGGAAAACGTACTTCGATGAGCCCGGTAAAAAGGTAAGCACCAGCGAAGTATACATAAAAGGCAAACAACACGGCGATCAGCTAACTTACCACGAAAACGGCCAGGTTAAATCAAAAGTGGTGTATGACAATGGCAAAATTGTAGGCCTTAGCTACGAATACTACCCATCCGGCAAGGTTAAATCAGAAACGGAGCATAAAGACGGCAAGAAATTCGGCGCTTACAAGCAGTACTTCGAAAACGGGAAAGTAGAAGTGACAGGCAAGCACATCAACAACAAAAAAGTTACCACCTGGAAGCACTACAACCAAGATGGCAAAGTAGTTAAAACTATAGTTTACAAAGATGGCAAAGTGGTAGAAGAGAAATAACACTTCGTTAGAAAACAAAAAGGCACTTCCCAACTATAGGAAGTGCCTTTATATTTATGCTATAGTTACTTAATAGGCTCTTACAGCTTTTTTCTCCACAAAATTCATGAAGGCACGGTTTACAACACGTGTACCGCCCGGGGTTGGGTAATTACCAGTAAAATACCAGTCGCCTTTATGGTTCGGGCAGGCCAGGTGCAGATCTTCAATCGTTTGGTAAATTACCTGAACTTCTGCTTTTACTTCCGGTGCCTTCACAATCTCCGATACTTTGGCAGAGATCTCATCGTGCGTAAACAGGTCGAAAAGCTCTTTTACAAAGTTGGTTTCTTTAAAGGCCTCCGTTCCTTCTACAGCCAGGCACTTATCGTATACTTCATCAATTTTATAGTATAAGCCACGGTCTTCAAGCAGCGCCAGCATCGCACGGAACGCAACAAATTCCTTTAAGCGGCTCATATCAATACCATAGCAATCCGGGTAACGGATCTGCGGTGCACACGAAACGATGATGATCTTTTTCGGGTCCAGTTTGTCCAGCATTTTAATGATAGACTTTTCCAGGGTAGTACCACGAACTATAGAATCATCCAGCACAACCAGTGTATCAATGCCTTTCTTTACTACTTCATAGGTCGTGTCGTACACGTGCGTAACCAGGTCGTCGCGGTTGTTGTCGTCGGTGATAAATGTGCGAAGTTTAACGTCTTTTATCACCAGCTTTTCAGCGCGCGGCTTAAACTGCAATATATCGTCCAGTTCCTCTTCAGTGAGTTGCTGGTTCAGGATTGCCTGTTTGCGGTAGGTACGCAGGTAGTCTTCAATTCCCTTCATCATGCCCAGCCACGACGTTTCGGCCGTGTTCGGGATGTAAGAGAAAACAGTATTTTTGAGATCGTAGTTAACAGCTTCCAGAATCTGGCGGCAAAGGCGCTTGCCCATGTTCTTGCGCTCCTCATATATTTCCGGGTCGTTGCCGCGGGAGAAGTAAATACGCTCAAAGCTGCATGATAACTTTTCGCGCGGCTCGATGATCTCTCTCAGCGATGGATTGCCCTCTTTGTCAACTATGAGCGCATGCCCCGGTGTAATTTCCTTGATTGCAGCATAATCTACATCGAAAGCTGTTTTAATGGCAGGCTTTTCAGAGGCGATTACTACCACTTCCTCATCAATGTAATAATATGCCGGACGAATGCCATTCGGGTCGCGGACAACAAACGATGCACCGTAACCTGTAAGGCCCGCCATCGCATAACCACCATCGAAATCCTTAGCGGCACGCTTTAATACACGTTCCAAGTCAAGGTTCTCTTCTATCAGGCTGGTTATTTCTTTGTTGGTATACTCGTGCTTATAAGACTCGAACAGCTCCTGGTTTTCTTCGTCCAGGAAATGGCCGATCTTTTCAAGTACAGTAATGGTGTCGGACTTTTGTTTCGGGTGCTGGCCAAGCTCAATCAGTTTCTGAAACTGCTCTTCTACGTTGGTCATGTTAAAGTTACCGGCAACAGCAAGGCTGCGGCTTCGCCAGTTGTTTTCGCGCACCATCGGGTGGCAGTTATCAACGCTGTTTACGCCGTGTGTGCCGTAACGCAGGTGGCCCAGGTACACATCGCCCAGGAAAGGCATGTTATTCCATACCCAGCTGATATCTTCCGCTTTTTCCGGATTGCTTTCTTTCAGCTCTTTGTATTCTTTGCCGATCTTGCCGAAAATGCTGTCGATGGCGCGGGTCTTTACGGAACGGAAACGGCTGATGTATTCCATGCCCGGACCGGCATCTATTTTAATGCTGGCAACCCCTGCCCCGTCCTGGCCACGGTTATGCTGCTTCTGCATAAGCAAAAACAGTTTGTTAACGCCGTACATGGGCGTGCCATACTTCTCAACGTAATACTCAATTGGTTTTCGGAGCCTGATCAGGGCAATACCGCATTCGTGTTTTATTGAATCGCTCATGTTTGCTGTTAAAGTGTCTGTGCCAGTAGCTTTTCAATCCAGTGCAGCAGCAGGTCGGGTTTAAAAAACAGGACCAGCAGCGGCAGTGCAAAAAACCCCAGCAGCAGCTTATTCGACAGTGAAATAACTAAATTTTCTTCAGTATAATTCCTTTTAAAGAAAAGGTAGTATGGAATCCTGATATAATAGAATAGGGCAACGCCGGTGAGCAGCACACCCGCTACTAAAAGCACCAGCAGCATGGTTTGGCCTGATGAACTATAGGCTTCCCAGACATTACTAAAAATTAACAGCTTGCCCATAAACCCGGCCAAAGGCGGAAGCCCGGTAAGTGACAACAGGTACAGCAAAGCCATCACCCCAAGGAAAGGCACTTTATAACCCAGTCCCGTAAAATGCTCCAGCCTGGTAACTCCAAAGTTTTCTTCCGTTATCTGCAGGAACAGGAAAATGCCATAGTTCATGAACAGCAGCACCGACAGATAGAACAGCACACCTGAACTATAGTTGGCACCGAAAGCCAGCAAGGCCATTAGCAGAAAACCCGCATGCGACACCGACGAATATGCCATAAGGCGGCGCGGCGTTTTTTGCCACAGTGCTGTAAAATTACCGATAACCAGCGTAGCCAGCGCAGCTATGCCCAGGAACCATAGTATATCATCGAAATAAGAAGCTACAGCCGGATCGGAGAAAGCTGCTACAAAGCGAAGGATAACGATAATACCCGCCATTTTAGGACCTGTAGAGAACAGGGCAACTATAGGCATCGGCGCGCCCTGGTACACATCTGGCACCCAAAAATGGAACGGCGCAGCCGATATTTTAAAGAAGAAACCAGCAAATAAGAGTATAGTTGCTATAGTTACCAGCAGATAATCAGCCTGCAAAAGTGCCTGCCAGAAAGTGCCTTCGGTATAGTTTAGCGAGCCGGTAAAGCCATAGAAAAACGACATACCATATAGCATTACACCAGCCGAAAGTGTACCATAAAGGATATATTTCAGGCCGGCTTCTACAGCGCGTTTTTCGTGTTTTAAGGTAAGCGTAAGGATATAGGATGCGATGGAAACCACTTCGATAGCCAGGAAAACCATGATCAGGTTAATGGACTTTGCCATCAGGTTCAGGCCCAGCACCAGCATCAGGATAAGAGCGTAATATTCCCCTTTCCCCTCTTTCAGGTTTTCAAGGAACCTGCTTTGCAGCGATAAAAGTATGGTAAAGATACCAGCCGCACTGAAAAGTATGCCACCGTAACGGGCCAGTCCATCAGAACGCAGCAGATTCAGAAACTGAACTCCACCCGAGGTATAGCCCCCTAAAATCTGAAGTAGGAACGCGGAAAAAAGCCCGGTAAGCGCCAGCCACGGCAACAGCTGTTTTATAGTTTTAGATCTGAACAGGTCGAGCGTAACCAGCAGCAGAAAGAAACCGGCCAGCAATAACTCAGGCAGCAGCGATCCTGCCCCGGTTAAAATGGCGTTGATCTTCTCAGATAATAAAGCTGCCTGCTCTTTCACTTACTTAACTATAGTTGATAAGACCATCTGCAGCTGCTCCTGCCCGCTCCTGAGCACCAGTTCTGTAAAGCCTTGAGCCGTCATTCCAATCTTATCCAGCAACAGGTGCGGGAAAATTCCGAACACAAAGGCAAGTATGGCCAACGGCACTAACATCAGGTATTCTCTGGCGTTCAGGTCCGACATAGTTGCTTTTTCACGTAGCTCGGGGAAGATCCAGTATTTGCCAAAGAACATGCGCTGCAGCGCCCACAGGTAGTAAGCAGCCGCCAGTAACAAACCAAAAACTGCAACTATAGTTAGCCAGCGCGGCAGCAGGCCGGTTATATCAGGTGAGCTGAAACCACCTACCAGCACCAGTAATTCGGCGATAAAACCTGAGAAACCAGGCAAGCCCAGCGAGGCAAAGAAAGCGATTACAACAAACGTAGTATAAGCCGGCATGCGCTTCGCCAATCCACGGAAATTCAGGATCATGCGGTCGTGGGCGCGGTCGTAAATAACGCCTACCACCAGGAAGAGCATAGCCGAAATAATGCCGTGGCTGAACATCATATAAATGGCACCGTTCACGCCTTCCGAGGTAAGTGACGCCAGCCCCAACAATACAAAACCCATGTGCGACACCGACGAGTAAGCGATCAGCTTTTTCAGGTCGTTCATTGCAAGGGCACATAGCGCACCATAGATGATTGATAGAACACCCAAGCCACCAACCAGGACTGCAAAGTAAGCGCCTGCATCCGGGAAGATTGGGTAAACGATACGGATCAGACCATAACCGCCTACTTTCAGAAGTATAGCGGCCAGTAAAACAGAAATAGGTGTTGGAGCTTCTACGTGCGCATCCGGAAGCCAGGTATGTACCGGCACCGATGGCACTTTAATAGCAAAACCGGCAAACAATAACAGAAACGCAATAAAGCGGATCGGAAGATCCCACAACATGGTACCCGACAAAACATGCAGTAAACTACCCGGTATAAAATTGGCCGGATCCATCATGGCCGGAATACTGAACGTGCGGACAAGATCAGCACCCTGAATTACATTTTGTTGCAAGGATTGCTGTACCTGCAGGATCGTATCCGGGTTAATTCCGCTGGTTTGCAGCATACCTAACTGGGCAGCCGTTGCTAGCGGGTCGATCACAGAAGTATACAACCCGATCATCACAATCAGGATGAACAATGAGCCGACTAAAGTATAAATGAAGAACTTAATGGCAGCATATTCGCGTTTCGGGCCACCCCAGATACCGATCAGGAAATACATCGGAAGGAGCATAAACTCGAAGAACAGGTAAAAAAGGAAGAAATCCAGCGCCAGGAAACAACCCATTACGCTGGTAAGTAGCAACAGGTAGAGCAGGAAGTAGCCTTTTACATTCTTTTTGATCGTCCAGGAGGAGATAACACCGATAACGCCGATAATTCCTGTGAGTAGCACCATGCTGATACTGATCCCATCCACACCTACAAAGTACTCGATCTGGAAACGGCCAAGGCTGCCCAACGAAAAGCCGATCCAGTTTAGTTTCTCTACAAACTGGTAGCCCTGTTGCCCGTTGGCTGCGGCGGCACCATCAAAACGGAAGTATAAAACGATAGCCAGCACCAACTGCACCAATGAACCCAGCAATGCTACTACCTTCGCCGTCTTTTGCAGACGAGCGGGCATAAGCAGCAATACAAGCGCTGCTAATAGAGGTGAAAAAATAAGGCTACTAAGTATAAAATCCATCAACTGTTTTTATGGTTGATTGTTAATCGCTGAATGATAATTGCTGACAGTTGTTTTTAAGACCACCTAAAGCAAAATCCTATAATCTCTTAAATCTCAAAAATCCTAGTCCCAAAGATACTTTAAAACAAGACGATATATAGTATAACCAAAATAAATCCGAAAAGCGAATAGGCATAATAACTCTGTACTTTCCCATTCTGCAGGTTCCGGCCAAGCATTCCGAATACCTTCGACAGTGCTCCTACCAGCCACACCGATCCGTCTACTACCAGCCTGTCGAACCAGCTCACCATTTTAGAAAGCACGACCAGCCATTTACTGCCATAGTTCAGGGTATAATCTATGATGCGTTTATCAACACGGTAAAGTGTAGTTGCTGTCCAGAGTGCCGGCTTTACAAAAGTTGTGTTAAAGAAAGTATCCAGGTAAAAGTGGTTGTAGCTGAGGCGGGCAAAAGTGCCATCAGGCTGCTCGCTTACCAGTTGTTCGCTTGTTTTCCGGTTATATTTAATAAGCGCTATGGCTATACCAACTATAGCCAGCAATGCAGAAGCAACTCCGATTATAATGTGTACCAGATGGTTTGCATCATCCTGTATAGCTATAGCCTGCACCAGTTCCTGGGCAAGAATATTAAGTCTTAAATTTTCTAACCCGATACCATGTACAACCCAGTTGCCGCTAAAACTCAATGGGTTTAAAGAGAAGAATATACCTAATGAAAGTACTGCCAGTAGAATAACAGGTACCAACATTACACGCTCGGTTTCCAGTTTCGGAGAAAAGCGGATCTGAGCCACGCCGAAAGGTGCCCGGAAATTACCGAAGAACATAAACCACATGTGGCGCGTCATGTAATACGCTGTCAGCACCACCACTATAAACCCTATGACCGGAACTATAAAGTAAATTAAATTACCGTTTGCGCTCATAGTCTGTGCCCATGCCCAGCTAACGGATAGTATAGCGTCTTTGGAAAGGAAGCCAGAAGTAAGCGGAATACCGGCCAAAGCAGCAGTTGCCAGCAGGTAACTATAAAAAGTAAGCGGCATAGTTTTGCGCAGCCCTCCCATATTCCGGATATCCTGTGGGTCGATGTTATCCAGGTGTGCGTGGTGCAGGCCGCGGTGCATGGCATGAATGATGATACCAGCATTCAGAAACAAAGCTGCCTTGAAGAATGCGTGCGTGGTCAGGTGGAAAAGCGAGGCATCGTAAGCGCCGGTTCCCATGCCCATTACCATATAGCCCAACTGCGAAATAGTAGAAAAGGCCAGTACCGCTTTAATGTCGAATTGATTTAATGCGGCAAGCGCTCCGAGCAGTGCTGTAATGGCTCCAACTATAGCTATAACGGTTAGGGCATCCGGGGTAAAAAAGGCATAGCAACGTGCCAGCAAGTAAACACCAGCTGCCACCATAGTTGCCGCGTGTATCAGCGACGAAACCGGTGTTGGGCCCTGCATGGCATCGGGTAACCAGATCTGTAACGGAAACTGCGCCGACTTACCCACACAACCCATAAACAAACCTAAGCCGGCTAAGGTCAGCAGGATAGTACTCAGCTCCAGTTGCCACAATTGCCCGTTCAAACTATAGCTAACTATAAAATTGCCGTTCAGCCAGTCGCCTGAGCCTATCTGTGTTCTGAGTGCTTCCAGGTCGAAGGTGCGGAAGTAGGTATAGAATGCAAATAAGCCAAGTAGCAGACCAATATCCCCTACCCTGTTCACCAGGAAAGCTTTTTTGTTTGCTGCCACTGCTGTAGGCCGCTCGAACCAGAACCCAATAAGCAGGTACGATGAAAAACCCACCAGCTCCCAGAAAATAAAAAGCAGCAACAGGTTATCGACCAGCACAATACCCAGCATACTGAACGTAAACAGCCCCAGGTATGCGAAATAGCGGTGATAGCCTGCGTCGCCGTGCATATAGCCAACCGAAAACAGCTGCACCAGTGTGGAAATGAACGTTACGATCACCAGCATCAGCACCGTGAGGTTATCCAGCAATATACCGGCTGTAAAATCGGAAACTATAGTTGAGGGCAGGGTAAACCAGATGGTTCGGGTATGATACGTTGCCGTGTTCCAGGTTTGGATAAAAAGGTAAACTGAAAGCGCAAAAGTGATTGCTGAAATGCCGATCGCCAGCCAATCGCCGCGGCGGGGCAAACGTTTACCTGCAAAAAAGAGCACAAAAAAAGCCAGTAGCGGCAGCAGCAATACCACCAGTGCGGTAGTAGTCTGTGGAGTGCCAACCAGCGGCTTCAGAAGTTCAGTAAGCTCCAAGTTCAGGTTTATAGTTTGGTTTATCAGCGGCCAAAGTTAAGTATATTAGCTTAATTTTATACTTATAGTTTGCAGTAAACGGGCTTTAGTCTTGTGAGGTGATCTCGCTTAAATTAGCAGTTTTAAAGTGCTGGTACACGCGCAGAACTATAGCCAGGGCAACAGCGGCTTCGGCAGCGGCAATAACTATAACAAACAGGGAGAACAACTGCCCCTGTAACAACTGTGGATCATGACGGCTAAAAGCTACGAGGTTCAGGTTGGCCGCGTTAAAGATCAGCTCAATACCCATCAATACCACCACCGCATGGCGTTTGGTAAT
The DNA here is from genome assembly GCF_010119545.1 of Pontibacter fetidus. Classification (GTDB taxonomy): domain Bacteria; phylum Bacteroidota; class Bacteroidia; order Cytophagales; family Hymenobacteraceae; genus Pontibacter; species Pontibacter fetidus. Next base: position 77,830 of record NZ_JAAEAA010000005.1, on the reverse strand, counting down.
TACTGCCAGTACACCGATACTAAACAGCACAGCACTCAGCAACAAGATATGTTCTAAGGGAATATTCATGGCTATGTTTTCTGTTTGTCGGTGGCAATGTAAGCGGCTCCCATCAGGGCGATCAGCAGCAGCAGCGAGGCAATCTCAAATGGCAGTACAAAATCCGTCATTAGTTTAATACCGATCATTTGCACCGTACTTTTTTGATCTCCAAGCACATCAACTTCCATAGTTTGCAGCCACAACAGCGAACTGATATTTGATTTAAGTATACTATAGCTCAATCCTACAACTATAAGCCCGGCCACCAGCGTACCCCAAACCGTATTCACGTTCTCCGAAAGCACCGATTTATCCTGCACACGGCTGCTCAGCATAATACCGAAAAGTATCAGCACCAGTACGCCGCCCACGTACACCATCAGTTGGGTAACAGCTATAAAATCAGCGAACAGCAGCACATAAATACCGGCTATACTCAGCAGCACGATCAGTAACGAAAAACCAGCATACAGCAGGTTACGCGTCAGCACCATGTAAGCTCCCGAAACTATAGCCAGTATAGCGAAGATGTAGAAAAGCATTTTTATAGTTTACTTTTATCGTTTCTCAAAAGACCTCGTAGTGTGCGTAGCTCCTACGAGCGTCTGGTTTAAGGCTTTGCTTCGTAGCATCAGACACTAGCGGGAGCTGCGCACGCCGCTAGGTCTTTTCTTTACCTCTTTACCCTTGCTTTCTTGCTGCGAGTGCCGCTGCCTTGGCTGCTGCCATTTCTTCCTGTTGTTTTGCCAGCAATTGCTTTTTCTCCTCAGCCTGCTCCGGCGACAGGTCTGTAAAATGGTAGATCATGTTTTTGATATCTACTTCTGCGAAATCATAAACCGGCGTCATGGTCAGGCAGTCGGTTGGGCAGACGGTGGTACACAGGCCGCAGTAGCAGCATTTAGCCATGTCAATATCAAAAACCGGTGCGTACAGGCGTTTCTTGGTTCCGTCGGAGGTTAGCCCTATCTCTTCCGTCGCTTTTACAGATTCTATCGTGATGCAGTTAACCGGGCAGATCTTGGCACAAAGGTCACAAACTATACAATCGTCGATCTCGTTGTGCAGGCGGTAACGGCCGTTGTCAGGAACCGGAATGGCTTCATAAGGGTACGTAAGCGTTACCAGGCCGTCGGGTTGGTTAAAGTAGTTCTTATCGGTCACGTATTCCGGAGTACGACGGTTTTTGGCGCGCACAAAATGCTGCCACGTAAGCCGCAGGCCGCTTACCAGCGACGTTACCGCAAACCAGAATCCGGATCTATGTTTCACTTTGTTCAAGTTAAAAATTTAGAAAGTTAGAAGGTTAGAAAGTTATTTATGTGAGTATCACTTTTTAAATTTCTAACTTTATAACTTTCTAACTCATTCTATATCATCAATAATCGCCAGATGCCTGCTATTAAAATAACAGCTAATGCAATTGGCGTAAGCACTTTCCAGCATAGGTGCATCAACTGATCAACACGTAGCCGTGGGTAAGTCCACCGCAACTGTAATTGCAGAAACAGCAGCACAAATGTTTTGCTCAGCAACCAGAAGCCGCCCCAAAGTATACCTGACAGTTCTCCTATGGTGCCGGTTGTCCAGTAAGCTAAACTAACAGGGCCGACATTAGGTAAAGGCGTGTTCCAGCTACCCAGGAAAAGGATAACGGCCACCAAACTAACCAGCACCATCATACTATACTCGGCAAGGAACAGTATGGCAAAACGGAACCCAGAATATTCTACGTGGAAACCCGCCACCAGCTCCGACTCCGCTTCCGGAATATCGAAAGGGGCGCGGTTGCTTTCTGCCAGCGATGCGATAAAATAGATCACAAAAGCAACCAGAAGTATAGGCGCCCGGAAAATGTTCCAGGTGGTAATGCCACCTATAGTTGTCGTATTAATGCCCAGGGCCTCGATGCCGAACAGCCAGTTCATTTCAAACTCCAATCCCGGAAACCGGTTCATTAAAGCGCCCTGCTGGTAACTGATCTCCTGGAAATCCAAAGACTGACAAACCATTACGGCAGCAAGTATAGCCAGCCCGGCAGGAATTTCGTACGACACGATCTGAGCTACAGAGCGCATGGCCCCCAGCATAGCATACTTGTTATTCGAGCCCCAGCCCGCCATCAGCAGACCAATTACATCTAATGAGATGATCGCCAGCAGGTAAAACACCCCGATACCAATGCCGGCAGGCACCAGGTCAGGCGTGAAAGGAATGACCGCAAATCCTGCAAAAACGGCGGCAAAAATTAAGATCGGGGCCAATTTGAAAAGGTTTTTATCGGCAGCAGCAGGAACAATGTCTTCTTTCTGCAATAGCTTCAGCACATCCAGCACCGATTGCAACGAACCATACGGACCAGCCTCAGTTGGTCCCATGCGGTCCTGCATAAAAGCCGCCACTTTACGCTCTACATACGCCAGCACGATCACTATCGAAAGCAACAGCACAAGTGTAAGCACAAAAGCGAGCATAGGCGGTTAGAATTTATGGACAGGCAAAGGTAAGTTTAAATTTGGAAATAGACTTTTGTCTGAATCAGGATTTGCAGGATTGTTACTTAACTAATGAATAAACTATTTACTCCTACAACTCGCCAATTACCATTATCCTTCTTTAGAAAGTAGGCTTTGCCTTCAGACCATTCCGGACCTCTGTGATAGCTCGCAATAATTATTGCATAGCTGGCATTTTTGTTAAAAGTGACTTTTCCCAATGCAACTGCGGCTAAGGGTTCACCTATTGAATAAGAATCACTATGCGCTAAAACAACTGTTGGTTTATACTTATATAATGACCTTACGATGTGAGCACCCTGAAAATTATTAGACTGCTGGTTGCTATCAGCTATAATAGCTGCAAATTCATTCGTATTAAAACCATCATACTTCTGAAGAGATTTCTTACGCTGGAAATACCTTTCTTCAGATAATAGATTTGATATTCTGGGGTAGACTCCATCAAAGGTATCTCTAAATATTACCTCTACACTAACACTATCATCAACGATTAAAGGCTTAGCTCCTAACCACTGCTCCGAAGGCCCAAGCAGAGAATCAAAAGCTAAACTATAGATTTGGGTCAGGTCGTCTTGCGTGAATGGAATTTCAACAGGCTTCTCTTCCTGCTGCACTTGGTTGCAAGAGAAAGCAAACAGAAAAAGCACCAAACTATAGCTATACTTCAGAAATCTACTCATCGTCAAATCTGTTTACTCTACTAAATGAGGTACAAACTGCGACAGGTTGGTGATGATGCCTTTCTCGCGACGGAAGCCGATGGCGCAGCCTTCTCCGGCCCAGAAAACGCCTGCCTGGTAAGTATAGCCTTTATTGTCTTGTGGTAAATCGCACCAACGCTGGTAAACCTGCTGTTGCTGGTCGTATTCGCCCTCCATTTTGGTAACCCGCACTTTATCTACCACTTCCACACTTTGTCCTTCCCTGCCGAAGTAAGGTTTACGAATATACTTATCGCTTAACGGAGTGAGGTCTGCTTCCAGTAACAGCGGGTGGTAAGGATAAGCCTTCCAGAGCCAGGCCAGCATACCTTTGCTTTGGAACAATAAGGTATAGGCCGGGTTAGCGATTACTACATTGCGGCTGCGCACCAGTTGTGTCAGGCTTTCGCATAGTTCAGGCTCTTCCCAGGCAATCTGCTCCCAAGGCAGTAACTTAAACAGAAACGGAAACTGTTGCCATTGCTCATTTTCAACCTGGGCCCAAACGCCTCGCTCTGCTCCTTCTGTAGAAATGCTTACTTCGTCTATCGGGCAAAGGTGCGTATCGAAACCAGCTTCTTTTGCCGCCTGAGCCAGCACAGCACAATTAGTTTCGTCCTCTGCACTCTCTCCAATGTAAGTCAGTAAAAGAGCCGGAGCAAGATCGCTGTTCATCGTGCGCCATGTTTTGAATTGCTCTACCAACGCCTCATATAACCCTGAATATTGGTTGGCATCGTTCTTACCGGCAGCTGCCAGGCTAGCCCATTGCACAACTGCAGTTTCAGGTATAGAGGTCGCCGTATCGGCGTTAAACTCAATCAGTTTCGGCCCTTCCGGGGTTTGAGCCAGGTCAAAGCGGCCGTATAAGTGCCAGTGACGGTCGTCGTTCCAGGACTGGCGTACCAGTTGCCACAGGTTCTGCGGTATGCCCAGCACATTCAGGAAAGCATCCGGTAAGTCTTCTGGCACTGCCTGTACCATCATATTATAAAGCGTATCTGCAGCTTCTAACAGTGCATCGGCATCCTGCTCATTTAACACCACGGCTTCGCCGGGCACATAGTTGGTGCAGCCATCTTCCACGCACCAATCCCAGCCAAGCCCACGCACGGCTGTTTCTACATCGCCGGAGTGTGGCTCCAGACGAACTCTAATTCTCAGATTATCCAGCATTAACTATAGTTATGAAATATACCTAACCACCAAATCCGCCACCACTGCTTCGGCCTCTGAAGTAACCACTTCTGCCGGAGCGAGGTGCCGTGCTTTGCTGACGATAGGTTTGTACGTTTTGCCGCCAGGCAGCTGTATTGTTCATTACACCAGGGTTGGCATAATAACCTGCCCTCGGCGACATCATACGGCCAGCCATGTAGCCCATGCCGCTCCACCAAAGTACGCTACCTAACCCAAAGCCACCTTGGTTATAGGTTTGCTGGTTTGCTGCCAGGTCCTTCATTTTATTTTCGAGGGCCAGGCCCTGCAGGGTATCTACCCGGCCATCGTTATACTTTAAAATAGCCATGCTGCCACCTGGCACTGTCGTGCGCTCGTCGGTAATTTTCCATTGGTCAGGGGCTTCTTCGGTAAGTTCAGTAATAATACCATCTGGTGCTGCAACTTCTTCGCCGGAATTCCAGTCGTTGTTGTTACTGCTATTGCCACAACTGGTAAGGCCCATGCAGGCAGCAGCAGCCACTATAAATGCATTGCGTTTGAGATCGCCGATGCGCAGGTATCGTTTTTTCATGAGTTCTGATGGATTATAGTTAAAGGTACGGTTTTTAGGCCCATTTTGGTAATTATCACAGGATTTAGGTCTCTTTCAGGCTGATGTGGAGTGTAGGAAAGAGGATTTTCTTGGTGTTTAAGTTTGGGTTAGAGTTTTATAGTTTGCTGGATTAACCCACCCCTACCCCTCCCGGGAGGCAGGGCCGTTAAGTTCTGCCGAGAACTATCCCCTTGAGGGGATTATAAGGGTGTTATTCAGGGCCAAAATGCCAATTGTTAGCCAGTTTTAAATTCACCCGCTAATGCAAACACCCCTCTGCGCTCCCCTCAAGGGGAGAATTTGCTAGAACTTAACGACCCTGCTCCCGGGAGGGGAGTTGCTACTGCTATAGTTGGAGTTATATTTTTATAGTTACGTTTTGTCATCCCCCTACCCCCTTCAAAGGGGGACTTTTAATTGTAGTTATAGTTTGAGCTATAGTCTATAGTTCCCGATATTGATTAGGACAGGTTCACCTGTCCCCTCGAAACTACAGCCACAATAAAAGCCGAAGCGAGAAGCTTCAAACTCTAGCTTCAGTAGCTATCGAACTGATCACAGTCTTTGGGTTGAGCGCCTTTGACTTATTGCGGTGCCGCAGGCAATCCGACGAAGGAGGATAGCAAGAAGGTAGCAGCGCGATGCCCGAAGACGGGGCCTCCCGGCCGTGAGGGCACCAAAGCTAGATTGAAACTACGGGTTTAAAGAGCTCCCAGGATTGAAGGAAGTTTGAATGGATAGCTTGGTTCGAAGAGTAAGGAATCAAACTATAGGCTGAAATAGATTTCTCACGTTGTTCGAAATAACAACAAAGTAAACTATAGGACAAATAAGATCCTTCGGTTTTGCTCGGGATGACAAAGAAAGTTATAGTTACCAGACACTAGCAGGAGCTGCGCACGCTGCTAGGTCTTTCTTTCAAGTCAGATAATGATAAAAGAGAATTATTAGACCTATAAAACCCTTACCATTTGATGATCATAGATCCTAAAACAACTTTTTAACTTTCTAACTTACAAACTTTCTAACTTTTTAACTGCACCCTACTCCCACAACGGGTAATGCTCTAAATGGACCTGGCGCTTAAAGAAAATGCGGGTGCTTTCTTCGAAGGAACGAGTAAAATCAGACACGTAGAAATGATGGTCACCAACCAGCTTATCCGATGCTAAGTTATTTTGCTCCAGGTATTCTTTTACATGCTGTGCTACAATCAGGCTTGCGTCCAACACATCCACATCCTTTTTATAAAAACTTTCGATCTGTTTTTTGATGAGCGGGTAGTGTGTGCAGCCAAGTATGAGCGCTTTGATGTGCTGCAGGTTTGGGTCTGACAAATAGGTATGGATGACGCTTTCAGAGATGGTATCGTTAAAAAATCCTTCCTCAATCATGGCGGCCAGCAGCGGCGTGGCATGCGATTTTAACTCGATCCCTAAGTTCAGGTTATCTACTTTTTTGCGGTATACATTTGAGTTTACCGTTTGCTTGGTGCCGATGAGGCCGATGGTTTCGCCGGGGTAGGTTTTGCCGATGTGTGCTACGATCGGGTCGATAACGTTCAGGACTTTGGCTTTGCTGCCTACATATTCTTTTACCAGTTCATAAGCCGCCGCCGATGCTGAGTTACATGCTATCAGTATTAACTTACAGTTCTGCTTTAAAAGTAGGTCGCAGATCTTTACCGAATACGCCTGAATAGCTGCCGTAGATTTATCGCCGTAAGGCAAATGGGCTGTATCGCCAAAATAGATAAGGCGCTCGTTTGGCAAAACTTTGGTAATTGCCTGAGCTACAGTAAGTCCGCCAATACCGCTATCAAATATACCAATCGGCAGATATCGTTTGTCTTTTTCCATCGTATGCGAAAGTAGCTAAAAACTTCGTTTTATGTCTTTAACCCTCAAAATAAGTCTGTTCACACAAAAGTTACAGCTGTTGGAATTATATTACACTTAACTAAGTTAAATTCGTAACTTCTTTATTACAATTTTAAAAAGCTAAATATTATTTTTGTTAAACATTTTGTGAGTTTAAAACAAAATTTTATATTTAACTGGAATTTGATTCCACAACTGGTAACTATAGCCATGGTTATCAGCCTGCCAAAGGTAAACGCACAGCACATGGTTTTATGTGCTCTACAGTCAGATCGGTGCTTTTTAACAACGCTAAAAATTAGAAAAAGACCTTTATGCAAACAGCCTATACCCTGCCCGCCCCATCCCTTTTAAAGCGTTCATCACTTTACGGCAGCTTAACTACCCGTTTTGTAGCATTCCTGGTAGATACCACCATGCTGGTCTTTTTTTATACGATCATTTTTTACTCTGCAGGCAGTAACGCACAGGAAATGAACTCTTGGGACAAAACCCTCCAGCACAATGGCGTAAGCATACCAGACCTTCTGGCTATTGGCAAAGCCCTCTTCCTGAACCCATTTTTTGCGGTGGTGCACTGGCTATACTATACGCTGCTGGAGGCCTCGCCAAAGCAGGCAACTATAGGTAAATTTACGTTGGGCCTGAAAGTAACAGACCTGCGTGGTAAGCGGATTTCAGTGTGGCAGTCTAATTTACGTTACTTCTCTAAACTGTTATCACTGGTACCGGTTGGCCTTGGTTTCCTGTTAATACTTACTACCCGCCGCAGCCAGATGTTCCATGATTATATGGCACGTACCGTTGTAGTAACCGACTAACGCAAACCAACAAAATTGTACTTATTTTAACTCTCCTTATTTCTGAGTCGTATAACCTAACCAGATTATCACTTTATAAAGGAGGATTATTATGCGATTTATCCCAACCCGTTTCCACGGAATATTGGATTATATAGTTGGTATTTTTATGATCATCGCGCCGTGGGTGCTTGACTTTTCTGATAACGATGCCGCCACCTGGACTATGGTAATAGCCGGTGCGCTGGTGCTGTTACAAACTATAATGACCGATTTTGAAGTTGGCCTGATCAGAAGAATACCAATGAGAAGGCACCTGACCATGGATTTTATACTGGGGCTGGCACTGGCCGTTTCGCCGTGGTTGCTAAACTTTGATGAGCGGGTACATATGCCGCACCTGATTTTAGGTGTATTCTCTATACTTGCTTCGCTTACCACGCACCGCGTGCCGAGCCATAGTTACAAAGCAACCCATACAGCACCAGACCATATCCGTAACTTGTAATTTAAAGACTACATTAGTTTTAAAATAGGCTAGCCTACCAGGTTGGCCTGTTTTATTTTAAGGGTATGTTTAAATTTCGTTTTTGCAAGCGAAAATTGATTCTGTAGGGTTCTGACGAAACGATTTATGAGCCGCATAGCAGCGCTACGTGGCGAAGAAATAGTGATAGCAGGTTCCGATAGAGGCAATTTACAGCGCAAAGGATGAATTTTAAACATGCTCTAAGCCCATCCGGCATAAATGCGTAAATTTGCACCATGAATTACCTATCCGCAGAAAATATAGCTAAAAGTTACGGCGAACGCTGGCTGTTTAAGAACCTTAATTTTGGTATTAGCCAGGGGCAGCGTGTGGCGCTGGTGGGCGTAAACGGTTCCGGAAAAACAACGCTGCTTAATGTACTGGCCGGCAAAATCCCGCCCGACGAAGGCAGTGTAAGCGTGCGCAAAGAAGTAACGATAGGTTTCCTGGGCCAGAACCCGGAGTTTGACGAGACCATGACGGTGCAGCAAAGTATATTTTCAGGGCAGGGCGAAGTGCTGGATGTGATACGCGACTACGAAGTAGCGATAGAAAACCCCAATACCAGCTCTGAAAAAATGCAGCATATTATGGAGCGCATGGACGAACTGCAGGCCTGGGATTTTGAACTCAAGGTAAAGCAGATTCTCTCCAAACTGGGCATCCATAACCTCGAAGACAAGATCAGCCATTTGTCGGGAGGGCAGCGCAAGCGTGTGGCTATGGCCCGCGTGCTGATAGAAGAGCCTACCATGTTGATACTGGATGAGCCGACCAACCACCTTGACCTGGACACCATAGAATGGCTGGAGGGCTTGCTATCTACCCAGAACACAACGCTGCTGATGGTGACCCACGACCGTTATTTTCTGGATAAAGTTGCCAACGAAATTGCGGAACTAGATGGCGGGCAGCTTTTTACCTACAAAGGCAACTATAGTTATTTTATAGAAAAGAAAGCATCGCGCGAGGAAATGGCCGCCGCCGAAACTGAGAAAGCCCGCAACCTAATGCGTAAAGAACTGGATTGGATTCGTCGTCAGCCAAAAGCACGCGGCACCAAAGCCAAGTATAGAGTTGATGCCTTTGAAGAACTAAAAGAGAAAGCAGCAAAAAAAATAAGTGGTCCGCAACTGGAGTTATCGGTTAAAACCACGCGCCAGGGCGGTAAGATCATCGAGGTAGACCATATTTCTAAATCATTTGGCCCTAAAAAGATTGTTGATGATTTCAGTTATGTGTTCAAGAAAAAGGACCGCATTGGTATAGTTGGCCCGAATGGCGCTGGCAAATCTACGTTCCTGAATATGCTTACGGGCAAACTACAGCCAGACGCAGGAACTATAGATGCAGGCCAGACTACTGTTTTCGGCTATTATACCCAGGATGAGCTTACGTTTAAAGAAGGCCAGCGCGTGATTGATATTGCCAAAGAAATTGCCGAAGTAGTAGAAATGGCGAATGGCGAAGTGATTACAGCCAGCCAGTTTTTGCAGCATTTCCAGTTTGCGCCGTCACAACAATATACCATGGTAAACAAGCTGAGCGGAGGCGAAAAACGACGCTTACAGTTGCTGCGCGTGCTTATCAAAAACCCGAACTTCCTGATACTGGATGAGCCGACCAACGACCTGGACATTATTACTCTGAACATACTCGAGGATTTTCTGCTGAACTTTGGCGGCTGCCTGCTAATGGTAAGCCACGACCGTTACTTTATGGACCGCCTGGTAGAGCATTTGTTTGTGTTTGAAGGCGATGGCAAGATCCGCAACTTCCCGGGCAACTATACCGATTACCGCGAGTGGCTGAAAGAACAGGAAAAAGCAGAACCGGAAACGAAACCAACTATAGCTGTTGCCCCAGCCCCTGAGAAAAAACCCGAACAACCAGCCGGTAAACGCAAAGCAACTTACCAGGAAAAAAAGGAATACGAACAACTGGAAAAGGAAATTGCAAAGCTAGAGCAACGCAAAACCGAGATCATCGAGCTGATGAATGCCGGCACTACCACCAACCATGCGCAGCTAGGTGCCTGGGCAAGCGAGTTGGAAACGATAAACGAGCAACTCGAAGAAAAAGAATTCCGCTGGCTGGAGCTGGCCGAGATCGTATAACAAACTATAAAGGCAGCTACTTTGGCTGCCTTTTTTACTTTAGGCTTCTGCTATAGTTCTATTTCAGGCCTTTTACAGTTACATAGTTTTCTTCATTTTTCCGGGCTACTTTCGCTATCTTCTTCTCAAAATCTTTTGGGCTGTTTAATGTGTCGTAAAAGCTGTCGAGGTATTTCAGGGTTCGTTTGCGGTAGTTGTCATCTAACAGGTCGCATTGGGTATATACACCATATAAAGCTGTGCGGAGGGCATTAAACGTGTTTATTGTTTTACGAATGGTATTGGCCTGGTAACTATAGCCCCGGAACAGGCGCTGCTTTACCGAGGCTATCTGGAGCTCGGGTGGTGGCAAGGCATAAGGCGTGCTTACAATACCGGCATAGTCAAAATCGAAAGGTACGGGAATGGGGGCCATCGTTGAGTCGAGCGATACCAGGTCTATGTTATGGCGGTAAGGTACAGACCAGTCTGTGTTGCCGATCATGTACTGAAAAAAAGCCACTCTTGCCATTTCCTCCTCACTTGTTTCCTTCATATTCAGTATCAACTTATTGGGCACAATTTTTCCTTTGTTACGTTTGGCCATCTCGTCGTCGTCTTCAATTATAAAGGCATATTTTTGCTCAGTTTTTCGTTTGCCGTTCAGGTCCTGGTAGGTAACCCGGCAAAGCCTAACCCTGAAACTATAGTTAGTGAGCACATTATACAGTTTATACACCAAAAACTCCCGAATTACATAATCATCGTTGATGCAGTGCGTAACCAGTTTTACCTTGTTTACTTTGTTAAAAATGGTGTGCTGCGAGGTTTTGCGCACAAAATTCAGCATCAGGGGCGGAAAGGCACACACGCTGGCATCGCGCCGGCGGTTACCGCGCACCATGGCTTTCAGGTTCATGACGGTTACAAGTCCGGAAGCATCGGTATAAGACAAAATAGCGGGATGATATTGGCGGTCTTCATCGCGGTCCTGCAGCAGTTCCTGGTAATCCATCGAGAGCTTAAACTCCAGAACTGACTCGTCGGTAAAAAGTGGGTTATTCTGTTTTTGAGTGTGGGAGCTATTGGTGGCAACTATAGTTTCTGATGCTGTTACCAGCCCGGGCAAGGCCAGGTTAAAAGCCAGCAGTACAGTTAAAATATAAAACCCGGAACGGTGCATTTCACCTGCTATAGTTTACTAAAACACACAACTCCAACCGCACAGCTAAGTTACAGCCCCATAGCGCGCAGCTTTTTAGCCGGAAACAACTCTTTCATTACCTGCCCCTGCGACTGCTCAAATGTAAAACCGAGCATTTTCGCCACCGTCGCCGATATATCTACCAATGTATGTTTGCTGGTTACAGTCCCGGTTTTAAAATCCGGCCCAAGCGCCAGTAAAAATATTTTCCGGCAGCCGGGGCAGTCATCGCCATGGTCTATCCAGCCGCCGTCTATGCCCTGCAGGTGCCGGCCATGGTCTGTTGTTACCAGCAGGGCAGTGTTCTTTCTATAGTTCTTGTCTTTTTTCAGGAAATCGTATAGTTGCTGCACGTAGCTATCGTCTCGCTTAATGCCCCTGAGGTAGTAGTTCCAGTTGGCAGCATGTGCGTAACCATCGGGCTCCATAAAGTTTATCAGTACCAGGTTGGGTTTGTTGGTCGTCAGTACCTGTTTTACTACTTCAAAGGTCAGCGAATCGGCGCGGTAGCCGGTGCCGGGGCCATTTATACCACAATTAAGCGAGGGCATGTAGGTGTTTTGCCAAACCGTGTCTTTGGTATTTGCCAGAATGTTTAGCTTATCTTTGCTGCTGATGATCCAGGCGGCGGTAGTGGGTTTTCCGGTTTGCTTTAACCATTGCTGAAAGATGGACGGATGCGCCGGTAGTTCTGCGCCATAGTTATCTATGGGCTGGTTTACACCGGTGGTAATGGCAGTGTGGCCGGCGTTAGTATAGGTATAGGCATCGTTCTGGAAATCAGAAAAAAAGACACCTTTGCTTTTCAGGTTAGTAGCCATATTCGGGATAGCGCCTGGTATGGAGTCCCAGGTTTCGGACGCACGCACGCCATCTATCACTACAATAATCACGTTTTTGGTGCGTAAGCCTTTACCCCCGGTAGCAGCACAGCCCTGCAGCAAAAGCAAGCTACCAACTATAACCGCGACAGCTAATTGCCGGAAAAGTAGTGATAAACCTATAGTTTTGGCGTCGGGCATAGTTGCTTTCATAAGATCAGCCTTTATACTTAACTATACGAGAACTATAAATTACAGAACAACGCTTACTTACTCATTTACAGACTCATACAACTACACTTTGCTGGTTAAGGTAACTTTACAACTATAGCATTTTGCTGCAACTATGGGTTTATTTTGGCCTAGTTGCGTGGCAGGCTTGTTTTGTTCAGGAAACTTTACCAATTTAGGGTATAAATCAACACATGCACCAACCAGCTCCTATAGCGTTCTCACGTACACTGCCTACTACTGTTGGCCAGGAGTTGCTGCATGCTATCTATTCTTATTGCCAGAGCATCTATAGCTACTATAGCTATTATTATCGCAGCACATGCTACGCTCGCTTTGGCAATCACACTAATTACGATTCGTAAAAACAGGTAACCAACAGGTTATACTTAAAGTGATACTGAAAAGCAGAGCGAAAGCCCTGCTTTTTTGCATTTATCCCTATCCGTAACTATACATACCAAACCAATGAACATTACACAAAACTACAGCAGCTACACACCAGAGAACCATACTGTTTGGGCCATACTTTTTGAGCGCCAGTACCAGAACCTGCAGGGCAAAGCCATACCTGAATTTTTTGAGGGATTAGAGAAAGTAGGCTTTAACCCCAACCGCATACCCGATTTTGCCGAAGTGAACCAGCGCCTGAAACCACTTACCGGTTTTGAAGTGGTGCCTGCGCCCGGCATCGTAGACGATATCGTGTTCTTTCAGCTGATAGCGGACCGCAAATTTCCGGCTACCGTCTGGATTCGGAACATGGACCAGCTGGATTACTTGGAAGAGCCGGATATGTTCCATGATGTGTTCGGACACGTGCCATTGTTAACTATACCGGTTTACTGCCAGTTCCTGGCCGAGCTCTCGCAACTTGCCCTGAAATACACCAACAGGCCAGACATCATCGACCTGCTGACGCGCATTTACTGGTACACCATCGAGTTCGGGTTATTTACCGTTAACAATGAAGCACGCATTTACGGAGCAGGCATCCTCTCGTCGGTCGGGGAAAGTAACCTGGCTGTTTCTGATGAGAGTATAAAGTATGCGTTTGACGTGGAACACATCCTGAACACTTCTTACATTAAAGAAACATTTCAGAGCCAGTATTTTTTTATTTCTGATTTCAGGGAGTTGCTGAACTCACTGCCTGCACTGGACAAAGCGCTTTCAACACTTAAAGAGAAAACTGAAATCCTCGCTGCCATTTAGAATAAAAAAGCCCCGGTTATAAAGTATAGCCGGGGCTTTCTGTTTATAGTTAGGGTAAGAAGTATTTCAACAGCTTCCTTTCATATTCATCAGGAGTTACTACATTATCTTTGTTAACATCCCAAAGTTTACCAACTCCTTCGGCCAGTTCCTGTTCCGAAAGCACATTATCTTTGTTCTTATCCCAGTCTTCAAAAAACTTCAGGTCCTGCATCCCTTTTTCCAGCTCACTATACTCCAGGTGATCATTTTTATTTGTATCCCACTTTTTCCAAAGTTGGCTATGGCCTCCAAAATCCAGCCCGAATTCATTTACAAGCGTGGTATCGATACTATAATCCCAGTTATTCTGATTTAGTATGCTATAGATCGCTTCATTAAAAAACAGAATATTCATAGCAGTTTCGTAATTATTGCTCCATTCAAACCAACCTGTTGATGCAAAAGCGGTGTTAAAATCTAACTCAGACAATTTATCGGCTAGTATATGTACACGAAGCGATTTTACGGTGATATTTTTCTGCATGTCTTCTGCTTCTATTATCAACGTATGCACCCCTCCGGTAACAGCATTGTTTGGCAAAAGAGGGGCAAAAAAATTCTGGTGTTTGGGGTCTTCCTCTATACCTGTAAACACTTCATTTATTTTTCTGCGTGTACCCGACGGGTCTTCCAGGAATACTCTTATTTCTTTAAGTTGCTTTTCATCCCAGGCATTAACATTTACAGCCAAATTGCCTATCCTCAGGTATGTTCCTTCAAGTAATGGGTATAATATTTCTATTTGGGGATCAATTGAGTCTACGGATGTTGAAGGAGGAAGAGGTTTAGGGCCTGGGTTTGAGTTCGGAATTATATCCTGCTCATCTTCGCTATCACAAGCCGGAAAAGCTAATAAGCAGGCACATAGCACTAGCAGATAAAGATTTTTCATAGTGTTGGTAGTTTAAGGCATATCTCTGATGAATTGGAGGGCTGTGACACAGGCAGGTGAAGCCTATAGGTTCTAAAGAAGATCTTTAGCAATAGTGGGGAAACAGGTATCAAGGCAGGTACTCCTGGGGAGTAGGAATTTTGAACCAGTAAAATTAAAGCAATCCGGCTACACACAAACAACGCAATTTCAATTAACTACAACGCACTAATTTCTCTGCACGTTTTAGTGTTACCGTAAAAGTCTGCGAAGTTTACTAAATAAAAAGGGATATAAGATGTTCTGCTGAGCATCCTATATCCCTTGAATAAATCTGGTAACTATAGTTACGCTGGTTATAGTTAGTGCGTAAGCGTAGAGCTCACCTGGAAACCCAGTTTACGTGGCTGCGTGATCACGTTTTCTTGTTTTTGTTTGAGGGTAATACGCTCTATTTCGCTTACATCCTGGCCCATCAGGTCGTTGTTTACGGCGGCAACCATAGCGCTTTCAATTATCAGGCGCAGCGTTTTGTTGTTGATCACATTCTGAGCGATGCGGTCGTATGGCAATTCCATCTGCTTCACGCCTTCAATTACAAAGTGGCGGTCTATGTTTATCAGCATGCGGCCCACCAGGTAGCCTGGGTCATCCATGCGGTTATATTTAATAGTGTCGGCCATAAAGTTATAGGCCATAATATGCCCGAAAAACCTGCGCCTGAAATCCTCCTCAATATAGTCGTTGCGCATCAGCTCATAATCTTCCGGAAACGTGATGATGTTGGTATGCATGATAAATATGAGCAGATCGCCGGAGAACTTAACATGAAACTCAAACTCGCTTACGTTGGTGTATTCTATCACCACATCAGCGTCTTGTTTGGTTATCTTGGCGGTCAGTTTTTTTACTACATCCTGCGCAATTTCCTTCATCCTGTCGAAGGTGGCCTTTGTATTGCGGTAAATGGCTTGTTTGGTTACAGATTTCTGATGAAGCCCGTTGATAATATCGCTTAGTCTATCTTCTTTCGCTGCCATAGCTGGTTTGTACGCTCTGTTTTTATATAGTTTTTACAGGATTAGCGGGTAAAGAGTTATGAAATGCAGGTTTTATGCTTCATTCTCAGGCACTATACTTTTAATTTTATACGCAGGCGGTGGTGTAAGCAAAGCTGGTTCCTCATCCTCAAACCTGAATGCTACCTGCCGCACGCCCGGTTTTGCTCCCGGATACTGAAGTTGCATTTGCCGGGCCTGGGGCATTTCGAAAACAGCTGCTACGGTATTAACGGCACCGGCGGGTACGTGCAGTTTATGTAAGGTCTGCAACAACTCCTGCTGGTCATGTTTGGAGATCAGGTTTCTTAGTTTTTCATTCAGATCATGCCTGTGCTGCACGCGGCTGTAGTTGGTTTTATAGTTGGTATTAGCTGCCAGTTCCAGAGCACCTAAAACCTGGCACAAGCGTTCAAACTGCCGGTCGTCGCCAATGGCCAGCACAAGTTGTTTATTATCCCGGGTTGTGTACACGCTGCCATACGGAACTATGCTGGGGTGCTCAGAGCCCATGCGCTGGGGGTTTTGCCCTGCCACCAGCCAGTTGGTAGCCTGGTTAGCCAGTGCCGCCACTGCCGCCTGCACCAACGATACCTGCACATATTGGCCTTCGCCGGTTTGTGCTTTGCGCAGCATGGCCACCAGCAGGCCTTCTTTTAACTGGTGCGCTGCCAGCACATCTATAAGGGCTACGGGCATTTTGGTTGGGGCACCGCCGGGCTCGCCATTCAGGTACATAAAACCGGTTTCGGCCTGCACCACAGCATCGTAGCCTGCCCTGTCCTCGTCGGTACCATAGCCTGTCAGGTGACCGTAGATGAGGTTTGGGTTTATGGTTTGCAGTGTTTTATAGTCTACCTGTAGTTTTTCGGCATCGCCGGGCTTGTAGCTGGCTATAACTATAGTGGCCTGTTTCACCAAACTATAAAGCTGTTCCAAATCCTGTGGCTGAGCGAGGTTAAGTGGCAGCGATTGTTTCCCCCAGTTGGCTGCGCAGAAGTAGGCAGGGGTATCGGTTTCGGCTGGTTCGGAGCTTAGTTTCCAGCGGCGGGTTACGTCACCGTTTGTAGCGGCATTCTCAATTTTAATAACCGTAGCCCCGAGTTCTGCAAAAAACTGCCCCACACTTGGCCCGGCCAGCACACTGGCAAGTTCCAGCACCAGCATGTCTTTCCCTATCATGTCGTTAAGGTTTATAGTTAGTACTTATGGCTTCAAACATCGCGAAATATTTTTAGAAATAACGCAGAAGAAAAAGGCCTCTAAGAAAACTATAAAACAGAAAAGGCTGCCCTACCAAAGCAGCGCAGCCTTCCCTATTAAGTTTTTAGACAAATCTACCCCGTTACAACAGGAAAAACAGGGCATTGATAATGTTTAAGCCAAGTAAAAGGTAAAAATTTGGTGAGTCTTGTATAGCCTTTTTCATATTAAATATTGAAACAGTAAAAGAAGTCTGGATTTGTGTAGTAGTTTCTACAATTTCATCTTACGCCAGGCTATTCCAAATGTTACAACAAAATATGACTTTTCATATAAACACCTCGATACATAAATATACAAACAAACCTATATATTACATTTTACATCAAAATTTATTCAATTTCCAATCCAAAACCTTCATCTAATACTATATTCAGGCATTTATATATTTTGCATTATATATAATTTAATGCAATTTATTATTTTTTAAGCACTATATTAAATCACTATTAGCTTCTGTGCCTGCTGCATAAATATAGAAATGATGTTAAATTATTTTATCTTTACCATAGCCCTGCCAAACCTTTAGGTAAGCAGCTACTTTACAGTTCGTATATAAAAACTATAACATTGAATTTTCATTCATTTAATTTACACGAAGACGTTGTCACTGGTATAGAGTCAATGGGTTACAACTCCCCTACTCCAATACAACAACAGGCGATACCGCTTATTTTAGAGAACAAGGACCTGATTGCCTGCGCCCAAACCGGCACCGGCAAAACAGCAGCCTACCTCCTTCCCCTCATCGACAGAATATCTCATGCTGATGCCTCGCACACCAGCACCCTTATACTTGTGCCTACCCGCGAACTTGCCAAACAGATTGACGAGCAGGTAGAAGGCCTTGGTTATTTTGCCCCGGTTAGCTCTATTGCTATTTATGGTGGTAACAAAGGCGGCGAATGGGACCAGCAAAAACGCGCCCTAACCAGCGGCGCCGATATTATTATTGCCACGCCCGGCCGACTGATGTCGCATATGGCGTTGGGCTATGTAAAGCTGGACCAACTGAATTACCTGGTGCTTGACGAAGCCGATAAAATGCTGGACATGGGCTTTATGGATGATATCCTGAAGATTGTGCGCCAGTTGCCAACTAACCGCCAGACCTTGCTTTTTTCGGCTACTATGCCCAAAAAGATACGCGACCTGGCACAGCAGATACTGAACAAACCAGAGGAAATAAACCTGGCCGTTTCGAAACCTGCCGAAAAAATTGACCAGCGCATGTACCTCACTTTTGACAACCAGAAACTACCCCTGTTGGAGTATGTGCTGCGTGAATTGGAGGTACAGAACATGATTATATTTACATCGCGCAAGTCTAATGTAGCCCAGATTGTAAGGTCGTTGCGCAAAATGGGATTTGAGGCTGAAGGCATACAGTCTGATATGACCCAGGATGAGCGTGAAGCTGCCCTGCGTGATTTTAAGAACAAGAGATACCAGGTGCTGGTTGGTACCGATATTCTTTCGCGCGGGATTGATATTGACAACCTGAGCCACGTGCTTAACTTTGATATGCCGCAGGATGCCGAAGACTATGTACACCGCGTGGGCCGTACTGCGCGCGCTGCCTCAACGGGCATGGCTATAACGTTTGTGAACGAAAAGGACATGTACCGGGTGCGCAAAGTAGAGCAACTGATTGAGCGCGAAATTCCGAAGCTGCCATTACCGGAAGACTTTGGACCTGGCCCCACTTACGACCCAACTAAAAAACCGGAACGCCCGCATGGTGGCAACCGCCCGGGACAGGGAAACAAAAACCGTTCTAATGACAGAAACAGAGGCGGAAACCGCAACCGAAACAAGAATGAAAGAGGCCCTCGGCCTGAGCAAAAAGCTACTACCGGCGAAACTGGTGCTACACCTGTAACACAGCCAACTGGAAACGACAGGCCTATAAAACCTTTTAAGCCCCGCAACCGAAACAAGGGCAAACGTGGACCTGCCGGCAACGCCGCAACACCACCAACTACCCCTACCGAATAACTGTAAATGCCGCTCCAACTATAGAGCGGCATTTTTTAGTTTCAAAGTATAGTCACTATTAGTTTAACCATCCGTAGCGGCTCTCCCGAAACAAGTATAGAATTTACTATGCGACGGATCCATTTTACGTTCTACTTTCCCTTTTTGTCTTCCTGAAAGGATCTTTTGCGAGGGTATAAGAGACATTTGCCTGTGCGTCTTTTAAAAAGGGATTTGAGGCTATGACTATAGTTGTATGTATAGTTGGCATTTCACCTCACCCCAGCCCTCTTCTCACAGGAGAGGAGGTTTTTGGCCTTTGCTATAGTTGAATTTATAGTTCTATAATTGCTGATTGTCATCCCCCTGCCCCCTTCCAAGGGGGACTTTTCGGCTTATGCTATAGTTTGCTACATCGGCCTATAGTTACAGACATAGCACGGACAGGTCGCGACCTGTCCCTACGGGAATACAACCACGATAAATTTCGAAGCTGACAGTTCAAACTATAACCAAGCAGTGGCTATGAGAAAGATCACAGTCTTTGGGTTGAGCGCCTCGAGAGGTTCCGGTGCCGAAGGCATTGCGAGGAACGAGCAAAGGAAGCGAAAGCAGCGCGATGCCCGAAGACGAGGCCTCCCGGCCGTGAGGGAGCCAAGTTTGAATTGAAACGATGGGTAAGTAAAGCTCCCAGGATTGAAAGAGACTATAGAACAACGGCTTGTTTCCAACAGTAGGCAAAGTTAACTATAGGGCATATAAGATCCCTCGGCTAACGCTCGGAATGACAAAAGTGAAAAAAATAGAATTTAACTATAGAACCCAGATTTCTCACATTGTTCGAAATGACAAATAAGGAACTATAATTCCTGCACTAATGCTCCCTGCATAGTTACATCATAAACCGGGAATTTATACTTTGCCAGTTCTGACTTCATCCGGAATATGTACCAGGGCTTATTGCTGCCATCCAGCATTATCGTTTTAAACTTAAACGGCTTTAAAGTTTCAGGCTTTAACCTTACATTTTGCATCAGTATAATATAGTCAAATGTCAGATCTGCCACAGGCTGTAACTTCAGCGGTTTCCGGACCAGGAGTATTTTCTTTCGCTTCCAGACAAGTAGTTCATTTCCGTCGGGCAGAGTTTGGGAGAGAACACTGGCAAGTTTTGAAGGATTTTTTCCAACTACACTGAATACAGGTTCTGTAACACCTAGCTCCCATAGGTGCGCCTGAATATTGAAAGTATAGTTTTGCCGGTCGTTCAGCAGCGTGCTGTCGGTTACAAGTGTAGCTTCCTGTTTTTCGATAAAGCCAAGTGCGGTGCTGCCGCGCAAACTATAAATTGCCATCAACTTTTGGTTTTGCTGGTCTATCGTTTCCAGAATTTGCTGCACCGAAATAACACCAACGATAGCTACGGCTATTGCCAGGTAAAGCAATCGCTTCTGAACTATAAACAAGACCAAAAGCCCGAGTATTGCATAGAGCAACCACGACTGCAGCGCTGTAATATCCAGCCCATTAATGAGTGCATTTGGCAAATTGGTGAGCAGCAGGTTAAACTCGTTCATCACCCAGATAAGCCCGAAATGGAGAGCAAATAATGCATCTGAAAGTAAAGGCACCCAACTGAATGCCAATGCCGCCAACCCTGCATACAAAACCAATGTAGAAAGCGGCACTACCACAATATTGGCTAGCCAGAAATACACGGGAAACTGATGAAAATAGTAGATACCCAACGGCAAGGTTATGAGCTGGGCTGCCACCGCAATCGAAAACAGTTCCCATACTTTGTCCGGGAGCCAGGGCGTTACATTAAGCAAACCATAAATACCGGGTTGGATTGCTACAATACCTAACACCGCCAGGAACGACAACTGGAAACCTACATCGAAAAGCAGGTAAGGGTCATAAAACAGAAGCAGGAATGCCGTAATGGCCAAGGTATTATAAATGTTATGCCGTTTGCTCAGCACCATCGCCAACATTACTAGGCTAAACATTACCACGGCGCGCAGCACCGATGGCGATAACCCCGTCAGGAAAGCATAGAGCCATAGCAAACCCAGCACCAGCAATACAAAAAGCAACCGCTGGCTTTTATTCAGGTTTGTGTTTTTAAACAGTAGCAGAAATACGCCGAATATCAGGCCCACATGCATCCCCGAAACTGCCAGCACATGCATGGTGCCGGTAGCGGCATAACTATCCCGGATGGCGTTATCCAGGTCGTCTTTTACACCCAGTATAAGCGCTGTAGCAATGCCGTATTCCCGTTTGGCTGGCACGTTCTGCTTGATCACCTCCTCGAAGTAACGGCGCATTTTTATACTTACATATAGCAGGTAATTGGGTGGCGCGTTTCCGAGCAGTGCAAACTGGTTGGTCTGCAGATTCTGCTTATGATAAACTCCTTTTTGTTGCAGGTATTCTTTATAGTTGAATTGCTCTGGGTTAAGCGGTCCGCCAACGGGTAGCGGAGAACCTTTTATAAGCAATTTATCGCCATAGGTAAATGTATAATCTTCAGGGGTGTCGTGCGGCACCGTAACCTGCACCTGCCCACTTGCGGGCTGCCACTTTCCATTCACCAACACCTTATCAACTGCAAGTATAGTTCGCTGATAACCGGGCTTCTGAATGACGTAATCATTAACTACACCAGTATAGTAAGTTGGCTTTTCCTTCAGGTTTGAGAGATGATCCTGCTGCAGGTGCGGCGTGCGAAGTTCTGTTACCCAATAGCCGGCAGCCGCGAAACAAACCAACCCAACTATACCCATCCAGGCATTCACTTCAGCTGACCTATAGATGCGTGAATAGCCATACAACCCAAGAAACAAAGCAACAAAAAAGGTGAAGACCTCAGGGGCAAACCTGACATCTTCACCTATAGTTGTGTATAGTAAAATACCCGCTATAAAGCTAAGCGCAATCCGCAGGAACGGGTATGGCGCCCATTGCAGCATCAGCCGGCAAATACCATTTTATAGTGTTGTATATCGCATTCTGTAAACATGTCGCCTTCAGTTACAAAGCCATTTCGTTTGTAAAAGTTAACAGCCGGCAACTGCGCATTCAGGTAAACTTTCTTGCCGTTTTGCTCGGCTTTCACATCATTAAGAACAGCCTTTAACACTTCTGCGCCCACCTGTTTGTTTCTATAGTCTGGTAGCACTGCAAAGCGCTCCAGTTTTACACCATCATCGGTAGTGCGCCAACGGGCTGCGCCGCATGGTACGCCTTCATAAGTTGCCAGGTAGTGGTTAGCTATAGTTTCGAAAGCATCGTTTTCAGCATCGCGTGGTACTTGTTGTTCTTCTACAAACACCTGCTCCCGTATCCGGAAAGCCTTGTCCAGATCCTGCTCCTGCGCTACTCTAATAACCTGTATCATAGGTAAACTATACTCTGCCGTTACTTCTGAAACGTTTGTTGGTTTCCACACCGTTCTTTTCGTCTTCTTCGGCCTGAGCATCGCGCTTGGCACGTTTTTCTTCGTCCAGTTTGGTATAGGCATTCACAATGTCTTTTACCAGTCTGTGGCGCACCACATCATCGGCATTCATCTCCACCACGCCAATACCTTTCACGCCACGCAATATGGTTAGGGCTTCCATTAAACCGGAGCGCTGGTTACGTGGCAGGTCAATCTGCGACCAGTCGCCGTTTACCATTACTTTAGCGTTCGGGCCCATGCGGGTCAAAAACATTTTCATCTGCGCTGGTGTCGTGTTCTGGGCTTCATCCAGCAATACAAAGGCATTGTTCAGGGTACGGCCACGCATGTAAGCCAGCGGCGCAATCTCGATAATCTTGTTTTCCTGGTAATACTTCAGTTTTTCAACAGGTATCATGTCTTCAAGGGCATCGTAGATCGGGCGCAGATACGGATCCACTTTCTCCTTCATATCACCCGGCAAAAAACCAAGGCTCTCGCCGGCTTCAACTACTGGTCTGGAGATGATGATCTTTTTCACTTCCTTGTTCTTAAGCGCACGCACGGCCATTGCCACCGACACATAGGTTTTACCTGTACCGGCAGGTCCCAGCGCAAAGGTCAGGTCGTTTTTCTCTACGGCATCAATCAGTCGCTGCTGGTTAGGCGTGCGCGCTTTTATCACGCCACCCTTGCTGCCATACACGATCACGTCCGGCGATGTAACTATAACTTCTTCGTCGGTAAAAGAATCCGCAGAAAGGTATCTATTTACGCTGTTATGCGTAATCTTCCCGAACTTATGGTAATGGTCGATCAGCGACGAAAGTATTTCGTGTATTTTGGTGATCTCAGGCGTCTGGCCCTGTATTTTGATCTCGTTACCTCTTGATATGATTTTGCTGCTCGGAAATGCGGCAGCGAGTTGTTTAATATTCTGATTTTCGGTTCCCAGAAAGTCGATCAGGGAAATATTTTCGAGTGTTATTACTTTCTCTACCAAATGTTTAGCTCTTATATAGAATGTTGGTAATATTTTCTTTAATTTAAAGAAATTTGGTTTATATACTTACAAATTTATCTAAATTATAGTTCTAAAGATGGCTGTAATTACGTTTCTATCTGATTTTGGATATACCGACCATTACGTGGCAGCGGTAAAAGCAAAATTACTCTCACAAGACCCTGACTGCAAGGTTGTTGACATAACACATGCTATAGAGCCATTTAATATCGCACACGCCGAATATGTACTGGGCTCCGTTTACCAGGATTTTCCGGAAGGCACTGTACATTTGGTTGGCGTAGATACACATGGCAGCAAAACAGGCAGGTTTCATGCGGCGCGCCACAAGGGGCATTACTTTTTACTACCCGATAACGGGCTGCTCTCGCTACTAACGGACGGGCAACCGGAACTGGTGGTAGAACTAAATGCGCAGGACCCGTATTTGCCTTTCCCGGTAAAAGACCTGCTTGCCCCAGCAGCACTGTACCTGGCCAAAGGCGGCGATATTGAAGTGCTGGGCGAGCGAACTACCACAATTCGCCAGCTGCTTAACCGCCAGTTGCGCCTTAACGACCACTCCATTATGGGCCACGTCATTCACGTTGACCGCTACGGAAACCTGATAACCAACATAACCCGGGACAGTGTTGATACTATAGCGCATGGCAGAACCTTTACAATTCATTTTGGCCGCGAAACGATTGGCCGTATCCATCCCAACTATACCCAGGTTGACGACGGCGATTGCTGCTGCATCTTTAACTCGCAAAACCAGTTATGCATCGGTATAAATAAAGGGCATGCGGCAGAGCTGCTCGGTTTAGGCTTTGATTCGCAGATAGATGTCCGTTTTTACCCGGGGAGTTAGATTAATTGTTGAATAACTGAATGATTGAATAAGGCTGGTATAAAACCTAACTTTACTTCTTAATTCAGTTATTCAATATTCAATTATTCAAAATTATGTTGATACGCATCGTCCGGATGACCTTTCAGGCTGATAAAACGGAGGAATTTCTGGAGATTTTCCGTACTTCTAAAGAAAAGATACGTGCATTTGAAGGCTGTAACCATGTAGAGCTTTTGCAGGACCTGAACCACCCGAATATATACAGCACCTACAGTTTATGGGACTCGGAAGTACACCTGAACAACTACCGCGACTCCGAACTGTTTGGGCAGGTATGGAAAGCCACTAAAGCACTCTTCGCCGATAAGCCACAGGCCTGGTCTAATGTGCAGGTAGCAGTATAAAACTTACAGACCTAGCAGCGTGCGCAGCTCCTGCTAGCGTCTGCTTTTCTATAGTTTCTCTTTTGTCATTCCAAGTGTCAGCCGAGATATCTTGTTTGCCCTATAGTTGAAGTTCTTGCTAACTTGAAAAAAGCCTTCGTTTCAAATCACCTGTAATCCTGGGAGCTTTAGTTACCTATCGTTTCACCTATAGCTTTGGTGCCCTCACGGCCGCGAGGCCCCGTCTTGGGGGTAGGGGCCCTCGACAAGGGCATCGCGCTGCTGCCTTCTTACTATCCTCCTACGTCGGATTGGCTCACGCCACCGCAACAAGTCAAAGGCGCTCAACCCAAAGACTGCGATCTTTCTACTATTGACCGCTTATCTTTAGTTTGAACTAGTAAGCTTCGAGATTGATCGTTGTTGTATTTTCGTAGGGACAGGTCGCGACCTGTCCGCCTCGTGGTCTGTAACTATGAAACTATAAATCAAATTATAGCAAGGCTTAAACTCCCTCTCCTGTTTTTTGGAGAGGGCTGGGGTGAGGTTAAGCTCCCCAGCTTAGACTACCGGGAACGAAAGTTAGAAGGTAGCAAGCGTAGCGCTGAGGCGTCAGGAGTGGTTGGACCCGGCCAACAGCATCTGCCACCAGAACTTACACTATGCATAAAACAAACTATAGCCTTTTAATGTACCTTTACAGGAATAAATAACTGCTTTTATTGCTACTAATGAAGGCTAATAACTATAACTGAACTATGAACTACTTCGAGTTTTATAACATACCTGAAAGCTTTTTACTTGACGAGAAAGCCATAAAGAACAAGTATTACCAGCTTAGCCGCGAGTATCATCCGGACTTTTACGCGAACGAAACACCTGAAAAGCAACAGGAAATCCTACAACTGTCTACGCTTAACACCAATGCTTACCGCACCCTTTCGGATGCTGACCTGCGCATGCAGTATGTTTTAAAAGAACATAGCTTGTTGGAGGAAGGCAAAAACGAAATACCATCGGACTTTTTGATGGACATGATGGAGATTAACGAGGAGCTGATGGAACTTGAATTTGATTTTGATGCAGCCAAACTGCACGAGATAGGCGAGAAAAGCTCAGGTATAGTTGCCCAACTGGATAACGATATTTTACCGGTGTTGCAGCGATACCCTGAGTTACACGGCTTTACAAAAGAAGAGGCGCTGGCTGAAGTAAAAACCTACTATCTGAAGAAAAAATACCTGTTGCGTATTCAGGAAACTT
The DNA here is from genome assembly GCF_010119545.1 of Pontibacter fetidus. Taxonomy (GTDB): domain Bacteria; phylum Bacteroidota; class Bacteroidia; order Cytophagales; family Hymenobacteraceae; genus Pontibacter; species Pontibacter fetidus. Next base: position 51,854 of record NZ_JAAEAA010000005.1, on the reverse strand, counting down.
TATCTAAGTTTGCAGGACGTTCCTGAAAGAGGAACAACATTTTTAGTTCGACTACAGGCTCTGGGCACTACCAAACCAAAGCTGAGAACTAACAAGCCCAGATGGCGGAATTGGTAGACGCGTTGGTCTCAAACACCAATAACTTCGGTTGTGCCGGTTCGACCCCGGCTCTGGGTACCACTAAACTAAAAAAGCCTTGCAGATGAAAATTTGCAAGGCTTTTTTAGTTATTAGCTAAATCTATTTACAAGTTTTAACTATAGTTTCTAATCCCCCTTAGCAGGCAACAACAATTCAAACTCCTTTCCTTGCGCCACAGTCAAAGTATAGTCTTTTATCCAGGGGTTATAAAGGCGCAGGGTTTTATAGTTGGTGCCTTGCTGCAGTGCGTAGCTGGCAAGGTCAGGGATGGTGGAGGTAACTTTAACCGTGCGGGCTGGCAGTGGCTGGTAGCCTTGCCCTTCCAGCAGTTCAAATCTATACTTTTGTGGGTTACCCAACACCTCTTTTAAAGCCAGAATACGGAATAGGTAGCGTGAGGTCTCGTCGTTGAGGTAAAGATCATAGTAACTGGTTACGCCTTGTTGCTGCAGGGCACGATCCAGGCCACCCATGCCTCTGTTATACGAAGCAGCTGCGTTAGTCCAGGAGCCGAAGCGGTTCTTTGCGCTTTTCAGGTATTTTATAGCGGCATATGTAGCTTTTCGAACATGGAAACGCTCGTCTACTTCACTATTAACTATAAGGCCATAACCGCGCGCGGTGTCAGGCATCAGTTGCCAGAAACCAGCTGCCCCTGCTGGCGAAGTAACCTGCCCGAACAGGCTTTCGGCAAGCGCCAGGTATATAAAGTCTTCGGGTATGTCGTTTTCTTTAAGTATAGCTCTGATCTCAGGCTCGTAACGCTGCATGCGTTTCAGGCCGAGCAAGGTAGTAGCGTGCAGATAAGAGTTAACCAGAAGCTCACGGTCCAGGCGCTCAGCCACATCAGGCACCTGCAGTGGTACCGGTTCGCCGGCAAAACTAAGTGCAACAGGCACACCTGGCGACCTGATAACCGACGTGTTACTTTCGTCTCCTGCCGAAAGGCCATTACTACCTGCCTTAATCAGTTGCTGGTGGCTAAACAATTGCAGGCCTACCACTATAACTAACGTTATTGCAATGTATTTCCAGTTCTGTTGTGCCATAGCTGCCTCCTTCTCTTTTCAGTAGTATAATTTAAACGCCCTCTTTAAATTAGCAAGATTTACCGACCAATCAAAGAGAGAACGTGCGAAGGAGCTAAACAGTATTTACATAACTTAAGTTGCTTACGCTAAATTTACCCCTGCAGCTTCTCCGTTATTTCGTCTACCAGTTCATCGGTCCACTTGCCGGCTATACTTTCAAATTCTGGTACGCTCCAGCGCTGCAGGTAAGCTTTCTCCATCCATGTAGTATTTTTGTTAGGCCCAACCGTATAGCTGTCGTGTTCCAGTTTAAAGAGCAGGTCTTTGGTCATGTCAAATGGTGCTACACTGCCCTGGTTAAATCCTTCCAGCCGTAGCTTCAGGCCCAGGTTCTGAATGTTGCCGTTGTCTAAACTTACCTCCTTCTCATTGTCCGTAGGGTCTTTGGTCCAGGTATCCAACAGGCGCTCCAGGGTAAAGTTCTCAAACAAAGCAAGTACAGGTTCCAAAGCCTCGTGTATGTGCTGTCCCAGTGCGGGAAGTATATCGTTGTATAGTTGCTGTATCGCTTTTTTATCGCGGGTATGGCGTTCTTCCATCGTTGTATTGTTTATATTTTAAGGATAATGAAAACAGCTTACAGTCGCTCTACTACAATGTACCTGGCCGAGTAGCCGTTGCTTTTGTAAAGTAATTGCAGCGCAGAAATAAAAGACCTGTCAGCGGAAAAGTAGGTTCGGTTTGTAAATACGGGTTCGAGGTAGTTTTTATAGCCGCCCGTGTTGTTGCGTTGCAGGTAGGTACGTACTTCTTTCTCCTGCACTTCTACCAAAGCCTTTGCAAGCACCACCCGCTGTAAATATCGCTTACCCGCCTGCATACTTTGGTAATCGGAGAACGCATAAAGCCTGTAGTAAGTGCTAAGTTTTACAGAGTTCATAGCAATAAAAAGGCGCTTGCCGTCTTAACCAGGTAACTATAGCTAAGGTGTTATTTTAAATAAATACGGAAAACTGACCCTTTTCCCAGATCACTCTCAAATTCAATTCGTCCGTCGCAGTTCTCAACTATACGCTTAACTATAGCCAGGCCAACACCCGTACCATCTACATGCGAGTGCAGGCGCTTAAACATATCAAACACTTTTGCCTGGTCCTCCTTTCTAAGCCCAAGGCCGTTGTCCTGAATGGTAAGCAAAACGCCACCTTCTGCCGGCGAGGTTGTCACCTTTATTTCGGGTTTGCGGTCCGGGGAGCTATACTTTATAGAATTTGATACCAGGTTATAGATGATGCTGCGCAGATTCTTTTTAGAGAACAGCATCTCCGGAGCCTGCGAAAAATCCTCAACTATAGTTGCTTCGTAACGCTGTATCAGGTCTTTGATGTTCAGCTTTACATCTTCCAGTATCTCCTTAAAGTTGGCTGTATCTTTTCCGGCGGCTTCTTCATACTGTACCTTGGCAACTTCTGTCAGGTCCAGCAGGGTATTTTTAAAGCGGCCTACCGAGTCATTTATCATGTCCATGATGGGCGTAACATCTGCCAGGTCGAGGTTCTTTTCCTGCAATGTTTCGTCCAGCGCCTTCATCAAACCTTCTATGTTATTGATAGGCGCTTTCAGGTCGTGCGAGGCGGTGTATACAAAATTATCGAGGTCTTTATTTACGCGGGTAAGCTCTTTGGTACGCTCTTTTACACGTTCTTCCAGTTCCAGGTTTATCTCCAGAGTCAGCTTATTTACTTTCTCCAGCTCTTTTTTCTGCAGGTAGAATTTAACGAAGTTAGAAACCTTGGCTTTGGTAATGTAAGGGTGCAGCGGCTTAAAAAGAAAGTCCACGGCGCCGGCCTCAAAACCCTCAATTACATGTGCATCCTGCTCGTTTATAGCCGTTACAAATATGATCGGAATATCCCTTGTCTTGGAAATATCACGCAGGTAACGTGCCACTTCATACCCGTTCATACCGGGCATCTGCACATCCAGCAGTATCAGGGCAAGTTCTTCCTGTAACGCAATTTTCAGGGCCTCTTCGCCGGAGTTGGCAAAAAGGTAGGTAATATGCTCATCTTCCTTAGAAAGTAAACTCTCCAGGCTAACCAGGTTTTCCGCCTTGTCGTCCACTAACAGGATCTTTACCTGATGCAAGTCAGATGCTAATGCCGAAGGAGTAAGATGTTCGTCAGTGATCATGTAGGGAAAGTAAAAATGCTTGTATTTGCTCTAAGTTCATGACAGTGCAGCCGGGCACGTTTTCGATGGCTGCCAAAGGCATGGTTTCAATTTCTGCCTCGTTTGGGTCCTGTACTATAGTTATACCTTGTTTCTCAAAGATATGCTTTAATCCTGAACTTCCGTCTTTACTGGCACCACTTAATAGTACACCTACTGTGTTATGGGCGTATACATCGGCAACGCTGGTAAAGGTAACGTCTATAGATGGCCGCGAATAATTCTCCAGTTCCGAGTCGTCCAGCGAGAAGGTATGATCATTTTCGAGTAGCACATGGTAGTTGGAAGGCGCCAGGTATACGTGGCCCGGCAACAGCATTTCCTTTTCCTCTACTTCCACGGCCTTCAGGGCAATTTTATGTTTAAAGACATCCTGCAGGTTGCCGTCATAGTTACGCAGGCGGTGCAGCACCAGTATAATGGGTATGCTATAGTTGGCCGGCAACCCTTTCAGTATAGTTACCGAAGCCTGAATCCCGCCCCAGGACCCTCCTATCACAATGACTTTGGATGATGTTTCCATCAGTTAATTTTCCGGTAGATCCGGTTTTGCTTGTCTACAAAGTTATAGTTAGAACTGATCTCCGACATGGCCAGGGTCTCCTTTTTCCCAAGCGCCAGGTAGCCTAAGCTCACCATACTCTCATCAAAAAGTTTGAACACACGCTCCTGCAATTCCCGGTTAAAATAGATCAGCACGTTGCGGCAAACTATAAGGTGAAACTCATTAAAAGAGAAATCGGTGGCCAGGTTATGCGGGTAAATGATCACGTTTTTAACCAGCGACGAATCAAACTTTACGCTGCCATAGTTGCTGCTATAGTAGCTCGAAAATTCCTGTTTACCCCCCGCTGCGTAATACGCCGAAGTATAAGCAGGCATGTTAGCTGCCGAAAAAATACCTTCTTTTGCCTGTTTCAGCACTCTTTGGTTTATATCGGTTGCATAAATTTTGGTGCGGTCCAGCAGGCCTTCTTCTTTTAAAAGTATAGCCAGCGAAAAAAGCTCCTCGCCCGAAGAGCAGCCCGCATCCCATATCTTTATAAACGGATAGGTGCTAAGTATAGGCAACACATTTTCGCGCAACGACAGGAAAAACGACGGATCGCGGAACATCTCAGTCACGTTAACGGTCACCTCCTGCAGAAAAATCTCAAAGAAATAACTGTCCGTTGAAAGCGCTTGCCGTAAGGCATCCATCGAGGTTAGATGCTTCTGGCCCAGGAACCGTTTTATCCTGCGGTACACCGATGCCCGGGCATAGCCACTGAAATCGTACCCGTACTGGGCATGTATTTCTTTGATAAGCTCCTCTACATCCTGCTCAAAATGCGCTTCGTTCTCAAGCTTCATACAGCCATACCCGCATTAAAGTAAGCAACTTGTCGGTATCTACTGGTTTAGGAATATAATCGGAGGCTCCTGCTTCCAGGCATTTCTCTTTGTCTTCTTTCATGGCTTTGGCGGTAAGCGCAATAATCGGCAACTGCTTAAAACGAGCGTTTGCCCTGATTCGTTTTGTTGCTTCAATACCGTCCATTTCCGGCATCATTACATCCATCAGCACCATGTCTATACCCTTCTCTTCCTCCAGCTTTTGCAGCGCCTCTTTACCATCGTAGGCCACTATTACCTGCATACCATGTAGTTCCAACAAACTGCTCAGCGAGTAAATGTTTCGCACATCATCGTCTACAACCAGCACTTTCTTATCGCGCAGCACCTCTTCCGGCACGTGCAGCTTCATTTTAAAGTCTTTACCGGCAGGCAGCTTCTGGTTTACTTTGTGCAGGAACAGCTGTACTTCATCAAGCAGGCGCAGGTACGAGTATTCGTTTTTGATTATGATGGTGTTGGCAAATTCCTTCAGGGCAGTTTCCTCTTCTTCGTTCAGGTCTTTGCCCGAGTAAATGACGATCGGAATATCAGAAAGGCCGGTCTGCGATTTGATCTTTTTCATCCAGTCGTAGCCTTTCATGCCTGGCAGGTTCAGGTCCAGTATAATGCAGTCTACTTTCTGCTTGGCCAGTATCTGTTCCGCTTCTTCAGCAGAGTAAGCTGAGGTAGATTTAAGCCCATGCGCCAGCAACAGCTCCGATATAGCCCGGTTCTCGATCTCGTTATCTTCCACGATCAGGATATTCTCGATAGAGGACCCGGAAGTAGTTGAAATAGTAGTAAACGCCTTATTAAGCATTTCCAAGGTTACTGGCTTTGGCAGGTATTCTTCGTTGTTGCCATGTTCGCCTATCACCTCCTTGTCGTAAGCCGACATTACGTGCACGTTTATGTGGCGCAGTTCCTTGTCTTCGCGAACCTGTTTCAATACATCCCAGCCACTCATATCCGGTAAGTGAATGTCAAGTAGCATGGCATCAGGCTTCTCCTGACGGGCAAGTCTCAGGCCCTCAGTTCCGGTATAGGCCTGGTGCACTTTAAAGTTTTTAGCTACTGCAAAATCTGCCAGAATATCACTGAAGCCTTTGTCGTCTTCCACAATCAATACCGAGGTATCCTTATTGTCTCTCTGGTCTATTTTATGGAACATCTGGCTGATGCCGCCTATTTTGCCCTCTGGTTTGGGTGCAGTTGTATTTACTTCCGGTTGCCTGTAGGCAGAAGGCTGTTTTGTTTCGGTAGCTACCGGTGTTTTAGGCAAGTATAACGTAAAGGTACTGCCTTTGCCCGGCTCACTTTCAAGTATAACTTCGCCACCCAGCAAGGTTGCCAGTTCTTTGCTTATAGTTAGCCCCAGGCCGGTTCCGCCATACTTGCGCGTGGTAGATGTGTCGGCCTGCTGGAATGCCTCAAAAACCACATCCTGCTTATCTTTGGCTATACCTATACCCGTATCGCGCACCGCAAAGGCTACAATATCGGTTTGCTCGCGCAACTGCTCCGACCTGAATTTAGGTTTGCTTGTAACCGGGTAAATGGCCAGTTCCACTTCACCGCCCTGATCGGTAAACTTCATGGCGTTGCCTATAAAGTTTTTCAGTATCTGCTCTAACCTAAAACGGTCGGTAACTATAGTTTCAAAATTGCCTGGTATGTAGCTTTCTTTAAAATGGATATTCTTTTTGGCAGCCATTTCGCGGAACAACGGCTCCATCGAAAGCTCTTCCAGTTTCACTTCATCTGTCTCCAGCTTTATCATCCCCGACTCAATCTTCGACAGGTCCAGTATCTCGTTTATCAGCTTGAGTAGGTCGTTACCAGATTTATGAATGATCTGGGCATGGTCGATTTGTTTGGTTGATAAGGTGTTTTCGTTATTATCGGCCAGTAGCCTTGAGAGTATAAGTATAGAGTTTAGCGGCGTGCGCAACTCGTGGCTCATGTTCGCCAGGAAATCGCTCTTATACTTACTTACTGTTTCTACCTGCTGTATCTTCAACTCTATTGCTTCACGGGCATCTTCCAGGGCTTTGTTTTTACCGCTCAGTGCCTCGTATTGTTCTTCCAGCAGTTGTGCTTTTTCTTCCAGTTCGGCGTTCTTTTCCTGCAGTTCTTCCTGGTTTACGCGCAGCTCTTCTTCCGATGCTTTCAGTTCGGCATTCAGCTGGCGTAGTTCCTCCTGCTGGGTTTCCAGTTCCTCGGCCTGGTTTTGGGTTTCGTACAGCAGTTCCTGGGTTTGCAGATGTGCCTTTAAGGTATAGATCAGCACCGAAATGCGCTCGGCAGCTGCATCTAACAGGCGGCGTTTTACCTCGTTGTATGGTTGGCGCGAGGCCAGCTCCAATGCCCCAACTATCGTATTGCCAAAGTATAGCGGTAAAATAAGTACAGTCGCCGGCTCAATATCTGACAAACCAGTTCGGATGCGCAGATATTCCTCCGGCACTTGTTCCAGCAATTTTATTTTTCTTTCCTTAACGGCCTGCCCTACTTTTCCGGTTCCTATTTCAAAAGCAGGCAGCTGTTCTTTGTTCTGTACGCCATAACCGGCCACTGGCTGTAGTTTGCCGCCATCGTTGTGCAGGTATAAAACACCCGCATCTGAATCGGTATAGTTGCAGAGGTACGAAAGTGCCAGCGATGATACTTTCTCCAGGGAATCTTCGCCACCCATTAAATTACTAAGCTCAGCTACGCCTGTAAGTACCCAGTTACGGTTGGCGTTTTCGGTGGTAAAGGTTTTCAGGTTATCCTTCATGTCTCTGATGGCATAACTCAGCACATCTTCCTCACTTTGCACAGTAACCTCTACATCGTATTTGCCCCGCCCAATAGCCTGCGCCACCTGCGATAACGCAACAGTTTTGTTCAGTACTCCCCGGAAAGATGAAGCCACACTCCCTATCTCATCTTTGCTCTGTATATCAATGGTTACATCGGTAGCACCTAATTTAATGCGGTCGGCGGCAATTTTAAGCTTAGAAAGCGAGGTTGAAATCAGGTTGATAATGTAGATAGAAAGGATACTTGTTAACCCTAGTATAAGCAGAATCACGATCACCAGAACGGTCAGGTTTTGTTCTTTGCTCCTGATCTCATCGTTTACCTGCTTTTTAATTCTATTGATCAGCTGTATTTCGGCCTTTCTATAGTCTTCTATACTTTGTGTAAACAGGTTAAAGGTTTGGGTGGTGTTGTATGCTGTCAGATCAAGCTCAGGTGTTTCCTCGATATCCTGTAAGATTCTGGCCACTTTCATGTAGTTTCCCGAAGACAGGATATTCTGCACATCCGCTAATGAAGCAGCATCCGCATATCTCGTAAAACCCTCTAAGGCAGTATTGTAGAACGTATACTGACTATGTAATTGTGCATAGCTATCAAGTGTGAACCTTTTATCCTGTATCGCCATCATCAGGAGGCTTCGCATCCGGGCAAGTTGTATCTTGGTTTCTGCCAGATTTCTGAAGCTTGTCAGCTGTTTACCGATTGCAACATTACTAACGCCTGTTGCATTTGCATCCATCCTGTTCAGGAAATCAAAGATCAAAGCAGACGAATACTGCCTGAATTCTGTAACATCCAGCCTGTTCTGGTCTAGGTCGCGGCGGAATGCTCTCAGATCGTCCAGTTTTGATAACTCCGGCAATGTTGAACCTGAAGCCACCAGAAATTCTTTTAGCTGATGTTCGGCGGCATCGGTTATCTTCCGTTGCGACCTAGCTTCGACCATGTATGCCTCATTTCCACCGGCAGCTGCCAGAATACGTGCCCGCTCTTTCTGAAAGGCATGTACCAGCACCGATATTTTCTCAGATTCGTCTAACTGTATGGCTTCCTTTTTAAGTTTTTCATTCTCCTCTATTTCGGTACTGATAGTTGAGGCCACAAAATATATAAGCGGAAACAGCAACAGCGAAAGCATCAACAGTAGCTTATCTCTAATCTTCAGGTTTTTAAGGATGTTCATTTAGGATGTTTAAATTCAGGCCATAACGGATCAACGAACCTGCAAATTATAAAAATGTACTTAAATGACGTTAACTATACTTATTGGTGCAACTATAGCAAAGTATAAATAAGCAGAGGCCGCTAAAAAAATAGCGGCCTCTGCTTTAGTGCGGTCAGCAAGTATAGCTTATCTGCCAAAATCGTCCTGCACCCGTACAATGTCGTCTTCGTCTGATGGGTTAGCAGCGTCGGTATGTTGCCAGATCTCAGCCAGCACGCCCCAATCGCTGAGGCCTACCAGGCGGTGGCGTTCGCCTTGCTGTAGTTTTATAAGATCGCCCTCGTTCAGCACTTTGCGTTCACCCTCGGTATCGGTGTCGCTGGTAACAACACCTACCGTACCTTTAATTACCTGCCATATCTCGGCTCTGCGGTGATGGTATTGCCACGACAAGCGTTTGTCTGGGGCTACAACTAATATCTTAGGGCTTAGTTTACCTGATATTTTAAGATCGTCTATGGAAATGCCGTTAAAGTAGGTATCTGCAAAGCGCTGGGCCTGGTTCTCGTCTATCACAAAAAAGCCTCCCCACGGACGTGTCTGGTCTTCCTTTTCTACTATAAAACCTTTTGCTGCTATCTCTTCTGCTAATTCTTTAAAAAGTTTTGTCTTATTCTCTTCTAGTACCATGCGTCGCTTGTAATTTATTCTGTATGCATCTTATTAAGCCGGAAATATAGCAATACTAAAGCTGGAAATAAAAGTTACTTAAATTTTTGACCTTAATCAGCTCCCATTAAAGCTGCTATGGCAGTAACACCAAACTATAGTTTACCTGCTGTTAGGCTATAGATTGCGCAGACTCCTGCCGCAGTTGGTGCACCAGCAATACTCCCACCGAAAAAAGCAGCACGGCTACAACCTGGTGCAGCACGCCTATAGTTACAGGCACTGCCAGCAAAAGTGTTACGATCCCCAGCACTACCTGTAGAAGTATAGTTACCAGCAAAACATTGGTTAACCTGGCTATAAACCTTGAAGTGGCAACCTGTTTATGCTTGTACCAGAAGTATAACACAACCAATAAAACAACTATAGCTACCCAGCGATGAATGAACTGAACTGTTGGTCCATTTTCCAGTAACCCAACTAAGCTCAACCCTTCTGTTACATGCGATGGAAAGAACTCGCCGTTCATAAGTGGGTAGGTGTTATAGGAAAAACCAGCTTTTAGGCCTGCAACAAATGCCCCTAATATGATCTGCAGAACTATAGCTCCGAGCATTATTGTAGCCGTTGTTGCCAGTTTGCCAGAAGTATGTAGTTGCTTTGGCAAAACCAGGTCGGCTATTGTCCAGAGGATTGTTCCGATGAGGGTGAGGGCCAGGCAAAGATGAGCCGCCAGCCGGAAATGGCTTACATGGGGATTCTCGTTCAGGCCACTTTTTACCATGATCCAACCCATTAACCCCTGCGCCATACCCAGTAAAAGTATAAACATCAGCCTCCTGAGCAACCAGCGCGAAAACTGTTTCTTTACATAGAAGTACAGGAACGGTACAATAAACACAATGCCAATAATGCGCCCCAGTAAGCGGTGCAGGTACTCCCACCAGAAAATATTCTTGAAGCCGCTAAGCGTCATGTTAAAGTTGAGTTTCTGAAATTCGGGGAACTGCTTATACTTCTCGAACGCAATGGCCCAGGCAGTCTCGCTAAGAGGTGGCAAAGTCCCCGAAATCACGTTCCACTCAACTATAGACAGGCCCGAACCAGTAAGGCGGGTAATGCCGCCAATCACGACCATGGCCAGTATCAGGAGCGCTCCGCTCAGCAGCCACCACGCAATGGCCCGGTTATAGTTTACTTGTTGCATACATCTTAAAATAACAGGCAAAGCTCCGTAAACTATAGTTACCAGAATATGATGTTTGTCATTGCGGCAACGTAAAATGCTATCGTGTAAAGTTATGACAGCAGTTTAAGGTGATAATAAAGCGGGGTATAAACAATCTTGCACGTTTTTTGTAACTTGTCAGGACCAATGGAGCACTTTGTACTGCTCCGATATACCAACTATAACTTATTTATGGCTAACAAAATAATGAGAACCGGGAAAGTTACAGGCCTTGCGGCTGTGCTGGCCCTTGCAAGCTGTACGTCCACAACTACACAGCAATCGCAGCAAACACCAACTGCTATGGAACAGAAAAAAGCTGAAACTAACCCGCTACTGAAAGAATGGACAGGCCCTTACGGTGGCGTTCCGGCTTTCGATAAAATGAACCTGGCAGACCTGAAACCTGCGATGGAGCGTGGCATGGAACTGCAACTGGCCGAAATCGAAAAAATAGCAAATAACCCTGCTCCTGCTACCTTCGAGAATACCATTGAAGCAATGGAGCGTGCCGGCGAAGAACTGAACCGCGCCTTTACCTACTATGGCATCTGGGGAAGCAATGTTTCTACTCCGGAGTTCCGTAAAGTACAGGCCGAACTGGCCCCTAAAATTTCTGAATTCTCTTCTAAAATAAACCAGAACGAGAAACTGTTCCAGCGCATTAAAACCGTGTACGAGAACTCGCAGAAGAACCCATTGCCTGCCGACCAGCAGCGCGTGGTGCAACTGGTGTACGAAGGCTTTGCCATGGAAGGCGCTGACCTGAGCCCGGAAGCTAAAAAGCGTTATGCCGAGATCAATAAAGAGCTTTCTTCACTTTACACCGCATTCGGTAACAACGTACTGGCTGATGAAGAGAACTATGTAACTTACCTGACCAAGGACCAGCTGAAAGGCTTGCCGGAGGATTTTGTAAAAGCAGCAGCCAAAGCAGCCGCCGACCGTGGCAAGCCAGGCATGTATGCCGTTACGAACACCCGCTCCAGCATGGACCAGTTCCTGACCTATTCGGATGAGCGTGCCCTGCGCGAAAAAGTTTGGAACACCTACTACTCGCGTGGCGACAATGGCGACGACAAAGACAATAACGCCATTATTGCCAAAATACTGAAACTGCGCAACGAGCGCGTAAAACTAATGGGCTACGATAACTATGCCGAGTGGCGCCTGCAAAACCGTATGGCCAAAAACCCTGAAAACGCGATGGCCCTGATGAATGCCGTTTGGCCTGCCGCCATTGCCCGCGTAAAAGAGGAAGTAGCAGACATGCAGAAAGTAGCCAACGCTACCAGCAAGACCAAGATAACGATAGCTCCCTGGGATTACCGCTACTACGCCGAAAAAGTGCGCAAGCAAAAGTATGACCTGAACTCTGACGAAGTAAAGCAATACCTGGAACTGGGCAACCTGACGCAGGCGATGTTCTTTACAGCCGGCGAGCTATTCAACTTTAAATTTACTCCTGTTGAGGAAGGCAAAGTTCCGGTTTTCCAGGAGGATGTGAAAGTATGGGAAGTAACCGACAAAACGACTGGCGAGCACATTGGTTTGTGGTACCTGGATCCGTTCGCACGCCAGGGCAAGCGTTCTGGTGCATGGGCTACTACCTACCGTGCCCACACTACTTTCGATGGTAAAAAAACCGTACTGGCATCTAACAACTCTAACTTCGTGAAGCCTGCACCGGGCGAGCCTGTACTGGTTTCCTGGGACGATGCAACTACGTTCTTCCACGAGTTTGGCCATGCGCTGCACTTCCTGTCGGCTAACGTAAAATACCCTACGCTTAACAGTGGCGTAAGAGATTACACCGAATTCCAGTCGCAGTTACTGGAGCGTTGGTTGTCTACTGACAAGGTTATCAACCAGTTCCTGAAGCACCACGAAACAGGAAAGCCAATGCCAGCTGACCTGATAGCCAAGATCAAAAAAGCAGCTACGTTTAACCAGGGCTTCGAAACAACCGAGTACCTGGCATCAGCTATTATGGACATGAAACTGCACCTGGCTGACCCGAACGGTTTAGACCCTGATAAGTTTGAGCGTGAAACCCTGGCTGCCATGAACATGCCGAAAGAAGTAGTAATGCGCCATCGCACGCCACACTTTGGCCACGTATTTTCCGGCGAAGGTTATGCAACCGGTTACTATGGTTACCTGTGGGCCGATGTGTTGACGTCAGATGCTTCAGAAGCATTTGAAGAAGCACCGGGTGGATTCTACGATAAAGATGTAGCCGCTAAACTGGTAAAATACCTGTTCGCACCGCGCAACTCTATGGACCCAGCCGAGGCTTACCGATTGTTCCGTGGCCGCGATGCCAAAATTGATGCCCTGATGCGCGACCGTGGTTTCCCGGTACCGGGCTCATCGTCTAAAAAGTAAGCTTACCTAAGTGTAGATTATGCTGAACAAAAGCCCTGCAGACATAAGTTTGCAGGGCTTTTATAATGAAGCTATTTAAAGTTTTTAAAGAAAATCCTTTTTGCCGCCCTTGCTGCGTGTTTTCACCAGCAAGCACCAATAGGTTAAAGTATAGTTGTCGGTGAAAACACCAACAACGGCAGGTTTTACATTATAAGCGGAAACTCTAAACAGGTTCAATTTCAACTATAACTTCAAGTATGGCCTATACTTTATAGTTTCGACAAGTTAGAAGAACCTGTTTACGCGGGTCAGTTCTTTGCGGTATTGGGTCAGGAGGCGGCTTTTAGAAATAAAGCCTTTAAATTTCCCTTTGCGCACCACAGGCAGCGACCATAATTTATAGGTATCAAATTTATCGAGCACCGTTGCCGCAGATTCGTCCATTTCTACCACAGCCTCGGGTGGGTGCATCAGGTCTTTGGCCAGTATAGTATCATAGTTAGAGATATCGCCTAACCGTTGCCGGAAATCGTTCAGCGTTATAATTCCTTTCAGCATTCCCTGGTCGTCCAGCACCTGCTGCACATCTTTGTTAGACTTTGCAAAGCTCTCTACCACCTGCCGGAATGTGGCGTTTTCCTGCACCGGCGATTTATCTTTCTCTACCAACTGCTTTATATTTAACTGGTTTAGCAGGATACGGTCTACGCGCAAGGCTTTGCTTTGGCCCTCTGGTTTTACTACCGTGCGGCTCAGGTTTTCGCTATAGTATTTCAGAAAGTACGAAACGGCGCAAACAAGCATTAGTGGCACAAACAACTGGTAGCTCTGCGTAATTTCGGCTACAAGGAAGATGGCAGTTACCGGGGCATTCATGATGCAGGCAAAAACGCTGGCCATGCCCAAAAACATGTACGTTGCCAGGTTGATGGGTGAACCCGGGTAAATAAGGATCACCACTTTATAAAACAGGAAACCCAGTAAGCCACCCGTAATAATGGAAGGTGCAAAATAGCCACCCTCGCCACCCGAGTTAACGCAAATACCTGTACTAATGGGTTTTACCAATGTTACCAGGAAAAAGAACAACAAATTAAACCAGACGGTTTTGGGCAGAGCGGCAAAAGGCGAGTTTACAAACAGGGCTCGTTCTTCGTTGTTGAGCAGCGCATTTATACTTACATAGCCTTCGCCATACATGGTCGGGAACAGGTAGATGATACTGCCCAGCGCCAGCCCCCCTACTAACGCGCGTGCATACGCGTTGGTGATGCGCGACAAATACCGGGCACAATAACTATAGGTGCGGAGCAGGTAATTAGACATCAGCGTACCCAGTATGCCCAGCAATATTACCAGCGGAATCTGTTCGTAAGCAAAATCGGTTAGCAGTACCTCGAAGCGCAGGTGCTCGCCCATGATAAACTCAAACAGGATCTTACCGGCAGCAGCAGCGACCAGTAACGGGATAAGCAAAGTAGGCGTAAATTCGGGAAGTATAGTTTCGAGAGCAAAAATGAAGCCTCCCATAGGCGCGTTATACACCGCGGAAATACCTGCAGCCACGCCGCAGCCAATTAACAGGGTGCGTAACCGGTAACCAAGCCCTAAAAAACGCCCCACGTTAGAGCCCACCGCAGCCCCGCTCGAGATAATAGCCGCCTCTACACCCGAACTTCCGCCAAAGCCAATGGTAAGCCCTGTAGTTACAAACTTGGTATACACCAGCCGTAGCCGGATGATGGAAGAGTGGTTTTCGATAGCTTTGATAACATCGCGGGCACCGCTGAAATAGGCCGTTTTGCTGAATACATTGCGGTTAAGGAACGTAACCAGCAGGAAACCATTGAGCGGCAGCAGGAAGTATAAAATTTTAGGTGCAAAGAATACTACGTACTGCTCGATGTAAAAAATAATGGTTTTGATAAGGATTGCCGAAAGCCCGACTATTAACCCAACTACCACGCTGAGTACAAAAGGCATGATACGGTTATTGCTTTGCCTCCTGCGCCACTTAAAAAAAGCCAGCTGGTATTTGTTTGGTCTGCTCATGCTTAGCTGATAGTACGGCTGCAAAACACTTTTGCACGGTATAGCAGCTAAAGTAAATAAATTTCTATAAAAAGGTATGGAGTGGCATAGTTTGCTGTTGGCCTTAAACTATAGTTTTGCATTAAAGCGCAACTAGTAAACCAAACCGACAGAACTGACTAACTTAAGAAAAGTAACTATAGTTTAAGAAGCGAGCCAAGTGAGGGCTGTCTGGTAATCAGTAAAAACTTCGTGTTGCGTAACGCCCAGCCGATTATAGTTTTGCTGGGCACGCCGTGTAAAATCTGTCAGGGTTTGGATGCTACTGAAGTTATAGTCGGGCAGGTAAACTACTATTTTTGCCAGGCCCGCTTCGGCAGCCAGCTCAGGCCATTCATTCTCGATCCATTCTTTCTCCTGGGTTGTCATGATGTAAAGTTCCTCATCATCAATCAACCAGTTCTTAACTTTATGATCCATAGAAAACTGACGGGCCCACAGAAATATCTCTTTCCGCTCTTCATAATCTATCTGCCGTTGCCATTGTATGGTCAGTGTTTCGGGCTCATCAAAAAATATGGAAACGCAGTTAGTTTGTAACACTATTTTACCAACTGCCCTGGATCCTTTTGCTTTCTCCATCTGATAACCGGTATTTAACAGGTAATATACGGAGCTTAACTTGATTTGCAGCACGTTAACAGAAATTTAAGATAGTAGCTACTATAACGTGTAACTATAGGCGGGTCTACCACTCAAACATTTCCATCAGGTTAATTTGGGTAAGGTATGGCTCCAGCGCTCTCTTACTTTCGAAGCCGCGCACCAGGCTAATGTAATCTGTTTGGGGGTTAGACCATATCTCTGCAAAAAAGCTTCCGAGGTCGTATAGTGCAATGCGGTAGCCGCGCCTGCCCCTGAAGGCAATAAAGTTGCCAAGCTCTTCTATAATTTCGAGTCGCGCTGCGCCGGTATAGGTGTTAAATTGGCTAAGTGTCATATACTTAACATATATATGTACTATAAAAGCTGATACGTTGCTGCGTTATAGTTTTGTTATGAACTATACCGCATGTGCATGGTTTCGGGCTTATATAGTACCGGGTGAACATACATGCTTTGTTAGGTATACGGCTTATAGTATATAGAGGCAATGCAGCGCGCTAAAAATTACCATAAACCCATCCGGTTAGCCTGTATCAAACTATAAATGCCTTTACTTTCCGGATTTTAATAACAAAGCGGGCCTGACTACAACTGCATAAATTTAAAACCGCTTACCTTTGCATGTTTTTAAACTATAGCTGTATGCCGCTTACTACCATCTGCAAACCCTTCAGTACCCTGACCAATATTGAACTATACGACCTGCTACGGTTGCGCAGCGAAGTGTTTGTAGTAGAGCAGAACTGCGTTTTCCTGGACCAGGACGATAAAGACCAGGCCTGTTACCATGTCCTTTTTTATGACGACGAAACTATAGTTGCTGCCTCGCGCCTGGTGCCGCCCGGCATAAGCTACCCCGAAATGTCTATTGGCCGGATTGTAACCAGTATGGCGGTGCGCGGAACAGGCGTTGGAAAGCAGTTGGTGGATTTCTCGATAACCGAATGCCGCAGACTTTTCGGGAATGGGCCGATTAAGATTGGTGCGCAACTATACGCCAAAAAGTTTTACGAAAGTTTCGGGTTTGTGCAGAGCAGCGACGTGTACGACGAAGACGGCATTGACCATATTAAAATGATTCTGGCCGGAGAACTATAGCTGATTATCGTACAAATACAAACCTGTTGAGCAAGGCAAAATTAACTATAAACGAACAAGCCGTTGCAAGCAGTAGTGCCACAAGCTCAGGAGTTGCAACATAACGGGCTGCCGTAAATACTACCAGGTTTAAAAGCATACCTGCGGTGTATACCAGTACGGTTTGCATGTATTTGGCTCCAATAAACCGTAACTTGCCAAACGTTGTCTGATACTGGTTACACTGCATTGCAAAGGCGGCCGCAAAAACCCAGCCCGCATTAAGCGCAAACGCAGATGTAACTCCCCCTACCGAGCCTGCTAGTTTTGCTATAGCTTCGTTACCCGGCAGCAATGTATGCACCATAGCAAAGTATAGCGCCCAGTCTACGGCCGTATTTATGACACCGGCCAGTCCAAACTTTAGTATTTTAGGGGGTATGTTTACCAGCATAGGTTCAGGTTTTACTCTACCTCCTCAAACACAAATTCCTGTTTACTTTTCACCTGCTTTGGGGTTATTTCCTGGTAAATACCGCTTGTGTCCTGGCGCTTACGAGCCAGTATGTTTAGTAATAAAATACCAATTACAAAAAAGCCCAGGCAAAGCAGCGCTACATTCAGCAAACCAATCGACACCGTACTGGCCCAGCCAAGTATAGCCTCATGGGTTATAAACTTTTTGTAAAGCACATACCCGATCAGCGCTGCAAAGGCAACCGATATAACAGCAAATATTTTCAGGAACATCATCAGCAGGTCTTCGGCATACTCTACAAACGATTTAAAAGCGTGATGCACCAGGCTGGTCAGGTTCATTTTTGATTTACCGTCGATGCGTTTGCGCCGGTTATAAACGATCTGTTTTGTTTTAACCCGCTGCTTGGAAAGGTGCGCTGCAAAATGTACGAACGAGGTGTGGCAGGAGGTAGCGAGCACCCGGTTACTGATCATGCAATAGTTACCGAAGTTCATGACGCGACCGGTAATTACTTTAAAAATGAGCCTGTAAATGTGGTACGAAAATCGGAATGTTAAACTCTCTTTCCGGCGGCCACGCACTACGTTCACAATATCAGCTTCATCGTCGGCGTAAACCAGTTCGCGTATGGCCTCCGGGTCGTCTTCGCCGTCAGAGTCCATAACTATAAAACGTTGGCAGTTGCTGCTACGCGCATACAACAAACCCTGGTAAATAGCGCCCTGGTGCCCGGCATTATACTTCAGCGATAAAATAGTCAGTTCCACGTTCGGAGATGTCAGCCTTAGTTGTTGCAACAGGTGCAGGGTATTATCTGTAGAGGCATCGTCTACGATAATTACCTTAAAGCTGAAGGGTAATTGCCGCAGCACACTTTCCAGTTCTTTCAGAAAAGAAATAACTGTAACATTTTCGTTAAAGCATGGGGCAATAATTGCGAATTCCTGTTTACTCATGGTTGCATTACAAGTTAATGTGTAACACCTTTTTTAAATATCGGACTATAAGCTACCTATCGTTTTAGTGTGATAAGTGCGCTTTGTAACTGCCAGGGTTTGCCTGGTACCTGTACACCCTATAGTTCCCCACCCGCATAATAAGGGTATAGTAGCGCTGTTTTATAGTTTGCAGGTTAGGCAGTATGGTAAACTCGTAGGCAGGTTCTGTCTCTATCAGGTATTTTATAGTTCCGTTGTGTAGTTGCTGCTCCAGTTGGCTGTACCCGAAAACGCTTAGCGGCCCCGTCGAAAATTCCATGATTTCGAGCTGCGGCACAACGGCATGGCGGTACATAAAATTGTTGATCCCTTCCCGGTCGGCAGCGGCCACATTGGCAAACAGCAATTCGCCGGGCTGTAGTTTTTCTTCCTGCTCCAGAAATTGTTGCAGGCGCATTACGTCTTTTGTTTCGGGTTTCCAGTCTGTGGCCAAGTTGTACTTTACGTTGCGTACATTCTCAGATACCTGCAAGAGCAGCAATGCAAGTAAAAATCCACCTGCCAGCTTTTTAGCTTTGCTGAGTTGTTTGACTTTAAAAATTTTATGGTTGCCCCACAAACTATAGATAACCAGCAACATGGTAAGCACCTGCGCTACGTAATAATACTGCATTGTTGAGCCTACTTTAAGGGCGGTAAGCGTTGCAAAACCGATAGTACCCAGCGTTGCAAATGCCAGGAACCGCCCAACCAGCGGACCTTTAAGAACAAGCCACTCCTTAAAACTGAAATACAAAGCAATGCCAGTCGGAATAATCAGCTTCAGGATAACGAGCGGAATATCCCTCGGAACATCGGCCTTTAAAATAACACGCACATACTCTTTTACACTTATACCATTGGCTACACCACCTACTACATTCTGTAAAAAAGCATCGCCGTATAGTTGCATAAAAAGCAGTAACAGCAATCCGCAGGTAACTATGCCTGTACCTATAGCTATCGTTAATCCCCGCCAGTCGGCCGTAACAAGCAGAAAACCTCCCAGAATAAGGGGCATCTGGATACCGCTTTGCTTCGCGAAAATGGCTAATACACTCAGCCCAATTGCACTTGCCAGTATACTGAAACTATAGTTTCCTTCCCCGCGCTTCTCCAGGTACAGGAGCATAACAAAAACAGCCCACACAGCCAGCGCATCGTGCAGCGAGTCTGGCCGCACAGCATAATCATGCCCGTACTGCACTATAAAAGCTGTAAAGGAAGCAATGGCAGCCACTGCATAGTTTGCCTGTATAAACCTGCGAACTATAAGAAAGACCGCCACCGACGTGAAAGCATTTATAAAAATATTAACCGTGCGGCCGATAACATACAGCTGGTGTATGTCGGTAAAAGGGTTAACTATAGTTAGTTTGGCAATAGCAGCACAGATATAGTAATAAAGCGGCGTGTATTGTGTAATGGAAAAAGGCACAAGACCTGGGTTGTTGTAGAGCTTGCCATTTGCGAGCAGGTTTTGTATACTATAAATAACATTGGTTTCGAGGCCTACAAGGTCGGTGGTGTAGCTGCCGGCTAATGCTACCCGCACGCCCAGGGTTATAACCAAGCACTGTAACGCACACCCGGTTACTAACAGCAGGCCGGCATGGCTCCGGAAACTGAACTGTCTGGTTGGTGTATTTTGAGATTTTGCAGGAACTGACCGCTTGCTAACCGGTTCGAGAAGTAACGTTTGACTCATTTTAAGACTAACTTAATATCTTAGATTATAGCGAAGGATTAGCACTATACTGAAAACTATAAAAATTATATTTTTTTGTGAAATAATTCAATATTGGTCTTATACTATAATAATTTTCTTTTGTTGTATATAACTTAACAAAGTTTTACCAATTGTATTTACAGATTAGAGAAGGCACATTTTACTCTGGTATCCAATTAAGAAAGTCACCTAAAAGTGCAGTGCAGCAAGTGGGGTAACTATACTGACTTAACCTGGCTGTTTTTAAATCGTAAGGTGGAGTATATAATTTGACAGATGGATGTAAAGATTGTGCACGAAGAAAAGTACCAGCAGTTTACCGTTACGCTGACTAATGACGAAGAAGCAGAGCTGGCGTATGCCCGCCCTGCCGAGAAGGAAATAGATTTTACGCACACCTTTGTACCCGAGTCGGCACGTGGCAAAGGCATAGCGCAGCAACTGATTGAGGAAGGCCTTTGTTTTGCCCGCGACAATGGCTACCTTGTAATAGCTACCTGCCCTGTGGTGGCAAAGTACATCCAGAAGAACCCCCAGCACAAAGACCTGCTGAAATAAGCATTTTGTAATTTTATAGTGTAATAACTATATTTCATCTGCGAACCAACTTAACCCCTGCCAGATGAAAACAAAACTACTGTTGCTGTACACATCCATTTTGCTTACACTCAGCAGTTGCCACACCGAAACTGAAGATTTCATCAGTAAATACTGTCCTGGTTCCTGCACGGTAATTAAAGGCCGCCTTACCACCGACGACCGCAGCAAACCGCTGGGCGGTGTGATGCTAGAGGTACGCTACGAAGAGTTCTCGATGTTTTCCAGCTTTAAGCGCCGAAAGGCTGTTGCCACCACGGATGCGAACGGTAATTTTGAATTGCGCTTCCTGATGCGGGATGATGAAATCGGAAACGCAGATGGAAGTTTTGGCGAAATGAACGTGTATGCCCACCTCGATACCAGCAAATACCTGACCTGTTCCGGCTCGCAACGGTTACTGGCTTACTACAGACTAAAACGCGATACAACTTTGGCAGTAAACTATAACATTCCCCGGAAAGCGTTTGTGCAGGTACAGGCACTTAACACAGCAGCCATGCAAACCGGTGATAACCTGACAACAGATTTTATAGTTGATGCCGGTGCAGCAGATGATCCTTCCACCTGTGTTCCGGGGATTTTCTGGCATCGAAATGTAACAGCGCAAACGTTTGCCATTGCCGCCAACCAGCAGGTAACCATCCGCACTTATAAGCGCAAAAGCGGTGTCGAAACTGTTACGTCAGAAACCGTGACCCTAACGCCGGGCCAAACGATAAACTACCAGGTTACTTTCTAAGATACCTCAGCCCTATGAAAACACTTCTATTTGGTTTGTGCCTGTTGCTGTCTGGTTTCGCTGCCACAGCCCAGGATTCGCTGGCTTACCGTTCCGGAATCAGGATACAGTATGGGGGCGCCTACCCTACCGGCGATTTCAATAACACCAATTTCGAAGAAGATTACCCGCCTTTCGCGAAAGAGGGCAGCATGTTTCAGGTTAGTTACCTCAGAAGCATAAAAGAGCGCTTATTTGCAGGCGCTACTCTTGCCTGGCGCCGCAACACTTTTGACATGGATAAATTTGCAGACCCTGCGGACGAACTGGTAACCGACAAAAGCAGCAAACCGTGGCAATCAGTGTTTGTGATGGCAGATGCCGAGTATCGCTTTATTGCCCGGGATGGGTTTTTCTATGTAAAAGGTTCGTTGGGTTCCGCTTTCAGCCGCTCTGCCCGTTTGCAGGTAAACACCCTTTACGGAACTATAAACCGCCCTGCGGATAACGGTTTTGCTTTTGCGTATGGCCTGCACTCGGGTGTACAGGTAGACCTGAACCAATTCGGTATCGGTTTTGAGACAGGTGTAATCTCTACGAGGTCAACGTTTGAGATAACCGATGCGCAGGGCAAAACAACCCGCTATAAGCAAACGATGGCAACTATAAATTGTGGCCTTTTTGCAAACTATAGTTTCTAAACCTCCTTATTTTTTTACTGCTACAAGCAAAATATCCTTCTTTCAAAGCCAACTATAGACCGGATTATTACGCTTTCAAAAATAAATATGTGCTGATACTTTACTTTTTATTTTTATCATCGTAATATTACGATTAGAAAGACACTTACAATGGGAACTACTAAAACAGAAGCATTTACCGAGGCAGACCTGACGCTGGCCACCTACGCCAAAGCACTGGCGCACCCGGCACGTGTAGCCATCCTTCGCATTTTGCTGGAGCGCAACTCGTGCATCTGCGGCGACATTGTAGAAGAACTGCCACTGTCGCAGTCTACAGTTTCGCAGCATTTAAAAGAGCTGAAAGAAGCTGGGTTGATTAAAGGTGATATTGATGGCAAAAAAGTTTGCTATTGTATTGATGCAGAAGCCTGGAAACATGCCCAGTTACTGATGCAACAGATCTTTGCCAGCTATACATTGTGCGGCACTAGTTGCTGCTAAAAAAATTTAGAATAATTGATCGTAAAATACCGATAAAACTTAATTTTGAAGACCATGAATAACGCAGAAGAATTAAAAAAAATAGTAAAAGACAAGTACAGCGAGATTGCCCTGCAAAGCAAAGAGCAAAACGAAGCCTCGTGCTGTGGCGCCACCGGCTGCTGCACCGTAGACTACGCCATTTTCGCTGACAACTATACCGAACTGGAAGGTTATAACCCTGATGCTGATTTAGGTTTAGGCTGTGGCGTGCCAACTGAGTTTGCCCAGATCAAGAAAGGCGATGTGGTGCTGGACCTTGGCTCTGGTGCCGGCAACGACTGCTTTGTAGCCCGCGCCATAGTTGGCGAAACTGGCAAAGTAATAGGTGTAGACATGACTGAAGCCATGATTGCGAAAGCTCGCGACAATGCCGAAAAGCTGAACTTTAACAATGTAGAATTTAGACAAGGTGAGATCGAAGACCTGCCATTAGCTGCCAACCGTGTAGATGTGGTGATCAGTAACTGTGTACTGAACCTGGTGCCCGATAAGCAAAAAGCCTTTGCTGAGACTTTCCGTGTGTTAAAGCCAGGCGGCCATTTTAGTATTTCGGATGTGGTATTGGTGGGCAACCTACCTGCCGGCTTGGTAAACGATGCCGAGATGTATGCGGGTTGTGTGTCAGGTGCCATTCAGAAAGATGCTTACCTGGACATTATCCGCCACGCCGGTTTTACCAATATTACGGTGCAGAAAGAAAAAGCCATACAATTGCCTGACGAGATCCTGAAAGATTACCTGGACGAAGCGGGTATCAAGCAGTTTCGGGAGAGCAACACCGGCATTTTCAGCATAACAGTTTACGGCGACAAACCTGCCGAAGCGGCTTGCTGCGCACCGGGTGCTGTTAAATACCGCTTTTGTAAAGGAGCAAAAAATGGTGTGGAAGTTACTTCCGCGCCAGCTTTACTTTAAACTATAACACACTCTTACATCCAACCATGGAACATTGCGCACCTGCCCACAACCGGAAAAAACTGGGCTTTTTAGACAGCTACCTTACTCTCTGGATCTTCCTGGCGATGCTGATCGGCGTGGCGATAGGCTATTTTATCCCCGACAGTTCGGGCTACATCAATTCCCTTTCCAGCGGCACTACCAACATACCCATTGCTATTGGTTTAATTTTGATGATGTACCCGCCGCTGGCCAAGGTAAACTATAGGTTGCTGCCAAAGGTGTTCGGTAATGTAAAAGTGATTGGCTTATCGCTGCTGCTGAACTGGGTGATTGGGCCGCTGCTGATGTTTATACTTGCCATTACCTTCCTGCGCGACTACCCCGAGTACATGACCGGTCTTATACTTATTGGTTTGGCACGCTGCATTGCGATGGTATTGGTGTGGAACGACCTGGCCGACGGGAGCCGCGAATATGCTGCCGGGCTTGTAGCGATCAACAGTATTTTCCAGGTGTTTTTGTATAGTTTCTATGCATGGCTGTTCATTACCAAGCTGCCGCCTTTATTCGGTTTTGAAGGAGCTATAGTTGATATCTCTATCAGTGTTATTGCTGAGAGTGTAGCGATTTACTTAGGTATTCCATTTTTGCTGGGTGTGTTAAGCAGGGTAATACTGGTGCCACTAAAAGGCCATGAATGGTACCAGACCAAATTCCTGCCCGCCATCTCCCCTATCACCTTAATAGCGCTGCTGTTTACTATAGTGGTAATGTTCAGTCTGAAAGGTGAGTTGATCGTAACGATTCCGTTTGATGTGTTGCGTATTGCCGTGCCGCTGGTCATTTACTTTGCCGTGATGTTTTTAGTAAGCTTTATAGTTGGTAAGACAGCAGGCGCTGATTATTCTGAGAATGCATCAGTGGCGTTTACGGCGGCAGGCAACAATTTTGAACTTGCCATAGCGGTAGCCATCGCGGTATTCGGACTTAACTCGGGTCAGGCGTTTGCCGGGGTAGTAGGCCCGCTGGTGGAAGTACCGGCCCTGATTGCGCTGGTAAATGTAGCTTTCTGGCTACGTCGTAAACTATACAGCAACAAACTCACCAAAGAAACAGCATGAGCTTTAAACCAACCCTCGCCCAAACTATAGCTGACCTTACGCAAACTTTCGACCAGATATCAGAAGAACGAAAAGAGCTTTTAAAAAAGCTTACAAACTATATCAAACAGAAGCAAGACATCGGCCAAACTATAAACCTGGTGTTTATCTGCACGCACAACTCGCGCCGCAGCCATATGGCGCAACTATGGGCGCAGGCCGCTGCTGCCAACTATAATATCCCAAATGTAAAAACTTACTCAGGCGGCACAGAAGCAACTGCTTTTTACCCCGCTGCGGTGCTGGCCATGCAGGAGCTTGGATTTGAGATTGAGAAAGGCGCTGAAACTATAAATCCGAAGTACAAAGTAAACTATAGCCTTGATGCCTCAACTATAGAAGTATGGTCGAAACGGTTTGATGATGTGGCCAACCCAAGTGCTGACTTTTGTGCGATAATGACCTGCTCCGATGCGGATGAAAATTGCCCGTTTGTGTCGGGCGCAGAAAAGCGCATCGCCATTACTTACTCCGACCCTAAAGCAGCAGACAACACGCCGCAAGAAGCCGAAACTTACCGAAAGCGTGTTATGCAGATAGGCCGAGAAATGTTGTTTGCTTTCTCTGAAGTATAATTTACTTAGAGCCTGGAATGGTAAAGCCCAGATCGGCACTGATGATAAAGGCATTCAGTCCGTCGCTGCGCCAGTAGTTACCGCCCCGTACTTCTATACTTTTAAACTGCGTTGTTTTGCGCGAAAAAGGCAATCCGAAATGTGTGATACCTTCCAGCGGCGAATAGCGCACGCCTAGTCCGGCCTTATGGCTGTTTAGCCCAGCCAGGTCATAGTCTGAAGTATAGAATTCTTCTGACGTTTCATGTTCCCGGTAAGGCGCAAAATAATCGACTGCAGTTTGGGTATGGTAGCGGTAGAATGGGTAAAACGAGAAGAACGGGCCTATTTTGATTGGTGTTTCCAGTTCCACAGTATTGGCAGTCATACCCCAGCTATCGGCATAAAACCGGTAAAAGAAGCGCATGGTCAGGTAATCAGAAGTATAGTAATTAAACCGTAGCCCTACCGGGTATTTGTAGCGGTTATCGGGCAACCTCTCTATGTCAGGTAATTCCTGTTCCCTAAAATATACCCTGTGGAATGGCGTAGAAAGCAGACCGGTCTGGTACACAATATCGGATGAAAGGGCTGCCTGCATTTTCTGGTTGATGACCTGCGAAAGTGTAGCCGACAAACTATAGGATTGGCGTTTGTCGGTGCTGAGCAAGTCTCCCTGTCCGCGCAATTCTATCGGGTAAATAAGCGACCAAGTATCAAAAAAGGCCAGTGCCCCTAATGCCAGTTCGCGGTTACCATCTACCGAAGTTTTAGCCCAGTTCACTCCTACCGACAGCGACTTGTAATCATACTCGTTAGAGCCACCAATAGTAATGCCTTTTATAGTGCGGCGGGCATTGTTGCTGCGACTTATGCCCACATTCAGGTGCGTGCGGGTATCAGAGCTGGATGCCGAAGATACGTTATAGTCGATCTCGTCCGTAGAAGCCGAACTATAGAAATCCATTCCGAAGTTTACGTTGAGGTTGGTTACCGTATCCAGCGGCACATTTACAATGATGGTTGGCGTAACGTCGGTCAGTTCTTCGGTGCCAATACCGCCCGTTACCGGCGAGTGTTCCCCGGTCTGGCTATAGTAGCTGCCCAGTATGTTTACCTCCGTCGGCGATAGTTCGCGCACTTTGCGGCCGCTGGTAGTAGTGGTGGTAGTTGTAGTTTGCGCCATGGATGTTGTAGCCACCGTACAGACCACCAGCATCCCGATATACCTTAGTTGCATCCGCAGCCTCCTCCCATTTTACCGCCAGTTGCCCCGGATGCCCCCTCCCGGTAACTTTCAAAATTCATCTCAAAGGTCTGTACTTTACGGGCACTCAGCTGCATTTCTTCCTCGTTTAAGTACGATTTCTGGAATGGCTTGACTGTTTCGCAGCTGCTTAGCAAACTCAGCGCGAGCAAGCCTGCAAAAGCAAAAACTGGTCTGAAATGTATTTTCATAGTTTACGGTATTAGGGTTGTGCGGTGGCTGTTTTATTATACTTCTGAGGCGATTTCTTGTTCTGATAAAAATGAAGATTTAGGTTTTTAGAAGCCAGCATTTCATCTTTATCAGTTATCATCAGGCACTCTACTCCTTTCAGTTGGTTTATCAGGTGTAAGCCATCTTCAGGACCAAGTACATAGGTAGCGGTTGCCAGGGCATCGGCCAGTTCAGCATCAGGGCAAATAATAGTAACACTCTTAAGGCCAGTGGCTGGGTAGCCTGTTCTGGGGTCGATGATGTGGCCATAGCGTTTGCCATTAATCTCAGCAAATTTTTCGTAATCGCCGGAGGTAACTACGGCTGTTTCGCTGGCCGTGAGCCAACTGAATACTTTATCTTTTTCGGCAGGGTCGGCAATGCCTACATACCAGGGCTGGCCGTCGGGTTGCTTGCCCCAGGTTATCATGTCGCCGGCTGCATTTACTACGCCGGCCTTAATGCCCATTTTGCGCATGACATCGCGGGCCCGGTTGGCAGCATACCCTTTGCCAATGGCGCCAAATCCTATCTTCATTTCAGGGTCCTGCAGGTAAACACTGTGGTTTTTTGGGTCGAGAGTGATGCGCTGGTAACCGATGTGTTTTACGGAGGCGGCAATATCTTCAGGGGCGGGCATTTGGGTCATGCTGCCATCAAACTTCCAGAGCTTATAGGCAGCCGCAAACGAAATGTCAAAAGCGCCATCGGTAAGTTTGGAGATTTTGATACTTCGGGAGATGAGGTCGTATAGTTCGGGATCAACAGAAACAGGCATAGAACCTGCAGCCCGGTTTATGGCGCTGGTCTGGCTGGTAGGTTGCCACTCCGAAATCAGGGCTTCGATGCGCTTTATTTCGTTTACGCCGGCATCAATGGCGCTGTTGGCGAGTTGCTCATTTTCAGAAACAGCTACCAGCTCAAAACGGGTACCCATTAAAAGGAGCACCTTCTTATGCGCTTTGGCAGAAGAAGGTGCTCCCTGGGCTGTGCTTTCTATCTGCATCAGCAGCAAACTAAATAAAACAAGTAAGCTAAGGCGATGCAGCATGGGCAGGTATAGTTTATCTTAGTGGTGCAACAATTTATTCAGGTGTTGTACGTAAGCTTCCGGTCCTCCGGTTTTATATCCTGTCTTAGAAATTACTTTTCCGTCTTCATCAACCAGCACTACCAGCGGAAACAAGCCCTCTGTGTTATACCTTTCGGCCAGTTGCTCGTTGTGTTTCACCTGTTCGGCAGGTAACTGGTGTTTCTTAAATCTAGGGAAATCAAGTTCCAGCAGCACCAGGTTGTCTTTAGCATATTTTGTAAACGTGTCGGTGTTCCAAACTTCCTTGTTCAACAATATACAAGGCTTGCACCAGTCGGAGCCGGCAAATACCATCAGTATAGGTTTATGTTCTGCTTTAGCCTGCTTTATAGCGGCATTGTATTGGTGTAACCAGGCCTCGTGGCCAGGGGTAGTCTGGGCCTGCACCTGGCTGGCCGCAAACATAGTAACGAGAAGGAAAACCAGCAGAGAAATGCGCTTTTTTAACATAGTAGCGAAAGTTTAAAGTAAAACTTATATCAGCACAGCTATATACCTATGCCTTGCTATTACAACTTTGCAGGCAGGGGTATAAGTTCAAATACAGTGTAAGTTTGTTTCGCTAAAATGTGCGGTTTAGAATGGTACCAGTATAACGTAACACTGGTTGCTAAAGTATACCTGTTGCCTGTTTGGCCGGCTATTTAGTTGCACTTCACAAGCTCGCTATAGCTATAGTTTCTTCACTCTTACTTTACCGCTACGTTCCTCCTGCTGCAGGTCTTCGGGGTTTCCGGTTTTAAAGGTAGCGATGGCCTCCTGGCCCTGGTAAAATGTAAGTATACTTCCGGCTATACTATACGACTCTACACGCCCCAGTACCTCCATAAATTTTGTTTCCTGGTCCATGTTGGGGCACATCATGCGGGTAGAACCTAGGTCGGAAAAGCGAAGTGAACTACCGCTAAGTGTATACTTGCCAAAGAAGTGGTTACAGCCGCTGAAGCCTTTTACATCGTTTTCTTTTTCCTCTAACCTAAGGTAGGCGGTTCGGGTATTGTTGGGTGCCTGCGGGCTCTGTCCTTCCAGCGAAAGCAACATCCAGTAAGCATCCAGTATGGTATCTGTTTCGGTTTCGGGGTGGGCCGGGCTGGCGGTTTTGCAGCCGTATAACCAGAACAGCACCACCAGTATCAGGAAGTATATTTTTTTCATAGTATACAAGTTTAGGTTTGGTAACTATAAAAACGCCTGCAGCATTTGTGCAGGCGTTTTCTATTAATTTGTACATCAAATGCCAAAAGTATCATAACCATAGTTACTTATCGGAGAGTGCCTGGAGTAATCGGGACCGGAAGGATGGCGGTTACGATTTACGTTTTCACGGTACTGGTCATTGGTTGAACCGGAACTTTTGATACGGCCGCTGTAACGGTAATCTTCCTTGTTGTCATCAAAATCAAACTGGTTGGCTGGTCTGTAGTTGCGGCCATAGTTGTTGTCTGATGCGCTGCGGCTGTGTTCGCCTCTGTCGTGGTGTATATCTGTCAGGTCGTGGTTATAGTTGCGGCGTTCGTCCTGCCCGTATTCGCTATACCTTCTGCCATAGCCGGGGTTCTGGTAGCTGTTTTCCTGGCGGGCATAACGGCTGTTACCAGCATCACCATAGTTTGAGCCGCGGCTATAGTTTTGGTCCTGGCTGATGCGGTTTCTGTATTCTTCGGAACGGTAATCCTGGTTGCCTGTATAGCCGTGGCTCTCTTTGAAATGGTTGTCATCACCGTAGCGGTAATGGTCGTCGCGGTTACGGTGGGTGTTTCTATAGTTGTCGTTATAGTTGGCAGCGCCATAGCCCCCAACCGGCCCCCGGCTGAATTCATAAAAATCATCTCGCTGCTGTATGCGCACATTGCCATGCCCGTGGTCGGTATCTGCTATGCCATAATAATTGCCGCGCTGGCTGTAGCGGTTGTAGCTTTCGGGCGCATTCTCTTCTCTGCGGTTGGTATAACGGCTTGTGTCGTAGTTGCTGTCGTAATAATGCTCGTTTGTTTCCATAGGTATGTTTGTTTGGTTTTACCCTCTTTATAAACGGGCAAGCGCCGGCAGTGTTAAGCTATTGGCAAAAATCAGGTGGTATTTAAAGTATAAAACACTCGTCTGGCCAGTTTATGCGCAGCTATAGTTCTGTTCATAACAGTTGGTCGAGAAGTTGGGCAGGTTCATCTATTTCGTTAGCAAATGAAAACCGGCTTTTATACTTTCATTTAAAATAACTCTCCTGAACTATGAAAAAAATTACTACCTCGGCTGCGTTGCTCTTTCTGCTGGCATTTGCTCCGTTGGCCGAAGCTTCTAAAAGCCCTGAACTAACCTACACCGTTAACCTGAACGACCGTGCAGACGACCAATTTAAAGTAACGCTGGATGTTAAAGGCCTGACAGCTGCCAACAATGTTTTCCAGTTTGCAGCCACCGCGCCCGGCACCTACCAGACTATGGATATCGGCCGCTTTGTACACAACTTTAAAGCCTACGATAAGAAAGGTCGCGAGCTGGAAACAAAGCAGATAAGTACCAACCAATGGGAATTAAGCAATCCGAAGAAAGTCCGTAAAATAACATACCAGATTGCGGAGACGTTTGACACGCCCGTTGAAAAAGACAAGGTGTATGCCATGTGCGGCACCTCGCTGGAGCAGGACCATGCGCTTATAAACGGGCAGGCTGTTTTCGGTTACCTGAAAGGCTTGCAGGCAGTGCCTATGCACTTAAAACTGGAGCACCCCAAAGAATGGCTGGTAGGCACCGCCCTGACGGCAGATAAAAAAGGGGTTTACAAGGCCAATAACTACGACCACATCGTGGATTCGCCAATTATGGCCGGCAACCTGACCAAAGCCCAGACCGAGTATAACGGCACCACTATCGACATTTATACCTACTCTAAAACAGGCAAGATAAAGTCGGAGGCCCTGATGACCAACATGACAACCATGCTGGAAGCAGCCCATAAGTTTGTCGTAAATTTTCCGGTAGACCGCTATACGTTTCTGTACCATTTCGAGGACCAGGACTGGGGCGCGTGGGAGCACTCCTATAGTTCAGGTTATGTGATGCAGGAAAACGACCTGACGCCAGAGTATGCCAAACGCCTGACCGATATTGCTGCCCACGAATTCTTCCACATCATTACCCCGCTAAACATCCACAGCGAAATTATAGAGCAGTTTAACTTTGTGCAGCCAACCCCATCGCAGCATTTGTGGTTGTATGAGGGCACTACGGAGTGGGCATCGCATGTAATGCAGCTGCGCAGCGGCCTGAAACCACTACCTGCTTACCTGGCCGATGTACGCCAAAAACTGATGATCGATGATCAGTTGGATAAGAGCTATAGTTTGCAGAAACTGTCCTTAACCTCTTATACGCCCGAAGGTAATCAGCAGTATTTCAATATCTACAACCGCGGCGCTGTAACTGCCACCCTACTCGATATCCGTTTGCTGGAACTATCGGGGGGCAAGCGCGGACTGCGTGAGGTGATCAATGAATTATCAAAAGAATACGGTCCTAAAAAGGCGTTCCCGGAGGATAAATTCTTCGAGATCTTTGCTGCCAAAACCTACCCTGAGATTGCCGACTTCTTTATTCGTTATGTGATAAATGCAGAGCCGCTTCCGGTAGCAGATTACTTCGGGAAACTGGGAATAAACTACGAGGCTGCCAAAAGCACCGGCAACAAAGTTAAAGGTCTGGGATATGCCATAGGCGCGCCAGGTGGTGTGCTTTCGTTAACACAGGTAGGCGAGGCTATGCAGCAAGCAGGGTTGCAGCCCGGCGATGAAATTATAGCCCTTGATGGCGTAGCCGTGTCGTTGGAAAATGCCAACCAGGTATTGCCTAAATTAGGTACCCTGAATGCCGGCGACAAATATACGTTAACTATAAAACGCGATGGCACACCGCAAACGATAGCCTGCCAGATGCAAAGCCAGGATGAAATTAAGAAACACCTGTTTGAGGTAAATGAGCAAGCCACTCCACAGCAACTTGCCTTACGCTCCAGCTGGATGAAGAATTTATAATAATTTGCTTTTAACACCCATTAAACTCCTGCTACCCGATAGCAGGAGTTTTTTTATGTCTTAACGTTTCTATTTATAAAACAGGTTTGGCTATAGTTTTTATAGTTAGTAATTACTGGCGCGAGTCTCCAGACTCGTGACTTAGAATGGTGTTGAGTCTCCTGACTCAACTGTCCCTGCAGGGACAAGCATGGCGCTGGCTATAGTTCTATAGTTACTGTTTATCCAATAACCCTTGCCCTATCCCGGAACAAGTCCGGGATCTGTGACTTGTCGAAGACGGAGAGTTTTGCTTACCACTTTATACGTCATCCTGGAAGGATCTTGTGGGAAGATGCGTTAAGATTCTGCTATAATAAACCCCAGCTCCTCTCAATAGGGGAGTTTCTGTAGTTGTTATAGTTAGCGTTATAGTTTTATAGTTACGGTTTGTCATCCCCCAGCCCCCTTCAAAGGGGGACTTTCTGCTACAGTTAACTTTCGGTTATAGTTCTATAGTTTAAGTCCATCCACGGACAGGTTACAACCTGTCCCTAGGGAATTATAATCACGATGAATTTCGGAGCTTATCAGTCTAAACTATAGCTATAGGTCAATAGTAGAAAGATATCAGTCTTTGGGTTGAGCGCCTTTGACTTGTTGCGGTGCCGTAAGGCAATCCGAGGAACGAGGATAGCAAGAAGGCAGCAGCGCGATGCCCGAAGGCGGGGCCTCCCGGCCGTGAGGGAGCCAAGTTGGATTGAAACGGTAGGTGACTAAAGCTCCCAGGGATACAGGTAATTATAAAACGAAAACCCAATTACAACTATAGCCTGCTTTAAAGTATACTCTTCACCATCCACACTACTGCTCAAACTTTTTATAGCAAAACACCACCCGCCTCAATAAAGCAACGTAAAAGCCGAAACCGCATACTTTAACCATGCCAATTTTCCTTCGATAACGTTACGCGCACCTATGGAAATAGCCCTTGTGCTGATACTTCTGGTAATAGCTGTAGTGATGTTCGCTACAGAAAAACTTTCCGTAGAAATCGTTACCCTGCTCCTGCTTATTGTGCTGGCAAGTGTCCGTATTATTACCCCCGCCGAGGCATTTGCAGGCTTCAGCAGCGACTTTATCATCATTATCGCATCTATCTTTATTATAAGTGCTGCCCTCGAAGAAACCGGCATTTTGGATTTTGCAGTAGTGCGGATGGCAGAGCTGGCCAAGAAAAGCAAGAACCTGATGCTCTTTACCGTGATGTTTATTACCGGGATAGTATCGGCTTTTATGAATAATACCACGGTAACGGCCATGTTCCTGACGCCACTGGTCGGGCTTGCCAAAAGGACAAACATGAATGCCTCTAAGCTGCTGATGCCCCTCGCCTATGCGGCTATACTTGGCGGTACCTGCACGCTTATCGGTACATCAACCAACGTGGCCGTAAGCGGTTACGTAGCCAAAGCAGGTATGGAGCCGATCGGCATATTCGAGATTTCGGGCATCGGGATGATCATTTTCCTGGTGGGTATAGTTTATATGATGACGATAGGCCAGCGCATGTTACCTGACAATACTGACCAGCAACTGACCGAAGAATACAAACTGCAGAAATACCTGACTGAGATCATCGTAATGCCGGATTCGCCGCTTATCGACCAGCTTGTTTTTGCTTCCGACCTCACTACACTGCATTTCAGGATACTGAATATCATCCGCAAAAAAGAGAACTTTCTGCCCGACTTCCGGACGCGCATACAGGAAGGCGATGTGCTGCTGGTAGAAGGCGACCTGGATAACCTGATGAAAGTGAAGGAAACAAAAGGCATTGAAATAATGGCCGATGTGATCCTGGAAAAAGACTTGCAGACAGAAGACATACGCCTGGCAGAGCTGATGTTGCCAAGACAATCGAACCTGATAAACAAAACAGTAAAGGAGGTAAATTTTCTGCAACGCTTCGGGTTGGTTGTAATTGCCATCTCGCGGCACGGCGAAACACTGCGCACCAAAATAGGAAGTATAAACCTGCAACTGGGCGATATATTACTAGTACAGGGTGCGGCACAGCGCCTCAGCCAACTCAGGGGTTCTAGCAACGTGGCACTTTTAGATGAGTTTGAACCTGTACTGTTCAAGAAGCGCAAAGGCACTTTTGTTATAGTTGTGTTTATGCTGGCCATTATACTGGGTTCCTTTAATTTTCTGCCGCTTTCTATTGCCTTTTTAATGGCTGCCATTGCCTGCATCCTGTTCCGGTGCATAAGTACCGAAAAAGCCTACGGCGCTATAGACTGGCGCTTACTTATACTTATTGGCGGCATGACCGCTTTTGGTACAGCCATGGAAAATTCCGGCGCTGCCGACCTGCTGGCACAAAGTATAGTTGAAATTATGGGCCCAATCGGTAAGCTGGCCGTGCTGGCAGGGTTTGTGATCCTTACTGTAATTCTTACCCAACCCATGTCTAATGCGGCAGCAGCGCTGGTTATAGTTCCGGTTGCCTTAAAAGCTGCGGTTGGCTTAGACTCAGACCCCCGCACGTTTGCCATTGCTATTATGCTGGCGGCATCGGTGTCGTTGGTTACTCCCTTTGAGCCTGCCTGTATTCTGGTGTACAGCCCGGGCAAATACCGCTTCGGCGACTTCATTAAAATAGGCACGCCACTTACTGTGCTGCTGATAGCGGTTATATTGTTGCTGGTACCTGTGTTCTGGCCTTTGTAACTGCAACCCTGTTTCTACAGTATCCTACTTACCAGGCATTGAGTAAAAACTATGAAATTATCAGCTTATTTGGGTACGCTGTTGCTATTAACTATGTATAGTTGTGGCCCCAAAAACCAGGAAGTTACAGACGAGCAGGTAGAAACCGGCAGCCGCACCGAAGTGCTGGACTCTGTTGCCAATACCCGTGAAGATGCCGTCAGAATTGATGAAAACGACACAGTAGACACACTAACAGCACCAACTGCTGATTGAGAAAGGGACAAAGCTATAGTTTGACTAACCCCAGACAACCTATAGTTTGCTTACTTCAAAGTATTGAAAAGAAAGCCTGATTTGTGCTGAAGAAAGATTAATGGCAGTCAACTATAGTTACAGGTAAAAATATTCGGGGTACTGCCGGAAAAGATAAATTAACAGCCCAAAACCGGTACCGCCAGCTACACCCAGCCAGAAAGCAACTATACCCGCCCGTTTTGCCAGCGCTTTATCGGGTTCTTTCAGTAGCAGGTAATGGTAGCTCAGGTGGCCCAGGTATAACACTACGGCCAGCATCAGGCTAACAAACCAAAACACGCCAAACCGAACCAGGAACAGCACAGGCAGCTTATTTTCGAGCAGGTAAGGCAACCGGTACTCCCGTATCACGAAATAAGAAGCAAGGCACAACAGCAGGCAGCCATACACAAACAGCACCAGCCTGTTACTCTCCATTAGTCTTCTCATCGGGGGTAGTTTGTTAATAGTTCAGAAAAGCCTGTGCATCCTGCTTAATCATGTCGCGGGTAAGACCATCTTTTACGCCCGTAGATATTTTGCGCACCAGCACGCCCACCACCGATTTTTTAAAGCCAAGCCGGGTAGCCATGTGTATACAAAAATCCATTTCATTCTCATCTACAATGCCATCGGCCAGCATCATCTCTACCATGTCGTAGATCTGGTCAAAGCGCTCAGAGTCGTTGTTGGGCAGCTGAGGCGTTACTTTAGACGAGTC
The DNA here is from genome assembly GCF_010119545.1 of Pontibacter fetidus. Lineage (GTDB taxonomy): Bacteria > Bacteroidota > Bacteroidia > Cytophagales > Hymenobacteraceae > Pontibacter > Pontibacter fetidus. Next base: position 16,401 of record NZ_JAAEAA010000005.1, on the reverse strand, counting down.
GGCGAGCAGACTTTTAACGTCGCTGGCGCGCATACCATGTTTGGTACCAATAGCTATAATAAAGTTTATCTCAGCCGGATCTATGTGCCCGTCAATTTTTGCCAGCGCGCCCAGGTTAGTGAGGTGGCTTTTTAACTTTTTTGTTTCTTCACTTTCAAAAAAACGAAACATAGGTTGCCTTACTTTATTTAAATTTATTAATTAGCCCCGCAAGATTCTGGTGATGCATTTAGCTCCTGTTACTTAGCACGGAAACACCCGGATTACCGGGCAGATTTGTTTGACGCTATAGCATACGGTTTTCTATATTTAACAGATAAAGTTTTTTATTTTTTTTAATTTCCTGCACTTCTGCGTTACTTGCCAGCTCCTAAACAGGTATAAGCTATAAATTCCTGTGCAAGGCACCAGATTACCAAATTACAGACTACAGTATAATGAAAAAGATAGCAGTATTTACCTCCGGAGGCGACTCACCGGGTATGAACGCCTGTGTGCGCGCAGTAGTACGCTCGGCAATATTTAACGGCCTTGAAATCTATGGGATCCGACGGGGGTATAACGGGATGATAAAAGGGGATATCTTTAAAATGGAATCTTCTACTGTTAGTAATATCATTCAGCGTGGCGGTACAATTCTTAAATCTGCCCGCAGCAAAGATTTTGTTACCAAAGAAGGACGCCAGCAGGCATATAATCAGTTAAAAGAACATGGCATTGAAGGGTTGGTAGCCATTGGTGGCGACGGCACATTTACAGGCGCTAACCTTTTTTACGAAGAGTTCGGCATCCCAACTATAGGTGCGCCGGGCACTATAGATAACGACCTGTATGGCACAGACTTTACCATTGGCTACGACACTGCCGTAAACACTGCTATTTATGCTATAGATAAAATACGCGATACCGCAGACAGCCACGAACGCGTGTTTTTTGTGGAAGTAATGGGTCGCGACTCCGGTTATATTGCTATACCGTGTGCCGTAGGCGGCGGCGCCGAAATTGTGATGATCCCGGAAACCAAAACAACGATAGAAAAAGTAGTAGATGCCCTTAAAACAGGCTGGAGCCGGTCTAAAACATCGTTTATAGTTATAGTTGCCGAAGGCGATGAAGAAGGAAGCGCCGTAGAAATAGCAGCCAAAGTACAGAAAGAAATTCCGCAGATGGATGCCCGGGTAACGATACTTGGCCACGTACAGCGTGGTGGCGCTCCAACTGCCGCCGACCGCATGCTGGCAAGCCAACTAGGCATAGCTTGTGTAGAGGGTCTCTTAGCTGGACGCGCCTGCGAAATGGCCGGGATCGTAAATTCAGAACTGGTTTATACGCCCTTTATAGAAACTATAACCAAAGTAAAAGCGCTTAACCCCAACTATGGCCGCATGATAGACATATTGTCAGTTTAAGAAGTTAGAAAAGTATAAGTTAGAAAGTTAAAAGCCCTCACAGTATCTTCCTGATCTGTGAGGGCTTTTCATTTATTGATAAAAGTATAATCTATTACAAATTACACTCTGCCAAATCTGCAAAAGAAACTATAAGACCCTTGCCCCTTTTCTTACCACATTCTAACTTTCTAACTTCATCAACTCCTAAACTCCATAACTTCTAAACTTTCTAACTTCCCAACTTTCTAACTATAAAGCTCACTATTTCCTGAAACTGCTGCGGGTGGAACCAGGTGTATTCGTCGGGGTGCTTGGTAAACCAGGTTAACTGGCGTTTAGCATAACGCCTGCTGTTCCGTTTTAGTAACCGTACAGCCTCGTCCCAGTCATACTTGCCTTCCAGGTAATCAAATATTTCTTTGTAGCCAACTGTTTGAAGGGCATTGTGTGAGCGGTACGGATATAAGGCTTTGGCTTCATCCAGCAAGCCTTGGGCAAGCATCTGGTCCATTCGTATATCAATGCGGTTGTATAGTTCCTGGCGGTCGCGGGTAAGGCCTATTTTAATGATCTGGAAAGGACGTGTTGTGCGCTCGCTTTTACGGAAAGCAGAATACGGCTGTCCGCTAGATAAACATACCTCGAGCGCCCTGATAACCCGTTGCGGATTGGCTTTATCAACCAGGCTATAGTACGTGGGGTCGAGTTGTTGTAGCTGCATTAGCAAAGGGCTCAAACCTTCCGTTTCAACTATAGCTGCCAGTTCAGCGCGTATGGCTGGGTCGGTTTCCGGCATTTCGTCCATTCCTTCGCATAAGGCCCGCACGTACAAACCAGAACCGCCGGTAACTATAACCACATCCTTTTCCACGAAAAGCTGATCCAGCAATTGCAGCGCGTCCTGCTCGTAGGCACCGGCATTATATTCTTCGGCTATACTATGCGAATCTACAAAATGATGGGTGATGCCTTTTTGCTCTGCTATAGTTGGCTTTGCGGTGCCCAGGTGCATTTCCCGGTAAAACTGCCTCGAGTCTGCTGAGATAACATCGGTCTGGAAGTGCGCTGCAAGGTTTACACACAGGTCGGTTTTACCAACGGCTGTCGGCCCCACCACTACTATCAGGTACTTTTGCTTTGATGTTGATTTTAACTGGCGCTCCATGCCCGGCATTTTAAACTTATACTTTACCTGCTAAGGTCGGCAAACGCTTGTTGCCGTACTATAGAAGGAACAGAAATCAGCAAATGTTCTGTTTCTTTTGTAAAATTATCGCTAAAATCGTAAAATGTATACAGGAGTGGCACAACGTTATGGGTGGCAGCTTCTGTTCCTTAGCAAACTATACCAATGCCATATATACCAAACAGGAAATTAGCTGATCACTTGCCGCTACAGGCCAATTCGCTTTTGCAGGTACTGGTGCAACTTTCCAGGCCCGCGCATGGGCTGCTGGTGGCTTCGCCGGATGGTAAGGTGCTGGCCTCAAATAGCAGCGCTGCCTCCTTTTTGCCTGCTACCGCAAGCTATACTGCCACCCGGCACATCTCAGACCTGTTAGGTAAATCAAAATCAGAACTTAAGAAGCTTACTTCCGGCAAAGCGGCAGCCGGCTATACGTATACTATAAAACCGGTGCAGTTCGAGGATAATGCCTTTTTGTACCTGGAGCTTTGCCCCTCTGAAGAAACAAAAAGCACACGCGTCGAGATTGACGATGACAGCTACCACAACGTTTTTGAGAATAGCACCGAACCACTTTTTATACTGGATGAAGAAGGCGTTTTTGTTGACATCAACAACAAAGCCCTGAGCATGACAGACCAGAAAAAAAAGGACCTGCTGGGCAAAAGCGTTTATAACAGTTTTAAACTGAACCTGTTTGAGCGTGTAGCCCTCAAAGGCCAGTTGCAGCAAACCATGACCGGCGAACCCCAGAAATTTGAATGGTGGATACAGGATAAGACCCGCGAGCTGCTCCCTATCGAGATATCATTACGGAAAGGTTTGTTCAAAGGGCAGGAAATGATATTTGGATCGGCCAAAGACCTGTACGAGGTGGTGGGTACAGAGCAGGATGTTCGCTTCCGTAATCACCAGTTGGAGTTTGTAAACAACCTGATCACTAACCTATCCTCGACAGGGAGCCAGCAGGATGTGCTGAAGTATACGCTGGATGAACTACTGGAGAAAAGCGATATACATTGTGGTTGCGTGTATACCTACACTGAAGAAACTGGCATTGCCGAACTGGTTTACTCAGCTGGTATCGCAAAAGAATTAAAACTCCACGATACCTTACCCATAAGCCCGGAAAGAACCAGACAGCTTTTAACTACAGAAAAACGGAAAGCCCTAACAGAGCTTACAAAATATATATCCGGCATGTTTGGGGTGGATATGACCATTGTGCCGATTACGACAGAACAAAAATTGCTTGCGCTGTTGCTTGTAAAGCCAGATAGCGGTTATAACATAACGCAGTCTTTTCTGGCGTTGCTCGATTTTGTGGGAACAGCCATTGGCAACTATATTTCGCGGCACGAGCTAATGCAACAGCTTTTGCACAGCGAAGACAAGTATAAAATGCTTTTCGACTCCTCTTACGATGCTATCCTGTTGTTTAAAGATGGAAAAGTAGTGGATTGTAACGAAAAGGCACTGCAGTTTTTCAGGTGCAAGCGCGAAGATTTATTAAACTCCACCCCTGCCGATTTCTCTCCTGAGTTTCAGCCGGACGGCACCCGGTCTTCAGAGAAAAGAGCCCAGTTAATTGAGCAGGTTTTGATTACCGGCACCCCTATCACGTTTGAATGGCGCAATATCAGGAAAGATGGCACTGAAGTAGATGTGGAAATTAACCTGAATCGCATCCTGATAAACGGCGAATATTATATACAGGATTTTAAGCGTGATATAACCCAGCGCAAGCAAATACAACAGGCCAGGCGCCGCGAAGAAGTAGCAGAAGAGTCTATGGCGCAGTTCCGCAACTTCCTGGAAAAAGTAAACATGATTTACTATAGCCTGGACATAAACGGTAACATCGTGTTTGCTAACGATTATTTCCTGAAGTATGTAGAGTATGAGCGCGAGGAACTGTTTGGCCAGAATTTTTACCAGTTGCTGGTGCCGGAAGCGGAGCGTGCACAACGTTTCCAGGATTTTAAACACTGTTTAGTTACGCGCCACCTTAATGCCTACTACGAGCGCAACCTGGTAACCAAGTCCGGTCAGCTAAAAACTATCCGCTGGAACTGTATGCTGGAGTACGGCCCTGACGGAGAAGTTACCGGCATAACCAGCGTAGGTAAAGACATGACCGATAAGCGCATCGCTATGGAGGCCCTGAAGGATAACAAGATACGCTTGCAGGACCTTTTCGACAATGCGCACGACCTTATTCAGAATACCTCTGTCGATAATAAATTCATTTTCGTTAACAAAGCCTGGAAAGAACGCCTGGGCTACAACGACGAGGACATTGAATCGCTGACCCTGAATGACATTGTACACCCTTATTATAAGGCAAAGCTTATTTACCAGCTGCGCAATTTGTATAAGGGCGAGAATGTAAACAAGATCGAAACGGTATTCCTGACTAAAGCCGGCAAGCCGGTGCACCTGATAGGCAGTATAACCTGCAGTTGGCAGGACGACCGCCCGGTGGCTACCCGTGCCATATTGCACGACATTACAGACCGCATTAAAGCAGAGCGTTTACAGAAGGTATACTATAGTATCGCCAACCTCGCCATCAGCAGCAAAGACTTACACTCGCTTTACAGCGCCATACACCGCGAACTGAGCAAGATCATCGAAACGCGTAACATTTACATTGCGCTTTGCGACGACGCCCACAAGTACCTGAACTTTGCGTACCTGGTAGACCAGTATATTGATAAAACGGCACAGTCTAATATAAGGAGGCCATTTTCCGGTGGGCTATCAGAGTACATCATCGAAACCGGCAAGCCGCTCTACATGCAGAAAAAAGAGTTGCTGGAATTGGCTCAACGCGAAAACTTAAGCTTAAAAGGTACTATACCGGAGGTTATACTTTGTTCGCCGCTGGCCATCGGCGACCGTATTATCGGGGTAATTACACTGCAGGATTACCAAAACCCAGATGCCTACGTGCACACCGATATCGAGATACTACATTTTATATCGAACCAGGTGGCCCTTGCCATTGAGCGTAAGCGCAACGAAGAACAGATTAATAACCAGAACGCCAAGTTAAACGCGATCTTCGAGAGTGGTACCCACCACATGTGGACACTGAATAAGAACTATGAGCTTACCTCGTTTAACCGCAACTTTGCCGCTACCTTCGAGAGAAGGACAGGCCACATGCTGCAATTATATGATAAGCTGGTAGATAGCCACCTCATAAACCATCATGATTTTACCTTTAACTTCTGGGAGGATAAGTATAGCAAAGCGTTTGAGGGCAAACCGCAGCATTTTGAAGTGCACCTACAGGACCCTGAAACCTGGCGCGAAGTTTTCCTGAACCCGATTTACCTGGAAGATGGCACTTTTGACGAAGTTTCGGCAATAGCACTGGATATAACAGACAAGAAAAAATCGCAGCTGGCACTGGCCCAGAACGAAGAGAAGTTCCGTAACATTTTCGAATCTTTCCAGGACATTTATTACCGCACATCTTTAAGCGGGCCGTTAGAACTGGTCAGTCCTTCTGTTAAACAGGTGTTGGGTTATACCCAAGAAGAAGTGCTGGGCAAAGACATTACGTTCCTGTATGTGTACCCCGAAGAAAGGCAGCGCATGCAGCAGTTTGTAAAGGAGCATAGAATAATCCGGGATTACGAGATACAAATGTACCGTAAAGATGGCAGCCAGATTACTGTGCTTGCCGATGCCCGCCTGATGTACAACAAAGACAACCAACCAATTGCCCTGGAAGGGGTAATACGTGACGTAACCGAACTAAAACGTACCCAATTAGAATTACTGCAGGCAAAAGAAGAAGCCGAAAACCTGCTGAAAGTCAAAACGCAGTTCCTTGCCAACATGAGCCACGAGCTACGCACGCCAATGAACGGAATCATCGGTATGATCGACCTGCTGACCCACATCAATACCGATCCGGAGCAGCAGGAATACATTGATACGTTGCGCAAATCGTCGGATGCGTTGCTGGCTATACTTAACGACATATTGGACCTGAGCAAGATACAGGCCGGCAAGCTGGTACTGCACGAAAGCAGCGTAGACCTGCACGACACGTTAGGTAAGATACACTCGCTGTTTGCGAATCGTGCCCAGCAAAAAGACCTTAACTTTACCTATAACATTTCGCCTGAAACGCCGCGTTATGTTTTAACCGATGAAACAAGGCTGCTGCAGGTATTATCGAACCTTACATCTAACGCCATTAAATTTACGAACGCAGGCGAGGTAAGCATTACTGTAGACAGCGAACTGCTGAATAAGAAGAAAGAAGAATACATGCTGCACGTTCGCGTGAAAGATTCGGGCATAGGTATCAGCGCCGAAGATCAGCAACTGTTGTTCACCGACTTTACACAGCTCGACAATTCTTCTACCAAAACGTTTGGTGGTACCGGCCTCGGACTTGCCATATCCAGGCAGCTGACAAGTATAATGGGAGGTGAAATTGGTGTTGAGTCGAAGGCAAACGATGGCAGCACTTTCTGGTTTAAGATAAGGGTGCGCAAAGCCGATGATGCTGCCGTAGCAGCGCAACAGCTACGCCTGAAAGAGCTGAACGCGGAAGTGGAGGTGTTGGAGAATAGCCCGTATGTGTTGCTTGTTGACGATAACCAGATAAACCAGAAAGTAGCCCAGAAACAATTGGAGCGCCTGAACTGCCGTACCGATATTGCCTCTAACGGGTATGAGGCCATAGAACTGGCTACCACCAACAACTATAACATCATCTTTATGGATATACAAATGCCGGAGATGGATGGAGTTACAGCAACAAAACATATTAAGGATATTTTAGCTGAAGACTGCCCGCCTATAGTTGCCATGACGGCCTACTCGATGAAAGATGATGCCGACAAGTTTATGAACCAGGGAATGGACGACTATGTGCCGAAGCCTGTAAAAAGCAAAGACTTGCTGGCCGTTATCAGCAAATGGGAAAAATCGGAATGGTATGGCCTAGATACAACTGAAGAGGAATTTGTGCCTGTAGCTGAAACTATAGCCGAAGAAGAGCGGGAAAAGGAACCGCAGGACATTATAAATAAAGAAGTTGCAGAACAGCTAAAGCAAATTGGCGGCGAAGCATTTACCCTGCAACTGTATGAAGAGTTTGAACAGGAAGCCTCAGAATTGCTTGAGGAAGCCAAAAAAGAACTGGAGGCACAACATTACAAGAGTATTTTAAGTACATTGCATCAGCTAAAAGGCACAGGTTTTACGCTGGGCATAAATAAGCTGGCTGAGCTTGCCAAGCTCCTGGAGCACGACATTAAGCAAGAGAAGTACGAAAGCGTAACCGATAACTTTGCAAAGCTGCTCGAACAATACGAAAACTATCGAAAATCATATAAAGAAATCATCATCTAACCTACTATGGCAGAGACCAAAACAATCTTGATAGCAGAGGATAGCTCTGTAATTCTGAACCTGACAAAAAAGATCCTGGAACTACAGAATTATAAGATCCTGACCGCTAAGAACGGTGGCGAGGTGATCAAAACCGTGGAAAACAACAAGATCGACGCGATCCTGATGGACCTGAATATCCCGATCAAAAATGGTATGGACTGTACGCGTGAGATACGTGCGCACAAAAACCAGGACATCTCTAAAATTCCGATTATTGCGGTAACAGGTAACGCTAACAACTATAGCATGGAAGACTTTAAGGAAGCCGGCATTAACGCATACCTGCCTAAACCACTTGACTTTGATATGCTGGTGCAAACTGTAAAAGAGTATACTGCCAAGTAAATGGAGCTGAAGTACACGCGGCCTTTTTTAAATAAGCTGGAGGATATTTTTGCGGAGTCGGATTTTGTGCTGCGTTACGAAAAAGGCAACTTTAAAGCCGGCTACTGTGTGCTAAAGGATATGAAAGTGGCTGTAGTAAATAAATACTATAGCCTGGAGGGCAAAGTAAACTGCCTCTACGAAATCCTGCGCGCCATTGCCCTGGATGAAAGCCGCCTGAGCGACAAAAACCGGCAACTATACCACGATATCCGAAATCACGAAGCAAAGTAATTGAAAGTAACACTGTTAGGCACGGGAACCTCGCAGGGTGTGCCCGTAATTGGGTGCAACTGCGAGGTTTGCCGTTCTGTGGACTACCGCGATAACCGCCTGCGCGTATCGGTACACCTGCAGGTTAACGGCAAGAGCTTTATCATCGATTCCGGCCCTGACTTCCGGCAACAGGCCTTGCGCGAGCGTATCCGCACACTAGATGCCCTGCTTTTTACCCACGAACACAAAGACCACACCGCCGGCCTCGACGATATCCGTGCCTATAATTTCAGTCAGCACAAAGACATGCCGCTTTATGGTGAGGAGCGTGTGTTAGAACAACTGAAACGCGAGTTTGCCTACATTTTTTCGGGAGTTCAATACCCGGGCATACCCAGAGTGCAACTTAACCCGATTACCGAAGAGCCTTTTGAAATTGAAGGGGTTGCGTTTACTCCGATTCGTGTAAAACATTATAAGCTTCCGGTGCTTGGTTTCAGGGTTAATGACTTTACGTACATTACCGATGCCAACTTTATTTCGGAAGAAGAGATGGATAAAGTGCGCGGCTCAAAAGTTATAGTATTAGGTGCGCTGCGCAAAGAACCCCATATCTCGCATTTCTCGCTGCAGGAGGCGATTGATGTACTGACCGAACTAAAACCCGAAAAAGCCTACCTCACTCACATCAGCCACCTGATGGGCCTGCACCACGAAGTAGAGCAGCAACTCCCTGCCTTTATACGCCTCGGTTACGACGGCCTGCAGATAGAACTATAGTTTCGTTGATCGTTATTCGTTGATCGGATTTAAGTTATTGATTGTTAGTTGTTAGATTTTCGAGCCCTCGCTCGCCTCTGGCGAGTGTGAGCTACTAGCGGACTCTGGCCGCTTTTATTTGTAAATGTATTATAATTGAGTAACGTGGCGAGACGCCACCAGTAGCTCACACTCGCCAGAGGCGAGCGAGAGCTATAGTTTTTTATCTATCCGAATTCATAATTAACCACAGTGCATCAGAACTACCACTTTCTACAGCATCTATCCCGCCGGCTTAAACAGGAGTTGGTTGGTAAAGAGATTGTGACCTGTTTTAGCCAGAACAAGGATGAGCTGGTTATTGGTTTTGCAGCTGGAGAAAGGGGGTTTTACATACGAGCAGCTTTAACAGCTCATTTTTCAGCTCTTTCTTTTCCGGATGATTTTAAGCGGGCACGGGCCAATAGTGTAAACCTGTTTAAGCAGATGATCGGGCAAACGGTGTTGGATGTGGTGCAGCACCTGAACGAACGCAGCTTTTTTCTGAAGCTTTCTGATGATATGCTGTTGCTATTCAAGTTGTTTGGTAACCGCTCCAACATCGTTTTGTACCAGCATGGCGAGCCGCTGCACCTGTTCCATAAGAAGTTTGCCGCCGATGCCGAGCTGAACCCACTGGAAATGGACCGGCCACTGCCACAGAACTTTGCTGCCTTTGAAGCTGCTGATGGCAACCTGCGCAAACTATACCCAACCTTTGGCGAACTGCCCGCCGAGTACCTGGAACAACAAAACTATAGTTCGGCTACCCTGGAAGACAAATGGGAACTGGTGCAGGAAGTGCTGGAACAACTTGATAACCCGGAAGCCTATTATATTATAAGATATAAAGACAAGTTAAGACTGTCGTTGCTGCCGATGGGTGAAGTGGTTTATAGTTACCCGGATCCGCTGGAAGCGCTGAACAACTATAGCCGCCTTTACTTATCGGAGACTGGTTTTACGCAGCAGTACGAACAGGCCAAACAGCAACTCACTAAAAAACTGAATGGCTCGCAAACCGTGTTGGAGCAGACTACGCAGCAACTACAGGAAATGCGCGGCAACCGCTCCTATTCCCAGACAGCAGATATTTTAATGGCCAACCTGAGCAACATTCCGCCACAGGCCGAGGAAGTAACCCTGTACGATTTTTACAACGACCAGCAGCGCACCTTTAAGTTAAAGCGTAACGAAACCCCACAAAAACAAGCCGAAAAACTATACCGCAAAGCCAAAAATCAGCACCTCGAAATTCAGCAGCTCGAAGAAAAGGCCGAACGCAAAATGGAAGAGCTCATTCTGCTGGAATCTGCCTTGCAAGCCCTTGCCGAAGTAGAGAACTATAAAGAATTGAAAACCTACCTGCGCGACCATGCTCACCTTTTATCATCTAAAAAGCAGGGACAGCAGCAATCGCCATTCAGGGTGTTTGAGACGGAAGGCTATAAGATACTAGTTGGCAAAAGCTCTCAGAACAACGACGAACTTACCCAGCGCCATACCTATAAAGATGACATGTGGCTGCATGCCAAAGATGTGTCGGGTTCGCATGTGGTCATCAAGCACCAGGCTGGCAAAACTATACCGGGCACTGTTTTGGAGAAAGCAGCGCAACTGGCAGCCTGGTACTCAAAACGAAAACATGATTCTCTTTGCCCGGTAATCTACACACCTAAGAAATGGGTTCGGAAAGCAAAAGGCGCTCCGGCTGGGGCAGTTATAGTTGAGCGCGAAAAAGTGCTGCTGGTAAAGCCTGAAAACCCTTTCGAGAAAAGAAAATAGCCGTAACTCGTTAAAGCTACGGCTATTACAAAGTGCGCGCGGGGAGATTCGAACTCCCACACCCGAAGGCACCACCCCCTCAAGATGGCGTGTCTACCAGTTTCACCACGTGCGCAGGTAAAAGGTGGATGCAAAAGTAAACACCTGCCGCCATATATGCAAATCCCATTTCCAGTTAAATCAGCCGCTTTTCAGCTCCTTATTTTTAAGCGATCGGCTTTCTAAGCACACGCCAGTTTTATAGTTTAAGTCCAATTTAAATACATCCAGGCGGCAGCATTTCAGTTGCTTTTTTAAAACATCTAACTTAAGTCAGATTTATAGAACTATTTTATTCTGAACGGTTGTTGCAAATCAAGCGCGCACTTTATCAGGGCGTTTCAGAATTAAAGTCCGGCAGCTATAGTTTTTAATGTTAGGACTTTTCAGGGGTAGTACGTAACTTTAAAGCGGAGCTACTTATAAGGATCTTCGGAGTAGCACAAAGGTAAAAGTACAAAAGAACATATGAGTATAGCGATAAAAGGATTAACCAAAGCATTTGGCAAGAAGCAGGTGCTGCAGGAACTGGACCTGACGATAGAAAGCGGTCAATGCTATTGTTTGTTAGGGAAAAACGGGGTTGGTAAAAGTACTTTCCTGAATGCTATACTCGATCTGATTCAGCCGGACAAAGGCACTGTTGAACTATATGGCAAAAGCTATAGCAATAGCCACTTAGAGGTAAAACAAAACCTGGGTGCTTTGTGCGAAGACAACCCGCTGATTGAGGAATTTACTGGCCTGGAGTACCTGAACTTTGTTTCTAAACTATACAACCTGCCAACTGCCGAAGCCGCAGACCGCATCAAGAGCCTAACTAACTACTTTTTTACAGACCAGGAGTCGCTGCACAAGAACATTGCCGGTTACTCTACCGGTATGAAGAAAAAAATTGGCATTGCAGCTGCCATACTGCACAAGCCACAGGTGTTAATTTTGGATGAGCCCTTCACCGGCCTCGACCCGATTGCAGCACAGTTACTGGTAAAACTGATCCGTAGCTATTCTACCCCTAACCGCGTGGTGCTTATCTCGTCGCATGACCTGAACTATGTAGAGCGCATTGCCACCCACATTGGCGTACTAAACGATGGTCAGCTAATGTACAACGGCTCGCTGCAGGAATTTACCATGAACGGCGAAAACCTGATAGACCAGGCGCTATTCCAGCTGCTTACCCCACATCACCAGACCGCCGAAGCCGACTTCGAGTGGATGTTGAATTAGTTAAAAGTGAAAAGTTAAGAGTTAAAAGTCACTCTTAACTCATAACTCTAAACTCTTAACTCTTATAAATGGATTTAATACTGTTCTCGCTTCGGGCAAGGCTTAACGGATTTTTCAGACAGAATAAACTACAGCGTGTGCTGCTGCTGGGCGGTGGTATTGTGTTGTCGGGTTTTTATGGATGGCTGTTTTCGTATTTGCTGGAGCAGGCGCAGCATGGTGGCACTACAAGCGTTACCGAAGTGATTCGTTATATAAACCTCTTTGTGCTGGGCATTACCGTTATCCGTGGTTTTTTCCCGGCTTATGTACCTAAACTGGATCTTATTCCGCGCCTATACCCTATTAAACCACTGAAGCGTTTTTGGGTTGAGTTACCGGTTGAGCTTTTCTCGCCGTTTAACTTTGTGCTGGTTAACTTCCTGTTTTTGCTGTTCATTCTGGCTCCTGCCTACACATTCATGCATTTGCTGCAAAGCATTATGGTACTACTGACAGCACATGTTACCAAGCGGTCGTTGCAGGTTCTGGTAGAGCGTAAAATGCGCTGGCTACACCTTAACTTTATTTCTGCGGCTGTGCTGGGTGCTGCTTTTGTGGCATTGCAGGCCAGGTTACCGATGTACGATCCTGCTAATGGCTGGATGGAACTGGTCGTGCACTTAGCTTCTTTAGGTGCTTTTCTGGGGGCAAATTATTTCCTGGAGCTAGCTGCTATGGAGCCGAAGCGCAAGGTGGTTAACTATAGCCACAACAAACACCGCAGCCTGAGCTGGCGCTTATTCAAAAACTCAAAACAAGCCCGCCAGTTGTTGCTATTTGGTCTTGGGTTAAAACTGATCATACTGGCTGCTGACGCTGCCGTTTATACGGCCAAAGGCATTCACATCTACGACAAAAACTTAACGATCTGGATCTTCTTTGGCCCGGCCATCATCTATAGTTATGTGTTTAACAATGTGTGGGGCTTTTACAAAAACCTGTGGCTGACAGTTGAGCGCACAACCGGCAGTGCAAAAGATTTCTTTAAATCCAGCCTTATTCCATTGCGCGTTCCGTTGCTGATAGATGCTGCATTGCTGGCTGTTTATGTTGCGCTCTTTAACCACGAAGATGCTGTTTTCCTGGTTCTGATGTATGCGGCTTCGGTGCTGGTACTTACGCCACTTGGCATTCTTGCCTCGTTTGTGAGCCCTAAGGTTGTTAAAGGCAGTATGATGAGCTTCAGCGCCAAAACTTCGTACCTGTACAACATGCTGTCGCTGTTACTGGTAGGTTTGCTGCTATTGCCATTGCTGCATCCGTTACTATACCTGTTATACCCTGTTCTGATAGCTGTTTCTGTATTTGCGATGATAGCTGTGCTACGCGAGAGCCGCCGGTATAAATACGACCTGTTTGGTAAGCTTTTCAAGGTTGATGCCTAACTGTAAACTATAGCACAAGAGCCTCTGCAGAAACAGCAGGGGCTTTTTTGTTTAGGACACAACATGTTCAAACTATAGCATTAACCTAAACTATAGTTGCTGCTTATTTCTCCCCTCCCATCCTGAAAATCTTACTTATCTTTGCAACTATAGCCAGAGCATTAAATTCAGATGAAAGATAAAGTAGTATTGATTACCGGTGGAACCTCAGGTATTGGCAAGGCATGTGCATTTGCCTTTGGCCGGGCAGGTGCAAAAGTAGCGGTATCGGGCCGTAACCAGCAGAACCTGGACCAGACAAGCCAGGACCTGAGCGCAGCCGGAATTGAAAATATAGCCATTAACGCCGATGTAAGCCACGAAGCAGACTGCCAGCGCATGGTGCAGGAAACTATAGATAGGTTCGGTAAACTTGATGTACTGATTAATAATGCCGGCATTTCGATGCGTGCTTTATTTCAGGACCTGGACCTGGATGTTATCCGGAAAGTGATGGATATTAACTTCTGGGGTACGGTGTATACCACCAAGTTTGCGCTTCCTTACATTATGGCTGCCAATGGTTCTGTTATAGGCATTTCCTCTATAGCTGGGTATCGTGGTTTGCCTGCCCGCACGGGCTACTCTGCCTCTAAATTTGCCATGCACGGCTTCCTTGAAACGCTTCGTACCGAAATGCTGCACAAAGGTGTGCATGTACTGATCGCCTGCCCTGGTTTTACAGCATCGAACATCCGCAATACAGCACTGGCAGCAAACGGCCAGCAACAGGGCGAATCGCCGCGCGACGAAGGAAATATGATGACAGCTGAAGAAGTAGCGGACCAAATCCTGAAAGCAACTATAAAACGTAAACGCGACCTGGTGATGACCTTCCAGGGTAAGCTCACTGTTTTCCTTAACAAGTGGCTACCGGGCCTTACCGATAAGCTGGTTTACAATGTGATGGCAAAGGAAAAGGATTCGCCTCTGAAGTAGATTTCACATAAAGGACATTTTGACAAAGGACAAAAGACTTCAATTATACCAGATGTCTTTTGTCCTTTGTCATTAAGTCCTTTGTCTAAAAGTTAAGGTAACTGCAGCAGGTTGTTCTTACGAATGTAGGCAGTTTCACCTTTCCATTTTATCTCATACCAAATGTCCTGCTCGCCGGTAACCGGCACTTTATGCCCCTGCGAAACAGTGGCTATCCAGTTTGCCCCTGCCGACGGTGCAGACATAATCGCAACCTGGTCGTTTTTAATGATACCTCCCCTGCCCAGGTTCAGAAAGTTAATATAGTATAGTATAAACAGCAGATAAAGTATAAAACCAATTCTGAAAGGTTTGGTAAATGTATGTCCTTTGCGCCAGCTTACTACCATTACTGTTACCGTAACTACAGCAGCCAGTAGCATCAGCTCCAAAATGCGCATATAGTATTTACTGAACTGGGTTTTAAAGAATTGCAGGTCGTTGTACTCGTACCCACTCAGGCGGTGTGCCTGTGCCAGTTCTTCCATCTTTTTTAGTACAGACCGGCTGGGTTGCTTGGTATAGAACAGGTGCAGGTAATACATGGCACCGGTATAATCGCGGAGGCCTTCTTTTATGTACGCCATTTTCAGCAGCATTTGCGGAGAGTATTGCTGCTCTTTGTTCAGGATCTGCTCGTATAATGTAAGCGCTTCGGAATAATGTTGGCGCAGGAACAAAGAATCTGCTTTGGCATACGTAAATTTATGTTCCTGACTATAAGCTGGTTTTAAAAAAGCGAGCAAAAAAACGACTGAAAAGAGAGATATTTTGAAACAAAGATTTTGCATTTAACCAGATTGCTGTTACTTTTGCATCGCAATTAAGGGAAACGCCCCTTAGCAATGCAAGTTAATAAAAAGATTCTGTAGCTCAGCTGGTAGAGCAATACACTTTTAATGTATGGGTCCTGGGTTCGAATCCCAGCGGGATCACACGTAAAATGCAGGAGCCTTTTCTGAACGAGAAGGCTTTTCGTTTCTAATACCTCGGCAGGAGGCGTTAAATAAAAAGCTAAAATTTAGTTTGATTTTCTGAACTAAGATTTTAATTTTGCAATCCCATTTAAGGGAAAACAAATAGTACCGATTCTGTAGCTCAGCTGGTAGAGCAATACACTTTTAATGTATGGGTCCTGGGTTCGAATCCCAGCGGGATCACAAGATAAAAAGCCACTCCTAACCGAGTGGCTTTTTTGTTTTACCTCCCCCAGCCCCCTCCTTAAAACAGGAGGACGAGCTTTTATGTACTACCTCATTTGTCATCCTGGAAGGATCTTGTGAGAAGATGCGATAAGCTTAAGTTATAACACACCCCTGCCCCTCTCAAGAGGGTAGGGCCGTTAAGTTCTATTTTTCGTAAACTAATATGTTTAGAAAAGGGGGAGCAGATGCAAAATAGTGAAGTAAGTTTACTAGCCTGTCTGCGTGAGGTACCTGATTTTCGTCGCCCGCAAGGCCGACGCTACCCTCTGGCTGAGACACTGTGCATGATGGTGATGAGC
>NZ_JAAEAA010000004.1 GCF_010119545.1 Pontibacter fetidus | reverse complement strand
ACAACAACCGCTCATGATGCTCATCACCATCATGCACAGTGTCTCAGCCAGAGGGTAGCGTCGGCCTTGCGGGCGACGAAAATCAGGTACCTCACGCAGACAGGCTAGTAAACTTACTTCACTATTTTGCATCTGCTCCCCCTTTCCTAAACATATTAGTTTACGAAAAATAGAACTTAACGGCCCTGCCTTCAAAGGGGGTAGGGGATGTTAAAGCAGCAACTATAGGACTATAAGGTCAACTATAGCAACTATAGCCAAAGCCATAACCGACCTCCGAGCGTTTGAAAAACCTCGGAGCGTCTACTACATAAGCTGTCGCTTCGTAGCAAAGACGCTCGTAGGAGCTGCGCACGCTACGAGGTCATCAAAAACTCCCTCTCCTGTTTTTAGGAGAGGGTTGGGGTGAGGTAAAACCTTATTTCCCCAAATTCCTGCCGCCAACATTAATTACAAACCCAAGCGAGAAAACCGAATAACCTGCTGTAAGCGTTTTGCGATTTTTAAGGCCGAAATTACTGCCGCTGGTGTATTGTAGTTGTACTGAAGGATTCAATGTCATGCGGGTATAGAAGATTGGCTCCAAGAAAATGTTGTCTTCTTCGGTAGCTGGTTCGCCATTTAGTTTATAGTCGTGCATATTTACATAACTGGCGCGCAGGGCAGTGCCGTAGTTCAGCGGGAACTCACGGCTCAGCAACTTAAGCGAGCGTTTCTTTTTAGACGTGAAATTAACCTGCACAAAATATTTGCTGAAATCAGCCTCCTGGCGGGTATAGATCATCTCGCCGGTTTTATCGTTTTCATCTTTCTCGGTACGGTCGCTGGAGCCGGTGCCAATACCACCGTAAATTTCCAGAATCCTGTTGTTTTCAGGGCCAAAAGTTGTAAAGTAGCCACCACCAGCCTCTATCAGGTTATGCCTGAAATCGCGTTTGCGGCGCTCGCTGTTCATCATAGAGCCGTTTAAGACCACAGCAAAATGGTCGGTAACAGCATAGGCCGTATTAAAGGTAACGTTGCCTTTGGGTGTGATGTGGCCGCCGGCGCTTAGCTCGCCCTGCTCCGTAAACATAGGCACATTAGGCACATTAGGCATGTACGTAGATACACATCCAGACAAAAACAGGGTAATTCCGAAACTTAAGAGTAGTATAGATTTTTTCATGTACTTGTATTGGCAGGCATCTCCCCCGCGCATCCTTCTGTAAAATTTTTCTTGCCAAAGCGTAGCGCTATACGTTGTGGCGCCGAATTTAAGACACACAACGCTGCATTTTACAAAATATTAAGTATAGCTATACTTCATTTTAAAGAAATTTAGCGAACGGAAACCTGAGTTATAGTTCATCATGGTTAAAGCCTGTAAATTGCTGTTTTCAAGTGTTGGGTTTAAGCCGTAGCTTTGTTGTATGCAGCCATCCGAGATCAAAAAAATACTTGTTATCCAAACCGCTTTCCTGGGAGATGTGGTGCTGGCCACGTCACTGATAGAGAAACTGCACGCAACTTACCCAAATGCGCAACTTGATTTTTTATTAAGAAAAGGAAACGAAGGCCTGCTGAAAGGGCACCCGTTGCTGCGACAGGTATTGATCTGGAACAAACTGGAAGGCAAGTATAAAAGTCTCTGGAAACTGTTGCGCCAGATCCGCTCTGAAAAGTATGATGTGGTGGTAAATGTGCAACGCTATGGCGCGACGGGTATGTTAACTGCTTTCTCAGGGGCAAAGCAAACATTCGGCTTCGATAAAAATCCGTTCTCACGGTTCTTTACCCGCCGCTACACCCATAACATGGAAAACGGCAGCCACGAGGTAGAACGAAACCAGTTACTCATTAGCAGTATAACTACAGGCCCGGCAGCCAAACCAAAACTATACCCATCAGAGCAGGATTACGAAAAAGTACAGCCGCTCAAAACTATACCTTATATAACTATAGCCCCAACCTCGGTGTGGTTTACAAAACAATACCCTGCCGAGAAGTGGATTGATTTGCTAAATACTCTATCTGCCAACTATAAAGTATACCTGTTGGGCTCACCTGTCGATAAAGCACATGCCGAAAGTATAATCTTAAAAGCGCAGCACCCGAATATGGAAAACCTGTGCGGGCAGTTGAATTTGTTACAATCAGCGGCGCTGATGCGCGATGCGGTGCTAAACTATGTAAATGACTCTGGGCCGATGCACCTGGCAAGCTCCGTAAATGCGCCAACCTGTGCAGTATATTGCTCTACTGTTCTGCGTTTCGGTTATGGTCCGCTGGCTGATTTTGCAATGGTCGTGGAGAAGGAAGAACCGCTTTATTGCCGTCCGTGTGGGTTGCATGGCTACAAAGCCTGCCCCGAAGGTCACTTTAAATGCGCCCACGATATCCGGAACGAGCAATTGTTACAGGTGTTAGAGCTGGCCAAAGCCAAACAACTATAGTTGCAGCAATTCATAATTCCAAAAACCGAACGGCGTTATACCTATTAAACTATAGTTACAACTATAAAACACCCGCTTTCTCTTCTTCTTTTAGAGATAAGTTTTAACTTCGTACATCAAGACTGCAGGATGCTCGATCCTGTGCTTTTACATAACCAGATAACCTGAATCATGAGATACATGCCTATCAGCAATGAGTTGTTTGTGCACAACCGCCGCAACTTTGTAAAAGAGCTGAAACCATCTTCCATCGCCATCTTCAATTCTAACGATGTAATGCCAACCAATGCGGATGGTACCATGCCGTTCCGCCAGAACAACGACCTGTTTTACTTGTCGGGGGTAGATCAGGAAGAAAGCATACTGATCATTTTCCCGGATGCGAAGGACCAGCGCATGAAAGAAGTACTGTTTGTGCGCGAAACCAACGACCATATTTTAACCTGGGAAGGCTACAAGCTAACCAAACAACAGGCACAGGAAGTATCGGGCATCAAAACTATACTTTGGACACACGAATTTAAGTCGGTACTGAACACGCTGATGGCTGAAGCAGAACATGTGTACCTGAACAGTAACGAGCACTTGCGCGCTGTAGTAGAAGTGGAAACCCGCGATGCCCGCTTTACCAAATGGATAAAAGAGCGCTATCCGCTGCACAAGTATGAGCGCAGCACCCCAATTATGCATTACCTGCGTGCCATTAAATCAGAGCAAGAGATTGCTTTGATGCGCAAAGCCTGCCACATTACCGAACTTGCTTTCCGCAGGTTGCTTGGCTTTATTAAGCCAGGCGTTATGGAGTATGAGATTGAGGCAGAACTATACCACGAGTTTTTACGCAACCGTTCGCGCGGGCCGGCCTACGGTTCTATTATTGCGTCGGGGGCAAATGCCTGCATCCTGCACTATGTAGATAACAACCAGGAGTGTAAGGATGGCGACATGCTGCTGATGGACTTCGGCGCCGAATATGCCAACTATGCCGCTGACCTGAGCCGCACAATACCAGTTAACGGTACATTTACGCCACGCCAGCGCGATGTATACGAAGCTGTACTACGTGTAATGAAAGCTGCTACCTCTATGCTGGTACCGGGCAATACCCTGGATCAGTATCATGCTTTTGTAGGTACAGTAATGGAGAACGAGCTTATCCGCCTGGACCTGCTGAACGAAAACGATGTGCGTAACCAGGACCCAGCCGCACCATTATACAAAAAGTATTTTATGCACGGCACGTCGCATTTCTTAGGGTTGGATGTGCATGATGTGGGTAACAAATATCGTCCGTTTGAAGAAGGCATGGTGTTTACCTGCGAGCCGGGTATTTACATCTGGGATGAAGGCATAGGTGTGCGTTTGGAGAACGATATACTGGTAACAAAAAATGGCCCGGTAGACCTGATGAAGGATATTCCGTTGGAGGCCGATGACATTGAGCGTTTAATGAAGCGATAATAAACTATAGAAATATAGTCAACTTTTAAAGGCTGCCGGTTATGTATCGGCAGCCTTTTTTATTGTCTTTTACTAGTTAAAAACACGTATACCATAAATATATCAGGTAAATGTAAAACCTTGTTGTGTGGTATCAGTTTGAAGTATAGGATACAATTTTAAGCCTAAGGGAAATACAAGGCAGCTGCTAAAAGTTGTGGCGCACGTTACATATGTAGTTTCACGATAAACCTTTTGCTTATGAGTAAAACTCTACCATTTCAAAATCCCCTCCCCGGAAGACATAAACTTTATTTCTGCTGTACAATTAATTATTGGCGTACGTATAAACCAACATTAAATATGTACGTATTGACATATCAACATATACTTAATAAAACTATGCGAACACAATTAACAAAATTTAGTGCAATAGCTTTTGTGCTTGTATTCCTGTTATCAGCTAATACAGCCTTGTTTGCACAAAATGCTGACAGACGGACTAACCTCCAGATATATGGTAGTGCCCTTCAATATAAAGGTGAAGTAGCTAACCAGTTCTTTGAAAAAGATATGGAGTGGGGCGGAGGACTTTCGCTTAACCGTTATTTAAGCCCATCTTTTGATGCAGGCTTACACTTCACGTACGGTGGTGCCGAAGCTAATGATGGTACAAACCGTTTTGATACTTCAATTGGTACTGCTATGCTGGGCATTCGCCTTAAAATGTATGGCACTATCCTGAAAGAAGATGCCTTGATCGGACCTTACCTGACAGTTGCGGGTGGTGCTGCATTCGCGAAAGCTGATGCTACAACTGCAGCAGGTACTGTAGACGATAACTTTACAACTTCTGCTTTACTGGGTGGCGCGGGTATCCGTATCCGTTTCTCTGACGGAGTAAGTGCTTTCGTACAAACTGGTTATTTATTAACTGGTAACGATAACTTTGATGGTTTAACTAACAACGGCGATAACGACCGCTTCCTGCAGCACAACTTTGGTCTTGGTTTTAACTTAGGCAAGATGGTTGATACAGATGCTGACGGTGTTGGCGACAGACGCGACAAATGCCCAGACACTCCGACCGGCGTACAGGTTGACAAAGATGGTTGCCCTATCGACTCTGACGGTGACGGTGTGGCTGACTACCAGGATCAGTGCCCTACAGAAGCTGGTGTTCAGAACCTGCAAGGTTGCCCTGACAAAGACGGCGACGGTGTTGCTGACAAAGATGACCAGTGCCCAGACGAAGCAGGTACTACTGCTACACAAGGTTGCCCTGATGCTGACGGCGACGGCGTAGCTGATAAAGATGACAAGTGCCCTGATACTGCTGCTGGCCAGCAAGTAGGCCCAGATGGTTGTGCTACTGACTCTGACGGCGACGGTGTTGCTGATGATAAAGACATCTGTCCTAACTCTGCAGGTCCTGCTGAAAAAGGTGGTTGCCCTGAACTGGATGCTGCTACACTGAAACTGATGGAAGAAAAAGTTCGCTTCGAATTTGACCAGGCTCGTGTGCAGGAAAGCTACAAGCAACTACTGGATAGCATTGTAACTACACTTGAGAAATATCCTGACCATGTACTGTTGATCAAAGGTCATGCTGACTACATTGGCTCTGCAGAATACAACCAGGCATTATCTGAGCGTAGAGCACAAGCTGTTAAGGATTACCTGGTAGAGCGTGGTGTTCAGAACCCAGACAGACTTGTAACCCGTGGTTATGGCGAAACAATGCCACTTGTAAAAGTGAACGAGCGTCTGTCTAAACGCAGAACTGAAAGCGCCAGAGCTAAAAACAGAAGGGTAGGCTTCGAGCTCAACACGCCGGATATGAAACTGAACATGGAATAAACTGAAATAGACTAGCGTCAAATTAAAAGCGCCCCGGCTTTGGCCGGGGCGCTTTTTTTATACTTACTTTAATTTACAATTAAGCTATTAACCTTGCCAGCAACTGTTGTCCTTCCGGCCAATCGCCAATACCGGAATAAGAGTTGATATGGCCCTTAGCACCCACATTCACAAACTCACTACCCCATAGTTCAGCGAGGTATTCAGCCCTATCTATAGTTAAATAATCATCATCAGTACTTGCTACCAACATAGAATTAAAGGGCAGTTTTGTTTTCGGAAATGGTGCAAAATCTAACACTTCTTTCAATTCTACGTCAATTTCTACCTCGGGCGGTGCCACCAGGAATGCGGCTTTAATGTTGGCAGTATACTTCTGTGCCCAATGTGCTACAGTCATACACCCCAGGCTATGGGCTACCAATACAATTTCCTTGTCCTGCGCTTTTGCAATTACTTTTTGCAACTCCTCGACCCAGTCTTTACAAACCGGGTTATCCCAGTCCGATTGCTGCACGCGTATGCTTTCAGGGTCTTTTTGCTGCCAGTACGTTTGCCAATGCTCGGGCCCCGAGTTGTACAGGCCAGGTACATGTATTATCTGTACTTCCGCCATTTATAGTTTATAGTTTGATGTACAAAGTAAATATAAATCAAGTTGGCGGGAAATGTGGGTTTTAGTGTTGGAGGAATAGTGCAAGTATTATCTTATAGTTTACGTTTTACCTCACCCCAGCCCTCTCCTAAAAACAGGAGAGGGAGTTTTGGGTATAGCTTATTCATTTGTCATCCTCAAAGGACTTTGCGTGAAGTAAACGCTTTGCTATAAACACACCCCTGCCCCTCTCAAGAGGGGAATTCTTTGCCTTCACCAATTTAAAAGCTATAGTTTCATAAACCCTAGCCTTTGAAGCGGACAGGTCGCGACCTGTCCCTACGAAACTATAGCCACGATCAATTTCGGAGCTTACCAGTTCAAGCTATAGATAGAGATAGCTATTAGAAAGATCACAGTCTTTGGGTTGAGCGCCTCGAGAGGTTCCGGTGCCGTCAGGCATTGCGAGGAACGAGCAAAGGAAGCGAAAGCAGCGCGATGCCCAAAGACGGGGCCTCCCGGCCGTGAGGGCACCAAAGCTTAATTGAAACGATAGGCAAGTAGAGCTCCCAGGATTGGAAGTAACTAAGGAAGGATAGCTTGCTTCAAAAAGAAAAGACTTATACTCTAAGCTGAGATAGATTTCTCCTTGTGTGGAAATGACAAAGTAAAAACTATAAACTTGAACTATAGGACATATAAGATATCTCGACTAACGCTCGAAATGACAAAGAGAATCTATAAAAGAAAACTAACTTACTACGCTGTTTTAGAAGCAAGCAAATACAACACTGCCATTCTGATAGCAACTCCATTCTCCACCTGGTTCAGGATGATGGAATGATGCGAATCGGCGGCATCGGAGCTAAGTTCTACCCCACGGTTTATAGGGCCGGGGTGCATGAGGGTAATCTCTTTATCCAAGCTATCCAGCATTTTTTTGTCGATGCCATAGTAAAGCGTGTACTCACGCAGCGATGGGAAATATTTCATCTGCTGGCGCTCCAGTTGTATCCGAAGTACGTTAGCCACATCGCACCATTCCAACGCTTTGCGCACATCCAGTTCTACTTTTACGCCCAGCTCTTTAATATACTTTGGCAGCAAAGTTATCGGCCCGCAAACCATTACTTCGGCACCTAATTTCTGCAGGGCAAAGATGTTGGATAAAGCTACACGCGAGTGAAGGATATCGCCAATGATAACTACTTTTTTACCGGCTACTTCCCCATACTTTTCACGAATAGAGAAAGAGTCTAAGAGGGCCTGCGTTGGGTGCTCGTGGGTGCCGTCGCCGGCATTTACGATATTGGCGTTTATGTGGCGGCTCAAAAAGTGTGGTGCTCCCGGGCTGCTGTGGCGCATCACAATCATGTCCACCTTCATGGCCAGGATGTTGTTTACCGTATCCAGCAGGGTTTCGCCTTTTTTTACCGAACTGCTGCTACTGCTGAAGTTTATCACATCGGCAGACAGGCGTTTTTCGGCCAGCTCAAACGACAGGCGCGTGCGGGTAGAGTTCTCGAAGAAGACGTTAGCAATGGTAATATCGCGCAGCGAAGGCACTTTTTTGATCGGCCTGTTCAGTACATCTTTAAAATTATCCGCGGTCTCAAAAATGAGCTGAATATCTTGCGGAGTGATGTCTTTGATGCCTAACAGGTGCCGGACGCTGAGCTCTTGCATGGTAAGAAATTAGTCTTCGGTTTTAGTGATAAGCCAAATGGCATCTTCCGGGGCCTGCTGCGCTTTCCAGTCTACCAATACCCGTTGGCTTTGCAGCGAATTTACCTGCCGGCCCACATAGGTAGCCTCAATGGGTAAATGGCGGGTGTACAGGCGGTCTACCAAAACAAGCAACTCTACATTGGCAGGGCGACCATACGCGATCATGGCATCCAAAGCAGCCCTCACCGAACGGCCCGTATACAGCACGTCATCCACCAGAATTACCTTTTTGCCTTCAATCAGGAAATCGATTTTAGTGGCATTAGCAGCTAGAGGCGTGTCGCGTCTGCGGAAGTCGTCGCGGTGGAACGTGGTGTCGAGGTAGCCGGTTGGTATTTGTTTGCCGAGTATGGTGGCCAGTGTAGTTTGTATGCGTTCTGCTACGTATTTGCCGCGTGGCTGCAGTCCAAGTATAACAGAATCAGAAAAGTCGCCATGGTTCTCGATCAGCTGATGGCACAGGCGCATCACCATAATATCGAGTAACTGTTGGTTTACAATGAGTCTTTTCTGCATAACCGGAAGTATAGCTGCAAATATAGGAGAGTTATAGTTAATTGTTTAATTGTTGGAAGGCTTAATTGTTAAATTGTTAATTGCAGATGGTTGTATTGTTTGATCAATGACAGGGTTAGCTATAGTTAAGTTTTACTGCTAAGCAGGTCAAACTATAGTTTAACAATTAAGCCTTCTACCATTCAACTATTAGCAATCTAACCATCAAAACGAAACCTTGTTGATATAGAAAACCTGCTTTATGTCTGAACCCGGCGATTTGATACGGTGCCAGCCAAATGCAGCAAAATTGAGTCCGTACCAGCTTACAACCCCAGCCATGCTCGTCGACAGGATTTTACCGTTGGGGTCTTCAGGTTGTAGTTTCAGGTTGGTTTTATCTTCGATGTAGGTATCCTGGTCCATTATTTTGTATTCGATCTCGTCCTTATCAGGGTAAGCAATCACGACTTTTCCGGCGGGGTTACAGGCTACCTCGACGGTGGGGCGCAATTCCCTGCTTTCTATATCCTGCAGCGGGAAGCTGTTGTCCCAAAGCAATACACCACTTTTATCAAAGCCGAGCGCAACAGCCTGTGTGCGGCGGTAACTTTTAGGGCTGGGAAGGAAATAGCCTGTTGGGCCATAAAGCCTGTTGAAACCCCCTTGTCGGGAGTTGGTTGTATATGCCTCGGCACTAAGTATGTAGCCATCTGGTGTAGTATAAATATCGTGCAGCAGTAGGCGGTATTGTAGATTAGGTTCTTTGCCTGCCTTCAGGCGGTTTGTCTCGCGGCGGCGGGTTCGCGCTTCGCGTTTGGGGCTCATGTACTTAAAAAAGTTTTTGAGCTGCAGAAAACTATAGTAACGTGTATCGGCGGCGTTGGAATTAACGGGTACTGTAAAGAAGCCTGTAGCATAGCGCAGGTTGCGGGTTGCATAATTGCCAATCAATAACCTGGTGGTGGTGTCGCCGGGTGTTACCTCGGCATATAAGGGTCGCTTATCAAGTTCGGGGAGTATAAAATAGTTTTTAAGCAAGGTGCCGCCCGCATCAAATAGTTTGGTTTGCAACCGCGATACCCGCCCGTTCGACTCCGACATAACCACGCTTACCTGTTTTTGCTGCGGGTGAGCCAGCACATCAGAAAAAGCAGACTCGGCACCATAAGCGGCAGGCAGGGGCTTTATTTCGCCGGATGCCTGGTTCAGGTGCAGCAGGGTAGGGGTACCATCTTTGCGCGAGCGGGCAACTATAAAGTAATTATCAGCCACCACTTCAAACGAATAAATAGAGTCGATGGCTTCTATTGTGTAGTCGTGTTTGGTTATGTTGCCACTTTTGAGGTTGAGCTTTACAAACTGGTACTTTTTTTCGTTGTCGCCACTAAAAGCTACATGGGCATAGCGGGCTTCGGAGTAGTGCGTTAAATACTGACTTATCGGTTTTAAGTCTACTTTTTTTGTCCAGACAGGTTGTAACTGGCTGTTGTATTTTGTGAATTCAAAAGTTGGCGGCACCGACCACATACCTTCTGTTTTGGTAAATAGCAGTAAGCTGCTGTCGGGGGTGGCAATAAGATCTGCATCGGTTTTATAGCTGTCGAGTTCCAGTTCTATACGGATAGGTTGTGTAGGCTTTTGCGCGAGCACAGATGAGCAGGCAAGCACAACTATAAGTAAGAGCAACAGGCATACTTTGTACATAGCGCTAAGTATAGTATAGGTAAGTACAGGAAAAGTATAAGATTGGCGGCTAAAGGCTTGTACTTGTTTTAGTCGCCAATCGTTGTTTTGTTGCCCGTAAATTTAATCTATAGCTATAGTTAGTTGCCGAGCGCCAGCAACACATCAAACTCTTCGGCTTTAAGTGGCATAACCGATAACCTGGATTGGCGCAGCAGGGCAATATTTTCGAGGCGTTTATCCTGTTTTATCTGCTCCAGTGTTACCGGGTCTCTGAAATCCCGGAACGGCACCAAGTCCACAGCCATCCATTTCGGGTCGTCGGCAGTTGGGTCGGGGTAAGCGGCTTTGTCTACTTTAGCAATGCCAACTATAGCTTTCTCGGTTACACTGTGGTAAAACAATACCATGTCGCCGGGTTGCATTTGCTGCAGGTTGTTACGTGCCTGGTAATTTCTGACGCCATCCCAGCAGATGCGCCCGTCTCTCACTAAGTCTGCCCACGAATACGTTTCAGGCTCCGATTTTACTAACCAGTAATGCATTTGATTTTTGTAAGTGTAAAAGTGTTGTTGATTGTTGTTGCAAGCTTTTGACTTGATATATAAATGCTCGAAAACTATAAGTTCTTTGTTACTTTATCTTTCGAAAGATCTTTGATTGGACTTTTTCTTTCAAAGCTCCAGATGACAAGTGTATTCCCTTTAGCCAAGAATTCTTCCGGATGTGCTTTAGTCGGTTTTCCTGAGCTACCCCAAATTAAACCTTCAATAAATGAATCACTTTCTGATACATCTTTATCAAAAGTAATAAACATAACAGAACCCTTTTCATTCTCGCTTTCAAAACTCTGAAAGCTCTTTTCAACCATATTCCCTAAAAGGAAGCTATAAGTTTGAGGACTATTATAAAGAGTTGCTACTTGTATCGATTTACAATAAAGCTTATCAGCAATTTTATAGTTTGCAGGAAGTTCTGTCTCGCTAAGTTTTAAAGCATCAATTCCTTGTGCTTTAGTTATACTAATTGTTAGGCCAAGTATGATAATAAGTGTGAATATTTTATTCATTTGTAGATTATTTTAAAGTATAAATCTCACTTCTTCCGGCCCATAAAGTATAAGCCAACCTCGCCAAGAAACATCACGATCAGGACGCCATTCAGGAAGCCTTTCAGGAAGTTGAAGAAGTCGCCTTTGGGCTCGGCAACTATAAGTATAGCCAGCACACCCAACAACGAGAATAAGATGATGGCGCGGGTTCGGGCGCTCAGGTTTCGGTAACTGAACATGTTATTTTATCGGGTTTTCAGTTACTTCTTCGCGTTTCACTTTCAGCACATCATTCTCCAGCGACACCACCTCTATAATGTATTGCTGTTGCGGTTGGCCTTCCGGCTTTATAGTTACCAGTATCTTGTCATTATCGGTAAACTGCCAGGTGCCGGCTTGTTCTTCCAGTCCGTCGGCAGGGGCAATGGCATAATTTTTCAGGATACCGCCTTTCTCCAGCATAAAGCCTGTGCGACCCCGCGATGGAGCAAAATCGTAGGTGTTGGGGCGATATGTGGTAATGTCTTCCTGGTCCTCTTCAAAAGCGTGTAGCCAGGTTTTGCCAACTAACTGGGTTTCCAGTTTACTGGGTCTTTTACAGGTATTGGCCAGTAGCAACAGGCACACCAAACAAAGCAGCGAAGCGTATTTCATAAGTATAGAACGCTGCAACAGCAGCATATTTTGTAAGCCAAGATAGGGATTTCTGCCTTTATATAGAAGCGAATGAATATAAAACACCAGCAACTATGGTTCGGTCGGTTTTCCTATCTTTGTAACTATACGATATAGCGCCGTGGAAAATAAAAAGATCATACGACTGTTTAAGCTGGCTGCCGAGCTGATGGAGCTGCACGATGAGAACCCGTTCAAAATTCGCTCTTACGTAAATGGCGCCGCCACGCTGGAATTAGTGGAAGAACCTTTGGCAGGCATGAGCCAGGCTACCCTGGAAAGTATACAGGGAGTTGGCAAAGGGATTGCTGCCAAAATAATCGAAATAAACCAGACCGGCTCGTTCGAGGAACTGGACCAGATGCTGGCCGCCACCCCGCCGGGTGTGGTAGAGATGCTGCGCATAAAAGGCATTGGCCCTAAAAAGGTGCGTACCATCTGGAAAGAACTGGGCACTGAAACCGTGGAAGAATTGCTGGAGGCCTGCGAGCAGGACAAACTGAGCAAACTGAAAGGCTTTGGCGCTAAAACCCAGGAAAACATAAAACAGGCGCTGCTCTTTACCCAACAAAATCGTGGTAAGTTGTTATATGCCGAAGCCGAACCAAGTGCCGAAGAACTGTTACAAACTATAAAACAAGCCCTGCCAGATGCCAAAATAGAAGTAGTAGGTGATGTGCGCCGCCGCATGGAAATTGTAGAAAGCCTGCAGTTTGTAGTGGCTACTGATAAGTATAAAGATGCCTGTGAAAAACTTAGTAAGATTGATGTGCTGGAACAGGATGTGCGTAACTCTGGTCCACGCATCTGGCGCGGTAACTATAGTTTAAATGGCATGGCTACCGAAATCAGATTGGTGGATGATGCCTGCTTTGCCAACGAAGTCGTTTTAAGATCAGCTTCTGAACCACACTTAACACAGGTTTTTGCAGCCGGTAAAACCATGCTGAATGTGCTGCGCGAAGAGAACCATAAAACCGAAGAGGATGTGTACCATGCAGCTGGTATGGCCTACATCGTTCCGGAGCTGCGCGAAGGTACTAATGAGCTGCAACTGGCCATGGATAACAAACTACCAAAACTGCTCGAGCTATCTGACCTGAAAGGCATCCTGCACAACCACAGCACTTACTCCGATGGCGCGCATACTTTAGAGCAAATGGCTACTTTCTGCCGCGATATGGGCTACCAGTATTTAGGTATTTCGGATCACAGCAAAACAGCATCGTATGCAGGCGGCCTGCGCGAAGGCGATGTGCTGCGCCAGCAAAAAGAGATAGATGAGATGAACCAGAAACTGGCTCCTTTCAAGATTTTCAAAGGTATAGAATCGGATATCCTGACTGACGGCTCTTTGGACTATGAAGAAGACATTCTGAAAACCTTCGACTTTATAGTTGCCAGCATTCACAGCGTATTGAATATGGATGAGAAAAAAGCTACACAGCGCCTGATCACAGCCATTGAAAACCCTTACACCACCATGCTCGGCCACCCGACCGGCAGGCTATTGCTGCGCCGCGAAGGCTACCCGATCAATCATAAAATGGTGATAGATGCCTGCGCTGCCAACAACGTCATCATCGAGATAAACGCCAACCCTTGGCGCTTAGACCTGGACTGGCGACACGTGCAGTATGCCTTAGAAAAGGGCGTAATGCTCAGCATAAACCCCGACGCCCACCACACCAGTGGCTACGACGACATGAAGTACGGCGTGCTGGTAGGTCGAAAAGGCGGACTAACCAAAGAAATGACCTTTAATGCCAAGCCAGTAGAGGAAGTAGAAGCTTACTTTAATAAGCGGAAGGCGGGGATTTAATTGCTGATTAAATATGGCGCGAGCGTCTTCGCTCGTGTCGAACTATAGTTGGGCGTCCCGCCCATTTGATGTAAAAATTAAGGCTGCAGACTTAAATAAAAACGGCCAGAGGCCCTGTTATAAATCAAGAGCGAATACGCTCGCGCCATGGTAAACTTTAGCTGTCATTTCGAGAGCAGCGAGAAATTTATTTAGAATCTGAGATAGATCTCTCACATAGTTCGAGATGACAAATTATAAGATCAGGCTGAACTATAAATTTTTACCTTTTTTGTCATTCTGGAAGAATCTTGTGAGAAGGGAGTGGCAACTATAACTATAAAACAGAACTCTCCATTGCAAAAAGAGAAGCTTAAAATACTTATCATCCGGTTCAGCTCTATCGGGGATATAATCTACACCACGCCGGTTGTCCGTTGCCTGAAGCAACAGGTTCCGGGGGTGGAGATTCATTACCTGACCAAGCCAGGTTTCCGGTTTATACTTGATAATAACCCATATGTAGATAAGCTGCATCTGCTGAAAGATAAACTGAACGACACGATACAGGATTTGCGGGCAGAGAAATTTGATTATGTGATTGATCTGCACAACAGCCTGCGCTCGGTGCTGGTGAAGTATAAGCTGGGCGTAAAATTCTCGACGTTCAAAAAGCAGCGCATCCGCAAAATATTGGCGCTCAAGTTTAAGCTGAACACGGTAAAGCCAACTCACCTGGTTGACCGCTATCTGGAAGCTGTAAAGTTTTTAGGCGTAGTAAACGACCAGAAACCGGTTGATTATTTCCTGCCCGGCAACTATAGTTTGAGCACACTGCTACCGGAAACACACCAGCAGGATTACGTTGCTTTTATAATTGGAGCAACGCACTTTACCAAGCGCATGCCGAATGATCAGGTGATCAGCATCTGTAACGCGCTTAACAAACCGGTGGTGTTGCTGGGCGGCAAAGATGTGGAAGAGAATGGCGCAACTATAGCCGAAACCGCCGGAGCGAACGTGTACAATGCCTGCGGAAAACTGAACATGAATGAATCGGTATACGTGGTGAAGCAGGCTGCCAAAGTTATTGGGTTCGATACCGGACTGACACACATTTCCGAAGCTTTTGATAAAGAACTGGTAACGATCTGGGGGAGTACAGTGCCGGAACTACTAGGTGTGCAGCCCTACCAAGTTAGTAAACATTACGAAGCAGGAGTGGAGTTGCCTTGTCGCCCGTGCACTAAGTTCGGAAGATCAGAATGCCCGCTCGGCCACTTTAAATGCATGCGCGATATTGATGAACAGGCTATAGTTGATTTTGCGAATAAGTAATTAGAAAACAGATGAAGAACTATAGGTTGAACGAAACCGATTCGCGCTTTTTAGAAGCGTTACTTTTAGCTACCGGCGGTGAAGGCGGAGCGCCTTTGCAGGAAGTGCTATTAATGGCCGATGCTGTGGACGGAACTGTCTTTGAACTGAAAGAAGTGGAAGACGCTCTGCTGAAACTGGTAGCGGCAAAGGTGGTAACTATAACCAAGAATAAGCTTAACATTAACCCCGATTTCTTGTGTCATTACGAAGCACTGACTTTGCAAGAGGGCTTAAGTGAGAGTGATGAGTTACTGTTGAACCTTCTGCAAGAACAAACTATAGCTGAAGAAACTATAAAAGCTGTAAAAAGCGGCGAGCTTAAAAAGTATAAACTCAAGACCTACTACCAGCAATACCAGGAGCAGTTTGGTGGGTAAATAAGATTTGAAAAGTTGGAAATGAAAATGAGCTGTTTCGGATTTCTTAATCCGGAACTATAGCTGATGCGGACTAGGAAGTCCGAAAGAGCTAAAGCAAATTGAGTAAGGCCGACCTCACAGTGTCTTACAGACCTGTGGGCGTCTAACTATAAAACAAAAGCCGCTGAGATTATCAGCGGCTTTTGTTTTATAGCAGAGATAATTTTCAACTCTCCACAACTTTAAATTTCTAAATCCTAAGAAATCTTTTCAAACCCTAAATAAGGGTGCAGCACTTTTGGCATGTTAATACCATCTGGTGTCTGGTTATTCTCGAGGATGGCAGCTACGATACGAGGCAGGGCAAGGGCGCTACCATTTAACGTATGCAACAGCTGAGTTTTACCAGCATCGTTTTTATAACGCAATTTCAGGCGGTTGGCCTGGTACGTTTCGAAGTTACTGCACGAGCTTACTTCCAGCCAGCGGCCTTGCGCTGTCGAGTATACTTCCATGTCGTAGGTTAGGGCAGAGGTAAAGCCCATATCGCCGCCGCAAAGGCGCAGCACCCGGTAAGGTAACTCCAGTTTCTGCAACAGCCCTTGTATGTAGCTGCTCATTTCTTCCAGCGTTTCGTACGACTTCTCAGGCAGCGTTATCTGCACAATCTCCACCTTGTCAAACTGGTGCAAACGGTTCAAGCCACGCACATCAGCGCCCCACGAGCCAGCTTCTCTTCTGAAACATGGCGTATGGCCTGCATTCTTGATCGGCAACTGCTCAACCGGCACAATCACATCGCGGTACAGGTTTGTGATCGGCACTTCGGCAGTCGGTATCAGGTAATAGTTATCTTCGGTGGCGTGGTACATCTGTCCATCCTTATCCGGTAACTGGCCGGTACCGTAGCCCGATGCTTCGTTTACAAGTATAGGTGGTTGTACTTCTATATAACCGGCTTTCAGGGCTTCATCTAAAAAGAAGTTGATAAGCGCGCGCTGCAAACGGGCACCCTGCTTTTTATAAACCGGGAAACCTGCACCAGTTATCTTGTTGCCCAGGTCAAAATCAATGATGTCGTATTTCTGAATAAGCTCCCAATGGGGTTGCGCGCCGGCATGCAACTCCGGTATTTCGCCGTGCTGTAGCACTACTTCATTATCTTCTGCCGAACGGCCTACCGGTACGCTTTCGTGCGGCAGGTTTGGTAACTTATATAAAGCAGCCTGTAATTCTTCCTCCAGTGATGTTAACTGGTCACCCAGGGTTTTGGCTTGCTGCTTTAGTTCAGTAGTTTGTGTTTTATAAGATTCGGCTTTCTCGCGCTCGCCATTCTTCATCAGAATTCCGATCTCTTTAGAGATGCTGTTTGCCCTGGCCTGCAACTCGTCGTGCTCGCTCTGCACCTGGCGGCGACGCTGGTCAAGGTCCAGTAAAGCGGCAACTTCAGCGGCTGCATTTTTGTAGTTTTTCTTGTTTAGGCCTGCCACTACCAGGTCTGTCTGCTCCCTTAAAACGGATAGTTGTAGCATAGTTGCGTGTTAAGTATTGGTACAAAAATATACTTTTTTGCGTAGTACGTGGCAATTCGCAAATCTTTTACCCTTTTTCTGAAACATTTTTCATAAAATGATGCGTAATATTTGTTAATTAGGTGCCATTGCAATAACATTGCAGTGCATTTATTACGAAGGCCCTTCCTGAGCCTCACTTTTTCTACGCAATCTATTCTGTTTCCTGATTTATAATTTAAGACTCTCGCTGCGTTTGCGTATCAACACGCTCCCGGCATTACATTAACACCATACCACATTTATGTACAATATTGAAGAATTGAAAGATAGGCTTCTTTCAGAACTCAAGGAAATTGCAGAGCATCTGGGCGTTCAGAACTTTAAGAAACTGAGCAAACAGGACATCATCTACAAAATCCTCGATCAGCAAGCCATCACCCCTCCCGAAAAATTACCAAAAAAGATCAAATCTGCCGCCGGCAGCGCTACCCCAGCAAGCGAATCATCTCCTGAAATTACAACTGAAGTAGAAGTAGCAGAACCTGCAGCGCCAGCCCTGGAAGAAAGAAGACCAATAGTACGTGCTGAGCAATCGCAACGCGCTCCAAGACCTGCCGCAGCTCCTGCCAAAGACCATGGACCGCAGCAGCAACGCGAACGCATACAGCAACCACGCCGCGAACAAACAGGAACAGAGCAACGCACCGATAACCGCGAGCCAAGAGCAGAACGTGCTGAGAACCAGCCACGAGAGCCAAGACCGGAGCGCACTGAAAACCGCGAACCACGTGAGCGTATGGATAACCGTGAGCCACGTGCTGAAAACCGCAACGATAACCGCGAGCAGCGCCCTGAACGCGAGCCACGTCAGGACAACCGCGAACAGCGCAGCGACCAGCAAACTAACAGACCAGATAACCGCTACGACAACCAGCGTCGTAACAACCCACAACAACAGCAGTCAAATGCGGGCGGTAATATCTTTAAAGAGTTTGATGGCATAATCTTAAACGAAGGTGTACTGGAGCTGATGCAGGATGGGTATGGTTTCCTGCGTTCTACACACTATAACTACCTGGCATCTCCGGATGATATTTATGTATCGCCGTCGCAGATCAAACTATTTGGACTGAAAACGGGTGATACTGTAAAAGGCCAGATCCGTCCGCCGAAAGAAGGCGAGAAGTATTTTGCCCTTTTAAAAGTTGACTCTGTAAACGGGCGTACCACCGAAGAAATTCGTGACCGTATTCCGTTCCAGCACCTTACGCCGCTTTTCCCAGAAGAGCGCTTAAAATTAACTACCAAGCCAAGCCAATTATCAACCCGTATTCTGGACCTTTTTGCCCCGATCGGTAAAGGCCAGCGTGGTATGATTGTGGCGCAGCCTAAAACAGGTAAGACCGTGTTGCTGAAAGAGATAGCCAACGCTATTTCTGAAAATCACCCGGAAGTATACCTAATGATCCTGCTGATTGACGAACGCCCGGAAGAGGTAACCGATATGGCTCGTAGCGTAAAAGCGGAAGTTATTGCATCAACGTTTGATGAGACTGCCGAGCGCCACGTGAAAGTATCAAGCATTGTACTGGACAAAGCGAAGCGAATGGTAGAGTGCGGCCACGATGTGGTTATACTTCTTGACTCCATTACACGTCTGGCCCGTGCTTACAACACGGTTGTTCCTTCATCTGGTAAGATTTTATCGGGTGGTGTGGATGCCAACGCGCTGCACAAGCCGAAGCGTTTCTTTGGTGCTGCCCGTAACGTTGAGAATGGTGGTTCACTTACTATCATTGCCACTGCACTTATTGACACAGGTTCTAAGATGGATGAAGTTATCTTCGAAGAATTTAAAGGTACCGGTAACATGGAACTTCAGTTGGATCGTAAACTGGCCAACAGAAGAATTTACCCTGCTATCGACGTTCCTGCTTCGGGTACACGCCGCGAGGACCTGCTGATGGACAGAGACGAGCTGAACCGTATCTGGATACTGCGCAAGTTTATGTCAGATATGAACTCTGTAGAAGCGATGGAGTTCCTGAAAGACAGAATGGTTGGCACAAAGAGCAACGAAGAATTCCTGATCTCGATGAACGGTTAAACTATAGTTTGGCATCAATTATAAAAAAACGGCCTGCAGCTATAGTTGCAGGCCGTTTTTGTTTTTGTTAGAATCAGGACTTACAGGATTGGAAAGGATATGCAGGATTTGATAAATGTGAAGGATTTTGATCGTTTCGTAGCTGATAAGACGCAAAGTGTTGCGTCTCTACAACTCTTAAACTTATACCTTCCAAACTTTCCAAACTTTCTAACTTTCTAACTTTCTAACTATAACTCATTGCCAGAAAGTATATTCCGGGTTGGTGAGGTGATAGTATACAAAAGCGACTACAAAGCCGAAAAGTATGTGTCCTAAAACCATTTCTATCAGGTACCTGTCCAGCCGGATGTGGGGAGGCTTTGGGTGTATCATGAAAAAGAAATACCAGATGATCATGGCAAACAAGCCGTTCGCTAACCCGATAAGAGCACCCCACGAAGCGGTAATGGTGCCCACCCCGGACTCCCAGAGCGCCAGGTAACCAATGGCATATAGCACACCAACCGTATAATGGGCCAAGGTACCGACCATTAACGTGGCAGGCGCATTAGACAAACCGCCATCAGGGTGTGTCCGGCCAAGCAGCATGGTGCCCAGTAAGCGTGGTACTTGCATAACACGGCTCGTAACCCGGGATAACAAGTATAAAATGGTTGTCATGGCCGCAGTGCCAGCAAGCCCAGCCAATATCACATAAATCAGCTTCACGTTTAATTTTTGATTTTATACCTTATACGCATTTAGGCTGCATGGTTTGGCGCTGTGCTATCTGCACTGGAATTAAAGTTGAAGATGCCTGAAAGTGAGCATACAAATAAAGGCCAGGCTGATGCAAACCGATGATATTTTGTTCATCTGCATGGTGTTTTCATAGTTAACGGCTGCCCTGTTGCGCGACGCGCTGATCACCCAACTGGTAAAGAAGTATAAGACCGGCGCCGTTGCAATCAGGAAGATGATGATGTTCTGTACCTGGTCTGCGGTAAAGTATAGCCACAGTAAAAGTATAGTTCCGGTTAAAAGACTGATAGCTGCAAATACATAGGTGCCGGTAATGCCGAGAATAAGACTTAATGTTCTGTCGCCGCGGCGGCTGTCTTCTTCGTGCTGGTAGATCTGGGTAAGCGGGTAGGAGCCGCATAAAAATAAGGTGCTGACTATAGCAAAGCCTACGTTGGGCATCTGCAACACCTTATCTATACTTAAGCCTGCTCCAACCTGCACCATGGCAAACGTAAAAGCCCCCTGAAAAACTGTAACTACTAACGTGCTGATGACCGGGTATTTTTTGAGTCGAATACCTTCGTAACTATAGGCTTTTGAAACGAGCAGGTAAATAGCCACCGAAGCGCCGAAAAGTGGCGATAAAAATATAGCCAGCACAACCGCCAATATATCAAACAGCAACACCAGATGCATCAATTGCCTGTTTACTTTAGGCGGATTTTTAAGGCCGCCTATACTTCCTTCGTCACGGTCGTAGTAAGAATTGTAGCCGTTGCTGGCAGGATAAACCAGTACATGCAGGATCAGGAACACAACTATAGCCCGGCTTACATTAACCTGCTGCAGGGCACTCAGCGCAAACCAAAATACTGGCATCAAATACACCGAAAAAGGTATTCGCATTAAAGTAAGCGCATCGCGGTAGGGTTGCATTGTTAAGTTGTTTATTGTCTGAATCAGGATTTTCAGGATTTAAAAGAATGAACAGGATTTAATACTCAACTATAGTTTAAAGAATAGCACCTCATTTTTTAACTTTCTAACCTTTTAACTTCCAAACTTTTTAACTGCTATACCTTGGATATCCAATAAGATAGATGACGTGTTTGCCGGGTTTGTTGCCTGCTCGGCCGGTGCGCCAGGTATAGTTTGGAGCGTTTATATTTTGCAGCATACGTTGCAGGTGTTCAGGAGTATAGATGCGGAGCAGCGAAACGGTGCCATCCCAGATAATGCCAACAGGTATAAGCGGTATAATGTACGTGAAAAATAACCTGCTGAACTTAAACGGTTTTATAAATGGGGTAACGACAAGTATAACCACCGGGAATAAAAACCATAACAACAGCATCTCCAGCCAACTCTTTTTTGCGCCTTCAAAAATACCGATGGCTGTTCGCTTAGTGGCTGCATCCTGCAAAATGCGCTGTGCTATAGTTGGCGGAAAATGGTGGAATGAAGAAAAGATAGTTCTGACACCGGTTATACTTTCGGGTACGGCAGTGGCATCTACAGGCTCGGGTTTGAAATCTATACTTCCGTTAGTTTGCTGTTGCAGATACTGGTAAGCGGCAATATTAGGGTACAGGTCGGAGAGGGTGATTTTTATCTGCTCACTCATTTGCCGACTAAGCGCTTGTTGTATAGTTTCTATTCCGCCGCCGGCTCCGGAGCAAAGGTCAGTAATATGCGTCTGGTTGGTTTTGATAAGCAGTTCCTGTAGCAAAGGAACTGCCGCCTCGTAGGCACCCAATTTCGAGATCATGAACCGCAGAAAATCGAGCATGCCCTGCCGGATAACGTGCGGAAACCAACGCTGGTCTTCGAGCTCAAAAAGTTGGAGACGGATGTTCAAATGCTTTTTTACAGCACATACTACGCATCCGCCTATTTAGTTATACTTATGTTTGCTTTTAGGCTTTCTTGCTCTGGCACGAGTCTCCAGACTCGTGACGTAGGGTGTAACAGAGTCTCCAGACTCACTGGGCCAAAGACCCAACTATAGCAAGTCACGAGTTGCAGATCCCGAAGCATTTCGGGACGAAGGCGCTCGCGCCATGGGCTATTTAGTTTGCCTCACTTCCAACTATAAAACTAAACCCATCGCCAGTATTACTGAACAGCTGCCAGTTTACTTCCTGCTCTTTAGTGGCATCCGGGGAAACTATAAGTTTAGCGCCATACTCAAAATGAAGTATAAAGCCATTATTGTCCGTTGTTTCCAGGCCTTGTGGGGTTAGCTCGCCACCTGCATTTATTAGTAGTTGCAAACGTTGGTCGCGGAGGTTGGCACCGGGTACTTTCCAGTCGAATTTAAGGGCTGGCATGCCGGCTTCGCGTTTGCGCATAAATACTTCGCTGTGCTTTATGCTGTCGCCGTTGGGTAGCACCAGTTGCCACGGGCAGTTAAGGGCAAGCGTAACAGCTCCTACATCAAGTATAAGCCCCTGCGGGGTAGTGTAATGTGCCTTGCCAAAATGGAAATACTGTACCAGTTCGGTGCGGGTAGTTTTTGTAAGCGGAAGGCCGATCAGTTTATCTAAAGCCTCTTTTATAGGAGTACGCATAACGTATAGTTTCAGAGAATTAGGGCAAAGATAGGCAGGCCGTATTTATTAATCAGTGTATAAAAGTCACTTTACTAAGTTTTGTCTTTATTTGGCAGGTTTGTTATCCACATAAAGTATATTTGCATCAATTTCGAAAGAAGTGCCATCTGGAATTTTTAGGGCCCACGCCCTGTTTGCATACAATGCTGAAAGAGCAAGAAGAAACCAAAGAATCAAAACCAGCCTCCACGTACCGTAGCATTATCCGGTTTGCCTGGAAAAGCTTTATTATTGGCTTTATTACGATAGTAGCTTACCTGCTGTGTGTAGAGTTTAACCTGTTGTTCCTGTTCGGGTCGTCTCCGAGCCTTGACAAACTGGAGAACCCGCGCAGCGACCAGGCATCCGAACTTTATACTTCCGATGGTGAGCTGATTGGTAAATACTTTAAAGAGAACCGCAGCCCTATAGGATACGAAAAAATGTCGCCGATGCTGCTGAAAGCCCTGATAGCGACAGAAGACGTTCGTTTTTACGAACATTCCGGCATCGACCCGCAGGCTATAGTTTCAGCAGCATATGGTAGCTTTACCGGCGATGCCCGTGGTGCCAGTACCATTACCCAACAGTTAGCCAAAAACCTTTATAAAACCCGAACCGACGACTCTAAAGGTGTGCTGGGCCACATCCCGGGCCTGAATGTGGTAATTGCGAAAACCAAAGAGTGGCTTACCGCTATTAAACTGGAGCAGCGCTACACTAAAGAAGAGATCCTGGCTATGTACCTGAATACCGTGGATTTTGGGTCCAACTCCTTCGGTATAAAAGTGGCCTCTAAAACGTTTTTTGGTACCTCTGCCGATAGTCTTAAAACAGAACAAGCCGCTACACTGGTTGGCCTGCTGAAAGCCCCGACCTACTATAGCCCCAAGTTTAACCCCGAAAATGCTACACGCCGCCGCAATACCGTGCTGGAGCAGATGGCCAAGTATAACTACCTGACCAAAGCAGCAGCCGACTCGCTGAGCAAAATTCCGCTTAAATTAGATT
Source organism: Pontibacter fetidus (assembly GCF_010119545.1). Lineage (GTDB taxonomy): Bacteria > Bacteroidota > Bacteroidia > Cytophagales > Hymenobacteraceae > Pontibacter > Pontibacter fetidus. Next base: position 233,944 of record NZ_JAAEAA010000004.1, on the reverse strand, counting down.
ATAGTGTAGAAAACCATTACGATGGCCCTGCGACATACTTCAGAGGTGCTGTTGCCGATTATCTGAAAGAATGGTGCAAGCAGAATGGGTATGACCTTTACCGCGATGGTTTGAAGATCTATACTACAATAGATTCGCGGATGCAGAAACATGCCGAAGAGGCCATGCAAAAGCAAATGCGTAACCTGCAGCGCCGTTTCGATAACCACTGGCAGGGCCGCAACCCTTGGGTAGACGAGCAGGACAAAGAGATACCGGGTTTTATTGAAGAAACTATAAAGCGTACAGATTATTACCAGCGCCTGAAAAAGAAGTATGGCAACGATGTAGCCGCCATTAACCGCGAGCTGAACAGACCACGCGAGATGATGGTATTTACCTGGGATAATGACTCGCTAGAGAAAAAGGTGACCATGAGCCCACTTGATTCGTTGGCATACTATAAGCACTTCCTGCATGGCGGCATGATGACCATGGATCCGTTTACCGGGCATATAAAAGCGTGGGTAGGTGGTATCAACTTTAAATACTTTAAGTACGACCACGTGAAACAGGCTCGTCGTCAGCCGGGGTCTACGTTTAAGCCATTTGTGTATGTAGCTGCTATCGATAACGGTTACTCGCCTTGCGATAAAATTGTAGACCAGCGCATCACTATAAACTATGTCGAGAAAGGCGAGAAGAAAACCTGGTCACCTACAAACGCTGACTGGCAATATACTGGTGCCCCGATGACGCTACGTCGTGGTATGGGTAAATCGGTTAACTCGGTTACGGCTCAGCTTACAGAAAAGATAGGTTGGGAAACGGTTGTAAAATATGCGCACCGCTTAGGTATAACCAGTCCGCTGCAGTCTGTTCCGTCTATTGGCTTAGGCCCGAGCGATGTTTCTATCTATGAAATGGTAGGGGCTTACAGTACATTCCCGAACAATGGCTTCCATACCAAACCAATGTTCATTACCCGCATCGAAGACCGCAACGGCAACCTGATACACCAGTTTGTACCAAAGCAAAAGAAAGTACTGAGCGAGGAAACGGCTTTCCTGATGATGCACATGCTGAAGGGCGGTATTGAAGAGCCAGGCGGTACATCGCAAGCGCTATGGGAATACGACCTCTGGAAAGGCAACGAAATTGGTGGCAAAACCGGAACAACCTCTAACCACTCTGATGGTTGGTTTATGGGTGTAACCAAAGATCTTGTAACCGGTGTTTGGGTGGGTGGCGAAGACCGCAGCATTCACTTCCGTACATCAAGCCTGGGCGAAGGCTCTAAAACGGCGCTGCCTGTGTTTGGCCTCTACATGGAGAAGATCTACCAGGATAAATCGCTGGGCTATACTATGGGACGCTTCCCGGGGCCTACCGTTAAGATCAGCAAAAAGTATAACTGTACTACTGTATTGCCGAAGCAGCCAAAAGTAGATTCCACAGCCCTAAGCCCGGACTTTGAGCTATTTGATATTCTGGAGCAATTAAATTCAGGGTCAGGGGATTCGTCGCAGTAAGCAAGTATAAAAGTATAGAACCAGAAAGGCCGGCTACAACTATAGCCGGCCTTTCTGGTTTTTGCTAAGTATGGAATGTATTAATATTTCTTATCATAAAAAGATTCCAACGCTTCGTCGAGGTAATTGTACTCAAATGTAAAGCCTGTCTGTAACACCTTATTGGCACTTACGCGCTGGCTATCGAGCACTACACCACTTTTCTGACCCAGCACCAGGTTTAAGGCAAAAACAGGTACTTTAGGCAATACAAGCGGTTTATGCATTACTTCTGCCAACTCTTTGGTAAACTCTTTATTAGTTACCGGGTGTGGCGCCACGGCATTATATACGCCTTCAAACTGAGTGTCTTCTATCGCTCTTATAAACAAGCGGCATACATCATCAATATGTATCCACGACATATATTGGTTACCGGTACCTAAAGGCGCACCAGCCATCATTTTAACAGGACGAGCCAGTTGTGGCAGTGCACCACCTTTATCACTCAGAACAATACCTAAGCGCAGGATAACGGTTCGCAGCCCCAGCGTATTTATTTGCCACGACGATGCTTCCCAGGCTTTGCAAACTTCTGCCAGAAAATCATCAGCCAGTATACTTTCTTCAGACACCACATTATCACCGGAGTTGCCATATATGCCGATAGCCGATGCCGAGATAAAGCCTTTTACATGATGATCTGATTTTTGAAGGCAACTATATAGTAAGTTAGCGCTATCTACACGGCTTTTTAATATTTCCTGTTTGCGCTCTTCGGTCCACTTTTCGTCGGCTACGCCCGCACCTGCCAGGTGTATGATGTAGTCGGCGTAGGTGATGGCGTTTTCATCGATGTAGCCTTCTTTTATATCCCAGCGGAAGGTTTTATACTTCGAGAATTTGCTGGGCTGCCTGCTTAAGTGCGCCACTTCGTAACCCTGATCAATAAGCATTTCGGAAAGCCGGGTGCCCACTAAACCAGAACCACCAGTAATGAGTATTTTTTGAGGCATAGCAAGTTGTTAGTATAACTGCATATAGAAGATACCCTATACGTAATCTATATATAGTTTCGTTGCTCTTTCTTTAAGGAGGCTATAACATCAGTAAGCAGGTATAACTTATTTTTTACGGATATGGCTCAGGAATTCGCTACGGTACTGCTCTTCCTGAAACAAGCCGCCATATTCGGCAGTAATTGTGCTGCTGGTAACATCGTTCACGCCACGGCTCATTACACAAAGGTGGTCAGCTTCTATCAGTACGGCTACGTCTTCTGTTTGCAGGGCCTGCTTCAGTTCGTTGGCTATCTGCATGGTCATGCGTTCCTGCACCTGTGGGCGGCGGGCATAGTATTGCACAATACGGTTCAGCTTGGATAACCCGATAACATGTTCACCGGGCATATAGGCCACATGCGCTTTGCCAATAATAGGTACAAAATGGTGTTCACAGGAAGAGTACAGCGTAATATCGCGCTCTACCAACATGCGGTTATACTTATACTTGTTCTCGAAGCGGCGGATATCAGGTTTATTTTCAGGATTTAAGCCATGAAAGATTTCCTTTACATACATCTTAGCTACACGGCGCGGAGTACCCTTCAGGCTGTCGTCTGTCAGGTCCAGGCCCAAGGTGTGCATTATCTCTTTAAAGTGCCCTTCAATAATCGCAATCTTCTCCTGGTCGCTCAGGTCAAAAGCATCCTGACGAAGCGGGGTTTCCAGGGAACTCATCAGGTGGTCATCCATGGCTTCTTTGTCATTCTCCAGATCCTGGTTATCCATTATATTCAACAAAGTTTCGTTCAGTTTCATACAGTGTAATACCTAACGCATAAGTTTCGCTGATTTGTGGCCGGAGTATGTTCCAGATCACGATCGCGATATTTTCGGCGGTAGGGTTCAATTCTTTAAATTCTTCGGTATCCAGGTTCAGGTTTCTATGGTCGAAGCGCTCAATAATTTCCGTTTTCAGGAGTTCGCTTAGTTGCTTCAGATCATACACGTAGCCGGTCTCTGCATTTACAGGTCCGGTCAGCTTCACTATCAGCTCATAGTTGTGGCCGTGGTAATTCGGGTTACTGCACTTATCAAACACAGCTATATTCTGCTCATCGCTCCAGCCTGCATTATACAAGCGGTGCGCTGCATTAAAGTGTTCTTTCCGGCAAACAGTTACATTCATAGTATCACCAACAATCCCAGATACGCAATTGTTATACTTCCAAAGATACGGAAATAATAAACGTAGCTATAAGTTTGCAAAGGTAGCCAGTCCGGCGGAAAGGCAAATCAAATTTTTGGCTAAATTAGTCTGGGTGCGCATCTTGTTTTTCGTTTGATTTAGTTATTTTCGTAGCGTTACATTCCAACTGTATCAATTTTTTAATCCAACCATATTTATGAGACTGAAAGCTTTACTACTGGGGCTGCTATGTATGGCAGCTGGTTTGTGCAATGCCCAATCGGGTAAGGTAGAGGAGAGTGAGCAAACCGTGAACGGTGTAAACAGACGAGGGCAGCAGCTTACCGTGCAGCTGGATCCTAAGTTTGTAGAAAAGCTCTGGAAAGACCAACTGACTGCCAAAACCGGCAAGACCAAAGTAAAATTTACCAAAGGCGTGTATACTATAGATGGTGCCGTGCTGGATACGATCACAAGTTCGCCGATGCGCATTATCTCTACAGTTGGCAGTGGCCCCGAAGGTAGCTTTGTTTGGTGGTCTCTGGATATGGGTGTAGCGTATGTAGACAAGAAAGCTACGCCAAAAGAGTATGCGGCCGCCGAAGGATTTATGCAGGCCTTTGCCCGAAAAGCTTATAAAGAGGATATCTTCAGACAGATAAACCAGGCAGAGGATGTATTGAAAGCAACTATAGCTGAACAGGAGCGCGTTGTAAAGCAGGCGAACGATATACAAACAAGTATAACCAAAAACCAGCAGCGTAAGCAAGAATTGGAAGCTGAGCTTGTAAAAAATGCCGATGACCTGAAAAAGCTGGAACAGGAAGTACAGAATAACCTGAAAAAGCAGGAAGCCAGTAAGCTACAGGTTCTTGAAATGGAGAAAGCTGTAGAAGCCGTTCGTGCTAAGTTAATGCAAGTGAAGTAGAAGAATACTTTATACTTATTGCTTATAGCCGGTTGCAGCCATGTGACCGGCTTTTTTGTTTCCAGACCTAGCAGCGTGCGCTGCTCCTATTAGCGTCTTTGCTATAGTTTCTCTTTTGTCATCCCGAGCGAAGTCAAGGGATCTTATGTGCCTATGGTTGAAGGCTATACTTACTCACACCCAGCTAACCTTCTATAGTTGCCACCAATCCTAGGAGCTTTAGTCACCTATCGTTTTAACTATACCTTGGCTCCCTCACGGCCGGGAGGCCCCGTCTTTGGATTGATCGCTGCTTTCGCTTCCTTTGCTCGTTCCTCGCAATGCCTTCGGCACCGGAACCTCTCGAGGCGCTCAACCCAAAGACTGATATCAGTTCGATAGCTACCTGTATCTATAGTTTTAACTTTCTTCGCTTCGACATTTATCATGGCTATAGTTTCGTAGGGACAGGTCGCGACCTGTCCGCGCATGGTCTGTAACTATGGAACTATAGTTTAAAAATTGGTAAGGCAGAAATTCCCCTCTCGGGAGGGGTAGGGGTGGGTTAAAATGCTTTCAGATTTCCCCCTCTGGTTGAAATGACAGATGGATAAGCAATAGCAGAATAACTCCTCACCTTAGCAAGGAGAAGGCTGGGGTGAAAACAGTATCTGTAGAACTACAAAATTACAACTTCATCCAGCGCTGTATCTCTTTTTCAGCAAACTGTTCGTCCTTCCAGCCAACGTATTTGAGTGGGTAGCTGTGATTGTGATGCATGAACCATTGCTGAAGTATGCTTTTGACAGCCGGATATTTTCTGCTTAAGGTAATATAATCTGTGGCATCTACTGTTCGGGCGCTGGGGCGTGCTGGTACCGAGATGATAACCGGGTATAAGTCTCCGTTTGGCTTTTCTAGTAGAAGCGTGGCCACAGGTATAATTTCCAGTACAGTTCCTGCATCGGCACGTTCAGCTAAAATCAGGGTACTTAAATTCCTGCCGTTGGTTCCCGTTTCAGTAGAAGGTATAAAGCCATAGTTACCGGGGTAGGGCAAAAACCGGATTACTCTATCCTGACCTGCTTCCTTGTCATTTTCGAAGGCTTTTGATGCGCGGTTATACTTTACGGTATGGCTGGACCCTGCCGGTGTTTCGATAACAGCCTGTAGTTGCCGGGCACCGGAATAAGTTGGCAACGTAGCATAATCTGTCTGGCAACTTGTTAACCACAGGATGCTTAATATGAGTAGCAGGGTATAGGTTGAGCGCGGCATAAGGAGTATCTCGGTAACTGGTATGTACACAAATATAAAAAGCTGCACAGGTCAAACCTATAGTTGCTGCCTCTAAACTATAGCCAATAAAAAAGGAGCCGTTGTTCGAACGGCTCCTTTTTAACTATGGAAAATTTGTGAAAACAGGTATTATCTTCTTTCCTTGATTCTTGCAGCCTTACCTGACAAGCCTCTCAGATAGTATAATCTAGCTCTTCTTACTTTACCTTTTCTAACAAGCTCTATTTTCTCGATAGATGGAGAAAGAAGTGGGAAGATACGCTCTAGACCAATCTGGTTAGAGATTTTTCTAACAGTAAAAGTTTCGCCGTTTGTGTTAACGTTCTTGCGCTGAATAACAACGCCCTGGAACTGCTGGATACGCTCTTTGTTACCTTCACGGATTTTAACGTGGATATTGATAGTATCACCTGCCTGGAAAACAGGGAAAGAAGCGCGTTTGTCAGTGTTTTCCTGCTCGATAAGTTTAATTAATTCGCTCATGGCTATGTTCTAAAGCTAAAGTATCTTCTTGAATTCGGACTGCAAAGATATGTAAATATTTTTTACTTAAGAATATTGCTCCGAAAAATATTTTTTGTTGTGTTATAATATGTTAGTGGCTCGTGTTACCGAAAGCATAAACTATAGTCTTACTCGTTTAATAAATCCGGTCTACGTTGCCTGGTTCGTTCAATGGCCTGTTCAAAACGCCACTGTTCAATTTTAGGCCCATCACCTGATAAAAGTATATCGGGTACCTGCATGCCTTTATACTCAGCTGGCCTGGTAAATACCGGTGGCGCCAGTAAACCATCCTGAAAAGAGTCTGTCAGGGCAGAAGATTCATCGTTCAGTACACCAGGTATGATCCGGATAATGGCATCAGCCAAAACAGCCGCGCCCAGTTCACCACCCGATAATACATAGTCGCCGATGCTGATCTCATGAGTTATAAACCGCTGACGTACGCGCTCATCCACGCCTTTGTAGTGTCCGCAAAGTATAATAATGTTCTGCAGCAGCGAAAACTGATTTACAATATTCTGGTTCAGCGTCTGCCCGTCCGGCGTCATGTAAATAATGGCGTCATAGGTGCGATCAGCCTGCAGCCCGGAAATGCATTTATCAATAGGCTCTATCATCATTACCATGCCGGCTCCACCACCAAAAGCATAGTCATCTATCTGGCCATATTTATTGATGGCAAACTTACGCAGGTCGTGCACATGTATTTCTGCAAGGCCTTTTTGCTGCGCGCGTTTAAGTATAGAATGGCTGAAGGGGCTTTCCAGCAGGTCTGGCTGGCAGCTGATAATATCGATACGCATTATTTTTCCTCCTCCGCACGCTCGTCCGCTTCATCGGCATCATCAGGGGTGCTAGGTTGGGTGTAAACTTCGAGTAATCCCTCCGGCAGGTTTATGTGCAGCTTTTTGGCGTCATGGTCCGCACGCAGGAAGATCTCATCTATCACGGGTATCAGCATTTCCTGGCCCAGGTACTCCATAGCCATTAATTGCTGCTGTGGCAGGTCGTAAAATTCCTTTACAATACCCAGGTCGCCATGATTTGCATCCACTACGGTATACCCGATCACATCATGGAAGTAGAACTGGTCTTCTTCCAATTCAGGCAATTCATCAAGTGGCAAGTATAAAGCCGTGTTGCGAAGCTTTTCAGCCTGCTCAATGGTGTTTATATCTTCAAACTTAATGATGAAGCGCCCTTTCTGCTGGGCCTCCATGGCATCAATAAAAAATGGAACCAGCCTTCCCTGTTGTTCAAGGAAAACTGATTCCAGATCTTCGTAATCTTCGGGGTAGTCTACGTCAAAAAACGCAACAACCTGCCCCTTTATGCCATGCGTCTTAACGATGTATCCAAGCTGAAAACAAGCATCAATATTCATGGCACAAATAAATTATGCTTGCTCCTCAGTAGACTCGCCTTCAGCAGCTGGTGCTTCAGGAGCTTCTTCTGCTTCAGCAGCAGGTGCGTTAGCAGCAGCCTTCTCAGCATCACGCTGACGGATAGCTTCTGCACGAGCTTCTTTCTTCTTAGTCTCAGCTTCGAAAGCAGCTTTCTTAGCAGCTTCTTTAGCAGAGCTCAGGCTTTCAACTTTACCTGCAATTTTTGCATCTTTCGCGTTCTTCCACTCTTCGAAACGAGCATCAGCAGTTTCCTGAGTGATAGCACCTTTGTTTACACCAATTTGAAGGTGTTTTTTGAAAAGGATACCTCTGTAAGAAAGCATAGCTTTTACAGTATCAGTTGGTTGCGCTCCATTCATCAACCACTGGAATGCCTTCTCGTCAGAGAAGTCAATTGTAGCAGGGTTTGAATTTGGGTTGTAAGTACCCAGTTTCTCGATGAATTTACCATCACGTGGCGAACGAGCGTCAGCTACTACGATATCGTAGATAGCGGCTTTTTTGCGGCCTCTGCGGGCCAGTCTGATTTTAACAGCCATTTTTTATAAATAAGTTAAGTCGGCGGAACCCGTCCGCCAGTTTTTAGAACCGCAAAGGTAAGTATAGTTTAGGTAATTTCAAACTATAGTTTGGATGCTTGTTTTGTAGAGCTATAGTTTGTAAGCTGCAGATTTATAGTTGGTTTCTATGCCATCCCGGGCGAAGCCGAGGGATCTTAATTGTACTATAGTTTAAATTTGCAGTTCTTACTTTGTCATTTCGACGAAAAGAGAAATCTGAGATTTATAGTTCAAGCCTATATTATTGAATCAAGTAACCCTTTTAAATTACCTTATTCCTGGAAGCTCTACTAACCTATCGTTTCAATTTGGCCGGCCGGGAGGCCTCGTCCCTGGACATCGCGCTACTTCCTTCTTGCTATCCTCGTACGTTGGATTGCCTATCACCAGTCAAAGGCGCTCAACCCAAAGACTGTAATTTTCAACTTTAGCCACCAACTATAGTTTGACTCGGTAAGCTTCAAAATTGATCGGACTGAAATCAATCGGACTATAGTTCCGTAGGGACTGGACGGGAACTATAGAACTATAGCCAAAGCAGAAATTCCCTTCTTGAGATGGGTTCGGGGTGGGTTAAAACGCTAACTATTGAACCCGGATTTCTCATGTTGTTCGAAATGACAATATGAGCAGCAGCAAATAAACTCTTTCTCCTGTTTTTAGAAGAGGGCAGGTATGTAGTAAAAAAAACGCCTGCAGAAACTACAGGCGCTTTCGGAGTATAGATTAGTTGTATTTGGTTTTATCGTATGAGCTTACTTAAGCCGACCACCACAGCAGCTACCCGAATCGCATCGAAAATACGGGTTTCGGTGGCTCCTAATTTCAGAACGGATGCTTCGTGAGCATTTACACAACGTTCGCAACCATTAATGGCCGAAACGGCCAGGCTTACCAACTCAAAAAACTCTTTGCCGAGCACAGGGTTTGCCATAATATTCATTTTTACGCGAGCCGGTAGTTGCTCATATACATCTTTGTGTGCAAAGTGACGGAAGCGGTAAAGAATGTTATTTGTAGCCAGTAACGAAGCACAGGCAATAGCTTCGGCTACTTCGCCTTGTCCGGCCCCGTTCTCTAAGGCCTTTTCTTCAAAAGCTTTGCTCAGTACATCGTTCTCTTGGTTGGCAGCTGCCGAAAGGGCAAGCAGGTAAGCTTCTTTTAATGTTAAGGTCTCGCTGGCAAGGGCAGTTTTAAGGTTTACACGTAGGTCGCGCAGGTAACGCGATTCTGTATCGGTCAGTTTTTCTAAAGCCTGAAATGTTGTTTCTTCTGAAAGTCCCAGGTCGCGCAGCAGGTCGGTTTTGGTTTCTTGTGTTGCAGTCAGCATATAGTTTATAGTTAGGGAAGAATATAACAGGTGCGGTCGCAGCACAAAATAGCTGTGCCGCTTCCGCCTCTGTTTCACTCACACCTTATTTTATAGTTTATTAAGCGGCTATAGTTTCTTCGCCTTTTTTCCAGTTGCATGGGCACAACTCGTCGGTTTGCAGGGCATCGAGCACGCGCAGCACTTCAGCCACATTGCGGCCCACGCTCAGGTCGTTCAGGCTCACCCATCGGATTATACCTTGTGGGTCCACGATGTAGGTAACACGGTAAGCTACTTTTTCATTGGCTTCTAAAATACCCAGCTCCTCAGCCAACGATTTAGAAGTGTCGGCCAGCATCGGGAAGCGTAGTTTGTTCAGGTCTTCGTGGTTCTGGCGCCAGGCCAAGTGCACAAATTCAGAGTCTGTAGAGGCACCGATCAGCATGGCATCGCGGTCACGGAACTCGTCGTAGTTTTTGTTAAACTCTGCAATCTCGGTAGGGCAAACGAATGTAAAGTCTTTTGGCCACCAGAACATCACTAGCCACTGGTCGTTAATTTTGTGATCTTCGCTGGTCAGGTCAGCAAATTCTTTTCCTTTTTCTAATGATACCACAGCCTGTTTTGTGAAAGCCGGGAAAGTAGATCCTACAGATAATATTCTGTTCTGTGTCATGATATGTATATTGGGTGAATTATAAATTGATTTACAGATTAGATTAGCTTAGGAAAGCATTCAGCATCCAGAGTGTTTTCTCGATCTCGTTAATGTCTTCGCTCAGCAGGCTTACAGTTCCTTCGTCTCCGGTTTCTGTGGCCAGGCTCATGATTTCGCGCTCCAGTTGAAGGATAACGGTCAGGTTATGATGCGTGGTGGTTACTGTTTCGTTATCGCTGCTCAGGTTACTTGCCTCTTTTATAGTTGATACCTTTAGATAATGAGAGAAAGTGTGCAGCGGTGGCTGGCCAATAGTTAAAATGCGCTCGGCAATGGCATCGATGCGTGCCAAAGCGCTGTTGTATAGTTCCTCAAATTTGGCATGCAGCTGGAAAAAGTTAGCGCCTTTAATGTTCCAGTGAAAGCCGCGCAGGTTCTGATAATACAAATGGTAATTAGCCAACAGCTCATTTAGTTTGTCGGCAATCTGCTTCGAGTCTTCTTTGTGCAATCCGATATTTGTCAGTTTCGTCATAGTCTTTTGTTTTAAGGTTCCTGTTGCTAAGGTGATACAAAAGTGCTGCGGGTAGTCATATAAATCAAATTGATTGTTTTTATAGTTTGATAGCTTTAAACTATAACATACCTTTGCGAGTAGTAAGGCGCTTTTCTATACTTCAATACAAATAAAATCTGAGCTATGACTTTAGTACAACTCGAATACCTGATTGCTGTGGATACCTACCGGCATTTTGCTACCGCTGCAGAGAATTGTTTTGTAACGCAGCCAACCTTAAGCATGCAGCTACAAAAGCTGGAGGAAGAGTTAGGTGTGCAGTTGTTTGACAGGAGCCGGGTGCCGGTGCGGCCAACAGAAATAGGAAAAGAGATAATTGCGCAGGCGCGTATCGTGCTCGCTGAATCAAAGAAGATACAGGAAATAGTGCAGGACCAGAAGCAGGAACTGAGCGGCGAGCTTAGAATTGGCGTGATACCAACCTTAGCCCCGTACCTGATGCCACTTTTTATAACAAACTTCCTAGAAAAATATCCGCAGGTAAGGGTAGTGGTGCAGGAACTCCTGACATCTGAAATTGTAGAAAAACTAAACCACGAACAGTTGGATGTTGGCTTGCTGGTTACGCCTTTGGAGAACAAAACTATAAAAGAACTGCCGCTGTTTTACGAAGCCTTTATGGTGTATGTAAACCCGAAACACGCGCTGGCAAAACAATCCGAAATAGACCCTTCAGAACTGTTGCCCGACGACCTGTGGGTTTTAAACGAAGGCCATTGTTTCCGGAGCCAGGTACTGAACATCTGTAACCGTGGCGGCAAACTCAGCAACTCCGAAGGAACCAACTTAGACTATAGAAGCGGCTCCCTTGAAACCCTGAAACGCATTGTAGAAACACAACACGGCCTCACGTTGCTACCTGAACTATCGGTGCTGGAAATGCCTGAAGATAAAAAGCGATTGGTACGTGCATTTAAAGAGCCAAAGCCCTTGCGCGAGGTTAGCCTGGTAGTGCATAAAAGTTTCCTGAAAAAGAAGCTGGTAGAAGCCCTGCAGAAAGAGATTGTAGCCTCCGTGCCCCAAACTATAGTTAACCGAAAAAAGCAACAGGTAATAGGAGTGAAGTAAGTTAGAAAGTTGGGAAGTTAGAAAGTTTAAGGGTTGTGAGACCTGGCAGCGTGCGCAATCTTTGTTAGCGTCTGGTCATAACCATAAACTATAGTTTCCACTGGCGCCAGCATCCAGCTGGCGACGTGCTGTGTGCGCGAGTCTCCAGACTCGCTGGCTATAGTTGAGAAGTAAGTATGGAGACTCACACCATTTCACCGGACAGATTTCAGCGTCAGCAGGAAAATCCTGTCAATCCTTTTAAATCCTGCAAATCCTGATTCAGACAAACAAAAAAGGCTGCCCTGTAAAGAGCAGCCTTTCGTTATAAAATAAAGTTAAATCTAACTTACGCGTTGATGCCGGCTTTCTGAAGTGCTTCAACCATAGCTTCACCGATCTCAGCAGGAGAATCAACTACAAAGATTCCGTTCTCGCGCATGATCTGCATTTTAGCAGCAGCTGTATCGTCGGCGCCGCCAACTATTGCACCTGCGTGGCCCATACGACGACCAGCCGGAGCTGTCTGGCCAGCTATAAAGCCAACTACCGGCTTTTTATTACCAGTTTCGCTGATGTACTTAGAAGCCATGGCCTCATAGTTACCACCAATCTCACCGATCATTACAATCGCATCCGTTTCAGGGTCTTCCATTAACAGTTGAACTGCATCTTTTGTAGGTGTTCCGATAATTGGGTCACCACCGATACCGATAGCTGTAGAGATACCTAAACCGGCTTTTACGATCTGGTCAGCAGCTTCGTACGTTAACGTACCAGACTTAGACACGATACCGATACGACCTGGCTTAAATACGAAACCTGGCATGATACCAACCTTCGCTTCGCCTGGCGTAATAACACCCGGGCAGTTTGGTCCGATAAGGGTTACATTTTTAGACTTGATGTAGTTTTTAGCGGTCACCATGTCTTTTACCGGAATACCTTCTGTAATACACACAATCACTTTAATACCTGCATCTGCAGCTTCCATAATGGCATCAGCAGCAAAAGCCGGCGGCACGAAAATGATAGATACATCAGCACCTGTTTTCTTTACAGCTTCTTCTACTGTGTTAAAAACAGGCAGGTCTAAGTGGTTGTTGCCACCTTTGCCCGGAGTTACACCACCAACTACGTTAGTGCCATACTCTATCATCTGAGATGCGTGGAAAGAACCTTCAGAACCTGTGAAGCCCTGTACGATCACTTTCGAATTTTTATTTACTAAAACACTCATGTGTATCTTATTTAGTTGTATAAAGACCGTCTAATAATAAAGATGTGCAAAAATAGGCTTTTTTATGGCGCGTACAAAAAATAGTTAAAGCTAATATAGTCGGGAGTTTGGGGGTATCAGGCTTTTGGTGGTTACAGGTTGCAGGGAGCATTACAGTAGTTTGCTGCACAGGATAGCATAAACTATAGTTACCGGAACGCGATGCATTGTTTAAACTGTTAGATATGCAGGGCAGGCTATGCCAGGCACCACTGTAAAAAACATAATTTAAATTACTTACCTTTGCACCCGAATCCAAAACGAATTCAGATGAAGTACCTGAACCATATAACTGAAGCGATCGGTAACACCCCGATGGTGAAGCTTAACAACGTAACCGAAGGCGTAAAAGCGACCATACTGGCAAAAGTAGAGTACCTGAACCCGGGCAACTCTGTAAAAGACCGCATGGCCATAAAAATGATTGAAGATGCCGAAAAAGCCGGCATCCTGAAGCCAGGCGGAACTATAATTGAAGGCACATCTGGTAACACCGGTATGGGCCTAGCGCTGGCTGCTATTGCCAAAGGCTACAAGTGTATTTTTACACTGGCTGATAAGCAAAGCAAAGAGAAAATGGACATACTGCGTGCAGTGGGTGCCGAAGTGGTTGTGTGCCCGACCAATGTTTCTCCAGATCATCCGGACTCTTACTATTCGGTGGCAAAGCGCCTGAACCAGGAAATCCCGAATTCGTTTTACCCTAACCAGTACGATAACATGTCGAACTGGGCAGCGCACTACGAAAGCACCGGACCTGAAATATGGGAGCAGACCGAAGGCAAGGTAACGCACTTTATTACAGGCGTTGGTACCGGCGGTACGGTAACCGGCATCTCAAAATACCTGAAAGAAAAGAACCCGGCAGTTAAAACGATCGGTATCGATACCTATGGCTCTGTGTTTAAAAAGTATAAAGAGACCGGTATTTTCGACGAGAACGAAATTTACTCTTACGCTACAGAAGGCATTGGCGAAGATATCCTGCCAAAGAACGTAGATTTTGATCTGATTGATCAGTTTATAAAAGTGACGGATAAGGATGGTGCTGTAATGACCAGAAGACTGGCGAAAGAAGAAGGCCTGTTTGTGGGTTGGTCTTGCGGAACAGCCGTGTTTGGCGCCCTGGAGTATGCCCGCGAAAACAACCTGACCGAAGAGGATGTGATCGTGGTTTTATTGCCAGACCACGGCACGCGTTACCTGGGCAAGATCTACAACGACGACTGGATGCGTGCCCAGGGCTACATTGACTAAGACAAACTATAGACTATAAATTTCAGAGAGCCTGGGGTGTATCTCCGGGCTTTCTGTTTTTGGTGCTTCAGGGCTTGGGTGTTAGTTGGTTAGCTTTGTGATCAGGTTGGTTAAAGGCTGCAAGCGCCGGGTATTGCAACTATAGTTATATGATTTTATTTTTGACTTTTATAAACCAGACCAGCACAGTTTGAGTATCAGCGATAGTAAGGTGCTGTTTTTAAAAGCATAAATAAGTATATTTACAAGTACCCTGAACACTTGTTGGTCTGGCGTACCTATCAACTAATGAAAAAAATAGCTGGCATACTGCTCATCGATGATGATGAAACCACTAATTTTCTGAATCAGCGCCTGCTCGACAGGCTGCAGATAACAGACCATATCCATACGTTTGTAAACGGCAAGCAAGCATTTGATTACCTGTATAATGTAAGCAATAACAATTACGAAAAGGGGAGCTCTGAATACTTTAAGCCCGAACTTATCTTTCTGGATATTAACATGCCGGTGATGGATGGGTTTGAGATGCTGGACCTGTACGAGCGCCTGGACCCGGAATTCCGGAAAGGTATTGTAATGGTGGTATTAACGACATCTTCGCACCCACAGGATACAGATGCAGTTGAAACCTTCGCAGCCGAATATATCCCTAAACCGCTTACGGCTGATAAAATGAATAGATTGCTGCAGAAATACTTCCCCAACATGCAAACTGATAAAGTATAGTGACCGAGTTTGATTTATGCATTTGCCGGGCTACTGTAAATACAGTGGCCTTTTTTGTTGCTAAAACGAGAACCCGACACCCACATGTGCTTTAATGGCAAGGTTTAATAACACACCTAAGCCAGCCAGGAAAAGCCCGAGCCCAATAAGAATTTCCATGTTATTAAGTTTGCCTCGTTTGCGTTTGTAAAGGTTGCCGGCCAGGGCACCCAATGCAAATGCAGCTATCAAAGGCAGGCAGCGGCTCCATAGCACATTGCCCAGCAAAAAATGACTTATAAAGCCCGTAAAGCTGGTGATAACAAGTATAAACAGTGAGGTAGATGTCGCGATCTGTGCCGGAATCCGGAAGAGTTTAATCATCATAGGTGTTTGTACAAAGCCACCGCCGATGCCAAACAAGCCTGCCATAACACCAGATACAAACCCCAGCGTAGATACTACACCGCCATTTAACCTGTAAGCCAGGTGCTTTTCTTTATTTTTCCGGATAAAGGTAGTAGGTACGCGGCGCATGCGGTACATTAGCCCGGCATGGCTGGTAGTGGGTTTATTTTTTTGGGGCAGCACCATGGCAATACCTACAGCAATAACAAAAAGCGCAAAAATCAGCTGCAGCTTAAACACCGGTAAAAAAGCAACCAGAAATGCACCCAGCACGGTGCCAACTATAGCCGGAATCTGGATTAACGTGCCCACCAGGTAATCAATGGTTTTATCGCGGAGGTTAAAGACAGATGCGATGAACGATGCCGGAACCAGTGCCGCCATCGTTGATCCAATCGCGATTTCGATGTTAAACCCGAAAAAGATGATGAGAATGGGTACCATAAATACGCCACCACCAAAACCGATCACCGTTCCGAACCCGCTGACAAGTATACCAATAAAGAAGATAAGTAATTCTTCCATTTGCTGCCGTGCGCCTGGCAACGGGGTTTTGTTAAGGTGCTGTTACAGGTACGAACGAAAACGTGTCGCCGTTAAATAAACCTTTGTCGCTGAGCTTTAGCGATGGAATAACCAGCAGTGCCATAAATGAAAGCGTCATGAACGGCGAGGCCAGGTTGCTGCCCATTTCCTTGCTCATCTTATCTATACTTGAGTATGCTTGGGCTACCTTATAACCATCCTCCGCCGACATAATACCAGCTACCGGCAACGGCAATAACTGCTCTTTCTTGCCATCTACTGCTGATACGCCACCTTTTGCACCGATGATCAGGTTTACTGCACGAACGATACTTTCATCATCCACACCCACCGCTATAATGTTATGCGAATCATGCCCCACCGACGAAGCAATAGCGCCGGACTTGAGGCCAATATTTTTGATAAAAGCTACGGCAGGTTCGGCATCTTCATAACGGTTCACTACGGTTATTTTCAACACATCATTCGCCACATCCGAAACTATAAAACCGTTCTCCACTTTAGGCGCAACTATACCTTCTTTGGTAATCAATTGTCCGTCAAAAGCTTCAATCACGCGTATCTTATGCGCATCGGCAGCAGGAATGCGGAACTGCGCTATAGTTTTAGGGCTGGTGTTAAAGTTGTTTATAGTTTCGCTTGGGGTAAAGGCGATGTTCGACTTTCCGTTCTCCGCTACTTTTTCGCCGTTAATGTATGTGGCCAGCACATTAAAGTTATCGAGGTTGTCTACAACTATAAAATCGGCAGGGTCATTTTCTCTTAGCAAACCCACCTTCATTTTATAGTGCACTACCGGGTTTATACAAGCAGCCTGCAGCACATGAAACAGGTCGTTGCCTTTAGCTAGTGCGCGTTTTACCAGCAGGTTGATGTGTCCTTCCACCAGGTTATCCGGATGTTTGTCGTCGGAGCAGAACATGATGTTGCTATAGTGCTCTGGCAGCAAAGGAATAAGCGCTTCAAAGTTTTTGGCGGCGCTACCTTCACGTATCAATATCTTCATGCCAACGGCCAGTTTGTCAAGGGCCTCTTCGGCGGTAAAGCATTCGTGGTCGGTGGTGATGCCGGCAGAGGCGTATAGCTTGGCTTGTTCGCCCATTAGCCCGGGCGCGTGGCCATCTACAGCTTTGCCATACTTTTTTGCCAGTTCAATCTTCTCCATCACCACAGGGTCGCGGTGCAGCACGCCGGGCCAGTTCATCATTTCGGCCAGGTATACAATCTCGTCTCGCTTAAACAATTCTTCTATGTCGGCAGCCGTTATCTCGGCACCAGCCGTCTCAAAAGGAGTGGCCGGCACGCATGACGGCGCCCCGAAGTAAAACTTGAAAGGTGTTTTTTTGCCATTCTCGATCATATACTCCACACCTTTCACGCCCAGTACATTGCCAATTTCGTGGGGATCTGAGATGGTGGCTATAGTTCCGTGGGGTACAGCCAGGCGGGCAAACTCACTGGGTACCAGCATCGAACTTTCCACGTGCACGTGGGCATCTATAAAACCGGGTAAAATATAATTTGTGGCATTGGTTGCCTCACGAACTATTTTAGAAATACGGCCGTTTTCAACCTGAACTGTACCTTCAAATATTTCTTTGTTGTGTATGTCTATAATGCGTCCGGAAACAGAATAGGCTGCCTGCATGGTATCTGGTATTAGTTTATTAAATTGCCTGTAAATGGGGCTTGAACCCGTAAATTACTTTATATTTGCATTAAATTCAGTCGTTTTGAGAAAGATAATTTCATACCTGGTGATAGCGTGCGTGTTGGCATCCGGCTCTTTAGCGGGTTGCAGCCAGAAAACAGCGCAGCAGAAAAAAACGGCTAAATACCAGAAAATGAGCAAGCGCGGCAAAGCTCCTTGTCCTTGCGATTCTAATTAATACTTACCCTGTTTTTATGAAGAAAATCGTGATCGCGTTAGATGGCCATTCCTCGTGCGGCAAAAGCACAACGGCCAAGCAAGTGGCAGCCGAACTGGGCTACGCTTACATTGATACCGGCGCTATGTACCGGGCGGTTACGCTATACTTCCTCGATCATCATGTGGCGCTTACAAACCCTA
This sequence comes from Pontibacter fetidus, assembly GCF_010119545.1. Classification (GTDB taxonomy): domain Bacteria; phylum Bacteroidota; class Bacteroidia; order Cytophagales; family Hymenobacteraceae; genus Pontibacter; species Pontibacter fetidus. Next base: position 215,722 of record NZ_JAAEAA010000004.1, on the reverse strand, counting down.
AAGATGTAAGCGATGCCCTGAAAAATATCGACATCACATTCCATTATAATCCAAAAACGCAGCGCAACGAAACCTACCTGAACGGCCTGAACGTGGAAGATGAGATACGCAAAATGTACATCTCAAACCAGGTGAGTGAGGTAAGTGTGGTGCCTGCCGTACGCCATGCTATGGTAGCCCAGCAACAAAAAATGGGTAAGCGCCGCGGTGTAGTAATGGATGGACGCGATATAGGTACGGCTGTTTTTCCGGATGCGGAGGTAAAGATTTTTATGACGGCCGATGTAGACACCAGAGCCAGGCGCCGCCAGCAGGAACTACTGGTAAAAAAGCAGCTGGTAAATCTGAACGAAATAAAAGAAAACCTGCAGAAGCGCGACCTGATAGACTCAACCAGAGCCGAGAGTCCGTTGCGCCGCGCCGATGATGCTCATTTGCTGGATACCTCGCACATGACCATTGATGAACAGGTAGAGTTTGTAATGAACAAGGTGGCATCTAAGTTGCTTGAACAAAAGTATACTGCTGTAGAGCAGAACTAAGAAGGGAAGTAGATTATGAATATCACGATAGATAAAAATTCCGGTTACTGTTTCGGGGTAGAGTTTGCCATACAAATGGCAGAGGACGAAATGGAGCATGTGGAAGAACTATACTGCCTCGGCGATATCGTACATAACAGCATGGAAGTGCAGCGCCTCTATAAAAAAGGCCTTCGGGTAATAGACCGCGAAGAACTGCGCAACCTACGCGACTGCAAAGTATTAATTCGTGCGCACGGCGAACCGCCTGAGACGTACCAGATTGCACTGGAGAATAATTTAGAGTTGATTGATGCCAGCTGCCCGGTAGTGTTAAAACTGCAGAACCGCGTAAAACATGCCTTCGATTCTATTAAAAAAGATGATGGGCAGGTGGTAATTTATGGCCAGGTTGGGCACGCCGAAGTGATTGGTTTAGCTGGCCAGACCTGCGACGAAGCTATTATAGTTACAACCGAAGAAGACCTGGATAAGATCGACTTTAAACGCCCGGTAGCGCTCTTCAGCCAGACCACCAAAAGCACCAAAGGCTTTTATCATATTAAAGCGCTTATAGAAGAACGCATCAAGCAGGCCAATGCAGACAGCACTCAACCTGAGTTTGACGCCAATGACAGCATTTGCCGCCAGGTATCGAACCGTGAGCCGCAACTGGCCAGGTTCTCGACTGAGCACGATGTACTGATATTTGTAAGTGGTAAAAAAAGCTCGAACGGAAAAGCTTTGTACAGCGTATGCAAGCAGCACAACCCGAACAGCTACTTTATAGAGAACGAGACCGAACTAGACGAGAGCTGGTTTGCGAACGCTGAAAGTGTAGGCATTTGCGGGGCAACCTCTACGCCGATGTGGCTGATGCAACAGGTAGCAGACGGTATTGCCAACCTGACTTCGGTAACACACTAAGTATAGCAATTACAAAATATAAGCATTTTTGCTACATTTAGGCTTTGCTTCGGCAAGGCCTTTTTTGTGAACACAACAACATGAGACGTTTATTCAGCTATTTCCTTAACGGACTTCTGATCATTGCACCTTTTACCATCACCGTTTGGATAGTGGTGGCGATTATTGACTGGCTGAACGATATGTTTGACCTGGGCATACCGGGGCTGGGCATTTTACTGATGGTGGTGCTGCTCACACTGGTTGGTTTCCTGGGTTCCTCGTTCCTGGTAAAGCCGTTTATTATCCTTACCGAGCGCATTTTTCATAAAGTACCACTTATAGGTATCGTTTACTCCAGCATCCGCGACTTGTTTGATGCCTTTGTGGGCGATAATCAGAAATTTAACAAACCGGTAATGGTAAAGATGAGCGAAGACTCGGAGAACTATAAACTGGGTTTTGTAACGCAGGACGTGCTCGAAAATATAGATGCAGCCGATAAAGTAGCCGTATACTTTCCGCACTCCTATAACTTTTCGGGCGAACTTTTTTTGGTGCCGCAACGCAATGTAACTTACCTTAACATGCCCAGCTCCGATGTCATGAAATTTATTGTGTCGGGTGGTGTGTCGCGGCTATAGTTTGTCTGAACCACAGATCAGTGGGGATTTAACAGATTTGATATATTTTGTAGAGACGCAATACTTTGCATCTTTTGTCTGAATCAGGATTTTCAGGATTGGAAGGATTAATTTGATTAAAAAGTACATGCCGCAGTTTAGTTTTAGCGTAACCTGTGGTTATAGTTGGTGCCAGTTTGTAACTGGCTTTCTGCAACTATCAAACTATAGTTACCATTGCTTTTTTAAAGCAAATCAAGTTACAAACTTGCTGCCATACAAAACCACAGGTTACGCTACCGCTAAATTTGCGACATAACTTACTTAAAAAGAAGAGTTGGTTGAAATCTATTACTATTAATCATATTTAATCTATAAAATCAGTTTTAATCTGCGGTTCTGACAACAAAATTGTATGCATGACGAATAAACTATAGTTTAATGTTTTCCTTTTTACTTCACCAATCTTAACTCATACTTAAAAAAGTGCCTTACCTGATATGCGATAAATCGAAGCTGCATTACCGTGTAATCGGGAGTGGGGGTAAAGTGTTACTGGCGTTTCATGGGTATGGGCAGAGCAGCCTGTATTACCACCCCATGGAGCATGCCCTGGGTCGTGACTATACCATTTATGCCTTCGATCTCTTTTTTCATGGGGGCAGCCGCCTGCACAAAGACGATATGCCTCTCACTAAAGAGTTTATGAAGAGGATGATCAGTCAGTTGCTGGAGAAGTATAACATTGAGCAGTTTTCGGTGATGGGTTTTAGCATGGGCGGTAAGTTTGCGCTGGCGCTGGTAGAGCAGATGGCAGACCGGATGGAAGAACTATACCTGATTGCGCCAGATGGAATTAAAACTAGCTTTTGGTATAACATTGCTACCTACCCCGGCTGGATGCAGCAGCTTTTTAAACGCACTGTTGTTAAACCAGAGCCTTTTTTTAAGTTTCTGAAAGTACTGCACAAGTATAAACTGGCACACAAAAGTCTGATCCGGTTTGCGCATTTCCAGATGGACAGCACAGCCAAGCGCCTGCGCGTGTACCGCAGCTGGATCGGTTTCCGGGACCTGAATTTCGATATTCGCCAGATAGTGCAGCTGCTCAATAACCATAAAATACCGGTAACCATGTTCCTGGGCGAGTACGACGAGATTATTTCGCCGCGGCGCGTGCGTGTATTTATGGATGCCCTGGACAAAGGCGAACTGGTTATACTGAAGACCGGCCACTCTAACCTGATACAGGATGTGGCAGATCTGTTGCACAAACGCAAAAGCCTGAACCTGGATTAATGCTAACTCACTGGAACAGCACGATTAAGGAATCCTTTAAATCCCCATTAATCTGTGGTTCTGACAACAATACCTTTACAGCTTAGTATACTTACAACTAATTATAGTTTTCATTAACCCCAACTTTGCACACTATGAAATACCTGAACCGCGCTATGGCTTTTAGCTTTGCTTTAATGGTCTTTGGCTCAGCCTGCTCCAGTGACACTAAAGAAGAAACCAAAACCGAAAATGAACAGGCCGCATCAACTGAAAAGAACGACGAACCCAGTGAACCCGTTGACAGCAGCCTTGCCAAAATAAAACTACCCGATGGCTTTAAGATCGCTTATTATGCCAGGGATGTAGAAAATGCGCGTTCTATGGCGTTAAGTCCGTCGGGAGTGTTGTTTGTAGGCACGCGCAGCAACGACAAAGTATTTGCTATAGTTGACAAAGACAAAGACGGCAAAGCAGACGAAACAATAACGATAGCTTCAGGACTGAACTCGCCGAACGGCGTGGCTTTAAAGGATGGCGACCTGTACGTAGCCGAGATCAGCCGCATTATCAAGTTTCCGAAGATAGAGCAGAACATGCGCAACAACCCCAAATATGAAGTAGTGTATGACAAGTACCCGAGCGATACGCACCATGGCTGGAAGTACATCGCCTTTGGGCCCGATGGCAAACTATACGTGCCAGTGGGTGCGCCCTGCAATGTGTGTAAAGAAGAGAACCCCGTTTACGCCACTATAACCCGCCTGAACGCGGATGGCTCGGGCATGGAAATTTTTGCTGAAGGTGTGCGCAACACCGTTGGTTTTACGTGGCACCCTACTAGCAAAGAACTATGGTTTACCGACAATGGCCGTGATATGCTGGGCGATAACATCCCGAACGACGAACTGAACCACGCACCAAAAAAGGGAATGCACTTTGGTTTTCCGTACTGCCACGAGGGCGAAATACCCGATCCGGAATTTGGCAAGAACCGCAACTGCGATGAATTTGTAAAACCGGTACAAAAGCTTGGCCCGCACGTAGCTGCTCTTGGGTTGAAATTCTATACAGGCAGTATGTTTCCGGAACAGTATAAGAACCAGCTTATCATAGCGCAGCACGGCTCCTGGAACCGCTCCGAACCGCTCGGTTACCGCCTGATGACTGTAAGTCTGGATGAAAACGGAAAAGCTACTAACTATAAGTCGTTTGCCGAAGGCTGGCTGCAAAATGGCAAAGCCTGGGGCCGCCCTGTAGATGTAATGGTAATGCCCGACGGTGCTATACTTGTATCTGACGATACTAACAATGCCATTTACCGCATCTCTTATAATGAGTAATGAAGAATGACTAATGAATAATAAGAAAGAATGTAATCTATAAGTTTATAAGTAGACCACCTGTCTGAAATGGATGTGCAAGCTATAGTTGCTAGTAATTCACATTATTCATTCCTCATTACTACCTATTCATTACTTAATTTCCCTATTTTCGCTGCTGATGAAAGAGGAAAAAGCCCTTACTCCCAGACCAGAGAAACGTGTGATAGGCCGCCGCGAGCTGGTTGCCCTACCCGACCTGGATATAACGGAGATCGAAGCCAAGATAGATACCGGTGCGTTTACATCGGCCATACATTGTTCGGATATACACGAGGAAACCAATGCAGATGGTAAAAAAGTAATTTGTGTAGAGTTGCTCGATCCATCGCATCCGCAATACAACCATAAAAAGCTGCGTTTTGCAGATTACGACCTGCGCGACATAAAAAGTTCGTTTGGGGAGGTGCAGCAGCGCTATGTTATCCGTACAACCATAGCGCTTTTCGGCGAGGTAATAGAGGCCGAGTTTTCGCTTTCAGACCGCAGCGATATGAAGTACCCGGTGCTGATCGGGCGTAAGCTGTTAAAAGGCAGGTTTATAGTAGATGTTTCCCGCAAAAATGTCTCTCAGAAGTATAAGATCAAACAACAGCAGAAACACACGAATTTATGAAGATAGCCATTCTCTCCCGCAACCCTAAGCTATACTCTACCCGCCGCCTGGTAGAGGCCATAGAGCAGCGGGGGCACCAGGCCATGGTACTCGACCACCTGCGTTGCGACCTTATTATAGAGCAGGGCGACCCGCATATACTCTACAAAGGCGAGCGCCTGACCGGTATTGATGCCGTTATTCCGCGTATCGGGGCATCGGTTACGTTTTATGGTACGGCGGTGGTGCGCCAGTTCGAGATGATGAAAGTGAAAAGCGCCGTAGATTCGCAATCTATAGTTCGGTCCCGTGATAAACTGCGCAGCCTCCAGATTTTGAGCCGTGCCGGGCTGGGGATGCCTAAAACTGCTTTTACAAACTACTCCAAAGAAACCTCAGAACTGGTAAAAGAAGTGGGCGGAGCGCCGCTGGTAATTAAGCTGCTGGAAGGTACGCAGGGCCTTGGTGTAGTATTGGCTGAGACCAAAAAAGCATCCGAATCGGTAATAGAAGCTTTCCATAACCTGAAGGCGCGTGTTATAGTGCAGGAGTTTATTTCAGAAGCTGGCGGTGCCGATATTCGTGCCTTTATAGTTAACGGCGAAGTAGTGGGTGCCATGAAACGCCAGGGCAAAGAAGGGGAGTTCAGATCTAACCTGCACCGTGGCGGAAAGGCAACACTTATCAAACTTACGCGTGCCGAAAAAGCTGCCGCTCTGTTGGCTGCCAAATCGTTGGGATTAGGTATAGCTGGGGTAGACATGCTGCAATCTAAACGCGGACCATTGATCCTGGAAGTAAACTCCTCGCCTGGACTGGAAGGTATTGAGAAAGCGACCCAAAAAGACATTGCCGGTAAAATAATTGAGTACGTGGAGAGCCTAGCCCAGACTAAGCCCAAGAAGCGAATAAAAGAGTAAATGCCCGAAACTATAGTTATCAACGGTCGCAGCATAGACCGTGGTGAAAAAGTGCTGACCAAACTGGTGATCAGTAAACTGCCCAGCGGCACTGTAATCGAAATTCCAATTTATGTTTTCAGGTCGGTGCACGACGGGCCGGTGGTGTTGCTGATGGCCGGTATGCACGGCGACGAAGTGAATGGTACGGAAATTATCCGGAGGATGCTTTCCAAAAAAATGCTGTACCCGCTGAAAGGGACCATAATTGCTGTGCCGATCCTTAACATTTACGGTTTCCTGAACTTTAGCAGGGAAGTGCCGGATGGCAAAGACGTGAACCGAAGTTTCCCGGGGAACCGCGATGGATCCTTGGCTAGCCGCGTAGCGCACCGGTTCATGAAAGAAGTAATGCCTTATGTGGACTATGGCCTCGATTTCCATACGGGTGGCTCCAGCCGTGCTAATTATCCGCAGATACGCTGTGTACTCGGCGACCATGTAAACGAAGAACTTGCCAAAGCTTTTGCTGCACCTTTTATACTTAACGCTCCTTACCGCCAGGGCTCACTCCGCAAAGAGGCTGGCAAACTTGGCAAATCTATACTGGTATATGAGACCGGCGAAAGCCTGCGCTTCGATGAGAAAGGCATACGAACCGGTATTGAAGGTACCTGCCGCGTACTGCACCACCTGGGCATGATGGCCAACCACACCGAACCAACAGAGCCAAGTGTAGTTTGTATGAAGGATATCTGGTTGCGGGCTAAAAATGCAGGCTTGTGGCGTACCTTTATACAGATAGGGGAGTTTGTAAAAAAGAACCAGTACATTGGCAGCATAACCGACCCTTACGGTGAAATGGAGTTACGTATTAATGCACCTGCAAGTGGCTACGTGGTAGGGTTAAATAACATGCCAGTTGTAAACCAGGGCGATGCGCTGCTGCATATTGCGTTTTAATTTGGCTGCAGGATTTTAGACCTGACCGCGTGCACAGCTCCTGCCAGCGTCTGGTAAAAGCAAAGGCCCGGCTACAACTATAGCCAGGCCTTTGCTTTTATAGGTAAACTATAGGTTATACCCAGGTTTTGCGTTCGCTGAAGTGGTTACAACCAAACTCGGCGCCGGTTATCATTTCAAATCGTTTTGGTTTTAGGTCTGCGGAGGCTTCGTGTACCAGTGGCAGTACATACGATGGGTCCATGGCGTGTTGCCCGGTCAATTCATCGCAAACGCCAAAATTATTATTCTGTAGTTGTACCTTATTGGGGTCCTGCTCCCAGTGGTTGCAGTGATTGCATGTTGCTTCCATAGTTATGTAGGTTTATAGTTTGTCTTGATGTAACTCTTACGTTATACTTGCCACCATTAACGCTGGTTTACTATATAAAGCGCTTTTACAGAAATTTAGAATCAGACTAAACAAGATGCTGAATACTACTGTAAACTATAGTTGCTAAAACAAAACGGCCCTGCTAAACTATAGCAGGGCCGTTTTTATAGATAACAGTTAAGTAAATTTAACTATTAGGCAATTATTTAGAATACATAACGTACGTGCAGTGCTGAGTCCCAGTAGCCGCCGCCGCTTGGTATGTTTATGTATGGCTTAATATCGGCACCAATCGTAAACGGAATATCGCGGATGTAATATTCCAGGCCAAGCACACCGTCTATACCTACTGCTACCACATGGTCATCGTCGTAATGCTCGTGGTTTTTGTGGTAGTAATGGTGACCGTCATGGAAGCCAACGTGACCACCTAAACCATAGTACCACTGCAAGCCTTTGGCGTTAAAAGCCTGCGCATGTTTTTCGTAAAGAATGGTGATAACTGTGCCGCGGTGCCTGAAGCTGGTGCTCAGGATACCTTCTATAGCAGCATCGCTTTTAATAAAATGTTTTACAGTTAAGCCAGATGCAATACCACCTCTAAAGCCTATACCTGTTTTGTAGCCGCTCTGGGCATTTGCACTAAAAGCTACTGTTAACACCAGCGCCAGTACAAAGGAAATTCGAATAAACGTTTTCATGAAAAGGTTAAAAGTTAAAAGTGCAACCGGATGTATGTTTCCGGGTTGCGTAAAATTAAAACAACTAACGTAGAGTTAACTAATTATTGTACGCCTTCTTTAGTTTTTCGGTGCAATTTTATAGCTCTGCAGGTAGGCAGTTTTCTGAGTTCGGCGACCGATCAGTTTAAAAAAAGAGATAAACCGCTGATCGTCATGTTTTAAGGCTTTGGCAAAGGCGTCCGGTTTTTTTTCGTGTTCAAAATCCTTTATGTAATGCTCGCGCACCAGGTCGGCTTCGGAAAGTTCTTCTGCAGCTTCAATTTGTACTAATCCGGTTTTCTCCCATAGTTTACGCCACCAATCAATGCTATGTATAAAGTACCAGTAGTTCTGGTAATCACGTTTCAGAAATTTTGGTACCTGCGCCAGGTTCACTATCTCTTTGGTAAAGCAAACATCAACTATAGCAATGTAGCCCTCTGGTTTTACGAAGCGGGCAATGTAGGGCAGGTACTTTTCGTCGGTGCCAAAATAGGTATAGGAGTCTACCACAATCACGACATCAAAGTATTCTTCGGCAAAGGGCAGCGAGCGGGCATCGGCCTCAATAGGTATAACTTTGTCTTCACAGCCTTCTTCCAGTATGCGCTCATAGTTGTCGCTGGCTGATATGGCTTCATCTACGGCCCAAACCGTAACTCCAAACTCTTTAGCCAGGAAAATAGAACTGATGGCTTTGCCACAACCCAAGTCGAGCACACGCATGCCCGGTTTCAGTTGCAGTGATTTGGTAAGACTTTCGAGGTTAAAAAGTACGTTTTCGCCCATCGAGTGCTTGCGCACCCATTCGGGGTCATACTGGGTGGCTTTCGGGAAAACGTGCCGTAACTGGCGCTGCTGCATAAAGTTAAACTATAGTTTAGTGTCTAGCCTTTACGCAGGGCTTAAGCTATAGTTTGGCAGCCATTTGGGCTAATTGGTCTGATGGATAAATATGTACTCCGGAAGCTTTTTGAGAAGCGGCATACAGCATGGCTTTGGCCACATCCTCGGCAGGTATAGGCTTATACTTTCGTAACGGGCCAACCATCAGGTTGCTCAGCGGTTTCATTATTTTAGAGGCCAGTTCTTCGCCGGTGCGTTCTTCTTCGCGCTCACCCAACAGCAAACTAGGCCTGAAAATATGCACCGCCCTGAAATCCAGTTGCTGCACATCGCGCTCCATTTCGCCTTTTACTTTGTTGTAAAAGAACATAGAACCGGCATCGGCACCCATAGCAGAAACCACCAGAAATTGTAACGCATTTTTAGAAGCGGCCAGCTTTGCCAGCTCTACCACGTAGGTATAATCTACTTTAGAGAAGTTCTCTTTCGAGCCCGCTTTTTTTATAGTAGTGCCCAGGCAGCAGTATACATCATCAGCAGCAAGTTCGGCCCCGTACTTTTTCAGGTTATCGAAATCAATAACTTTCTGGTCCAGTTTGGGGTGTATTAGCGGTAGGTCGCGGCGGCCTACCGAGATGACCTGGCTATACCGTTCGCTGTTTAAAAGGAGGCGCAGGCAATGCCCGCCCACCAGGCCACTGGCACCGGCAATCAGTGCATTTCGGGTTTTGTGCATAAGTATAAATAAGCTTATGCTGAGAATACGTTTTTCAGTGCTATATAGTCGAGGTAGTATAATAATTTAACCGAGAAATTGTTGTTCTGCGGTGCCTGCAGGGTTTTACCCACGTTCTCGATATACTTGGGTTCTACTTCTTTGTTTCTGTCTTCTATCGCATTTTTCCAGACAACCATTAGTTCGCTGCCAGGTGCAAAGCGCCAGCTATATACCAGGTCTATGTTAAAAGTATTATAGTTGATGTTGTTGCCATTGCCGCCTGGCGTTTCTCCGCTCAGTAAGCCGTCTTCGGTCAGGTTAAATAAACGTTTATAGTCGGCACTAGACCAGTAATGGCGCATGTTCAGGGTTATACCGGCTTTCTCGTTAAAGATATAGGCTCCTGACAGCGTAGATGTAAAAGTGGTAATGGTGCGATCTCCGAAAGTAATGTCGTTGCCAACATGCTTTACATAACCAATATTTCGTTTTTCCTGGCGATAGTTGTTGCTGTTTACCAACGAGAATTTATCGTTAACCCGGAAACGTGGGCTCAGGTTGCCCCACCAGCTAAACTGGTTGTAGCGGTTCGAGCGCCAGAACCCGGAAGATGCATCCAGGGCAAGGCGTTTGCGGTAGTCGGTGCTGATACCCATGTTGGTATCGAAAGCCGGGGGTTTTACAAACACTCGCTCAAATACACGGGCTTCAAAGTAGTCGTAGGCGTTGCCCGGGCGTAGGCCAAAACTCCAGTATGCACTTATAAAGTTACGGAAACGCACATTAGTACTTACGCCCATACTGGTGCTTACAAACTCGCGTGGCGCATACAGCATACTTTGGCTCACGCTCATGCTGCTACCCCAGCTTAAAAACTTCCAGACAGGCTGATAAAAGTTGTAGCTGATGCTGGCACTGTTGCTGATCTCGTTGTTACTGCTCAGGAAGCCCAGGTCGTTAATCTCGTAGGTATCGGACTCTACATGGTGGTTAATGCCATACCGCAGGTTGCCACTTACCTTGCTCAGGTTTACGTTGTACTGGTGGCCCAAGTGTAGTTTTTCAGGCAGCGTATCGCCACGAAGTATAATATTGTTACCGAATAACTGGCTCAGGTTACCGCCCGCACGTATCGCGAAGTTGTTTTTTCTATCAGCAAAGCGCACCTGTAAACCCGATACGTTAGCATCATAAACATCTTTGGTGCGCGTAACATTGGTATTGGTAAACGTAATGAACGAGTTGCGTGGCAGCGTCTGGTCCAGCACAAATACGTTATAGTTGGTAAACGGGTCGGTCAATACCTCGCGGGTTTCACCTGTTTCCTTATCCTGTACGGTGGCATACATGTTGCGTGTAAAAGCATTCAGTATGCCTATACCCAAGCCTTTTATAGTTCTGCCTGATAGTTTAGCGGCATTTAACAAACCACTAATGTTCGGGTTCTCAACTATAGTTTCGGTTTCAGATATCTGGCGCCCAACATAGTTTTTAAGGATAGGTGTGCCACCAATACGACGCGAATTAAGCAGGCCCCCTTTGTTAAACAGCTCGGTGCTTTCGGTAAAGAACTGCCGGTTTTCGCCATACTTCACTTCGAACGGCCCAAGGTTCAGTACCTGGTTATCAGATTGTGTCTGGGTAAAATCGGGTACTAAGGTTACATCAAGGGTAAAAGCATCGTTAATACCATATTTCACATCCATACCGCCGTTTACGGCACGGCTATACGGGCTCTTGCCTTTGGTATCGCCGGAGTAGTGGTTTACATACCCCGAAACATATGGCGTAAACTGCAACCGTACCGGCGATTTTATACCCTCAATACCTATGGCGCGGCCTTCCTGGCTTACAAAACCTTCTACGGTATTATTTACATGGTTCCAGTATGATTTTTCGCGGGTACGACGGATAATGCGCATAAAGTTTACGCCCCAGGTCTGCACTTCGGTTTCGGGGAAGCGGATAGCACCGTATGGTATTTTCATTTCTACCACCCAGCCATCGTCAGTTAGCTTGGTGCTGCTGGCCCACACGGCATCCCAGTTCCAGTCTTCGCGGCCCTGCGATAGTTTAATATCTGTCTGCACACCTGCCGCCGAAACCATAAAAGAGAAAGCATTCTGCTTGTCGTTGTAGGTATCCAGGTACACAGCAAACATATCCGAGTTATTCTCGCCGGAGTCGCGGCCACCTAGCTGGGTAAGTATAGAGTCAGGGGCTGTGTCATGTAATTTGGCGGCAATATAAACGGCTTCGTTGTCATACAACAGGTATACCTCGGTCTTCTGCGAAGAGGGCTTGCCGTTATGTGGGTCGTAGCGCACAAAGTTAGTAGCTGGTGTAACCGTTTGCCAAACTTCAGGTTCCAGGTAGCCATCCAGCACCGGGGCTTTGGCAGCACGCGCCGCAATGGTAGTTTTGCGGTTAAGCTCGGCAGCTTCGGGATCCTTGTTCTTATCTTTATCGGTAGCTGAAGCGCTGCCTGTTAATAATGTAAAGGTTAAAGCAAAGGTGATGGTTTTGTGTAACATAATATAACTGCGCCCTGGAAAAGCGCTGCTGCAATAAGTTGTAAGTCTGATTTTAGTTAGGTGTTTGCGGAAGTATAGCCTTGCTAGCGCCTAAGCGTAATATAGGTATCGAAGATCTCGATTTTACCGGCCCTGTACAGGTTGCCAATAGCACGCTTAAACATTTTTTTGCTGGCACCCACTATTCGGTAAATATCTTCCGGCTCGCTTTTATCCGACAGGTTCAGGGTGCCGCCCTGTTCTTCCAGCAGCTGCATAACTATAGTTGACGTCTCATCCATCTCACTGAAAGTATCTGCACCTGGCTTGCGCAACGTTACGTCTACCTTACCATCCGGGCGGACAGTTTTAATGTAGCCTGTTACTTTATCGCCTATCTCCAGGTCTTTAAAAACCTCGTTACGGTAAAGCAGGCCTTTAAATTCGTTGTTGATGATGACGTTATAACCCAGGTCAGTATATTCTGCAATTAAAAGCTGTGCCTCTTCGCCTTCTTTCAACTGGGAAGTATCCGTATTCAGGTATTTATTAATTTTGGAGGTACCTACAATCCGGTCCGATGCCTCATCCAGATAGACATACACACAGTATTTGCGGCCCGGTATCATTTTGTCTTTCTGGTTATTGAGCGGCACCAGCAGGTCTTTTTCCAGTCCCCAGTCCATAAAAGCTCCAAAACCGGAGGCATCTTTACACAATAAACCAGCAAACTCGCCGACAGTAGCAAAGGGGGTAAGGTTAGTAGCAATTACACGGTCTTCCGAGTCGCGGTACACGAACACGCGTACAAAGTCGCCAACCTGAGCGCCTTCGGGTAGGTATTTTTTAGGCAGTAATATGTCGCCGTCTTCAGAAGTTAAATACACCCCAAAGTCTACTTCACGGGCTATTTCGAGCTCGTTGTAATTGCCTAAATCTACCATACCTGTTGTTGTTTGTGTTGTGTAACAAATCTAATAAAAAGCAGGGGGCTTTAAAAGTTGTAACAGCGGTTAAAAACTTATCGGCTATATATTTAAGGTAAAGTATAATATGGAGTAGGTTAAGTATAAAAAGAAGGTGAACTAGCAGCGTGCGAAGCTCCTGCTAGCGTCTTTGCTATAGTATCTCTATTGTCATTTCGAGCGCTAGCCGAGAAATCTTATTTGTCCTATAGCTGGTAATTATACTTCTTTGAACCAAGCTATACTTTCAATTACCCTTTCATCCTGGGAGCTCTACTTGCCTATAGTTTTATAGTTACTTTAGCTCCCTCACGGCCGGGAGGCCCCGTCTTCGGGCATCGCGCGGTGTACATTTCTTTTGCTCGTTCCTCGCAATGGCTGCGCCACCAGAAATCTACAAGGCGCTCAACCCAAAGACTGAGATCTTTCGATAGCTACTTCTATAGTTGATATGAAACTTGTTTGCTTCGAGATTGATCGTGGTTGTAGTTCCGTAGGGACAGGTCGCGACCTATTCGCTCTTTGTTTGTACCTATAAATTCAATTAGAGCAATGTCAGAAAACTCCCTCTCCTGTTTTTAGGAGAGGGCTGGGGTGAGGTAAAACGGTAACTATAAAACTAAAGCCATAACTATAGCTATAGCCGATCTCCGAGCGTGCTTGCACCTCGGAGCGTCTATTAATTCTAAGCCAAGACCCCATATAACCTCCCACTATAAGTTATAAAATCCTATACATCTTTTAAAATCCCACAAATCCTGATTCAGACAAACAAAAAAGGCGATACATTGCTGCATCGCCTTTCAAATCTATACTTTATACTTACTTCGCCTTTGCTTTTGCAGGAGCTTTTTTGGCTGTTACTCTTAAACCAGGTTTGCTGCTGCGGCTTTTCTTATCCTCTTCATCCATAATATCTTCGGGTTTGGCAATAAGGCCTATAGATAAACCATCTTCACCTAAAAAGTGCTCGATGTGATGGCAGCGGTCTTCTGTTTTGATCAGGATTCCTTCCAACAGAGCTTTGGTTGCAAAATCTTCGTGCTGGAACGCAAGTTTTATAGTTTTACGGAGCTCTATGGCAATGTTCTTCTCATCGTCCATGTCCTTGGCCAGCATCTCTCTAATCCTGAAAACACCTTCCTCTTCATGCTCTATGTAAGATAGCTCCAGTTGCTTTTTAGGGTGGCAGGTCGGGCAGTAACCCATTACGGTCAGGCGCTCGGCAATAGCGTCGTACTGCTCGTGCAGTTGGGTGTAGTGGTCTTCAAAGAACAAATGCAGGTCTCTGAACTGCGGGCCTTCTACCATCCAGTGGTGCTTATGATACTGGTTAAACAGCGTGATAAAAGAAGCCAGGTGGCGGTCCAGTTCACGGGCCATAACTTTTGCTGTATTATCTGATAACCCTACCGGGTTGCCTTCATATTCTGATTTTTCTCTTAGTTTTTCCATAGGTATAGTTTGTATTTATACAGCTATACTTACCGAAAAAGCGCAGAAAAGGATTTGAAAAGCTTAGCGGAATTCGGCTACGCCCGGGCGCTCAAAACGGAAATCAGTGAAGTCGTAATAGGGGCGCGAAACCTCGTATACTTTAAAACTGCTGATGTCTTCGTTGGCAGGCAGGCGCGGGTAAAAGCTGAACAGGATCTGTATCGTACTGAAAGACAGGTACTCATTCCGGAACCGGAAGCCTAACCCATAGCCGGTATAAGGTTTGGAGTTGAACGGATTCGCTTTATTGCCGGCCGAGAGCCAGGCCACATCAGCGAAGGCAAGAGTCGCCAGTTTAAAGCCCAGAAAAGAAAAAGGAGTATATAAATTAGCCTCGTAATTAACCGTAAAGCGTTTGCTGCCGCGCAACATGGCAGAGTTAAACCCGCGCAGGCCCTCGTTGTTATTAATAGTAAGCAACTCTTCGGGGTTGCGGTTAAGGCCAAAGGTAGCACGACCCTGTACATAATGGCGCAGTTTCCAGTTGCCGTTTTCATACAACCTGGTAAAGTATAACGATTGCACCTGCAACATACCCTGTTCCCAGGCATCATCCCGAATAAATGACCCATAAGATGCATTGCCATACAGGTAACCAAAGTTGGCGCTGTACCGGGCATACGCTATCGATGCTCCCAAATAGCGGCGGTCTTTAACGGTGCCATCTTCATAACCTGTGGTAATCGACACGATGCTTCCGGCTGGAATATCTTCTGTGCGGCCAAAACCAAAAAGGTAGCGGTCTTTATAATACTTACGCACGCTATAACCTATACTGCCCAGGTATAGCTGGTTGCTCTGGAAGTTTGCAGTAGGGGTGGTGTTATACTTTGTATCCACTACACGTAGACCAATGATCATGCGGCCGCGCGGTTCGTAGCCCAGGTTATAAGTTTTGAATTTAAAGGCACGACCAAGCCAGGCATCGCGGCGTGTATAGCCCAGGTTACCAAACTGCGGAACTGTATCTGCACTGGTAGGCGGCAGCAGTATGCGCTCATCTACCTGGCTTATACCTGCAGCACCGGCATAACGGGTATTGGTCGCATAAAAATCACGGTGCAGGAAGGCGCTTTTCTCCTTGTAGTAATTCTGGTTAATGTAGGCTACATCGGCGGTAATATACGACCTGCCAATGTTCTCTATGCTATAGCGCCCGGCAAACTCCCAGGGGCGTGGCTTTTCCTGGTTAAAGCGGTACGTGATCTCTGGCTGATGGCCCAGGCCTAAAAAGTTAAGCTCGCGAACCGTTACCCTTCCTGACCCAGACGAGGGGGAAAAAGAACCGGACCCACCTAAACTGAATACGTCTTTGGTAATGACAATCACATCCAGGCTGTCGTCGGTGGTGGTGCGTTCGTCTACTATTATGCGGGCATCCAGTATGTAATCCGTTTGTCGCAGCAAACGCTCCGATTCTACCAGCGCCAGCGGTTCCAGCACTTTGTTTTTCTGAAAAAGCAGCTTGTTCCGGACAAGGTTGCGCTTCGATTTTGCATGGAAGATATTGCCCGTTTTTTCGAGCCAGTTATCCGGTACCAGCGTGGTGTCCTGTATCGAATAGCCAAAAGCATCCTGCGTAACGATGCGTATGTTGCGCACTACTTTATAGTTGTGGCGTTCGTATTCACGCTCTATCAGTTCTGCATCCAGGTTCAGTACTTCGTCTTTAGGGTCAAACTCCAGCAACGAGTTCAGCAACTTCCCCATTATCGTTTTCCGCTCCGACAATTGCTTCAGGTTCTGCATTACGCGCTCTTCAAAATGGCGGGTGGTATCTGTTATAATAACGGTAGTATCGGGCTTAACTAAAACGGGCTTGGGAGTCGGTTTTTTTTGTGCGGCTAACCCTGTAGTAAATAGCAGAAGCAGTGCCAGCAGTAACGGCCGCAAAGCTAAACTATAGTTAGGGGAGCAGGGATGCATAAAGTTTACAGGAGGTACAAAATAAGTATAGCCTTCTAAAGATAACGGTTTTTAAGCGCAGAACACTTACGCAATACGCTTAAAATGGATATAGGCGCTTTTATAGCATAATCTGCATGCTAATTAAATTAGTATTTATGTAGATGTTGATAAGCGTGTTTATAAGTTTTTGCTAAAATTGTTAGGAGTATTGCTGATCAAGTGCTACCTTTAAAACATTAAAGCAGACAACTATAGCCTGAATGGATAGCAGAATAACAGAGAAACTAAAGATATTAGCAGATGCTGCGAAATACGATGTTTCGTGTTCATCGAGCGGCGGAAAGCGGAAGAACGAGAACAAAGGCCTGGGTAATGCGGAAGGGATGGGCATTTGCCATAGTTATACTGAAGACGGCCGTTGTGTTTCGTTACTGAAGATATTGCTTACCAACCACTGCATTTTTGATTGTGCTTACTGCGTTACCCGCAAAAGTAATGACATTAAAAGAGCTGCCTTTACGGTGCAGGAAGTAGTAGACTTAACTATAAACTTCTATCGCCGCAACTACATCGAGGGGCTTTTCCTGAGTTCCGGTATTTTCTCGAATGCCGACTACACCATGGAGCGCCTGGTACGCATTGCCAAAAAGCTGCGTCAGGAACATAAGTTTAACGGCTACATCCACCTGAAAACTATACCGGGTGCCAGCGAAGAACTGATAAAAGAAGCCGGTTTGTATGCCGATCGCCTGAGCGTAAACATTGAACTGCCTTCTGAAAACAGTCTGAAAAAATTAGCTCCGGAAAAAAGCTACTCTGAAATACTGCTGCCGATGGATAACATTAAGCAGCAGTTGATGCAGGCCAAAGAAGAGAAGAAGCTTTTTAAGTCGGCGCCAACTTTTGCACCGGCCGGCCAAAGTACACAGCTT
This sequence comes from Pontibacter fetidus, assembly GCF_010119545.1. GTDB lineage: Bacteria > Bacteroidota > Bacteroidia > Cytophagales > Hymenobacteraceae > Pontibacter > Pontibacter fetidus. Next base: position 198,081 of record NZ_JAAEAA010000004.1, on the reverse strand, counting down.
ATAGTTGGTGCGTCCGCCGAGAACGACCAGCAGATCCTGTTGCTATCGGACCAGCTGTACAAAGACTATAGTTTGAAGCGCGTGTATTATTCGGGTTACGTGCCGGTAAGTGCCGATAACCGTTTGCCGATCATCACGGAGCCACCAATTATAAGAGAGAACCGCATTTACCAGGCTGACTGGCTTATGCGCTTTTATGGCTTTGATGTAAAGGAAATACTGGATGACAGCAACCCGCACCTTGACCTGGACATTGACCCGAAACTGAGCTGGGCGCTACGCAACCGCCATGCTTTCCCGGTAGAGCTGAACACGGCAGACTATGAAATGATTTTGAGAGTACCCGGAATTGGGGTGAAGTCGGCCAAGAAGATTGTGTCGGCGCGCAGGTTTGCTGCTCTTACTTTTGAACATCTACGGCAGATGGGCGTGGTGCTGAAGCGGGCAAAATACTTTATAACCTGTAACCACAAAAGCCTGCAACCTTACGACTTCGACTCGCAGCGCATCAGGAATAAGATATTGTTTGGAGATGGTGCCGTACGGAGCCCGTTGCTTACCCAGCAGCTGGACCTGTTCCGGCAAGTGGGCTGATAAAACCAAGTATAGCTATGGCACAGAAGTATAAAGCAGTTGCTACAGATCAAGAATCAGAAACAAAAAAGATAAAAACGATAAAAGTAAAAGTGATGAGAAAGAATAACAAAGTTGCCCGCGTATCCTGTTATTGCAAACTGAACATGTTGGTACCTCACCTGCAGCGCATGCAGGCCGAGCGCAAACAGGAGAAAGCCCGCAACAACAACCAGTAAGCTTTAAATGCATTTCTATACTTACGACGGCTCTTTTGAAGGACTGCTGACGGTAGTGTTCGAAGCCTACGAGCGCAAAGCCTGGCCTACTGCCATTGAGCAGGAGCAGCTGGCGCAGCCAGGTATTTTCGGGACAACTATAGCCGTTACTGCTGATGAGGAGAAAGCCGGAAGAGTATGGAAAGGATTGCAGAAGCGCTTATCTGCCAGCGCACTTAAAGAGCTATACTATACTTACCTGTGGGAGCAGCCCGGTTTTGAGCAAACCATATTCAGTTATATTAAGCTCGCGTTTGATAACTCTGAAAGTATAGAAGGCAACTATACAGCCCCGTGTGTATTACAGGTGCAACAGGCAGCTAAACAACTGCACCGCGAAAAACACCGCATGGAAGCGTTTGTGCGTTTCCAGAAGACAACCGAAGAGCTATACTATGCGCACATTGAGCCTGACTTTAATGTGCTGCCCGTTATCATCAGCCATTTTACGAAACGCTACGCCGACCAGCTTTGGGCCATTTACGACACGCGTCGCCGGTACGGTGCCTACTACGATCTGCACACTACAACTTTTATAACACTGGATGCAGCGCCCCGAAAAGGTATAGGCGTGTTGCCGGAGTCGGCAGTAATGGAAGAAGAGCATACATACAAACAATTATGGCAGGTATACTTTGATCACGTAAACATACCGGAGCGTAAAAACCCGAAATTGCACCTAAGGCATATTCCCAAACGTTACTGGAAATATCTTTCCGAAAAACAGCCACGCATGCAGGCATAACCCCAAAACGAACCTTGTTCCGAAAAAAGGAGCAGAAAATTGCACTCACCTGTAACATACGGTGTACGCTGCACGTAAGCATTACTATATATTTATTTTAAAACAAGCGGCAGAAAACCTGCTAATGCATAAAGTGGTCTTACCACGATCTGCGGCTTTAGTTATAGTTTTTGCACATATGAATACACGCGTACGTAAAAAACTTATTCAGGTAGCTCGCGGCAGAGCTAACCAAATGACCTTCCAAAACCTTATCTACGAGGCCGAATTAGGCTTAAACCTAGATAACACTTACGAAAAAGCAGAGCTGATTGAAGTGATAGACGAGATCTCGGAAGAGGAACACTCGGAGGGCAGACCCTTATTAAGCGCACTGGTTAGCACCAAAGGCTTTAAGAACCAGGGCGACAACTTCTTCAGGCTATGCGAGCGCTTGGGCTACGGCAACTGGAGAGAACTAAAAAAAGACGCTGAATTTTTAGAAGAACAGCGAAAAGCCTGCCGCGAATTCTGGCAGAACACCGATAATTTTGCAACCTACCTATAGTATAACTGCAGGGCGGCAGGCCTCCATCACACCCTAGGCTGCCGCTCTGTTTTTCTTTTATCACTTCACCACTACGTTTAAAAACTTCCCTTCTGTTACTAGCTTACCCTTTACCCATACCTGGTATACTAACGGAAAAATCACACCCTTCCCGATCGGCTGGTAGTCCAGTTCATCAGCAAAGTAATTATAGTTGTCCGTTTCAGGGTCAGGTTTAGAAGAGGTGAGTATCTTCCCGGTTTTAGCGTCAACAAACATGTCCATGAGCAGGGCCTTTTTTTGTGGCGTATACACCTGCACAATTTGGGCTTCACGGTCTTTATAAACTACAGATTTTTTATACTCATACACCAGGCTGTCGTTTTGCAGCATCGGTATAAAGTTGGTCAGGAAAATATGTTGTAGCCTTATATTGTCCGTTTCTGGTAATGTGGTTTTTGATGCCATTCTTCTGCAGCCAGGCGCCATCTTCTCCAATCCATTTTGTAATAGTATCAGCAGCTGTAAACTGTATTTCCTGTATGTGTTTGCGGTTCAGATCCAGTGTATAAGCTGTGCGGGTAACAGTCGTGTCCGAACTATAGGTGGTCTTGTGTATAGTGTAGCTAAAGTGGCTGATTCCTTTGATCGCTTTACCTCCACCAACGGCATTCATAACTGCAGTTTTAACTATAGTTGCCCTGGCATCAGGCGCAATTTGCTGAGCGTTGGCGGCTATACTTATCAGCATAAAAACCAGGAAACAGATCTTTTTCATAAAAGCAGAATAGAGCAGGCGAGGGGTAGGTTTATAGTTGTGGCTATAGTTTACAAACTGGTTATAGCAAAAGTTAACGGGAATCTATCTGTGGCAGGAGTGACAAGCCTTATCCAGCATCTTGCATAAAAGCATAACACAGGCTGCTTGATTGCTGCAAATTGAAGTATAGCGCTTAAATGTTAGAATTTTAGAAGCTGCAAAGTTACAGAATGTAGAAAATATAGTTTAATTTGTATGTATAAACTTACAGATGCTATAGTTAATCAGCCTGTAGCTTATCATCAGTCTGCCATCAAATTTAATTTTTAGCCTATGAGAACAAATTTTACCCTTCGCATGCTCTTTCTTTTAGTTTTCGGGTTTGCTGCAACCTCCGCTTTTGCACAGGTAGCCAAATACGGAAAAGTAAATGAAGCCGAATTAAAAATGACCCGGTTTGCACAGGATACCTCAGCAGAGGCCATCGTACTGTCAGATTACGGTTACACCCGGTTTTCTTTTAACCACGAAGTACAGGTAATTACAGAGCGCCACATACGCATCAAAATACTTAAAAAGTCCGGCTACGACTGGGCAACTATAGATGTACCGTTTTATGTAAAAGGCGGCGACCGAGAGCGCGTGTCGAGCATTAAAGGCGTAACTTATAACCTGGAGAACGGGCAGGTGCAGAAATCAAAACTGGAGTCGGGGGCAGTGTTTGAGGAGCAGCACAGCGAGAACTGGTTCTCTAAAAAGTTTACGATGCCCAATGTAAAAGAAGGCTCGGTGATAGATGTGGCCTATACGATAACTTCTGATTTTGTGTACAACCTGCGCGAGTGGGAATTTCAGACAACTATACCTACGCTCTGGAGCGAATACCACGCCGAAATACCCTCTTATTACGACTATAAGTTTCTGATGCAGGGCTACCATCCGTTGTATAGTAATGATAAAAACATAGCCGCCTCAGCCAAGCCAGAACTCGTAAACAACGCCTACGTCTGGATAATGAAAGACGTACCTGCCCTGAAAGAGGAAAAGTATATCACAACTATAAAAGATTACCAGTCCAGGATCGAGTTTGAGCTGCAGCAGATCGTATATCCGGGGCAGGCTGCCCGCCAGATGAGCGGCAACTGGGACGACGTGACCAGCGACCTGATGATGAGCGAGCGTTTCGGGGCGCAGCTTAACCGCAGTGGTTTCTTTAAAAGTGAGGTTGCCTATACCATGAACCAGCATAAAACGCCGCTGCAACTGGCGCAGGCGCTTTACGACCAGGTAAAAAGCCGGATGAACTGGAACGGAAAGTATACCTACCTGGCCACCACTACTACACGCAAAGCCTACGAAACCCGCACTGGCAACGTAGCCGATATTAACCTGTTGCTGACAGCCATGCTGCAGGAAGCCGGCCTGGAGGCATCGCCGGTGCTGGTGAGTACCCGCGAAAATGGCCGCCCGCCCAAACAGTCGCCGTTGGTTAATAAGTTTAACTATGTGGTTTGCCATGTTGAGATCGACGGTGTATCGTATTTGCTGGATGCCACCGAACCCCTGATGCCATTTGGCATGTTGCCGGTAAGAGCCCTGAACGGCGAAGGTTACCTGATAAAAAAGAAAGAGCACCGCTGGGTAGCCTTAAAGCCGGTTGTGTACTCTAAGTTTATTACCACCGACCTTGCCCTGAAAGCTAACGGAGACATGGATGGCCAGGCAACGGAATCAGCAGGTGGGTATTATGCATTTTCGGTGCGCAAAAGCCTGAGCGATAACGGCGAGGAAAAGTTTTCGGAGAGCCTGAAGCGCGGAGCTAACTATAAAGTAGGCAAGCCCATGATCGAGAATAAAGACAAACTTACCGAAGCCCTGAAGATAAAATACAGCATCAGTGCCAGCGGAAACGGACAGGACAATCATATTATTTACCTGAGCCCGCTGGTAGGCCATGCCAAAACCGACAACCCTTTTAAAGTAAGCGAGCGCGTTTACCCCGTCGATTTCGGTACCCCGGTAGATGAGACCATTATTACAAACTACACGATACCAACTGGGTATGTGATAGATGAAGCACCTAAAAATGTAACGGTATCGCTGCCCAACAACGGCGGCAAGTTTACTTACTTGGTGCAGCAGGAAGGCAATACGTTGCAGGTACTAAGCAGAATAAACATCAACAAACCTGTGTTTTACGCCCAGGAGTACGCCTACCTGAAAGAATTTTACAATCAGATAATCGCCAAACACGCCGAACAGATCGTGCTAAAAAAAGGCACCGCAAACTAAGTATAGCATTTCCGGGTGGCAGCTTGCAAAGGCAAATTAAGTGTTCCTTTGTAAGCTGCTGCTCTTTCCAAACCTATAGTTATGAAACAAAAAACTACGTTGCTGCCTCTCATACTTTGGCTGGCTATCTCGTCGCTCGCTGCCTTTGCAGCAAAGCAAACCAACCCTATAGATCTGAAAAAAGGGGCCAATGTAATAATTAATAAAGAAGAAACCGTGTTTGCGGTTGCATCGCGGGGCAGTGCCACTACCACTTTTAAAACCCGCATAACCATACTAAACGAAAACGGACTGCACCGCGCCAAACTATACGTGCCCTACGACAAGCTCACCAAAGTAGTATATGTAAAAGGTACCTCTTACGACACGTATGGCGTTAAATTAAAGACCCTGAAAAACAGCGATATTGTTGATGTCAGTGCTATAACCGATAACTCCTTGTTTGCAGATAACCGCGTAAAGATCGCAAACCTGTCGCATACCATGTACCCGTTTACAGTTGAGTTTGAGTACCAGGTTACAACCACTAACATGCTGTTTTACCCTACCTGGGCCCCGTTAGATGAAGAAAGCCTTTCGGTTGAGAAATCTGTGTTTACGGTAACTATACCTGCCGGCCTGAAACTACGCTACCGCGAAGCAAACCTGCAACAGCCCGTTGCCATGCGCACCGAAGCAGGACAGCAGATCTTTACCTGGGAGGTTAGTAACCTGGCACCTTTTAAGTCGGAACCTTATATGCCGCCAATGGCTGAGCTGGTACCGATGGTGCGCACCGCCCCAACCGATTTTGAAGTAGAAGGATATGCCGGCAACATGGAAACCTGGCTGAATTATGGCCAGTGGATAAACAAACTGAATGCCGGCCGCGATGTATTGCCCGAAGCTACCAAAACCAAAATCGCAGCTATAGTTGCCGATGCCAAAACCCCCGAAGAAAAAGCCAAGCGCATCTATAATTACCTCCAGAATAACACCAGGTATATTTCCATACAGTTGGGTATAGGTGGGTGGCAACCTTTTGAGGCTAGTTTTGTAGATGGCAAAGGCTACGGCGATTGCAAGGCACTAACCAACTATACACAAGCCATGCTGAAAACAGTAGGTATAGACTCGTATCATGCCCTGATACGCGCCGGGGATGATGTAGCACCTATACTTTCGGACTTTCCGGGACAACAGTTTAACCACGTTATACTTTCGGTGCCGATGGAAAAGGATACGCTGTGGCTGGAGTGTACCAGCCAGCATGAGTCGGCGGGCTACACGGGCAGTTTTACCGGCAACCGCAAAGCGCTGCTTGTAACCCCAGAAGGTGGTAAACTGGTAAGCACGCCAACGTATACGGCTACCGAAAATACCCAGTACCGCACCGCAACTGTAAAGCTAGATGAGAAAGGTAACGGCACCGCCAATGTGCAAACACGCTACACCGGCCTGAGCCACGAAGACCACCGGGATGTAATGCAAAACGCCTCCCCGGAAAACCAGCGCAAATGGCTGTATAAAAACATCGATATCCCGGCTTTTGAGATACAGAATTTTGCCTTTGAACTGAAGAAGGGCAAGCTGCCGGAAGTAAACGAAAAACTGGAATTAAGCCTGCGCCAGGTGGCAACTTTGAGCGGAAAACGCATGTTCCTGGCGCCAAACCTGATGAACAAATGGGACAGCACACCCAATGCCGTGGAGAACCGCAAATGGGATGTAATGCGCGCATCAGCTTATACCAACACCGATATAGTTACCTACGAAATGCCGGCCGGCTATACTTTAGAATACAAACCCACCGACACCAACTATAAAACTGAGTTCGGTACGTTTAAAACTATTACCAAAGTAGACGGCCAGAAAGTAACCTATGAGCGAACCTTGCAAATGAACAAAGGCCGCTTTAAGCCCGAAGCTTATGCACAGATGCTCGAGTTTATGAATAACATCGTAAAAGCCGACGGCCAGCAACTGGTGTTTGTAAAGAATGTGCAGTAAGTTTTGGTTGATAATAGATTTTAATAATTACAGCTATAGTGCAGTTAAGCGTATGTTTTCGTTTATACTATAGTTAGCAAGAATTAGATATCCATATGTTCTGTTTTTTCCATTAACACTCAGTTCTGAAAATTTAAACTAAGTTCTATGAGACGAATCAATTATTTGCAATTAATATGTGCTATTGTATTTATATTCAACACATCTTGTACTAAAGATAATTCTGCGCCTGAACCATCTGCTCCAAAAGAGCCCACTTCTGCATTTACAAAATACAATAACACAAAAGACTCACTTTTCACTGTTAATAGCATTGTTCAGTTGAGTGATAGTAGTTATGCTATTGCAGGCGGGATTCGATACGATGGAAGTTTTGATAGGAATGTACTTATCAAATTAAATAAATTTGGTAAAAGAGAGTGGATGAGTATTATGAAAAATACATCTACTCCTAGAGGAATAGAGGAACTATTCGCAGATGTAAATGGGTATGTTGGCATTCGAACTCAAAGTTTTGGCAATGAGAGTGGCAGAGCTCCACACATGGTAAAATTCAGCAGTACTGGAGAAGTTTTAAGTGAAGTATCGATTGATACTGATTTTGTTGGGCTTGATATCATTAAAGATAATAACAATTTTGTTATTGCCGGAAGAGGTAATTCTGATATGCTGTTCAGGAAAATCGGCATGAACGGAGAAAAACAATGGGATCAAACTTTTTGGAACTACCCTAGTGCTTGCTCTATCTCGAAACTTAATGACGGCAATTATATTGCAATAGGCGGTTGGTTTTACTCCGGTAATGATGAATACCTAATTAAACTCAATGCTGGTGGTAAGAAACTTTGGTCTAAACTCTATAAAGGAATTAAAGTTGTAGCATTGCCAGATAATGGTTTTTTAGCTGTTACGGGCCGAGCAGGCGTCTCAACTGCACCTAAGCTTGTAAGGTTCGACGAACATGGGAACGAATTATGGAATAAGACTTTAGATCAACTGTGGCCTATATCGGAGTTGAAAGCCATTAATGTGATGAATTATGATATGAAACACTTCATCTGCACTTATTTTGACCAAATTGGTAACGTAACCATTATGGTGTTAGATGCCAATGGAAACGAGGTAAAAAGGCTGACAAAAGGAAGTGTTTACAGTGCTGCTTACGCTCAAAGGTCCTTTGTCACTATCAAAACATTGGATAACGGCATTTTCATTGCGCTTGCTGGAGTTTCTAATAATCTTGAATTTTTTCTTGACTTTATTAAAGTATCCCCTAAATCCATTTTTTAACATATTCTTACAGCTAAACCTCCTCCAACAAAATAACCCACAGCCCACAGAAAAAATATATTCTGTGGGCTGCGTCTTTTTAAAAGTGGCTCCGTCATCAGGGTGTAAACGAAATAAAACACCTTAAAAAAACATAAGTCATGAAAAGATTTCACGTTAATGTAAGAGTAATAAACCTGGAAGAATCAGTAGGTTTTTATACTGCCTTATTTGCCACCGAGCCAACTGTGCTAAAAGAAGATTACGCTAAATGGATGCTGGAAAACCCGCGCATAAATTTCGCCATATCGTTGCACCCAGAGAATGCCGGCATTGAGCACTTAGGCATACAGGCCGAGAGCGAAGAAGAACTGGCAGAAGTATACGGCAACCTGAAAAAAGCAAAAGGCGCCATCCGGGAAGAAGGAAAATGTACCTGCTGTTATGCCAAATCGGAAAAGTCGTGGATAACTGACCCGCAGGGCGTAGACTGGGAAGCTTTTTATACTTTTGGAGAGGCAACTGTGTACGGCGAAGGTGCCAACGCACGCAAAACCGAAGCAGCCGTTTAGTACAACATAAAACTATAAGCCAACAGCGGCAGGTATAAATTTATACTTGCCGCTGTTGTTGTTTTCCTGTAAATTAATTCGCAAATGGAAACTACCATCACAACATCAGTTATAGTTACCGACATGCTGCCGGAGCATTACCCGCAGGTAAAAGCGATATATGAACTGGGCATGGCTACCAACAACGCCACCCTCGAGACCAAAGCCCCTGATTGGGAAGAGTGGGATGCCAAGTATATGAAAAGTTGTCGGCTGGTTGCCTTGCAAAATGGCGTGGTAGCAGGCTGGGCTGCGCTTACGGCGGTATCGGGTAGGTGCGTTTATGCCGGCGTGGCCGAAGACAGTGTCTACATTCATCCGGATTTTAAAGGCCAGGGTATTGGTAAATTGTTACTGCAAAAGCTGGTGTTGGCATCAGAGCAGGAAGGCATCTGGACACTGCAGGCCGGCATCCTGAACGAGAACAAAGCAAGTATAAAACTGCACGAACAATGCGGCTTCCGGATTTTAGGTGTACGCGAACGATTGGGCCAGCTACATGGCCAGTGGCGCGACATCTGTCTGATGGAAAGAAGAAGCAACGTTGTAGGAGTTTAACTTAGATAACAGAAACCTTAACTTTATATTTACATGGATAGCTGCTGCCACACCCCAAAACTTAACAATCTTTCTGCTGACACCTGTGCGGCAGTAGCGCCTGTTTTCCTGGCTTACGAGGCCCAACTGAAAGGCTTTGTACAGAAGCGCATCCTGGATAAAGATGAAGCCAACGACATACTGCAGCAACTATACCTGAAAGTATACAAACATTGCGAGCAGTTGCCCGAGGTAAAGAACATGAAAGCCTGGCTCTACCAGATAACCCGCAACGCCGTGTACGATTTTTTCAGGGAAAACAGTAAGTACCAAAGTATAACCGATGTAGAGTTGGAAGAACTACCTGACGACACCCGCCACGATGTAGAAGCGCTGGTAGAACCCCTGATCAGCTTATTGCCTGAAGAGTATGCCGAAGCCCTGCGCCTGAGCGAGCTGGAAGGTGTTAGCCAAAAGGAGATTGCGGAAAGATTGGGTATTTCGTATTCCGGAGCTAAATCAAGAGTACAGCGCGGCCGCGAAAAACTGAAAGCCCTTTTCATAGAATGCTGCCACCTCGAATTCAGCCACGATGGAAGTATAGTTGCCGCAAGTATAAAAGACAGTTGTAAGCCACTGCAGCAGCATGAGGGTTAAATTTTTAATTCAACTTATGGAAAAAGGCAAAGTTTAGCATCTAAGTATAGTAAGAACTAAACTAAAGCATAAAGATGAAGAACCTGCTATTTTACCTGTTAATTTCTGCTCTCTTTGTTAGCTGCAAAACGGAACAGTTGGCTTTGACTCCAACATACAATAAGGGAGGTTATACTTTTAAAGTATACAAGAGCAAGTATTTGGCAGCGCAGGATAGTATTTATATCGGTGGTAGTGTTTATGATATTGTTACCAAAGAGCTTTTAGAGGGTGCAGTAGTAAATTATGGTTGTAATTACTATGGGGATCAATTGGGTAACTATAGTTTAATAACAAGACCATATAGTATTGGTTATCCATTGGTAAGTAGATATGTGGGGTATTTGAATGTTGAAACTACGCCTGTTATCTTTCAGGCTGGAGATTCTGTTCGAATTGATTTTTACATCGCTCAGGACGAAAGACCATTAATTCATTGCGATGGCTATTGACTTAAAACCTATACCTAACCTGCGCTTTAACATCCGATCTCGTGGAGCCAGCTATAGTTTCCAGTCCTGAACCAATGGTGTCCACATTTCTATAGTTAGTGATGCCATACTTTACCCACACATCCAGATCCCGGATCAGCTGAAACTGCAGCAGCGCATACATACGTGTCCCTTTGCCGCTTAGCGCCGGAATAGAAAATGCATAGAGCACATCGCGCTCGTACACATACTGGCGGGTATCGTAACTGTCAGTATCGAAAAGGGCGTAACGGGTACTGAGTCGGATATTTTTGAAAGTATAGTTTATATCCTGAGCGATAAGGTAACCGGTTTGTTTAGGTGCTTCGTGGTCATAACTGCTGAACTGTACACGACTTTTTAAACTGAGGGCCGGAGTAGGAGCGAACTCATAGTATAGCAAATAACTTCGGCGCTGGGCCTGGGCTACATAATCTATAGCTGTGGTGTTGTTGGGTGCATTCAGGCCTTTGCTTTCGGTACGGAACTGGCCGTAAAGGGCACTTTGGCGGTTGGGTTTAAAGTATAGTCGCACCAGGTATTCGTCGCCATAGGAGGGAGCATCGACGCGGTAGCGTAGCCAAGGAAACGTAAAGCGATCATAGTAAGCGGTTAGCTCCCAGCGGGCAATGGGCTTTAGTTTGATGCCGGTATAAAAACCACGTTCGTTTATGTTCCGGCTGCCTTCCCCAAATGCTCCACCATACAAACTATGGAAACTGCGACTATAATAGCGGTACAGCATGGCTACTTCCGCTTTGTTAGACAGGTTCGCGATCAACCCATTAACGCTGCCCACGCCGCCGCTTTTGCTCATGGCCGTTTCCCCGAACAGGTACACATTCTGCCAGGTATAGCTATAGTTGGCGCCGGCTGTATAGTTGCTTTCGCCACTAAATTCGAAGTGTTGGTAAGCTACATCGGTTTTCTGGATAGGAGAACTATAGTTGGTACCAACCGCTGTAAAGCCAAGTGTAAAAGCCTGTTTATGATACTGCAAACTGCTCCCGAAGATCTGCTCCCGCACCTGGCCTTTATTAGCTAGTTCGGTTGTTGTTCTATGGAAACCTGAGGTCTGGATGCCGGTAAACGTTTCTGTAAAATCATCCGAAATAGTATCGCCCTGTAGGTTGGCATCGGCGCGTTTGTTAGAGTAAAAGCCTGTAAGGTTCAGGTCATCTGTTAACCTGTACGTTACTGCCGCACCCCTGAAAAATGCTGACTCTAGCACCGAACTGTATGGCCGGATACCTAGATTTGCGCGGCTGAGTGTAATTATGGTTTCGCTGCCTTTGCCCACACTGTACCCCGACGACAACTGCAAACCCTGCCCGATCTGTAACTGGTAATCGCCGATAGCTATGGTTTTAAACCTGCCTTTGTTGTAGAGTTGAAAGTGCGCACTGTAAAAATCGAAACCATAGCGGCGCGTGCTGCGGTCCCAGGTAAAGTCTTCTCCGGGGTCTTTCTCGGCGGTAATTCCAAAACTATAGTCCTGCGCCACGCTATTCCGGTAACGCAGGTATAGTTTGTCTGGCGAGCCCAGGTAACGACTTTGTGAACGACTGCTGGAATCTACTGAACTATAGCCGTGCCGTTCCTGCAAGGTTCGTTCATACCGAAGTATAAGTGCGTTATTGTCTTCACCTATCATGCGTTGCCACAACGGCCGCGAATCAGCATATAACCCGGCATCATCAACTTTTACAAAAGGCAACAGCTGGTAAATAGTGATCAAATCGAAATCAGGGATGGCTTGTAGTTCGTAAATGCTGAGCAGTTTGCCGTTGTCGTGTATGTGTTTGAAGAAAGAAGCGATCTGTGGGCGTGAGAGTATAAAAAGTGAAGCCAGCTCTTCGGGGGTAGTGTTGTTCAGATTAATAGGTTGCTGATAATACTGGAAAAGTGTTTCGTAGAGGTCTTCATAGGAAATGTTTTCGTCTTCCTGTTGCGCAAAAAGCTCCTGCACAAAAAGGTCGAAGTCTATTGTTTGCCGCGGATAATCCTGTGCCTTCAGTTTTGATGGTAAGTATAGGATCAGCAACAATACAACTATAGCCCGCACCATATTACATCGGGTTTACAGGTGGGGTGGTGGTAACTATAGCCGGCTTTCCGAAACTATAAGAAAACGAAAGATGGTGGTTGTTGCCTAAGTGTGTGGTGTTGCCAAAAGCGTAATCGACTATAAACTGCCGTGCTCTAAAACCCGCCCCAAAAGTAAGCGTGTTTGTAAGCGACTGAAACCCGCTGCGAAGTATAAATTTATCTGGAAAGAGCTGATACTCTATGCCAGCTTTAAACGTGGCGTTATGGTCTATATTCTTTTCAGTTTCGGCTAATAATAACAACTTTTTATAAGGTATGTAGCTAAGGCCGGCTTTCATGATGGTAGGCAAACGTTCGTCTTCAAAGTCGGAGAGTTTGGCCTGGTTGAGGTTGTAGGCATGTGCACCAAAGTATAAACCCGGTACAATTTCGGCCTGACCACCAATGGCTAAGGTTACTGCTTTCCGGCTGCCATAACCCTGCACCGCAACCTGCCATATATCTGCTTTTATGCCTAAACTAAACTGCCCAACTTTGTGCGCCGCGCCTAACCCAACGTGTTGCCTGCTGTATAGTTCGTCGCCAAAACGGCTAAGGCTTATACCGTAAACGCCATATTTTTTTGTAGGGTAAACACCCAGCAGCGCTCCAGTTGTAAAAGCCCGCACACCAAAACGGTTCTCGGCATATGCCCCAACCTGGGGTTGTGTTAGTGAAGAAATACCAGCTATGTTATTGTGTAGCGCCCAGAGGTCGGGGAGGGTAACAGATGCATTACCAAGTGCAGCGGCCCGCGCTCCGAAAGGTACATCAGTTTGCGCCTTCGCCAGGAAAGGGATCAGAAGAATAAAGCAGTATAAAGTATAGCGCAGTAAAGTTATCCCATTCGTAAGGCTTTTATACTTAGTGAAATAGGATTTACGGGAGGTGAGTGATTAAGTTAGATTTTGCTTAGGGCAGCTCAGGCAACTCTGAATGATTGTTAATGGTAGTATCTGAAATAGATTTCTCGCTTTGGCTCGAAATGACAAAAAAATGAGGGAACATAATTACTTTGTCTATATAACTACTAACCCTAAAAGAACGACTCTTTATGTAGGTCTTACAAACGATCTGCCAAGAAGACTTCAGGAGCACTTTATGAACTGTGGAGATGCATCTACTTTTGCTGGAAAATACTATTGCTACAATCTTGTATATTTTGAACGTCACACGCAGGTGCAACATGCCATAGAGCGGGAAAAAGAGATAAAGAAATGGAGCAGGGAGAAAAAAGAAAACTTAATCAATTTTCAAAATCCATTCTGGAAATTCCTGAATCAGGAAATACAGGATGATTAAAGTATTAATGTCATCTCGAACAAAGTGAGAGATCTATCTCAAACTCACCAAGAGAAAACTAATCCACCACCACCTCATCCACAAATAACCAGGCGGTTTTGCCGGCAGAGCGGTGCTTGGGTGGACATACTTTAATATTACGGGCTATCACCTTCACAAATCGGACTTTAACTGGTGCAAACTCAGCGGTAAAAGCCTGTGTAAAAATGCCTCCTTTCAACGGGTCGGTAGTGTTAACTATAGTTTTAACAGTTTTAAACTTCTTGCCGTCTTCCGAAACAGCAAACTCCAACTGTGTGGGCAGGAAAATATTAGCCAACATATTTTGTAAATGCGAACTACTGATGCGGCTTATAGTCGTGGATTTTCCCAGGTCAATTATGGCTTCCAGATTATCGGTAGCAAAACCTAGCCACTGGCCGTCGTTCTGGTTAAGCGAGCCGTTTAGCCCATTAGTTATAGTTGCAGCGCCCTGCCCCGGAAAGTAGCGACTGGGTTTGTTCTGTAATTTTACTGGTCTGGCAAAAGCCTGGTGTAGCGTTAGTTTTGTGGTGGTTGGTTCGTCCATCAGCCGGCCATCCATAAAAGATGCTGCTTTTATAGTTGCTGTTTTGTTAACTGTAAATGGCGCAGTATATAGTTGTGACGCTTGGGTAGGCGAAGAGCCATCCGTAGTATAGAAAAGTTGCGCGCCTGTAGCATCTGATGTAAAAGCTATAGTTGCCTGGCGTTGGGCAGTATCGATGGCTATATGTTGCTTTACCTGGTAGGCACTGGTGCTATAGTTTATGCCTAAAGCTTCGTAGCGCTGGTATTGTTGCTGCATGCGCTCGGCAAAGTCAGTAAAGTTTTTGTTTTCCGGGTTGGTCCAGAACACTTCGGAGGCAGCGGCAATGCGCGGGAACAACATGTACTCTACGTGCTTAAACGTCGGGATGTATTCGGTCCAGAGGTTGGCTTGGGCACCCAAAATAAACCTGCGCTCTGATGCGGTAAGTTTATCAGGAGTGGGGTTAAAACTATAGACTTTGCTGAGCGGTGTGTAGCCGCCAAATGCCAATGGCTCCAGTTGCTGCTCGCCCTGGTAATAATCCAGGTATAAATGCGAGGTAGGCGTCATTACTACACCGTGCTGTTGCTCTGCGGCTTTTATGCCACCGGCCGTACCGCGCCACGACATAATGAGTGCATTGCCCGGTATGCCGCCATCCAGAATTTCATCCCAACCAATAATGCGCTTGCCTTTCGTTTTCAGGAATTTACCGATACGTTCTATAAAATAGCTTTGTAGTTCGTGTTCGTTTTTCAGGTTTTCGGCGGCTATTTTAGCCTGGCATTTCGGACAGGCCTGCCAGCGGGTTTTGGGTACTTCATCGCCGCCAATGTGTATTACCTGGCCCGGAAACAAGGCACTTACCTCACTTAAAACATCCTGCAGAAAACTATAGGTTTGCTCGTTGCCGGCACAAAATACATCTTCAAAAATGCCCCAGGCCTGCTCTGTTTTAAACGGACCACCAGTGCAGCTCAGCTCGGGGTAAGCAGCCAGCGCAGCTAGTGCATGGCCTGGCATTTCTATCTCCGGAACTATAGTTATGTGGCGGTCTTTGGCATATTGCACCACCTCACGAATCTCGTCCTGCGTGTAAAAGCCGCCATACCTTTTGCCATCAAACTGCTGAGGGCGTTCCAGGGCATGGCCAATTATAGTTCCGTCGCGCCAGCCGCCGACTTCAGTCAGCTTCGGGTATTTTTTTATTTCGATGCGCCAGCCCTGGTCGTCGGTTAAGTGCCAGTGGAAGGTGTTCAGCTTGTGCATGGCCAGGTAATCGATATACTTTTTTACATCAGCAACCGGGAAGAAATGACGGACCACATCTAAATGCAACCCCCGCCAACTATAGCGGGGCTTATCTGTAATCTCCAAAGCAGGTATGGTAACAGGTGCTAAGGTTTGAGTTAATGGCAACAGCTGGTTTATAGTTTGTAAACCCATGGCTATACCTGCCGGTTGGTTGGCTGCAAGTATAATTTTGGTCGGCTCCACTTTTAAACTATAGCCTTCCGGACCAAGCGTATCGGGGGTGTTAGTTAAGGTTAAGTAAATAAAGTTGGAACCTCGTTTTCTGGGATTTTTGAAAAGCACTTGTGGTTGCTGACCTGTTATTTTTTTTATCTCCTGTGCCAGTTGCTGTGCTGTAAACTCCAGGTACTGCTGGTCGGGGTTCAGGTAGATGCGGGTGTTGGCGTTCAGTATAAAATGACCCTGCTGTTCCTTTACATGCTGGGGCCGTGGAACCAGCGAGACAGTTGAAAAAGACCTGTACTGCGCCGCTGTCGGAAGTATAAGTATGGAAAGTATAGAAAGTAGAAGTATGGCAGGTCTCAGCATCAGGCAAAAATTTGAATACCAAGAATAAGCAGGATTACTGTAAAATGCCAACCTGACTAAGATTTTTAAGATTTAAAGATTAGGCTGCAGACCTCACAGCGTCTTCCAGACCTGTGAGTGTCTGGCTACATAGCAAACAATAACGCTCACAGGTTTAAAAAACACTGTGAGGTTAATCCTGTCATCCTGTTTATCCTTACTCATCCTGCAAATCCTGATCCAGACAATAAAAAAAGCGCTGAGATATTTCTCAGCGCTTTTCAGTTTATAGTTTAAAAGGTGCTTAGTCTTTAACCTGTAGTTTAACTTTAGCGTCGCCTTTTTTCTTTTCGATCTTGAACTCAGTTTTACCGGCACGCAGTTTTTCCTGGGCTTCGGTCATTGTGGCGTTCAGTAGCTCGGCCTGTGGTGTTTTAGCTTCTGCTTTGGCAGCATCGCCTGCACCTGGGCTGTCTGTGTCTACAATCGTCATCTCGCTGATCAGGTTGTTAGCGCCTGCATACTTGTCGATAATGAACAGTACGTAACGGGCATCCACGTTAATGCAACGCTTGTAGTCTGCATCATACACCAGGTCACCAGTCATTGCTTCCCAGTTACCGTCAAATGCAAGGCCAATTAGCTCACCTTTACCGTTAATTACTGGCGAACCTGAGTTACCACCTGTAATGTCGTTGTCTGTGATAAAGTTAACAACCATTTCGCCTTTGTCGTTGGCATAGCGGCCGTAGTCTTTTGCCTGGTATAGTTGCTTTAACTTAGCCGGTACTTCAAACTCTTCGTTGGTCGGGTCTTCTTTTGCCATTAAACCTTCCATGGTCGTGTAGTAGTTGTATAGTACACCATCCTGTGGGCTATAGTCTTTTACAGCACCGTAGCTTAAACGGATAGTTGAGTTTGCATCCGGGTAGTATACAAAGTTCGGGTTCATCTGGCGAAGGCCGGCAACATATAGGCGGTTAGCAGTGGCCAGTTTTGCATTGGCTGCACCAATTTTAGGAGCAATGTTCGTCTGGAAGTTCTCCATGATCGGCTGCACGATAGCGAAAGCAGGATCGTTTTCCAGTTTCTTGGCAGTCGGGTTTTTCAGGAAGTCTTTCAGTTTTTGCTCTGATACCACAAACGAGTTGCTGTATACATGGTCCGCTAGTTTGTTGAAGTCGCCTTTATACTTAGCTACCAGGTTTTTGAAAGCAGCTGGCTGCTGGTCTTTAGCGATGTCTTCAGAGTAGAACTTCAGCATGGCAGCAAACACTTTCTTGTCTGTTGGCATGTTATAGTCTTTAAAGAACGCATCCACGCGTGGTAAAAGGTCCTCAACAGCTTTCTGGGTAGCAGCTGCGTCGTTTCCTTTCAGGGTAGTGTAAAGCGGCATCAGGCGGTACGCCATCAACAGCGATTCGGTGCCAAGTATAGCCTCGTTCAGGTAAATAGAACCTAAGTTATACGTTTCGATCTCTTTATAAGAAGCATCAATATCAGAAAGTACGTTGCCGTAAAGGGCTTTGCGCTGTGCATCGGCATTAGCCCATGTCTGGTATTTTGCTTCGTCAGCACGTTTACCTTCCAGGGTTTTCATACGCTTAATGCCTTCGTTCTGGCCGATAGAGTATTTATAGTAGTTGGCAGTAGATGCATATTTAGACGCATACTTGATACGGGTTGCTGCATCTTTGTCCATATCCTGCTTCCATAGGTCAAGCTTTTTCTCACGCAGTTTAATACGCGATTTGTTCAGCTGGTCTACTTCCAGCTGCAGGCCTTGCGAGGTCATGAAACGCTTGGTGCGGCCCGGGAAACCGAATACCATCGAGAAGTCGCCTGGCTCTTTATCTGCAATGTTAATTGGCAGGTGGTGCTTTGGCTTGTAAGGAACGTTGTCTTTGCTATACTTGGCCGGCTTGCCGTCTTTGCCCATGTATACACGGAACATAGAGAAGTCGCCGGTATGGCGTGGCCACATCCAGTTGTCGGTGTCGCCGCCATACTTACCGATTGATGATGGAGGCGTACCTACCAGACGAACGTCGGTAAAGCGGTTGTAAACGAACAGGTAATATTCGTTACCGTTAAAGAAATCGCGCACATAGGTTACGTATTCGCCGTTGTTGCTGGCTTCTTTAGCCAGTGCCTGCATACGCTGGCCAACTTTCTGGGCACGTTCTGTTTCCGGTGTGTTGTTGTCAATGCCTTCCAGCACTTTGCCGGTCACATCGTCCATACGTACCAGTATATCAACAAAAAGACCTTCGTTCGGAAGCTCTTCTGCGTGGCTCTTTGCCCAGAAACCATCTGTCAGGTAATCGTGTTGCGGTGTAGAGTGCGACTGGATAGCACCGTAACCACAGTGGTGGTTGGTAAGCAGCAAACCTTCTTTAGAGATGAACTCACCTGTACAAAAACCACCGAACTGCACAATGGCATCTTTCAGGCTGGAATTGTTTACAGAGTAGATCTCTTCGGCAGTAAGCTGAAGTCCTTTTTTCTGCATATCGGCGTGGTTCAGGCGCTTTATCAGCATCGGCAACCACATACCTTCGTCGGCTTTGGCAGCGAAGGGCGTGCTCAGGCCAACTAAAAGTAGGAGTGAAAGGATTCTTTTTAACATGGAAATTTGTTTAGATTAGTTAAACTGCTGCAATTTAATAAAAATTTACGCTCCTAACAGGTGTTAGGATGTTAAGTATGGCTAATATTTAATACATGACCTGGCTACTGAAGAAACTACTGCTTGGCCTGATCTGGGTTTACCGGCACATGATATCCCCACTGAAACCTGCTACCTGCCGCTATACTCCTACCTGCTCTACGTATGCGTTGCAGGCAGTTACTAAGCATGGCCCGTTTAAAGGCGGATGGCTGGCCCTGAAACGAATTGGCCGTTGCCACCCATGGGGCAGCAGCGGCTACGACCCGGTGCCCTGAAACAAAGTTGCATTTTAAACTATACGGGCTCAGCTACGCACAGCATAAAGTGAATTTTTATTCGGTTTTTTGAAATCAAAATAGTAAACTGCACTTGCTTTAAGCCGTACTCACGGTTTGCGCCTAAGTTTTTCTCAAGTCTGACATAGGCAACATGAATATCAAAATTCCTGCACCCCAGGGCTCCAAAATAGCTTATATATCTCTGGTAGATATCGAACGTGTTGAAAACTGCTCGCTTACCTTTTTTGACTCAAGCGCGCATAACCTGTATGTTGTAGAGAAAGCAACTAAAGGCGAAGAGTTTTTTTCGCTGTATAGTTATAAGCGCAAAGAAGACATGCTTACCGCCTTCAACCTGATAAATGGCCTGCTCAAAAAGAAACCTGCCGAAACTATAATTCTGGAAATGGAGCCCATGAAAGGCTAAGCGCTTATGCACCGTTTCGGGATTTATAAGCTATAGCTGCAACTATAGTTTACCTGCCAGCGACAGGTACATCTCGTACAAATCAAACCCTTTGGCCCAGTAGTCTTTTTCTGTTTTTACTAAGGTAAAGCCCATTTTCTGGTAAAACGGGTATGCCAACTGCGTGGTGCGCACCACTATAGTATTTATACCTGGGTTAGCTTTGATGTGGTTGATGCGGTGCTGTGTAAGCTGTGAGCCGATGCGTTTGCCCTGGTAAGCAGGGTGCACTATATCCCAGGAGAGGCGGGCAATTTTATCATCTGAGAAGTAATTGATACCGCCCGCCCCAACTATAGCGCCGGCTTCTTCCACTACAAAATAGTCTTCCAGGTGCTGCTCCAGGTACTCAATAAAGTCAGCTTCTTCGGCTTCTGCAAAATATAGCGGGGTGTTAAGTTTTAGCAGATCAATAAGTGCAGTTTTGTCGGAGGAAGTGTAGGGGCGGATCAAAGCTTAAGTCAAATGTTTATAGTTGGGTTAAGATTTGGTAGCAATAGAAATTTACTGGCTGTTTTAGAGGTTGCTACCAGTTTTTACGTTGTTTTAAGGTAGTAATGTGCGCTAAATGATGATTGCAATGCCAGGCATACAAGCCTGTAGCTTCGTCCAGGCTAAGTGCCTTGCCTTTTTCCGGATGAACAAATGTTCGCTTAAGTTGCTGGTTTGTCAGGTTATTCAGTAGTGTAATCCAACGTGCGTGTATGCCTTCCAGTATTTTCAGGGAGCTGTCTATAGGTAATGTCTTGCTGTCTGGTAGTTCTGCCCAACGGTCTTCAAAATAAGGTTTTATAGTTGGGTTGTCTTCCGTAAGGGCTAATTTAAATCGGGTCAAGCTATTTATGTGGCTGTCTGCGCAGTGGTGCACCACCTGCCTCACGGTCCAGCCGCCTGGTCTGTAAGGTGTATCAAGCTGCGAATCGGTCAGGTTGTTCACTTCACTTGTTAACTTTTCCGGAAAAAGGGCTATAACTGAGATCCAGTTTGTTAAAATATTTTCCGTAATGGTTTCTGGCTTTTCAAACTCACCGATCGGAAACTTTAGTTTGTCTAAGGTCATGCTATCCATAGTTTTTAAAAGGAAGTGTCATGCTTATTAAGCCTGCTTAAGCTGACTTTTGCAGGTTATCTGACTGAAGCTTTCTGGCTGCAAGTATAGCAAGGTAAACCATAGGTAAGTAGGCACCAACTAAGTCTGTTATAGTATACCAGGCAGGTGACGGAAGCATAAAAATACTGGCAATTCCGCCGGCTAAGAACAAGACGCCGATGGCCAGTGCGAACTTTATTTTATGAGTTGCAGCAATTAACGCAGCTGCCAGTGCGCCTGCAAAAGTACCCAGGGCATGTGCCAGAAACGGGAAAATAAAATGCCTTGGCTGAAATAAATGCATGGAAGCTTTTAAGCCTTCAGAGGTGGTAACATCGGCACCATCCGGAGGAGGAATTATGGAACCGCTAATCATAATAATACCCATATTTACAAAACTGCCAATGACAAAGCCGGCAACGATGGCCAAAATGTTTCTAAGAATCGGGTGCATGTTTGTAGGTTATGAAAAGTGATCAGATATGCTTTGTATTTTACAAGTGCCTCAGGCCAGGTATTATCTAAACTATAGTTTCCCTGGTACTTAAGCATGTATAGTTAACTGGCTCAATCTTTTTCAGGCTGGTTGAGTTTAAGCCTTCAGTAACGTTTCAATATCAAATTTCTTCATTGTCATGAATGCCTGCATTACCCGCGATGATCTCTCAGGGTCACTCATCAGTTTGCTCAGGATGGTGGGTACAACCTGCCACGACACCCCGAATTTATCTTTAAGCCAGCCGCACTTGCCCTCTTGTCCGCCTGCTGTCAGGTTATTCCAGTAATGGTCAATTTCATCCTGTGTCTCGCAAGTAATAACAAAAGACACCGCTTCGTTAAATTTGTAAGTTGGCCCTCCATTAAGCCCCATAAACTTGTTCCCGTTTAACTCAAATGTAACCACCATGGGCGTATTGGTTAATATTTTTGAGTTTTTGAAAACAGAGCAATAGAAATCTGCAGCAGCTTTGGCTTGTCCGTCAAACCACAAACACGGGTATAGGCTATCGTTCATTATTCTGATTTTAAAGGACTGATTTGTGTTACCAGATGTTGGAATTATTTGACGTATAGTAACCTTTACTAGAGCTCATTAAAACCAACTTAATGTTACTGTAATAATAGCTATAATTTGTAAAGTAGCCGCTTACTTTACTACTCCCTTTATCCAGGTACTTATAGTTTCCAGAGCTGCCGGGGCTATAGTTTCTTCCAACTGGCCATACTCGTTTATCATACCAGTTGTCGCCGTCTGAAAGAGGTGGTTAAGGCCGGGCATTTCTTTGATCGTATATTTTTTGTTGCTTGCGGCTTTCAGGGCTTTTTCGGTGGCGGGCAGGTTTTGCTGGTAAGGCACCTGCAGGTCTTTGGTTCCGTTAAGCGCAAGCACCGGCATTTTTAGTTTTTGCAGGGTAGGGGCAGGATTATACTTTAAAAAATAGCGCATCCAAGGCGAGCTGAGCTGGGCAACTATAGCTTGCTGGCTTTGTGGGGTAAGGCCCAGTTGTTTCTGTTCCTGCTCGGTCAGGTTAGTTTTAGCGGTTTGCTCCAGTTGTTTTATTTTATCGGAAGCTTTAAATAAATCGGTTTCGGTGGCGGCTACCTCAAACTGGGCTTTGCGGAGTTGCAGGTACTTTTGCAGTGGGGCCTGCGGTACACCAGCGGCTTTTAGTAGGGCTTTGTTCTGGGCAATCAGCAATTCAGTTCCGGGTACGGCGGTTCCGGCCATTAACACTACAAAAGCTACATCGGGGTGTTTTGCGGCTACTTTGGCTGCCACCAATGCGCCTTCGGAATGGCCTATCAATCCAATTTTCTGCGGCTCAATTACGTTATTGTTTTTCAGGTAGGTGTAAGCAGCTTCTATATCAGTAGCAAAATCATCGGTTGTGGCGGTTGCAAAGTTACCTTCTGATTTTCCTACTCCACGGTCATCCAGCCTTAGTACAGCAAAACCTTGCCGGGTAAGGTAATCGGCTAGCACCAGAAAGGGTTTATGTCCCATTATGGGCTGGTCGCGGTCGTGAGGGCCTGAGCCGTTAACAAGTATAACTGCCGGTGCCTTGGCGTTTTTTATAGGCAAGGTAAGGGTGCCAGCCAGTTTTATGCCGGCTGTTTTGTTTTCTATAGTTACTTCGGTTTCCTGGTACGGGTAAGGTTTTATGGGTTCCTGTGGGCGATGGGCAACTTCGGTTTCGCCTTTGGCGAGGGGTATGTGCATGGTTTGGCCGCCTTGTTTCAGGTAGCCGTTTATAGTTGCAGGGCCGGTTAGTTTGCCGGCATAGGTTCCGCGTATGGCCTGTATATCCAGAAATAAACTATCCTGCACCAGCTTTACCGAAGTTACCGGAATACCTTTTGCGCCCTGGTCCGGGCTGTCCATGGTGGCAGTAAGTGCGCCTTTGTTATCCTGTATATGAAAGACCAGCCTGAGTTTGGTACCGCCTATGGTTAAGGCACCGTTCCAGCTTCCGGCTATAGTTTGGGCTGGGTGTTGGGCCAGGCAGTTGGCTCCGGCAAGTAGCGTTACAAGTATAAGTAGCAGGTATTTTTTCATAGTTGTTATAGTTTGAGATATTTAACGAGCTGCCTGCTGGCGTTCTTTACGTTGTTCTAAAAAAGAATAAATAGCCGGGATAAGCACTACTATAGCTACTGTAGCTAAAAATATAACCAGCCGCACCAGCGGGTTCTGCAGCAGTGCAGAAAGGCACATCACCACGCCACCTGCTATCCATAATCTGCCGCCCATACGGTGTGTTTTGCGCCATACGGTTTCACTTTCCAAGGTCCAGGGGGTGCGTATCCCGATAAAGTAATTTGGCTTAAGTGCTTGAAAATAATTGCCAAACGAGATGAACAGCGCGCCCACCAGTACATTTACAAAGTTGCTGCTTTCCAGGCTTCCGGCTTTAGCGCTGTAAACTATAAACACTGCCAGCGCCGCCATAAAAAGTGCCATCATAAACCGCAACTGGTGGTATTTGCTGCCCATGTGTGCAATTTTATCTTTCGGGTCTATGGTGGGTATGGCCAGCAACAATAGGTTTAGGCCAACAGTTATGAACAGGATAAGACCTGCCAGAAAGTTTTTGCTTCCCCAATCGTCAGCCTCGCCTTTGTAGTTAAAATGGATGGGTACGCGGTCGGGGAGTTGCTCCCAAACTATAAACAAGTAAGCGAGCGGCACCAGCGCCATGCCCCAGATCAGAATCTCTAAAAAGCTGCTTTTCTTTTGCATCGTATTATTTTCTAAGAGTCATCATCCACGATAAAATATCATCCAGCACGGTCGTGTTAAGGGAGTAGATCACAAACTGGCCCCGCTTTTCCGAAGTAACCAGGTCGGCCTGGCTCAGGATGTCGAGGTGGTGCGATATGCTGGGTTTGGTAATGTTAAAAGCCTCGGCAATTTCGCCCGCAGTCAGGTCTTTCTCCTTTAGCAGATCCAGGATCTCGCGGCGGGTAGTATCGTTCAGGGCTTTAAATACTTTATTCACTGTTTTTGTTAGGTATTTAGACAAATATCTAAATATAAAATCATGAATGCAAGTAATTACTGATTTAAATGTGCTATTAGGTTGATGGTGAGGTGATTGAAAGACCTGTTGTTTGAGGAGTGCGTAAAAGTATACGTTAAAAAATAGTGCCGCATGGCGTCATCTTCGTTCATAAAGTATAGCTTTGAGTATGATGAAAAGAACTATAGTTACAGGCATGGCCCTAAGCCTGGCCACCCTGTTTATATCAGCCTGCAACAGCACCCCCGATACCGTTGAAACTGCCCAGACCAACCCGGCTGCCTACAAAGTAAGCATAGAGGAGTGGCACAAAGAGCGCATCACGAACCTTAAAAAAGAAGATGGCTGGCTTGCCCTGGCGGGTTTATTCTGGCTGGAGCCTGGCATAAATACGTTTGGCAGTGGCCCTGATAATGACCTGGTTTTTCCGGAAGGCAAAATAGCTGCTGAAGCGGGCGCTTTTATACTGGAAGGCGACAAGGTAAAAATTAAACTGAACGACGGCGCAGAAGTGAAACTGGACGGCAAGCCTGTGCAGGACGCTGTAGTGTATACTGCGGGGTCGGATGATTCTCCGAAACTGACCCATGGTTCACTTACCTGGTTTGTAATACAGCGCGGCGACAAGTATGGCATACGCTTACGCGATACGGAAAGCGAAGTACGCAAAAACTTTACAGGCATAGACCGATACGAGGTAAACCCCGACTGGCAACTGCAAGCCAAACTGGAACCTAACACCACAGGCCGTAAAATTGCTATAACCAACGTGCTGGGCCAGACCAGTAACGAAGACACACCGGGCGCACTTGTTTTTAAGGTTGACGGAAAAGAGTATAAACTGGATGTAATGAAAGAAGGCAACGAACTGTTTGTACTGTTTGCCGATAAAACCAACGGAAACGAAACTTACGGCGCCGGTCGCTACCTGTACACCAACCTGCCCGATGCCAACGGCAACGTAACTATAGATTTTAATAAAGCCTATAACCCGCCCTGCGCTTTTGTAACCTATGCTACCTGCCCGTTGCCACCTAAGCAGAACTTTTTGCCGATACCTGTACCGGCCGGCGAAAAAGCGTTTGAAGGAGGCCATTAACAGCCTGTAGGCTAACCCGGAAACATTTCAGCAGGTAGTGTGTTCTGTAACTACATGGCTTAACTATACACCTATAGTATAGCGTGCATTTTTTAGAAATTAGAAATGAAGAAAGAACAGATTATTACCAACGCGCACTTAGCGCAGGCGTTGACCTATAGCCAATATATTACGCTTACCGAAAAACTGCTGGCAGAAAATAAAACCACAGGCACAAACCAGGCTACCGATCTGGTTGACTATACGCGTATGAACCTGCACCGCATGCGCCGCATGGAGAAATCGACTGTACTGAGCGAGGAAATGCAGGCCGTGCTGCAACGCGTAAACCGCAAAATGATATGGGTAGTGCTGACAGAAGCATGGTGTGGCGATGCCGCCCAGAATGTGCCGGCTATAGTTAAAATAGCCGAAGCCAGCCCGATGATAGAAGTTAAACTACTGCTGCGCGACGAACACCTGGACGTAATGGATGCTTACCTGACCAACGGTGGCCGCTCTATACCAAAACTGATTGCCCTGGATGCTGAAACATTGCAAGAGTTAGGTACCTGGGGGCCGCGCCCGGAACCTGCCCAGCAACTGGTGTTAGACGCTAAAGCCCAGCAAATGGACTTTAAAGAAATGGCTGAAAAACTGCATGGCTGGTATGGCAAAGACCGTAGCCGCACCCTGCAACAGGAGTTTATTCCGTTACTTACAACATGGGCAACTATAAAAGAGGAAACTATAGTTGAGCGTAATTAAACTTCCGTAATCATAAAAAAAGGCGACACGTTGGTGTCGCCTTTATAGTTTTAAAAATGGCTCGGGCGCCCTGGCATATACCGAACTATAGATGCACCTCCACTTACTTATTAGCTGTATTTACTGAAGTCTCACGCAGTTTTACATAGTGTATCCGGTCGCCAACTTCCAGCTGGTGAACAACCTCCATACCTTCCACCACTTTCGCGAAAATAGTATAGCGGCCATCCAGGTGCGGGGCCGGAGAGTGGGTAATAAACCATTGGTTACTCTCGGTGTCTTTGCCAGCTGATGCCATGCCTACATAGCCTTCGCGGTAATGCAAGGGCGCAAACTCTGACCGGATAGAGTATTCGGAACTGCCCCAGCCATCACCACGCTTGTCACCGCCCTGCGCTACAAAATTCGGTACCACCCTGTGGAAGTATAGTCCATCAAAAAAGTTAGCCTTGGCCAGCTCTACAAAATTGGCTACAGAGCCCGGTGCATCCTCAACAAACAGTTGCAGTACCACTAACCCTTTCTCGGTTCTTATCTCTACCTGCTGGTTGGTTGGTATAGTGGCTACCAGGTTCCAGTCTATCGGGTGTGTAAACGGTGTTTCGGGAGTTACATTTTCTTTGTTGTTCAGGTAATCTAACGTGCGCTGCAATTCTATGTTGGTTTCCATGTCGCGGGGCAACTGTAGTTTTTGCTGTGCCTGTGCCAGGAAACTATAGTCTTTGTAATAGCTGCGCAGGTTTAGCTTCGGGTCGCGGATAGCGCCGGCGCCCATGCCTACCAAAGCCACGTCGCCGGAGCCAACTGCTTTCTTGAATATCTCGGCAAAGTCTGCGGCAGCTGCTTTCGGGAAATCGGGTTGTGTGCGCATCAGCAGCAGGGCATCCATGCCGGTAGTGGCAATTACAGGCTGTTGTGCCGCAAAGGTAGCGTTGGCAATGTAGGTATAATTGTTAAAGTCCCCGGAAAGTGCTTTCAGAAACTGTGCTTTGTCGTATGGGTTATTCGCGTTCTCAAAATATTGCTTATACCGGTTGCTTAAAAACTCACGAGCAGGGCTGTTCTTTAGTATAACCCAAAGCACATTAGAGCGCACGCGGGCATCCTGTAGTTTCAGCAACACCTGCTGCATGTCTGCCACATCCACACCCTGCGGGTTAGCCTGCAAAAACTCCGATGTTGCCACCGCCGTGTTAATGTTCTTATCCAGTAAACCGGCAAGTATAGCTGTTTTGATCTCTTCATATTCCAGCCCTGTCATGGACCGGATGGCGCTTAAACGCACACGGTAATCGGGGTCGCTTTGTGCAATGCCCGATAAGAACTTAGCTTTATCACTGGCTCTTACTTTGCCCAGGGCGTGTGTGGCAGCAATGCGTACCTCCGGGGCAACATCAGAGGTGGCTGTGGTAAGTAATTGCTGGCGATGTGCTGTAAGGTCGGCTTTGCCGGTGCGCGATAAAAACTGTGCAGCGCCCAGGCGAGCTTCGTACGGGTTCTGAGCGTTTAACAACGCGACTCCCTTGGCTATACTTTGCTCTGAGAACTGCTGGCGTAACCCGGCGCGGTACAAGCCCCAGGCCTGGCCGCCCAGTGCTACCGGGTTTTGTGCCTTATAGGTTGCCAGAAAATTAACTCCGGCCGGTGTTGCTATTTTGCCCAGTGCTTCCAGCAATTCGGCCTGCACTTGCGGGCGTGTTTCCTGGGTAATGTGGCGTATCAGGGCGTCTTCTGCTTTTTTATGTCCGATCTGGCCAATGGCGTAGGCCGCTGCCGTTCTCACTACCGACGAAGTGTCTGTTAACAAACTTAAGAGCTGCGGAATGGCCAGCGTATCCTGTACCGAGGCAAAAGCCAGTGCTGCTTCCTGGCGATAGGTATGTTTACCATGTTGCAGGTAAGGCAATAGTTCGGCGGTTTTGCGCTCGTCCTGCAACGTATAGATGCGTTGCAGTTGCTGGTCTGAGAATTTGTTCAGGCCGGCGGCTTGCTCACTTTTTTGGGGCAGGTACTGGCAGGCACTTAACAAAAGCAGGCTAAGGCCAAGGGTATGTATTTTTTTCATGGTAGCTATAGTTCGGTGGCTGAAGATACTAAAATCAACCGAAATGCGCAGCCTTGTGCAGCCTGGCTATACAAACTGTTTGCATTAACCTGAAAAATCAGTAAATTTAAAGTACACACGCATCGTAACTATGCAGGAAATAAACATCAGGCTATTCAGCGGCGCTTACGCAGGTAACCCGAAAGCAGAGCAGCGCACCACCATGCTGGCGGTGTTCCTTGTGTTGCTGCAGGTTGGGTTGCTTTTGTACCTGGTGCTTACCAAAGGTTTTGCCTATAGTTTCGTGGGTATTTACCTGCTGCATTTGCTGGCTTTTTCGGTGTTGGTAGCGCAGGTTTGGCTGGAGCTGCATCCCGAGTATAGCAGGCATCTTAGCTTTAACAGCCAAACGATAGTTTACCGTACCGGTTTCCTTGTAAAAGAACAGGAATTTGACTGGGACGAAGTAGATGAAGTAACCTTAAGTCCCGAAAATGTGCGCTTTATGCTGAAAAACGACGAGTACCATGTGGTGCCGTTTACCATGGTTCAAAGTCCTGAAGCCCTCCGCCGTGCCCGGCACGAAATACGCCAAATAGTACAGCAAAAAAAGATCCACCTAACCGAAAGTCAGAAGTAATGTTCATCTCCCTGTACTCTGAAAAAAAGCTGAAGCAGCTGAAAACAAATATCCTGATTGCGGGTGCATTTCTTGTACTGGGTGGTGCGTATGCCTTGTTTCGCGAGCTGCAGTTGCCTGACCCGTTTTACAGGGAGTGGCTATATGCGGCTGTGCTGCTGGTAATTACTGGTTTGGTGTGTATCGCTATAGCTAAAGACTATATCTTACTGCACGAAGCTTACTTTTCGATGAATCCGAACCGGCTTAGTTTCAGGCTTACTTTTTTTAGTAGAGAGTATGTGTTGCCCTGGAGCCAGTTAACCGCTGTGCGCGTTACCGAAAACAGCATAGTTTTTGAATTGCAGCATCATAAAACCGTAACGCTGCGCTTAAGCAATATCCCCGACGAACAGGTGGCCCGTCACATAAGAGCCAGCATTGGCCTGGCTGCTATGCAGCAAAATATACAGGTAAACAACGTACCCGCCCAGGGCAAAGGAGTTATCGCCTGAACCTGCTTGCTATAGTTACCTGACCAGCATTACTATAGTTTAACTGGTATCATTTATTAGGGCACCTATAGTTTTGTAAGCTATACTTTGCCAACTTGCAGGCCAAATGCAACACCAGGAAACGCGTGTATATGGTCTTCAGTTCTGGCTTCTTTGCCTGAGCTCGTTCCTGTTCTTTGCCAGCTTCAACATGATCATCCCGGAGCTGCCCAATTACCTCACCAGCCTGGGGGGAGAAGCATACAAAGGCCTCATCATTTCCCTTTTTACACTTACGGCGGGTTTATCCAGGCCATTTAGCGGTCAACTTGCCGATAAGGTAGGGCGCATTCCGGTAATGGTAGTAGGTGGGGCTGTGTGTATAGTTTGCGGATTTTTGTACCCCATAACAGGCAGTGTGGCCGCATTTCTGTTGCTACGATTTGTGCATGGTTTCTCTACCGGGTTTACGCCAACGGGCACTGCAGCCTATGTAGCCGATATTATTCCGGTGCACCGTCGCGGCGAAGCTACGGGCTTACTGGGTTTGGCTGGTAGCCTGGGCATGGCGGCAGGGCCGGCGCTGGGTGGTGCCATTGCCAATCAATTCTCGCTTAATACCATGTTTTATACCTCGTCGCTGGCTGCATTCTTATCGGTGGCAGTTGTTGCCCGCATGCAGGAAACCGTACAGGACACGCACCGGTTCAGGATGGGCTTGCTTCGGATTGCTCGGAGTGAATTGTTTGAGCCGCGGGTGCTGCCACCTTCTGTAGTGCTTTTCTTTACTGTATTCTCGTTTGGTACTATCCTTACTGTTGTTCCCGATTTTAGCGAGTTTCTGGGGATCAAAAACAAGGGACTCTTTTTTATGAGCTTTACCTTGTCGTCTTTGGCTATCCGTTTTATAGCTGGCCGGGTTTCGGATAAGTATGGCCGGGTAAATGTTCTGCGTATCAGTACGTTGGTACTGGTGCTGGCAATGGTGGCGGTTGGTTTCTCTACCTCCTTAAGCGGGCTAATGCTGGCCGGTGTGCTTTTCGGGATAGGGCAGGGCATGAACTCGCCCACCGTTTTCGCCTGGACGATAGACCTGAGCCACGAAGCACACCGCGGGCGAGCTATGGCTACCATGTACATTGCCCTTGAGGCCGGTATCGGCATTGGGGCACTTTGCTCAGGCTGGCTTTATAATAACAATCCGGATAATTTCAGGCTCGTCTTCTGGACCGGTGCTGCCGTGGTAATGGTTTCCTTTCTGTACTTGCTGCTGTTTGTAAAAGCGCGTTCCCACAAATTCTAAACTATAGTTTAAGTAAATCTTTCGCCAAATTTTCTGGCTGCCCGATTCGGTTTTCAATCACGAAGCCATTTCTGTCAGTTAACTATAACACTGCCTGTACGCTGCACCGCGACTTTTATAGTTTCTTTTTCGTAATGTAAGCAGCTATGGCTATGTATAGCTATAGTTTGTTTTTTAGTGAGAAGGGTGCCCGGTAACTATAGCTGGCCACAGAAAAGAGTTATTAACGAAAGCGAAAAACTATGAAAAGAACTCAACTCCTGATAATAAGTGTGCTTACCTTATTTTTATACAGCTGCGACAAAGACGAGGACATTTTTAGCAACAGCGGAAAAAGCGACAACGGAACAGCCCTGGAATGCGATAACCTGACCTTTGAAACCGAGAATGCCGGCAACTACATCTATCAGATAAATACCGAAAGCGGCTACGGGCCTATAAAAGTATATAGCAAAGCCCGCAACAGCGACGGCAACCTGGACGAGGACAACAGGGCCATGATATTTGATTCGGAGAACTGGACCGGCGACGACGAGGACCTGAATGCCGACTGGGGAAAAGTGCTGATCATACAGGAACTGGGCGAAGAAGGCGAACCGAACGACAACCGTTGGGGCGGCGAAATGGTACTCACTTTTCCGGAGCCGGTAACTGTAAAATCGTTGCGGGCGCTGGATATAGACAACCGCGAAGATGACAACGAAAACAACTCGTGGGTTATACTTTATGATGGCAACGGAAAAGAGCTGTACAAAAAGCAACTGGTGCCATTGGGAAATAACAGCAAACAGACCGTAGACTTGGGCAATACCAGCGGCGTTGTTGCCCTAAAAGTAGTGCTGGCCGGCGAAGGTATAGTTGGTTCTGCTGCCATCGATAACATCGAATTCTGTGCACCAAAAGACGGGGAGGATACTGAAGAAAAGTATGGCTGCACACGCCTGCAATCGTACTGGGAAGAGCACGCCGACCCAACTAAAGAAGGCTATAACCCCGCCTGGAATGCCTACCGTACCGTTGAATTTTATGGTAGCGGGTCCACTTACCTCGATGTGCTGAAGCGAACCATGATGAAAGGAAGCAACTATTCAGAACTGGCGCAACCATACATTACTGCTAAGTTAAACGTTAAAAGCGGGGCCTCCACTACTCCTGAAGTAGACGAAGCGCTGGCAGGAGCTACTGCTTACTTTAAAGGCGAAACAAAACCAACTATGGCGCAACTGCTGATGTGGGCCGCCTTGCTGGATGCCTATAACGAAGGCGAAATTGGTCCGGGGCGTTGCAAAGACTAACTATAGATTTTAAGAGAAATAAGGGGAGCGTGAGCTTCCCTTTTTTGTTGAATACGTTTCTATAGCTATAGTTCTATACTTTTCAATAGTACTGATTTTTGTTTCCGGCGGCTAAATTTTTTTATAACATAGGCTAAAAAATATATCAGAACATAGCTGCTATAAAAAGTGCGTTTAAAAGATTTAAAGCGGGGTGTGTCGTTGTTTTGTGCAATTATGAAAAAATAGCCATTTGTTTATGTTTAAAAAAATATTGGGAATTTTCGTTTTCAGGTCATCTTTTTAAAATAACTGCCCGTACAAGGGTGAAATGTTTTTGCCAAAGGACATTAAAAGATACAATTTTAAAAACGCATTTCAACTACTGTTGAGATCACCGGTGGCAACTGCATTTTGTTTTTAACCCTTTACAAAAAGTTGCGACATGAAAACATTCCTCTACAAAGCCCTGACACTTTCATTAGTATCGTTCATATTTGCTTCCTGCGACCAGGAAATTGAAGCAGAAGTTAAACCAATGACTGCTTCGGCTACTAAAAACTTCGGTACCGTTCCGGGCACAACCATCATCAATTTCTCTGAAACTACAGGCTTCGTTAATGAAGTTAAAGTAAAGAAAGACAGCTATACCACACTGCCTGTTAAGATAAAGGCAACCCGCATGACCAACGACAGGTCTATGTCTGAGAACGCAGCCCTGCTGTACGATACCTCTAAACCAGATAAGAAAAATGCCGGCTACACTGCCGTTAACCAGGGCCCGTTCAGGTTGGGTAATGTGCTTACGGTAGGTGCACCACGCGGTAATAGCGCCACTATAAACGATAAAGGCGGAAGCATAGAGCTGGACTTTGCAAGCTTTGGTACAGTTGTAATGCGCGGCCTGTACATCGTGGACATCGATGAAAACGAGCGTGGCTCAACATTGGAGCTGTTGGATGCTTCAGGCCAGGTTATCTACAAGCAGGAACTACCAGTAACCGGTGCTTATGCCTACCAGCCGCTTGTGCTTGGCCCGGGCGTAGCAGGTGTTGCCAAGCTTCGTGTAAACTTTAAAACTACAAACGGCAAAGGGGGCTCAGGCGCTATCGACGTAATCCAGTTCTGCCCAGGCTCTGTTTGCAGATAATGCTATAACCACGCAGTAAAACTGCCGCACAAAAAAGCCTTTTAAAGCGCAACTATAGCTGTGCTTTAAAAGGCTTTTTTGTTTGCTATATTTTAGGATTTTATTTTTAAAAGCGAATACGATAACGATTTGTAGGATAGCATTCTTTTATAGGGTGTTATTTCTTTTTTGATGTTGGTTTTCAATTTGGCTATAGTTTAATAGAACCATAATAGTTCATGTCAGTATTAGTATATTAAAGTGGTAGTTTGCATTATTTGTATGTTGTGCACTTTTTGAAACTCTAAAATTATTAACTGCTATGAAAAGAAATTTATGGAAGATTGGGGTGTTTTGTATGACCCTTTTAACTTTTACAGCATGCGACCAGGACGAAGCACTGCAGGACGTAAACCCAAGTAACACAAATAATTTGTTGGCTGAAGACGGTTGCGATGTGATCAATTTTGAAAATGTATCAGAAGACGGATACGTAGCGCAGGTTAACTCGATGCACGGCTGGGGTCCGGTTATGGTAGAGAACACAGCCCGCAACAGCAACGGCGAAATGGAAGGCGGCAACAGAGCAATGCTGTTTAACACCGAAGCCCCTACCGGCGACGATGACGACCTGTACACCACAGACTGGGGTAAAGCACTTATCATTCAGGAACTGGGCATCGAGAACGAGCCTAATGATAACCGGTGGGGTGGCGAAATGCTGCTGACTTTCCCGGAAGCTGTTACCCTGGAATCTATGAAAGTGCTGGATATAGATGAATACGAAGACAATTCATGGGTATACCTGTACGACGGCGCAGGAAATGAACTATACAAAGTAATGCTGCAGCCGCTGGGCAACAACAGCAAGCAAACTGTTGATTTAGGTAATACTGAAGGTGTAATGATGCTAAAAGTAGTGTTAGCCGGAAATGATGGATATGTTGGTTCTGGTGCAATAGATGATATCATGTTCTGCGTATCACCTGTAACCCCGCCAACTTACGAAGACAAAGGCTGTACCCGCACACAAGGCTACTGGAAAAACCACGCCGATCCGAAGAAAAAACAGTACGACACCACCTGGGACAACTACCTGAACAAAACCTTCTATAACAGCGGCATGAACTACCTGGCAGTGCTGAACACATCTCCTAAAGGCGATGCCTACATCATCCTGGCACACCAGTATATTGCTGCAGAACTGAATGTTGCTTCAGGTGCTTCTATTCCGCAGGATGTACTTGCTGCCTGGAACGCTGCCACTGCTTACTTTAAAGGCGAGACCTCACCATCAAGAAGCGAATTGCTAGCCTGGGCCGAGCTGCTTGACGATTATAACAATGGCATAGTTGGCCCTGGCCACTGCGACTAGTATTACCAATAGCTATAGTTTAACCTATAGTTTGCAAAAAGGGAGCTCAACTAGTGGGCTCCCTTTTTTTGTTAGCCGCGTATACCTAGCAGTTTGCATTACCGTACATAGCTTATGGATCAGGGATTTACAGAACGATTGTACAAAGAGCACACCCACACACAGCACATGGTACCGGCTTCGGCTACCTGCCATTTCGCTGAGTCTGTTATACAGCTTTTGTTTCCGCCTCTGTCCGAAAAGCGCTATACTTCCTTTGCTGATTTTGAGCAGCACGCCCACCAGTTGCAACAAACACTGCAACGCATACTGGAGGGTATGGCCAGCACGCTGCCTGGCACACCTGCACAGTTAGCTGCAGAGGTTATGGATCGGTTGCCACAGCTACATGCCAGGCTATCCGGCGACGCAGAAGCCATTACACAGGGCGACCCGGCTGCCCAAAGCGTAGAAGAAGTGATCCGGACGTACCCTGGCTTTAAAGCAGTTGCCCTTTACCGGTTGGCAAACACCATGCGCAGGCTGGGCATTCCGTTGCTGCCCCGCGTAATTTCGGCTTTCGCACACGCCCGCACCGGTATCGATATAAACCCGGGAGCAACTATAGGTGAGTATTTCTGCATAGACCATGGCACCGGCGTAGTAATAGGGGAGACAACTGTGATCGGGAACTGTGTGAAAGTATACCAGGGCGTAACGCTGGGCGCTATCAGTGTAGAGAAAGCAATGGCCAACATTAAACGGCACCCAACTATAGAAGATCATGTGGTAATTTATGCCGGGGCAACTATACTTGGCGGCAACACGGTGGTGGGTACCCGAAGTATAATAGGGGGTAATGTGTGGCTTACAGAAAGTGTTCCGCCTTACTCTCGCGTATACCACTATCCGCAGATAAAAGTGCGCAAAGCCCCCGAACCCGAAAATGTACTCAATTACTCTATATAACCACTAAACTATAAACTATGAAAGCAAACTCTATCCTGGAAACGATAGGCCGGACGCCGCACGTGCGCATTAACAAACTGTTTGGAGACAAAGCCCAGGTCTGGATGAAGCTGGAGCGCAGCAACCCCGGCGGGAGTATAAAAGACCGCATTGCATTATCTATGATAGAAGATGCCGAGCAGAAAGGCATACTTAAAAAAGGAAGTGTAATTGTAGAGCCAACCTCGGGCAACACTGGGGTAGGGCTGGCCATGGTAGCAGCTGTTAAAGGGTACGAGCTTATATTGGTTATGCCGGAATCGATGTCGGTGGAGCGGCGCCGGTTAATGACAGCCTACGGCGCCAGGCTGGAACTGACCCCACGCGAAAAAGGCATGAAAGGCGCTATTGAACGGGCCAAAGAAATCCTCACCGAACACGAGAACTCCTGGATGCCCATGCAGTTTGAGAACGAAGCCAACACCCAGGTACATATCGAAACTACAGCCGAAGAGATTTTACAGGATTTTCCGGAAGGGTTTGACTACCTGATAACAGGCGTAGGCACAGGCGGGCATATAACGGGAGTAGCGCGTGTGTTAAAAGCCCGTAACCCCGATATAAAAGTATTTGCCGTAGAACCATCTGCCTCGGCTGTGCTAAGCGGCGGCCAGCCCGGGCCGCACCCGATACAAGGCGTGGGAGCCGGCTTTATACCTGCCATTATGGATACGTCGCTGCTGGATGGTGTAATACAGGTAGAAGCAAGTGATGCTTTTGATTACGCCCGTCGCGCTGCCCGCGAAGAAGGTATTTTTATCGGTGTCTCCTCAGGAGGTTCGCTGGCAGCAGTGGCCCAAAAACTGAAAGAACTACCGGAAGGTGCCCGCGTACTAACTTTCTGTTATGATACCGGCGAACGCTACCTGTCTGTAGAAGGACTGTTTGTGTAAACTATAGAACTATAAAAGTAAAGGCCACAGCGGTTGCTGTGGCCTTTTTTGTGGTTAGCCATAAAATAAAAAAAACGGCGACTAAACTATAGTTGCCGTTTCATTTAGTGGAGAGAATATCGGAGTCGAACCGATGACCTTCACGAAAGCATTCGGGACGCTTTAGCCAGCAGTGCTAATTAACCATTCAATATACTTTCGGCTCTTCTTGTTCTTGATTTCTAACTCACGGGTAACAGCATCGGAGCGTGTTTCAAAAAACTCGGTATACTTTAATTCCCAGGGAGCGCCAGCTTTTGTCGACTTACTGTACTTGGCATTATGCCTGCTAAGCCTGTCTTTTATATCCTCGCAGCTACCCACATA
Organism: Pontibacter fetidus; assembly: GCF_010119545.1. Classification (GTDB taxonomy): domain Bacteria; phylum Bacteroidota; class Bacteroidia; order Cytophagales; family Hymenobacteraceae; genus Pontibacter; species Pontibacter fetidus. Next base: position 161,218 of record NZ_JAAEAA010000004.1, on the reverse strand, counting down.
ATAGCGGTCTATAGTTTCAGAATAATGTATGCAAGTATAAAATGCCATAAAACAAAAAACGACAACTATAGAAATAGTTGCCGTTTTAGTGGAGAATATCGGAGTCGAACCGATGACCTCTTGCATGCCATGCAAGCGCTCTAGCCAGCTGAGCTAATCCCCCTTGTGTGGTACAAAAATAGGTGTTTTTTATTAATTGCAAAATTTACCAGGTATAAAATAGCATAAAAGAAAAGGGACAGCTTTAGCTGCCCCTTTTTTACTGGTATATCAGGATAGTTTAGTTAAAGATATAACGTATACCGATCTGTGCTCTCCAACGAGAAATTTCACTTGTGTTATCTCTGAAAGACTCGCTTAACGGAGTTGCTTTCGCGCTGTTCAGGTATGGGAACGTTACTTTCGGTGTGCCGTTTGCTTCGTAACCCATGTAGTTTAACAGGGTAGCTCTGTTCACAGACTGTACAATACCCCAGTCTTTGTTCAGCATGTTACCGAAGTTGAAGATATCGAAGCTAAGCTGTAACGTGTTCTTTTTGCCACCTACATTCGCGAAAATATCCTGTAGCAAACGCACGTCCATACGGGTGGTGTAAGGTGTAGTTGCACCGTTACGCTCTGCATACTGGCCTCTTCTTGAGTTCAGGTACTCATCCTGAGAAATGTACGCATCCAGTTGTGACCACATAGTACCGGCATCACGGGTATCAGTTGCATCAGATGGTACCAGGTTAATTTCGCTGGCATCTCTTGGGATATAGATCAGGTCGTTAGATGTCTGACCATCGCCGTTGATATCGCCTGAGTAAGTATAAGAGAACGGGCTACCGGAAGCGATCTCGAAGAAAGTAGAGATAGAGGTTCCTAATTTACCTAAATACTCTTTTCTGTAAGACAGGGCCATAATAGCTCTGTGCCTGGTCAGGTAGTTAGAGTAGCCAAGTACGTTTGCGTTAGGGTCACCGGAGATCTGTCTGTCTCTCCAGATAGACTGTGCAATAGAACCGCCATCGTTTACAGAACGGGCATCAGTGTAAGTATAGGCAATGCTACCATAGAAACCATTTGCAAACGACTTCTGTAACTGGCCTGTTAAAGTATAAGAGTAACCTTTGTTGGTGTTCTCCATAACTATAGCATCCGTAATGTCCGGGTTGCTGGAGTAGATCTTGTTAACAGCGATCGGGTTACCTTTAGCGTCAAATACGATATCACCAGTTGTAGCATCAGTTTTGTAGAAGATAGGACGGTTGTCTGCGCCATTAGCTTCTCTTGTGCTGTTTGGCAGGTTTACGTTCTGGTGGTAAACTGCATTAACATCTCTTGTGTAAATACCTTCAAGGGTACCAACAACACCAAACGGAAGCTGGTGGTCTACAGCAAAGTTACTGCGGAATACCTGCGGAAATTTGAAGTCTTCGGCAGTAACAGCCAGGTTGTAACGCGAAGCTGCCGCTGCATCTGCAGGAATGTAAGCAGTGACATCAGAAGTAAACGGACGGTTGGTTGGATTCTTCTCAGTGAATGAGCCAAACAATACCCCATTATTAGAAGCCTGGTTAGAGATCCAAACAAAAGGAACACGGCCGGTAAATATACCTGTACCACCACGCACCTGCGTTGTCTGGTCGCCTTTCACATCCCAGTTAAAGCCGAAACGCGGAGACCAAAGAACTTTAGTATCAGGCATTTTGCTTACATCGATCTTTTCACCATCACGGAAAGTCAGGCCTTCTACCTGTTCGTTACGAAGCAGGTCTGTGTTAAAGATTGGCATATCGGCGCGTAAACCGAACGTTAGTTTCAGGTTGTTGGTAGCAGACCACTCATCCTGTGCATATAAACCAACCTGCATTGCTTTGATAACGGCAAACGGGAAACCACCTGGCTGAGCAGAGTATTGTAACTGGTATTCTGAAGCTTTAGAAGTTCCGGTGTTTACGTCATCATAAAAATCCTGCAGGGTTTTGTAACGGTAACGGCCAAAGTAATTTGGTGCAAAACCATTTGTAAACTTGTAGGCTTCGTTTGATGTACCTAAGGTAATAATGTGCTTACCAGCAAAAATAGAGAAGTTGTTGCTCAGCTGGTATACATCAGAGTTAAGGATGTTGTTAGCAGAGAATGGCTCGTAACCGAATGATGTTAGTGTAGCACCATTACCGTTCTCGATATCAACAAGCGGGAAAATACCGCCACGGCTCTCACGGAAATCGCGGAAAGCTGTAAAGCCGGCAATAAAATTGTTGGCAAACTTATCACCGAAGCGGCTGTTTAACTCAGCAATAAACGAGTTAAGGTTGTTGTTGATTACGTAAGCCGAAGATTTGAATGGAAGGCCTGTAGCGCTTGGCTGACGGTTGTTGCTTGGCGCACCAGAGTTAGAAGCCGGAATGTCTTTCCATGATTTCAGGTAGTTATACTTGAAAGAGAAAGTATGGTTCTTGTTGATGTTCCAGTCGATCTTGGTGTTGATCTTGTTGTTCCAGGTGTCCATGTTATAGTTCTCGAACGGACCTGCATCGTAATTGAATTTGTCTTTCAGGAACTTGCTAAGCTCTTCCAGTTGTGCCGCATCAGCAGCAGAAACGTTAGAACCTGTTAAGCCGGGACGGGAAGCAATAAAGCTTGAACCCGGAGAAGAAACTCTTTCCTGCTCATAGTTAGCAAAAAAGAATACTTTGTCTTTCAGGATCGGGCCACCTATGCGGGCACCTCTTTGCGACAGCGTGAAAGCCTGTTTTGGCATCTCCGTATCGCCTACGTTACGGCCTACCAAACGCTCATCACGACCGAACCAGTAAACAGATCCGCTGAAATCGTTGGTACCGCTGCGGGTAATGGCATTGATACCTGCTCCTGTAAAGCCACCCTGGCGCACATCGTAAGGCGCAAGGTTTACCTGAATCTGCTCAATCGCGTCAAGCGAGATAGGCTGTGCACTTGTCTGGGAACCTACGTTTGACTGCAGACCAAAAGAGTTGTTGAAAAGCGCACCATCTATAGTTGTGTTATTGTAACCACTGTTACGGCCGGCAAATGAGTTGCCGTTAGCCTGTGGCGTTAAACGCGTAAAGTCCTGTATGCTTCTGCTAAGTGTCGGAAGCTTCTCGATCTGCTCGCGGGCAACGTTGGTGGCTGCACCTGTGCGGTCGGCATTTATTACGCTGTTGCGCTGGCTTACTACCTCTACCTCTGACAGGCTAACATCACTTGATTTTAATTTAAGGTCCAGGCTCAGGTTCTGGCCAAGTTTTAACTGAATGTTGCCAAGGCGTTGCTCCTGGTAACCCACATAACTTGTTTTAATGGTGTAAGGTCCGCCAACACGCATGTTCTGGAAATTGTAGCGGCCATCAGCGTTGGTGCTTGCTACATACTGGGTATTGGTGGGGGTGTGAACGGCTACAACCGTAGCGCCCGGTAAAGCCATTCCGCTCTCGTCGGTAATTCTACCATTCATTGCGGAAGTGGTACTTCCTTGTGCCCAGCTCAGCTGAACAGTCAGCACTAGTGCCAGCATCAGGCACAATGTACTATAAAAATGTTTCATAGGGTTTATTTTGTATTGATTTTGGGCGCAAAAGTAGCGGAGTTTTCAGAGATTTCAACTGCGTATATATTAAATTATTATTATTTAATCCGGGCCTTGAAGTATAACATAGCATGTACTTGTAAATGGCGCATTTATAGTTGCTTTGAGGCCGTTTATTTACTATAAAACTATAGTTAAAATTGCCAGCAAGTAAGCATGGTTCGGGCCTTGGAGCAGAGTTAAGTAAGAACGTGAAAGTTGGGTGCTATCAAACCATGTTTAAGTTTTGATAAAGGCTATAGTTTGAAGGCTTCCGTAACATAACCTGTGTCAGGTTCAAACCAATGGCTAAACATTAAATTTAATATAGATAACCGGCCTCCGGATTTTGCCTGAATTATAGGTGCGAATTAGGAATAACAGGGGCTGCACAGCTAAACCAGGAAACAAATAAATAGCCGGTGTACAAGGTTAAATGTGCTTTAAACGGCCTAGCAAGGGGTTAATTTGGCCGATTTTGAAATTGCTTATAGTATTCAGGTAACTGCTATAAATGAGAATGTTAATTTAATATTATTTAACACTGAATAGTTGTAAGGTATTGGTAACTGGTTGTATCTTCGCGCCAAATTAAATCAACCAACCAAAATTAGTTACATGAAAAAGTGTTTACTTTTCCTTATTACATTAGTAATTAGCTTTACTACTGTGGTAAGTGCTTTTGCTCAGGGAACTGTAAAAGGTAAAATTGTAGATGGTACTACAAAAGATCCTCTTCCAGGAGCAACAGTAATTCTTAAGGGAACCAGCATTGCTGTTCCTGCAACTGCAGATGGTACGTTTACTTTAAAAGTAGATGATCCGAATGCAAGCGCTATCCTTATCAACTTCGTTGGATTTACTCAGAAAGAGATTTCCATCGCTGGCCTGAATGGTACAAAAAATTTAGGTACAATCTCACTTCAGCCAAGCGAGTCTTCTCTTGGTGAAATTCTTGTAACAGCAAACAGCTACGCTATCGACAGACAGACACCAGTTGCGATCTCTACTATCAGCAGCGAGCTTATAGTTGAGAAAGTTGGTAACCAGGAATTCCCTGAATTGCTAAAATCAACGCCAGGTGTTTATGCTACTAAAGCAGGTGGTGGTTTCGGTGACTCCCGTATCAACCTTCGTGGTTTTAAGAACGCAAACGTTGCCGTTATGATCAACGGTGTGCCTGTAAACGATATGGAAAATGGTAGTGTATACTGGTCTAACTGGGCTGGTTTAACTGATGTTACCAAATCAATGCAGGTTCAGAGAGGTTTAGGTGCTTCTAAAGTAGCTGTTCCATCTGTTGGTGGTACTATCAACATCATCACTAAAACTACTGATGCAGTTAAAGGTGGTTCACTTTTCTATGGTATCGGTAACGATGGTTACAACAAAATAGGTTTTACTTACTCAACTGGCTTAACTGACAAAGGTTGGGCTTTTGCTGCTTCTGGTTCTAAAACAGAAGGTAACGGCTGGGCTGATGGTCTGCAGTTCGAGGCGTATAACTACTTCTTCAACATCTCTAAGCTGATCAACGACAAGCACACGATCTCTTTAACTGGTTTCGGTGCTCCTCAGGTACACGGTCAGCGTTCTACACGTCAGAAAATCCAGGACTACAGAAATGCTCCTCAGGGCCTGAAGTGGAACTCAGACTTTGGCTACCAGAATGGCCAGATGGTAAGCGTTCGTAACAACTTCTACCACAAACCACAGTTCTCTCTTAACCACTACTGGACTATAGATGAGACTTCATTCCTTTCTACTGCTGTTTATGCTTCTATCGGTACTGGTGGTGGCGGTAACTATACTGGTACACTAAACAGAACTGGTGATTTCTACTCTCCATATGATATGGATGCAGCCGTAGACGCTAACGTTAAATCTGAAGATGGCCGTGCACTTACTTACCTGCGTGCTTCACGCAACGACCATTTGTGGTATGGTGCTCTTTCAACTTATCAGAAAAAAATCAACGAAAACATCAACCTGTTAGCAGGTCTTGATATGCGTTACTACTATGGTAAGCACTTTACAGAAGTTACTGATCTGTTAGGTTCACAGTACGTTCTTGATAACTCAGACAAAAACAACCCGAACAAGCGAGCTAAAGTTGGCGATAAGATCAGCTACAACAACGATGGCGTAGTGCTTTGGGAAGGTGGTTTCTTACAAGGTGAATATACTTCAGGCCCACTGTCATCTTTCATTTCAGTTGCTGCCTCTAATACTTCTTACAGAAGAATTGACCACTTCCTGTCAGATGATAACCCAATCCAGACAACTGATTTCCAGCATTTCTTTGGATACCAGGCAAAAGGTGGTGCTAACTATAACCTGAGCGAAGTACACAACGTGTTTGCCAACGTAGGTTATTTCGAGAAAGCTCCTTTCTTTAACGCTGTATTCGTAAACAACCAGAACGTACCAAACCCTGATGCTGTAAACGAGAAGATTCTTAGCTACGAATTAGGTTATGGTTACAGAACCCGTGCACTTAGCGCTAACCTGAACCTTTACAGAACTACCTGGAAAGACAGATCTTTCACAAGACAGTTCCAGGGTGCTGAGCCAGGTAGCGTATACTTTGCAAACTTCTTAGGTGTAGATGCTCTTCACCAGGGTGTTGAAGTAGACTTCGCTTACCAGCCAATCAATGCTTTAACTATCCGTGGTATGGCTTCTGTTGGCGACTGGACTTGGATGAATGATCTTGAAAAAGTAGATTTCACTGACGAAACCCAGACCAAGACAAACTCAATCGGCCCTGTTTACATGAAAGGCCTTAAAGTTGGTGATGCCGCCCAGACTACAGCTTCTATTGGTGTAGACTATAAAGTTATCGACGAGCTGAAAGTAGGTGTAGACTATAACTACTATGCTGACTTCAACTCTGATTTCGACCCAACCACACTTGATAAGCCAGGCCTTACGCCTTGGAAAGTTCCTAACTACTCACTGCTTGACCTGAATGCATCTTTCAAAATGAAGATAGCTGGTCTTAATGCTTCTCTTTATGCAAACGTGAACAACGTATTGGGTACTGAGTACATTTCAGATGGTTATGCTACGTTTGAGAAAGTAAATGTTGGACAGGAAAATGAGACTAGAATCAGTAACGCTTCTAACTCAACTGTTTATTTCGGTACAGGCAGAACCTGGACTACAGGCTTAAAAATTAACTTCTAATAATTACTTAGATGAAAAAGGTTTTATATCTATTATCAGCTCTTACGTTGGTTTTCACGGCATGTGACCCAATGGAAGATGTGAATGCTGAACTGGATGCAATTGCAGAAGGTAAGAAAGATGATGGTTTGGTTGTAAACAAAACACTTGTAGCAGCAGATTACCAGTTCTTTAAAACTGCTGCTCCTGCAGTAGCTACAAGAGCAGCTTTTGCTTCAGAAGACCAAGCAGTAGAGTTGTTGCCAGCATTCGTAGACAGCAAGTTTCCGCAACTTGGCGAAGGTGCAGCTGTAAACGTTACCTTCAGCCAAACGCTTTACCCATCGCTTAGCAGCGCAGTATCTACTAATGCCCGTATCACAGTATCAAACGCTGAATACACTGCTTTAGGCGAAACAGGAAACCGATTTGACAACGAAGCGACTGATCTTGCTGCGTATCTTGCTTATAAATATTCAGCTACTAACACACCTGCAAATCCTCCTGTAGAGAGACAATTGGTAGCAATTACTTATAAGTTGCCAGATCCTGCTGATAACACAAAGTCAATTACAGCTAAGAAGTCTTTTCTATATCTGAACGGTGCTTGGAAAAACATCTATCACGTATCTGATGCTGATTATACTTCTACAGGTAATGGCCAGTTCAAGAACTTTGATGAGACGAACAGCAATGCAGTTCTGTTAAGCTACTTCAACCAGTTCCTGGCTAACTATTACAGAACTAACAACCTGGCAGCTAAAATAGGTGATGTACAATATGTAAGCTACACTTACTACAACGGAAGCACAAGCCAGAGATTAGCTACCATGATCTTTGATGGTACAAACTGGGTTGATGGTCCGTCTTGGGTAGAGAACCCTGCGCAGATGAAAACCAATACGCTTAAGTTTAAGAAAACAAAAGGCGTTTGGGTAGTAGACCTGACACTAACGTATGTACTGCCAAGGGCAGACTATAACTGGATCGGTATTGATAATCCGAACCCTAACTATGGTACAGCTACAAACAGAGCAAACGTAGCCCAGTTTGGTAGCTTCTTCACGCAGTTCCCAACTGATACACGTTACTGGACACAGGATGATATAAACAAAGCGATGATTGCGCTTATCAAACATAGATTCCCAACTCCAAAAGAGGGTATTAAGTTTGAAATGAACTACAAAGTTTATAACGGTTCTACTGTAAGCCAGTCAACTTTCTTCAAGAAGAATGAGAACGGTGAGTATGAAGTATATAAGCCATAATTAAGCTTAAAATCTAACTAAAAAGCCCGCAGGTAATTTACCTGCGGGCTTTTTGCTTTTATACAATCTTATACTTTAGTTAAAAATATACCTCAGACCTAATTGCCCCTGCCATCTCGAATCAAACTGCGAAACGTTATAGATCCTGTTGTTTGGATTAAAAGTAAAGCGAGGAACGTTGTTTGCATCACGGCCTCCAAAACGGATGATCTCGTTGGCATTGTTACTTACAAAATACTGTCGTCCCCAGTCTTTGTTAAGCAGGTTACCGATATTGAACACATCAAAAGTTAACTGGAAGGTGTGTTTATTCTCTCCGGCATTAATGTAAAAATCCTGGAACAGACGCAGGTCAAACTGGTGCGTCCAGGGCATGCGGCCACCATAACGCTCTACATACTGGCCACGTCTGTCGCTTAGGTAATCATCACTTCTGATCAGTGCATCCAGGGCTTCCCATTGTTGATCGGGAGTATAGGTAGTGCCGCTTACAGTTAACGGAACCAGGTTTATTTCACTTTGGTCGCGCGGCACGTAGATCAGGTCGTTAGCAATATTGCCGTCGCCGTTCAGGTCCTGCGAATAAACGAAAGTAATTGGCAGGCCGGATTGCCCCTGGTAGAACAAGGAAATACCGGTGGCAAGGCTTTCGCCGAACTTGAAAGTATAGCCGCCTGTACCAACAATTCTGTGCCTTACATCATATCGGGAGTATTCAAGTTCCGGATCATTCGGGTTATTGACGATCTGGTTAAACTCATAGTTAGATAAGGCAGTAGAACTGGTGCCACTGTTCACATCCTTCGACTTTCCATAAGTATAGGCAATAGAAGTGTTCAAGCCGTTTTCAAAATCCTTTCGCAACTGCCCGGTTAAACTATAGCGATAGCCTTTATCTGTGTTGTCCAGAAGAATAATGTTGGTATAATCTTCGTTGCGGCGGCGGCTGTTGTCGGCATCCGAGAATATGTTTCGGTTATCAGGACCTGAAAGAGTACCGATCGGGTCTACTAAGTTAAGATCGCGGTACACGACATCATTCAGCGTTTTAGAATAAATACCCTCTACAGTGGCAATTATGCCTAATGGCAAAGTATAGTCGAAGGCAAGATTGCTGCGCCATACACGTGGTAATTTAAAATCCTCGTTTATAACGTTCACTTCAACTGTTTGTACCGGTGGTCCTGCTTCTGTTTGTTGGTTGGGGTCTGCTATAAATTCATCCGGGTTACGAACATCTATAGTTCCAAGTATAGTACCTGTGTTTACAAACTGGTTCGACATCCAGACAAACGGCACACGGCCAGTGAAAATACCAGTACCACCCCGTATCTGGAAAGACCTGTCGGCGGTAGGGGTATAGTTAAAGCCAAGCCTTGGCGCCCAGAGCAGCTGACCACTCGGCGTACGGTCGGTTCTCAGTCCCGGATATAGTTCAGCAAAGTCATTCTCGAGTTTTGTGTTGCGCTCAGGTTCATCCGGGAAAACAGGGATATCTACTCTTAAGCCCAGTGTTAATTTCAATTGCTCGGAGGCAGTGTATTCATCCTGCACATAAAAGCCAAGCTGGGCCGCATTAAACCTGGCAGCTGGTCTTGGATCATCTGAAAGCGAATAACCTGCCCGCACCCGCGACGGATTATTGTTGATGAAATCTTCGATGGTACTGAAATCCCAACGGCCATTCAGGTTATTGATGAACAGGTTCCGGAATTTAAAGAACTCGTTGTGCGTACCGACAGTAAAGTTGTGCTTGCCAAGTAAGTATGACAGGTTATCGGTGAATTCGAAGATATCCTGGTCCAGTTCGTTTGCCGTAGAGGAGCGCTCAGAACCAAATACCAATGTGCCTACCGGGTCGAAGATGGTAACTTGTGGGAAAAGCTGGCCGAAGGTATCGCGGTTTTCACGTATTCGGGAGTAACCAATAATGAGGTTATTTGAAAATTCGTTTGAGATACGGCTGTTGAGTTCGGCTACTGTAGAATTGGTTTTGCTGTTAAACTGGTATGCATTATTGCCAAATCGAGCTTCGTTGCGGCTCCTGGAGAAAGATACCTGGAAAGCATCTACATAATTATGGCGTAAGGTTAGTGAGTGTTTATCAGTTATGTTCCAATCGAGGCGTGCAAAAAGTTTGTCGCTTTCTGTATCTCTGTCAAACCCACCGAAGGAGCCTACATCATACCCATATGTTTCCTGAACAAACTCTGCAATTTGCTGTGCAGCACTAAGTGGTATCTGCGACTCAGAAGAGCCAGGTGCAAACCGGACAGGCTCCGTTATGCGGGTAGCATCATAGTTAGTGAAAAAGAAGAGCTTATCCGGGATGATCGGGCCGCCAATTCTGACACCATACTGGTAGTTCTTAAATTCATCTGCTTTAACACGCGGGCCTTCCACGGCTTTGCCTATAATGTCTTCGTTACGACCAAAACCATACACCGAACCAGAAAATTTATTGGTACCCGAGCGGGTAACAGCATTTATACCACCTCCGGTAAAATTACCCTGTTTAACATCGTAAGGCGCAATAACTACCTGTATCTCCTGTATGGCATCTAACGATATGGGCTGCGTGCCGGCCGAGCCACCAGGAGTACCGCTGCCTGATAAACCAAATACGTCGTTGTTTACAGCGCCATCTATAGTTATATTGTTATAACGGTTACTGGAACCCCCTATGGAGTTACCTGATGCTTGTGGAGTAAGTCGTGTGAAATCCTGGAGGCTGCGGCTTAGGGTTGGCAGGCGCTCAATTTGCTCTCTGGATACGTTAGTAGCAGCACCGGTGCGGTCCTGGTTAAAAACGTCGTTCCGCTCACCAACTATTTCCACCTCACCCAGTTCGCGGCTGCTTTCCGAAAGTGTAAAATCAACGCGAGCAGATTGGCCTAAAGCCAGGTTTACATTTTCGGATCGTTGTTCCTGGTAGCCTACATAAGAGGTGCGCACTGTATAAGGCCCGCCCACGCGCATGTTTTGGATATTATAATACCCATCGGAGTTAGTGGTGGCTACATATTGTGTGTTGGTTGGCGTATGAACTGCAATAATGGTGGCACCCGGAAGCGGAGTTCCGGACTGGTCTTTTATGGTACCATTCATGGCAGCAGTAGTGGCGCCCTGTCCCCATGCTAATTGTGCTTGCAGCAGTACACACCCGCATAGGAGTATGAAAGTGTAAAAATGTTTCATAGAACTATAAGTGGTTAGTGGGCAATAAGTTGTAACTACCTATAGTACGTATGTTGCTTTAATTGAATATTAAATTACTGTATTTTTTTTGGATTGTAAGTAACTATATAAGTATAAGTATAGTGTGATGTTCTGATAAATATGGCGGCTATAGTTAAATGGCCGGGCGAACCGCTTTTATGAAAATTTTCTGGTAATGCTCCGAAAAAAGGTTGTTTTCGATTACGCCCAACGAGGTAGAGGAATGTATAAACCGGATATTCTGGTCATCTATTACTTCTGTAACCAAACCTACGTGTGTAATCTGGTTGCTATACTTATTTGCCCCGAAAAACACCAGGTCGCCTTCCTGCAGGTCTTTTAATCTTACTTCCTTGCCAAAACGGCTTTGCTCATCCGAGGTGCGTGGCAATTTTACATCTATCGTCTCGAAGGAGGTGCAAAGCAGGCCGGAGCAATCCATACCAACTCGTGTAGTGCCACCCCAACGGTAAGGCACACCTGTATAAGAGCGGGCAGTTTTGATAACCTGTTCAATATCTTTATCAACGCTACGACGCACTTTGGTACGGCTGGTGCGGTCTTTTGAAGTTATTTTGGGTTCATCGTTTCCGTTGCGGCGGGCAAGTTTGCGGGCTTTGCGTTCCTGCCGTTTTTCGGCAGCTATTTCCCTGGCCGACTTGTAGGTTTCGCCACGCTTACTAAACACTGGCTGAGACGACTGACAGGAGGCCATCAGCAGTATAAAAAAGATAAATAAGGCTGAAGTTGTAAAAGCTGTTTTCAAAACGTTACTTTAGCGAGGTAAGTAAATAAAATAATAGGGTCTGCTAATATAGCCAATAACCCTTCTTTTTAAAAATGAAATTTAACCCAGTTACTCCGGAAGCCGTCGCTGCCTTTACTGCTATAGTTGGCGATGCCAATGTAATTTTACCGACATCTGCGGATGATATGCTCCGCTATACCCACGACGAAACAGAAGACCTGCGCTACACGCCGGAAGTAGTACTTAAACCTGCCAACGCTTCTGAGATCAGCCTTATTATGCAGTATTGCAACAAAAACCTGATACCAGTTACACCACGTGGTGCAGGTACCGGGCTTAGTGGCGGCGCACTGGCTGTGCATCAGGGGGTTATACTGTCTACGGAGCGGCTGAATAAAATTGTAACTATAGATGAGCGTAACCTGCAGGCTACAGTGGAGCCGGGCGTAATTACCCAGGTTTTTCAGGAAGCAGTTATAGCCAAAGGTTTATATTATCCACCCGATCCATCGAGCCGAGGGAGTTGTTTTTTGGGAGGTAACCTGAGTGAAAGTAGTGGCGGACCACGAGCAGTGAAATACGGTGTTACCAAGGACTATGTACTGAACATGGAAGTGGTGCTACCCACCGGCGAAATTACCTGGACTGGCGCCAACGTGCTTAAAAATGCCACAGGCTATAACCTTACACAGTTAATGGTAGGTAGCGAAGGGACGTTAGGCATTATTACCAAAATAGTATTTAAGCTAATCCCTTACCCGCCGCAGAATATTGTGATGCTGGTACCTTTCCGCAACGAGGAGCAGGCCTGCGAAGCCGTATCCAAATTGTTTATGGCGGGCATTGTGCCATCGGCTTTGGAGTTTATGGAGCGCGACGCCATTGAGTGGTCGGGGAGGTATTTAGGCATAGAGGTAAACCTGCCTGAAGATATACAAGCGCACTTGTTGATAGAACTGGATGGCAACGATATGGATCAGCTGTTTAAAGAAGCAGAGCAAGTCTATAGTGTTCTGGAGCAATTCGACATAGATGAGATATTGGTAGCCGATACTGAAAAGCAGAAAGAAGACCTGTGGCGCCTGCGCCGGAATGTAGCCCATGCCGTTAAAGCCAACTCCGTTTATAAAGAAGAAGATACAGTAGTGCCCCGCGCCGAACTACCCAGGTTGTTGCACGGCGTAAAAGAAATAGGAGCGAGGTATAATTTTAAATCGGTTTGCTACGGCCATGCAGGAGATGGCAACCTGCACGTAAACATTATTAAAGCCGATATGCCTGATGAGGACTGGCAACATAAGTTACCGGAAGGTATAAAAGAGATTTTCAGGTTGGTAGTACAATTAGGAGGCACTATCTCCGGAGAGCATGGTATTGGTCTGGTACAACGGCCATACATTAACATTGCGCTGAATGAGGTACAGCTAAGGCTTATGCAAGGTATAAAGCAACTCTTCGACCCAAATGGTATACTTAACCCGGGGAAGATTTTTGCTTAGGGCAATACTATTTCTGATACAAACTGGGGAGAAGTATTTACCTCACCTCGGCACTCTCCTAAAAGGAGAGGGGGCAACAGCTGATATTTTCCAAATGTCATTTCGACCAGCGGGAGAGGTCTGGTAGCGTTTACCCACCCCTGCCCCTCTTGAGAGGGGAATTTCCTGCTTTGGCTATAGTTGAAGTTATAGTTTCATAGGTGCTGTTTTACCTCACCCCAGCCCTCTCCTAACAGGAGAGGGAGCTTCTGCCTTTTCTATAGTTTGCAGTATAGTTCTATAGGCAAAGCCTACGAATCGGACAGGTCGCGACCTGTCCCTACGGAACTACAGCCATGATAAAAGTCGAAGCTTACCGGTGTAAACTATAGTTAGCGTGGAATAGTAGAAAAATATGAGTCTTTGGGTTGAGCGCCTTTGACTTGTTGTGGTGCCGATAGGCAACCCGAGGAACGAGGATAGCAAGAAGGCAGCAGCGCGATGCCCGAAGACGGGGCCTCCCGGCCGTGAGGGAGCCAAACAAGCTATGACAACTATGGGTAAGTAAAGCTCCCAGGAAGATAGGAACTTTGGAAGGAAGGCTTGATTCAAGGAAGTAAATGCTCAAACTATAGGACGCATAAGATCCCTCGACTTGGCACAGGATGACATTAAACTATAGTTTATTCAGCAAAACCTCTTATTTCTTACTCCCTTTCTCTATCTTCTCTACATCATATTCCAACTCTCTCAGGGTTTGTAGCGACTCTATGCGGTTGCGGGGCTTTTCATTTACTAAATCCTGTGGCTGGTGAGGTTCTGTTTCTGACTTTGAAGATCCAGACCCTAAATGAAATAGTTTTTCCTGCTGCGGCTGTTGGTTTTCTTGCGTTGACTCGGGTGCGCGAAGTATGGCTTCTTTAAGTGGTTTATTGGCTTTCATAAAAATGGATTCTTAATTTTCAGGCTAGCAGGTCAGTTCACGTTTTTTTCGCTCTTCTTTTATAAAGTTACTAACATAGCCAGCCAATTCTTCTGCGTTCTCTTCCTGCAAAAAGTGACCGCTGTCTTCAAAATGGATTACATAACACTCATGGAAAAATTTCTTCCAGGTCTGTAGCGCCTCAATCTTTACAAGCCTGTCGCGTTCTCCCCAAAGTATAAGGGTAGGTATATCCTGTATGCTTTTGCGTTTCTGCCATAGTTCCTCGTACCAGCGGCTTACACCTACCAGTTCCCGGGCGCAGGCCAGCGAGCGTACCTGTTGCTCGGGGGTGCCAAGCGCATTTACATACTGGCCCCGTATAGATTCAGGCATGTTCTCGGCATCTCCGAAGAGTTCTTTCACCAGGTCGCCGGTAGATACGTTTAGCTTGGAGTGCAGGAATTTGCCCAGCGGGCCTACCAGGTATTTACTAGCCTTCGAAAAGGTGTTATGCTTTGATAAAGACCAGGTCCAGGTGTTTAGCATCACAATGCTGCGCACATTTTCCGGGTGGTTCAGGGCATAAGCCAGTCCTATAGGTGCGCCAAAATCGTGTACCACCAGCGTAATGTCTTTCAGTTGCAGGTGCTCCATTAATTTCTCGAAGTTCTCGGCGTGTGCCCTTGGCTTGTAACTAAAGTCATCGGGTTTATCAGATAAGCCGAAACCAAGCATATCCATAGCCACACAACGGTAACGCGGCCGCAACAGCTTTATAAGATTGCGGTAAATAAAAGACCAGGCAGGGGTACCGTGTACCATTACAATAACAGGTCCTTCGCCTTCGTCTATGTAATGCATTCTGCCACAGTCAAGTTGCAAGTAATTAGATTCGAAGGGATACTCTTCTCTATCTAGCCAGTCTGGTTTCATAGTAAAACAGGGTGGTATTACTTAGGCTATACTTTGTTTAAGAGCGCGGGTTGTTAATATTGGGTAATTAGGGATCACTTTTTAAGTTTCGAAGTCGCGTTTTTACTGCAGCCTGAACTATAAAAGTTTAACTTTACAGGTATATGTGTGGAATAACAGGAGTTGTTGCCTTTTCTGAAACCGGGTGTAAAACTATAGCACACTTGCCTTTGGCCAGCGACGCGCTTCAGCATCGCGGGCCGGATGCATCGGGTACGTTTGTGCGCGAAAATATAGCCCTGGCACATCACCGGCTTTCTGTAATTGCTCCCTCAACTAACGCTAACCAGCCATTAACCGACCCTAGCGGTAGGTATACTATAGTTTATAACGGCGAGATTTTAAACTATAAGTCTTTGCAAAGTAAACTGGCAGCAAACGGTATTCCGCTCACCACCGATTCCGATACGGAAGTTATTCTGCAACTATACATTAAAGAGGGGCCAGGCTGCCTGAAGCGCTTACATGGTTTTTTTGCCTTTGCCATTTATGATGTCCTTGAACATAGCTTGTTTGTAGCACGTGACCGTTTCGGCGAAAAACCATTGCTATACTATAAGGACAGCGATAAATTCCTGTTTGGCTCCGAGTTAAAAGCGTTGATGGAATTTGGTGTGCCACGCGAGCTGGACTATACGTCGCTCTTCCAGTACCTGCAGTTAACTTATATTCCGGCGCCAGCAACTATACTTAAAGGTGTTAAAAAGCTGCTTCCGGGACATTACTTAGTAGTCAGAAACAATAAAGTACACGATAGTAACTGGTATAAGCTCCCGTTTGATGGCGAAAAAGCTGCTGCCAATACATTGACTTATAAACAACAGCAACTGCAGTTAAAACAACTGCTGCAACAGGCTGTAACCGAGCGCCTGGTAGCTGATGTACCTGTTGGGGCATTTCTGAGTGGCGGTATTGATTCATCTATAGTTGTAGCACTGGCAGCCGGGCAATTGCCGGGTTTACAGACTTTTTCAGTCGGGTTCCCGGATCAGCCATTTTTTGATGAGACCAACTATGCACGCTTAGTAGCTAAAAAGTATAACACTAATCACACAGAGGTTAAACTTACAACACAAGACCTGTACGGGAATTTATTCGGGATGCTTGATGGGTTAAGTGAGCCATTTGCAGATTCATCGGCACTGGCAGTTTATAGTTTAAGCAAACAAGCTGGTAAACAGGTAAAAGTAGTGTTGTCGGGCGATGGGGCAGATGAATTATTTGCTGGATATAACAAGCACCGTGCGGAGTTGCAGGCACTCTCAAAAGGCACTACAGCAACACTTACTACTTCTTTGGATTTTTTGTGGGAAAATCTACCAAAATCAAGAAACTCTTTTTTGGCAAACAAAGTAAGACAGTTACATCGCTTTGCAGCAGGGGCAAAATTACCGGCAGCAGATCGTTACTGGCTTTGGGCCACCTGGCAGCAGGAACAACAGGCACTAAACTGGTTAAAACCCGAAAATCGCACTAAAGCAGCCAACCGTTTATATACAGCACGAAAAAGCCGGTTATTAGAATGTTTAACCAGAAACCATTACGATTTGAACAACGTACTGTGTGCCGACTGGCAACTGGTGCTGGCAAACGATATGCTTCCGAAAACAGACTTGATGGGCATGGCAAACGGCCTCGAAATCAGAAGTCCGTTTTTAGACCACAGGCTTGTAAAATTCGCATTTTCGCTACCAGTAGCATCTAAAATTGATAAATCGTATCAAAAAAAAATATTGCAGGATAGTTTCCGGCATATGTTGCCAGCCGAGCTTTATAAGCGGCCCAAAAAAGGATTTGAGATACCATTGCTGTCTTTCTTGCAAACAGAAGGCAGAGGCCTTATAAACGAATATCTTTCGGATGAACTGGTGGAGCGACAACAGATATTTGATGTAGCCCAAATAAGACAGCTCCGGCAGACGTTTAAAAGTAATGCGGCAGGAACATTGCAAACACAAGTATGGATGTTACTTGTCTTTCAATACTGGTGGAAAAACACCTTTCAAGCAGTTGGCTAGCAAAACAACTATAAGCAGGATATTAGACATGTTATATGTCTTAAGATAAAAAGTATAAATTTGCATTTGAAATAATTACAGACGTATGAGAATAGCAGTAGTTGGTACGGGATATGTTGGCCTGGTAACAGGCACCTGTTTTTCGGAAGTAGGTATAGATGTTACCTGTATCGATATCGATACCACCAAAATTGAAAACTTAAAAAAAGGCATTCTGCCAATATATGAACCGGGACTGGAAGAAATGGTGCTGCGCAATACGCAGAAAGAACGCCTTTCTTTTTCCACAGACCTTGCCAGTAGTATCCAGGGTTGCGATGCCGCTTTTATAGCCGTAGGCACGCCTCCGGGCGAAGACGGCTCGGCTGACCTGAAATATGTGCTGGCCGTGGCCCGCGCGATTGGCCATCACATGAACGACTACCTGGTAGTAGTTACCAAAAGCACCGTGCCGGTGGGTACAGCCCAAAAAGTACGCCAGGCCATTGAAGAAGAACTGGCTGCCCGCGGCGCAGATATCCCGTTCGACGTGGCCTCTAACCCGGAATTCCTGAAAGAAGGTGCTGCGATAGAAGACTTTCTAAAGCCGGACAGAATAGTAGTAGGCGTAGCGTCTGAAAAAGCAGAAGACGTGATGACCAAGCTCTACAAGCCATTTTTGATGAACGGTCACCCGCTTATCTTTATGGATATTCCGTCGGCAGAGATGACCAAGTATGCAGCTAACGCCATGCTGGCGACCAAGATCTCGTTTATGAACGACATTGCCAACCTGTGCGAAATTATGGGTGCGGATGTGAACATGGTGCGCAGAGGGATCGGCTCGGATGCCCGTATCGGTAACAAGTTCATTTACCCGGGCATTGGTTACGGTGGCTCCTGCTTCCCGAAAGACGTGAAAGCGCTGATCCGTACAGCTGGTGAGAACGGCTACGAGATGCGCGTACTGAAGTCAGTGGAAGAAGTGAACGAACACCAGAAGTCGGTACTTTTTAACAAGATCAGTGCCCACTTTAATGGCAACCTGGCTGGTAAGACCTTTGCTATCTGGGGCCTGTCGTTCAAGCCAAAAACAGACGACATGCGTGAAGCACCCTCGCTGGTGATTATCAAGAAACTGCTGGAGCAGGGCGCACAGGTAAAAGCTTATGACCCTGTGGCTATGGAAGAAGCCAAGCACTCGCTGGGCGACACCATCCAGTACGGCAAAGACGAATACGAAACCCTGATCGATGCCGATGCGCTGCTACTGGTAACCGAGTGGCCGGAGTTCCGTTCGCCAAACTTTACCGTGGCCAGCAAGCTGATGAAAGACAAAGTGGTATTTGACGGCCGAAACATTTACGATGCCAAAGACCTGAACGAAAAAGGCTTTACCTACTATGGCATCGGGGTAAAACAGCCGGTTTCTGAACTAAATGCAACTGTATAACAATGGGTAAGAAACGAGTACTCATCACAGGCGGGGCCGGTTTCCTGGGCTCCCACCTTTGCGATAGATTTATTAAAGAAGGCTATCATGTAATTGCCATGGATAACCTGATCACGGGTAACCTGGAAAACATCGAGCACCTTTTTAAACTGAAGGATTTTGAGTTCTATCATCACGATGTATCTAAGTTTGTACACGTGCCTGGTAAACTTGACTATATCCTGCACTTCGCATCTCCGGCCAGCCCGATAGATTACCTGAAGATCCCGATCCAGACACTTAAAGTTGGCTCGTTGGGTACACATAACCTGCTGGGTTTAGCAAAGGCAAAAGGTGCCCGTATGCTGATTGCTTCCACTTCTGAAGTATACGGCGACCCGTTGGTTCACCCACAGAACGAAGACTATTGGGGGAATGTAAACCCCGTAGGCCCACGTGGCTGCTACGACGAAGCCAAGCGCTTTCAGGAAGCTATGACAATGGCCTACCACATGCACCACGGTTTAGAGACGCGTATAGTTCGTATCTTTAACACCTATGGCCCGCGCATGCGACTGGATGATGGCCGTGTATTACCTGCATTCCTGAGCCAGGCATTGCGTGGCGAACCGTTAAGTATTTTTGGTGATGGTTCGCAGACCCGCTCTTTCTGCTATGTGGATGACCTGGTAGAAGGAATTTATCGCCTACTGCTAAGCGATTACGCACTGCCTGTTAACGTAGGAAACCCATCAGAGATAACTATAAAGGAGTTTGCTGAAGAGATATGTAAACTGACAGGCGTGGAGCTGAAAGTAGAATACCAGCCGTTACCACAAGATGACCCTCAGAAACGCCAACCAGATATTACCAGGGCGAAAGAAATTTTAGGCTGGGAACCAAAAGTAGGTAGAGAAGAAGGTTTACGCATTACGCTTGAATACTTTAAAGAGAAGATCCAGACACCTGAAACAGTATAACTTTACAGATAAAACAGAAGCGGCATCTAACTATAGTTGGGTGCCGCTTCTGTTTTTATAGTTCGTCGCTTAACAGTATATCCCGTAGCCTTTCCCCCGCTTTACCATCGAATTTATACAGCCAATCCTCTGCAAACTGCTTTTTATTAGGGAGTTGTTTTTGGTGTAACACCTCGATATTTTCCAGAGCCCAAGGCAGTTCATCTAAACTATAGATAGGGTGAGCTACGGCAGCATCAATCCATGATTTAGAAACATCCAGTTTTCCTATAGGGTGATTTTCCAGGGTAATAAGCGTGGTGTGGGGCATGGCTGCTAAAGGCATGAGGTAGGTAGAGTAAAAGCCTAAAACTATAGGTATGCTTCCACACTTCTCTTCCAGCTTAGCGTCATCTATAATCTCTGTAGTAGAAATACTCTTCCAAATGAAACCATCCTGTTTGGGATGTAACTTTACATAAAGCTTATAGTTGTGTTGTTGGGCTTTAGTTGCTAATGCTTTGGCAAAATCACTTTTGTAATCAAGAGACCACTGCAATAATTGCTTTTCCGCTAACGGTTGATCTATAAAAAGGATGGAGCGCTCAGGAGTTGAAGATTTTACCTTGGCTAACTTATCGAAATATGGCACACCTATAAAGTGTACTTTCTGGTTAGATGGTAGGTGATCGTATTGCTGGTGCACCTGATAAACTTTTGGACTGAAGCTAATGTAACAGTCTGCAGTGCGTTTAGGTGATGCTATTAACTTAAAAGTTTGAAAATAATTATGCTTGCCCCTGACCGAAATATATGACTTGGCAAAAGCAGCATCTTCTTTGCCAAACTTCCGGATACTATTCCTTAAAAAAAGTCTGGCTCTTATCCGGCTTCCCAGGTTATATAGTAATGTTCTGAGTTTATAGTTGGGGTATAGTTGCGGCCTTATAGTTGCCTCGTCAGCTATTCCGTAATCAGCGCGCATACCATGCTCCAGGTGATAGGTAAATATGTTGGTAGCTTTACAGGCTATATTCAATACCACCGCGTGGTACGTATCAATGTATAAGAAAAGGACTTTATGCGGAGCTATAGCTTTAAGTAAATCCTGCGCACTGCCGTAATCTGACCAGTAAATAGCCTTTCCATACTCCAGATACGACTTACCTTGTTCTTCATCAGGCGAAGTAAAATAAAGAAACCAGAATTCGCAGGCACCCCGCGCCACATCCAGCATACTTAAGTAATCTGTTCTGCAATAGTCGCCGATAAATAGTATTTTTGGTTTGCCCACCTTAAACTTAAATTGTGAAGAGGTAATTTACTATCAGCAAAGTTAACTTGAAAGCTACTGTACTACATATTATAGAATCGCTTGTAATTGGTGGCGCTGAGGTATTATTGACGGAGTCGCTTAAAGATATTTCTAACGAATACAGGCATGTTGTAGTCTACATGAGAGAGCCTGCAACTTTACTCCCTGAGGTCAAAGCCGATAAGATATACTGCCTGAATTATTCCGGAAAGTATAGCCTTCTGAAATGCGTATATAGGTTAAGAAAAATTCTGAAAGATGAGAATGTAAGGTTAATACATGCGCATCACTACTGGCCAACTATAGTTGCTCGGCTTGCCAAACCTAAAAATATTAAACTAATTAGTACGGTGCATGGCTTGCTTAGTAAAGATGCATTTCAGTCTAATCGGTTAAGTTTATACCTGGAGCAATTAACATACAGCAAAAAATCCCATCTGGTTTTTGTGTCAGAAGCCGTAGCGCATGATTATAAGAAATATGTAAGTGTAGGTCCCGAATGCTCTGTTTGCTACAATTTTGTTAAGGATGATTTTTACCTTCCGGAATATGCTGGCCAAGGAAAGGTTGACCAGAAAACCTTCCGGTTGGTTGCGGTAGGGACTTTAAAAGTGGCTAAAAACCATGCTTTTTTATTGGAAGCTTTTGAGCTTTTAAAGCAGGAGGAAATTTACCTTGATATAATTGGAGAAGGGCCTTTGAGGGATGAGTTGCAAAGAGCTATTACTAATAAAGGCTTAACGAAAGTAAAACTACAAGGCGAACATCAGAAAATATATGAATTGCTGCAGCTGTATGATGGATTTATACTTGCTTCAACCCATGAAGGATTTGGTATTGCGATGGTTGAAGCTATGGCTATAGGTTTGCCATGCATATTGTCAGATATTGAGGCTCACAGGGAAGTTACAGCAAATAATGAGCTATTTTTCGACCTAAGCTCACCAGCAAATTGTGCTAAACAGATACTTAAATTGAAAAATAATGCTGAGCTAAGGTATAAGCTTTCCTTGTCGGGTAAGACAAGAGCGCAAGAATTTAAGAAAGAAGTTTATCTCCATAAAATAGAAGCGCTGTATCGACAATATTTATCCTAGGTTGCTTTGAACATACTTTTCATTTGTCGCTGGAAATTGAAAGATGGACTTACTGTATCAACAGTTTTGCCACACTTAAGAGTGTTGGTAAGTATGCCCTTCATTCAGCGCATCGTGTTTATATCCTTTGAAGAAGGCCTACAGACTTCTGAGCTGGCAAAGAGTGATCCTATCTTAGGACATAAAAAAATGAAATGGCTTCCACTGTTGTCACCTAACTATAACATCAGGTTGCTCAACCAGATAGGAGAATTCAGGAAAGGAGTTAAATTTTTAAGAACGGTTTTAAAGCATGAAAAAATAGACCTCCTGATTGCCCACGGCGCTCCGGCAGGAGCTATGGCTTCGAAAGCTTTGAAAGGCTCAAATATCCCATATCTGGTAACATTGTTTGAACCACACGCAGATTATATGCTGGAATCAGGGGTTTGGTGCAAGTTAGGTTTAAAGTATATAATGCAGCGACAATGGGAA
This sequence comes from Pontibacter fetidus, assembly GCF_010119545.1. GTDB lineage: Bacteria > Bacteroidota > Bacteroidia > Cytophagales > Hymenobacteraceae > Pontibacter > Pontibacter fetidus. Next base: position 138,592 of record NZ_JAAEAA010000004.1, on the reverse strand, counting down.
AAGCTGCAGAAAGACAATGCTGCCGGGCTTATGCCTGTTACTGAAGGCTATAAGCAAAGACTTTTGAGTGAAGGATTAAATGTGAACAAAATAGCTGTGGCTCCCTGCTCAGTAGAAGTGACATCTTTCAGGTTTGATCTGGAATTGAGAACTGATGTACGCAGAGCGCTGGGTTGGGAGTTTATGACCATCGGTATTTACGTTGGCAAATATGGCGGGCTATACTATAGCGATGAAGCTTTTCAGATCTACCGGCAGTGCTTTGAACATATTGCTGATTTCAGGTTGATCATACTCTCACCCCAGCCTAAAGAGGAAATTTTACGGCAGCTACAATACTATAGTATAGACCTAAGCAAAGTATACATCTCTGCTGTAGGACATACGGAGGTCCCTGCTTACCTATCTGCAGCTGATTTTGCTTTTGCTACTTATAAACAAGGGCCATCTAAAAGATATCTTTCCCCGGTTAAAATAGGCGAGTACTGGGCAAACGGACTGCCGGTATTGCTTACAGAAAGTGTCGGCGACGAAAGCGATATCATTAAAAAAGAAGGCGGCGGGGCGCTTTTCAATTTAAAGCAAAAAGGAAGTGTAGCACAGGCTATTCAGCAAATACAGGCTATACTTAAAGACCCAATTCACCGACAGGAAATTCCAAAGCTTGCTGCAAAGTATAGGTCACCTGAAAAGATCCGGGAGGCTTACGAATATTTCTTTAACCAACAGAAGGCGACATGAAAGTGCTTTTTGTAGTACCTTATCCGGTTGGTAAAGCTGCATCGCAGAGGTATAGGGTTGAGCAATGGTTGCCGGTTTTGCAGGAGCAAAGTATAACCTATAAGCTGGCTCCTTTTTGGGATATGGCCACCTGGGCGATACTCTATAAAAAAGGCTATGGTTTGCAGAAACTGCTCGGTTTAGCGGAAGGTATGTTCAGAAGGCTATTACTGTTAAGCAGGCTGGCAACATACGATTATATTTTCATACATCGCGAGGCTACACCTGTCGGGCCTCCGTGGTTTGAATGGCTGGCAGCAAAGGTATTTCGCAAAAAGCTTATTTTAGATTTTGATGATGCTATCTGGATGCCGAATACAACTGATGATAATAGCATTGCATCAAACTATAAATGGCACGGTAAAACTGCCCGGATCTGTAAATGGAGCTATAAGGTAAGCGCCGGCAATCATTTTCTGCAGCAATATGCTTTAAATTACAACACAAATACGGTTTATCTGCCTACCGTTTTAAACACAACTATAAACTATAGCCAAGTAAAAGCGCAGCAAACACAGAAGGTAACTATAGGCTGGATCGGGTCGCATTCTACGTTGCCTTATTTAAAATTGATAGAACCAGTTTTGCAGCAACTGGAGCAAAACTATAGTTTCGACTTTGTAGTGGTGGCAGACCGAAAACCGGATATAAATCTGAAATCGCTAAAGTTTATAGTTTGGTCTGAAGCCACAGAAATAGAAAGTCTGCAGCTGTTTAATATAGGTGTAATGCCTTTACCTGACACGGAGTGGTCAAAAGGGAAGTGCGCTTTTAAAGCTTTGCAGTATATGGCGCTGGGTATTCCGGCTATAGTTTCGGAAGTAGGAGCAAATGTTATAGCTGTGCCAAACGGTATAGTTGGCTATACTTGTAAAACCGAACAGGACTGGTACGAAAAGCTAGAATTACTGCTACAAAACGCTGAACTAAGAACCCAACAAGGTATAGCCGGGCACAACCATGTGGTGCAACATTATTCTGTTCAGGCGCACAAAGCTACTTTTCTATCCCTATTTACTTAACTTTCTTATTAGCCTTCAGGAAAGTCCGCGCTTCTTTAAATGCCGGAGATTTCTTTTCACTTGCGTTAAGCACGATGGTATAGTAGCGTTTTGCCTGTGATTTGTTCTTCAGTTGGTCGCTGATACGTGCCAGGTTGAGGTAAGAATTTATAAAGTAACCCGAATCCCGCTCATCGCTCATCTCTGCATACATAATAGATTCCAGGTAATACTGCTTGGCTTTGTCCAGGTCACGGTATTTGTTCTGGTTTACGTAGCCAAGTATATAAGAAGCATAGCGGCCACTTACGGCTTCATAGCCCGGCATTTTCTGGTCAAGCTTGTGCAGGATATCTAACGATACACGCTCCGCCATCGAGAAATGACCTTGTACGAACAGTAATCGGGCATAAAAACGCTGGAAATAGGCATTGTCAGGGTATTTGGTCGCCAACGATTGCGCAATCTTCATCGATTCATCCAGGTTGCCCTCTTCATTCGCATAGATCTTCATCAGGAAGAATTTTGCTTCGGTACCTGTATAAAAACCGCTGTTTGAGACATGGCGCAGCTGCTTTAAACCTAGGCGCTTATCACCATCCGGGAAAAACGCCAGTACCGGGCGCAGCATTTTATAGTTCTCGTGTATCCAGATAGCATAGTAATTGAAAAGCGCCTCACCGAAAAGGAATTCAGGACTCAGACCGTTACCGGCTTTGGCAATTTCCATATACTCGATGGCGCGCTTGCTATGCACCGTAGCTTTACGCCAGTTGCTGCGCTCCGAGTGCAGGCGGGCCGAAAAACCATTGGCAGCTGCCAGGAAAAAAGCTGCTTCGGTATTGTTTTCGTTCTTGTCGTATAGTTCTTCTGCTTTTTCCATGGTTGTATCCATGTAAGCAAAGAAAAGGTCATCGTATTTTTTTGTCTGGATGTTGGTAGGTACAATCTTCCACCACTGGCTCAAACCCATCAGAAAGTATGGTAGTGGGTGCTCCGGGTAACGGCGACGCAGCGATTTAAACTGCTTTTCGGCACGCTCATACTTAAAGTTATACATGTTATCTACTGCACCTTCAAGCTCGTACTGCACTTCTTTATTAAGCAGCAACATGCCCTTTACTTTTACAGCAGCCGGAATTACATCAACTGTTTCCATGGTAACCTGGCGCATGGCAGTAGTATCGCCCAGTCCTTCACGGTTCTGTGCCGAAACCAGAACAGGTAAAAATAAACCAAAGGCGATGTATAAATATTTTTTCATGAGAAATAGGAATATTCTATTTTTAAAGTGCGCCGCCTGCTGCTCGTTAAGTGTAGCAAATGAAAGTGCAACTTTTGTGCTAAATTTGAGCATAAACCCAAATCTACGAACATGAAACTCCTGAAACAACTCTGCCAGATACATGCTCCGTCAGGCAATGAAAAAAATATGACTGACTTCCTGCTAAACTATATCGAAACACATAAAGTTCAGTGGAAGGTACAACCCGTTATAGTAAATAACGAAGATTTCCAGGATTGTATTTTGCTCGTTTTCGGGGAGCCCCGTGCAGCCGTATTTGCACACATGGATTCGATTGGGTTTACAGTGCGCTATGGCAAACAACTTGTACCGATTGGCGGGCCTGCCACTAAAACAGGTTATACTTTAACCGGTGCCGATAGCCAGGGCGAAATTACCTGTACTTTAAAATATGATGAGGAAGAAGGTGAACTTAGCTATGACTATCATCGTGAAATAGATCGCGGTACCGAACTGGTTTTTGCATGTGATTTCAGGGAAACAGATGAGACAGTGCAAAGTTGCTACATAGATAACCGACTAGGCGTTTGGGCTGCGTTAAGGTTAGCGGAGACGTTAGAAAATGGTATTATAGCCTTTAGCTGCTGGGAAGAACATGGCGGTGGCTCGGTAGCTTACCTGGCCAAGTATATTTACGAGCATTACCACGTGCGTCAGGCCCTGATCGCAGATATTACCTGGGTTACAGAAGGCGTACAGCCCGGCAAAGGCGTCGTTATTTCGATGCGCGACAGCCTGATACCGCGTCGATCCTATGTACAGAAGATCATCAACATAGCAAAGGAATCCGGAGTGCCTTACCAACTGGAAGTAGAAGGAGCAGGAGGCAGCGATGCCAAAGAACTACAAAAAGCCGCTTATCCCTGGGACTGGTGTTTTGTGGGCGCCCCCGAAGACAATGTACACACCCCCGACGAGATCGTGAACAAAAAAGACATCGACAGTATGGTAAAGTTATACCAGGTGTTGATGGAGAAACTATAGTTAGTTTGAGAGTTTATGAGTTAGAGAATGTAGGAGTTAGAAAGTTGATGTAAAATACAAAAAGCGCAGCCCAAAAGCTGCGTTTTTTTGCTTTTAAACTATAGTTATGGTAAAAATTTCCCTCTTGGGAGGGGTAGGGGTGGGTTAATTTCCAACTATAGCTTCAACCTGTTCAGAATAAGAAGTATAGCTGCTGCGCTGAAAATGCGGTTTACTTTAAAAATATTTGGAATATTCAAGCCAAACTCATTTCTTTAATAGCTATATTCAAATATTCTTTAACCTTAACACTCTTAACCCTTTTAAATGGAAAATATTCTTTACGCGATTCCTGCTCTTGGACTGGCGGCCTTACTGTATACTTTTATACGGTCGGCGTGGGTAACGAAGCAACCGGCAGGTAACGAGCGCATGACAGAGATTGCGCGCCACATTGCAGATGGTGCGATGGCTTTCTTAAAAGCAGAGTACAAAGTGCTCTTTTATTTTGTAGTGATTGCTTCTATATTCTTAGGCTATCTGGGTGCCACCGGCGAAAAATCGCACTGGTCCATCGTGATAGCCTTTATTATTGGTGCAGTTTTCTCGGCTACAGCCGGTTTTATAGGCATGCGTATTGCCACTAAAGCAAACGTGCGCACCGCCGAAGCAGCTCGTACCAGCCTTTCCCGCGCGCTTAACGTTTCTTTTGCAGGTGGTTCGGTAATGGGTATGGGTGTAGCTGGTCTGGCTGTACTTGGTCTTGGCTCCCTGTTTATAGTTTTATACTACTACTTTGTATATAGCGTGAACGGCGATATTAACGGCCACGAAATGGAAGTAGCCCTGGAAGTATTGACAGGTTTCTCGTTGGGTGCTGAAAGTATTGCCCTGTTTGCCCGTGTAGGCGGTGGTATTTATACCAAAGCTGCTGACGTTGGCGCTGACCTTGTGGGTAAAGTAGAAGCCGGTATCCCGGAAGATGACCCACGCAACCCTGCAACTATAGCTGATAACGTAGGTGATAACGTAGGCGATGTTGCTGGTATGGGCGCCGACCTTTTCGGTTCTTATGTAGCAACTATACTGGCCACAATGGTGCTTGGCCGCGAAGTGATTGCAACTGATAATTTCGGTGGATTATCGCCGGTTATACTTCCGATGCTGATCGCTGGTCTGGGTATTGTTTTCTCGCTTATTGGTATGCTGTTCATTCGTGTGAGCGAAGGTGGCGATGTACAGGCTGCCCTTAACCGTGGCAACTGGATCTCAGTTATCCTTACAGCCGTTGGTGCATACTTTGTGATCCACTGGATGCTGCCGGAGCAGATGAACCTGCGTAACTTCGATTTCTCTGCAAATGATGTATTCCTGGCGGTTATAGTTGGTCTGGTGGTTGGTACACTTATGAGTATTATCACGGAGTACTATACAGCTATGGGCAAAGGCCCGGTTAACTCTATCGTGCAGCAATCTTCTACAGGCCATGCTACCAATATTATTGCAGGTCTGGCGGTAGGTATGCACTCCACTGTGTTACCAATTATAGTTCTAGCTGCAGGTATCGTTCTTTCTTATGCAGCAGCTGGTTTATACGGGGTGGCAATTGCAGCCGCAGGTATGATGGCAACTACAGCCATGCAGCTTGCTATCGATGCATTCGGACCAATTGCCGATAACGCCGGTGGTATTGCCGAAATGAGCGAACTGCCGAAAGAAGTACGCGAAAGAACAGATATCCTGGATGCGGTAGGTAACACCACAGCTGCAACCGGTAAAGGCTTTGCCATTGCGTCTGCTGCGTTAACTTCCCTGGCCCTGTTTGCAGCCTTCGTTGGTATTGCTGGCATCGACTCTATTGACCTTTACAAAGCGCCTGTGTTGGCTGGTCTGTTCATTGGTGCCATGATTCCGTTCATCTTCTCGGCGCTGGCAATTGCGGCGGTAGGTCGTGCAGCGATGGCCATGGTACACGAAGTACGTCGTCAGTTCCGCGAAATTCCGGGCATTATGGAAGGTACAGGCAAACCGGAGTATGAAAAATGCGTGGCCATCTCTACAAAAGCAGCTATCCGCGAAATGATGTTACCGGGCGCTATTGCCCTAATTGTTCCGCTTATAGTTGGTTTCGGCCTGAAAGGTGTGTTTGAAGATACCCCTTCTGCTGAGATTCTGGGTGGTTTGCTGGCCGGTGTTACGGTTTCTGGTGTGCTGATGGCTATGTTCCAGTCTAACGCCGGTGGCGCCTGGGATAACGCTAAAAAGTCATTTGAGAAAGGTGTGATGATCAACGGCGTAATGGAATACAAAGGCTCTGATCCGCACAAAGCATCTGTAACCGGCGATACCGTAGGTGATCCGTTCAAAGATACTTCAGGTCCATCCATGAACATCCTGATCAAGCTAATGTCGATCGTGTCGCTGGTAATAGCACCACATATTGCTACAGAAAGAACGCCGGACATACCTGAAGAACCAAAACTGACACCTGGTGAAGTAAAAGTTACGCCATCAGCGGATCAAACAATAAATTCTGAAAACACGGTAACTATAACTGGTATTGCTGCAAAGTAACCTCAACCATAGTTATAAGTATAAAGAAGCCCGGCCTTTGCGCCGGGCTTCTTTTTTTATCATATTCTAAAATGCTACCTTTGTACAACTCACCAAAAAGCAAACTATGAGCCCCCGTACTATTACGCTGCACGATTGCGACTTTAGCACTTACCTGTACGAAGAAGAAATTATTGCCCGTATAACGATACTTGCGGAGCAGATCAACCAGGATTATGAAGGCAAAAACCCGCTTTTCCTGGCTGTGCTGAACGGGTCATTCATGTTTGCTTCTGACCTGATGAAACGGGTAACCGTACCTTGCGAGATCGCGTTTATCCGCCTTTCGTCTTACAGGGATATGGAAAGCACGGGCAACGTGAAAGAAGTTCTGGGCCTGACCGAAGATGTTGAGGGCCGCCACATAGTAGTGCTGGAAGACATTGTAGATACCGGCCATACCGTGCATAACCTGATAAACCAGTTACAGGCAAAAGGACCTGCGTCGGTTGAGGTGGCATCGTTGTTACTGAAGCCGGATTGCCTGCAGCATAAGCTCGAAGTTAAGTATGTAGCCAAAGCTATACCAAACGATTTTGTGGTCGGCTACGGGCTGGACTATAACGGACTTGGCCGCAACCTGCGCGATATTTACAAGATCGTATCCTAAAAGATTTATACTTACCATATTATACTTGCAGCAAGGTGGGGTGCAGCGCTGTCTAAAAAAATAAGCACTTCAGGAATTTTATACCTATTTTTGCTTTTTATTATAACCTAAGATATGCTTAACATCGTTTTGTTCGGTCCTCCAGGTGCTGGAAAAGGTACCCAAAGTCAGAAGCTGATCGATAAATATAACCTGATCCATCTTTCTACAGGTGATCTGCTACGTTCAGAAATTGCCGCCGGTACAGAGCTGGGCCTGAAAGCTAAATCCCTGATGGACAATGGCGTACTGGTTCCGGATGAAGTTGTGATCGGAATGATCTCTAACAAAGTGCAGGAAAACAGAAGTGCAGGTGGATTCATTTTCGACGGTTTCCCGCGCACGGTGCCACAAGCCCAGGGCCTTGACAAGTTGCTGTTAGACTACGGAACTGAAATTTCGTGCATGATCGCGCTTAAAGTGGATGATGAAGAGCTTACCAAGCGTTTATTGCTTCGCGGTAAAACATCTGGCCGCCCGGATGACCAGAACGAAGAACTGATCAGAAAGCGTGTGGATGAGTATAACACTAAAACTACACCTGTTGCAGACTATTACTCAGGGCAGGGCAAGTATTTTGCAGTAGATGGCATCGGCGAGATAGAAGAGATCTTCAGTAACATCTGTGAGCAAATTGATTCGCTGAAAGCGGAGAAAAAAGAAGAGAAAGAAGAGAAGTAAGCATTACACCGGGATAAACCCCACACATTACCTGATTTGGCATCATCGAATTTTATAGATTACGTTAAGATCAACTCACGCTCCGGACACGGTGGCGGAGGATCTGCCCACCTGCACCGCGATAAGAAAACGGCAAAAGGTGGTCCTGATGGTGGCGACGGCGGTCGTGGCGGTCATGTTATACTTAAAGGCAATTCGCAACTTTGGACATTGCTGCACCTGCAGTACCGCAAGCACATTATAGCTGAGAACGGTCATAATGGCGGACCAAGCCACTCAAGCGGTGCGCAAGGCGAAGACCAGATACTGGAAGTACCACTTGGTACAGTTGCCAGAAACGCCGAAACTGGTGAGCTGATGTGTGAAATAACCGAAGACGGTCAGGAAATTATACTTACCCCTGGTGGTCGCGGTGGTTTAGGTAACGCACACTTTAAATCTCCTACGAACCAGACGCCACGCTACGCCCAACCCGGCGAAGAAGGCCGCGAAGAGTGGGTTATACTTGAATTGAAGCTACTGGCAGACGTTGGTCTGGTTGGTTTCCCGAATGCAGGTAAGTCTACGTTGCTTTCTGTGGTATCGGCAGCCAAGCCAAAAATTGCCAACTATGCTTTTACAACCCTGGAGCCTAACCTGGGCGTAGTTGCTTACCGCGATTACCGCTCTTTTGTGATGGCTGATATCCCGGGTATTATTGAAGGGGCATCTGAAGGAAAAGGCCTTGGATTGCGTTTCCTGCGCCACATCGAACGGAACTCCATCTTATTATTTATGGTTTCCTGTGAGAGCGCCGACATCGCTAAGGAGTATGATATTCTGTTGAACGAGTTACAAACGTTTAACCCGGAACTGCTGGATAAAAAGCGTCTGCTGGCTATCACGAAATCGGATATGCTGGATGAGGAACTTGAAAATGAAATGCGTAAAACACTACCAGATGGCTTGCCAACAGTTTTCATTTCCAGTGTAACAGGTAAGAATATACCTCAACTGAAAGACATGATCTGGAACGCGCTGAACAGCTAAGCCAGAATTCTATACTTATAGTTACAGATCGGTAGAAGCTCCCAGGCTGTCTACCGATTTTTTTTGAAGCGTCTCTGACGCAAATTGTTAAATGGCTGGATGGTTAAATTGTTAAGATTTTAGAAAGACAGCAATCAACAATTTAGCAATTCAACAATCAACCTGTGTCAGAATGGCACAAGCGCCGATTTGGCAAGACAATTGAAAATACAAAGTAGACCTAACCATCTAACTTTTTTAAGGCATTATGTCAGATAAAGATATTAAAAAAGAACAGGAGCACGAGGAATTGCAAGAGAACACTGCCAGTGCTGAAACAGAAGAAAACCTGAACCAGGTAGACGAAACAGAAGAAACTGCAACAGAACAAGAGCAAGGCCCTGCTGCAGAATTGGCAGAAATGAAAGACAAGTACATCCGCTTGATGGCCGAGTTTGAGAACTTCAGACGCAGAACCGCCAAAGAGCGCCAGGATTTACTTAAAACAGCCAACCAGGACCTGATGGGCGATTTACTGCCTGTACTGGATGATATGGAACGTGCGCGCCAGTCGATGGAAGAAACCAAAGATACGGATGCGATGTTGCAGGGCCTGGAACTGGTTTTTCATAAACTGAAGCATGTAACCGGCCAGAAAGGTCTTAAGGCAATGGATATACCTGCTGGTTCTGATTTTGATGCGGATATGCATGAAGCAGTAACGCAGATTCCTGCGCCATCAGATGAGCTGAAAGGCAAAATTGTAGACGTGATCGAGAAAGGCTATACATTGAATGACAAGGTGATCCGTTTTGCAAAAGTTATAATAGGAGCGTAAGCAAATGGCCAAAAGAGATTATTATGAGGTGCTGGAGGTAAGCAAAAGCGCCTCGCAGGAGGAGATTAAGAAAGCTTACCGCAAACTAGCCATTAAATACCATCCGGATAAAAATCCGGACGACCATACCGCAGAAGATAAGTTTAAGGAGGCTGCGGAAGCTTACGAAGTACTGAGCGACCAGCAAAAACGTCAGCGCTACGACCAGTTCGGTCACCAGGGCATGAATGGCGGCTTTGGCGGCGGCGGCATGAACATGGAAGATATCTTCTCTCAGTTCGGAGATATTTTTGGAGGTGGCAGTCCGTTCGAGAGTTTCTTTGGTGGCGGAGGCGGACGTTCAGGCGGTGGCCGTCGTCAGCGTAAAGGCAGCAACCTGCGCATTAAGCTAAAGCTGAACCTGGAAGAAATTGCCAACGGCGTTGAGAAAAAGATAAAGGTTAAACGTTATGTAGCCTGCAGTACCTGTGGTGGTAACGGTGCCAAAAACGGTACTGAAATGCAAACCTGTAACTCTTGCCAAGGCTCTGGCCAGGTACGTAAGGTGGTAAACACCATGCTGGGCCAGATGGTAAGCACGGCAACCTGCCCTACCTGTAATGGCGAAGGTCGCATTGTAACCAAGAATTGCGATTTATGCCATGGTAGCGGAAGAGAACTACAGGAAGAGGTAATAACTATAAATGTACCGGCTGGCGTAATGGATGGCATGCAGCTGTCTATGGGCGGTAAAGGTAACGTTCCGGAACGCGGCGGCGTGCCAGGTGATCTGTTAATTCAGATTGAGGAGGAAGCGCACCCAACCCTTAAGCGTGATGGCAATAATGTTATTTTTGATCAGTACATCAGCTTTATGGATGCTGCGCTTGGTGCTGATATTGAAGTGCCAACTATAGGTGGTAAAGTAAAGATCAACATTAAACCAGGTACGCAAAGCGGCGAGATTTTCAGGCTGCGTGGCAAAGGTATAAAAGACATTAACGGCTATGGCAAGGGCGATCAGCTGATCCATATCAACGTCTGGACACCAAAGCACCTGAGCTCAGAAGAAAGAGCTACGTTAGAGCGCCTGCGCGATTCGGATAACTTTGCGCCGCACCCAGGCAAAAACGATAAAGGCTTCTTCGAGAAAGTGAAAGACTACTTTCAATAAGGAAGTATAATCTATAAAAAGAGCCGGTTCTTGTTACAAGGGCCGGCTCTTTTTGCTTTTATCCGTAAGTAGAACTGCTTTATCAGACTATAGCTATAGTTTGTCGAAAAGTATAGTATAAAGCTGATATAAAGTTGTCGTTTTGAAGAGATAAAGCTATTTTTGATTACATCAAATGGATTTCAGCATTGAGTATTCTAAAGATTGATAGCGTTACTAAACGTTATGCCAGCCACACCGCCCTTGATAATGTAAGTTTTACCATACCTACAGGCTGCATTTTTGGCTTGCTTGGCCCCAACGGAGCCGGTAAAACATCGCTTATCCGAATTATTACCCAGATAACAGGTGCCGACGAAGGTGAAATATACTTCCGGGGCGAACGCCTGAAGCCACACCACATAAAGGATATGGGTTACCTGCCCGAAGAACGTGGGCTTTACAAAAAAATGAAAGTAGGGGAGCAGTTGCTATACTTGGCGCAACTAAAAGGACTTTCTAAACCTGATGCCACGGCTCGTATAAAAGGTTGGATAGACCGACTGGAAATACGCGACTGGCTGGGAAAGAACATCGAAGACCTCTCGAAAGGGATGCAGCAGAAAGTACAGTTTATTGCAACTGTGCTGCACGAGCCATCGCTCATCATCCTGGATGAGCCTTTCTCTGGCTTTGACCCGATCAATGCCAACCTTATAAAAGACGAGATACTGCGCCTGCGCGATAACGGAGCAACTATCATTTTCTCTACGCACCGCATGGAGTCTGTGGAAGAGCTTTGCGATAATATTGCCCTCATCAATCGCTCTAAAAAAGTATTGGACGGCCCGGTGCGCGAAATCCGGAATGCTTATAAAACAGATACGTACCAGGTTATCGGGAATGGGCATCTGCTTATCACATCTCCGGATTTTGAAGTGTTGGAGCAGCACGAGAACCATGGCGTGTTCCGGGCAAACGTGAAGCTACTGAATGGTGCTACGCCAAATAACCTGCTGCGTTACCTGATTGAGCGGGTAGAGGTACACTCTTTTGTAGAGCTGGTACCAAGTATAAACGACATTTTCATCCGTAAAGTAACCGAAACACACCATGCATAAAATCTGGTTGATCATACAGCGCGAGTACCTGACCCGTGTTCGCAAAAAGAGCTTTATCATCATGACCTTGCTGACACCATTGTTGCTGGCTACGTTCATGATTTTGCCCGGCTTGCTGATAACAATGTCTGGCGACGAAGAAACGATAATGGTGCTGGACGAGAGCGGCCTGTTTGCTGATAAGCTGGAAAATAAAAAGGACCTGAAATTCGTGCCCCTGGCCGGTAGCCTGGAGCAGGCTAAAACTGTTTACCAGGAAACCGACAACACAGCCCTGCTTTATATCCCGAAGATTTCGATTGATGACCCGAAAGGTATAACCGTTTACGGGAAGAAAAACACCAGCCTGCAAACTCAGATTCGACTGGAAGAAGCCCTGGAGAAAGAGATAGAGAATCAGCGTTTTATAGCATCCGGTCTGGACAGAGCGACTTTAGATAAAATAGAAGCCAACGTAAAGCTGAACACCATTAACCTGAGCGAAGAAGGCGAAAAAGATAACAATGCTGTTATAACTTCTGCAGCCGGTGTGGCCGCAGCGGTTATCATCTATTTCTTTATCTTTTTGTATGGAGTACAAATCATGCGCGGCGTTATTGAAGAAAAGACGAACAGGATTGTAGAAGTCATTATCTCGTCGGTGAAGCCTTTTCAGCTGATGATGGGCAAGATTATAGGTATAGCCGCGGTAGGTTTAACGCAGTTCCTGCTTTGGATCATCCTTTCGTTTGTGGCTGTAACGGCAGTTTCGGCTGCGTTTGGGATAGATGCCGCGCCTTCGCCGATGGAGCAATACCAGGCCGGTAAAGTGGCAGCAGAAGGCGAAAGTATAGCTAGCCAGGACGATGAAGCACCTGAGCAGGCTGCTGCCAACAGCGACGAATTTGCGAACACTATTAAGGATGTAAAACAAAGCTTTGCCAACCTGCCCTTGCTGCTGATTTTTGGTTGCTTCCTGTTCTACTTCCTGGGCGGTTACCTGTTGTATGGTTCGCTTTTCGGCGCCATTGGGGCAGCGGTAGATAACGAAACCGATACCCAGCAGTTCATGATGCCGATCACGATTCCGCTGGTTATCTCCTTTATCATGTCGTACTCGGTAGTGCTTAAAAACCCTGATGGGGCAGTAGCGTTCTGGATGTCGATCATTCCATTCACGTCGCCTATAGTTATGATGGTGCGTGTGCCGTTTGGTGTGCCTGCCTGGGAGCTGCTATTATCGATGGGCCTGCTTATACTTGGTTTCATATTTACCACCTGGATTGCAGCACGCATTTACCGTGTAGGCATACTGATGTATGGCAAAAAGATAAACTATAAGGAGCTCTCTAAGTGGTTGTTTTATAGAGTGTAAACTATAGTTAAAAGTATAAGAGCCGGTGCTGCAAAGTGCCGGCTCTTTTTGTATATTTAGTTAGCAAACATAGAAGACTTTTAAATCTATACTTGTCCCTCATAAATCCCGAACATGGAAAAGACAATACGCCTACTCTGCTTTTTTATACTTCTAACTATAACTGCTATGGCCCAGGACAAACCGGCTTACCAGCTTTTTACTGCCAATGGCAAAGATGTAAAGTATAGCAAAATGCTGGACGAGCTTAAAAAGGCTGATGTGGTCCTCTTCGGCGAACAGCACAACGACCCGATCGCGCACTGGCTGCAACTGGAAGTGGCCAAAGACCTGCATAAAGCTCATGGGCAAAAGCTAAGTATAGGTGCCGAGATGTTTGAAGCGGATGTGCAACTGGTGCTTGATGAATACCTGAGCGGAAAGGTAGCAGAGAATAACTTTGAACAGGAGTCGCGGCCATGGAACAACTATAAAACTGACTATAAACCCGTAGTTACTTTTACAAAGGAAGCGGGTATACCGTTTATAGCTACTAATGTGCCACGCCGCTATGCCGCTATAGTTGCTGCAGGAAGTTTAAAAGCACTGGACAACGTAAGCCCGGATGCAAAAAAGTTTATGGCGCCGCTGCCTATAGTTGTAGATATGAACCTGCCGGGTTATAAAAACATGCTGGCTATGTTTGGCAGCAGTACCCACGGCAATACCAAAGGCGAAAACATTGTGCAGGCCCAGGCCCTGAAAGATGCCACCATGGCGCATTTTATACTTAGGCAATTAGCAAAACAAAACAAAGTGCTCCACCTAAACGGTTCTTACCACTCTGATAATTACGAAGGCATTGGCTGGTACCTGAAACAAAAGCAGCCCAACTTAAAAATAGCAACTATAACCACTGTTACTCAAGAGAGCTTAGAAAAGCTGACCGACGAGAATAAGAAAAAGGCTGATTTTATACTTGTGGTACCGGCCTCCATGACCAAAACTTACTAAACCGACAAAGTATAAAAATGCAAAAGCCCGGCGGGTGAGCCGGGCTTTTGCTATATAAAGAGAAAAAAGGTAACTACTTAAGCGGAAAATGAGCTTCCGCAACCGCAGGTGCTCTTAGCCTGTGGGTTATTAAATACAAAGCCACGTGCGTTCAGGCCATCCTGGAAATCAACTTCCATGCCCATTACATACATGCCGTGCTTCTTGTCCATAATCAGGGTTACACCATCCAGTTGGAACGTTTCATCAGATTCTTTCGGCTTATCGAAGCCAAGCAGGTAAGACATACCAGAGCAACCACCACCCTGCACGCCAATGCGCAAACCGTACTCTGCCGGTACATTTTTCTCTGCCAGTATATTTTTAACTTCAGCTAATGCTCTGTCTGTTATAGTTATAGGGGCTATTCTTACTTCTGTTGCCATAGTTGTTTTGTTTCTAATAGGTAGCAAAGTTACGTATTTCCAGAGATATATTCGTACTACCACCGTGTGTTACTATGCTAACAGTAAAGTGGTAAAAATGATTTCAGAGATACTAAATTAATTTTTTACGATATTTAGATTTTAAAAACTGATAATATGGAGCTGATCATAGATATTCTGAAAATTACGATACCGGGCCTTATAGTTGCCATAGCCATGTACCAACTGGTAAAGAACCAGACCGAGCGCGACTATAAGCTACGCCTGATGGAGCTAAAGCAAAAGAATGGCGAAGTGGTTATACCTATCCGGTTGCAGGCATATGAGCGCATTGTGTTGTTGCTGGAGCGCATTACGCCAAGTAACCTGCTACTGCGCGTTAGCGGCTCCGGCCACACCGCTTCCGATTACCACCGCATGCTTTTGAGTGAGATACGTAATGAATTCAGCCATAATATGTCACAGCAGGTATACATGAGCGAGCAGGCCTGGCAGCAGGTAAAACATGCCCGCGAAGAAGTGGTAAACCTGATCAACAGAACCTACCAGGAAATGCCCGACAAATCGAAAGGCACCGACCTTGCCAAGAAAGTCCTCGAATCTATACTTGCCACCGAAACAGACCCAACCGCCCGCGCTATTACATTTGTGAAACAGGAAATAGCGCAAGTGTTCTAGAAGAGGAACTTAAGCCCTCGGGTCAATCGCTAACTATAAAACTGTAACCTTTACTATAGCTAAGGCCGAAAACGACCTCTGAGTGTTTGGAAAACCTCGGAGCGTCTACAACATGCACCTTCGCTACGTAGCAATACACTCGTAGGGCCGTCGGACACTACAAGGTCTTCAAATTCTGATTCAGAAAGAAAAGAAAATACTATCTATTCACTTCAGCTAACTGCGCAGCTATAGTTTTCTGGTAAAAGTTCTCATAAAGCGGAACGATCTTTTCGATGTCGAAATCGTGGGCGCGGGCCAGGGCATTTGCTTTAAAGGTCGGCAGGCGCTCATCGTCCAGGACATACAGCGCATTTTGCACCATATTTTCTACGTCGCCTACGGCACTTACAAAACCGGTTACACCATTCAGGTTCAGCTCGGGTATACCGCCGGCATCCGTCGAGATCACGGGCA
The DNA here is from genome assembly GCF_010119545.1 of Pontibacter fetidus. Taxonomy (GTDB): domain Bacteria; phylum Bacteroidota; class Bacteroidia; order Cytophagales; family Hymenobacteraceae; genus Pontibacter; species Pontibacter fetidus. Next base: position 122,594 of record NZ_JAAEAA010000004.1, on the reverse strand, counting down.
CTTCGCAGGCCATAGCTTCCAGGGCAGCCAAACCAAAGCTTTCCTTTTCAGATGGCATCAGGAAAACATCAGCTATAGAAAGTACTTCCTCTACGGCTTCAAGTTTTCCTAAGAAGCGCACATCATGGTAGATTCCCAGGTCGCGGCAAAGCTTCTCCATTTTAGGGCGCTCCGGTCCGTCACCTACCAATAATAGTTTGCTTGGTATATGGTCGTGCACTCTACTGAATATCTGGATCACGTCTTCCACACGTTTTACTGAGCGGAAGTTGGACGTATGCACCAGCAGTTTTTCGTTATTCGGGCTGATAGCTGTGCGGAAGTGCTCTTTTTTCTGTCGACGGAATTTCTCGAGATTTATAAAGTTAGGAATTACTTCAATGTCGCGCTCTATCGGGAAAAATTCGTACGTTTCGGTACGCAAACTCTCTGATACCGCTGTTACACCATCCGACTGGTTGATACTGAACGTTACCACAGGCTCAAATGAAGCATCTTTACCAACCAGCGTAATATCGGTGCCGTGCAGCGTGGTAATAACCGGGATGTTTATACCTTTCGTTTTCAGGATCTGCTTAGCCATGTATGCTGCCGACGCGTGCGGAATAGCATAGTGTACGTGCAGCAGATCCAGTTTTTCGAACTGCACAATATCTACCATCTTACTGGATAAGGCCAGCTCGTAAGGCGGATACTGAAACAGCGGGTACGAGGGGATATATACTTCGTGGTAGAACAGGTTCTCGTTAAAAAAGTCGAGGCGGGCGGGTTGGCTATAGGTAATAAAATGTACCTGGTGCCCCTTCAGAGCCAGGGCTTTACCAAGTTCTGTGGCTACTACACCACTACCACCAAAGGTAGGATAACAGACGATGCCGATCTTCATAAGTTGCTTTGATTTGCTGTAAACAACAAGTGCAGCCTACTTTTGTTGCTGCACTTGCCAAATTACGTAAATTTTATGTTTTAGGAACAATCGCCTTATAGATCACATCATGAATACGTGTCCGGATATTATACTTAACGAGCTTTGTATTTCCTGCATCCGGGTATACTCTGTTTGACAAGAAGATGTAGATCAGGTTGTTTTCAGGATCGACCCAGGCGGCTGTACCTGTAAAACCAGTATGGCCAAAAGTAGAAGGAGAAGCCATATTGGAGGTCGGGCCATTGCCATCAGGGGCAGGCTTATCCCAGCCCAGGCCGCGGCGGCTTTCTTTGTACTGCTTTTTGGCAAACTCAGTAACCACGTGGGTATTAAAGAACTTGTGCCCACCATACTCACCGTTCTGCAGGTTCATTTGCATTAGTTTAGCCAGGTCATTGGCGTTAGAGAATAAACCGGCGTGGCCACCAACACCACCCAGCATGGCAGCTCCCTGGTCATGTACTGTTCCCCAAACCAGCGTCTTCCGGAAATAATTGTCATCCTCGGTTGGGGCAATTACTTCGCGCGGGTGTTTCAGTAACGGGTTATAGGTTAAAGTGCTCATGCCCAGTGGCGCGTAAATATTCTGCTCCAGAAACTCATCGATCGGCTGGTTAAGCATGTGCTCGGCCATACGCTTCATAATATAAAAGCCAAGGTCGCTATACTTATACTCGTAGCTTTTGGTATCCTTTTTCTTGGGCAGCAATTTAGAGCTTACCGTCCAGGCCCACAACGAATCCTCCATCGATTTGATAGAATAAATACCCGGTGTTACCTCGTTCGGGAATACATCTGTCTGGGTGCTGGCATAATAAGTTTGTGCTAAAGTACGGTTGTCCAGCGTTTTCTGCCAGTGCGGCAACGTAGCCTGCAAACCCGCCTGGTGCGTAAGGATATCGCGAAGTATAAGCCCTTCTTTGTTAGTGCCTTTTAGCTCCGGTAAGTACGTTGATATCTTTCCATCCAGGTTGATCTTGCCCTGGTCTTTCAGGAACATGACCGCCTGCAGCGTAGCAGCTACTTTGGTGATGGATGCGATATCGTAAACTGTGTTGCTTGTTACCGGCTTAGTTTTGTCGTAAGTATAGTACCCGTATGATTTGTTGAACACAACGGTACCGTCTTTTACCACCATTACCTGTGCACCCGGAGTTGCTGCGTAAGCAATTGCTTCCAGGGCAATGTTATCGATCTGGGCCAGCACTTTAGAGTCCATGCCTACACTTTCCGGTACGCCATACTTCAGACGGTTTAAAGATGGTGTTTCGATGCCTGTGCCGGATTTATACTTTGCCGAAGCTGTTACAGGAAGTTTGCCTTTGGCAGCACGTGCCCCAAACAAGGCCTGCGCCATCAGCGACTGCGAAACCGGGTTATCCTCGTAGCCACAGGTCAGCCAGCTAACATTTTCAAAGAACTTTAAACTATAGGCATTACCCATCACTGTCACGATCACTTTTTTATCGGTGCGGTCCTGCAGGTACTGTATAAAAGCGCGTGTTGCTACACCAATACCAAAATCTTTGGCCGGTGTGCTGTTCATGTTATGGATACTTACCAGCACCACGTCATGGCCTTCGAGCTGCGGAATGATGTTCGTGAAAACAGAATCCGGGGCGAAGCGGTCAGAGATTGAGAATTTGGCTACAGGCGCATAGTTGCCCAGTATCTCCTGGAACTTGTTATCCGGAGCAACGCCCACTGCTACCGAAGCTATACTTAAGGTATCGAGGTTACGGAAAGGCAACAGGTTGTTTTTGTTCTCTACTACAGTTACAGCCTGCTCGTATAGTTGCTCCTGCACAACAGTGGCTAACGGACGCGCCATATCCTGTTTCAGGTTAGCCAGTTGCACCGGCTTATAGTTGTTCAGGCCAACCCAGTATTTTGCGTGTAAAATTTTACGCACACGCTGGTTAAGCTCTACCGTATCAATCTGGCCTGCTGCAATCGCCTCCTTTATCTTAGCAACAGCCGTAGGTACATCTTCCGGGAAAAGCAACACATCGTTACCAGCCATCAGAGCCTTTAAATCAACTTCGCCGGGCTTATAGAAACTGGCAACACCTTTCATGTTCAGGGCATCTGTAAACACCAGTCCCTTATATTTCATTTTATCTTTCAGCAGCCCGGTAACCAGTGGCTTGGATAGAGTAGTAGCCTGGTTTTTAGTGCTGTCGATGCCTGGGATGTATAGGTGCGCTACCATAACGCCCATAACGCCAGCTTCAAACGATTTCTTGAAAGGGTAGAGCTCCACCTCTGTCAGGCGCTTCATATCGTGTTTGATAACAGGCAAAGCAAGGTGTGAGTCAGTATCTGTGTCGCCGTGGCCCGGGAAGTGCTTGGCTACAGCCATTACGCCGTGGTCCTGTAAGCCTTTGATATAAGCTATACCACGCTTGGTTACTTCTTCTTTTGATTCGCCGAACGAGCGGTTACCGATTACCGGGTTGGCAGGGTTCACGTTCACGTCCATTACCGGCGAGAAGCTGACGTTTACGCCCAGGCGTTTCATTTTCAGGGCTATTTCGCGGCCCATCATGTACACATACTTTTCGTCGTTCATGGCGCCAAGTGTCATTTGCTTGGCAAAATTCATACTGCTGTCCAGACGCATGCTTAGGCCCCACTCCGCATCCATCGCAATAAGCATCGGTACTTTTGCTTCGCCCTGGAAACGGTTGTTCAGGCGAGCCTGGCGCTCCGGGCCGCCCTGCATAAACATTAAACCGCCAATGCCATAGCGCATTACAAGCGTATCTATCTCACGGAAGTGCTTTTCGTTTTTGTTGGAGTAGGCGGCCACCATAAACAGCTGCCCGATGCGCTGATCAGGAGATAAAGAATTGAAGACGCTATCTACCCAGTTTCTCTCTTTAATGCCCACCACAATTTCTTCTGATGGCTTTAAAGACATCAGTGGCCCCATCCCGAGAAAAATAAGTATAAGCAATCCTAAACTAAAACTCTTCAACATCCTAAGCAGGTATTATATAATTGGAACAAGTCGAAATTAAGCCTATTTTTGCAAAAGGCGGTTATGGGAAACGGGGGTTAATCCGGTGAGTCAAATTGACTTCGGGAAGACAACCCGAAACCTCAGAGGAACTGAGTGGGCGGCTATACTTTGCTTTGCACATAAGTATAAAAATAGCCTTTGCCTTTTGTTCGTTAACGACCCAACACCCCAAATCCGTACATGCTGATTTTGCAAATTTAAGGATAAAAGCAATCGGTCTTCGTTTAAGTTTCCGGATGCCTTTTCTTAATCGGTCTGTAAATTAGTAATAAATTTTAATCAGAATTAGTTCTGTTTTCACAAATTAGTAAAAGTCAAAAATCCGGCCGCTTTTTGTAGCTGCTCAGATTTTGTGCAAATCGTTTGATTTAATTAGCCCGATAGCGGATGCCTGATATTATAAATTTACTGCCAGACTACTTAGCAAACCAGATAGCTGCCGGTGAGGTGGTGCAACGGCCAGCTTCTGTAGTAAAAGAGTTACTGGAGAACGCCATAGACGCGAAAGCTACCAGTGTGCAGCTGATCGTGAAGGAGGCAGGCAAGCAATTAATACAAGTAGTGGATAACGGTATTGGCATGAGCGAGACCGATGCCCGCATGTGCTTTGAGCGCCACGCTACCTCTAAAATAAAAAATACCGAAGACCTATTCCGTATACGTACAATGGGGTTTCGGGGTGAGGCCATGGCCTCGATAGGTGCGGTGGCACAAGTTGAGATGAAGACCAAGCCACACGGCGCCGATACCGGCACAAAACTGCTCGTGGAAGGTTCAGCTGTTGTTACTCAGGAGCCTGTAGTTACGCCATCAGGTACAAGTATATGCGTTAAGAACCTGTTTTATAATGTACCGGCCCGCCGCAATTTCCTGAAGACCAATGCCGTGGAGATGCGCCATATCCTGGATGAGTTCCAGCGTGTGGCCCTGGCTTACCCCGAGATCGCTTTCTCGCTGTACCATAACGATGTGGAAGTGTTTAACCTGCCGTCGGCTAAGCTGAGCCAGCGTATTATTGGTATTTTCGGGAACAACTATAAAGAGCAGATGGCGCTTTGCGACGAAGAGACACCGTTTTTGAGCGTACGTGGCTATATCGGTAAACCTGAGTTTGCTAAGAAAACCCGCGGCGAGCAGTTCTTCTTCGTAAACAACCGTTTCATAAAAAGCGGCTACCTGAACCATGCCGTGATGACGGCTTTTGAAGGCTTGCTACCAAAAGAGAGTTACCCGTTTTATGTGCTCTTTATTGATATTGAACCGGATAAGATCGACATCAACGTACACCCGACCAAGACTGAGATCAAGTTTGACGACGAAAAAACGGTGTATGCTATAGTTCATTCGGCTGTCCGTAAATCACTGGGCACCCACAACATTGCCCCATCGCTGGATTTTGACGGGGACGTGAACTTTGCGCCTTTACAGCCTATCCGTATACAGCAAAACGAAGAAGCTTTTGAGCAGGAGCGTACCACAACTGCCTATTCCTCGGGTTTCTCGGCGCCAACCCCTAAACGAATGAGCTCAGCGGGGTGGGAGCAACTATACGAACCTATCCGTAACCAGCCAACCGGTGAAGAGCGCATTTCGTCATCAGTAAGTATAAACCTGTTGGATGATGCTTTCGCTGATAGCCCGGCTACTTCTAACAAAACACTGCAGGTGCATCAGAAGTACCTGTTGGTGCAGGTAAAGTCCGGTATTATGGTGATAGACCAACACGCAGCCCAGGAGCGGATCCTGTATGAAAAGTATGTGGCGTCGTTACAAAAGAAAGCTGTTATTTCACAGGCCTTGCTTTTTCCGCAAACTATAGACCTCTCGCCGGCAGATGCAGCACTTGTAAAAGAGCTTAGAGCGGAGTTCCTGGAATTGGGTTTCCAGTTCGAAGATTTTGGTGGAAATACGATTATTCTGAATGCTATACCTGCCGATGTGCAGGCGGCCAACGAAAAGGAACTGCTGGAAGAACTGATAGAGCAGTATAAAAACAATATGGCCACCCTGAAGTTAGACAGAAGGGAGAACCTTGCGCGCGCTATGGCTAAACGACTGGCCAGCAGGTTGCAGACCCGTATGTCGGAACTGGAAATGAATTCGTTGGTAGATAAACTCTTTGCCTGCCAGGTGCCAAACTATACGCCGGCCGGGCAGAAGACGCTTGTGATAATGGAGCTTAACCAACTGCACGAGCTTTTCCAGAAGAATTAATTGCTGATTGTTACATTGTTGATAGTTTTTAACCTGGCATCAACTATAGTATAGATTCCTGGCTGTTTACGTAAGCTGGATTTATACTTCAAAACGAAATAAAACATGTTCAATATAAGTCCTATGGTCAGGAACCTCCTGATCATAAACGTGGTGGTATTTATACTTCAAGGTAATTTGTTTGATGCCCGGCAGTTTGCGCTTTACCACTTCGGCTCCGATTATTTTAATCCTGTGCAGTTTCTGACGCATATGTTCTTGCATGGTGACTGGGGACATTTGTTCAGTAACATGTTTAGTTTGTTTATTTTTGGGCCTATGCTGGAGCGGTTCTGGGGTTCACAGCGTTTCCTGGCATTTTATCTGATCACAGGCTTAGGGGCAAGTGTATTATACTCCGGTGTGCGCGCTTACGAATTATCAGAGTTAAGACAGAGTACGGTAGCTTACATCGAGAACCCAAGCCCGGTTGCTTTCAATAACTATATGGATGAGCACCTGAAACCAGGTTCCGGTCGTGAGTTGGCCATAGCCATGAAGCAAAATCCGGACAGGCCTGAATATGTAAAGGAAAGCAAAGATGTAGTACGCGAAGTATACGATACCATCTTTAACAGTCCGATGCTGGGTGCATCCGGAGCCGTTTTTGGCATATTGATGGCTTTTGGAATGCTCTTCCCGAACCTGGAGCTGATGCTGCTCTTCATTCCTTTTCCTATCAAGGCGAAATATTTTGTGTTAATGTATGGAGCTTATGAACTATATACCGGTTTTAACCGGGTAGCCGGCGATAACGTAGCCCATTTTGCGCACCTCGGCGGAATGCTGTTTGCGTATATACTCATAAAAATGTGGGGGCGAAACGATTACCGCGAGTATTAAGTATAGAACCCTGCAATACAACAGCTACTGAACTTTATACTTCGTTAATTTATAGATAACTGATAGCATCTGTGTTTTATAAACCGCTTTCAGAGTAACCAGATACATGAGTATACTTCAAGATATAAAAGACACTTTCCGGCAACCCAACAACACGCTGAAGCAACTTATTCTGATCAACGTGATCGTGTTTGTGGTACTGATCGTGGTACGGACGCTGCTACACCTGTTAAGTAGTTCGGGGGTGTACGATGTAGCCATGAGCTTTATCGCGCTGCACTCCGACCTTGGCAAATTCATCACCCGCCCCTGGACATTAATTACCTATTTCTTTACACACCAGGGGTTTCTGCATATCATCTTTAACATGCTTAACCTGTACTGGTTCGGGCAACTGGTACGCGAGTACCTGGGTGATAAAAAGCTGCTGAGCTTGTATGTGATCGGTGGTATTGCCGGTGGCGTGCTCTACATGCTGAGCTACAACTTTATCCCATACTTTGCTGATCGCGCTTACAATTCTGTCATGATCGGGGCATCGGCCAGTGTGTTGGCTATAGTAGTAGCTGCTGCCACGTTGTTGCCAAACTATACTTTCAATCTACTGCTGATAGGGCCGGTGCGCATCAAATACATTGCGCTGTTTTTGGTTATACTTTCTATTTCGGGCGCTGTTGGTGATAATGCCGGTGGTAACATTGCCCACTTAGGCGGTGCTTTAATGGGATGGCTATTTATTAAGCAACTACAACGCGGCAACGATATGGGCCGCCCACTACATGCTTTCTTTGATTTTGTTACCGGATTATTTACCCGCAAGCCTAAGCTAAAAGTAACCCATCGTACTACTACATTTGCGGGCAAAACAAACGGTAAAACAACTACCACTCCAGGTAAGCCAAGCCAGAAAGAGATAGATCTGATACTGGATAAAATTTCCAGCTCCGGTTACGAAAGTTTATCTAAAGAAGAGAAGCAGAAGTTGTTTCAGGCAAGTCAGAAAGAGTAGGGTAAGGTTGTCATTTCGAGCGAAATTGAGAAATTGGTTTTCCAGACCTGGCAGCGTGCGCAGCTCCTGCTAGCGTCTATTGCTATAGTTTTTCTTTTGTCATCCCGAGCGAAGTCGAGGGATCTTATGTGCCTATGGTTGAAGGCTATACTTACTCACACCCAGCTAACCTTCTATAGTTACCTTTAACCCTGGGAGCTTTACTTACCTACAGTTCTATAGTTAGTTTGGCTCCCTCATGGCCGGGAGGCCTCGTCTTCGGGCATCGCGCTGCGCGAATCTCTTTTGCTCCTTCGTCGCAATGCCTGCGGCACCAGATATTCACAAGGCGCTCAACCCAAAGACTGTGATCTCTCGATAGCTTCTGCTATAGTTAGAATGAGTAGCTATAGTTGTATAGCTTTATCGTGTTAGTATTTTCGTAGGGACAGGTCGCGACCTGTCCGCACTATGCCGCCAACTATAGAACTGTAACTTCAACTATAACAAAGGTAGAAATTCCCTCTCCTGTTAGGAGAGGGCTAGGGTGAGGTGAAAACAGCAACTATAAAACTATAGCTGAAATTCAAAGCCTAGGTTTTAAAGTCATTTATGGTTACCTTTTAGTACACATAAACAACCTACTCAATGAAAAATATCCTTACAAGCTTAACTATAGTGCTGGCTTTAGTTTCAGGAAATGCTGTTGCACAGGATAGTGCGCTGCAGAAGCAAACTACTAACCAGGTTACAGAGAAAAGGCCCTTGATTATACTGGCAGATGGTACAGAAAACTATAAACTAGAACGCACTGCTATTAAAGATATTACTCCTGACTGGATTGATGCTGTGGAAGTTTTGAAAGATGCTAAAGCAACTGAAAAATTCGGAGATGCCGGGAGAGATGGAGTCGTGATCATCACGTTAAAAAAGGATGTGGAGGCAGCTAATCTATTCCTTGAAAACCTTAAAAAGAACAATAAGAAATAACTACAAACTATAGCGGTTAATGAGAAGAACTCGCAGCGGTTGGTAAAACTTGGAACGTATTCAAATATAATGTCTTTTCTGAATCCTGCTCATCCATTAATCCTGCAAATCCTGATTCAGACAAAACCAAAAGCGCCGCTCCTTTTCAGAAGCGGCGCTTTTGTTATCAATAAGTACTTTTATAGTTAAGCTTTGGCAGCGTTGATGTTGTCCAGTGCTTCCATTACTTCTTTTACGTGTCCGCGAGACGTTTCAAGCAGTTGCTTCTCGTCTTCGTTCAGTTGCAGCTCGATGATCTTCTCGATACCGTTCTTGCCAAGTATAACTGGTACGCCTAAGTAAACGCCATCAATACCGTACTCACCTTCCAGCTTCACGCAAACCGGGAACACACGACGCTGGTCACGAACGATAGCTTCTACCATCTGGGCAGCTGCTGAACCCGGTGCATACCAGGCAGAAGTACCCATCAGTTTCACAAGCTCGCCGCCACCATTTTTAGTGCGCTCAACTATAGCATTTAGTGTTTCTTCGTCGATAAGCTCCGTTACCGGGATACCACCAACTGTAGTGTAACGAGGAAGCGGAACCATGGTGTCGCCGTGACCACCCATCAATACCGCCTGGATGTCTTTTGGAGATACGTTTAAAGCCTCAGCAAGGAACGCTCTGTAACGCGCAGTATCCAGGATACCAGCCATACCCATTACTCTTGTGCGAGGCAGCTTAGAAGTAATGTGTGCAGCGTAAGTCATCACATCAAGTGGGTTAGAAACCACGATGATGATCGCGTCAGGAGAATACTTTACAATATTTTCAGTTACTGACTGCACGATGCCTGCATTTGTTGAGATCAGGTCGTCGCGGGTCATACCTGGCTTACGTGGCAAACCAGATGTGATAACTACTACATCAGAACCAGCAGTTTTGCTGTAATCGTTTGTTACGCCAACAGTGCGTGTGTCGTAAAGGTTGATAGGGGCTTTCTGCCAGATATCAAGCGCTTTGCCCTCAGCAAAACCTTCTTTAATATCCACTAAAACTACTTCGTTCGCGATTTCGCGGTAAGCCAACACATCAGCGCAGGTTGCGCCAACGTTACCAGCTCCAACTACAGTTACTTTCATTATCGGATATACTTTATGTTAGTTTGAGAATTCGGTTAACTCCCGTAAAATTAGAAAAATCTATTATTAAAAGCGTGACTTTAAGACAAAAGACTATGTGACAAAGGACAAAAGATTTTTGATGTATAATTCGGTCTTATATCTATTGTCACAAAGTCCTTTGTCGCGCAGCCTAAGGTTTTGCCTGCAGGCTTATCTCTACCACTTTTTGCGTCTTGTCAGTTACTTTAAACCGGTTATCGAGGCGTTGGTTCACGATCCAAGCTATCGACTGGTCAGATACTAATACAAGCGTTTGCGATTTAAGGTTGGCCGGTACTTTCTTGTCGATCAGGAAATCGCTGATCTTTTTCTTGCCGTTCATGCCCAGCGGTACAAACCAGTCACCTTCCTGCCAGTTTCGCAACTTTAACGGAAACCTGAGTTGCTCGGCATCCAGAGCAGCTACAAACAGTTTGGTGTTCAGTTTATACTTATCAGCATCTATATACTTTATAATGAAGCTTAGATTGCCGGCTTCAACCTGCGTGTCGCCTTCGTTTATAAGTATGCTTCCGAAACTGCCCAGGTTACGTGGCGTTATCACCAGTTGGTCGCGGTCTTTTATCAAGGTATGGGTAGGCGAATCAAACTGCTTACCCGATATGCCGTCCAGTGCATCCACCAACTCCAAAACCACACTATAACTATAGTTGAACGGGCGAAGCAGTTCGTGCAGCACAACGGGTAAGCCTGTAGCGTTTTGCAGTGGCACCAGCGAAATATACCAGGCATTCTCAGCTTCTTTTACACTTTGCCGGCCAAGGTCTTCGATATAAGCAGCAACTATAGCTTCGGCGTGGCTTACACGCTCGGCGGTATGCTGCATGGTTTCTTCCAGGTTCGGGTTTATTTCCTTCAGTACAGGTATAACTTCGTGCCTGATCTTATTGCGCTGGTACTTGGTTGTTTCGTTCGACACATCCTCACGCCAGATCAGTTTGCGTTCGGTTACAAACTCAAAAATATCATCCTTAGTAACCGATAGCATAGGGCGAACGATGTAGCCGTTTTTAGGCGGAATGCCGTGTAGCCCTGCAATGCCGGTGCCTTTTGTGAGGTGCAGCAATATGGTTTCGGTGGTGTCGTTGCTATGATGGGCCGTGGCAATGTAATCGTAGCCTTCCTGCTGCCTTATCTGCTCAAACCAGGTATAGCGTAACGTTCGGGCAGCCATCTGTATCGAGAGTTTTTCCTGCTCAGCGAAAGCCTTGGTATTAAAGTTTTCGGTAAAGAAAGGTACGTCATACTTCTTGGCCAGTTTTTTGACGAACAATTGGTCGGCTTCGGCATCTTCGGCGCGTAATCCGAAATTGCAGTGCGCTATAGCAAATGTATACTTTAGTTTATGCAACACTTCGCAAAGCACTACCGAGTCGATGCCGCCGCTTACAGCTACCAGCAATTTACTATCGGGCTGGAAAAGCGTATGAGCTAGTATAAAACCTGAAACTTTCTGTAGCATAAGCGGTGCTGGTAAATTTTTTCTAATTTTGAAGTATAGTTTGGACAAAAGACTGTCAGATCAAAGACATAAGAAATAAGTCCTTCGTCGCAGCGTCCTTTGTCCTTTGTCAAGAATCTAAATGAAGTATACAAAATTACTGTTTTCTATTGTTTTTACCCTGCTTTCGGTGGCAGTTTTCGGGCAGAACCAGCTCAGAAGGCAACAGCCTGCCAAAACGCAGCAAGTACCGCAGCTACGAAAGCCTGTAGTTACGCCCGTGTTGCAAAAGCAGCAACAGCCGAAACAAACACAAACCAGCAAGGTAGAGCTGATAGGAGCCGATAGTTTAAAAGGCGGCACTTTTAACGGCCGACGAATAGATAAACTGCTGGGCAATGTAAAATTTAAGCAAAAAGAAACATACCTGTATGCCGATTCCGTGTACCAGTACAGCGATAATGCGGATATGCTGGAAGCATTCGGGAATGTACGCATCACACAAGGCGACTCTATAACTATAACCGGCGATAGGGCATCTTATGACGGTAAAAAGCGAACAGCCCGCATGACCGGGAACGTAACCATGCAGGACCCACGCATGAACCTGACCACGCCCAGCATGGATTATGACCTGAACACCAAAATAGCTACTTATACAGAAGGCGGTGTTTTAATTGATCCCGAGAACAGGCTGGAGAGCCGCAAGGGTTCTTACAATACCAACACCAAAGAATTTACCTTTCAGCAAAATGTAAAAGTTGCCACTGCCGACTATAACATTACTGCCCAGAACATGCGCTACAACACGCATAGCAAAATAGTATACTTTGCCGGTCCAACTTTTATTAAAGGGCAGAAGGGGGATCTGTATGCAGAACAGGGGACATATAATACGCTAACCAAGGTCTCGAACTTCGGTAAAAATGCTTACATCTTAACCCCGGAATACAGGTTGGGCGGCGACAAACTATACTATAACCAAAACACAGGCTATGGTGTGGCCGAAAAGAACGTGTCGCTGAAATCGCTGAAAGATGACATAACCGTACGCGGGCAATTAGGTCGTTACTGGCGCGACAAAGGCGTGGCTAAAGTTTCGGGCAGCCCGGTAATGGAAAGCATCATGGAAAAAGATACGCTATACTTGTCTGCTGATTCGTTGGTATCCAGGGAGGCACAGGGGGCTGGCACTAAAAGTATGCTGTTCGCTTTTAACAATGTAAAGATCTTTAAGGCCGACCTGCAGGGCAAATGCGACTCGCTGAGCTTTAACCGTACCGATTCGGTGATGCACATGAATGTGAAGCCAGTGCTTTGGAGCGAAAATAACCAGTTGGTGGCCGATACGATACACATGCAACTACGCAATAAGAACATAGACCGCATGTATATGTATAGCAATGCGTTTATGGCCTCAGAGGATACCTTGAAAAATTATAACCAGGTTAAGGGCCGCAACATGATCGCTTTTTTTAGCAACGGCGACCTTAAACGGGTTAATGTAAATGGCAACGGGGAGAGCATCTACTTTGCCCTGGAAGGCGATACAACGGTTACCGGCATGAACAAAGCCATCTGCAGTAACATGGTGATGCAGTTCGCAGAAAATAAACTGAATAAAATATCGTTCCTTGTAAATCCGGATGCCAGCTTTATACCTCCGCACGAATTAAAGCCGGACGACAAGCAATTGCAAGGATTTACCTGGCTGGCAGACTTACGGCCTACTAAACCGCAGGTATTTGCCAAACGGGCTGCTGTTGCACCTAAAAAGCAAACGCCGAAAAAAAGTACGGCCCCATCAAAAAAGAGTACAAAGCCGAAACGCGGGCTGCTGAAGCGCGCAAGGTAAAAACAGTATCGCGTTTATTCAAGATGGCCCGATTCATAGTTGTAAATCATATGGATATTGTATAATTTTGCCCGTTCATGAAGAAAAGACTCTCCCATATTGTTGTGCTTATAGCTCTGTTAGTTACAGCTGCAAGTTGTAGTAATTATCAGAAGCTGCTGAAAAGCAACGATGTACAGCAAAAGTATGCTGCCGCTGTAAAGTATTACGAGAAAGGTGATTACTACCGTGCCAGCGAACTTCTGGATGCTGTTACACCATTGCTTACAGGTACCGAGCAAGCGGAAGATGCCCTTTTCTACCAGGCGAATGCCAACTATGAGCTGGGCAATTACCTGCTGAGCGAGACCTATTTCCGCAATTTCTATACTACATACCCACGCAGCCCTAAAGCTGAAAAGGCGATGTTTATGTATGTGAAATCGGCTTATAACCAGTCGCCGGATTTTGAACAGGACCAGGCCAGCACGCTTACCGCTATGGAGTCGGTGCAGGAATTTATCCAGCGTTACCCGGAAAGCGAGCATGTGGCAGAAGCCAATGAGATACTGGAAAACCTGGGCCGTAAGTTAGACCAGAAAGCATTTGACAGCGCGAAGCTATACTATAAAATAAAGTACTATAAAGCTGCAGTAGTAGCGTTAACAAATTTCCAGAGAGAATTCCCGTCTTCACCGTTTGCGGAAGAAGCAGCTTACTTAAAAGTTGAGTCGCAGTATGAGTATGCCAAGCAAAGTGTACCGTCTAAGCAGGAAGAACGCTACTACGAAGTGGTAGATTATTACCAGAACTTTGTAGATCAGTATCCGGAAAGTGAGTTTACACGTACTGCCGGTCAGATCTACGACAACACCCTGGCAGAGCTGGAGCGAATCAAAAAAGAAAAACAAAACCAAGCAAATTCTTAAGTATATATACCTATGGCATCAGTTCCATCATCAATCGTAACACGCAACATGGCCGACTTTGCAAAGCAGACCGGTAACGTATACATGTCTGTGTCGGTTATCTCTAAAAGAGCTAACCAGATATCTGTGAAGCTGAAAGAGGAGTTGAACTCTAAACTGGCCGAGTTTGCTACAACTGTAGATAACCTGGAAGAAGTGTTCGAGAACCGTGAGCAGATCGAGATCTCTAAATACTATGAGCGTATGCCAAAACCTACCAACCTTGCTGTAGAGGAGTTCCTGGAAGGTAAAGTATACCTGCGCAACCCGGAAGAGGAAGAAGCAACAGAAGAAACGCTGTAATAACAGCACATGCTCCGGCATAAGAAAATAATACTGGGAGTTTGCGGAAGTATAGCGGCCTACAAAGCTGCTCTGCTGGTACGCCAACTCGTAAAAGCAGAAGCAGAAGTACAGGTTATCCTGACCACTTCTGCTTCTGAGTTTATAACCCCGCTCACACTGGCTACCCTCTCCAAACGGCCCGTGCTTACCCACTTTGTACGCGACGAAGGCGGCCTCTGGAACAACCACGTGGAACTTGGCCTTTGGGCTGATGCAATAGTTGTAGCTCCGGCCAGCGCCAACACGGTCGCTAAAATAGCTAATGGCTTTTGCGATAACCTGCTTACGGCTACTTACTTATCAGCACGCTGCCCTGTTTTTGTTGCTCCTGCTATGGACCTGGATATGTACCAGCACCCATCTGTACAAACAAATTTTGCAAAGCTGCGCAGTTACGGTAACTACATAATAGAAGCTGGCTACGGCGAATTGGCAAGTGGCTTAATAGGGCAGGGGAGACTGGCGGAGCCGGAAGAAATAGTAGAGGTACTTCAGAAATTTTTTGCCCGTGAAGGAAAGATCGTTTAAAGGCAAAACCGTACTGCTGACCGCAGGCCCCACCTACGAAGCTATAGATCCGGTACGTTTTATCGGAAACCATTCGACAGGTAAAATGGGCTTTGCGCTTGCTGCATGCTTTGCTGCCCGTGGTGCAAAAGTTATACTTGTATCGGGCCCAACCAACCAGAAAGCCGAGGACAAAAGTATAAGCGTTATACCTGTTACAACCGCCGACGAAATGTATGCTGCCGTGCTGGAACACGCTGATACAGCAGATATTATAGTTTACGCTGCTGCCGTAGCCGACTATAAACCCAAAGTAGTTGCAGATAAAAAAATAAAGAAAGCAGGCAACGAACTGACTATAGAACTGGTTAAGAACGTTGATATAGCAGCAGCCTTAGGAAAACAGAAAAAGCCGGGTCAGTTCTCGGTTGGCTTTGCCCTGGAAACAGATAACGAAAGTGCCAACGCTGCCGAAAAGCTTACTAAGAAAAATCTGGATATGATCGTGCTGAACTCGTTGCGGGATGAGGGCGCAGGCTTTAAACACGATACCAATAAAATTACCATTATAGAGCCTGGCAAAACCACTGCTTTTGAACTGAAACAGAAAACCGAAGTGGCGCAGGATATTGTAAACCTTGTTTGGGACCGACTACATGGCTAAGAAACTTCTTTTGCTGGTAATACTAAGTATAGCTGCGCTTGGTGCGAAGGCCCAGGAACTGCTGTGTGATGTGGTCGTGAACAGCGACCAGATACAGTCTACGGACAAGCAGCTGTTTACCGAAATGCAAAGCCGCATTGAGGAACTGATGAATACCCAACGCTGGAGTAACCAAGCCTACGGGGCAGAAGAACGCATCAAATGCCGTCTGTTAATTAACCTGACCGAAATGCCACAGATCGGTATGTTTAAGGCCAATGTGCAGGTAGTATCGGTGAGGCCGGCCTATGGTACCGGGTATGAATCTACGTTGTTTACTTTTATAGATAAGGACTGGATGTTTGAGTATAACAATGCCCAGTTACTGCAATACGCCGATAACAACTATAGCTCTAACCTGACCTCGATGCTGGCTTTTTATGCTTACCTGATCATCGGGATGGATAACGACAGCTTTGGTAGAATGGGCGGCGGACAGGCATTTGATAAAGCACGAAGTGTAGTAAACCTGGCAGCCTCACAAGGCACCAACTATCCCGGTTGGAAAGCGTTCGATAGTAACCGCAACCGGTATTGGCTCATCGATAATTTACAGGATCCGCAGTTTACGCAGTTCCGCGAAGGTATCTATAAAATGCACCGCCAGGGATTGGATATGATGGCTGAAAATCCGGAGAAGGCAAGAAAAACGGTATTGGAAGTGCTGCAGGATGTAAATAAACTGAATAAGCAGAAACCAGGTGCAGCTATAGTTCGCTCCTTCTTCGAAGCCAAATCTGATGAGCTGCTGAATATGTTTAAAACAGCCGCTCCCGCTGATAAACAGGCCGCTTATACGTTGCTGTCTGAAACTGACCCGACCAACCGCTCCAAATACGACCAATTACTCAAGCGCTAACTTTTCCAAATCTCGGATAAAGCGCGTATCTTCACGGAGGCGATAAACTATAGTTTCGCCAACTTTAATACATGGGCAAACGCCAGATTCGTATTTCCGGAACCAAGCTGCAAGAACATACTTTTGAGCTGCTGGAACGACCAGTGGTGCAGGTAGTGTTGCGCAACAGGGTAGTGCTGGCCGGCAAGCTGTTACACGTTTCACCTGAAACTATAACCGTGCTGGACATGCGCAGAAGCAAACACGTGTTGCCCACCGATCAAATTCAAGAAATTATTTACGACTTAGAAGCGGCCTTTTAGTGTATGCTGATAGACCTTAAAATAAAGAATTACGCCTTAATTGAGCAGTTGGAAATGCACCCGTCGCCGGTGCTGAACATTATTACCGGTGAGACCGGTGCTGGTAAATCTATCATGCTGGGAGCTATTGGCTTACTATTGGGTAACCGTGCCGATACCAAACTACTTTTTAACCAGGAACAGAAATGCGTGATAGAAGGCGTTTTCGACATCTCGCAGTATAACCTGCAGGAAGTATTCGCTGCCGAAGACCTGGATTTTGACAATACCTGCATCCTGCGCCGCGAGATAAGCCCAAGTGGTAAGTCGAGAGCTTTTGTAAACGACACACCGGTTACCCTGGATGTGATACGCAAGATAGGGGAGAACCTGATGGATGTGCACTCGCAGCACGATACCCTGCAGTTGGGCGACACCAGCTATCAACTGAACATCCTGGATATTTATGCAGGCAACACGTCGCTGGATATCTATGCCGGAAACCTGTCGTACCTGAAAGCTTACAGCGAAACCTACCGTACTTATAAAAAACTGGAGTCGGACTATAAGAAACTGGAAGACCAGTTGGCGCAATCGCAGAAGGAGCTGGACTATAATACGTTTTTGCTGAACGAGTTTGAAGAAGCAAAACTGGAAGCTGACGAGCAGGAAAGCCTGGAAGAAGAACTGAAGCAACTCGAGAACGCTGAAGATATTAAACTGAAACTGACCCAGGCCGTGCAAAGTCTCACAGAATCAGATTTCAACATTACTTCTGCTTTAAAAGATACGGCTTACTTAATTGGCCAGCTTTCGCAGTTTTCTTCTAAATATGATGAGCTGCGCACTCGTGCCGAAAGTGCCCTGATAGAGCTGAACGACATTGCCAGCGAACTGGAGGATGCCGAGCGCAGAACCGAAGCAGACCCACAACGCACCCTGGAAGTACAGGAGCGCCTGAACATGATTTATACCCTGCAGCGCAAGCACCAGGTACAAACTATAGCTGAGCTTTTAACTATACAGGAAGAGCTGTCGACAAAAGTAGGCAACGTACTTAACCTGGATAACGCTATTGCCAAAACCAAGAAGGAAATGGACGCGGCTTACCAGGAAGTACTGAAAAAAGCAAAAGAGTTATCAGACCGTAGACGAGCATCATTCCAGAAGTTTGAGCAGGAACTACACGACCTGGTGGCTGACCTTGGTATGCCAAATGCACGCATTGTAATTCAACACAAAGAAGCACAGCCAACTGCCACCGGTACCGACGAGATAAGCATCCTGTTCAGTGCCAACAAAGGCGCGCAGCCACAGACACTGGTTAAAGCCGCTTCAGGTGGTGAATTCTCCCGTTTAATGCTGAGTGTAAAGTATATGCTGGCCGACAAAACCGCGCTGCCAACTATAGTTTTTGATGAAATTGACACGGGTATATCTGGTGAAGTGGCTGTAAAGGTTGGTCGTATGATGCAACAGATGGCTCAGAAACACCAGATCATTGCTATTTCGCACTTACCTCAAATTGCAGCGCAAGGCGATTACCATTACTTTGTGTACAAGGAAGACCGTGAAGACCGAACGATAAGCCGGATTAAGCAGCTGAACGACGAAGAGCGCGTGAACGAGATCGCCCACATGATTGCGGGTGCCAATCCAAGCGCCAATGCGTATCAAAGTGCCAAAGAGTTGCTTTCACTGTAATAAGATATTGCTATATTGCCGCCTTATTTCAGCAAACTATAGGTTAGCGGGCGGGAATATTGAAAAGGAACAAAAAATAACTTGATAAAGACATGTCTTACAATCTTTTAAAAGGAAAAAGAGGAATCATATTCGGTGCACTAGACGAAAAGTCTATCGCCTGGAAAGTAGCAATGCGTGCGCATGAAGAAGGAGCAGAGTTTGTACTGACAAACGCACCAATTGCAATGCGAATGGGCGAGATCAACAAATTAGCTGAAACTTGCAATGCGCAGATCATCCCGGCTGATGCTACATCGGTTGAAGACCTGGAAAACCTTTTCACAAAAGCGCAGGAGATACTAGGTGGTAAGATCGACTTTGTGCTGCACTCTATTGGTTCAAGCCCAAACATCCGTAAAGGCAAATCTTACGGCGACCTGAACTACGAGTGGTTCCTGAAGACGCTGGACATTTCAGCTATCTCTTTCCATAAGGTAATGCACGTAGCTGAAAAGCAGGATGCTATGAGCGAGTGGGGTTCTATCGTAGCGCTTTCGTACATCGCAGCGCAGCGTGTGTTCCCTGATTATACCGACATGTCGCATGCTAAGGCAGTGCTGGAGTCAATTGCCCGTAACTATGGCTACCGTTTAGGCCGCAGCAAAAAAGTACGTGTAAATACGGTTTCGCAGTCGCCAACTAAAACTACTGCCGGTACTGGTGTAGGTGGTTTTGATGCGTTCTTCGATTATGCTGATAAGATGTCGCCGCTTGGCAACGCGCCAGCCGAAGCCTGCGCAGACTACTGCATTAGCCTGTTCTCAGACCTGACCCGTTACGTAACTATGCAGAACCTGATGCACGACGGTGGCTTCTCTTCTATGGGTATCTCTGAGGATATCGTGGAAATGATCTCTAAGTAAATTTAAGATTTGAAGATCTGAAAATGATCTCCAAATTCTGAATTATTAAAAATGCCCCGCTATAGTTTAGCAGGGCATTTTTGTTTTATGTCTATAGTTTGTGCTCTCGCTCGCGTCCCGCGAGTGTGAGTTACCCACGTCCTCTGGCCGCTTCAAACTATAGTTTATAGTTGTCTGAATTTTTAAGCAAACTGTGAAAATCCGAAACAACGGTAAATCTGGAACAGCGGTGGCATATGTGGCGAGACGCTATTATTAACTCACACTCGCGCGACTCGAGCGAGAGCTCACTTATATTTACAAAAGAAACGCCGTTGCTAAACTATAGCAACGGCGTTCAGATTTATAGTTGGAGCATTTTCAAATCTCCAAATTTTCAAGTTTCCTACTCTTCCTCGCGGTTTACAGAATTAATGTCAAATGCAGGGATGCAGACAGACCAGTACTCGGTTTCTTCGTTGTAGGGGTTGGCGTAGCGGATGCGGGTGCCTGCTTTAATCAATATGGTTTCGCCAGCTTTTACTTCCACTTCTTCGCCATCAATTTCAATTAGTTTGCGGCCGCGGGTAACTATAGTTATTTCATCAAAGTCAGGGGTTTGGTGCGGTTCGCTCCAGTGGGGCGGTGCTACCATGTGGGCCACGCTAAACTCGCCGGTACGGGTAGAGGCATGCCCAAAATGCTCTTCTATTAACTTACCATCGGTGGTTGGCACCCTGAACGGCTTCGTCTGCTTAATATATTTTTTCTCGCTCATTTTTCTTTTTGCTATAGTAGAAACCTAGTTCTGGGTTGGGCATTCGCCTTTAACAAAAGAGGTGACACCGGCATTGTTGGCGACACAGGCATTGCCATAGGTTTTATTATCGCAGCCGCAAACAGGGTCGTATTGCATGGTGCATATACCGTCGGGGTTAATTTTTGCAGGGTCGATGCAGGGCGTTTGTTCTTCGGTGGTTTTGCAGGCATAAAAGCTGCTCAGGCAAAGTATAGCGAGTGTTGCTACTGATTTTTTCATAGTATAAGGTTTAAGAATAAGTATAAAACGGGCTCAGGTTTACAGCTGTTTACAGTTAAGTTAACTAACCGGTAAGGTAACCGTATGTAAACTGAAGCGCGAAATTACAACTAATTGTAAAAGTATACGCCATTATATTTAAGTAGGAGATTGTCGGCTTGCCTGGCACCTTCGCATATACATAAAACCTCACAAAAATTAAAAATGGATAAGAACGGAAAGATCCTTTTAGCGACGCTATCTGGTATTGGTGCGGGCATTGTAGCAGGTATTTTGCTGGCCCCGGACAACGGACAAACTACACGCGACAGCGTAAAACGCAGCCTTACAAAAGCTGGCGAAGACATGGAAAGAACCATGAAAAACTGGATGAGCAAACTGGAGAAATCAGGCACAACCGGTGCAGGCAGCACCCTGGTAATGCACGGCTCCTGGGACGATGTGAAAGGCCAGTTAAAACAAAACTATGCTGAGCTTACGGAAGACGACCTGACCTATGCCGAGGGCAAAGAAGATGAGCTGTTTGGCAGGTTACAGGTAAAACTAGGCAAGACAAAAGAAGACATCGTTGAGCTGATCGATAATATCCGTAACAGCCTTAAATAGTTGTTTAAGTGTAACTACGTAAGATTTTTGTGCCTTTATTCGATTTATAAGTATATTCTATACTAAAGATATAACTAAATGCTATATTTAGACGTTATCAAGGCACGAACAATTAATAGTTAAAACTATATCAATCTTAAAATAAAATACGACTATGAAGGACAATAGCGGTAAAATAATATTAGCGCTTCTGGCTGGTGCCAGTGCTGGTGTTATTGCTGGATTAATGATGGCCCCGGACACTGGTGAAGCTACCAGAACTAGTGTAAAAAAATGGGCAAATAAAATGAGCAAAGACCTGGAGAAAAATCTGCAGACTGGCTTAGAGGAGATCAAGAACATGAGCGCTGGTGCCATGGATAAGTTTGGCGAAATGAAAGCTGGTATGTCAGGATCTGGCTCAACGGCTTCAGGTTCTCAGAAATCTGGTTCTGCTACTACTGGTAATAGCACTGGCTCAACTGGTGGCGGCAACGCTTAATCATATTTAAAAAGGGTACATAAAGTATAGTTGTTGCCAGGGTTTTGATGCCCGCTGAGGAGGCTGCCACTTGCTTTTCTACATGTATAAGGCGCTTGTTCCGGTTTCGGGCAAGCGCTTTATCTTTTTATGGCTGTTAACTTTAGGCTAAAAGGGCACGTTAATACTAATACTGTAAACGACCGCGTTTATCTATTTTAAACATAACTATAAACCCAAACCTATGAAAACTACTATGGAGTGCAGATCACTTGGAGAAAGCAAAACAAACTATACCAATGCCAATGTAAGGCAAATGCGCCAAACCGATACACCTGCTACCGCTTATGGCAGTACCACCCAACAAAAACCTACCTACCAGACCCGCTCAACTAAAGAGCAAAAAGGCATAAGTGGAGGTAAAATTGCGGCCGGCGTTATAGCCGGTGCTAGTGTTGGCGTGCTGGCTGGCATTTTGCTGGCCCCCGAAAAAGGCAAAGATTTACGCAAGCAGGTAGCAAATTCGGCTTCGCGTATCGGGTATAAAGTATCTAAAAGCTTTAACAGCACTAAAGATAAAGTAACTTCCTGGACAGATAAGAATAACAAAACTACAGGCAGCAACTATAATAACTTAACCAGCCAAAGCAGCTCAGAGGTTAACACCATGTACAACGACCCAACCTTAGGGCCAACCGGCGGTACAAACATGCAACGTTGCTTGTAGTAACCAGCACATTATAAAAAAGCCCCTGCTAAACTATAGCAGGGGCTTTTACTTTATAGTCAAACTATAGTTACTCGTCTTTTTTCTCAGGTTTCATCTGCGGGAAGAACAGCACATCCTGGATAGAATTGGAGTTGGTCATGATCATGGTTAAACGATCTATACCTACACCCAAACCAGCAGTTGGCGGCATACCGTACTCAAGTGCTCTTAAGAAGTCTTCATCCAAAGCCATTGCTTCTACGTCGCCACGCTTAGCCAGCTCCAGCTGCTCCTCAAAGCGGGCACGCTGATCAACCGGGTCATTCAGCTCTGAGAAGGCGTTACAGATCTCTTTACCATTACAGATTGCCTCGAAACGCTCTACTAAACCTGGCTTGCTGCGGTGCTTCTTAGCCAGTGGGCTCATCTCTACAGGGTAATCCGTGATAAAGGTTGGCTGTATTAAGTTAGGCTCAGCAGTCTCGCCAAATATCTCATCTATGATTTTGGCTTTACCCATCGTTGGATCTACGTGGATGCCAAGTTGCTGTGCCGCCTGGCGCAGTTCCGGCTCTTCCATGTTCGAGATATCGATCTTTGTAAAGTGCTCGATTGCTTCGTACATGGTATAGCGCTTCCAAGGACGGGCAAAGTTGATCACGTTCTCACCAACCTGAACTTCAGTTTTACCGTGCAGGGCAAGGGCAACTTTCTCTACCATTTCCTCCACAA
Organism: Pontibacter fetidus; assembly: GCF_010119545.1. GTDB lineage: Bacteria > Bacteroidota > Bacteroidia > Cytophagales > Hymenobacteraceae > Pontibacter > Pontibacter fetidus. The sequence goes on along the minus strand of NZ_JAAEAA010000004.1, from coordinate 99,326 downwards.
GGTCCATCATCCAGTTATAGTCTTTGTAAGTAACGTAAAGCTCCATTACCGTAAATTCCGGGTTGTGGAAACGGCTCATGCCTTCGTTACGGAAGTCTTTGGCAAACTCGAACACGCCATCAAAACCACCTACTATAAGGCGCTTTAAGTATAGTTCGTTGGCAATGCGCAGGTACAGCGTCATGTCCAGGGTGTTGTGGTGCGTTTTAAACGGACGAGCCGCCGCGCCACCATGTATAGGCTGCAAAATTGGAGTCTCTACTTCCAGGTAACCTTTGTCTCCTAAAAAATTACGCATGGTGCTTACCAGCTGCGAACGCTTTTTGAAAGTATCGCGCACATGTGGGTTCACGATCAGGTCAACATAACGCTGGCGGTAACGCAACTCCGGATCGCTGAAGGCATCGTACACATGCTCTACACCATTTTCGTCTACCTCACGTTTTACAATCGGAAGCGGCTTCAGCGACTTGGTAAGCACTGTAAGCTCTGTAACGTGCACCGATATCTCGCCTACCTGCGTTACGAACGCGTTACCTTTTATACCGATAAAGTCACCAATGTCCAGCATTTTCTTGAACACGGTGTTATACATTTCTTTGTCTTCGCCTGGCGCAATATCATCTCTGGATACATAGATCTGGATACGGCCTGTGCTGTCCATCAGCTCGGCAAAAGATGCTTTACCCATAATGCGGCGGCTCATCAGTCGGCCAGCCAGCGTTACTTCCTGGTAGTTGTTCTTATCCTTATCAAAGTTTTCCTTTATCTCTTTGGCTGTTGCCGTAACGTCAAATGTTTCAGATGGATAGGGATTAATGCCCATTTTCTCCAGCTCTTCGCGCTCATGGCGGCGGCGCAGTTCCTGTTCGCTTAGTTGCATGCGATTCTGTACTATAAGTGATGTCTAAAAATCAAGATGCAAAATTGCTAAATAATCGTCAGCTTTAAAAAGTTAATTGTTGATTGTTAATTGTCTGAACCAGGATTTTCAGGATTAAAGGATTGGCAGAATTATAGTTAAACAACTATAGAACTATAGTTTCTACTATAGCAGTAGTAGAAACTTTCCCCTTGAGGGGACTACAGGGGTGTGAAGACGGACAATATGAAATTGTAACCCAGACACTAGCAGGAGCTACGCACACTGCTAGGTCTTAATCCTGTAAATCCATTAATCCTGAAAATCCTGGTTCAGACAAAAAAACTCCTGCAAGTAAAAACCTGCAGGAGTTTGAGTTGGGTATAAAGTAAAAATGGAAAAACTTATGCTGCTGCGCCGAGCTGGTAATCTTCGTCGGGGCGAAGCAATGGATTAATAGTTTGCTGCAACCTGGCCGCTACAAATGAGTTTTGCAGGTGTTTCGGCAGTTCTTTTACAAAGGTCTCGTACTGCTCTATACCAAGCGCCTGCGCTACATATGCTTCGTGTACCCCGTTCAGGTAACTCACAATCTCCAGCAACGACTCATGGAACAGTTTAAAATCTATATCAGCCTGTACAAAACGCTCAATCTCGCGGTGCGAACTGGAAATACGCAACCTAGCCATCAGATCAAATAGCGAAGTATAGCCAATGCGCCAGGTAAGTTGCTGCCAATGCTGCGGACCAAACTTCTGTAAAATTTCGCCGGTTTTGTTGCTTCTGATAGCAGTGTTGGCATTGCCCTGCACAAACTGGCGAACGGCCTTGGCTTTCATGCGGCGCGTGGTCCTAAGAAACTGCCCGATCTGTGCCTGAGCCTCCAGCTCTTTACCTGCTATCTGCAAGCCCGGCTTATAGTGTGCCAATGGCAAGCGGTGCACATTAAAATCGTCGTAATGCCCGGATGCATAAAAGCTGATGGCATGCGGGTATGCGTTTTTTACTACTAAGCGTCCGGCTTCGCGCAGTACCAATGCATCGCTGTTAGTATTAATGCCACGCGTACGCAAAAAAGCCTGCAAACCAGCAAACACAGTATAATAAGCCTGCGGGAAAGTCCAGTGCAACGCATTGCGCATATAAGCTTCGTCGCCTAGCTCAGCAGTGGCACGCAAAGCGTATTCGGTACTCCAGCTATTTAGTAACAGGCGCTTTACTGCTTCAGTGTCTTTTTCGGTTAGTTCCGGTTTGGCTTCCCTGAAAAATGCCAGCTGCTCCAGGCCGTTACCACTCGTATTTTTAATATGATAGTTTACCGCAAAAAAGTAATTCAGAAACACCTGCGCAGGTATAGACTTTTGCCACTCCTGGGTCTCAGGTTGCTGCTCTTCAGCGTATAATGCTACAACGTTTTCTTCTTCTTTCTCTTTCATGTTAAGTAAACATCCGGGAGCCAATATCAGTTGCAAAAAACGAAGGTTTTTATAGTTTAAAATGTATTTTAAGTAATTGATTATCAACTTATTATAATTCGTTCGAAATAAAATTTTAACGGATGTTAAACTGCCTTAAAATGAGCCCTGAAGCAACTATAAAATCGGCCTTAGAGTATGAAGTAACTATAGAAACTGATAAGAAATTATGGACCTTTCCTACATCCTGAACGAGCTTGGCGAAGACCGCGAACTATACTTTAATGCAGTATCACCGCCCATAGTGCAAACCAGTAATTTTGCCTGTAAATCGGTGGCCAAGATGCGGGAAATGTTGAAGAACGAGCCCGAAGTATACTTTTACACGCGCGGCAATAACCCAACCGTAACCATACTCGAAAAAAAGCTGGCAGCCCTGGAAGGTGCAGAGCACGCTATCGCGTTTGGTAGTGGTATTGCGGCTGTGTCGGCTGCGGTGCTCTCGCAGGTAAAAGCCGGCGACCATGTAGTGTGTATTAAAAAACCATACTCCTGGACCAACGCCCTGATGCAAAAGTTTTTGCCACGATTTGGTGTGGAAGTAACGATGGTGGATGGCACCGATGCTAACAACTATAAACAGGCGCTAAAGCCGAATACAACCCTGTTATACCTGGAAAGCCCCAACTCTATGACCTTTGAACTGCAGGATATAGCCGCTGTAGTAAATATTGCAAAGGCCCATAACTGCAGTACTATTATCGATAACAGCTTTGCTACACCGCTTTTTCAGAACCCACTGGCCTTGGGCGTAGACCTGGTTGTGCACTCCTGTACCAAGTATATTGGCGGCCACTCCGATGCAATGGGAGGCGTGATCTGTGGCAAGCGCGAAACGATAAACCGCATTTTTGAAGGCGAATTTATGACCTTAGGCGCTATACTTTCGCCACACGATGCCTGGCTATTGCTGCGCGGCCTGCGCACCTTGCCTGTACGTATGGAACGCATCGCAGCTACCACCCAGAAAGTAGTTGCCTACCTGCATCAGCACCCAAAAGTAGAGCAGGTCTATTACCCTTTCCTGGAAACCAATCCGCAATACGAACTGGCAAAGCAGCAGATGCGCAACAATACCGGCCAGTTTACCATTTTACTCCGTACCAACGAGATCGAAAAAGTAGACCTGTTCTGCGATAGTTTAAAACACTTTTTAATGGCGGCTTCCTGGGGTGGGCACGAGTCGCTTATTTACCCGATGGCGGCAGCTTACAATTCTGCCAACTATAAATCGAGCCTGCCATTTAACTTAATCCGCTTCTACATTGGCCTGGAAGATGCTGATTACCTGATAAAAGACCTGGAACAGGCATTGGCAAAAGTATAACTATAGCTCAGCATATAGAATGTTTTTAGAAAGGCGATATTGTCTTTTTTTAATGTTATATATACTTTATTAATGAATTTAAATATTGCTATAATAAACTTACAATTCCATAACATAGAGTAACCGCTTAATTATTAGATTTGTGTTATGCGTCAGCGTCACACAGATAAAGGCTTTTATATTTGCTCATCTAGTGGGTGCAGGCTGCATGTTTCTCACCAAGTAATCAATCAACCTACAAAACCTTTATTATGAGTAAACATTTACAAAAGCTTTGTGCTCTTGTGCTGGTTTGCTGTGGCCTTTTAGGCAGCAGTACGGCTTGGGGGCAGGTTCAGTACGAGCCGTTTGCAACGACAGGTGCACTAAATGGCACCGGTAGTTGGGTGACATTTAGTGGAAATACACCTAACCAAATCCAAATAATAAGTGGAAATTTAAATCACAGTACACTCCCAACCTCAACAGGTAACAAAGTTGCTATAAAAGCAGCAGATAGTGAAGATGTTAAATTGCCATATCCACAGATAATCTCTTCAGGGAGTATATATTCATCTTTTTTATTTAAACCAGAGTCAGGTTTTCTAGCAAATAATACAGCAGGAAATTATTTTTTCCATTTTTTAGGTCAAAATAATACGACTTTAATTTCGCGAGTTTCAATTCGTCTTGGTAGTACTCCTAATACGTTTAACATAGGCATAATAAATAATAGTGGAGGCACTCCTGCAAATGATGTAGTTTATGGGACTAATCCAGTAGATCATGCTATAGGTCAAACTTATTTTGTTGTTTTTAAATATGATTTTGCGACTAACACATCCAGTGTTTGGGTTAACCCTTTAACAGGTGGTACAGAAACTAATCCTGTTGTTGCAAATACATTTGGAACAAATGCTGCTCCTACACAAATAACAGGTGTAGGTATACGTCAATCAAATAGTACGAACCTGGGTACAGGTAACTTAGAGATAGACGAGGTAAGAGTAGGTACAACATGGGCTTCTGTAACCCCATCAGGTACTCCAACTTCAACTCCAACACTAACGCCAAGCACTGGTTCGCTAAATTTAGGAGAAAAAGCTATTGGTACAGAAGTTATAGCTTCGTATAGTCTATCATCTGCTAACATTCCTGCTGGTGGTAATGTAGTGTTAACAGCATCTGGGCCATTTACAATTGCTACCTCCGAGGCAGGTACTTTTGCAAGCACTTTAACACTTACTGCAGCTGACCTTACCAGCGCTAAAACTATCTATGTTAAGACTACTCCTGCAACTGCCGGCGAAATAACTGGCGAGATAATACACTCAACTACTGGGGCAACAGATGCCAAAGTTGGCTTAGTAGTTTTTGGTGCCAGCCCTTTTGCACAGGATTTTAACCGTTGTATAGATGGCTTACCTGGCGGCTGGATGCAGTATAGCGTAACTGGTGATCTGACCTGGGCTTGTACTACGTTTGGTCAGCAGGGAAATGGCGTGCAGATGAGCGGTTACGGCAACAACACTAACAACCCTAACCAAGACTGGCTGATCTCACCAAAGATGGACCTTACTGGTCACGATATTCCGCTGGTAGGTATAAGCTACAGAACCAAGTTTGCAGGCGATGCCCTTAAAATTATGGTTTCTACAAACTATACCGGTTCCGGAGACCCTTTAGCCGCTACCTGGACTGAGTTAACTTCTTTGCCTGCTGATGAAGCAGATGTTTGGAGATTGCTGGAGAACCTTGGTCTTCAGAATCATAAATCTGCTACTACTTATTTGGCATTTGTTTATACTTCAACAGATAAGAGCGCAGCACGCTGGACGCTGGATAACTTTGCACTACGCAACGTTGAAAATTATCTGAGCACTACACATATGACTTTTAACTTCCCTGAAACTGCTTCTGGCAGCACAACATCAGCGGAGGAGTTTGTTTTCAGTGCAGTTGGTTATAAAGCAGATGTAGTATTGTCGGCACCGGCAAACTTCGAACTGTCTAAAGATGGTACAACCTATGCTTCAACCCTAACCTATACTCCTGCAGAAGCTGCGGCATCAAACAAAGTATATGTGCGTTTTGCACCTGCATCTACGTCATTTATCAGCTCTGGACCGGTAACGTTTACAAGCGGCGAAACAGTTATTACCCGCGGTATGCTGTCTGGCTCATCTATGCTGAAGGCGAACACCCTGGAGGTTGTAACCTGGAACATGGAGTGGTTTGGTGCTACCGGTACTGGCCCGTCTGATGAAGAACTGCAGTATGCGAATGCTAAAAAAGTAATTACCGAACTGAATGCCGATATTATTGGTGTGCAGGAAGTGGTAGACGAAGCTAAGATACAGCAGCTTGCCGCTGAAACAGGTTATACCTATACTTCTGAAACAATGCCTTGGCAGGCATCTAACGAACAAAAAGTTGGTTTCCTGTACAAAACAGCTAACGTTAAGGTGAAGAAAGAAAAAGTATTGCTTTCTAAACTATACAGCGATATCAAGAACAATGGTAAAACACTGGATAACTACCCTGAGAACAGATCTGACTTCCTGTGGTCTAGTGGCCGACTGCCATACATGGTGCAGTTTGAAGCAACTATAAATGGTGTAAAACAAACGCTGCATGTGGTAAACCTGCACGCTAAAGCAAACGGCGAGACCAACACCATTGACTATAGCAGACGCCAGTACGATGCAAAAGTGCTTAAAGACTCCCTGGATGCACAGTATGCCAACGTAAACCTGATTCTGTTAGGTGATTTTAACGACGATGTGGATGTGTCTGTAGTTAATTCACAGAAATCGTCTTTTGATGTGTTTGTAGCTGACGAGACAAACTATAAAACTCTTACCATGGACCTGAGCCTGGCTGGTAAAAACACATACGAGTCTGGTTCTTTAAAGAGCTTCCTGGATCATATCTTTATCAGCAGCGAACTTGCTGATGAATATGTTGCAAACTCTACGGCTATAGAAGAGAACTTACTTAACACCATTGCCAACTTCAGAACCACTACATCTGACCACTTACCGGTTTCAGCAAGATTTATGCTTACTGCTGATCCTGTAGTTCCGGCAACTGTATCGTTTACGACTGCAAGTGTAAGCAAAACCGAAGATGCAGGTAAGTTCAATGTTTCTTTAACGTTATCTGAAGCCGTAGCTACAGCACAAACTGTAACTATAACACCAACAGCTGCTTCTACGGCAACCGCCACAGACTATACCATAACCGGTGCTACAGATGGTGCGGTTGTAGTTACTATACCTGCCAATGCTACTACTGCAACTTTTGAAGTAGGCATAACAGATGATACTGAGATAGAAGGCGCAGAACAGGTTGTTTTCGAGATCAGCAACCCAAGCAGCGGAATAGTAATTGGCAGTGCCAAAACCTTTACGTTAACGATAGAGGCAAATGACACACCAACTCCTGCAACTATAACTTTCACTACGGCAAGCATCAGCAAAGCCGAAAATGCAGGCGCATTTAATGTTTCGTTAACCTTGTCGAAAGCAGTAGCTACGGCACAAACTGTAACTATAGCTCCAGTTGCAGGCGCCACAGCTTCAGCTGCTGATTATACCCTGACAGGTGCTACCAACAATGCGCTTACCGTTACTATACCGGCAAATGCAACCACTGCTACATTCGAGATCAATATCACAGATGATACTGAAACTGAAGCTGCAGAGCAGGTTGTATTCGAAATAAGCAACCCAAGCAGCGGACTTGTACTAGGAACTGCCAAAACTTTCACGTTAACTATTGAAGCCAATGATGCGCCAACTGGTATTGCAGATGGTACAAAAGGGCAGTTCAGTGTTTACCCTACGTTGGTAAATGGTGGGAACGTGAGATTGTTATTACCTGAGCGTGTAGCTGCTACTGCTAAAGTTAATATGGTAGTTTACTCTGCTGAAGGTAAAAAAGTAATGAACATTACAGGTACACAAGACGCAGTACAAGACAAACTAAACAGCCGTATTGCTAATCTGCCTTCCGGTATTTACATGATCCTGATCGAAACTGGTAAAGAGTATTTCCAGACGAAAATGGTGAAGAACTAACTATAGTTTAACCTTATACTTAAACAGCCTGCCGGTTCTTCCGGCAGGCTGTTTTGTTTTATGAGCTGTTGGTTTAGTTGTGAAGTGAAATAATATTGGGAATGATGTTTTATAGTTTGGTAGTCTGATTTTGCAAAGCTCATTTTACCTCACCCCAGCCCTCTCCTAAAACAAGAGAGGGAGTTTCTGTTTATGTTATAGTTAGAGTCATAAGTTTTATTGTTGGTCATCCCCCTGCCCCCTTCAAAGGGGGACTTTTCGGCTTGTGCTATAGTTTGCTACATCGGCCTATAGTTACAGAAATAGCACGGACAGGTCACGACCTGTCCCTACGAAACTATAGCCACGATCAATATCGAAGCCTAAAAGTTCAAACTATTGATACAGGTCAATAGCAGAAAGATATCAGTCTTTGGGTTGAGCGCCTTTGACTTGTTGCGGTGCCGCAGGCAATCCGACGCAGGAGGATAGCAAGAAGGCAGCAGCGCGATGCCCAAAGACGAGCCCTCGCGGGCTTGGAGCGAGCCAAGTGAACAATAAAACGATAGGTAAGTAAAGCTCCCAGGATTAAAGGAAGTTTGAAAGAATAGCTTTCTTCAAGTTAGCAACTATAACCAACTATAGTTCGAGATAGATTTCTCACACTGTTCGAAATGACAATTTAAACTATAGGACACATAAGATCCCTCGACCAACACTCGGAATGGCAAAACCATAATAAAGGCGCTTACAGGGATTACTTACTATATAAATTATGGAGACTTAAAGTGGTTAGACCATCGAATACTATAAAACAAAACGAGCCGGCTAACTATAGCCGGCTCGTTTAAACTGTTCTTAAATCAAGTAATTACTTCAGGTCTTTCGTAATGATCTCTACTGCTTCTTCCAGGTAAATATCCTGCTTAAGGCTCTTTAAGAATTCTTTATTACGGGCAACCTTAGCAGTATCTGTACCTAGTGCTTTGAGGTCTTCTGCCAGCCTGTTTACAGTTAATACAGGTACTTCTTTCTGCGCTGCTTCGTAACGTTTTGCTTCTGCTTCAGCCTGTTTTTCCTCTTCCATATACTTCTTCAGCGACAGCGAACGAACGGTGTTGTCAGACTGTTTTTTAAGGCGTTCTGCACTTTCTTTTATCAGTGCGAAGCTCTTGTTGTTGCTAATGCGCTCACGGCTATGGCTTTGTACCTCGTTCAGGTTTATTTTGCCGTTTGTCCAGGTTTTATAGTTGGCTGGCTTTATTTCATCAAACGGTAACGGGTAATCCTGCTCTTTTTCTCCAAACTCCAGGTAAGTATACACGTCTGGCAAAATTACATCAGGGGTTACGCCACGCAGCTGCGTAGTGCCACCATTTACACGGTAGAATTTCTGGGTTGTAAGTTTAAGCGCCCCAAATGGTTTATAAGCATCAAACTGCGAAGGTAAGGCCTGGTCCAGTTCAAAGAACTGCTGCACGGTGCCTTTACCATACGTTGGGCTACCTACAATTACGGCACGCTTATAGTCCTGCATGGCAGCTGCCAGAATCTCGGAAGCCGAAGCACTGTTGGCATTTACAAGTATAACCAGCGGTCCACCATACTGCACCTGTGGGTCGCGGTCATCCAGCACAAGTGCTTTGCCGCGGGCATCTTTCACCTGCACAATAGGGCCTTGCGGTATAAACAAACCAGCCATTTCAACAGCATCGCTCAACGAACCACCACCATTGTTACGCAGGTCCAGTACAAGGCCCTGCATGCCGGCAGCTTTCAGTTTTTCAACTTCGCGTTTTACATCTTCGCCACTGTTAGGGCCACCGTTGCCATCAAAATCAGCATAAAAGCCAGGTAGTTTAATGTAACCGATCTTGTCTTTGCCATCAATCATCGCCGACTGTGCATAGGTTTCTTCAAACACAATTACGTCTCGGATGATAGGAATAACTTTGATAGAGCCGTTTGGTTTTTTAACTGTAAGGCGTACTTCTGTACCTTTTTTACCTCTGATCAATTGAATAGCATCATCCAGGCGCATGCCTTCAACTATAACAGGCTCTTTGCTGCCCTGTGCTACTTTTTGTATGGCATCGCCAGGTTTAAGATCGCCTTGCAGATAAGACGGGCTACCCGGAACAATCTCAGCTACCTTTATCTGTCCGTCTTTTTCCTGCAGCGAAGCACCGATACCTTCTAAACGGCCGGTAAATTCAATGTCAAAATCAGACTTGGCCTTTGGCGGGAAGTAGCCACTGTGCGGGTCGTAAACATTGGTTATGGCATTAATATAGGTAGCACGGCGGTCGTCGCGGGTGGTGCGGTTCAGGCGTGTATATAGGTCTTTATAAAGGTCAAGTATTTTCTTGCGGGCTTCTGCTTCCATCTGCTCCGTAGTTTTTACCTCTTTTTTCTCACCTTTGGCTTGTGCCTGGTCCTGCTCTTTCTGCATATCGGCAAGGCGTACCAGCGTCTGGTACTTCAGTTGCTTGCGCCATGCTTCTTTCAGCTCATTTTTGTCTTTTGCAAACGCCAGCTTTTCGCCGTCAAGTTCTATCGATTCTTCTTTTGTAAAATCAAACGGTTTAGCCAGTATTTCCTGGTAATAGGCCTCCGATTCTTTTAGGCGCTGCTCCATCAGGTCAGCAGAAAGGTCAAAAAGCTCGTAGCTACCCTGGCGCAGCTGGTCGTCTATAGCAGTTTCGTATTTGCGTAATTTTGCTACATCAGAGCTAAGCAAGAACTTTTTGTTATAGTCCAGGCGCTCCAAGTATAGCTTAAACGCTTTTTTAGAGAAGTTGTCATCCAGCTTTTCGGGCTGGAAATGGCCGGTATTCAGGCCCTGCATCAGTACTTTCAACAAAATTTCGTTTTTACCCTCCGGTGTAGTTGTAGAGCGATAAAAAATAAATGATGCTGTCAGCAGTATAACTGCTAGTACAGATAACATTATTTTTAGTCTGGTTGTCAAGGATAGCATTTAGTTTAGTTAGTTGTACTTCAAATTCAATACAAAAGTAGTGCCGTAACCTATAGTTGTCAGGTTTGTGGTTAAAGATTGTAATGTACTATAAAAAGGCGTCTTTTCACAAAACAGTTCCGGTTTGGGTTTAAACTTGCACCTGCATGATAGGTAACATACGTAAGTTGCTAATGTTTCTTATAACCGTAACGCATTTTTTTCGTTTTGATGTAGAGAAACAATCTTAATAAAGCTATGCAAAACATGAATAATAAAACCGCTGATGTAATAAATGAATTAGCGCAGTTTGTTAACGACAGAATTGAAGGTTATAAAACTGCAGCCAGCGAGACAAGAGATCCATCGCACAAAGCATATTATAACGAACTGGTAAACCAAAGCCAGCAGTTCTCGAACGAACTGAACAGCACGTTAAGCCGCGTTGGTGGCGAAACTCAGCGCGATACAACTATAAAAGGTAAGATTTACAGAGGTTGGATGGACGTAAAAGCCGGCATTACCGGTAAAGACGAAAAAGCGATCATCGATTCGAACCTGTATGGCGAGGAGTGGGCACAGAAAGCATATAACGATGCACTGGAGCACAAAACCGAATTGCCACAGGAAGTAGTGCAGATGGTTGAGAAACAGAAACAGGCATCGCTGGCAACATGCGAGCACCTGCGCCAGATGAAACAAACTGCGCGCTAACCATATTTAAACTATAGAACGGAGGGTTGCCATTGCGGTAACCCTCCGTTTTTTTATAAGCAGTTGTTATAACTATAGCATGAAGAATATCCTGATTTTTGGGGACAGCTTAACGGCAGGCTACGGTTTACCCGCCTCGCAGGCATACCCGGCCTTACTACAACAGAAACTTACTGACGAAGACTACCCCGATTACCACGTAATTAATGCCGGCCTCAGTGGCGATACGACAGCAAGTGGTGTGCACCGCCTGGATAAATGGCTGCCCCAGCAAGTGGCTGTATTTATACTTGCCCTGGGCGCCAACGATGGCCTACGCGGCATACCCACCCGTGAAACAACTATAAACCTGCAGGAAATGCTGGACAAAGCGAAGCGAACCTGGCCCGACGCCAAAATTATACTGTCGGGGATGGAGATACCCGCTATTGTGCCTGGCCGCTATGCCGCCGAGTTCCGGGCACTATTCCGGGTACTAGCGATTAAAAACAACATAGCTTTCGTGCCTTTTTTGCTGGAAGGAGTGGCCGGTATGCGGCATTTAAACCTGCCAGATGGCGTGCACCCCAATGCGGAAGGGCAGAAGCTGCTGGCAAAACATACCTGGGCCGTGTTAAAAGAGCTGTTGCAAAAAGCGCCTCCCCAACTATAGTTACCTGTTCTTTACTTGTTGCTGAAGGGCAAGCGCCTGCTCATACTGTGCCTGCAGTTCTTTCTCCGATGTTCTGGCCCAAATACCAAATGCACTGGCATCTGCTTCAGTATCGTCTTTCAGTAGGTCGTTAAATGTATCTAAAGCATCTTTTTGCACATCTGTAACTTTCTCCAGGTACTTCTTGTCAAAATCTGCCGCATTTAACTTTGTGAGGTCTTCAATATGTTCACGGTAGTCTTCCTGTAGCACGGTATCGAGTTGCATCCCATACCCTTGCGCCAGGTCCTGTAGTTTGGTTTGACTGTTTGTATAGAGTTGCACCATTTGCTGGCCGTTTTGCTTAACCTCGGTATTGGTGCTCTTTGTGGAGGCCAGCCTGCCAATAGCAATCTGTAGCAGGTTGTGCTGCGCCAGTTCCTTGATAAACTCCTTCTTGTCGTCCGTTAAGGTGGTATCGGCTACGGTTTCAGCGTTAGCTTCTTCTTCAGCGGTTTCGGCAGCTTCTGCAATTTCAGTGTCTTCGGTCTTTTTATCTGGCGTGCAGGATGCGATAATGGTACAGGCTACCAATGTAGCTATAGTTGCAATGCGTTTCATAGTTTGTGCTTTAGGTAAGTATACGATTTACCTATTAGCATACGAAACTATAACAAATTGTTTACCTGTGGTTTAGTTAGGTATGGCCAGGATGTTGTGCAGCGTGGCCATAGACAGTGGTTTCTGAATAAAGCCGATCACGGAACTATAGTTCTTTACCCGTTCTACATGTTGCGGATCATCGGAGGTACTAAACATGGAAATGGCCGTACTATACTGCTCGTTATAGCCCAGGTGGTGGTAACGATCCAGAAAATCAAAGCCGTCCAGCTCAGGCATGTTTATATCCAGCAGGATAAGGTCGGGGAAAGAAGCTTCTGTATTGGTGCTCATACTGCGGAGCAGTTCCAGTGCTTCTACCGTGCTCTGGCACACCGAAACCATGTCGCATACGTTTGCATCTTCCAGTATGATCTGCGAAAACAGATTATTGATCTGGTCATCATCTACAATCAGGATGTGCTGGAGTTTATGCATGGCGTGGTTACTAACCCGGAAGTAAAGCGATAAAACTGTTCCGGAATTGCAATTTAAAGCAGAAAATTATGACTACCAAGTTAAGTTTTCAGACTGGGGCCACAGAAAGTGTAGCTAAATAGTATTTAATATGATCTTATAGTTAGCAGTATAACTATAGCGTTCTGTGGTTTAGTACATTAAAGGCATAAAATAAAAAACGCCCGGCTGTTAACCGGGCGTTTTCTGTAGTATTTGCAGTTACACAAACTACTAATAATAGATATGCTCTCCGCGATGCTTCTGGAAGTGCTCTTCAAAATAACGGGCATCTTCTACACTATGCGGTTTGAAGCCAAGTACAATGTTACCTTCTTTAATGCCGGTCTCATATACTTTAGCGCGTTCTTCCGGTATACCTGCACCAACCAGGGCACCAATCAAACCACCTGTTAAGCCACCTGCTCCGGCACCAGCCAGACCAGCCGCCAACGGACCAGCTACAATTAAGCCAAGGCCAGGGATAGCAACTGAAGTACCGATAGCTGCGATTGCACCTACTATAGCACCCAGTGTACCACCAATGGCAGAACCAGCACCGGCACCTTCCAACGATTTATTTCCTAATTCTGTAGTATCGTCAGCATCTTCGCCTCTGAAGTGTCTTTTTCTGGCTTCGTCAGACATTACTACGTTTATATCATCTTTATCATAACCACGTGCACGTAGTTCGTTAAAGGCACGTTCTGCACTCTCTCTGTCACGGAACATGGCTGTCATCATGCCCGCTTTATCTGTTTTGTTCATCATAGCTTTTATTGTTTTTATTCGAGTTTTTAAAATCAACAAATTGCTCTATTTGCATTATGTTGCTGGTTTATAATAACGGGTTGATCCCTTTTTAGTTACGCCAATAGCATTTATAGCACTTATAGTCCAGGTGATTTATACAGTAGAACAGGCTATAAAACCGAAACAAAATGTTTACTTGTTAGGCGGAAGAAGCACTTTGTCAATTACATGCACTATTCCGTTCGATGCCCCTACATCCATCGTTATTACATTGGCTCCCCCGACTTTCAATGCGTTACCATTACGTTCAACTGTAACTTCGCCGTTGTGTGCTGTCTGCAGCTTCATGTTATTTTTCATTTCTGAAGAAGCTACCCTTTTCGGTATAATATGGGATTGTAGCAGGTTGGTTAATTCAAACTTATTACCGCGTTGCTTGAGTCCTTCAAGCGTGCCGGCGGGTAAAGCTGCAAATGCTTCGTTGGTCGGAGCAAAGAATGTATAATTGGCAGGACTTTCCAGTACTACAATCATATCAGCAGCAACTATAAGCTCTGTTAATGTCGATAGGTTTGGATTTTTACGAATCAGGGCAAAGAGGTTCATTGCGCTGCTAACGTTATTGTCTGTCGAGTCTCTGTGTGCATCTTCTGTTGATGCCTGCAAAGTTGGGTTGGCATTATGGGTGGCTGAATCTGCAGCGGAGGTGCTGGTCGTGGTCTCTGATGTAGGATTATCGGAGCTGGCACAGCTTAACACTGAGAACGAACAGAACATTAACATTAAGAGGAAGTATGATTTATTTGTATCCATAGTCTTATAGGTCAAGGTTTGTTTAAATAAAAAAACTCCCGGTTAAGAGAGTTCTTTTATTAATGTGAATGATTACGACGTAAAGAGTTACTCCTTTCTTGCATCGTTGCTCGGTATGATAACATTATCAACCACATGTATCACACCATTTGATGCTTCTACATCAGGAACTATAACGTTTGCACCACCAACAGCAAACTTGTTTCCGGTTAGTGTGCTTATTGGTATGTACCTGTTATTATCCAGTGTTATGCGCTGCGATTCGTTAAAAGAAGATGATGCTACTTCGTTGGGAAGTATATGCACCATCAGGATTTCGGCCAGTTTGTTTTTGTTCTCCGGCATTAGCAGCATTTCAAGGTCTGCTTTCTTTAAATTAGAGAAGGCTTCGTTTGTAGGAGCAAACAGCGTGTATTTCTGACCTGCTTTAAAGTCGTCGGCAAGACCAGCTGCTTCAACAAGCTGTACAAAAGACGACAGGTTAGGACTCTGTCTGGCCAAATCTAATACACTATAGTTCTCAGTTTCTTTTACATTATCGAACATGTCGCCTATAGGTTCGGTGTTCTCTAAGGACAGCGCTGCGACAGGAATTACGGCAATAGGAGCAACAACTTCTTTTGTAACTACAACAGCTTCTGCATCATCTGCATTACCTCCCATTGTTTGTGTTTCACTCATTGTTACATCGCTCGCTGTTGTGTCATCCATACTATCGTTGGAACTGGCACAACCAAAGAATGTTGCCGAAGCCAATAACATTGCTGCAAAACCATTTACTTTCGTCATTTTCATAGTAATCTGTATTTAATTGAACAATAATTTATTGCCAGCCAGTGAGGGCCGACGGGGTTATTAGCAGATCGCCCAGTAGGCAAACTGCATAAGAATATCTGGAAGGGTGAAAGTCGAGCTCAGAATGCTCTGCTGACCGAATGGATGTACAAGATTTGTTCTTTATCTGAAATCTGAAAGCGAATCCATTAGTTTTGAGTGGCCTCGGTAGCCATAATTACATCGTCTACAATATGTACTATGCCATTTGAGACCTCTACATTTGGTTTTACGATGCGCGCGCCGCCTATTGTCACGGTTTTGTCGGGGCTTACCTGTACGTTTATCCGTTTATTATCTGCTGTTTTAATACGCTGTGCATCTTTAAAATCTGTTGCATATACTTTGTTTGGCAGTATATGTGCCTGCAATACTTTTATCAGCCGCACCTTATTTTCCGGTTGCAGCAGTTGCTCTAACTCTGTTTTGGATAGATGATCGAATGCCTTATTTGTTGGAATGAAAACCGTGAAAGGGCCTTTGGATTTCAGGACATCGGTTATATCAGCTTTCTCTATGAGGTTTACAAAGGTGGTCAGGTTCTGGTTTGAATTGGCGAGGGCTACTATATCGAATTGCTTGGTGTTGCCAATGCTTTCAAACATTTCGTCATAGTTTATTTCCGCTGGCTCCTCTTTTGCATCGCCTCCCATCGTCTGGGTTTGGCTTATGGTAGTATCGTTGCCATTTACTCTATCCGAACCTGCACAGCCATGTATAAAAAATGCTACAATCGCTATGGCTGACATCTGAAGTAATCCTCTGTTTTTCATAGCTCCTTATATTATATTGGTTTATACCAGATAATGAATTTCTTTCTTCTATATTTAACTGCTCTTATCTCAAATTGTTAGGAATAAAAAAGCGAAGGGCCTTTGCAGTATCAACTGCAAAGGCCCTTCGCTAAAGATTATTGTTGTCCGGCTAATTAATTATACACCTTCACTACAAAAACAAAATCATTTAACTTTTTAAGCTGCTGTGGTCTGCTAATGCCGGCCAGGGTGTTTTTCTTTGGCAATGCCAGCGGCGATAACGTAGTAGCTGTTGGCAGCTCGTTAATAATCTGCAACAGGTAGGCCGATTTTATAGCGAATGCTGCACCTTCCTGTCCAGCCTGCTTCCCACTGATAACCCCGATCAGGTTTCCTTTGTCATCCAGTAACGGGCCACCGCTGTTGCCCGGGTTAAGCGGAATAGAAACCTGGTAAGCAGTTGTATCGCCTTCGAAACCGGATTTAGAACTTAGCGAGCCTTCTCCAAAAACAACATCTTCGCGCGGGTAACCTAAGGTATAAACCATCTCGCCCAGGTCAGATTCTGTAGTTTTAAAAGTATAAGGCAATTTGCCAAAGCCTGCAAAAGCCGGGTCTTCTATTTTAAGGATAGACAGGTCGTGTGTCTGGTCGCGGTATACTTCGCTTACTTTATACTTTGCCCCGGATTTATTTTCGATCATGATGGAATCGGCCCCCTCCACTACGTGCGAGCTGGTTACAACATACCCGTTTGTGCTAAGGGCAAAGCCAGTACCGCTAAAACGTGCCGGGCGGGGCACCGGTTTAGTAGTGCTGTTAATATCGTTAATAATGGCAGTCTGGGCTTTCTTTAGCTTATCTACCTCGCGGCGCAGTTCCACGTAATGGGCAGTTTGCTGTTGTACCGGTGCTTTCATCTGCTGCACACTCCAGAGTGTACCAAAAACTGATAATAAAGAAACACTGGCGGCTACGGCCATAGTTTGGGCATGGCGCTTCCAGAAAACATTCCACATAGGTATAACCTTTGTTTCCTGCTCTGTTTCCATCTGTGTGTGAATGGCTTTTAGTTTGGTGCGAAGTGCCTGGCGCTGGCCATGTTGCTGCATGGCATTTAACAGGGTGCGGTGTTCTTTCAGTCGCTCAGCTAACCGGCTGTCGGTTTGCAGCAAGGCCTCAAAAGCTGCTTTTTCATCAGCAACCATTTTACCGGCAAGGTACCGCTCTATTTGTTCGTACATCAGGTATTCCATCTCTGCGCTATACTTATATGCCTGTCACAGGCGTACTAATTCAATTCTGGCCAGGTTATACTTGCGGCTGGTAAGCGGCGAAGAATAATTTCTTCAGGCGCTGCAGGCATTTATACTTCTGGTTTTTGGCAGTATCGGTGTTCGTATAACCAAACCGGTCGGTTATGTCCTGCATGTTATGCATCCGGATGTAATAATCCTCGAGCAATGTTTTGCAGGGTTCTCCCAATTGGTTTAGGGCTTCGTCCATCATCCCGAACCGTCGCTCATTTTCTTCCTGCTGCGGAATATCATCTTCCAGTGTCAGGTAGTTTTCCGCATCATCCACTTTATTGGCGAAACGGCCTTTTTCTGCTAACCTTTTAAGCCAAAGCCTACGACAAACCGAATACAGGTATGTCTTTATCTGGCAGGTTAGTTCCAGGGCATCAGCTTTCACCTTTTCATAAAACACGATAACACCTTCCTGGTATATATCTTTTGCTTCGTCGTCGGTACCGCTGTTGCTAAGTATAAAATGAGAGATCATCGGGAAGTGGAGTTTGTACAGGTAGGCCAGTGCCCGATCGTCTCCGGATCGGATGCCTGCTATTATCGCCTCGTCCGTCTCATACAAACCTTTCTTCATTCTGCTCTGAGTTTTAATACGCTTTCGGGGTTATAGTAACCCATGAAAAAAATAATTTAAAATTTTTTTTCGGAAGTGGGTTACCTCTGTGCTTTTCTGGTATGAACTTCAAAATCGAAACCAAAACACTTAATTACAAACACAAAATGAAAAATTTATTCAAATTCGCCGTTGTAGCTTTCGCTCTAGTTTCTTTCACTGCTTGCGAAAACAAAGAAGCAACTACTGAAACTGAAACTACTGAGACTGAAACTACAATCGAAGAAACTACAGTTGATACAGCTGCTACTACAGTAGACACTACTTCAACTACAACTACTACTACTGATTCTGCTACTGTAGTTCAGTAATTAACACCAGAACTTTAGGTTTACATTTATAGTTCTAAAAACACGTAAGAAGTCCCCTGTGCCACGGCGCGGGGGACTTCTTATTTTTATGGCAACTATAAAAGCCTGCTGGTTATAGCAGGCTTTTTAGGTTATAGTTACTATCTGGCTTTTTTGCGGCGCTGCATCTCTTTGTTGATGAGCGTAAACTCGCGGCTGCTCTGGCCGGCAATGGCTGTGTTCTCGTTAGCACGGCGCAACAGGTAAGGCATTACTTCTCTTACAGGGCCGTAAGGTACATACTTGGCTACGTTATAACCCGCATTTGCCAGGTTATACGACAGGTTATCGCTCATGCCAAACAGCTGTGCAAAGTATACGCGCTCGTCGTTGCGGGCAATGTTATATTTGTCCATCAGTTCCATCAGCAGGTAACAGCTTTGTTCGTTATGTGTACCGGCGCAGATAGAAATTCTATCAATATGCTCCACACAAAACTTTACAGAGTTATCGAACAACTCATCTGATGCATTTTTGGTTGGGTTTATCGGGCTTTGGTAACCTTCTTCTGAGGCACGTTTGCGCTCTTTTTCCATGTAGGCACCGCGCACCAGTTTGCCACCCAGGTAATAATTTTTGGCCACCGCATTCTCGTAGTCACGCTTTATGGCATCCAGGCGGTCGTGGCGGTATAGTTGGTAGGTGTTGTAAACAATGGCTTTCTCTTTATTGTAAAGCTCCATCATCTCATAGGTCAGGTTGTCAATCGTATCCTGAATCCAGCTTTCTTCGGCATCTACAAACACGCGCACATCGGCATCATAACAACGTTTACAGATAGTGTTTACACGCTCGCGGCCACGGGCAAAAGCAGTTTTTTCGGCATCTGTTAGGGTAGCGCCGCTTTGTACTTTCTCCAGCAGTTTAATATCGATCAGGCCGGTAACTTTAAAAACCGAGAACGGGATTGCCTTGTTGCCGCGTGCTTTCTCAACAGTTCTTAAAAGCTCGTTCATGGTGGCATCAAAACTCTGCTCGTTGCCTTCGCCTTCTACCGAGTAATCCAGTATCGTTCCTATGTTGTAGGCACTCAGTTCTTTAATGGCGCGCTCCGATTCTTCGATGGTTTCGCCGCCGCAAAAATGGCTGAACACGGTAGGTTTTATAATGAATTTAACCGGCAGGTGCAGGTTAATGGCCGTATTTAAAAGCTTTCCGCCAACCTTTACAAGGGTATTGTTGTTCATCGTCTTGAAAAGCAGGTACATTTTGTACAGCTCGGCATCAGATTTAGATGAAAAAGCAACGGCGGTGTCGTCGAATGATACGTTGGTAACAGGGTTCATAAATTGGATTGTATTGCAGCGCAAAGATAGTGTATCAGTAACAGTTATCCATTTGTTTTTGTGTAAGATTTATAGTTGCAACCCACTTAGCACGCGGCTTTTAAACTTGTAATTATACTTTGCTTTTTAAATTGCACTACCTTTGCGATAAGCGTTTTTATAAATGGAGTTTAAGGAAGAAGATAATTTTTTCAGGCAACTGACCGGAGCAAACTATAGGCCGATAATGATAGCCGGCCCGTGCAGCGCCGAAAGTGAAGAGCAGGTAATGCAGACTGCGCTGGCTTTGCGCGAGCAGCAAGTGGATATATTCCGGGCTGGCATCTGGAAGCCTCGCTCTAGGCCGAACACCTTTGAGGGAATTGGTTTGCAGGGCCTGCAATGGCTGGGTCGTGTAAAGCGCGAGCTAGGTATGCGCGTAAGTACCGAAGTTGCCACTGCCCGCCACGTAGAAGAAGCCCTGAAGCAGGAAATTGATGTGTTATGGATTGGGGCCAGAACTACCGTTAATCCCTTTGCTGTACAGGAAATTGCCGATGCTTTGCAAGGTGCTAAGGTGCCTGTAATGGTTAAAAACCCGGTAAACCCAGACCTGGCTTTATGGATAGGAGCACTGGAACGCGTGTATAATGCAGGTATAACCGATGTGGCAGCTATACACCGTGGCTTCTCGAGTTACGAAAAATCGAAGTATAGAAACGTGCCTTTCTGGCAAATACCTATTGAGCTGAAATCGAAGTTCAGAAGCTTGCCGCTTATAGTTGACCCAAGCCACATTGCCGGTAACCGCGAGCTACTTTTGCCTGTAGCCCAGAAAGCGCTTGACCTGGGCTATGATGGCATCATGTTGGAATCGCACCCTGATCCGGCCAATGCCCTAAGCGACCCTGACCAACAGGTAACGCCAGCTGGCCTGGCAGCTATACTTGACAAACTACAGGTTCGCAAAACCACTTACGACGACCAGGAGCTGATAAACCGTGCCGAGAAGTTACGTTTACAAATTGACGAAGCCGACCAGCAGATTTTACGTGCTTTGGCGAGACGTATGGAACTGGTGGAGCAGATCGGGCACTATAAAAAGCAGAACAACGTACAGGTTTTGCAAATAAGTCGCTGGAAAGAGATCTTCCGTAGCAGGCCGGAGTGGGCAACAGAACTGAGCATGAACCCCGACTTTGTAGCCGAACTCTACCGCTTAATCCACACAGAATCTATCCGTATACAAACCAGAATTTTAAACGGTGATAGTTAAAGAGTTTGGGAGTTTAGGAGTTGAAAAAGGATGAGTTAGAGAAGTTAGGATGAAAGATTTGCTCCCCGATGTCTCATTCCTGATTTTATACTTCGAACCTCTCTAACTCCCTAAATCTTTAACTATAAATTCATTTTCTAACTTTTTAACTTCCAAACTTTCTAACTTCAAAGTGTTTGAAACTATAACTATAGGCGCTGATGCATTAAAGCAATTACAAGAATTGTTGCAGAACCGTGCGTTCAGTAAAGTGGCTGTACTTTTTGATGAAAATACACTGCACCATTGTTACCCGCTGGTAAAGCCATACTTGCCAGAGCATCAACTCATTCAAATACAAAGCGGCGAAGTCCATAAATCTTTGCAGACCTGCGAAAACATCTGGCAACAAATGACGGACCTGCACCTGGACCGATGGTCGGTGCTGGTAAATTTGGGTGGCGGCGTGATTGGCGATATGGGCGGTTTTTGTGCAGCTGTTTACAAGCGCGGTTTATACTTTGTACAAGTGCCAACTACACTCTTATCGCAGGTCGATGCCAGCGTAGGCGGCAAAACAGGTGTAGATTTCCGTGGACTTAAAAACCATTTAGGTGTGTTTAAGGAGCCAGTGGGTGTTTTTATCTATCCTGATTTTCTACAGACCTTACCGCAGCGCGAGATAAAATCCGGGTACGCTGAAATTATAAAACATTGGCTTATTGCGGATGCTGAAATGTTTGAGGAACAACGGCATGTAGGGCTTTTTACAGAGAACTGGGAAGAACTGATACGTCACTCGGTAAGGATAAAAGCTGCGGTTGTGGAGGCTGACCCACTGGAAGGCGGCTACAGGAAAGTGCTGAATTTTGGCCATACGATTGGCCATGCCGTAGAAAGTTACCTGCTTGAAAAACCCGGTCGAGAACTACTGCACGGCGAAGCCATCGCCATCGGCATGATCGCAGAAACGTACCTGTCAGTTAAAAAAGGGTTGCTTGATAAAAAATCCTTAGATAAGATTGAGACTTTTCTGGTATCCGTATATGAGAAAGTGCCTCTTTCGGAAGATGACATCCAAACTATAAGCCGCTTTGCGCTACAGGATAAAAAGAACACGGGCGCAACTATAAACTGTACTTTGTTGGAACGTATAGGTAAAGCCGTGTACGACCAGCCCGTTACCTTACCCGAAATTCAGGAGGCTTTACGCTATTACTCTTTGATATGATAAAAACTGCTACGCTCACACATCCTACGGGTATACTTAAAGCAACTATAGACCTGCCTGCATCCAAGAGTGAAGCAAACCGCGCCTTAATTATAGCAGCTTTGGCAGGCGGAAACGCAACTATAGAAAACCTTTCCGAAGCCAACGATACCCAACTGCTAAACCGTTTACTGCAAACCGATACCGAAACGGTAGATGCTGAGGATGCCGGAACTGTGATGCGTTTCCTGACAGCGTATTATGCCGTTACAGGCCAGCAGAAAACCCTGACTGGAACCGAGCGCATGTGCCAGCGGCCTATTAAAGTTTTAGTGGATGCCCTGCGTGAGTTAGGCGCAACGATAGATTACCTGAAAGAAGAAGGGTTTCCGCCTTTAAAGATCAACGATTTTAAGGGTAATGGTAAAAAGCACCTGAAAGTACGCAGCGACATCAGCAGCCAGTATATTTCTGCGTTGCTTATGATAGCACCTTTGCTACCCGACGGATTGGTGCTGGAGTTGGAAGGCAAGATCGGAAGTCGTCCTTACATCGACATGACACTGGCACTGATGCAGCACTTTGGCGTATCAGCAACGTTTGAAGAAAATACGATCACGGTAGCACACCAAAACTATAAGCCAGCCACTTTTACTGTAGAGCCCGACTGGTCGGCGGCGAGCTACTGGTATAGTATGGTGGCATTGGCAAAGGAAGCTGAAATTACCTTACCGGGCTTAAAACGAAATTCATACCAAGGCGACAGCGCTATAGTTGACATCATGAACCGGCTGGGCGTTTATACCGGATTTACAGAAAACGGTGTTGAGCTTTCTAAAAAGCATTGCCAAAAACGCTTAGCCTATGACTTTACCAATTGTCCGGATCTTGCCCAAACTATAGTTGCCCTGTGCGCTGCCTTAGGAGTTACCTTAGAAATGACCGGGGTAGAAAGCCTGCGCATTAAAGAAACCGACCGAATACAGGCATTACAAATAGAAGTGCTAACTATGGGGGCGTCACTAAATGAGATCACGCCCGGCGTTTTCCGGATGGAGCCCGCGATTATTACCAAACGCGAACTTGCTTTCAGAACATACCAGGACCACCGTATGGCCATGGCTTTTGCACCAATTGCCTTGCTCGAGCCCGTACAAATCCAGGAACCAAGTGTAGTACGCAAATCCTACCCGGGTTTCTGGGATGATCTGGAAAAAGCGGGTTTTAAGGTGGTTATGAGCTAGTAATTAAGCAGGTTACTTGCAATTATACTTCAGCAATTACACTCTGTAGGTACGCCGGAGCTTTAGTAAGCCTGCTACCATACCAACTGAACATCTCGCCATCTACCACTTTTATAGTTGCTTTTGGGCATAGCTCCTGAAACTCGGCAATGTGTTTTTCCTGGAAAGGGTAAGGCTCAGAGGATAGTAAAATGAGTTGAGGATCAGCTTGCTGCAATTGCTCGGGTGAAATCTGAGGATAACGATCCAGGTCGGAAAAGATATTTTCGAAACCGCATAATTGCAGCATATTGTCTATAAAATTGTTGCCGCCAACAGCCATATAAGGCTTTCGCCAGATAAAATAAGCTGCTTTTATAGGTGGCTGCGCTGGCTGTAGTTGTGCAAATCTGGTTACTATAATTTGGGTTAGCTGCTGCGCTATAGTTTGTGTGCCTGTAAGTTTGCCAACCTGTCGCATCATTTCCAGCGCATCTTCCAAAGTATAGATATCGCTCATCCAAACATTATACTTCTGCTGTAAAGCTTCAATACCTTCTTTATAGTTTTCCTCTTTATTGCCGATGATCAGGTCGGGTTGTAGCTCGGCTATTATATCAAATTTAAAATTCTTGGTGCCACCAACTATAGTTTTGCTTTTTACCTGGGTGGTTGGGTGAATGCAGAATTTAGTAACACCAACTATACGGTCGGCCAAGCCTAAATCAAAAAGCAGTTCGGTTTGTGATGGCACCAAAGAAATGATACGCTGCGGAAGTTGCAGCAACATAACTTTTCGGCCCATTTGGTCGGTAAAAGAAAGCAATGATTGATGAATAATGATGAATGAATAGTCAGGAAACACTCACAGTGTCTTTCAGACCTGTGAGTGTTTACGGTTTGGCAAAATATAGTTTCTGGCGCTGCTTCAGGCCAACAAACGGAACCAGTGATTTCAGAACATCCACACCTGTCATTCCTATTTTTCTTCTTCGCAATTCAATTATAGTTACAATGTAGATCAACAGCGACAGAAAGATAAACGTGGTTATCTCAGCATCTTCGCGTGTAGTAATATAGATAGTCAAAGCCGTCCATGGCAGCACCATTAAAATCCAGAAAAAGTAGCGGTTCATAATTGTAGTCTTTATGGTTTAGCAAAATACAAGCGTTTCCATTCATGATAACCTACGCCTGGCACCATCGCTTTTATAGTTGATGCCAGGTTCATGCCAAGCTGCCGGCGACGAACATTGGTGGCTATCAGGTTTAGGATGAGTGTGTTGATGGCAAATACCCACGGAAAGGGAGCACCATCACGAAGCAAAACAGTAACTATAAGCGCCAGCCACGGGAGCCAGATCAGGAGCCAGAATTGATAACGTTTCATGGGGAGCGGGTTTTATAACAGTAAGTTACAGTATTATCCCTAAAAACAAAACCCCAAAGCTCTCGCGAGGCCTTGGGGTTTTATACTTGGCTAAAAGTATAAGGTCTTATTTCAGGTATCGGAAATCCTGCTTGTCTTCAATTTTCAGTATCGTTTCGTAGATCAGTTTGATCACATTCTCCACATCATCCTTATGCACGGTCTCTACAGTAGTGTGCATATACTTCAGCGGAAGCGAAATAAGCGCCGAAGCCACACCAGCATTAGAATAAGCAAATGCATCGGTGTCGGTGCCGGTTGCACGTGAAACAGCCGAACGCTGGAACGGAATTTCTTTTTCCTGGGCTGTATTGATGATCAGGTCGCGCACATTGTTTTGTACAGCAGGTCCGTAAGCTATAACCGGTCCTTTACCGCAATGGATATCGCCGCTGGTTTTCTTCTCATACATCGGTGACTGCGTGTCGTGTGTAACGTCAGTAACTATAGCTACATCCGGCTTAATGCGGTGTGCGATCATCTCTGCACCACGTAAACCAATTTCTTCCTGCACTGCATTTACAATGTATAAACCAAATGGCAGGTTGTGCTTGCGCTCATGTATCAGGCGGGCTACTTCAGCTATCATAAAGCCACCTACACGGTTATCCAGTGCACGACCAACATAGAATTTATCGTTCATCACGGTAAACTCATCTTCGAAAGTAGCTACGCAGCCAACGTGTATGCCCATCTTCTCCACTTCCTCGCGGTTAGCAGCACCACAGTCTAAAAATACCGTTTCTATAGTTGGTGCTTTGTCCTGCTCTACTTTGCGCACGTGTATGGCCGGCCATCCGAAAACAGCTTTCACTATGCCTTTAGCTGTGTAGATATTTACGCGTTTCGAAGGTGCGATCAGGGCATCGGAGCCACCGTTGCGCTTCAGGTAAATATAGCCTTCCGGGGTAATGTAGTTCACAAACCAGCTGATTTCATCGGCGTGTGCTTCTATCACTACTTTATACTCTGCCTCGGGGTTAATTACACCTACCACGGTGCCGTAAGTATCTACAAAGTAATCGTCAATGTATGGTTTTATATAGTCCAGCCACAATTTCTGCCCTTCCGACTCAAAGCCGGTAGGAGAGGAGTTGTTCAGGTATTTCTGCAGGAAGTCGAAAGATTCTTGTCTCATGCTTGGGTCTTTAGGGTTTAAAAATTAGAAATTAAAAATCAGAAAACCATGTTTTGCAGCGATTTTTACACACCAATTCTAATTTCTGTTTTTTTAATTTCTAATTAAATTAAAGCGGAATGTTGCCGTGTTTCTTGCGTGGTAGCGTTACCGCCTTGTTTTCCAGCATCTTAAATGCTTTTATTAATTTAGCACGGGTTTCAGACGGAAGTATAACCTCATCAATAAAACCACGATGCGCGGCACGGTACGGTGTTGCAAATTTGTCTTTATACTCCTGTACTTTCTCAGCAAGTTTAGCCGCAGGGTCTTCAGCTTCGGCAATTTCGCGCTTAAAGATGATCTCAGCGGCTCCCTGTGCACCCATTACGGCGATCTCGGCAGTTGGCCAGGCATAGTTCATGTCGGCACCAATGTGCTTGGAGTTCATAACGTCGTAAGCGCCACCATAGGCCTTGCGGGTGATAACCGTGATACGCGGAACAGTTGCCTCGCAGAACGCATAAAGTAGTTTAGCACCGTTGGTGATGATGCCACGCCATTCCTGGTCTGTGCCTGGTAAAAAGCCCGGAACATCTTCCAGAACTAAAAGAGGCACATTAAAGCAATCGCAGAAACGTACGAAACGGGCAGCTTTGGTGCTGGCGTTAATATCCAGTACGCCGGCAAGCACAGCAGGCTGGTTACCAACTATACCAATGCTGCGGCCACCCAAACGGGCAAAACCAACTACAATGTTATCGCCAAAATTCTTGTGTACTTCAAAGAAAGAGTCGGCATCAATAATGCCTTCAATTACTTCACGGATGTCATAAGGTTGGTTCGGGTTTTCCGGAACTATAGTATCAAGCACAGAACGGGTTTCGTCTTGTCCGGCTTCGTAAGGCAAGGCAGGAGGCAGCTCTTCGCAGTTCTGAGGAATATAGCTCAGTAATTTTTTGATGTGGTTGATACATTCTACTTCGTTGGCACAAGAGAAATGTGTAACGCCGCTCTTGGTGCTGTGCGTGCTCGCGCCGCCCAGTTCTTCCGAAGTTACATTTTCATGTGTTACTGTTTTCACCACGTTTGGACCAGTCACGAACATGTAGGACGTGTCTTCCACCATCATGATAAAGTCGGTGATGGCAGGCGAGTAAACCGCGCCACCCGCGCATGGCCCCATAATAGCCGAAATCTGAGGGATAACGCCGGAAGCCAGTGTATTACGGTAGAAGATATCCGCATAACCACCCAGTGATACCACACCTTCCTGGATACGCGCACCACCAGAGTCGTTCAGGCCGATAACCGGAGCACCATTTTTCATGGCCAGCTCCATTATCTTCACGATCTTCTCTGCATGTGTTTCAGAAAGCGAGCCACCTAGTACCGTAAAATCCTGAGAGAAAACATACACCAAACGACCGTGCACAGTACCATAACCGGTTACCACACCATCGCCTAAGTAATACTGTTTATCCAGGCCAAAATCCTTCGAGCGGTGCATTACAAACTTGCCGATCTCTTCAAAAGAGCCTTCGTCCATTAGTAAATGGATACGCTCGCGCGCAGTTAGTTTGCCTTTTTTGTGTTGTGCATCTATTCGGTCTTGTCCGCCACCCAGCAATGCTTCCGCGTTTTTGCGGTCCAGTGTTGCCAGTTGGGCTTCTCTGATTTCTCCAGCCATGTAAATTGTTGTATAACTAATTTATAATGTACAGTCTATATATTCCCCAAATTTAAAAACTATACTCCGAATTAAGGTATAGTTCTATACTTTTTTGGATATATAGGTTGAGTATATGTTTTTAGATGAGGTGAGAATTTGAGATACGTAATTGTGACTATCCCCTTGAGGGGATTATAGGGGTGTTAACTTTTGCAGAGTTGTCTATGAAGTCTTTCAACTTCCTGCTCTAAAGATCTCAACACATTTGGCATGTTCTTTTTTACTTCCAAATCATCAAATCTTATAAATGTGATACCGTACTTTTCAATTTTAGCTTGTTTGAAAATATCATAGTTAATATTGTAATCGTGACTGCTTCCATCAATTTCAATGGCAAGCTTAATTTCATGGCAATAAAAGTCAACTATAAAATCCAGCATCGGGACTTGCCTATGAAAATGGATGCCAAGTAATTTTCTTTCTTTGATTTCCTGCCAAAGCAATATTTCAGAGAGCGTACTATTTTTTCTGAGCTCTCTGGCCTTTGCTTTTAGATCTTCTCTATAGGGTATAATTCTGTTTCTATTCATCTCAAAGATTAACCCAATAATATTAAACACCCCTGTAGTCCCCTCAAGGGGACAGTTCACCTTTTACGTTCTGATTAAACTGAGCACTAAAACTGAAGTTGTCAATAATAAAAAAGGCCACCCAAACCGGGTGGCCTTTCTCTATAGTTTAAGAAAACTATTCTTTCGTCGACTTGTCGCCGTCAGTAGACTTAGTTGGCTCTTTGTTTTCATCTATCTCATCAGAAGCTAAATTGCTTTTCGCTTTTTTGCCGCTTTTTTTAGATGTAAACGTAAGCTGTTCTTTGCCTTCTTCGTGATCAACCTGGATAACATCGCCCTGGTTTACTTCGGCTTTCAGTATCTCCTCCGCAATCGGATCTTCGATATATTTCTGAATAGCTCGGTTCAACGGACGGGCACCATACTTCGGATCATATCCTTTTTCAGCAACATAGTCTTTCGCTTTATCGGTAAGCTCGATCTTGTAACCAAGCGTTTCGATGCGTTTGAACAGTTTGCTAAGCGAGATATCGATGATCTTGTGCATATCCTCACGGTTAAGCGAGTTGAACACGATCACGTCATCCAGACGGTTCAGGAACTCAGGCGAGAAGGTTTTCTTCAGTGCACTGGCAATAGTTCCTTTCATAATATCATCTACGTTGTCCTGCTTAGACTTAGACATGAAACCGATACCGGCTCCGAAGTCTTGTAAGTCGCGGGCACCAATGTTAGATGTCATAATGATGATCGTGTTACGGAAGTCAACCTTGCGGCCTAATCCATCTGTCAATATACCATCGTCCAGCACCTGCAGTAACAGGTTATACACATCCGGATGCGCTTTCTCGATCTCGTCGAGCAGTACTACTGAGTATGGCTTACGACGGATCTTCTCGGTAAGCTGGCCACCTTCTTCGTAACCAACGTAGCCCGGAGGCGCTCCCACCAAGCGAGACACACTGAATTTCTCCATGTACTCACTCATGTCAATTCTAACCAGCGAATCTTCTTTATCGAACAGGTAGGTAGCCAGCACTTTGGCAAGCTCGGTTTTACCAACACCAGTCGGGCCAAGGAATACGAACGAACCAATCGGCTTTTTAGGGTCTTTCAGACCAACGCGTGTACGCTGGATGGCTTTCACCAATTGCTTGATAGCTTTTTCCTGACCAATTACTTTACCGCTCAGTTCATCAGCCATGTTCAATAGTTTCTGGCCTTCGTTCTGGGCGATACGCTTCACAGGAATACCTGTCATCATGGCAATAACTTCTGCCACATTTTCCTCTTTTACTGTGTAGCGCTTTTTCTTGGTCTCTTCTTCCCAGTTCTTTTTCGCTGATTCGAGCTGGTCAATAAGTTTTTTCTCCTTGTCGCGTAGCTGTGCAGCCTCTTCGTATTTCTGGCTCTTCACCACACGGTTTTTCTCGCCTTTGATATTCTCTATCTGCTCTTCCAGCTTCAGGATATCTTCCGGTACGATGATGTTGTTGATGTGCACGCGCGCACCAGCTTCATCCAACACGTCAATTGCTTTGTCTGGTAAGAAACGGTCGCTCATGTAGCGGTCTGATAACTTAACGCAGGCTTCAATTGCTTTGTCGGTATAGTTTACGTGGTGGTGATCCTGATACTTGTCTTTGATATTATTCAATATTTCTACCGTTTCTTCCGGTGTAGTTGGGTCAACCATTACCACCTGGAAACGACGGGCCAACGCACCATCTTTCTCGATGTACTGGCGGTACTCATCCAGTGTAGTAGCACCGATGCATTGAATCTCGCCACGGGCAAGTGCAGGCTTAAACATGTTAGAGGCATCCAGGGAGCCGGAGGCGCCACCGGCACCAACTATAGTATGCAGCTCATCAATGAACAGGATCACATCCGGAGATTTTTCCAGTTCATTCATCACAGCTTTCATACGCTCTTCAAACTGGCCACGGTACTTGGTACCAGCTACTAAAGAAGCAAGATCCAAGGTTACCACACGCTTATTGAAAAGCACGCGGCTAACTTTTTTCTGGATAATGCGCAGGGCTAAACCTTCGGCAATGGCAGTTTTACCAACACCCGGCTCACCTATAAGTATAGGGTTATTCTTTTTACGGCGGCTCAGTACCTGGGCCACACGCTCGATCTCTTTCTCACGGCCAACTATAGGGTCCAGCTTATCGTCTTCGGCTAACTTGGTTAAGTCGCGGCCAAAGTTATCTAATACCGGCGTGCGCGATTTCTCGCCCGGTTTTTTGCTGGTGCTGCCTGCTCTTGAGGAAGATGAGCTTCCAAATAATTTGTCTGAATCGTCAGAATCATCCGTATCTGACGACGCTAGCGGATTATTGCTATGATAATCCAGAGAGTCTCTTATTGCTTCGTAGTTCACGTTAAATTTCGCTAAGATTTGAGAAGAAATATTGTCCTCGTCCCGAAGGATGGACAGTAGGAGGTGCTCTGTTCCTATAATATCACTTTTGAAGATCTTTGCCTCCAAATAAGTGATTTTGAGTACCTTCTCAGTTTGTTTTGTAAGCGGGATGCTGCCGGTAATGTTGCTGTTTTGCGAAGCAGTATTTCGTGTAGCCTGTTCTAAAGCGTACTTCAGTTCATCTATCGAAACACCCAACTTCTTCAGCAGGGCGATGGCAGTACCTTCTCCTTCCCGGATCATACCCAGCACCAGGTGTTCAGTGCCGATGTAATCGTGTCCGAGACGAATAGCTTCCTCACGGCTGAGTGAGATAACCTCTTTCACTCGGTTTGAGAATTTAGCTTCCATGTATAATTATTAATCTAAAAAAAAGTCTAAAAAGATAATTGGTTGAGGCTGACAGGATTAGCCTACTTCTAAACACACCAGACAGCCTAAATGTTCAGCTTTCTGGCCAAGCTTTATGTAAGATAAGTTAGTGATGCCGGCCCTTGTGTAAACAATAAGTCAATTATACTCAACTCTGGTACAAATTGTTTGCCAAATACTTGCGTATAGGGGTTTACGTGCAAATTGTCAGGAATGATTTTAGGATGTATCCTGTTTCGCAGGTCCAGCACGTTTGTTGGCACTTCTGACTGGTATGCTTCTGTGAAAAGTAAGGGCTTATTTAGCTTAAGTAA
Organism: Pontibacter fetidus; assembly: GCF_010119545.1. Lineage (GTDB taxonomy): Bacteria > Bacteroidota > Bacteroidia > Cytophagales > Hymenobacteraceae > Pontibacter > Pontibacter fetidus. The sequence goes on along the minus strand of NZ_JAAEAA010000004.1, from coordinate 67,914 downwards.
TTTAAGATAAAGCTTTAGTAATTCAAAGTTAAGGTCAAATAAATATTTTGGCTGCCGCTCATATACTTGCTGAATATAGTCGCTGTAAAATTCAAAATACGGTGCGCGGCCATAGGCAGCCTGTATCGTGCGCCAATGCACATTATACCATTTCTGGCTATAGTCTATTTCAATTTCAGTTATTATGGTTTTGTCTTTGCTGTTGCCTTTAAGTATAGGTACACTAAGTGGCACAACGCCCTGCGCTGTCAGTACATGGCAGCGATTGCGGTAACTCTGCTTCACATAATTCTCATGCTGCTCAATAAGCAAACCATCAGACTGAAGCACCTGCCGGAAATACTGAACCGACGGGTTGTACATAAGTTCGGTGAGTAAGATCAAGTTATAGATAGAAAGTTAGAAAGTTAAAAAGTTAGTGAGGTAAGAGTTGAAAAATCTTGTATGAAATATCTTCATAGCTGCTAAATAAGCATGAATTCTGATATTTCATAATCCAGTAGCTAGGTCGTACCTTTACAGCGCAGTTAATACCTATGGCCAAAGATCAGCAAATACCTTTTTATTACTTTCCGCTTGAGCTTGTACTCAAAGGCTTATCGTTGTTGCCGTTGCCGGTTTTATACCTGCTGTCAGACCTGCTATACTTTATAGTTTATTATGTGGTTGGTTACCGCAAAAAGGTAGTTCTTACTAACCTGCGCAATTCATTTCCTGAAAAACCGGAAGCTGAGATACAAAGTATAGCCAACGCATTTTACCGGCAATTTGCTGATATAGTGGTAGAAATACTAAAGCTCCGCTCTATGAAGAGTACTGAAATGGAGCGCCGTGTTGTTTTCGCTAACCAGAAACTGCTGGATAATTTTGTAATAAGTGGAACGCCTGTTATAACGATGGGTTCGCACTCGTGTAACTGGGAGTGGGTACTTTCGGCCGGGGCAGTGCAGTTTGGTTTTCCGGCTGAAGGTATCTATAAGCCACTAAATAACCCGTTTTTCGAGGATTTTATGTTCAGGACGCGAAGCAGGCTGGGTGCTCGGCTTATTAAAATGAAAGATACGCTCCGTGATTTTGCTGCTAACCGCCACGTACCCCGCGTTATTGCCATGCTATCTGATCAAACACCCTTATGGAGCGAAATAACTTTCTGGACCACGTTCCTAAACCAGGACACACCTTTTTATGAAGGAGCCGAAAAGCTGGCTAAAAAATTTAAATACCCTGTCCTGTTCCTGGATATAAAACGCACCAAACGCGGACATTATACTTTAACTTTTGAAGTGATATCGGATGGCACATCTGATACTGTGCCGATAACAGAAATATTTGCCCAAAAGCTGGAAGCCGCCATCCGTCGTGCCCCCGCCAATTACCTCTGGACCCACAAACGCTGGAAACACAGGCGACCGCAGGTTGCAAGTTAGAAAGTTAAAAAGTTTAGAAGTTAGAAAGTGCTTTTAGTTATCACAACTTTCTAACTTATACTTTTCTAACTTTCTAACTATAAAAACTCTTCAATATCGCCGGCGCCCTGGCGGAGCACTTCAAAGTCGTTGGAGGCGTCTACAACTGTAGAGGCGATGTTGTTGCCCGGGCCTCCGTCAATTACCATGTCCACCAGGTTTCTATATTTCTCATAGATTAGTTCGGGGTCGGTGCTATACTCCAGCACTTCATCTTCGTCACGTATGGATGTGGAAAGGATTGGGTTACCCAGTTCGCGTACCAAGGCCAGCGCGATCTCATTGTCTGGCACCCTGATACCAACTGTTTTCTTTTTAGCAGCGGTATACTTAGGCACATTGCTATTTGCATTAAGTATAAACGTAAACGGTCCCGGCAACGCTTTCTTCATCACCTTATAGGTAGGCGTATCTATTTTGGCATAGTCTGAGATGTGGGTCAGGTCGGAGCAAATAAAGGACAGGTTAACCTTATCAGGCTTTACCCCTTTTATCTGGCATACACGCTCAATGGCGCGGGCATTATGTATGTCGCAGCCCATGCCGTAAATGGTATCGGTCGGGTAAATGATCACGCCACCATTACGCAGAATCTCTGCCGCCTCGCGTATCTTTTTTTCTTGTGGATTATCGGGGTGTATCTGTAAAAAGGTAGCGTTACTCATAGTTTTATAGTTAGGCTATAGTTTAAAGTATAAAGTGTGAATACTGTTTTCGGGCATCAAACGTTTTGCTGGCGTCTAAGGCAATTGCAACACAGGCTATACTTTGATTAAAACAAACCGACGCGCTCCTGCAAAGATAATTCATGCATTCGCAGGGTTACGCATTCGCAATTAGGAACATAAGTGTTATTTTTGTCGGTTGAATTAAAAAGGCCGGAATTTATAGTTACACCCGTGCCTCTACCAGAATTTTATGGCTAAGAAAGTGGCTACCTCCAAAAGAAAGAAAAAAGAAAAAAGTAAGGTTATACCTGCGCTGTCAGTGCTGTTTGTGCTGCTGTTTGTGTCGTTCTCGTATTACGCGTACCAGATCGTGTATACCGATAATGTCGATACCAAAGACCAGGCAACCTTTGTATATATCCCGACCGGCGCTACTTACGAGCAGGCAATGGATTCCATTGAAGCAACCGGTGTCATTATCGATCCGCTGTCGCTACGCTTTATGGCCAAGCTGATGGACTATGACCAGCTAGTAAAGCCAGGACGCTACGAACTGAAAGATGGTATGGGCAACCGCCAACTGATCGGGAAACTGCGCCTGGGCGAACAGACTCCGGTTAAGCTAACCTTTACCAATATCCGTTTGCGCAGCCAGCTTGCCGAAAAGCTTGCCACCGAAATTGAGCCATCAGCTGAGGAAATAGATGCCCTGTTAACGGACCCGCAATACCTGGAAGCGCTGGACTTTGATACCACCAACGTCGTGAGCATGTTTATCCCGAACACTTACGAAGTATTCTGGACCATTACGGCAAAAGAGCTGATGGAACGAATGAAATCGGAGTATGATAAGTTCTGGACCGAAGAGCGCCTGGAGAAAGCTGAAAAACTGAATTTAACGCAGCAGCAGGTATCTACACTGGCATCTATCGTGCAGGCCGAAACTATAAAGAACGACGAAAAACCGCGCGTGGCAGGCGTATACCTGAACAGACTTGAAAAAGGCATGTTATTGCAGGCCGACCCGACGGTGGTTTTTGCCGTTGGTGATTTTACGATCCGTCGTGTACTGAACGTGCACTTGCGCCACGATTCGCCTTACAATACTTACCGGTATAAAGGTTTGCCTCCGGGGCCAATCAACCTGCCAAATATCTCAAGTATAGATGCGGTACTTAATCCTGAAAAGCACGACTATATTTATTTCTGCGCCAAGGAAGACTTCTCTGGTTACCATAGTTTCGCGACCAACGTAGCCGACCACCAGGCCAACGCCCGCCGTTACCAGAAAGCCCTGAACGAGCGTAAGATCATGAAGTAATTTAATTGTTGAATGGCTGAATTGTTAAATTGTTGATCAGATAAAGTATAAATCCGGATTAATAATTAACAGTTTAGCCATTTAACAATTTAACCATTAAACCATTTAAGCAGTGTTCGAATCAGAAGTACAGATACGTGTGCGTTACGCCGAAACCGACCAGATGGGCTATGTATACTATGGCAACTATGGCGCTTATTATGAGGTAGCACGTACCGAAGTGTTCCGCAGGTTGGGCATCCATTATAAAGAGATGGAAGCCACCGGAACCATGATGCCTGTACTGGAGCTCAAATGCAAGTATATCCGCCCGGCAAAGTACGACGACCTGCTTACGATAAAGCTTTTTGTAAAGCATAAGCCGCATGGCACACGTATAAAGTTTGAGTATGAAGTGTATAACGAGGAGCAAACGCTACTGAACATAGGGGAAACCACGATGGTGTTTGTAGATATGCAGACTGGCCGCCCAACCGCAGTGCCCGAACTGATACACCAGAAAATGGATTCGTATTTTAGCGAATGAAGTATAACCAGCAATATCTGAAGCGCCGCCGGGCTTACCGTAAGTTTATCGTTTTCCTGAAAAGGTGGCGATTTAACAACGGGCAGTCGTCAGTGTACGAAGTAGCTGATGTGTTGCTGGGCGAACTGCGCCTGGACTCCATCACCAAACGTGCATCGTACATGGCGTTTAACTTTACGCTGGCAATTTTTCCAAGCATTATTTTCCTCTTCACACTCATACCTTATATTCCGAGTGTTTTGTCGCTGGACCTGAGCGAGAGTATCCTCAACTTTATTGCCGATTTCCTGCCCTCCGAAATGTACACGGTGGCGTACGGAACTATAGAAGATATCGTGAACAAACCACGCGGGGGCTTGCTATCATTCGGTTTTTTGTTTGCGTTGGTACTCTCTACCAATGGCATCATGTCGCTGATGGACGCTTTTGACAAGAAATACCATACCTTTTACAAACGCACTTACATCCGGAAACGCCTTATTGCAACCTTGCTTACGGTGGCCTTATCGCTTATACTTTTCACGGCGGTGGCAGCTATCTTTTTCGGGCAATGGATACTGGATGCGCTGGTGTTTTATGAAGTAGTAACAGAGAGCTATACCTATACTTTGATCGTGATCCTGAAGTATGTGGCGATCGTGTTGCTGTTTTTGCTGGCTACTTCGCTTATCTACTACTACGTACCGGCTATCGAAGACAAGTGGCCTTTCTTTTCTGCGGGGGCTGTGGTAGCAACAGGGCTAATCTTTTTGGTGTCGATGATTTTTTCGATGTACATCAGTGCGTTTGATACCTACAACAAATTCTACGGCTCTATTGGGGCCTTAATTGGTCTGATGATCTGGCTCGACTTTATTTCGATGATTCTGATACTAGGCTTTGAGATAAATGTAAGTATAGATTCGGTTACGAAGCGCCTGGTGCGCCGCAAAACTGCTTTGGCAGGTAAAACCGCGTAAGTAAGTCTGAAATTTTTCTTGTTCTTTATCAGGGGTTTATACTTTAGGTGGCAAAACAAGCAAAAAATATTGCCGTATAGTTTTGAAAATTGAGCGCAGTGCTATACTTTTGTGCTCGTTATTATTACAGAGAGTTGGCAGAGCGGTCGAATGCGGCGGTCTTGAAAACCGTTGACTGTAACAGGTCCGGGGGTTCGAATCCCTCACTCTCTGCAAAGCCTGGCTACCCAGCTCAGGCTTTTTTGTTTTATAGGGTTTTTAGTATTTACTTTTTAGCAACTGTTTGGTAAATAGTATTAAATGTATCGATTCATCTATTTTTGCTTTGTAACGATGACCCATGAGGAGGGAGGTAATGTTCCGAATAGAGCAAGCTTCCTGCTTAGTTTTACTGTTTCGCTGTATTTAGTTTCTCTTTCTTTCCTTTTATCAATCTTGAGTAATCGTATTCCTCAATCAGGTGATGGAAGATTATTTGTCCTGTTTTTTCTTCCAATATTTGTGCTGAATGGATACTTGCATTCACAGTATTTTGGCAGAGAAGATTACTATGAGAGCGTTGTTAACAGTTATGCCCACATTAAAGGTGGACAGCGAATTTTATGTAGGGCCTTTGCTATACTTCTTAGTATTGGTGGGGTAGCAACATTGATCGCCTCAGGTATATGGTATAGTCTGTATTTTGATAGCTTTTAATATGGAATGGTATAATATAGTTTTCTTTAACGTTTTTAAAAGATACTATAAGAATGGGAGATATAAGAATGATGTTCCGTGGCTAACAGCCTCTGTAATTATGGGTGCGGTAAGCTTTTTCTACCTGTCATCATTTTATGTCTCATATTACTACCTCATCCAAGAAAGTAAACCTCCTTTAAATAAAAGCGTCTTTTTTATTTATGGATTTACAGTATTTATTATCAACTGCTTTTGGTTTATGAAGGGCAAGAGGTATTTGGCGATCTTCGAAGAATATAAGCAGGGTTATTTGAGAAATAAGAAGGCTGAATTTTTATCCTGGATCTTTGTATTTGGAGCTTTTATATTGTTTGCAGTATCTAATAACCTCTACTTATTATTATAGCTGGTAAAGACTATTTGATGAATGGGCAAAGTAGATAATTTAGTATGTTATGTTGCACATTAAATTTAGCCTTTCCCAAACCAATCCAGCACAAAACCCTCCGGCCACAGCCAAACTATAAGCGCACCTGCTACAAGGCTAACTCCGAATAACAAAGCAACCCTGCCAAATAAAGCCCTGCTGCCAAGTATAGCGACCATTCCGCCTTTAAAAGCGATGTTGGAAAGCGCTGCTACTAAGATCACGCGCCAGCCGGTATCCAGGTCTATAGTTCTGTTGTTCATAAGCCGCGAAGTAGAAAGCGTAATGGCATCTACATCTGTTAGGCCAGAAATAACAGCTACAATGTATAAGCCACTTTCCCCAAAATGGTCTTTGGCGGCAGCTGTAGCAAGTATAACTATGGCGTAAATTGCCCCGAAAACCAAGGCAGTTTTAAGCTGGGCCGGGTTTTGTTGTTCAGGCATTTGTCCGGCACCCTCTTTCTTAATAAAAAATCCGAGCCCGATAAGTATAGCCATCAGTAGCAATAAACAGATAAGGGGAGGAGCAACTTTACCGAGAGTAGCAGGCGCCACCACCGAAACCTCAATTACAATGCGCAGCACCGATACAGCCGAAGCAATAAGTATAACGAGTGCTATTAAGTTGTTGCTGGCCTTTTGCTGGTCAGTATCTTTTGAGCGTTTGGCATAGCTCACCGTAGTAGCTGTACTCGATATTAGTCCTCCCAATACACCACCTAGCAATGTGCCGGCTTTGCCACCAAAAATTTTGTAAGCAAAATAACCCGCCAGGCCAATACCAACTATAAGCACCACCATCAGCCAGATATTGTACGGGTTAAGTACGTTATAAGGCCCGAAAGTACGGTTTGGCAAAACGGGAAGTATAACCAGCGATATGACCACGAACTGCATAATAGCACGCAGATCTTCTTCGCCAAGTTTGGCAATGGCTTTGTGCAGAGTCTCTTTAAGGTGCAGCAAAACGGCTATGGAGGCGCCAATGGCTACAGCAACCGGTGTGTTGCCAACTACCAGGTAGGCACCAACAGCAAACATAAGCAGTAGGGCAGCCTCGGTTGTTTGGCCAACATCTATATGCTTTTCGGTGCGCTGCAGCAGGTTAGCTACTACAACTATAGCCGCTGTGCCTACTGCGCCAGCAGCCAGCATCCATCCGCCAAAATCCTGCGCCAGCCACGCGCAAACCGTACCAAAAACAGTAATGATTGGAAAGGTACGAATGCCGGCTATGCGTGCATTCTGGTGCTGGCGTTGTAACCCAACAAGCAAACCAAGCCCAAGGGAGATGGCCAGTGTCTGAAAAAGCTCAAGGTTGGGCATAGATGATGCGGGACAGTATGGCTTAAGATAGGTATTCAAGTATAAAAGTATAGCCGAAGCTATACTTTTATACTTGAATACTAGGCCTGGGTTATACTTAGAAGGTAATGGTGCCCGCTATTTCTTTCAGCGATACTTCGGCCAGCTTGGCCAGGTACTGTGCATTGCTATAACGTACAGTGGCATTTACATAATTCAGCTGCGCTTCACGGAACTCGATAGGGGTAATGCTACCGATACGGAATTTATCCATCGTTATTTCGAGGTTACGTTTCGCGATCTGCTGGTTCTTTTCTTCCAGTTTCACCAACGACAGGCTGGTCTGGTAAGTATTGTAAGCGCTGGTAAGCTGGGCATTTATACTTTGGTTTATCTGTTCGAACTGTAGCTCTGCGTTATTCACGTTAATGTTCGCATTCTGCTCTTGGCGGCGCTGCAAAAAGCCATTAAAAATAGGAACAGATGCGCTTACACCATAGTTAAAACCTTTACCTGTAGATAAAGTCGTGAAGCCCAGTGCCGATTCGGAGCGGCTCAGGTTGTAGCCGGAGTTCAGTGAAATAGTAGGTAACCTGTTTGCCTTTACCTGCTTCAGATCCAGTTCGGCCACACGTCTGTTAATAAGTGCTGCCTGTAACGATGGATTTTGTTGTACAGCTTTTTCTGATAACTCCGATAAGATCAGTTTATCATCAATAGTTACATTTTCTGCTACCCTGAAGCGTGTGTTCACGTCGCGGGCCATCAGTTCGTTCAGTTGCGTTTGGGTGTTCTGGTATAGTTCGAGCTGGCGCAGCATGTTGGTGGTGTCGGTGTTGAAATCTACCTGCGCATTCAGTACCTCCAGGCGTGCAGCTTTCCCGATCTCAAATCGGTTCTGGGCAGTCTGTACGCGTTCTCTGGAGATTACCATAGCCGTATCTAAAGCTTTTAGTTGCTGCTGCTGCTGCACTAGGTTATAGTAGGTGCTGGTTACGTCGGCAACTCGGGTTAGTATCGTTTGCTGCAGGTTGGCTTCGCCCAGTTTCTGTAGTTCTTTCAGTTGGTCGTAGCGGGCAAACATCCCAAAGCCATCAAAAACGGTCCAGTTCAGACCGACGCCATAGTTCAAGGTAGAACCTTTGGCACCATTACGTTCAACTACCTGTCCACTTTCGCGTGTCTGTGAGCTGTTCTGAATGGTGTTGTTCTGAATAAGGTTACCTTCAACGGCAGGCAACATACCCGCATTAGCGCGGTTCACATTGTTTTTACTTATTTCTAGGTCATTTTTTACCAGCAGAATATCGTAATTCCGCTCCAGTGTTATCCGGATGGCTTCTTCCAGGGTGAGTACTTCCTGTGCATTTGCCTTGCCCACTGAAAATACAGACAAGGCAAATGCAAACAGGGCAGCAATTTTATACTTCATAAAGAGTATCTGCGTATGATTTTAGATTATTTAAACAGCTGCTTTTTCGTAAGCTTCGATCTGATCAAATTCCGGATGGTGCTTGCGCTCTCTCGACCACATGGCATAAATAGCCGGAATAACGAACAGCGTAAGTATAAGCGAGAACATGGTACCGCCTACAATTACAATACCCATACCCATACGGCTTTGCGCGGCAGCTCCCAACGCTAAGGCAATTGGCAGAGCACCTAGCGCAATGGCCAAACTCGTCATCAGGATCGGGCGAAGACGGGCTTCAGCAGCTTCCAGTATAGCTTCGTGTTTCGGTTTGCCCTGTTCCCGGAGCTGGTTTGCAAACTCTACTATCAATATACCGTTCTTCGTGACGAGCCCTATCAGCATGATCGTACCTATCTGGCTGAAGATGTTCCAGGTCTGGCCAAACAACCACAACGAAAGCATGGCACCGGCTACCGCCATTGGCACTGTAAGTATAATTATCAGCGGATCGACAAAGCTCTCGAACTGCGCGGCAAGTATAAGGTAGATCAGGAGCAAGGCCAAACCAAAAGCAAACATCGTGTTCGATCCACTTTCTACAAAGTCTCTGGACTCGCCGCCAAGGTCAGTTGTAAATGTTTCGTCAAGTACTTTTTCCTTTACACGGTCCATGGCCTCAATGCCATCGCCTATACTTTTGCCCGGCGCCAGACCAGCCGAAACGGTAGCCGACATGTAACGGTTGTTGTGGTATAGTTGTGGCGGACTGCTGCGCTCAGACATCGTTACCAGGTTATCCAGCTGAATTAACTTGCCATCTTTGCTGCGAACAAACAACGAGGTCAGGTCAAGCGGGTCGTTACGGTCCGGGCGGTCAAACTGGCCCATTACCTGGTACTGGCGTCCGTTCATCAGGAAGTACCCGAAGCGCTGGCCGCTTAGTGATAACTGTAAGGTTTGTGCCACATCAATTACCGATACACCTAAGCTCTGTGCTTTTTCGCGGTCGATTGAGATGTTGATCTCCGGCTTATTGAATTTCAGGTTAACATCTACGTTCGAAAAAGTAGGGTCTTTACTGGCCTCTTCCATAAACTCCGGTATCTTTTCCTCTAGTTTCTGGAAGTTTGGTGCCTGAATGATGTATTGGATCGGTTGGCCACCACGGCGGTTTACCGAGATAGTTGGCTGCTGCGTTACCATAATTCGGCCTTCAGAATATTTACGGGTCAGGCCGGTAAGGTAATCTGCTACTTCCTTCTGGGAGCGTTCGCGTTCATCTGGCTGCTTCAGGGCGATACGCATCATACCGCTGTTTACAGAACCTGCGCCACCCCAACCCGGCGAGGTGATCACAAGGTTTACTGCTTTTTCAGGTATAGAGTCGTTTACCAATTGGGTAAGCTCCTGCATAAAGCGGTCGGTGTATTCGTAAGAAGCTCCTTCGGGGGCACTTACCTGTACACGTAACATACTTCTGTCGTCGTAAGGAGCTGTTTCCTTCTGCAGTATAGTATAGAATAAACCTATCAGGCCGATACAGAAAATAATGATCGGGAAACTTAGCCATTTACGTTTCATAAAGCCGCTCAGCGCACTGGCGTAGCCAGCATTCATTTTCTGGAAGTATGGCTCTGTAAAGTTGTAGAACCTGGTCTTTTTCTGGTGGCCGCCTTTCATCAGGTAGGCGTTCAGCATTGGCGTAAGTGTCAGCGACACGAAAGCCGATATAAGTACAGCGGCCCCGATCACGACACCAAATTCCCGGAACAGTCGCCCGACGAAGCCTTCCAGGAAAATAACAGGAAGAAACACCGCAGCCAGCGTGATCGAAATCGAAATTACTGCCAGGAAGATCTCGTTAGAACCTTTAATAGCAGCTTCGATCGGCGACATGCCTTCTTCTACTTTCTTAAAGATGTTCTCCGTTACCACAATACCATCATCCACTACCAGACCTGTAGCCAGAACTATAGCCAGCAGCGTTAGTACGTTTACCGAGAAACCGCACAGGTACATGATAAAGAAAGTGGCGATAAGCGAAACTGGGATATCGATAAGCGGACGGAAAGCAATGCTCCAGTCGCGGAAGAACAGGTAAATAATAAGTATAACCAGTACCAGCGCGATAAGTATAGTTTCGGCCACCTCGGTTACGGACTTTTTGATGAATATCGTGTTATCCATCGCAATATCCAGTTTCATGTCTTCGGGCAGGTCTTTTTTCAGCTTCTCGAACTGCTCGTAGAATTTTTCTGAAATATCGAGGTAGTTGGTACCCGGTTGCGGGATGATTGCAAGACCTACCATCGGCTGACCTGAATTGCTCATCTTTGTCTCCAGGTTTTCCGGGCCAAGCTCTGCTGTACCCAGGTCGCTGAAACGGATGATCTTGTTGCCATCTGACTTTACGATCAGGTTGTTGAACTGCTCGGCAGTGGACATGTTACCGAGGGTTTTTACAACCAGTTCGGTATTCTCGCCACTTATTTTGCCAGATGGTAATTCCACGTTCTCACGGCTCAGGGCAGTACGCACATCGCTCACCGTTAAACCATAAGAAGCCAGTTTCATTGGGTCTAGCCAGAGGCGCATGGCATAGCGCTTTTGTCCCCAAATCTGCACGCTGCTTACGCCCGGTATAGTTTGTAAACGCTGCGAAATCACGTTCTCGGCATAGTCGCTGAGCTCTAACTGGTCACGGTTGGCACTCTGCACCGTCATGGTAATAATAGGCTCCGAGTCGGCATCGGCTTTAGATACCACCGGCGGCGAATCAATATCCTGTGGCAAGCTTCTTACCGCCTGCGATACTTTGTCGCGCACGTCGTTGGCCGCTTCTTCCAGGTTCTTATCCAGGTTAAATTCGATGTTAATGTTACTACGGCCCTGGTTACTGGACGAGGAAATATTGCGGATACCGTCAATAGAGTTAATGGCTTTTTCGAGCGGTTCCGTTATCTGCGACTCAATAATGTCGGCGTTGGCACCCGAGTAACTGGTGCTAACCGAAACTATAGCCGGATCGATGGACGGATACTCGCGCACCCCCAGAAAGCTATACCCGATAAAACCGAACAGTATCAGTATCAGGTTAATAACGATCGTAAAAACGGGGCGCTTTATACTTGTGGTGGATAAACTCATACTTTTCGCGCTTTACTTATTCTTTCCAACTGCTACTTTTACAGGGGTACCTTCTTTCAACGTCATGATGCCGGTCGTCAGAACCGTGTCGCCGGCCTGCAGGCCAGAAGTTACCAGCACATCTTTTTCGGTGCGGGTTGATGTTTCTATCATGGCTTCGGTAGCCTTACCACCTTTGCTCACAAATACTTTTTTACCGTTCTGCACAGGTATAACTGCCTCGGTCGGTACCAACAGGGCACCTTCGATAACAGTTAAGGGCAACTCGATGTTCGCGAAAGAACCGGGCATCAGGCTACCATCGCCGTTTGCAGCACGGGCGCGTAGTTGCAGTGTGCGGCTGCTGGCTTCTATGCCCGGCTCTATAGCATAAACGGTAGCTTTATATTTTTTGTCTGAGCCGGCTACTGTAAAGTTTAACGTGGTATTTTCTTTTACCTGGGTGGCGTACTTTTCCGGAACAGAGAAGGTGATCTTTAACGGGTCTATACTTACTAAATTAGCCACAACGGTCTCCGGAGACAGGAAGCTGCCTTCTGAAATGTTGCGCAGACCAATACGGCCTGAAAATGGCGCGCGTATAGTTGTTTTGGCTAACTGTGCCTGTATCAGTTGGGTCTGGGCCTGTGCCGATTTAAGGTCAGCGCGGGCAACATCATACTCTTCACGGCTGATAGCCTCTTTTTTAAGCAGCAGACCAGCGCGGCGCTCGTTTTCGGCGGCAAGGCTCTGGCGTGTCTGGGCCTGGGCCAGCTGGGCACGCAGTTCCGAATCATCTATCTTAACCAACACCTGGCCTTTGCTAACCTTGCTACCCTCCTGGAAAGAGATGGAACGCACCACACCCGACACCTGCGGACGGATCTGTACCTGCTCGTTTGCTTCGATAGAGCCAGTAACCGATAAGGTGTTTGCAAAGTTCTGAGGCTGCACTACCATACCATTTACACGCATGGCCGGCATGCCTCCGGGGCCGCCCGGTCCTCTGCCGCCACCTCCGCCACCCGGGCCACCGCCACCTTCGTTTTTGTTTTGTGTAATGCGGTAAGCGACCAATGCTCCAAATCCAAGTATCAGTAGGGTGTAAACGATGTATTTGATCTTCATATAGTGTGAGGTGATTTTACAGGTTTCCTCGGGCAGAGGGTGTTTGTTAGCTATAAAAGTATAATTTTATTTTCGCAGATTGATAACCGGGCTAAATGCGACTTGTTTGCCGGCAACTATAAAAATGCTGTTTCGGCATAAGCCGAACTCTTGGACTGGCAACTATAAAAATGGTTTAATCGGCTTATACCTGTGGGGTCATTTTTTTAATTTTACCTAAGGTCCGGAATTTTAAAGTTATAACGTTAAAGGGGAATTCTGCAACCTGACGGCCTTATTATCTGCGTAAGTATAAAATGAATAGCTAAACAGCAGTTTTAGCAGGTTAAACCGTACTCGGCAACAAAATAACTATGAGCGACAAGAAAGAGAACTTTTTTGAGAATGTTTACGAAGTGGTGAAACTGATACCTAAAGGGCGGGTTACGTCTTATGGCGCCATTGCCACTTATTTGGGTGCCAAAGGCTCGGCACGCATGGTAGGGTGGGCCCTAATCGCATCGCAGCCCTTTACCAAAATTCCGGCGCACCGTGTTGTAAACCGGGTAGGCATGCTTACCGGCAAACAGCATTTCGAGGCCAGCAACGCCATGGCCGAGCGCCTGATGCAGGAAGGTGTAAAAGTGGAAAACGACCAGGTAGTTGACTTTGATAAACTGTTCTGGGACCCGAGTAAAGAGCTTTTGTAGAACAGATGAGCTATACATTACACTACTATAAATGTAATCGCAAAGTATAGCTCGGAGGGGCTAATGTTTTATCTCTATATCCAGCTGCGTTTCGTTCTTTTCTGCTTTCTTATCCAAGGAAGTGCCTACAGCTACGCCAATTGCCATACCTATAGGCAAGCCAATCCCTAAAAAAGCCATGTTGCCTAAACTTAACCCAAAAGCCACGCCGAGTGGTAAGCCAAAGGTGCTCATGCCCAGTGGTAACCACAAATTACGGTAGTGGTTTTTTGTTACAAGCTTAAGTTCTTTCTCAAGTAGTTTTAAAATCCCAGCCTGGCTCGTACTTACTTGTTTTTCAAATACCTTCTCTGATGCTGTAGTCGAGTTGATTAAGCTAATTTCATTGTTGATGTAAACTGTAATCTCAGCAGGTAGCTCCCGGCTTCTTAATACGTTCAGGAGACTTTCAAACTGTATGAATTTTTTGTTTAGCTTGTTGTTCTGCTCTATTTCCGGCCTCGGGTTTAGTTGGGTAATTTCCATAAATGGGTTTAAACTATAGTTTATAGTTGCTTTGTCAGGTTTAAGGTAGTTGTATTTGGTACTTGCTGCTGTTTGCGGGCAAAATATTCTTTATACTTCTAACATACCCCGGAAGGCCCGTGCAGCGTAGTATGATTGCGCTCCGTTGTGGTACAGAAAAACCGTGTCGTAACGGCGGTCGCAGAACAGGGCACCACCCAGTTTCCGGATCTCGGCAGGCGTTTTCACCCAGCTCGATGTTTTCAGATCGAATTTACCAAGCTGCTGCAATTCGCGGTATTGTGCTTCGGTTAACAGTTGTATGCCCATGTCAGCGGCCATTTCTACGGCGCTGTTCTCGGGTTTGTGCTCTTTCCGTTCTTCCAGTGCCTGGTGGTCGTAACAGAGGCTTCGGCGGCCTTTAGGGCTTTCGGCTGCGCAATCGTAAAAAGTATAGGTGTCTGTTTCTGCATTATATCCTACTACATCCGGCTCGCCACCCGTTACCTCCATCTCGTTCAAAGACCATAGTTTGTCCGGGTTTGCTTCCAGTTTTGCTTCCACCATTGCCCACTCTATAGTTTTGTGGCGGTTCATGTTTTTCTTGAAACGGGCTTTTAGTGTCTGGAGTAGTTCCTGGTGTTGTGTGGGTTGGAGTTCTTTTTTTGCTGGCATAGTTAGATTGTGGTGTTGAAACAAGTGTCGGATAGTATTATTCTATTGCTTGCACCAACGGTTTGGCTAAACGAAGGCATAGCTTACGTTTAGGTGTGGTTAGCTGCCGAACTTTCTAAGTTCATTTATCACGTATTCTTGGTGATTTATTGCCACCTGTCGCCTTAAGGCCTCAATAAGTTCTACGGCTTCATTGATAGATAAACTTTTAAACAGCTCATTGCGGTTGTTTATACCATAGTGTTTTTGAAGAATATCAAATTTGTTTTCAATTTCCTTAGTAGGCTTAGTGGCTGGTGAAAGCTGGTTTAGGTTTTGACTAAGACCGTCTAATGTGCTGAAGAAGAATTGGTGACTATTATTTCTGAAAGCTGTTTCGCCATAAAAGTAATCCTGCACATAGTTGAAAGCAGGGGCATTAAAGTATAGCCCTTCAGTTGTATATCCCCCTGCGGCAGAGATCAACTCATCTCGTATTAATTGCAAACTGTCATCAAACTGCTTGAACACGATGATGGATTTCTCCAGTTCAGGAACATTATTTTGCTTAATCAGCTTAATATTTTGTTGGTAAATCTGATCTGCTGAAACGTCAAATAAACGGATCTTTAAGGCTGATTCATTAATTCTGTTTTTTTCTTCAACAGAATCAGATGAACTACAAGAAAGGGTAGTAAGAAGAAGTAAAGAGTATAAGTATTTCATTTAGTTTTTGGTTGATCTGTAATGGTATACCAGCTAACGGTCTTGGCCATAAGGCGGCCCAGCTGGCTTATAGGTATGTTTAGCCACAGTTATTTCTTTAGTCTGAAAACCATTTCATCCACATAGCAGTCGTAATACTGAGATGTGCATTTGAATATCAGAGAGTCACCTGCGATAGCTCCTTTAAAGTATATTTTTCCTTTCGAGATACCTGAGGCGTCCTCTTCTTTCAACTTCTCATAGTTATCTAAGGTAATTTGCCCTTGATAAAGTTTTCCTTGAGCAAACTGAAATTCTAGGCTATTTTTACCATCAGTTCGCAGGCTATCTAAGTTGGCGTAGAAGTAAAAAAGTCCATGCTCTCCAGCTGGAGCGGGACCAATAATTTCTCCTTTAAGCGTGTCTTCAGAACAAGTGAATCTTAAAGTGAATTTCTCTTCAGGATAATTCGGATCTGATTGAAATTCATAAATCGCACCATCTAATCTTGAGGTACAATTTTGTATGCTTTTGCTTGGCTTTTCTTTTTCTACCTCTGCTGATATTTCCCCAACTGGAGCTTTTTCTACTTCGGAGTTATTCTTACTTCCGCAGCCTAAAGCGATAAGTAGTACAGCAAACCAAAGTTGTTTTTTCATGATTTTAATTACAGCTAACGGATTGGTACAGGCTGTGGACGAGGCGGAGCCGAGTATGGGGCCTGTGCAGGGTTAGCCTATTTTGTTTTCCCAAATATTTCTTCTCTGAATATCCTGCCAAGCATAGGTAGAGTCACAGAATAGACGACAATCACAGACACAAACTTTTTAGCTGTCATATCTCCAATAACCAGTACATAGAGCACATAAGGAGTAAGCAAACAGAGTGTAAGTAAAAGTGTATACCCAAGCATTCTATATCCCTTCCCTCCATAGGCATAGGATTCTTGAATTGCTCCGACTTCTGTATTAGGTTCTTCAGAGAAACGTTTCTCTATATCCTCTCTAAACGCAACAAAAGTTTGTCTATTAGGGCTTTCCTCTTTTCTACTAGGGATAACTATCTTCTCGTTATGTCTTAACCTGATTGTCAACACCTCAGCTTCTAGTCTATCTTCGAGGTCCAGACTATGAACTTCACTCCATTTTACTAGACCATGCTTACTTGTGTGCAAACCGTCCTCGTTTACCAGAAAATATTCATTCCTTTTCGAGGCGAAGTAGGCTGTAATGCACGATATGACCAACATCGATGGGATGAGCCCAATCATCAATGCTTCTTTAATATTAAAATTAATTTTAAGGTAGATTGGGAGGGACATTGAAAGAATCATGCCTGCTAGTCCGATTGCTAAGAGCCTATCCCCGTTTATAAATTTTATATTATACTCCACATCAATAATATTCTTTATTAAATTCAGGCTAACGGTTTACGGCTTTGCGATGTGGCGGCATTTTAGCACAAAAGTTCAATAGAATTACTGATGTTGAATCTTGCACAAATGTTTCATAGTAGCACTTCACCCGCCATATTGCAAAACCGATGTTATGCGGTCGGCTTTCGATTTCAGTCAGTTTTATCATTGTCTTTAACAGCAATTTGTCCCGGCTTGAATGGATGGACATTTCACTGTTCCATAGCTACAAAATACACAACAGTCGCCCTGTTTTGGCTTTAATACCTTTTTGCAGCTTTCGCACTCGTAAAAATATTGGCAAGCGTCTGTCGGCATAGTTTCTTCTTTCTTATGTCCACATTCAGGGCAAGTGATAGTTGATTGCAGGATTATGTTCATTTTATTTCTTTTTTGTCGGTTACGGAATAGCCTGTTTTAGTTATGGCTTTTTCTATCTCTTGAATGTCGGTTTGAGTTCTATCAAATTCTATGATTGCGTTGCCGTTGTCGTAAGAAACATTCGTCTTAATTATTCCTGTCAGTTTATTTACTTCGTGATTTACGTTTTCTTCACAACCTGCACAAGTCATTCCGTTAATTGTAAATTCTGCTGTTTTAATGTTTGATTGGTCGGTTATGATTGTTTGACTTTCTGTCTTTGGAAAGAATATGTGGACATAACTTGGAAACGCAAGCATCAGTCCTGCAAAAACTGTTACGAAACCCAAAAACTTTTTTGTCTGAATAAAGGGTGTTTTTTCAGTTGTGTCGCAGCAGTCAATTTGTTTTTGAGGTTTCAGTTTTTGATACCAAGCAAACGCAAGAACCAAAACTGTCAAGCCAATTAAATATGGTCTGAATGGGTCAAGCCAAGAGAAAGTAGAAGCAAGTCCACTTGTTCCAGCCAACAGAGCCAAAACAGGTGTAATGCAGCATAGTGATGCCGAAATTGCTGTCAAAAGTCCAAGTCCTGCAAGTTTATTATCTGATTTCATTTTCTTACTGTCAATGTCGTTGGTTGTTGTCTTTTAAGCTGCCGCATAACGTTTAGGACAGGCTACGAACGAGGCGTAGCCGAGTATGGAGCCTGTGCCTTGTTGGCAGAAGGATTTCTTAATCTTCTTCTTCAATAGTGAATTTGTTAAACTCACCATTCCAAGTTTTATCATCATTAGAAACTATTTCTAAAAACTCCAAAACCCCTTCTTCACTTAAATTCAATTCAAAAGAAATTGGGAATTCAAGTGTGTCAATGTAGAAGCTTTTATTAACCCCTAAATAAGTTTTTTCTTTTGAAATTTTATTCTTCTGCCGCTTTTGTCCCTTTGCATCAAAGTGAACATAAACACCAACGCCAGTAAATTCACGTGAACTGACTTTCAAATCCAGCATATGCTCTTTCAAAAATGGGTGTGTTTCTCTATGAGACTTCTCAATCTCAGACAGAATAGCGTGTTCAAGAGAATTTAATTTTTCATCCATTTATGAGAATGCTTCATAATTTAGCTTACTGCTAACTTATGTATAAACGGAGTTTATTCCGTTTATACACCCAAATACGGCGGCTAAACGGAATCGGATTAACGAATATACTATATATTGCCCATACTATATAATTTTAGAAAGTTTAAATTAGTGTGATTATAGCTTAATAAAAAGAAGCTGAATTGCAAAATCCCGCCAATCCTCCGACCTTCGTGGAAACCGGCAAACCGATGAAGATAAAACTGATAGCGATAGGCAAAACCGACGAGAAGTTTATAGAGGAGGGGATAGACAAGTACCTGAAGCGCCTGAAGCATTACCACCCGTTCGAGTTTATAGTTATACCCGATATAAAACAAGGCGGCAAGTATAGCCCCGATAAACTGAAGGAAGAAGAAGGCAAACTTATATTACAGAAGGTGCAGGAAGGTGATTTTCTTATTTTGCTGGATGAAAAAGGAAAGATGTTTACTTCCGGTGAGTTTGCCACTTTTCTGCAGAAGAAACTGAACACCGTAACTACCAACTTGATATTTGTAATTGGCGGAGCTTTCGGTTTTTCGGGGGCTGTTTATAGTCGTGCCAATGATAAAATGGCACTCTCTAAAATGACGTTCACGCACCAGATGATCCGCATGTTTTTTACCGAGCAACTATACCGCGGCTTTACTATTCTGCGTGGCGAAAAATACCACAACGAGTAAACTTCTTCGTTTGCCTGGCTGCGGGTACAGGTGCTGCAATTAACAAGACGTATCTGATTCGGATTACTCCATGCGCTGGAGTATCTTCTTCATTTCAGCAATTTCTTTTTCCTGCGATTCGATTATTTGCTGCGCCAGCTTTTTAACTTCCGGGTCGGAAAGGTTTGCCTGGCGGCTTACCAATATAGCTGAGGAATGATGCGGTATCATGGATTTCATAAACTGTTTATCGCCAACGGCTGCCTGGTTTCGCAGCAACAGAAAAACTCCACCTATAACAGTTAAGCTTGCCACTATAATCAGTGTATTTAACTTTTTGTTTTTGTACATCATCGGCATAAAACCCAGCATAATAAGTGCCATAGGTGCCACCATCAGCAGGGCCATATATAAGCGGTTTAAACTCAGGTAAATGTGGTCGGTGCTGGCTACATTCATAAACATTACGCTATACATGATCACGAACGATACCAGCAGCATCAACAGAAATTTACTATAGTTTCCTTTTTCCATAGTTGTTATAGTTTAGGTTGTATAACAGGTTGTGTTGTAGTACGGAGCTATAGTTGATAAGGTGCGTTTAAATCTTTTTGCCTGAAAAGCTGTTGGGCTGGTATAGTTTGCTGCTGATGTTTATAGTTTAGCCGGTCGTCTAAAAGCCCTGAGTGCCAGGTACAGACGTGCGCGATAAAGTTTACCTTTGTAACATGGAAGTAAAGTTGAGTCCGGAAACCGTTATTGAAGCCAGAACCTGGAGCCTGCCCGACCCACGAAGTATAATTAAGAACAGGATGCTGCAACACGCCGCGTTCTGGGTAATTTACGTGGTGTTTTTCGGGTTGCTGTACGGTAGTTATATCGATGACTACTACAATGCCTTTATGGTGGAGTTGGTGGAGCTTCCGTTTAAAATGGCGCTGGTATACTTTAATATGTATTACCTGATGCCCAAATTCCTGCTCCGTAAGCGCTACCTGGAGTTTTTTGTATACGTCCTGATGATAACAGGTGCTATTGCTGCGCTGATGCAATATGTGTTGCTGCCTTTCCTGATTCACCCGTTTTTCTGCCCCACCACCTGCTCCCAGGACAACCTGACACTTTACCGTTTTATCAAGAACATTGTAAACATAAATTACCTGGTGGCTATTTCGGCTACGGTGGTTTTGTTGCGCAACTGGTACCAGCACCAGCAATCGGCACGCACGCTGTCGCAGGATAAACTGGAGGCTGAGCTTAAATTTCTGAAAGGGCAGATACACCCGCACTTTTTGTTCAACACACTCAACAGCCTGTATTCACTTACGCTTAAAAAATCTGATAACGCCCCGGAAATGGTGCTGAAGTTATCGGGTTTGATGGATTATATGCTGTATGATGCCAATGCAGCCAAAGTGCCGCTGGAGAAAGAACTGAACTATATCCGCAACTACATAGACCTGGAGCGCATGCGTTACGGCGACCGAGTAGACATCAGCTTTACCGAATCGGGGAGTATACTTGGGGCAAACATTGCACCCATGATGCTGTTACCTTTCGTAGAGAATGCTTTTAAACACGGCGTAAGTACCGAAACCGAAAATGCCTGGGTGCGCATTGACGTAAAAGTGCAGAACGGCAAACTAAGCCTGCGTGTAGAGAACTGCAAACAAGGCGAAAAAGCTGAGCGAACCGCAAAAGAAATGGCCTCCGGAATTGGCTTGAAAAACGTGCAGCGCCGCCTGGAACTGCTTTACAAGGATACCTATAGTTTGGAGATTGAAGATGAGCCGGACGTATACGCCGTGCACCTGGAATTAGACCTTAGCGATAGAACTAATGAAGATTAGATGCCTTATAGTTGACGATGAGCCCCTGGCCCTGGATGTACTGGAAACTTACATCAGCCGCCTGGATAACCTGGAACTGGTATGCCGCTGCAACAATGCCGTAGAAGCCTACAACTGCCTGCAAACCGAACAGGTTGATCTGATGTTCCTGGATATACAGATGCCCAAACTTACCGGTATCGATTTTTTGAAGTCGCTGCCCAACCCGCCGAAGGTTATTTTCACCACTGCCTACCGCGATTATGCCGTGGAAGGCTACGAACTGAACGCCATTGATTACCTGCTCAAACCCATATCGTTCGACCGTTTCCTGAAAGCCATTGCCAAAGTTACGCCCCAGGAAACCAAACCGGCTGCAACTATAGCTACAACCGAACCAGATTATAAAGAAGCCTTTATTTACCTGAAAGCCGACAAAAAGATGGTAAAGGTAATGCTGGCCAATATCCTGTACATCGAGAGCCTGAAAGACTACATCCGGGTAAAAACCGAAACCAAAGAGATCATCTCGTACCAAAAGATCAGCTTTTTAGAAGAGAAGTTGCCCGCCGATAAATTCCTGCGCATTCACCGTTCCTTCATCATCGCTTTGGATAAAGTACAGGCCTTCTCCGCTACAGCCGTAGACCTTGGCAAAACCGAAATACCAATTGGCCGCCTCTACAAAAACGAAGTGCTGCAGATTTTAGGTAAGAACAACTTGTTAGAAGCGTAGCTTCTGGTTAATGAGTAATTAATAATGATGAATTAATAATTATTGAAATGGCGCGAGCGTCTACGCTCGTGACGAACTATAGCGGGGCCTCTGGCCCCTTTTTTATTGCATCTGATTTAAAAGTATTAACTATAGTTTGCTTAACTTATGAAGTAGAAGTCAAACTATAGTTCACATTCCAAAGTATAGCTTTTTGCACAGCAATATCATTATTCATACGCCATTACTCATTCTTAATTCACCCGTGAACTCCATCTCAAAAAAGAAACTGTTTTACCCGGTTACCGAAGGGCTGCGCAAGTACCTGCACACCTATGGCCGCGACACCAAACTGCCTGTTAAGTATGAAGAGTTGCTGCATTACTCCGACTCTTTCCCATACTTCGATAAAAAGGGGGTAGACACACTTTGGGAAACCGTAATGTATGAACAGCAAACGCAGGAGGAACTGAACCATGGCCTGACTATGATCTATGCCTTGTTAAAAACGGATGGCGATATGTCGGTGATGGAGCATTTGTATGTGTCGCGGATAGATTACTGTACGTTTGGCAATTCCAACCCTTTCCGGGTGCAGATCATGAACCAGCTAAACGACAACTACGATTATTTTTATGTGAAGCGTGCCGATGCCTCGCGTATTTATGGCCTGGAGCTGGAGCATATTTTGTCGCCGGGCCGCTTAAGTTACCTCGTAGATGGTGATACACTGATAGAAGAACACATTGCCGGTATACCGGGAGATATTTTTATAAAAGAATTTGTAAGCAGGCCTGGTACCAACAAAGTGCGCATTGCCAAAGAGTTTGTGAAGTTTAACGAACGTTGTTTTGTGCGTTTGCTCGGCGACATGCGCTCTTATAACTATGTGGTAGATATTACCCCCGATTTTGAAGACGAACAGTACCGCGTACGCCCGATAGATTTTGACCAGCAAAGCTACGAAGGCAAAAAGACGATGTACCTGCCGCAGTTCTTTAAAGACAATAACGTAATTGTAGACCTGGTTTTAAAGTTACTAAAGCCCGAAACTGTAAAACAGTATCAGAACGAAGAGCGCACCCTCATGTTCCGTCGCCTGAAATCGGCTCGTTACCGCCTCAAAGATTTGATTGACTGTATGCGCAAAGACACCATTTCTACTCCTGAAAAAATAGCACAGCTTAGGAAGGAGCTGGCAGAGCATCATCAATCAGACGAGTTTATGAAGTGTAAGTGTATGGGAGATTTAGTAAGGCTAAACCTAAAAACTATATTGGTAAAAACCCCGAATCTTGCTGGTAAAGTATAGTCTCTCTATTCTCATTCCGAGTGTAGCGAGAAATCTGTTTAGCTTATAGTTGCAAGACCTGGCAGCGCGAGCAACTTCTGCTAGTGTCTGGGCTATAGCTTCTCTTTTGTCATTCCGAGCGTCAGCCGAGGAATCTTATGTGTCCTGTAATTCTTACTTTGTCATTTCGAGCGTAGTTGAGAAATCTATCGCAGCCTATAGTTATAGTCTTTAATATCCGAACCAAGCCTTTTCTTTCACATTACTTTTAATCCTGGGAGCTTTACTTACCTATCGTTTCAAATTCACTTTGGTGCCCTCACGGCCGGGAGGCCCCGTCTTCGGGCATCGCGCTGCTGCCTTCTTGCTATCCTCGTGCCTCGGATTGGCTCACGCCACCGCAACAAGTCAAAGGCGCTCAACCCAAAGACTGATATCTTTCTACTATTAACCGCTATCTATAGTTTGAACTTGTTCGCCTCGACTTTTATCATAGCTATAGTTCCGTAGGGACAGGTCGCGACCTGTCCGGTCTTGGTCTGTACCTATAGAACTATAAAATCAGCTATAGCAAAGGCAGAAACTCCCTCTCCTGTTTTTAGGAGAGGGCTGGGGTGAGGTGAAAACACCAACTATAAAACTAGAGCCCACAACTATAGCTATAGCCAAAATTTCCCTCTTGAGAGGGGTAGGGGTGTGTTAAAAACTATAGCCGTGCCCAACGACCTCCGAGCGTGCTTGTCACCTCGGAGCGTCTTATACCAGCAACCAAGTGCGCACGCTACAACATCTGGTACGTCATCAGGCAATACGGAAATGTTATTACAACCTCTCCAGATCAGTTCTGGTGCGTTCGCTGTTCTCTAAATTACCGGTATTTATAGTTGATGCCGGCTCAAAAAGCAAAACCTCCGCCTCTACAGGGGCAACAGGTTTATGTACTACGCCGCGTGGTATTGAAATACATTCTCCTGGATTTAACGTGATTACTTTGTCCTGGAGATGCATTTCAAAACTGCCACTTATCACCAAAAAGAACTCGTCTTCGTGGTCGTGGTGGTGCCAGTCGAATTTGCCTTTAAACTTTGCCAGTTTTACCTGTTGCCCGTTTAGTTCGCTAACAATGCGTGGGTTCCAGAAATCAGGTATCTGCTTTAGTTTATCGGCCAGGTTTATCTTATTAACTTCTTTCATAGGTTGGTGATAAAGATCATCTAAATTTATTTGGACTTATTCTAAATAGGCTCTACATTTGTAACATCATGGAGCAGTTACAAGTGAAGTTAGGAGAGAAAGCGCAGATTACCACCGTAATGCAGGAAGTTTTTGCAACAGAGGTTGGTGCCGTTTACCAATGTAATAAACGTAACAGGCTGGTAGTAGACTTTGCCAATGCACAGATCGTTTTAAAAGTAGATGCCTTTCTGCGACTAAAAAAAGCGGTGGACAGCATTGACCTGCGCGACATGGCAGTAAATACACAACGCTGCTCTGACTACGAACTGCTGACCGTTTGCGGCTGCGAAAAATTGTATGTACTTACCTTACCCGAGATCTATAGTTTTAAAGAGCTTTTGGGCGGCGCTAAATTTGCCCTGGAACTAAATAGCATGTTGCACGAGTGTCTGCATACACAGGTAGCATAACATAAGCTATACCTATATAACAGTGAAGCACAGGTTTACCTGTGCTTTTTTATTTAGACTACTTCCATATTTGCTGCTACACCTTCCTAATCAGAACATAATCCTTTAACTTAAGTATGAATAAAAGATGCTTTATACCTGTAAGGCATCAGTCATCACCAGAAAAAGCACCATACTTTTATGAAGGATTTACTGAGATTAAGAACATCGCTTACTGAGGAAATTGAAAGAGTACTGAACGAGCAGATCAAAATGGAGGCTGATGCATCTGCTATGTACCTGGCCATGAGTGCCTGGTGCGACCGTAATGGCTTTGATTGCAGTGCCGGTTATTTTAAAGAACAGTCTGATGAGGAGCGCGAGCACATGCTGCGGCTTTTTAAATATGTGTCTGATATGGGTGGCCGCGCCGTTTCGCCGGACGTTACCAATGTGCAGGTCGAGTTCGAATCGTTCAGGAGTGTGTTTGAGCAGGCGTTGCAGCAGGAGATAGCCGTAACCCAGTCCTTCAACCGCATTGCCGACCGTTGCCAGAAATCGAAAGATTATGTGACATTTACGTTTCTGCAGTGGTTTCTGAAAGAGCAGATTGAAGAGGAATATGTGGCCCGCCGCGCCCTGGAGCTGTTCGATGTTATTGGCGAAGAAGGTACCGGCCAGTACGAAATAGACAAGCGCGTACCAAAAATCAAATACGAAGATACCTACTAGATAATAACTATAGTTTAAAACAGAAATGCCTTTGATCTTAAATCAAAGGCATTTCTGTTTTATTGGTTATGCTTATAGTTGGTCTGGTTTACCCAGAACATGATCGTTAAAAGCCTGTTTTGCCTGTTGCTCTGTTACGTGGTGCATCCAATAATTATCCGGCTGAAAGCACATAACAGGCGCAAAGTCGCAACGGTCGGTGCATTCGGTTTTTACAACTTCCACGCGGCCTTTTAATCCCATACTTTTAATCATTTCGCGCAATGCTTTGCCGTTTTCTTTGCCACCCTTTTTTTTGCATTTGCTGCCGGTGCATACATAAATTACTTTATCGGGTGTCTGGAAGTTGAGGTTCTTGCTCATGAATATAACGAACTGCTTGAAGTACTTATACAGCTATCTGCCTTAAAAAGATAAGACTGGCTGTATTCCTATAGGAAATGCTTAATGATTAATTTCTCGTAACCAGTTTTTAGCCGTTTCCAGGTCACTGAAAACCTGCATCTCCAGGTGGCCTTTTACAAGTTGCTGCATAATAGTAGCAGCTCCGGTGGCAAGTGCATCGGCATGTGTAA
Source organism: Pontibacter fetidus (assembly GCF_010119545.1). Taxonomy (GTDB): domain Bacteria; phylum Bacteroidota; class Bacteroidia; order Cytophagales; family Hymenobacteraceae; genus Pontibacter; species Pontibacter fetidus. The sequence continues at coordinate 42,011 of NZ_JAAEAA010000004.1, read as the reverse complement.
CATGGGCAAATCTCTTTAACCCGGATTTTACAGCATACGGTAACCATACTTCTTTAATCCAGTTCAGCGACTGGTCCCAGCGCCCAACCAGGTTACGGTTATCATTCAGGATTTTGCTAAAATTATGGGCTTTCAAAACGTCCAGGTAAGCAATTGCGCCTTCAGCCACATACTCAGGCATTGGGTATCCGATCCAGTCACTGTAGATCCATTTTTCAGCCAGATCAGCTTTTATTTTTAAATATATTTTACCGGTAGAAGATTTAAGTTCCTCGGTTTTTATCATTTGTAACATGTAGCTAAAAGTAGCTGCACCAGCTCTTGTGCAGTGTATTTACAACATAAAGCTTATAGTTAAAGTTGCACAAAAAAGCCCGAAACCATAGGTTCCGGGCTTTTTTTATAGTTGCTGAATTACGTAGTAGGTCTAGGTTTTGGCAGCGGCTTACGCGGCATTTTTTTATCGCGCATGGCCGTGTGGTAAACTATGGATGCAACTATAACAGATGCCTGCTTCAGGTCTTCTGGCTGCAGGCGCTCATAGTTGTCCTGATTAGTGTGGTGTGTGCGGGTGTCGTATTCAATCTCATCCTGTATAAACTGGAAACCTGGCAGGCCAAGTGCATCAAATGCTAAGTGGTCGGTGCCGCCCGTATTACGGATCGTAATGGTATTGGCATCCAGGTCATGGAAAGGCTTGAACCATTCTTCAAAAATCGGGCGTACCATGTCGTTGCCCTGTAGGTAAATACCTCGAATTTTACCGGTGCCGTTATCCAGGTTATAGTAGGCCGATAGTTTTTCGTGCTCCTTTTTTAAAGCCATCGTTGCCGGGTCGCCGAAGTGTTGTTTGGCATAGCCGCGCGAGCCATGTAAGCCCTGCTCTTCGCCGCCCCAAAGGGCAATCCGTATTGTTCTTTTGGGTTGTATGTTCAGGGCTTTAAGTATACGCACGGCTTCCATCATTACGGCCACGCCGGCTGCATTGTCGGTAGCGCCGGTAGAAGCATGCCACGAGTCGATGTGGCCCCCCAGCATGACTACTTCGTCTTTCAGTTTTTTGTCGGTGCCAGGTATTTCAGCAATTACGTTATAGCCTTTCAGGTCATCAGTCAGGAACCTGGTTTCAGTTTCCATTTCCAGTTCTACCTTCTGTCCGGCTTCCAGCAAACGCACTAGTCTGCCATAATCCTCCAGACCCATTTCCATTTCTGGCAATACCGGCTTGGCATCAGCAGCATACGGGGCACCGTTAGTAGTAAAGTGCGTACCATGCGTACCGCCACGCGTGCTAAGTATAGCTGCAGCGCCTTCGGCCATTACAAACTCGTTTACTTTGGTGCGCAGTTGCATCATGGCGCGCCAGTCGGTCATGTTGCGGTTGTTGCGCTGGTTGTTTTCTGCATCTGGGTTGGCCGCCAGTTTTTTCAGATCTTCTTCAGTATGGCGTTTGGCATCCGGCTCAAAAGAGGTGATGGCTTCGCGGGTAGGAGGGGTAAGTATAATTTTACCTTTCAGTTTGCCTTTGTATTGTGCCAGGTCTTCTTCTTTCTCAACTTTAATCAGCATTGCCTGGCCTTTTAGTTCGCCATTTGTGCCCGGTGTCCATGCTTTTGGGGTAGCAATAAGGTGCTGGTAATAAGGCGCCGTCATGGCCACATACGATTTCTGGAATTCCCAGCCACGGCCAAACGTTCCCCATTCTTCCAGGTGCGCGTTCTTTAAGCCCCACTCGCTTAGTTTGCTTTTAGACCACTCGTTGGCACGCTGCAAACCGGTAGATCCTGATAAGCGTGAGCCGCTTACATCAGTCAGGTAAAAAGCCGTCTCCATTACTTTGGAGTTCTTCAGGCCTTCCTGTTTGATGCGGTGCACCATGTCCAGGTCTACAGGTTCCTGCTGGGCGAAGGCCACAAAAGCGCATTGCACCAGTAAAGTAGTCAGTAATGTTTTTTTCATGTTAGGTTAGTTTGGGTTTAAAGCTTTAATATACAGAAAGTCTAATACAAAAGCAGGCCCTTTAACATATTCCTGTACTTACTTATAGTTTGCGTTTATCAGTTCAATTCGACCATATCTCGCCGCTTAGATTTTTATATGGGGTAGATTTGCTGTTGTTTTTAATTTCGCCTTTGCTGGGTAGGCCATTTTTAGTTTAAGATAGTAGCATGCCTGTAATTAAACTATTCTGCTTAAATTACATCTAAGCACCACTAACTAACCTAATTACTGACATGTACCTCTACAAAACAAAAACCGCAGGTATAGCCCTGCTGGGCTTGCTACTGCTGGGCAACGCGCAGCCGCCTGTTGTACTCGCACAAAGCCCGCAAGACCTGAACTTGAGCTACCAGCGTCCGCCACAGGCTATAGCCAGCATTATTGATGCGCCGGCAACACCAACCGTAAGTATAAGCGCCAAAGGCGACCTGATGCTATTGTTGGAGCGACCAGGCTACCCAAGTATAGGAGAGCTGGCACAACCCGAAAGCCGCCTGGCTGGTTTGCGCATCAACCCGGCAACCAACGGGCAGAGCCGCGGGTCGTTTATCAGCAACATAAAACTGAAGCAGGTGAAAGGTGGCCAGGAAAGCCAGATTACAGGGCTCCCGGAAAATGCAAACCTGGCAGGTATTACCTGGTCTCCGGATGAAAAGTATATTGCTTTTACCAACACCGTAGCCAATGGCATAGAACTCTGGATTGCTGATATAACTACCAAACAGGCCAAGAAACTGACCACAGCAACTATAAACGATGCCTATAGTGGCAATGCTTTCGAGTGGCTTTCGGATAGCAAGACGCTGGTGGTTAAGTTTATAGATGAAAAGCGTGGCGAAATGCCGGCTCGCCCACTGGCACCAGCCGGACCAACTATACAGCAAAACCTGGGCAAAGCAAAGCCATCGCGCACCTACCAGGATCTGTTAAAGAACCGCTACGACGAAAAGCTGTTTGACTACTACATGCAGTCGCAACTAAAGCTGGTAACTATAGATGGCGCACAGCAACCTATTGGCAAGCCGGGTATTATTAAAAGCATGGAGACATCGCCAGACGGACAATACCTGTTGGTAGAAACACTTCAGAAGCCTTACTCTTATTTAGTGCCGCATTATAACTTTCCGTACACAGTTGAGGTTTGGAGCCGCGATGGCAAAGTGGTAAAGCAACTGGCCCAACTGCCGCTGGCCGAAGATATTCCGATTGCATTTGATGCCGTGGCAAAAGGCCCTCGCAACTATAGCTGGCGCCCAGATAAAGCTGCAAGCCTGTACTGGGCCGAAGCACAAGACGGTGGCGATGCGAACAAAGAAGTTGCCATACGTGATATAGTTTATACCCTTGATGCTCCTTTTGTTGCAAAGCCTACCCAACTGGCATCTACAAACTATAGATACCGTGGCATGCAATGGGGCGAAAACATGGCGCTGGTAAACGAACGTTGGTGGAAGACCCGTGCCGAGCGTATCAGTATGATCAACACAGCTAAACCAGGCAAAGCAACTATACTAATCGAGCGTTCTTACGAAGATGGCTACAACGACCCAGGCTCGCCTGTTTATACTAAAAACAAGTATGGCCGTGGTGTACTGCTAACTGATAAAAAAGGTCAAAACATTTACATGATCTCGGAAGGTGGATCGCCGGAAGGTAACCGTCCGTTCCTGAGTGAGTTTAACCTGAAGTCTAAAAAAGCAAACATCCTGTTCCGTTCTGAAGCGCCTTATTACGAGCGTCCGGTTGATATCATTGACTTGGATAAAAAACAGATCATCACCAGAAGAGAATCTGAGAAAGATGCACCTAACTACTTTGTACGCCACCTTGGCAAAAAGCAACTGACGCAGATAACTACCTTCCCGCACCCAACCCCTGAACTGGAAGGCGTACAAAAAGAAATGCTGCAATACGAGCGTAACGATGGTGTGAAGCTGAACGCTGTTTTATACTTGCCGAAAGACTATAAGAAAGGCGACGCCCCGTTACCAATGCTGATGTGGGCTTACCCACGCGAGTTTAAAAATGCAGCCACAGCCGGTCAGGTAAAAAGCTCACCTTACGAGTTTACACGCATCAGTTCCGGTTCACCTTTGTTCTGGGTTACGCAAGGCTATGCCGTACTTGACAGAACAGATATGCCTATAGTTGGAGAAGGCGATGCTCAACCAAACGATACTTATAACGAGCAGTTAGTAGCCAGCGCAAAAGCTGCTATCGATAAAGTAGTGAGCATGGGTGTAGTTGATCCGAAGCGTGTTGCCGTTGGCGGCCACTCGTATGGTGCGTTTATGACGGCTAACCTGTTGGCGCATTCTAACCTGTTCGCGGCTGGTATTGCGCGCAGTGGTGCTTACAACCGTACACTTACGCCATTTGGCTTCCAGCAGGAAGAGCGCTCTTACTGGGAGGCTCCGGACGTGTACCACAAAATGTCGCCGTTCTCGTTTGCCGATAAAATTAAAACACCAATTCTGTTGATCCACGGTGAGGCCGATAACAACTCGGGTACTTTCCCGATACAAAGCGAGCGTTTTTACAATGCCCTGAAAGGCCACGGAGCAACTGCGCGACTGGTGTTTCTGCCACACGAGAGCCACGGCTATGCCGCTAAAGAATCTATCCTGCACATGCTTTGGGAAATGGATACCTGGCTGAATACCTACGTTAAAAACCGACAGGTACAATAACTATAAACGTTACCCTTCTGAAACGTCCCGGCTATCCTTTTGGCCGGGACGTTTTTTTTGTTTGTAAGTATAAAGCCTTCATCACCAGTTTCTCTGATAGCTCCCTAAAGCAACTATAAACTATAAATCCAGTATTAATTCTATTGTATCGTGCGTTAACTATACTTGTGATCAGAAATCGGAATTAAACTATAGGCTTATGAAAAATAGACAACTGTTACTTTATCCTGCCGCGCTGGCCGGTATGCTGCTGGCGGGCTGCAGTTCATCAACCACCACCACTACCGATGAAACCAGTGCTGCAACCACTACTACAGGAACCGCAGAAACCAATATGGGCCGCGGCCTGGACCTGGCCAACCTGGACACTACAGTAAACCCCTGCGAAGACTTTTACCAGTATGCTAACGGTGGTTGGGTAAAAAACAACCCAATACCGGCTTCAGAAAGTCGCTGGGGCTCTTTTAACGAACTGGCAGAAAAGAACAACGCCGTCCTGCGCGAACTACTGACCGAAGCAGCATCTAACACCACTTCCACCAAAGGTTCTCCGGCCCAGCTGGTAGGCGATTTTTATGCGGCAGGCATGGACTCGGTAGCTGTGAATAAAGCAGGCATAACGCCTATAAAACCAGAACTTGACCGCATTGCTGCCATCAAAAACGCTGACGATTTAGTGAAGACAGTGGCCGACCTGAAAACAAAAGGTGTGAGCGGATACTTTAGCATGTATGTTACCCAGGACGATAAAATAAGTACACAGTATGCTTTGTGGGCCACACAGGGCGGCTTAGGGTTGCCTGACCGCGACTATTACCTGAAAGATGATGCACGCTCTAAAACTATAAGAACCGAATACCTGACCCACCTGCAGAACATGTTTAAGCTGCTGGGAGATGATGCCGCTACTGCACAAAAAAAAGCGAAAACGGTGATGGATATTGAGACCAGGCTGGCAAAAGCATCCAGAACCCGCGTCGAACTCCGCGACCCGTACGCCAACTATAACAAAACTACCGTTCAGGAATTTGCCAAACAGAATCCGAACCTGAAAATAACACAGCTCCTGACGGGCATGGGTGCACAGTCGTCTAAAGAGATTATAGTTGGGCAGCCGGCTTTTTTTAAAGAGTTAAGCAATATGCTTAAAAGTATACCTGTAACTGACTGGAAAACCTATACCCAATGGCACCTTGCCCGCACTTCGGCGCCTTACCTGAGCCAGGAGTTCGTGCAGGAGAATTTTAACTTTTATGGCAAAGTGCTGAATGGTGCCAAAGAGATGCAGCCACGCTGGAAACGGGTGCTTCGCACTACAGACGATGCCATAGGAGAGGCCTTAGGCCAGCTATATGTACAGAAAACCTTCTCGCCGCAGGCTAAGCAAAAAGCACTTGAAATGGTAAACAACCTGCAGGAAGCCTTTAAAGAGCACGTGGCCGAACTTGACTGGATGAGTGATGAAACAAAAAAACGCGCCCTCGAAAAACTAGATGCCTTTGCCGTAAAAATTGGCTACCCTGATAAGTGGGAACAGTACAAAGATCTGCAGGTAGACCGTAATGCTTATGCAGCCAATGTGATGCGCGCCAGCCAGTTTGCTTTTAAAAAGAACATCGGTAAAATAGGCCAGCCCATAGACCGCACCGAGTGGTTTATGTCGCCACCAACCGTAAATGCTTACTATAATCCAAGCATGAACGAGATTGTGTTCCCGGCCGGTATACTGCAGCCGCCGTTCTTCGACCCAAATGCAGATGATGCGGTAAACTATGGCGGTATGGGCGCTGTTATCGGGCACGAGCTTACCCACGGCTTCGATGACCAGGGCGCCAAGTATGACTTTGCCGGAAACCTGAAAGACTGGTGGACCAAAGAAGATTTAGAAAAATTTAATGCCCGCGCCAGCATGGTTGACCAGCAGTATAGCGGCTATACTGTTTTAGATAACCTACACGTAAATGGCAAATTAACTATGGGCGAAAACATTGCCGATATAGGTGGACTTAACATTGCCTATACAGCCCTGCAAAAAGCGCTGAAAGATAAGAACCCTGGTTTGATTGCAGGCTTTACACCGGAGCAACGTTTCTTCCTGGCCTGGGCCCAGATATGGCGCGTAAATATGCGCGACGAAGCCCAGAACCAGCAGATATTAACCGACCCGCACGCACCCGGCCGTTTCAGAACAAACGGGCCCGTATCTAACATGCCGCAGTTTTACGAAGCTTTTGATTGCGACCAGGGTGATAAGATGTTCAAGGCACAGGACAGCCGTGTAAAGATCTGGTAAATACAACTATAAACTATGGCATAAAGGCGCTGCAACGTTGCAGCGCCTTTATTTTTTGGGGTAACTATAAAACACGGATATAGCAACCTATAAACCTAGGTTTACTACTATATTTGTAATTAAGCCACTGTTAACCCTATGACCCAGATTGCAGCAAACTACCCAGACCTGTCTATAGTTATACCTGTTTACAACGAGGCAAAAAACCTGCCGCTGCTGCTCGAAAGGCTGCTTGCAGTAGTGCACCGGATGCAGGTTACGTATGAGTTGGTGTTTGTAAACGACGGAAGTATAGATAATTCTCTGCAGGTAATAAAGCAGTTGGCGGCTGTTAATCCGGCGGTCAGTTATGTAAGTCTGAGCCGGAATTTTGGGCACCAGGTAGCTGTTTCGGCCGGCCTGGATGTGGCAAACGGAAAAGCAGTAGTGATAATGGATGCCGACCTGCAGGACCCTCCAGAGGTAGTTTCTGAGCTATATGCTAAAATGCAGGAAGGTTTTGAAGTGGTGTATGGCCGCAGAGTTTACCGAAAGGGCGAAAGCTATCTGAAAAAAGTGACTGCCAAATTCTTTTACCGATTGCTTTCCCGTATCACGCATGTAAACATTCCGTTAGATACCGGCGATTTCAGGATAATGGATGCTAAAGTAGTGAATGTGTTAAGACAGATGCCTGAGCGTAATAAGTTTCTGCGTGGCCAGGTGGCCTGGGTTGGCTTCAGGCAAACCTGGTTAAACTACACCCGCGAGGAGCGTTTTGATGGTGCCTCCGGCTATACTTACCGCAAAATGCTCCGGTTTGCTTTCGACGGCATTACTTCCTTCTCTGATTTTCCGCTTAAAATGGCTTCGATGCTGGGTTTTATAGTTTCCGGTATTGCCTTCCTGTTGATGATTTATACGTTGCTGGCGCGGCTGGTTTTTAAAGATTATGTCGAAGGGTGGGCATCTATTATTCTGAGCGTACTGTTTTTGGGAGGTGTGCAGCTTATTTGTATAGGCATAGCAGGAGAGTACCTGGCCCGCGTGTTTAACAACGTGCAAGGCAGGCCCCTGTATGTAGTAGACGAGCAAAAAACAGCTAACCAGGGAAGTAACAATACGTAACCTGGCCGCTAAAACTATAAAACCGACTCTTACTGCACTTTTATAGTATGCGGCACTATCTGCACTGGCCAACTGCTGGCACCTACACGCTCTTCTGCAATCTTATCCACTACATCCAGGCCTTCTATTACTTCACCAAACACAGTATATTCCGTGTCAAGCGATGGTTCGCCGCCCAGCGTCTGGTATAGTTTAAGTTCCTCGGGGGTATAGGTAATATTATGCTTTCTTTCCCACTCGCGTAGTTCGTATAGTTCTACTGGCTCGCCCTGCACTATGTAAAAATTATGCGATGATGATTCTTTGTCGGGGTTACGGTCATCGCCGTAGCGGGCCATGGCCAGGGCGCCTTTCTTGTGTATGTACTTCCGGTTAAATTCCTGTGGTATTTTATAAGCAGTCTGGCGCATGGTGCGGTTATCTGAGTCGCCGCCTTGTATAGCAAATCCCTTTACAACCCTGTAAAACTCCCCCTGATCGTAAAACCCGGATTTGGCCAGGCGTACAAAGTTGGCGCGGTGCATGGGAGTTTCTTTGTATAATCTCACTTTAATAGTGCCATGGCGGGTGGTAATTACAGCTATACTATCAGGGTGACGTGCAGCATAATCGGTCAAAACCTGTTTTACATTTTCCGGAGTGATCGCTATCGTATCCGGGTTAATTTCTGTTTTGGCGGCTGGCGCATCTGTTGTTGTGTCTCCCGAGTTTTGACCGCAGGCTAACAGCGTCAGTGCACTGACAATCAGGAATATATTATTTAAAGAAAATTTCAGGAGCAGGCTTCTCACGTTTTTCAGGTTTTGTTCAGGTTCAAGCTACAAAATTCAGTTCATTTATGCCAATGTCCGTTTCTGTAGTTTATTACGTTAATTGAATTATATTTATAATGTTTGTTTTGTATGTAACTACAACCATAGTAAACAAGGTATACGTTGCTACCTCTGTAAAGTAGCATTTGCCGGTTAGCCAGGTTGTTACTGCACGTTTATGCGGGGTTGTAAGGATAAGCACTATAGCCTGTGTTACAAATTACAAGTAAAGAAGGTACCTGTATAGTGATTTAGCAAGAAAATGGTACGTTAACTATATAATGATTTGCCTATGTGTCGCATATTCAATATATTACAATAAATCCGGATTAAAATTGCTTACCTATTTTTCACTTTAACACCTTAAAAACAAATGAAAAACACCTTACAAATTCGCAATACCATGCGGTCAGTCCTGTTTGGTACTGCTATTGTTGCAGCCTCGTTCACCTTTACATCCTGCGATACCGAAACAGTTGATGCAGTAGCTACGGAAGATGCTTTACAGCAAAACAGCCAAAACGGAGCTGTTATTCCTGGTAAATACATAATTGTATTTAAGCAAGGAAATGAGCGTATGAGTGATGCTGTTACACATGCGCAGAGTATGGAAAGAGCACGCCAAATGGGTGTGGATGTTTTTAAAGCTAACAACGTTAAGGACTTTGCTATAGAGAGGGCTTACGGCAAAGCGCTGGTTGGTGTGGTTGCAAATCTTACACCTGCAGATGTTGAAAAACTACGCAACGATGACCGTGTAGCCTACATAGAGCCAGATAGAATAGTAATGCTTGCCAAACCAGGTACTGGTGGCGGCGGCTCTACCGGCGAAGAAGTACCTTACGGTGTTACGCGTGTTGGCTCGGCCAGCGGTGCTGGTAAAACTGCCTGGGTAATTGACACAGGTATAGACCTTGACCACCCAGACCTGAACGTAGATGTAGCCCGCAGCGTGACCATGTTTACAAGTGGCAGAGATGCAGGTAGCGCCGACGATGGCAACGGACACGGAACGCACGTAGCCGGAACGATAGGCGCTAAAAAAGGTAATGGCATTGGTGTGGTAGGTGTGGCTTACGATGCAACTGTAGTTGCCGTTAAAGTGCTTGACAGCCGTGGAAGCGGTTCTTACTCTGGTGTAATTGCTGGTGTAGACTATGTAGCTGCCAATGGTAAATCTGGTGACGCTGCTAACATGAGCTTAGGTGGACCTACTTCTGACGCGTTAGACCAGGCGGTATTAAATGCTGCGGGCAAGGGCATTAAATTTGCTATTGCGGCTGGTAACGAAAGTGCACATGCCAATACATCATCGCCTGCACGCGTGAACCACGCTAACGTGTATACTGTGTCTGCGATGGATATCAATAATAAGTTTGCATCGTTCTCTAACTATGGCAACCCGCCTGTAGATTACTGTGCCCCTGGTGTAAGCATCAAGTCAACCTGGAAAGGTGGTGCATATAACACGATCAGTGGTACATCTATGGCGTCGCCGCACGTGGCAGGTCTGTTGTTGCTAGGGAATATTAGCACAGATGGTTATGTAACCGGAGACCCGGATGGTAATGCAGATCCGATAGCTCATAACTAACACCAGAATTTTGTTTGCTTAAGTTTAAAGTAGCTAAAAAGGGCAGCCGTGTGGCTGCCCTTTTTTATAGTTCCTTCCGCATTACATAGTCGTTCATCCAATAGGAGCCGATCGGAATATCTTCTTCGTGGTGCACATGGTAGCCGCAGGTCTCATAAAACTGTTTTGCCTTATTAAATTTGTTTACGTTCAGGTCAAGTATAGTCCCGCCCAGTTGCCGTACTTCATTTTCGGCATAGGTTAAAAGCAATTTGCCTAACCCCTTGCCCTGGCGCCCGGGTAACAGGTATATTTTGTTCAGTTTGTACACATTAGCATCGGCATCTTTTAAGCTATAGCTGGCAAAACCGAGCGGAATTTCCTCCTCAAACAGCAATAAAAATGTTTGCCCATCCTGCATTTGGTTCTCCAAAGCTTTAGAAGTATAGATTACCTCAAACATATAGTCAATCTGTTCTTTGGTAAGTATGGTTTTATAAGTTGGTTCCCAGGTAGCTTCGGCCAGCTTTTTTATAGTTGGGATGTCGGCAATAGTGGCAGTTCTGATGCTATAGTTGTTCATAAAATTGTAGCTATAGGTGCAAGTTAAACGCTGCAGTAATAAATGCCAACCCTATTACAGCTTTGTGCTTTAGCCGGAAATGATACCTTTGTACTAGCAATAACCTATAGTTTGATTATGAAAGCGATATACCTGGAAGCCATAAATTCCCCGTTTGTACTGATAGAGAAAGAAAAGCCAGTTGCCGGCCCCGGCGAAGCCATCGTACAGGTAAAAGCTGCCGCACTCAATCACCGCGACGTGTATATTCAGTATGGGCGTTACTTCACGAAAGAGTATCCAACTATACTTGGCTCGGATGGCGCTGGTATAGTTACCGAAGTAGGCGAAGGTGTAGCTGAAAGCTGGATTGGGAAAGAAGTTATTATAGATCCGTCGTCAGACTGGGGCGACAACCCACACGCGCATAGCCATAACTATAAAGTGCTGGGCATGCCCGAAGATGGTGCTTTTGCCGAGTTCGTAAAAGTACGAGCTGCCAACCTGCATGAGAAGCCAGCGCATTTAAGTTTTGAAGAAGCCGCCTCCCTGCCATTGGCTGGTGTTACTGCTTACCGTGCCATGTTTACTAAATGCGGTTTAAAGGCTGGCGAGAAAGTGCTGATTACCGGTGCAGGTGGTGGAGTTGCCTTATTTGCCCTGCAATTTGCCATTGCCGCTGGTGCCGAAGTATGGGTAACGTCCGGCTCTGACGAGAAGATCGAAGCGGCCAAAAAACTGGGTGCCACAGGTGGTATCAATTATAAAAAAGAGAACTGGGGCAAAGAGCTGAAAGCTATAGTTGGTGGCTTTGATGTAAGTATAGATGGCGCTGCTGGCGAAGGGTTTGTGCAGTTAGTAAAGCTGGCGAAGCCGGGCGGGCGCATCGGCATTTATGGTGGTACTACCGGTATGATCGGGCAGATAAACCCAGCGGAAATATTCTGGAAGCAACTGGCGATACATGGCAGCACCATGGGCACCAACCAGGATTTTGCCGAAATGGTAGCGTTTGTGCGCGATAAAAAAATAATTCCTATAGTTGACAGTATCTTTAAACTGGAGCAAACCGAAGAAGCCATGCGTTACATGGAAGCTGGTAAGCAATTCGGTAAAATTGTAGTTTCAGTTAGTTAAGTTTTTTAGAACTGGTAGCGTACGTAGTTCCATCGCTGGCATTTTACCTCACCCCAGCCCTCTCCTAAAAACAGGAGAGGGTTTTTTTAGCTATTCATACGCTGGCGCGAGTCTCCAGACTCGTGACTAACTATGATGTTGTATCTCCAGATGCAACTGGCCCGGCAGGGACAACTACGGCAAGGACGCTGGCTATGATTCTATAGTTCGTTTATCGAATCACCCCAGCCCCTCCTTGTCTAAGGAGGGGAGTTTTTTGGGACTGCTATAGTTAACAGTATATTTCTATAGTTCCCGTTGTCATCCCCTTGCCCCTTCAAAGGGGGACTTTCTGCTATAGCTGACTTTATAGTTCTATAGTTAAAGCCTGTGAGCGGACAGGTCGCGACCTGTCCCTACGAAACTATAGCCATGATCAATCTCGAAGCTTACTGGTTCAAACTATAGATAGCGGCCAATAGTAGAAGTATCGCAGTCTTTGGGTTGAGCGCCTTTGACTTGTTGCGGTGGCATGAGCCAATCCGAGGTACGAGGATAGCAAGAAGGCAGCAGCGCGATGCCCTAAGACGGGGCCTCCCGGCCGTGAGGGCACCAAAGCTTGAGATGAAACGATAGGTAAGTAAAGCTCCCAGGAATTCAAGAAGTTTGAAAGGATAGCTTGGTTAAAGTTGAATCAATCAGAAACTATAACCGAAACAGATTTCTCCTTTCGTCGAAATAACAAATGCAAAACTATAGGCCATATAAGATCCCTCACAGCTACGCTGGCTCTTTTCGACTCGCGTCTCAAGAATGCTTGGGATGACGAAGAAGTAACCGTATTAGACGCTAGCAGGAGCTGCGCACGCTGCTAGGTCTTCACCAACTATAGTTGCAAACAGATTTTTCACATAGTTTGAAATGACATTACAAAAAAGGCCACTGCTAAAGTATAGCAGCGGCCTTTTTTATCTATAACCTAAAATTACTTATTCTGATTGACCAGGTTAAGTATGAACGCATATTGCAGGGCAGTTTCTTTGTAACGCTGGAAACGGCCTGAAGCGCCGCCATGACCGGCCTCCATGTTGGTGTGCAGCAACAGCATGTTATCATCGGTTTTCATGTCGCGGAGCTTGGCTACCCATTTGGCTGGTTCCCAGTATTGTACCTGAGAGTCGTGCAGGCCGGTGGTTACGAGCATGTTCGGGTAATCTTTGGCTTCTACGTTATCATATGGCGAGTACGACAGCATATAATCGTAATACTGTTTTTCGGCCGGGTTGCCCCATTCATCAAACTCACCTGTGGTAAGTGGTATACTTGTGTCCAGCATAGTAGTAACCACATCTACAAATGGTACAGCAGCCAGTACGCCTTTATACAGGTCAGGTCGCATGTTTACCACGGCACCCATCAGCAACCCGCCAGCACTACCGCCTTGTGCAAACAGTTTATCCGGGTTAGTATACTTTTGCGCTATCAGGTATTCTGATGCATCAATAAAGTCGGTAAAGGTATTTTTCTTTTTCAGCATTTTACCTTCTTCGTACCACTTACGGCCCATCTCCTGGCCACCCCGAATGTGGGCAATAGCATACACGAAACCACGATCAAGCAAGCTTAAACGTACAGAGCTAAAGCCGGCATTGGTACTGTTACCATACGAGCCATAAGCATACAGCAGAGTAGGGTTATTGCCATCCAGTTTCAGGCCTTTGCGGTACACCAGCGATATCGGAATTTTGGTGCCATCGTCGGCGGTAGCATAAATGCGCTTGGCTTCGTAGCGTTCCGGGTCAAAATCACCTACCACTTCCTGTCGTTTCAGCAGCTGCTTCTCTTTTGTCTGCATGTTAAAATCGTAGGTAGAATTAGGCGTGGTAAGTGAGCTATACTCGTAGCGTAGTTCTTTGCTGTCAAAGTCAGGGTTCATGCCGATGTTGGCAGCATAAGTCTCTTCCCCGAAATCAATATGGTAATCTACTTTCGGATCGTTCCATTTTTTTATTCTGATCTGGGTAAGACCGTTTTTGCGTTCCTGCAAGGCCAGGTAATCCTTAAATATCTCGATACCTTCTAACAACACATCTTCGCGGTGCGCAATTACATCTTTCCAATTGGCTTTTCCGGGCTTGGTAACAGGCGTTTGCATTAGTTTAAAGTTGGTAGCCCCATCTTTGTTGGTTACAATGTAAAACTTGTCGCCAAAGTGGTCAACACTATACTCTAACCCGCGCTCGCGAGGCTGAATCACTTTAAAAGTGCCATTCGGGTTGCTGGCATCCAGGTAACGATACTCGTTGGCCATCGTGCTGGAGCTGCCAACTATAATATACTTATCTGACTTGGTCTTGTACACAAACGTGCTGAAGGTTTCGTCGGCTTCGTGGTATACTTCCTTGTCTTGCGTGGCTGGTGTGCCTAAGGTGTGTTTAAAGATTTTGAAGGAACGCAAGGCCGGGTCCTTCATGGTATAGTATACGGTTTTGTTATCATTGGCCCATACGGCACCGCCCGTTGTGTTCGGTATATGGTCTGGTAATAATTTTCCGGTTTTCAGGTCTTTAAAACGGATAGTGTATTTGCGGCGGCTCACGGTGTCTTCGCCAAAAGCCAGCAGCTGGTTATTCGGGCTCACGTTCATGCCAGAGGCAGCATAATAGCTAAGGCCTTCGGCGCGTTCGTTGGCATTTACCATAATCTCTTCCGGCGCGGTCAGGGTGCCTTTTTTACGGGCATAGATCGGGTATTCTTTGCCTTCCTCAAAACGAGTATAGTACCAGTAACCGTCCTCCTTAAATGGCACTGATTCGTCTTTCTGTTTGATGCGGCCCACTATTTCGTTGTAAAGTTTCTCCTGCAGGGCTTCGGTATGTGCCATCATCTGCTTTGTGTAGGCATTTTCAGCATTCAGGTAGGCAATTACTTCCGGGTCTTCCGGTTGGTTTAGCCAATAGTAATTGTCAGTGCGGGTGTGGCCGTGCTGGGTAAGCTGCTTTGGTACCTTTTTGGCAACCGGTGGCTGTGGTTCTGCAACTGTAGTGGTAGCTGTTGCAGTTTGCTCGGTGGTGGTGGTATTGGTAGCCGTAGTAGTGTTTCCGGGCGAGCAGCCTGTAGCAACCACCAACGAAGCAGAGAGCAGCGTGCCTACATAGGCGGCTGCAGGTTTCAGGTTTTTCATAGTGTGTGTCTGTGATTTAAAGTGATAAGCTGCAGCCTGCGTGGCGGCAACTAAATGTACGTAGATTAAGGGAAAAAATAAAACACCGGAAAGTTATGCTTGCATAATACTTTTGGCTATTTTAGAGCATCCTCAAACTATAACTTTAAACGATGGCTACACAACAGGAATTTGAAAGCGCAGCAGAGCGCTCTAAAGCACTAACCGAACGCCCATCTAACGATGTGCTTCTTAAACTATATGCACTTTACAAGCAAAGCTCTGAAGGGGATGTGAATACCGAGCGCCCGGGCGGTTTCGATTTTAAGAACATTGCCAAATGGGATGCCTGGAAAAAGCTGCAAGGCAAAAGCCAGGATGAAGCCCGTGCCGAATATGTGCAGTTTGTAAATGAATTAACAGGCACTAAATAGTATTCACTTACTTTTTGTTTGCAGCCTTTCAGGTTTGGCCAAAAGGTAACTATAGGCAGTGCTTACAATAGAAAAAGGAGCCGCTCGGGCTCCTTTTTTATTTAATTTTCCAGGTATGGCCGCAGTTGTAGCACCTGTATTTGTGGCTCAGGAAAGGTAACGGAAACCCAAACAACAGGTAGCTCAGCGAAAATACAGTTTTATTATACTTCTCTTCGGCAATGTGGTCGGAGTTGCATTTGGGGCAGGTAGTGGCAATTACGTGTTCCTGCATAGGAGGAGCCAACTCTATGTTATCATCCAGCAAAAATTCGCTGTTGCCGCTTTGTATGCGGGCCATTACGGCGCGGGCATCTTCTTCGTCCTGCTCAGTTACTTTTAGCTTTACGCCACCCACAGCCACCGAGTAAAAGGGCTGTGCCCCAACTATATGCTCATCGCTCAGAAAGCAAAGTATACCTTCCGCTTCCAGCCGGCCTTTCATAATATGGGCTTCGGTGGGTTCGTTAAAGGCGGCAATAGTTACTAAACGTTCTGGCATGGCAAACTATAGCGTACAGTGTTTGTGTTATTTCTTTTCAGGAAGGTCGAAAGCCTGGGCATCGTGCTCAAAATGGCCTTTGTGCGAACCATCGCAAAACGGTTTGTTTTTAGAAAGACCGCAACGGCAAACTGACACCAGTGTACGACCGCCTAAACCGTAAGCATTTCCATCTTTATCCACTATTTCAAACTCACCTTCTATGCGCAGCGAGCCATTGTTGTTTACCGTTATTCTGGTTTTTGACATGTATGTTAGTTATGAGGTATAAAGCAAATATAGCGATTTAAATGGTGATATAGCATAACTATAGGGGGCATAAAAACAATAGCGGCTACAGGAATTGCCCTGTAGCCGCTATTGTTTAAACTAATGTGCTCTGATACTTAGTTGCTGTACAAGTAAGTAAAAGTCTCTGCCTTGCCAGAAGGCGAGGTAACAGTTTGGCTGGTTGGGTAACCGCGCTCATCGTACTTATAAGTATACGTGTAGCGGTACGATTTTTTGCTGGCATGCACCAGTGTAGAAGCTACTGTTATGTTGTTCGGGCTTGCCGAAGCGCCCGGCTCGCCGTGCAGGAAGAATGGGTTGTGGTTGCTGTCGTAAGAATACGTGGTAGTAGAGAACAACTTACCTTTGCCTTTGCCATCAACAACAAACTGCTTTTCCTGGCCATAGTTGCCGTTTGGAAGTACCTCGTAAGTAGTGTATGACTTTAGTTTGGCTGATGCTACATCTTTACCTTCGTAAACTGTTTTCTTCTTCAGCTCTTTCTGAGCGTTGTAATCGAAGGTGGTAACAGCGCTGTACTCCAGGTTACTGCCGTTGTAATACGAGGCAGTAGTTTGGGTGAGCTGGTTTTTGTCGTTGTACTTGTAGTCCTGCTCCGAAAGCACTGTGTGGTTAGTGCCGGCATGTGTTGATGATTTGATGACGTTACCTTTAGAATCGCGAACGAATTTTTCGAAAGACTCCAGTTCACCAGTCTCTTTGTCGTAATAGTTTATCTGCGAAAGTTCTTTACCAGCATAGGTATAAGAAGTAACCTCAGAAGAGTCGGCCATTACATGAGAAATTGCGCCTTGTTCAATAGATGGTGCAAGTGCATCTTTTTCCTTGTCATCACAAGATGAGAAGGCTACCACGCCGAAAAATAGCATGGCAGGTAAAATTCTGTTTTTCAATTTCATTTGGCTAAAAGTTGAAAACGTGAAAACTATGAAATCACCAGTTACCTAAGCTGGTGTTGGGTTAAGAACGGCGGATTACGAAAAATAATTGCACTTGGTTATAAAAAATAATAAAAAATATTTTTGTCGCAGATTATGGGTGCGCTAAAATGCAAAGTTAAATACTTGATAATTAATGTCTTGAATATTGGTTTAAACGCACCTAAGGCCATGTTAAAAAATTTAACAAATTGCCAAGTATGTAACTTTTCCTATATTTGTGTCTTTGGTTTATTTAATTCAAACTTGCACTTTGGGCTATAGTTAGCAATTCATCGCCGGAGTCAATATCGTGGCGAAGCTGCTCTTTAAAGCTGACTGATACGCGCAAAGCACGTAAGCCTTGCACGCCCTGCATCTCTTCTATTTCCAGCATTTCCACGTTCTTCTCAATATATCCTTCCGACTGCAGAAACTCGATGTAGCGCAAGTATTCGGTGGCCTCTTTTTGCTGGGTATACACGATAGCAATTTTGCCGGGCTGTGTCAGGCGCTCTTCGGTGTCGCGGATAACAGCTTTGTCGAGGCGTTTTTTAATGATCTCGTACCGAATGTTGCTGGCACCTTCCACATCAAACTTCTTCTCATCCAGCCTGAACCGGATCGAAATAGGATCACTGTGCACCAGTATAAGCTGCGCTATCTCTAAAGGCAGTTTTAAGGTAGCACGCAGGTTTTGTATGCGGCGGGCAATTTCGCAGGTAAGCATTAGTTGCCATAACCGCATGTTTTTGAGGTAAATGCGCTCAAAGTTGCCCCCATTCAGCAGCGATGCCCCTATGTAAATGTTATACTCTAATCCGTCGGTTTTATACTTCTCGAAATAATGCGGGAATATCTCCTGCGCTTTCTCTTCTTCCCGGTCCAGGAACGACGAAATGGTTTCGTTTATCATGTACAGGCTTTCTTCGTAGGCGCGGCGCTTGTTATACACCACATTATAGGGGTTGGTAGTAGCCGCTTTGTATACTTTAATAGCCTGTTCGGTTTGCGGGTTGGTTTTCAGGAAGTGGTTAAAGAGGGTCTCTACTTCATTTCTCAAAAAATCCAGCACCTGCGCTTCATCGTCAGAGCCAAGCTCCGACATAATGTTATGCGAATACTTGTCTATCTTAAAGGTAAGCTCATCCAGTATAGGCAGTGGCAGGTGGTCTTTTGCGGCCAGCAGCACTTCTTTGGCAAGCACCAGTTGGTCCAGCAGGTCGCCTTGTATAGCTTTGTTACGCTCCGTAGCAGAGTTGCGCACATCCGACACACCATATAACGGGTAAATATCCCGGAACACGATAGGCTCAATTTCGGCAGTTGCGTTGCGTTCCATTTTATCCAGGAAATTGATAGCAGCCTGCGTAAAGCGCCACTCTACAACCGGGTGTATAGCAGTGTATTTCTCCTTGATGACGTTTTGGATGCTGCTGCGTAGTTCTTCCAGGCCGCGGTGCATGGCCAGAGCAAAAAGCGGCAATATTTCCTTCAGCCGGATCATAGAAAGGGCATTCAGCTCGCCAGGTATCGGTGAAGCGACCTCCAGCAATCCAATTATGCGGCCTTCATACTGCAGTGGTGCTATAATCAGGTTGCGCAGGCCATCTTCCAGCAGCGATTGTTCAATGCGGGTCGGATTGTCAAACAGTTTAAGGTCTTCTACAATTATAGTATGGCCGTGCTTTATTACTGGTTCATAAATTGAGCCGCGCAAGTTTTCCAGGCGCAGGTCGCATTGCTGGGTCAGCACCAGTCCGTTCCAGATCTTGCGGGCATAGGTAGTGTCAAACTCCTGCATGGCAGGGCAAGAGGCCAACCCAAACTTTATACCCGGCAGCCCGAAAAGTATCCGCAGTTTTTGTTGCAGGTTTTTAAAACTATCTTCGGCGGTAACGGCGTTTTTCTCCAGCAGGTCGTAGCGTAACGAGGAGATGGTTTCTTCCATTGTTACGTCTGTAAAATCGTAGATGGCAAAGCCTGTAAATTCAAAGTCTTCCGGAGGCAGTTTCTGCATCCAAAGGTCCAGGTTGTTGTAGCGGTTTATCAGGAAGTTAATTTCCTGCGGCTTTAGTTTTTTCAGTTCGCCATTTACCTTCACATCCATAAACTTAAGGTCTATGCTCAGTTTATAGTGGCGCTCCAGTTGGGTAAACTTATCTTTTATGGTAAAAATAAGCGGCTGGTCTACCCTGAAATTAGCTTTGTAAAACTTCTCGAGTACAATGGTGTAGGCCGAAAGCGTAAGCCGGAACAACAGGGTTTTCAGGTCCAGGTTAAGTTTTTCGGTATAGTTTTCTCCATTCAGCAGGCGTAGTTCTTCCAGGCGGGGCGTGGCATAAAAACTATCGAAATGGAAAGGCAGCACCACGGCACGCAAGTCGTTTTCCCAGAGGGCGCTCGGGAAAATATCTTCCATCAGTATATCAACTGTCCGGATGTGTTCTTCGATCAGGTCTACGTGTTCGATGGGTTGCAGCAAGGCCGGTGTCTGGCGCAGCAGTTCGGCCAGTTCGCGCACGCGGGCAATGTTACAACTAGAGTCTGTGATAGCTTTTTTTTCCCAATAAGAGATGAGTGGAGACAAACTAAGGGTGGTTCTGAACGGGAACTTGTCCGCACTCAGAATAATCTCATCTTTATTGGTTATAGAAACAACGGTTTCGTGAAAGCTGCTTCTTGGGTTGCTCATGGTATGGTTTTGATTTTGAGATGCTGGCAGCTTGTTTGGCAGGCCATTGAAGTATAGGCAACTATAGTTTTAACTCATTAAACGTAAACTATAGCTAAAGGATAGTACAATTTTATATAGGTGTAAGGGTTGCCGGGAGCTTAAATATTGTTTCAAAATTTAAGTGTAAGTATAGTTCTGGCATAATATTTACTGGATAGCTGGTGTTATTAAATCAGTTTATACTTTTACAAAATGAGAACCGTGAAAAAATACGTACTGGCCCTTTTGTTTACCGGAACTATAGTTGGCGCACAGGCGCAAACCAAATCGCAACTGGAGCAGGACCTGACAAACCTGCGCACCTGGATGCGTAAAAAATCGGCACAGGCCGATAGCGTAACACGTGCTGAATGGCCTGCCGTAAAACAGGAATTTAAAGCGCTAACATCAGGGCTTGATAAGAACACCGAAAAACTGTCGCAGGAGTCGAAAACAGAGTATAACCAGTATAAAAGCCGCTACAGCGAGTGGGAGGAGCGCAACGAACTACGCCAGTCTGTTAACCTGGATGGCAGCGAACTGGAACGCTGGGAAAACCTGATGACCGGAACAACCCGCATTGCCGCCATAAAACCTGCCGCCCTGCGCGACGCCTATATACGCCTAACAGATTATACCCGTGCTAACCGCCGCCGCTGGAACCTGCGCGACTGGGATTATGCCGAGTTTGTATTTGGCGAACTGAATACCCGCAAAGCGGAAGTGCTGGAAAACCTGAACAACAGTGATAAAATAAAAATAGCAGCCCTGCAGGTAGAATTTGCCACGCTTAAAAAAAGCCGCGAAGCCCAGGAAGCTTATAACGAAATGCGCGAAAAACGATAAACTATACTTGGCATTACTTGTTTAATGCCCCTGCAGCAACTATAGCTGCTGGGGCATTTTGTTTTAAATAGCGTTTCGGCCTTTTGTGTTACCAGACTGCTCTTTGTATTGGTTGCGACCCTGGTCCGGACTTTTGTCTTTTGGCTGGTCTTTCAGGTGGCGGCTCTCCCCCTTGCTAACTGACCCTGACGGTGTTTGCCCACTTTGTTTGTGGTGGCTCTGGTTGTGTCCCTTCGTCATAGCTTACTATAAATTGGTACATTAATGTGTACGTGAGCAGTGTGATTGCAGCTAAATTAATGCGTTATTAGGTAGCTATAATATTGTGTTTATTATACAATAAAACAACTATATTATGCAACTTGGATATGGCTAAAAACACTTACTTTTGTCTTCAGCTTTTACCAAAATTTTAGTTTTATATGCACATTGCGATCGTCGGTAATATTGGCGCCGGCAAAACTACCCTGGCCACTAAACTATCCCAGCATTTTAAGTGGGATCTGTACCTGGAGGCAGTTGAGAACAACCCTTACCTGAAGGATTTTTATGAGGACATGGAGCGTTGGGCCTTCCATTTGCAGGTGTTTTTCCTGAACAGCCGCTTTGGCCAGGTGCAGGAAATACAAAAAACAGATCGCAGCGTAATACAGGACCGTACCATTTACGAGGATGCCCACATCTTTGCTAAAAACCTGCACCAGTCCGGGCTGATGAGTACCCGCGATTACGAGAATTACTTTGCCCTTTTTCAGTCGATGATCAGCATGGTAAAGGCTCCTGACCTGATGATTTACCTGAAAGCCGACCTGCCTAAGTTAATTGGCCAGATAGAAAAGCGTAACCGCGACTACGAAAGCAGCATCAGCATAAACTACCTGCGCAACCTGAACGACCATTACAACGAGTGGATGGCAAACTATAAACAGGGCAAACTGCTGGTAATAGATGTAAACAACCTCGACTTTGTGGCCAACCCTGAAGACCTGGGCGGAATAATAGAGAAGATACAGGTAGAACTATTCGGTCTGTTTTAACTATAAACTATACACCCAACTATAGCGCCGCTGCTTTCTGACACCAGAGAGCAGCGGTTTTTAGTTTATAGTTGCAGGTATAGCAAAGCGCTACTGTTTACCGGCTCGGTTTATTTCCGTAACTTGATACCTGAACCTAAATCTAAACAGATAAAACTAGAATGAAACTACGCCATTTATTATTTGCATCGGCTATAGCGGTTGCTTCGGTTGGCTGCAACAACAAAACCACCGAAGATACCAGCACAACTACCGAAACCACTACTACTGCCACACCAGCTACCGACAGCCTGCAGCAAAAACTGGACATGTATACCAGCTTTAAGCTTACGGCCGATATGAGCAAACTGACAGCCAAAGAACGGCAAATGATTCCGTTGCTGATTGAGGCGGGCAAAATTATGGACAAACTGTTTTGGTACGAAGCTTACGGCAAAGGCGACTCGTTGCTGACCGCGCTGGATAACGACGCTGCCATACAATTTGTAAAAATAAACTATGGCCCCTGGGACAGACTTAACAATAACGCACCTTTCATACCAGGTGTAGGGCCAAAACCTGCCGGCTCAAACTTTTACCCAACCAACATGACCAAGGAAGAGTTTGAAAAGGCCAACCTGAAAGATAAAACCAGCTTGTATACGTTTGTGCGTCGTGATGCGAGCGGCAAACTGATTACCGTGCCTTACCATGTGCAGTTTAAAGATGATGTAAAACGAGCATCGGATTTGCTGAAGCAGGCGGCTGCCCTGGCCGATGATGCCGGACTTAAAAAATACCTTACCCTGCGTGCCGACGCCCTTTTAACAGATAATTACCAGCCAAGCGACCTGGCCTGGATGGACATGAAAAACAACACCATTGATGTGGTAATCGGGCCGATAGAGACGTATGAGGATGCCTTGTTTGGTTATAAAGCAGCACACGAAGCCTATGTGTTAATAAAAGACCAGGACTGGAGCAAGCGACTGGCCAAGTATGCAGCCTTTTTACCGGAACTACAGCGCGGCCTGCCTGTAGCGGCAACCTATAAAAAAGAAACGCCGGGCACCGACTCAGACCTGAATGCTTACGATGTGGTATTTTATGGAGGCGACAGCAATGCAGGTAGCAAAACGATAGCCATCAACCTGCCAAACGACGAACAAGTACAGCTGAAACGCGGAACGCGCCGCCTACAGTTAAAGAATGCCATGCGCGCGAAATTTGATAAAATACTGGTACCAATTGCCGATGAGCTGATTGCTGATGATCAGCAGAAACACATAACTTTTGATGCATTTTTTGCCAACACCATGTTCCATGAGGTGGCGCACGGCTTAGGTATTAAAAACACTGTTAACGGAAAAGGTACGGTACGCGAAGCCCTGAAAGAGCATGCATCTGCCCTGGAAGAAGGTAAAGCCGATATTCTTGGCTTGTACATGATCACGCAGCTGCACGAAAAAGGCCAGGTAGAAGGCAGCCTCGAAGATTATTATACCACGTTTCTGGCTGGTATTTTCAGGTCGGTGCGTTTTGGTGCATCCAGCGCACATGGCAAGGCAAACATGGTTCGCTTCAACTTCTTTAAAGAGAACGGTGCTTTTGAGCGCGACGCAGCAACGGGCAAATACCGCGTAAACTATACCAAAATGCGCGAAGCCATGAACAAGCTATCCGAAAAAATACTGACCCTGCAGGGCAATGGCGATTATGCAGGAGTTGGTAAAATGTTAGATGAGCAAGGCCTGGTAGACGCTAAC
This sequence comes from Pontibacter fetidus, assembly GCF_010119545.1. Classification (GTDB taxonomy): domain Bacteria; phylum Bacteroidota; class Bacteroidia; order Cytophagales; family Hymenobacteraceae; genus Pontibacter; species Pontibacter fetidus. The sequence goes on along the minus strand of NZ_JAAEAA010000004.1, from coordinate 18,167 downwards.
CTGCAAGCCGACCTCGATCGATTGAGCAAAGCCAATATACCTGTGGACGTAGTGTTTGAGCAGGGCGTGGAAGTGCTTGGCCTGAAATAGAAACTATAGTTGATGAAAACACTGTACTGGAAACAGAAAAGCTGGGGCAGCCGCGCGTATGACACATTTGCCGATGGTTTGCATGTGGGTAATCTTGCCTTTGGGAGCTGGTTTAGTTATGACGCGGCCTATACTTCGGCAAAGGGCACATTTGTCTTTAAACAGCAAGGCTGGTTTGACCAGGATGTAGAAATCCTGTATAACGGCGAGCAAGTAGCTGTTGCTCATACTTCTGTTTTTGGTAATACACGGATACAGCTCAGCAACGGTGAGAACTACATGCTAACCTCTAAAACGTTGTCGCGGGATGTTACCATAAAGGATATGGCGGGCAATACCTGTGTTATGTTTAAGCAGGCTACCTTTAGTTTTGGTAAAGGCATTTTATTGATAAACAGCGACCTGCCTGAGCTAACTTCGGAAATGCTGACCAGTGCCGGCTTGTACCTGAAAATAATGATGGAAAGCAAAGTGGCTATTATGGTGGTCATCTTTTTCCCGATACTGATGCGGATGTTTGACTAGCCCTTTTGCAACTATAGCACAAAAGCCCGGTACAGTAGCCGGGCTTTTGTGTTTGGTAACCATAGTTTTACGATGCAGGTTGATGCGTTATTGATGATTTTTAATTATATTTTACTGATTATCAATAATATAATTTATTTAAAATGTAGATTTTTGCAAAATTGGCACAACACTTGAAATTGAACAGGCACATGCATTGTAGTAGTGATACAATTGCTCCCTGAAAAAATTGAGAGTATGAAGAATATAAAAACGATTATTGCTTATTTGTTAGTGGCTGTTTTCTTGTTGGGTTCTATTGCTGCCAGTGCTAGGGCTGTACCCGAAAACCCGGTAAACAGAACTACAGCTATAGTTACAGGCGCAGCGCAACTGATTCAGTTACCAAATAACTGATAAACCGTAGGTAAAAGGCAGTTATAAACAAGGATAACTATAAGAATAACAGACCGGCTATACGTACAAAGTATGGCCGGTTTTTATTTTTAAGTGCTCTGAAAAGGCAGATGGTAACTGTTTACTTTTTGACAGCTATATAGAAAACAAATTTTTGAAAGAGGTAGTATTAATGCTTTCAATCAATTATAAATCAGTTAATTAAACCTAAAACAAACAATGAAAAGCTTTTATGACTTTAACACCGACAGCCCACAGGAACGCCAGGAGCGGAACAAACTCTACCCACAGCTTGCCAGCTTCCATATTGCCCTTCGGGAGGAGTTGAGCGAAGACGAGTATCAGCAATTCTACAAAGCGGAGAAAGAGATTTCTCAGAGACAAATGCACCAGACCCAAAACCCAACACACAAATGGATATCGGCTTAAATTACAAGATCAGTTACCACTGAAAAGGGAAGTTACGCTATGCAACTTCCCTTTTTTAATGCCCTTTATTTTTGCTGACTATAGTTGCTGTAATATAAGTTCAGCGCCTTCTTCGCCTACCAACGAGCCGATGGCTACGCCCATACCGCCCATACGTACGGCACAACTTACCCGCTCCGAAACTGGTTGAACTATAGTTGTTTTAGCCGGCCCCATGCCCATAATACCGCTCCAGCGTTGTTCTATCTCAAAATTGGTGGCAGGCAGTATTACCTGTTTTAAAAGCTCTTCCAGTCTGTTTTGTACCAGGTCGGTGAGGCCTGGCTCCATAGTTTCTTCGGTTTTAAAATCGAGGTTGCGGGCGCCACCAAATAATACCCGGTTACCGATGTTACGGAAGTAGTAATAGCCTTTATCGTAATGGAACGTACCCTTTAGCTTTAACCCAGAAATTGGTTTGGTTATCAATACCTGTGCGCGGGCAGGCACCACCTGTAGCTCTGGCAAAAGCTGACGGGCAAAACCATTGGTAGCAACCAGGGCGGCACGGGCTTTCAAATCTATATCGTTATTGGTGGTGGCAACTATAGTTGTGCCCTGGTCGTGCAGCTGCTTTACTTCCAGGTTATTAAGAATAATAACGCCCAGGGCCTGCACTTTTTGGGTGAGCGCCAGAATCATTTTACCGGTATCAATCTGGCCTTCGGCGGTACTTTCCAACAGGTGACTGATGCCTTTAAATCCGAAGGTGCTAATTTTTTCATCGGCTACGCGGTATACTTCCGGTTCGCCAACTATAGGTTGCAGGTGCTTGTTAAGGTAAGCGAGTTGGGTTATACTTTGCTGGTAAAGTTGCTCCTGTGCCGGTTCAAACAGCTCGTACCCACCCCAGTTATGGTAATCTATAGTTACATCGCCTAAATTCTTTCGCAGGCGTTGCAGGCCTTTCCAGCGGCGCTCTACCAAACTGAAAACTTCGTCTTCGGTATGGTGGGTCAGGTCGTCCAGCAACTCGGTGGGGCTGCCGAAACAGGCGAAGCCGGCATTTTTAGAACTGGCTCCGGTTGGTAACAAACCTCTTTCTACAACTACAACTTTAAGCGCAGGCTGCGTAGTTTTCAGGTGCAAAGCGGCATTCAGGCCAACTATACCGCTGCCCACCACCAGCACATCAATGTTACTGAAATACGTTTGCTGCTCCCAGAAACTGAATTGCATAGTTAGTCTTCGCGGTAATAGGGGTGGCTATAGTTGCGGGCTTCGCTTTCTTCGATCAGCTCATAAGAGGTAAGCATAATTTCGCGCTCGCCATTGTTCATGCCTTTCACAAATTGCCCGTTTGGTGTTTCGTAAATGGCGTAGTTGTGCTTCCCGAAAGGGTAAAGGTTGTTGCTCCGGATAATAGTGGCCTGGGTCAGCTCCACTTCGGGGCCGTTTATAGTTCTGGCAATGTATCTGTTCTTGTCTGTCATGGGGTACAATCTCCGATTAAATCGTCTAAGATAGCACTTATCTCTTTAGCATGGCTCAAAACCATCAGGTGTCCGGCATTTTTTATACGGATGATGTTGTGGTGATAGCGTATGGGCAGGATGCGGTCGGCGGTGCCGTGGATCATGGTCACGTGCTCGTAATGGTCGGGTTGGTGCCAGGTTAACAACTGCCCCAGCGCCCAGCGCAGAAAATGAGGGTCGGTTTCGAGTATTACCTGTTTCAGGGTCGCTTTTTCTTCGTAAGTGGCTGCACCAAAAAGCATGGGCGCTAAAAAGTGAAAACGCTTCATGAGGGGTACCGGAACAATCTTGTGTAGCCGGAGCCAGCCCATAAAATTATAGTACCACGGCAACGATCTGCTACTGGCCATACTCGAGATAAGTATCGTTAATTTAGGGTCGATGATCTTGGCCAGTTCAATAGCTACCACACCGCCAAACGACATGCCTACCAGAATGGGGTTGGGGTGATGGATCTGGGGCAGGAGGCGTTTGGCGTATTCGTGCAGGCTCTCGTCAGTTTCGGGTTCTATCCAATGCACATACGCAATGTGTTTGCACTTCAGCTTCAGGTTATGAAACATGCGCTCGTCTGCGCCCAGGCCACTTATAAAGTATACGGTACTCATATAGTTGGATTGTATAGGTTACCTATACGCATGCCGCAAATAAGGCAGCCAAACTATAGTTGTGCAGTGGATGTGGTAGTATCAGGGTGTCTTAAAATTATAGGTATAAATGCTGTGTGCTGGGTAAACTATTACTGATTAATGACCATATGTTCTTCTTGATTCTGTTTTACAAGGGTATTTTTAGAAAGCGTGTAGCACGTGCTGCTCAGGTAATAAAACCAGCCCACAATACCCATAAACTTAAAGCCATCCTCAAATAAGTACTGGTGGGGCATGTTTTGGGGTATAAACGAATCAATTACTATTGATAAAGCCAGAAAACCTAAAGACGACAAAAACACAAAATAAGAAGAACTAAAGATCTGTTCGCGGAAGAAAATGAGGAAAAGCAGAATAGCGGAGGGGTAAATTGCTTTAACGATTTCTTCGCTAATCCCTAAACGTTTAGGCGCCACATATTCGTGTATCAGGAAGAGGTCATCAAAAAGTAACATGGTAGTTAAAAGACCGGCACAAAAAACGAAGGCATTGATCTTTATGTTCATTTTAAATAATAGATAAGTAAAGGCAAGGCAGATGGTAGCTGTGCTGCACCATAGAAGGATACCTATACTTGACAGAAAGCCATAATAAAATTTCCCGCCGTTTATAGTTGACACATCACGGGTCAGGTCCGAGACCTTTACAAAAGGCTGTAGCCCAATAAAAGCTAGCAAAACTATAGCTAAAAAATATAGAACAGATGCAGTGATTATTGAGCTCTTTTGAGATAAGATAGTATTGTATAGCCTCATAAGTACATTATTTAATATAACCGGATTGTATTTTATAAGGGGGATATTAAATAAAGTAACGAAGGTAAACTATAAAAGTTTCTTTTTTTATTTGCACTATTTGTGGTAATGCGTGCTGTTAAAACTTGTAATCAGGAAAGTGATTGATAGCAATATCCGCCTCAGTTTGCATTAAATTTTTTCTTGTTCTGATATAATTGAACCGGCCAGGCCCTATTAGCTATAAGTTTATAGGATGCATCTTAGCAGATAACGCTTAAAGCTTTGCATCCAAACTATAGCTACATGTAAATGCTTAAAAACAAAAGCGCCTGCTTTGTACAAAGCAGGCGCTTACAAAAATGTTGGTTACTTTTATTAACCTGCTTGCTGTTTCGAGAATTTGCTTCCGAAAAGATAATAAACCGGGATGCCTAAGCTTACAATAATCAGCCCTGGCCAGGTAAAGTCTGGTTTATAGATAAGCAGGATAACACAGATAGCTGATGCCAGCAGGATGTACATAGCAGGCAATACCGGGTAACCAAATGCCTTGTAAGGTCGTGGTAAGTCCGGGCGTTTTACCCGAAGTACAAACACGCCAATTATGGTTAATATATAAAACAGCATCACAGCAAAAATCACATAGTCCAGGAGGTCGTTGTAAGAGCCGGACAGGCAAAGGAGGCAGGCCCAGATGCACTGTAACCAAAGGGCAGCGGCAGGTACGCCGTTTTTATTTAGCTGGCCCATTTTCGCGAAAAATAACCCATCGCGGGCAATGGCATAATACACCCGCGCCCCCGAAAGAATAGCGCCATTGTTGCAGCCAAACGTAGATACCATAATTAATACGGCAATAGCTATAGTTGCTTTGTATCCGCCTATTATTTCGGCTACTGCTGTGGCCACGCGGTCGTTGTTGGCGAATGTAATGCCCTGACCTAGCACGTCGGTTGCGGTGGCGCTGCCGTGCATTGGCAACACCAGCAGGTAAACCAGGTTAATAAGCAGGTAAATGCCGGTTACCAGTGCAGACCCGATCACCATACTTAAAACGATAGTTCGTTTCGGGTTCACGATCTCATCTCCCGAAAAGCCAATGTTGTTCCAGGAATCAGAAGAGAAAAGCGCGCCCACCATAGCCATACCTATAGCTGTAACCAGTGCAATACCTGTTGGGGGTAAAAGTGCTGTGCCATCGGTAGCTGTTTGTGCTCCCCAGAAATCAGAGAAGTTGGCCTGTATAGCAGTATCGTTAACGCCAAAAAGGAAGCCCATCAGGATAAGCCCGAACAAGGCAATGAGCTTGGTGCTGCCAAAAATGTTCTGTATCAGTTTGCCACTTTTTACACCCCTTGAGTTGATGTAAGTTAAATAAATGATACTGACGATAGCCAGCAACTGCACAGTAGTAAAGGTAAACCCGCCTATGCTAAGCAGCACATTTTTTTCGGAGAACCACGGAAAGATAACTCCGGTAAATTTTGCAAAGGCCACGCCCACTGCTGCTATCACCCCGGTCTGTATTACCAGGAACAGCGTCCAGCCATACAGGAAAGCTACCAGTTTGTTGTAAGCCTCCTTTAGGTAAACATATTGCCCGCCTACTTTCGGGAACATAGCTGATAGTTCGCCATAACTGATAGCCCCAACTATAGTCAGGAAACCGGATACAACCCAGACAAGCAGCATGTTAGCAGGTGTAACTACCGTTCTGGAAATATCAGCGGTAACTATAAAAATGCCTGAGCCAATCATGCCGCCTGTCACGATCATGATGGCATCAAATAAGGTTATTTCGCGCTTAAAGCCGGTATGCTTCTCCTGCGTTTCAGGTGGTTGTTGTGTTAGGTTTTGATCCATAGATTTTAAAATACCAAGTAAATATAGCTGAATAAGCGGGGATTTGCGGGACCAGGCTAAAAATAAGCTTCCGCCCGGAGGTGGGTAAACGATAGGAAACCGCTTTTTTGTTGGAAATTTTAATCTGCTTAAACAGCCCGTTCACGGAGAAAAACAGGTTGTTGGTATAAGTTAGTAGTAATACATGAAACAGTAGCTTGCATTACATAGTACTGTATAATATCTTTGCTACATCAATTACATGTTTTACACTATTAATACTTACAATTATGAAAATCCTAGTTCTTTTATCTGCCTCTTTATTCGGTTTTGGTCTTGTATGTCAGGAAGCTACAAGCGTAGAAAAATCTGGTGCTACTATAGTAGCGAAACCTGTTGCTTACGAAGAGCCGGTAGCAACTATAGTTTTGGATACTGTTGAAGTAGTATATGAAGCTCCGGCTGCCCTGGCAGACAACGCGCTGTAAGCTATTGTTCAGGTTGGTTAGGCGGGCATACTATAGTTATTGGGTTTGCAGGCCAGTAGCCATTTTTCTGCAGCCTCAAAATCCATAAAGTTTTTCATTAGCAGCGGGGGCATTACCCGATCGCGCAGGTCGCGGGCAGACAGCTGACTGAACATGCTAAGGGAATACACATGAGCCAGACACCTTAAACCTGCTTTATACACAGCAGGCAACCAGTCGAACTCAAGCCAGTCGTTGGCGTCTTCCCAGTCGCCGGTAACATCAGACTTATCGTTAAGCAGTTTGTTGCAGGGGTGTTCCTGAACGTACTCCAGGTACAAGTTAGCGGCTTTAATCACATCGTCGCTGGTTATATGGCCGCTCCATTTGGCATAAACATACAAGGGCCGCTGGGTTATAGTTAAATAATGTTCGCCTTGTGCGTTCGCAACCTTTATCTCATTTAATTGGGCTTGTTTCATACGGTGCAATTAGTCCTGAAAGGTTAACGAATGAGAGGGATATTAACCGGCCAACAGGTTTATAGTAGTACAATGACAAGGCAAGTTCCTTTAAACTATACTGTCTGGGTACTTTACCAGATTTTTATACGGATACAAGCAAGTTATTACTACCCTGTTGTAATGATTTTATTAAGTTAAACATATAGCTAATTGCCTACCCGGATGGCAACAGCTGTAGCCTGCACCGGCATCGACTCCCTTACAGCACCGTTAAACCATACTTCTACGTGCTGGCCCTCTTTTAACTGCCCGGCTTTTAAGCGTTTCCCGTCCTTGTCCTCTATCAGGGTATCATCATCTACTTTAACACTTGCTTGCGCGTAAGCCGATTCGGTATTCTGAGGGGCCTCTACCAGCAACTGTAAATGCGTGTTATTTTGTGTAGTGGCTGTTTGGGTAAGGCTGCTTATCTTCCCGTTTATATCTGGCAGGGTATCAGGCATACGCTTTAGTTCCTGGCCGCGGCAGGCAACCAACAACAGCAACCCCAAACTATAAGCCAGTATTTTAAGCAGTATATCCACAGTACCTTTGTATAAAGTAATACCATATTACCCAGGCTTTGCCAGCTTTTCAGATAGCTAAAGCCTGGGTAATAATTAGTTATTGTACTAAATAAAAAGCTCCATGTTTCACTTCTCAGGAAACATGGAGCTTTTTACTGCTATTGGCATGTGTTTTACGCTACCCGCAGTACGTGGTTTTCGTCTATCGCGCGGCGGATATTTGCTTCCGAATCGTAGTATCTCAGGTAATCGCTGTGGCGGCTTGGTTTGTTTTGCGGGCGTTGCATCAGCACCACCTTACTGCGCTGGCCAACTGTAATCAATCCGATGCCTTTGTCGCGACACATATCCAATACAATTTTAGCTAACGGGTTGTTTCTGAAAACCAGGCTACTGATAGATAAACCGATCCATTGCTCGTCAGCAGGCACTTGTTTTACATTGTTGAGCAGCGTTTCGACCTGGTGGTTAAGGTATTTTTTAAGAAAGTGTGTATGAAGCAGAAACCCTATGGGTGCAACAACCACTGGGGCAATTAACATAACAAGAATGTTATCCATAGATTTGCCCAGTGCAAAACAGAGCGCAGCAAGCAAAAGCGGGGTAAGCAGGCGTAGTTTACTTAAGCCGTTCTTTTTATAGTTTACAAGCAAACCGGTTAAGCGCTGCGATTGCTCCATGCTGATGTTGGCAACAAATATTTCGCCGGTAGCTTTCTTAAAGGCAAGCATGCCATCCGCAACACTGCCACGTTTGGTTTTCTCCCCTTGTCCGATCAGTATGTTGGCAACTGTGTGCTGTTGGGTATAATAGTTTTTCAGATAGTCGAAAGCAAAGTTTTCTATCTTACTGTCTTGTTGGTTTGCCATGCTCGTCTGCTAAAACCAGGAACCAGGGCCAGTGGCATATCAGTGGAATAAAGCCGATTAAATTCCTGCTGAGAACGCTGCTAAGGCTAGTTTAGTTCGTGGTGTTTAAAAAAGTATTTAACAGAAAAAATCAAAAAGTTCTTTGTGTACTACAAACATAGCATATGAAATATATAGATACAACAATCTGTATTTTTTTATTTTTTGATTAAACCCTTCCAATATAAGTAGTTATAGTTAAACTTAATCCGTTTTATATACAGGGGTTTATGGATTTTTAGCAGATGAATATGGTAAAATATGATTATGCCCTAAACTGATTATGTATTATTTATAGTGTTGTTTATCTGCTAAGAAATGCCTTTTATCTGATAGAATAAAGCCATTTACTAAATAGTTGCCCAAATTGTTTAGCTTTACTTTAAAGAAAATTCTGGGGTTACCTTATTTATTACACTGCATTGATCACAACTATGAAAATCCGGTCTTACTTACTTTACCTGTTGTTAGGGATAAGTATAACAGTTTGTTTTGCTGCACCCCTGCAGGCACAGGCACCTGCCAGGGCATCGTCGGCTGATGTGTTGCATAAACTACAAAAGCTGAATGTGCTGGGGTCGGTACTGTACATTGCTGCCCACCCCGACGATGAAAATACCCGCCTGATAACGTACCTGAGCAACGAGAAACTATACAACACGGGCTATTTATCGGTAACACGCGGCGATGGTGGCCAGAACCTGATAGGACCCGAAATAAGTAAAGACTTAGGCATTATCCGGACACAGGAATTGCTGCAGGCCCGACGCACCGATGGTGGGGTACAGTTCTTTACCCGCGCCAATGATTTCGGTTTTTCTAAAAATGCAGCAGAAACGTTTACGATCTGGGATAAAGAACAGGTATTGGGCGACATGGTTTGGGTGATCCGCAAATTCAGACCCGATGTAATGATTACGCGTTTTCCGCCAGATGAGCGCGCTGGTCACGGGCAACATACCGCATCAGCTGTATTGGCCGAAGAAGCTTTTACTGCCGCCGCCGACCCAAAACGCTTTCCGGAGCAACTGAAATATGTGGAAGTATGGCAACCAAAGCGGTTGCTATGGAACACCGGAGTTTGGTCGTTTGGCAGCCAGACCGAGTTTGATAAGTATGTAGATGAGCTACTGAAAGTAGATGTGGGTGGTTACAATCCGTTATTGGGTGAGTCGTATGGCGAAATTGCGGCAGCCAGCCGCAGCATGCATAAAAGCCAGGGCTTTGGGGCATCGGCGGCGCGCGGCACCAGTATAGAGTACCTGCAACACACCAAAGGCACCAAAGCAGATAAAGAATTGCTGGAAGGTATAAATGCCACCTGGTCGCGTGTAAAAGGGGGCGATAAAGTAGAAAAACTCATCCAGAAAGCTATTGACAGCTACAAACCTACCGAACCTGCAACTATAGTTCCGACCTTACTGGCAGCCCGAAAAGAACTGCAAAAGTTACCCGACAGCAACTGGAAAAACCTGAAAACAGAAGCCATTAACGAAGTGATACAGGATGCACTGGGCTTATACCTGGAAGTAGCGGCCACAGATTATGCCGCCACGCCGGGGCAACCTGTTGCGTTTAACATTGAAGCCATTAACCGTTCTGCCACGCCGGTAACTATAAAATCCATCAACTATAGTTTTGCCAAAAAAGATACCACCCTGCAAAGTAAACTGGCACCTAACGAGCTTTTAAAGTACAGCACCACTATACCACTGCCCACAACTATAGCTTACTCGCAACCTTATTGGCTGCAAAAGCCGGGTACATTGGGTATGTTTGCTGTTAGTGGTTTTGAAAATATAGGGAAGCCAGAAAACGATGCAGCTGCCAAAGTAACTTTTAACCTAACTATAGCCGGAGAGCCGTTAGCAGTAACAGTACCTGTCGTGTACAAACGCACCGACCCGGTAGCTGGCGAAGTATACCGCCCGTTTATAGTTACGCCGCCTGTTTTTGTGAATATAACGGAGGGTGTGTACATGTTTGCCGATCAGCAGCCAAAACAGATAAGCGTGCGCGTAAAAGCCGGCAAAGCAAACATTGCGGGCAAGGTGACATTACAGTTACCCAAAGGCTGGAAAGCAGAGCCGGCAACTATCGATTTCAGTTTACAGGCGAAAGGAGCGGAGCAGAACGCTGTATTTACCGTTACGCCACCTAAAGGCCAAAGCGAAGCCGAACTGAAAGCCGTCGCAACTATAGATGGCAAAAACTATAGCCAGAGCCTGAACGAGATCAACTATAGCCACATACCTGCGCAAACTACTTTTCCGGATGCTACGGCTAAAATCGTAAAGCTGGATCTGAAAAAGAATGGCGAGAAAATAGGTTACCTGATGGGGGCCGGCGACGATATTCCAACCAGCTTACGGCAGATCGGCTATGATGTAACCTTGCTACGCGACAGCGACATGCGTCTGAGTTACCTGCAGCAGTTCGATGCCATTATCCTGGGTGTTCGTGCTTACAATACCGTGGATCGTTTAAAACATCATCAGTCAACTTTACTGGAATATGTAAAGGACGGAGGTAACCTGATTGTTCAGTATAATACCAATCATGCGCTGGTAATGCCAAACGTAGGTCCATACCCGCTGAAACTAAGCCGCGACAGAGTAACTGTGGAAGATGCTGAAGTACGTTTCCTGAAGCCAAACCACCCTGTGCTGAACGAGCCAAACAAGATCACCCAAAAAGATTTTGAAGGTTGGGTGCAGGAGCGCGGCCTGTACTTCCCGAACGAATGGAGCCCGGAATACGAAGCTATTCTTTCATCAAACGACCCTGGTGAGCCTGCCCGCAACGGTGGTTTGCTGGTAGCCAAGTATGGCAAAGGCAACTATATCTATACCGGTTATTCGTGGTTCAGAGAGTTGCCAGCCGGTGTGCCGGGTGCTTACCGCCTGTTCGTAAACCTGATCTCGCTGGGCAAACACGACGGTTCGGGCAATGCATCTAAGTCAAGTATGAAGTAGGTTACACAAAAGACTTTTAGACAAAGGACAAAAGACTAAACTATAGATGAATCCTTTGTCTTTTGTCGAATAGTCCTTTGTCAAATAAGAAAACATGAAAAACAATCACCCTGTAGACGAAGAACCACCCATTGAAAAGCCGCCTTTTTTTAATTCCTGGAAAGGCATGTACTGGCTTGTGCTGGGCAACCTGGCTTTTATGATCGCTCTGTTCTACATCATTACTAAAATTTACGAATGAGACCGTTAGATTGGATCGTACTACTGGGCACCATCGGCTTCATAGTTATTTACGGCATCTGGAAAACCCGAGGCAGCCAGGACATTGAAGGCTACCTGAAAGGCGACAACTCCATGAAATGGTGGACCATCGGCTTATCAATTATGGCGACGCAGGCCAGTGCTATTACCTTTTTGTCTACGCCGGGCCAGGCCTACGAAGACGGGATGCGCTTTGTGCAGTTTTATTTCGGCTTGCCCATCGCTATGGTCATCATTTCTGTTACGGTTATCCCCATTTTTTATAAGCTTAATGTTTACACGGCCTACGAGTTTCTGGAGAACCGTTTCGACCTTAAAACAAGGTCATTAGCTGCTTTATTATTCCTTGTTCAGCGAGGCCTGGCCGCGGGTATCACTATTTATGCGCCTGCTATTATTCTTTCTACGATGCTGGGCTGGAGCTTAACGATTACTAACTTGGTGATTGGCGTGGTGGTTATTATTTATACCATGTCGGGCGGCTCCAAAGCGGTGAGCGTAACCCAGAAACAGCAAATGGCCGTGATGATGGGCGGAATGATCATCGCTGGCATAATGGTAGTGAGCTATTTGCCTGATAACGTGGGTTTTGGTGATGCCGTGGCGGTAGCCGGAAAGCTGGGCAAAATGAACGTAGTAGACTTTAACTGGGACTGGAAAACCAGTTGGGACGACCGTTATAATTTCTGGTCGGGGATTACAGGTGGTTTGTTTCTGGCACTGTCTTACTTCGGAACAGACCAGAGCCAGGTGGCGCGTTACTTAGGTGGTAAATCGATAGGGGAGAGCCGTTTGGGCCTTCTGTTTAATGGCCTGCTGAAGATACCAATGCAGTTTATGATCCTGTTTATCGGGGTAATGGTGTTTGTTTTTTACCAGTTTAACGAGCCGCCGGTGTTTTTTAACGAAGGCACCAAAAGCAAACTATACGCCACCGAACACGCCACCGAACTGCGCACTCTTGAAGCAAACTATAGCTCTATTTTTGAAGAAAAAAAACAGGCAATGCAGAGCTTGGTATCTGCCTTAAAAACCGAAGACGAAGCTGCCATTGCCATCGCCGAAACCAAAGTAGAGAATCTGAACGCAGCCGGAAAAGAAGTGCGCGAAGAAGTAAAAGCCCTCATTACAAAAGCTGTACCCAACGCCGAAACCAAAGACACCGATTACGTTTTTATCTCGTTTGTCATGAAATACCTGCCTGCCGGGTTGGTAGGTTTGCTGCTGGCTGTGATATTTGCGGCGGCTATGTCGTCGGTAGCTTCTGAAATGAATGCACTGGCCTCTACTACGGTAGTAGATATTTATAAGCGCTCCATTAACCCAAATGGCAGCCCGATGCACTATGTTAATGCATCTAAAGTGCTAACTATAGCCTGGGGTATTATCGCTATACTTTTCGCCACTTTTGCCTCTATGCTCGATAACCTGATCCAGGCGGTTAACATTATCGGTTCTATTTTTTACGGAACTATACTGGGTATTTTCCTGGTGGCCTTTTACTTTAAGCGCATTAAAGGCAACGCGGTTTTCTTTGCCGCTATACTTGCCGAGGTAGTGGTACTTTACTGTTTTTATTTCACCGAAATAGCCTTTCTGTGGTTTAACGTGATTGGTTGTGTTGCTGTCATTGTGTTCGGGTTTATATTACAAACGCTGATCGGGAAAAATGAAAAAGAGTTGGTGAAAGTATAGCACAGTAGCCTGCTAACAATTTACCCATTCAGCCATCAGAGATTAAAAAGTTTACTTACTTTTGCCTTACAACCCCTTGAGAAATTAAGATCATGGAATTAAAGAAAATAGCTTTAAATGATGTACACGAAGCACTGGGCGCTAAAATGGTGCCTTTTGCCGGATATAATATGCCAGTTCGCTACTCATCAGACCTGGAAGAGCATAACACCGTGCGTAATGCCGTAGGTATTTTTGATGTGTCGCATATGGGCGAGTTTTTGGTGCAGGGCCCGGGCGCTCTGGATCTGATCCAGCGCATTACCTCTAACGACGCTTCTAAACTTACGCCAGGTAAAGTACAGTACTCCTGCTTCCCGAACGAGCAGGGCGGTATCGTGGATGACCTGCTCGTTTACTGTATGGGCGAAGAAGATTACATGCTGGTAGTAAATGCCTCTAACATCGACAAAGACTGGGAGTGGGTAAGCAAATATAACACCGGCGGCGTAAAACTGACGAACATTTCAGATGAGATGTCGCTGTTTGCGGTGCAGGGTCCTAAAACGGTAGATGCGTTACAGCCACTTACAAAGCTGGACCTGGCTAACATGGTATACTATACGTTTGATAAAGGTGAGTTTGCCGGTGTTAAAGATGTGATCGTTTCTGCTACAGGTTATACTGGTTCAGGTGGTTTTGAGATCTATGTGAAGAACGAAGATGCCAGGCGCGTTTTTGATGCCATTATGGAAGCAGGCAAGGCCCACGGTATTAAGCCGATCGGTTTAGGTGCCCGCGATACATTGCGCCTGGAAATGGGTTTCTGCCTGTACGGTAACGACATTAACGACACTACTTCGCCCCTGGAAGCTGGTCTTGGATGGATCACGAAGTTCGATAAAGAATTTGTGAACTCTGACAACCTGAAAGCACAGAAAGAAGCTGGCGTAAAGCGCAAACTGGTTGGTTTCGAGATGCTGGAAAAAGCTATCCCGAGAGCACATTACGAGATTATGAATGAAGCAGGCGAGCAGATTGGTGAAGTTACATCTGGTACTATGTCGCCATCTATGGGCAAAGGCATTGGTATGGGCTATGTTACAACCGAGTATAGCAAGCCAGGCACCGAGATATTTGTGCGCGTGCGTAACAAAGACATGAAAGGCCAGATCGTAAAACTGCCTATCCTTAAGAAGTAATTTTAATTGTTGATCTCCTGGTAAAATCATCCCCCTACCCCCTTCAAAGGGGGACTTTTTCTTCTATCGTAAAACTATAGTTTAGAATTACACAAGGTGAGTGTCCCCCTTTGAAGGGGGTAGGGGGATGACCAACCAGTGCCCTATCATAAGCAGGGTTAATAGCTGATCAACAATCAACAATCCAACAATTTAGCAATTCAAAATGCCAAGTATAGATGTGTGTTTCAGCCCGGAGCTGTTGCACTTGTATGATTTGAAGGGAAAGGCCGTAGTGGCTGTGGATATACTTCGTGCTACCTCCACAATGGTTACGGCGTTTGCACATGGCGCTACCGATATTATTCCGGTAATGAAGCTGGAAGAATGCCAGGCCTACGCCGAAAAAGGATGCCTGATAGCCGCAGAACGCGACGGCATAAAAGCCGAAGGTTTTGACCTGGGCAATTCGCCATTTGCTTACATGGATGGTAACGTAAAGGGCAGAACGATAGCTATTACTACCACCAACGGTACGCGCGCTATCCATCTATCTATGGAAGCCGACGAAATTATAGTTGGCGCTTTCCTGAACTTACAAGCTGTAGTTGAGCACCTGAAAGAACTGCAACTGGATGTACTGGTAGTATGTGCCGGCTGGAAAGGCAAATTCAACCTGGAAGATACTTTATATGCCGGCGCTTTGGCGGAAAGACTTCAGGATGACTTTGCATTTGAAAATGATGCTACCCTTGCCTCTCTGCATCTTTACCAAACGGCTAAAAATGACTTAGTTTCTTTCCTGAGACAATCCTCGCACGTTCGCCGCCTCGAAAACCTGGAGATACACAAAGACATCGAATTTTGCCTGCAACATGATACCTATGATGTGTTACCGGTTTGGAAAAACGATAAACTGGTAGACCTGGCAGTTAAGGAGCTAAAGAGTTAGAGAGTTTGGGAGTTTAAGAGTTAGAAAGGGAAGTACGGATGTGGTCTGTGTTTCCCTTTTTTGTTTCTGGGTTTAGATAAAATCTTAGCCCTCGCTCGCGTCCCGCGAGTGTGCGCTACTAGCGGACTCTGGCCGAGCTGATATATAATCTATAGTTACAGATATAGTTATTAATAGTGCTATGGTTTAAATCTGAGTGATAACGTGGCGGGACACCACTTGTAGCGCACACTCGCGGGACGCGAGCGAGGGGGTTACAAACTTCTTAACTCTTTAACTCCCAAACTCACTAACTCCTCAACTTACTTCAGCTTTGGGTTTTGCTTGTGGCGTTGGCTGTCGCGTTGGGTTTTCTTGGCCAGATTTTTTTCTAAAGCGTCGGTCAGGTTTATGCCGGTTTGGTTAGCCAGGCAAATGAGTACAAACAGCACATCGGCCAGCTCGTCGCCAAGGTTTTTTCCGGTATCACTTTGCTTAAACGATTGCTCCCCGTATTGCCTGGAGATGATGCGGGCCACTTCACCCACCTCTTCGGTAAGGATTGCCATGTTGGTGAGCTCGCTGAAATAGCGCACACCGTTTTCTTTAATCCAGTTATCTACCAGCTGCTGGGCGTCTTGTATGGTCATTGGTCAGGTTTTATTTCCCGAATTTAACCACAAAATCAACATAAGGCACACCAATAACTATAGTTTCCATAATGTCTTTGTTATTCAGGAAGGCCAGGTCAACTGTTATGCGCTCGCCCATAAATCGTAAGCCATACGAATAAATACCACCACTTATATCCTCGCTTGGCACAAACCAGTTCTCTGAAACCAGGCCAAGTTTGCGGCTTACCCGCTTCATGCCGCTCAGGGTAACAATTGGCCTGCTGGCAAATTCGCCGTCTACGTAGCCATAACCAAGGCCTAAGGTCGCATTGTTATCGGTGTTGCCATAAGTTACAATACCATAGCCCACCCCTAATCCCGAAAAGCCATCGTCAGCCAGCGTAGAGGTCAAGTATAACACGCCTGCACCTGCCCGCCATTTTTCTGCAACCGGAAAAGTATACTTAGGAGTTATAAAAAAGGTAGGTTCCCCGGAAAAAGTGGAGATCAGTTCAAAACCTCCGCCAATGGTAAAGTTATCGGTAAGGCCATAGTTAAAGGAGTTTAAAACGAGGTAAGTGTTTTGGTAATAAGCTTCGCCTTTCCGTAAACTAAACGCCGACGGGCCAAACAGGTAACGGCTGGAGTTTGGGTTCTCATACCAGTATTGCCCGTTTTTATAGTTGCGTTCGTCTAATATGCGGTAGCTCTTAACCTGGTCGTTGGGGATAGTGATGATACCGGCACTTTCGGTTTGCAGTCGTATGCCATTTTCATCTTTACCCAGGTAAATACCCTGGTATACCGACCCATCTTTTGTTTCTATCATCCAGCGCTGCGGGGCAGTGGTTTGGGTAGTAGTGGTGTCGGTTTGAGCAAATGCTGGCGAGCAAACTATAGTTGCAAGCAAAAACCAGCAGCAAACTGATAAGAGACGAGTACTAAAAGCAGGCACAACCATAACATATCTAACTTAAAGTATAACTATAGTTGAATATACGTATTTCAGAAAGTTAGATAATGCCGCTCTGGTTTATTTTATTCTTTGTTCTGAGAATTTATTGTTATTGTTACCGGGCCATCGTTCAGTAAAGCCACTTTCATGTCGGCACCAAACTCGCCGGTCTGAATTTTTTTGCCTAAAGCGGCCTCCAGGTAACCTATAAACTGCTCATAAAGCGGAATGGCTATAGTTGGCGGCGCAGCATTGATGTAAGACGGGCGGTTTCCTTTTTTGGTGTTGGCAAACAAAGTAAACTGGCTGATCACCAGAATGTCGCCCTGCACATCCTGCACGCTCAGGTTCATTTTGTCGTCGGCATCGCTAAAGATTCGGAGCTGGGCTATTTTAGAGGCCGTCCATTTCAGGTCATCGTCAGTGTCAGTGGGTGTGAAGCCGGCCAGTACCAGCAAGCCTAACCCGATCTCGCCTTTTACTACTTTATTTATAGTTACCGATGCCTGCGTTACCCGCTGTATAACTACGCGCATTTGATTGCTGATTGTTAGTTGCTGAATGTTATTTCGGCTAAAGATAGACGTTATATTGCTAAAAGTTTCTAAGTAGATGATTACTTATAGTTAAGGTTCACTGCTGTAAGTTTGACAGTGATAAACCACCATGCCCTATCAAGAGAGGAATTTTCTTCCATTGCTATAGTTGAAGCTGTAGTTTCATAGGTGCTGTTTTACCTCACCCCGGCCCTCTCCTAAAAGGAGAGGGAGTTTACCCCAAAACAGGAGAGGGATTTTTTTAGCTGCTGTTATTGCTAAAGTTGGAGGTATGGTCTTATAGTTGCTGATTGTCATCCCCCTACCCCCTTTGAAGGCAGGGTCGTTAAGTTCTAATGTATTTAGCCATCAGTGTTATTTTGTTGGCAAAAGCTGTGATCGCATCCTTCATAGAGTGGAAGCTACATTTTCTGGCGATGTTCAAGGCTATA
>NZ_JAAEAA010000049.1 GCF_010119545.1 Pontibacter fetidus | reverse complement strand
CTGGTACCGCTTTCCTGTTCTATGGCATCCCTGCCGGAGCAGCTGGTTGAGTTCTTCTGCCTGCAAGAGGCTCAACAGGAAGGCATACACCACCGAGAGGATCAGCATCAGCTTGAGGCGGTTTTCCCAGAACCAGAGCCGGGGGCTTTCCAGAGCCAGCTCGGACTTGGAGTAGCGGAAGGCCGCTTCCACCTGCCATCTTCTGGCATAGCAAAAAACCACGCGCCAGGCTTTGTTGACATTTTGGACAGGCAGGTTGGTGATAAGGTACAGGGGCGCGTGCCCTTTTCCTGGCCTGAGGATGATGAGCGAGAGCTTTCTTTTCGGCCAGCGGGGGTGAAAGACTGTCTGGTAGTAAAGGCCCATGTGGCGCTGCTGCCTGCGGGGTGTATCCTTGAGAAGGCGTTTGGAAAGGCTGCGCTTGCCCCGTACCAGTTGCCAGCAGGGAAGCTTACGCCCCTGCTCGTCTGCCAGCGCATACGTTTTATTCCAACGCAGGATAAAGTGCTGACGGCGCTTGAGCA
>NZ_JAAEAA010000048.1 GCF_010119545.1 Pontibacter fetidus | reverse complement strand
TTGTGATCGTGGTTGTTACTCTCTTAGTTTATTCGCCCCTTTCAACCTGTTGTCCGATTGGGAGTGCAAAGGTAAGAAGCTTTTTTCATTCTGCAAGTGGCCAGTGAAAAATTTCTTTTCTTTTTTTTAGCCTCTCTTTTCAGGTGTTAAGCCCGAAAGGAAGCCGCTAAAAAATCCTTGCGTTTCAGCTTCTTTTCCCGCCCTGCCGGCTGCCGCGTTGGGAGTGCAAAGATACACCTTTTGTTTTTGCTTTTGCAAGCGGGTAAGAAAATAATTTTTGGAACGTTTTGCAGTGGAAACAAGCCTTAAAACCAGCTTGATGAAATGCAGACAGGTTTCCTGCGCTCCACTTCTCCCCCTTTTTCTTTCCTCCCTTCCTGCTGAACGGGTTGCAAAAGTACACACTCTTTTTCAGGATGCAAGAGCTACGCCCAAAGTTTTTACCAGTTAGGGGCTAAGTACCTGAAGCACTGATCGAAAAGTTTTAACCTATTTTTGAAGCTTTGCCAAACACCCTTTTCCTTGTCTTGCGCCCCAGCTCTTTTAGTCTTCTTCCCAGCTGCCCGGTTGCCCTGGGCGTGAAGTGGTAACAGTTCTTAAAAGAGTAGAAGTTCCATAGCGATGCGAAAAAA
>NZ_JAAEAA010000047.1 GCF_010119545.1 Pontibacter fetidus | reverse complement strand
AACATGAGTCATCCCGAATTTTAGGTTAGGGATTTCTAAAAAGTAAAAGCCTTCTTTTCGTAAGTGACAGTAGTATCAGGTCACTTTAGAAAAGGAGGCTTTATGCATTTATTATCAAATACGCAGCAGCCGGCAGAAAGGATCAGTTCTGTTTTTCACCGTCGGCTATCTGATTTCCTCTCCCCCCTGCTCCAAGTCCTGGATGCGCGGCTGGACCGGCGCCTGGTCCATACCTTTTCGCTGCTGGTGGAGGCCATCATCCGTTTTCGCCACCGCCAGCACGGCTTGCTGTTAAGCGAGCTGGGCGCTTACCTGCTTTCCCCTGCCAAAGCCCCGGCCGGTACCAAGCGTATCAGCAACCTGCTGCGCTCAGGTAAGTGGCAGTATAGCCTGCTGGCAGACTGGCTCCGGGCGCAGGCCAAAGCGCAGCTGGCCCAGTGGCCTGCCCAGCCACTGCTGCTGCACTGGGACGAGAGTGTGGTGGAAAAGCCGGAGAGTATTCACTCCCAGGGGCTTTGCCCGGTCAGAAGCGCCAAAGCCCGGCGCCTGGTACGCCTTCGTCCGGGCTTTTTCAACCCGCCCCTGCAGCGCCCGGTACAGGTGCCGGGCTTTCACTGGCTGGGCCTTTTGCTCATGGGCCTGCACACTGTGCCCTGTCTCTACCTGCAGGCATGGTGGAGTACGCGCCTGGCGTCCGGCAGCGAGCAGGCGGCCACGCTCCGGCGGCGGTGCCTGGAGCAGGCCGT
>NZ_JAAEAA010000046.1 GCF_010119545.1 Pontibacter fetidus | reverse complement strand
CGTTAGGGTGCAAAACCACTATAAAATTTCTCTCCCGCAAGTATAAAATTCTTTGCATAAGTTATCTTTTAAGATAACTTTGTCGTATGACAAGACAAATCATCTTTCATGGGGATTACTTCCTTGACTTTTACCAAAGCCTTGACGCTAAAGTAAAGACCAAAATTCAGTACGTGTTAGAATTGATCAAGCAGGTTGAAAGGGTGCCGGTAAAGTTCCTTGCCCCGATGAGCGGGTACGAAGGGCTTTACGAAGTAAGGGTGGAGTATCAGTCTAACATTTATAGAATTTTCTGTTGCTTCGACGAAGGAAGGCTGGTAGTGCTCTTCAATGGTTTTCAGAAGAAGACACAGAAAACACCCAAGGAAGAATTAGAGAAGGCAATGCGACTGAAAAGCGAGTATTTTAAATTTAAAGGAAAATAGCCATGACCGATTATAAAGGAATCAAAACATTTGACGAGCTGATTGAAAGAGAGCACGGCAAAATTGGGACAGAGAGCCGCAACAAATATGAAGAAAGTGCCCAGATGTTTATCGTGAGCGAGATGTTAAAAGAAGCCAGAAAAGAGGCGAAACTAACACAGGAGCAGTTGGCTGAAAAAGCAGGGACCAAGAAGAGCTATATCTCAAGAATCGAAAACGCGAGAGGCGATATACAGCTTTCCACCTTGATCAGGATATTTGAAAAGGGGCTAAATAAGAAAATTGGTTTGACCTTCCTGTAGAAATTGCGCACCCTAACCCGGCACAGGCTCCATACTCGGCTTCGCCTCGTTCACAGCCTGTACTAACCGTT
>NZ_JAAEAA010000045.1 GCF_010119545.1 Pontibacter fetidus | reverse complement strand
TACTAGAAGCTATCTCATAAATGGTTTTAGGAGGATAAGCATGCATGCCAGCAAAATAAATGCTTTAAAATTTTCTTCTTTGTATTCATATCTGACCACGCATTTTCTATAGTTAAAAAGCCAGGCGAAGAAGCGTTCTACCTTCCATCTTCTTTTGAAGCGCCGGAGCTTTCTTTCGTCCTGAGTTTTCTTCTTTTTCCTGTTTTTTCTGTGCGGGGCGATCATCTCGATACCCTGCTGCTTTAACTCTTCATCCAGCGGATCAGAATCATAGGCTCTGTCACCAATCAGCCGTGTGGGAAGGTCTTCTATGAACCTTTCTTCCAGCACATTTTCTACCAGCTTTACTTCGTGGGGAGATGCAGATTGGATTGAGACAGACAAAATAGTACCACCAGCGTCTGTGACTGCCATGATCTTGGTGCCTTTACCTCGTTTAGTCTTGCCCACAAAAGCCCCCCTTTTTTAGCCATGCAGAAAGAGCCGTCAATGAAACATTCGCTCAAATCCACCTCGCCTCTTTCCTGTAAGTCTTTTGCCAGCGCTTCTACCACCAGTTGCATTACACCCTGCTTTTGCCACTGCTGAAACCTGCGGTGGCAGGTTTGATAAGGCGGATAAATAGCTGGTAAATGACTCCACTGCGCGCCTGTCTTTAGAATCCACAAAATACCTTCCAACACTTCCCGCTTATCTCTCCAAGGCCTGCCTTTCCCGTCTGCCCGCCTGGCACCATCAGGAATGAGGTCTTTTAATTTTCCCCATTGCTTATCTGTTAACTTCATAACTGATAAACGATCCCTTGATTATTTTTGATCTCTATTTATGAGATAGCTTCTA
>NZ_JAAEAA010000044.1 GCF_010119545.1 Pontibacter fetidus | reverse complement strand
AAATAGTGAAGTAAGTTTACTAGCCTGTCTGCGTGAGGTACCTGATTTTCGTCGCCCGCAAGGCCGACGCTACCCTCTGGCTGAGACACTGTGCATGATGGTGATGAGCATCATGAGCGGTTGTTGTGCCTACCGGGAGATAGGACGCTTCATGCGCCACAATCAAGCTGAGTTGATATATTGTCTGGGGCTTAGCCGTCAGCAGGTGCCTTCTCATGTAACTATCCGCCAGGTGCTGCTCAGACTTGATTTCAACGCATTAGCCTGCGCTTTCCGGCGTTGGGCGGGCGGACAAGGCCTGCGGCAACTGAGCATAGATGGCAAGAGCCTGCGTTCTACGGTGAGCGAGCATGACAACCAGCAACAGAATTTTGTCGCGCTGGTCAGTGCCTTCTGCCAGCAAACCGGGCTGATAGAAGAAGTGGAACGGTTTGAGAACGGCCGCCAGAGTGAGATAAGCAGTGTGCGCAAGCTGCTTAGCCGCCTACAGCAGCGGGGCCTGCTGCTGACGCTGGATGCGCTACACTGTCAAAAAAACAGTTGCGCTCATTACCTCACAGCAACAATACTATTTGATAAAGGTCAAGGGCAACCAGCCACATTTGCTCAGAATCATGCAACAGACCGCTGCTCAAAGAAGGCCCGTCGGACATTGGCAGGAGTTTGAACACAGCCGGGGGCGTCAGGTAGAGCGTGTGCTGGATTTGTACCCAGCCAGTAGTCAGGCAAAGACCCAATGGGCAGGCTTAGCCTGGTTTATTCATCTAGTGCGGCGGGGCAGCAGGCAGGGGCAGGCGTATGAGCGGAGCAGCTATTACATTTGCAGCTACACAAACGCAGATGCAGCAATGCTGGCAGCAGCTATCCGGGGGCATTGGGGAATTGAAAACCGGGTACATTGGGAGAAAGATGTCACGTTAAAGGAAGATAAGAACGGG
>NZ_JAAEAA010000043.1 GCF_010119545.1 Pontibacter fetidus | reverse complement strand
TGACCCGTCCTAAAATAAGTTGACAGGTTTTACGATGATTTTAGAGAACCTGTGGGCATTAGCTCACAGGTTTTTTGATGTACCTGCTGTGGTGTACACATTTTCAGGCTCAGGTGAGGCCTTCGGGTGTTGTAGCTTTCCACAGCCTGTTTTACGAGTGTTTCCAGTTCCTGCCTGTTATTGCAGGGATAGAGTAGAAATTCTTCTTTGAGTATACCGTTCATACGCTCTGCCAATGCATTCTGGTAGCAGTCATAGCCATCGGTCATAGAAGGCTGGATGCCGTGCTTTCGCAGGATGCGCTGGTAGTGCTCTGAGCAGTACTGCAGCCCGCGGTCCGAATGATGGATGAGCGGCAGCGTCGTCCGGCGTTCCTTCACCGCCATTTTCAGGGCTTTGCCCACACTCTCGGCGCTCAGATCATCGCTCAGGGCATAGCCCATGATGCGGCGGCTGAAGGCGTCGGTAACCAGTGACAGGTAATGGGTACGCTGCCGGCTTTTGATATAGGTGATGTCAGAGACAAATACCTGCTCTGCCCGCTCCACGGCCAGCTCTTTTACCAGGTTAGGGTGTTTTTTGAGCCAGTGTTTGGAGTGGGTGGTTTTGGTATAGCTGTGGCGGGGGCAGATAAGCAGATGCTCTTGCCGCAAGAAGTCAAACAAGCCATCGCGGCCCAGTTTAATCCCTTGTTGCTGCAACTGCGTGGAAAGCAGGTAGTGTAACTTGCGGGTACCTACCCGTGGCAGCTGCCGCCGCAGCTGCTGAACCATCTCCCGCACAGCTACTAGTTGCAGGGCGCGTCTGTGCTGCCGTGCCCGTAGCTGGTAGAGGGATTGCCTGCTGCACCCGAACAAGGAAGAGAGACGTGACAGGCTCACGCCTTTCTCTTGCTGGAAGAACCACATGGTCCGGGCGATGACTTTTTTGAAAATCCAGTGCCTAGCTGACGATCTATCTCTTGCACAGCTTTTTCCAGTACCTGGTTTTTAAGACGCTCGTCAGCAAGCTCGCGTTCCAGGCGCCTGATCTTTTGAGCGGGTGTTTCGGCTTTCATCATGCGTGTGTGTATAGCCGGATAACGCCAATCCAACCGGCCATGTTTCCGAAGCCATACCAAAACGGTAGAGCGCCCCTGGATGCCGTAGTGCCGCTGGGCCTGTTTATAGGTGAAATCGCCTTTTTCTATCTGACTGACAACAGCCAGTTTAAAGCCTAAGGGGTAGTCCCGACGCGTGCGCCTGGTGCACCCTGTTTCTTCTTTTCCTTTCATAAGTCTAAATAGTGTCAACTTATTTCAGGACGATACA
>NZ_JAAEAA010000042.1 GCF_010119545.1 Pontibacter fetidus | reverse complement strand
CCAATGTCATTAAGTTAAGGAATTTAAGTTACTGCGGATTGTTTTCTCTTGCATGAGAAAGAGCAGTGAGGAGATCATTTATCGTGTACGGGAGTGTTTCATGGTAGATGAGGTGGAGGAGCAGTACAAAAGCAGGCCGGAAGATTTTACCAGGAGCCGTATACTACCCTTCAAGCTGTTAGTGGTGTTTATGCTAAGAAGGCTCTATAAGAATCTAGCCCTGGAGATAAGTGAGTTCTTTAAAGATCTGGCTCAACCCCAGGTATCTTTAAGCAAGAGTGCCTTTACCCAGGCCCGACAAAAGCTCTCGCCGCTGTTTTTCAGGAATTTGCTCCACAAGCTCCATCTGGAGTTCTACACAGACAATGATGAGCGGGTGAAACAGCTAAAGTCCATGCGCCTGCTGGCTGTAGACGGCTCTACGCTTGATTTGCCCTTTAGCCCCGAACTGGCCACTGTTTATGGCACCCACAGTAACCAGCACAGGGAGGCCCGCTATATTAAAGCCAGAGCTTCGGTGATGTACGACTTGCTTAACGGCATGGTGCTGGACGGTGTGCTGCAGCCTTTTGCCCAAGGGGAGCCAGCAGCAGCCCTCAAGCATCTAAACTACGCAAGGGAAGGCGATCTGCTGGTGTATGACCGCAACTATGCCTCTTTTCAGATGGTCTATGAGCACAGGCAGCGCGGCATGCATGTGCTCATGCGCCTGAGATCATCCTTTAGCCGGCAGGTGGAGGATTTTGCTCAGTCTGGTGCGGTTGACGCGCTGGTGCTTATCAGCCCAGGTAAGAATACCCCTCTCCAGGCTTATGGCAGGGATGCTGCCATACAGGTTCGCCTTGTAAAGTTTAGCCTCGCCAACGGGGAAACAGCGCTGCTGCTCACTACCCTGCTGAATAAAGAGGAGTTCCCTGTAGAGCTTTTAAAGCAAATCTATGCGATGCGCTGGGGAGTAGAAACTGTTTATGATATACTCAAAAACGTGCTCCGGGTGGAGTATTTCTCAGGCTTTACGCAAGTAGCTATTGAGCAGGATTTCTACATTAGTTTATTTCTAATGAACCTACAGACCTTGTTGGCAGATGAACTGCAGCAAGAGCTAAATACTCGCTACGGCCATAGAAAGCTGGTCTATAAGATCAACTTAGCCACTGCCATAGGACATTTGAAGAAGAATGTAGTGGCCTTATTTACTTCAAATACCTCACAGCAAGTACTGCTGGAACTCAAGGAAAACTTTCTGCAGCATGTAGAACCAGTCAGACCAAACAGAAAGTATCCACGACAGAAAGATAAGTATCGGCACCGAAAGACACCTATCCTGATGAAAAACAGAAAGAACGTACTATAAAACCCTTAACTTAATGACATTG
>NZ_JAAEAA010000041.1 GCF_010119545.1 Pontibacter fetidus | reverse complement strand
TCTTTGTTCACGTCGGTTATCTCGTATTCGCCACGCGGGCTTGGCTCCAGGTTTTTGGCAATCTCTACTACCTCGTTGTCATAGAAGTACAGCCCCGGCACAGCATAACTGCTCTTTGGTTGTGCTGGTTTTTCTTCAATAGAAACAGCCTTTTTCTCGGCATCAAACTCCACTACCCCATAACGTTCCGGGTCATGCACATGGTAAGCGTACACCACCCCGCCATCGGGGTTGTTGTTGGCCTGCAGCAGCTTGCTCATGCCCGAGCCATAGAAAATGTTATCGCCTAGTACAAGCGCTACCTTGTCGTTACCAATAAATTCTTCGCCAATCACAAAAGCTTGCGCCAGTCCGTTGGGTACTTCCTGTACTTTGTAGCTAAACTTGCACCCGATCTGCGAGCCATCGCCCAAGAGGCGCTCAAACATCGGCAGATCGTGCGGTGTGGAGATGATCAGGATCTCGCGGATGCCCGCCAGCATCAGCGTCGAGAGCGGGTAATAGATCATCGGCTTATCGTACACCGGCATCAGCTGCTTGCTCACAGCCAAAGTAAGCGGGTGAAGTCTGGTTCCGGAGCCCCCGGCAAGTATAATTCCTTTCATGTTAGCGACGCTCGTACTGTTCTTGGTAATAATGCGTATAGTTGCCGCTGGTTACATGCTCCAGCCATTCGGTGTTTTGCAAGTACCAGTCTACGGTTTTGCTCAGGCCTTCTTCAAAGGTAACCGAGGGTTTCCAGCCCAGCTCGTTTACCAGTTTGCTGGAGTCGATTGCGTAACGCAGGTCGTGGCCGGCGCGATCTTTTACAAAAGTGATCAGCTTGCGTGAGTGTCCTTTTGGTCTGCCAAGCTTCTCATCCATCACATCACACAGCAACTCAATCAGATCCAGGTTCTTCCACTCGTTTATGCCGCCAATGTTGTAGGTATCCCCTACTTTGCCTTCATGGAAGATCACGTCAATAGCACGGGCGTGGTCCAGCACATAAAGCCAGTCGCGCACGTTCTCGCCTTTGCCATACACCGGCACCGGGCGCTCGTTTTTAATATTGTTGATGGCCAGCGGGATTAGCTTTTCGGGGAAATGGTTCGGGCCATAGTTGTTGGAGCAGTTGGATATTTTAACAGGCAAACCATAGGTATGGTACCATGCCCTAACGAAATGATCAGAACTGGCTTTAGATGCCGAGTAAGGTGAGCGTGGATCGTAAGGTGTTTCTTCGGTAAACAAGCCATCTTCGCCCAACGAGCCATATACTTCGTCGGTAGAGATGTGGTAGAACAAATGCTTGCTAAGATCGTCTGCCCAATGCTTCTTAGCCGCATGCAGCAGGTTTACCGTACCGATCACGTTGGTCTGCACAAAGGCCAGCGGGTCAGTAATAGAACGGTCCACGTGCGACTCAGCAGCCAGGTGGATAACGGCATCAAACTTATAGTTGGCGAAGATCTCGTCCAGGTAAGCAGCATCGGTAATGTCGCCTTTCAGGAAACTATAGTTCTCTTTGTGCTCAATATCCGAGAGGTTCTCCAGGTTGCCGGCATAAGTCAGTTTGTCCAGGTTATAGATCTGGTAGCCCGGGTATTTGTTCACAAATAACTGCACCACATGCGAGCCGATAAAGCCTGCTCCGCCTGTTAT
>NZ_JAAEAA010000040.1 GCF_010119545.1 Pontibacter fetidus | reverse complement strand
CAGTCTTTGGGTTGAGCGCCTTTGACTTGTTGCGGTGGCGTGAGCCAATCCGAGGCACGAGGATAGCAAGAAGGCAGCAGCGCGATGCCCGAAGACGGGGCCTCCCGGCCGTGAGGGAGCCAAAGCTTGATTGAAACGATAGGCAAGTAGAGCTCCCAGGATTGGAAGTAACTATGGAAGGATAACTTGGTTCAAGTAAGTATAGACTTAAACTATAGGACATATAAGATCCCTCAGCTTCGCTCGGAATGACAATAAAGTAAAATATTACCCAGACGCTAGCAGGAACTGAGCACACTGCCAG
The DNA here is from genome assembly GCF_010119545.1 of Pontibacter fetidus. GTDB lineage: Bacteria > Bacteroidota > Bacteroidia > Cytophagales > Hymenobacteraceae > Pontibacter > Pontibacter fetidus. The sequence continues at coordinate 4,269 of NZ_JAAEAA010000040.1, read as the reverse complement.
GCCCGTAAAACCTAGGCTTCATCCGAAATGATAATGTGAAACAGGAAACGATATATTTCCTATAAAAAGAGAAGGCCGATACTACTTATAGCATCGGCCTTCTTCTTTTACTAAAGCTTATACTTCTTACGCTTCTTTCAACGTAATCTTACGCTCTACAGTATTGTATGGGCCAGGTACTACAGCACCATTGTTATCAACCAGCTCCAGTTTTATAGTCGTTTCGCCCATTGGCAAACCTTCAATAATGTAAGGCAACCAGCGATCCAGCATAAACTCAGTGCCGTTTATAGTAGCGCGTACCTTGTTACCGGTTGTGCTCAGGTCCGTGTTTACCAAGTAAAAGTCCAGCATGATCTTTTCGGTATCCTTGCCTATATATTCGCCTTTCGGGCGGCTATAGAACATGTGCGGCGCTTTCAGGTCGAACTGCATACGCTCAGCAGGCTTACCGGCAGTAACCATACGCAGGTCATACGCACCTTTGTGCTTTAAGCTCTCATGGTAAGATCTTGACAGGAAAGACAGTATCACATGATCACCTTCTGCCAGGTCTTTGGTGAACGTAGTCTCATAATGCGCCGTATATGGTTCATTATCAACTATATTATGAATGTGCTGCCCCTGCTGCGAATTGGCCATATGCTCTGCGTTAGAGTGTGGCGTCATACGGGTAAGCTGGTAATTAGACAAGCTATAGTTAAACTCAACTGGGCCGGGCTCTACTAAACCACCTGCTGGCGGTGTATTCAGGCGCAGCGCCGATTCCGGGTATTGTTGCGAATCATCAAAAGCATAAACACGTAGCCCGTTTTTGCTCATTACCGCGCCAGCCGGAGTAGGGCCAGTGGTAGTGCTTGATACGATGGGTGTCTGGCTTTCAGCATCCTGGGTCTGGCGGGCAGTGTCGCACGCCGTAAAACCTAGCATCAGGGCTGCTGCCAGGCTTAGGTAGATTTTTTTCATTAGTAAGGGATTAGGTTTAGCAATTCAGCTAAGTTAGTGAATTTATTTTTTTCGTATATTGCGAACTACGTGAATAACACAAAAAAGTATACAGCAAAATAATATGAGTGAAATTTTGTTCGACGAAATTCCGTCTTTGGACTTAGCGGATTTTACGTCAGGCGACGCTGAAAGAAGGGCTCGATTTGTGAAAAAGTTGGGTGATGCGTACCAGAATATAGGATTTATTGCCCTCCGTAACCACGGCCTGAGCGACGAGCTGACTGAAAGGCTGTATGCTGCCACTAAAAAATTCTTTGCCTTACCTGATGATGTAAAGCAGAAATACGAAGAGCCAGAACTAGCCGGGCAGCGTGGCTATGTGGGCAAGTTTAAAGAGAAAGCAAAAGGGTTTAACACAGGCGACTTAAAAGAGTTTTACCACGTTGGCCAGGAGCTAAGCGACATTCCGGATAGTGACCCGATAAAAGAAGAATATCCTGAAAATATCTTCCCTACTGAAGTACCGGAGTTTAAAGAAGTAACCTTAGAAGCTTACCGCAAACTGGAAACAGCTGGTAAAGAGGTGCTGCGCGCCATCGCCATCCATCTGGGCCTAGACGAAAATTACTTTGATGAGAAAGTGAAGTATGGCAACAGCATTCTGCGCCCTATCCACTACTTCCCTATCGAGAACCCGGACAGCGTACCAGCTGATGCCGTTCGTGCAGCCGAGCACGGCGATATTAACCTGATTACCTTATTGATGGGTGCCAGTGCAGACGGTTTACAGGTGCTTCGCCGCGATGGCAAATGGATACCGATTACAGCGTTGCCAGAGCAGGTAATTGTGAACGTAGGTGATATGTTAGCGCGCCTTACAAACAACAAGCTGAAGTCTACGATACACCGTGTAGTTAATCCACCGCGTGAGCTGATGAACACGTCGCGTTTCTCTATTCCGTTCTTTATGCACCCACGTTCTGAAATGGACCTGACCTGCCTGGAGAGCTGCATAGACGAGCAAAACCCTAAGGCTTACCCAGATGCTACGGCAGGCGAGTACCTGACTGAGCGTTTGATAGAACTTGGCCTTAAAAAAGCTTAAGTATAAATATTTTGAAATATTTAAAAGAGAGATAGTTATAAGCTGTCTCTCTTTTTTTATTTTTACCCCTCATGAGCCTGCGCTACTACATCTTCCTGAAAGACGTTTTAATACTCGCCCTTACTACATTTGGGGGTGCGCAGGCACATTTTGCTATGATGTTTAAGCTGCTTGTTGAAAAGCGCCGCTACCTAACCGAGCAGGAACTGATAGAGCTGAACGCCCTTTGCCAGATACTACCCGGCCCGACCTCTACCCAAACGATAACGGCCATCGGTTTCCGGATTGGTGGAGCTAACCTGGCATACCTTACCCTACTTGTCTGGATAACCCCGGCAGCTTTCATAATGGCTATCGCTGCCATCGTTATCTCTTACCTGCAACAAAACAATATTTCACTCGATTTCCTGCGGTTTATTCAGCCAATGGCGGTCGGGTTTGTAGCGTTTGCCGCCTGGATGATCAGTGTAAAAGTGGTGAATACTAAAGTGGCTATCATACTTATGGTAATTTCAGCGGTACTATCCTACTTTTTCCGGTCGCCGTGGGTATACCCCTTACTACTTATTGCAGGCGGCGCCGTTACGGCGTTCCGTTTTAAGCAGCATCCCCAGGAAAAAGACAAGCGACTTAACATACAATGGGCTAATTTCTTTCTGTATGTAGGCGTGTTTATACTTGCTGCGGCACTGGGTGGTATTACATCTTCCTTACCTGTCAGGCTGTTCGAGAACTTTTACCGTAACGGCAGTATGATATTTGGTGGCGGCCAGGTGCTTATCCCGCTTATGTATACCGAGTTTGTGGAGTTTAAGCATTACCTCACCGGCGACGAATTTCTGTCGGGTTATGCTATTGCGCAGGCGCTACCGGGGCCAACGTTTTCTATCACGTCCTTTGTAGGTAACCTGGCTATGCGCCAGCACGGTATTGCAGGGCAAATGCTGGGTTCTTTTGTAGCTACAGTGGGCATCTTTTTACCAGGCACATTCCTTATTTTCTTTGTTATACGCTTCTGGGAAGGACTTAAAAAGTACCGAGTTGTGCGTGCCTCTTTAGAAGGTATAAGCGCGGTTAGTTCGGGCATGGTAATAGCGGCGGCCATTATGCTTTACCACCCCATCGACAATACGCTACTTAATTTCAGTATTGTGCTAGCTACTTTCGGACTACTTATGTTTACCAGAATACCGGCACCAGTGCTTATCCTGACCGGGTTACTGCTGGGGTTTGTGTTGTAGGGCATATACTATAGATTGGTGACTGTTGCTCACCCAATAAGCAAAAAGCCCTTCTCATTTTAGATTATACTTTTCGATCATATATTTACAACTATAAAATATACCCTTATGAAAAAACTATTACTCACATTCCAGATAATTGCCCTTATCCTGGTATTTTCTGCTGATGTTAGCGCCCTGCCCAAAAAGAAATTTACCGGTGTCGTTTCGAATGGCATGAAAGGCGACAAAATTTCTTTTATACTTTCGGCGGATGGTAAATGGGTAGAGGAATTTACGTTTAATGGGTACTGGCGCTGCGATGGCACTTTGGAGCAAGTTACGATCGGGCCCGAAAAAAGAATTCCGGTAAAGAACGGCAAGATCAGTGGTATTGTGGTAGACCCGGAAAATGGTGGCGCCACCGCCTGGCGTTTTGATGTGCAGGGAAGTATAAGCGGCAAAAAAGCAAGTGGCACTTTCCGCATGAACATTAACGCCCTCAGATGCGACTCTTATGTGTTGAAATGGACTGCTACCACAAAGTAACATCCCTAAGATACTGTAATTAGAAAAGGCTGCCTGACCGGCAGCCTTTTCTAATTTATCTCTTCTCTTTAAGTATGCGGAGCAAGTATTCGCCATAGCCACTTTTGCGCAGCGGTTCTGCTACCTGCTGTAGCTGTTCGGCCGAAATAAAGCCCATGCGCCAGGCCACTTCTTCTATACAGCCGATCTTCAGGCCTTGCCGTTCTTCTATGACCTGCACAAAGGTAGCCGCCTGCATCAGCGATTGTATGGTGCCGGTATCGAGCCAGGCCGTGCCGCGGTTCAGGATGCCTACTTTCAGCTTGCCACGACGCAGGTACTCTTTGTTCACGTCGGTTATCTCGTATTCGCCACGCGGGCTTGGCTCCAGGTTTTTGGCAATCTCTACTACCTCGTTGTCATAGAAGTACAGCCCCGGCACAGCATAACTGCTCTTTGGTTGTGCTG